>NZ_JASBRI010000024.1 GCF_030149515.1 Maricaulis sp. | reverse complement strand
GTGGGGTCTTCGACCATTGCCCACAACTGTACCTGGGCGCTGACCGAAAGCATTCAGTCGGATGCCGTGCTGGTTGATCTGGACCTGTCCTTCGGGACCGCCGGTCTCGACTTCAACCAGGACCCGGCCCAGACCCTGGGTGACGCTCTGTCCGATCCGGACCGCCTGGATGACGCCCTGCTGGATCGTCTTCTGGTCCGCTGCACCGACCGGCTGAGCCTGTTCTCGGCCCCCGCGACGCTGGACAAGGATTGGGAATTCGGTCCGGTCGAATATGAGACCGTGCTGGACAAGGTGCGCCGGCAGGCGCCCTTCGTCACGCTGGACCTGCCGCACGCCTGGAGCCCTTGGGTTCGTCAGACCCTGCTGAGTGCGGATCAGGTTGTGCTGACCGTGACGCCGGACTTGGCGTCCCTGCGCAATGCGAAAAACCTGTTCGACCTGGTCACCAGCGCCCGTCCCAATGACGAGCCGCCGAAAGTGGTGATCAATATGGCGGGCATGCCCAAGCGTCCGGAAATCCCGGTCAAGGATTTCGCCGAGGCGCTGGGAACGCAACCGGCTCTGGTCCTGCCGTTTGAGCCGCAATTGTTCGGCAAAGCCGCCAATAACGGCCAGATGATCACCGAGCTGGATGCCAAGTCCAAGGCGGCAGAAGGCTTCGGCCATCTGGCCGGTCTGGTCTCAGGCCGGGTCGCCCCCTTGCCGCGCAAGCGGTCTTTCATCGGAAAACTGTTCGGAGGCTAGTCTGCGATGTTCGGCAAGCGCGCCGGAGGACCGACAACCCGATCTGCCCCGCCGGCGCCGCCCCCCGCGGCGCCGAAGGCGGATGTGCGCCCGCAAGCGGCGCCCGAGACGCGTTCCGCAACGGCTGTTGCGCCGAAACCTGAAACCCGTGCGACGGCGCCGGCGCCCAAGCCTGCTCCCAAGCCGGCACCGAAACCGGCTCCCAAACTGGCGGCCAAGCCGGCTTCCAAGCCGGTGCGGAGCGAGCCCGGCGGGCGGTCCGAAGAATATTACGCAATCAAGACGACGATCTTCAACGCGCTGATCGACACGATCGACCTGGGCCAGCTGGCCCGGCTCGACAATGAGACGGCCGCCGAGGAAATCCGCGACATCGTCACCGAGATCATCTCGATCAAGAATGTCGCCATGTCGATCGCCGAGCAGGAACAACTGCTCCAGGACATCTGCAATGACGTGCTGGGCTTCGGCCCGCTGGAGCCGCTGCTGGCCCGTGACGACATTGCCGACATCATGGTCAACGGCGCCGACGACGTCTTCATCGAAGTCAATGGCAAGCTGGAAAAGACCAATATCCGCTTCCGCGACAATGCCCAGTTGATGAATATCTGTCAGCGCATCGTCAGCCAGGTCGGCCGCCGCGTCGACGAAAGCTCGCCGATCTGTGACGCCCGTCTGATGGACGGTTCGCGCGTCAACGTGATCGCGCCGCCGCTGGCACTGGATGGTCCCACCCTGACCATTCGTAAGTTCAAGAAAGACAAGCTGACGATGCGGAATCTGGTGGAGTTCAACTCCATCTCGCCGGAAGGCGCCAAGGTTCTGGAAATCATCGGGGCTTCGCGCTGTAACGTGTTGATCTCCGGCGGTACCGGTTCGGGCAAGACCACGCTTTTGAACTGCATGACCGGCTTCATCGAGGAAGACGAGCGGGTCGTGACCTGCGAAGACGCCGCCGAACTGCAACTGCAGCAGCCGCACGTGGTGCGCCTGGAAACCCGCCCGCCGAACCTGGAAGGCTCGGGCCAGGTGACGATGCGCGATCTGGTGAAGAACTGTCTGCGTATGCGCCCGGAACGGATCATCGTCGGCGAGGTGCGCGGCCCGGAGGCCTTCGACCTCCTGCAGGCCATGAATACCGGCCATGACGGCTCGATGGGCACGCTGCACGCCAACTCGCCGCGCGAAGCCCTCTCGCGTATCGAATCCATGATCACAATGGGCGGCTACAACCTGCCCACCCGAACAATCCGCGAAATGATCGTGGGATCGATCGACGTGGTGGTCCAGGCGGCGCGCCTGCGCGACGGTTCACGCAAGATCACCCACATCACCGAAGTGATCGGTATGGAAGGCGATGTCATCGTCACCCAGGACTTGTTCGTCTACGACATCCAGGGCGAGGACGAGCATGGCAAGATCGAGGGCCGGCATTCCTCGACCGGTATCGCCCGGCCGAAATTCTGGGACCGCGCGCGTTATTTCGGTCTGGAACGCGAGCTGGCAAACGCCCTCGACGCAGCGGAGGCCTGACGATGAGTCCCGATATGGCCTTCATGCTTGCTGCCGCGGCGGCCTTCGTGGCCGTCGGCGGTATCGGCTGGGTGGCGGTGGGCGCTGCCGGCGACGCGCAGTCGAAGAAGCGGGTCAACCGCGCCGTCGGCGACGGCAAGCTCCAGCGCGGCAAACGCCACACCTCGGCGCTCGATCAGGCCGCCCAGCGAAAGAAACAGGTCCAGGAATCGCTGAAGGACCTCGAACAGCGCCAGCGCGACCAGCGCAAGAAGACGCTGACCGTCAAGGCGCGGATCCGGCAGGCGGGCCTGTCGTTCACGCCGGCCACCTTCTGGCTGATCTCTGCGGGTCTGGGCCTGGCCGGCACGCTCATCGCCTTTCTGACCGGTCAGAACCTGATCGTCGTGGGCATGGTGGCCCTGGTGAGCACGTTCGGCCTGCCGCGCTGGTGGCTGGGCTTCCTGCGCGGCCGCCGGCAGAAGAAATTCACCGCCGAGTTCGCCAACTCCCTCGACGTCATCACCCGCGGTGTGAAATCGGGTCTTCCGCTCAATGAGTGCCTGAAAATCCTCGCCACGGAATCGCCCGAACCGGTACGCACCGAGTTCGAGAAACTGGTTGAAGGTATCGCCGTCGGCGTATCCTTGCCCGACGGGCTGGACCGGATGTGCGAGCGCATGCCGCTTCCCGAACTGAACTTTTTCCGCACCGTGCTGGTCATCCAGCAGAAGACGGGCGGCAATCTGGCCGAGACGCTCTCGAACCTGTCCACCGTGCTGCGTTCGCGCAAGATGATGCGCGAAAAGATCGGCGCCCTGTCTTCAGAGGCCAAGTCTTCCGCGGCGATCATCGGTTCGCTGCCGCCGGGCGTGCTGGCGATCGTCTATTTCACGACGCCGTCCTACATGGGCCAGATGTTCACTGATCCGACCGGTCAGCTGATGCTGCTGGGCGGGGCGACGTGGATGTTCATCGGCATCATGGTCATGCGCGGCATGATCAACTTCAAGATCTGAGGCGCGGATGTTCGGTATCGACTTCACGGACATCCGCGATTTCCTGACGGATCCCGAGTCGCTCATCATGATGATCAGCGCGGTGCTGGTCTTCGCCACGATCATTACGCTGGCGGCCCCGGTGATGGGCACCGACACGCTGGACAAGCGGGTCAGGAATGTCCGCAATCGCCGCGAGGAACTGCGCCGCAAGAGCCGCGAAGCCATGGAAGAAGCCGCGCGTGGCCGCGGCGGCAGCTCGATCCGTGGCGCCGAGGCCAAGGGCATGATGCGCAAGGTTGTGGACTCGCTGAACCTGCAGAAGGCCTTCGAGGATCCGGCCCTGCAGGAGAAGCTGCAGCAGGCGGGCATGCGCGGCAACCGGCCGGCCGTTACCTTCTATTTCTTCCGCCTGGCCTCGCCGATCATCCTGTTCGCCGGCGCGTCCGTCTATGTCTTCATGATCAATGATTTCGGTCTGCCCGACATCACACGCTTCTGCATCGCGTTCGGTCTGGGCCTGTTGGGCTACTACGCGCCGAACCTCTACCTGTCGAACGTGGCCCAGAAGCGCCAGCAATCGATCATGAGCGCCTTTCCCGACGCGCTCGACCTGCTGCTGATATGCGTGGAATCGGGGATGTCCATCGAGGCGGCCTTTCACAAGGTATCGACCGAGATCGGCTCGCAATCGATCGAACTGGCCGAGGAATTGTCGCTGACAACGGCGGAACTTTCCTACCTGCAAGACCGCCGCAATGCCTACGAGAACCTGGCGAAACGAACCAATCACCCGGGCGTGAAAGCGGTCTGCACCTCGCTGATACAGGCCGAACGATATGGTACCCCGCTGGGACAGGCGTTGCGGGTGATGGCCAAGGAAAACCGCGACATGCGACTGGCTGCTGCGGAAAAGAAAGCCGCCTCGCTGCCGGCGAAGCTGACCGTTCCGATGATCGTGTTTTTCCTGCCGGTTCTGTTCGTGGTTATTCTCGGACCTGCGATTATCCGCTTCAATAGCCTGTGACAAAGGCCGCTGGCGCGTTATTTGAATAGCGAGCCGTATGTTGCACAGGTGGACACAGCCCATGTTTTCCGGGCGCAAGACAGCCGAACAACGCCGCGAGGACATCCGCGCCGCCGACAAGGCCGTGGGCGAGGCCATGCAGGCGCTTGCGTCGGAAGACATCGCGGCAGCCCGCAAGGCGCTGGGCGCTGCACCCAAGACGCATTATGCCGACATGGGCTGGAAAGTCAGTCTGGCGGCGGCGATGATCGAGCTCAGGGCGGGCAAGCGCAAACCGGCGATCCAGCGCCTGGTCACCGTGTGCTCGCGGCTCGATGACACCTCGCTGTCGCGCGACGACAAGAATTATCTGCGCCTGTATGCGCTCTATCGCGGCACCGAAGCTGCCAAGGACGGGCGTGCCCCGGCCGAGCTGCGCGAACTGGTCGAAGACTTCCGCTTCGACCACACCCTGGTATCGCCTCTGCTGCGCAAGGACTTTCCGCTCAAGAAGGTCGAGGAGGCGGATGGCGCGCCGCCGCCGCCCCCGCCGCCTGTCAATGCGAACTAGGGCGTTTCCCCCGTCTCGAAATTGTCACAGAATGATCCGCGAACGGCAGTATCGCCGTTGGCCGGTACCGGACTGACACAAGTGCACATCTTCGGTTTGAATTCCCGCCCCGTGGAGATCGGGGTGTTCGTGGTCGCGTTGCTGCTGGTCGGGCGGCAGGCCCTGTCCTACGCCGGCTGGGGCGCCATCGACCTGATGGCCCGGCTGCATCTCTGGCCCCGCGACGTCTTCGAGTTTGACGCCTATGGCTACGTCAGCTCGGTCAGTCTGGTCCATGCCGTTGTGTTCTGGCTCGCCGTGATATGTTTCATGGCCGCCTTCATCGCCCTGATCCTGCGCTCCCGTTTTGCCCTCTACCTGCTGATCCTCAGCCTGGTGCCCGGGATCGGGGACTGGGTGCTGCTGACCACGGTGCCGCAATTGATGAACGACATGGCCGGATATCTTCACCTGATCGGCCATCTCCTGGCCATCTGCGCCCTGATCTTCCTGCGGCAGCGGGGTGTATTGCGCTAGATGCGCGCCCTTGCGCGGCCGTGCGGGGCGACAGACATAGGGATCGTGACGAGAGGGAGCGGCGCATGGCGAAAACGCATGCCTACAACGCACGCGTGGTCTGGACGGGCAATCGCGGCACAGGGACCAGTGCCTACAAGGCCTATGACCGGACCTGGAATGTGGAAACGCCGGGCAAACCCGTCATTCACTGTTCCAATGATCCACTGCTGGGTGGCGATCCCGGCCTGCCCAACCCCGAAGACATGCTGATCTCGGCCCTCTCGGCCTGCCACATGCTCTGGTATCTCCATCTCGCCAGCGTGGCGGGAATCGTCGTCACCGCCTATTCGGACGATCCGGAGGGCGTGGGCGAAACGGCGCCGGACGGCGCGGGGCGCTTCCTGGAAGCCACATTGCGGCCGACGATTACATTGGCTCCGGGAACCGATGTGGAAACGGCGGATGCCATCCACGGCGAGATCCATAAATACTGCTTCATTGCCCGCTCGGTGAATTTCCCGGTCGGCTGCGAAGCGCGCTATCGGGAAGGCTAGGCGCGGGTCGCTATTCCGAGCGCACGGCGTCGTAGCGGCGGCGCGAGGTCAGCATGGCGCGGATATAGGCCATGTTCGCCTCGGCCATCTGCGGAGTGACATCCACCCGCGCCATGGTCTCGGCTTCGTCGAACCGGCCCTGCAGGGCAATCACCAGGGCCAGATTCTGGCGTACGGTGGCATCGGCGCCCGGACGCACCATGGCTTCGCGCAGCATGCGTTCGGCCGTCTCCGCCTCGCCGCGGGCCGCGTAGGACAGGGCGAGATTGGACAGGATCGAGGGATGGCCCGGCTCGATGTCCAGTGCATTGCGGAATGTGGCGCGCGCCTCGGCAGTCTGGCCGGCCTGCTCCTGGGCCACGCCCAGGGCATTGAGGATCTGCCAGTTGCCCGGTTCGAGCTGGCTGGCCCGGCGCAGCGATTCCAGCCCGGCGGCGCCGCGGCCGGCGGCGGCCAGGGCACTGCCATGGGCCAGCAGAAGCGGGCTGTTGTCAGGATAAAGGGCCAGGGCCTGCTGGGCCACTTCGGCGGCGCGGCGATGATTGCCGAGCCGGCGCAGGGCGCTGGAGAGTTCCAGGGCGGCCTCGCGGTCGGACGGATTCAACTCGTAGGCCTCGGCCCAGAAGGCCGCCTGTGTAAGGAGGTCCTGGCTGCGGATCGCCTGGCGTTCTTGGGTCGAGGCGGGGACGATGGAATTCGCATTCATCGTATCGATGACGGCCTGCTCCTCTTCCGTCGGCGCGGTGGAGGCGCAGGCGGCAAGGGCGAGGGCGGCCAGCGGGGCGAGCAGGAAATTCGAGCGCATGGTAGAACCGGACAACTGTGAGCTTGGCTTGAATCTGTGCTGACCCGGTCAAGAATGCGTTAATCCCGTTTCGCCGTTTTCCGGCGTTGAAGAAAGGCAGGATCCATGACCGAGACATTCGCATCGTCAGACACGGCCTTCACGCTGCGGCTCGTCGCCAAGGCCGATGCCGAACGTCAGATCGAGGCGTTGCCCGAGGAAATGCGTTTCCTGGCCGCCGGGTTCGAGGGCAAGCCCGGCCAGGTCGTGCGTTTGCCGCGCGGCCAGGCCTGCGATGCCTGGCTGGGCATCGGCGATGGCAAGGACGTGTTCGCGATCGGCGCTGCAGCGAAGGCGCTGCCGCAGGGCGATTGGCGCCTGGAAGCCTTGCCGGAGGGCTGGGACGCCACGCTGGCGGCTACGGCCTGGGCGTTGGGCGGCTACAATTTCACCGTCTACAAGCCGGCGGAACGCCAGCCGGCCCGGCTGGTGCCGCCCCGCGGCACCGATCTCGACGAGGCCGAGGCGATCGTGAAATCGGTCACACTGACCCGTGATCTGGTCAACACGCCGGCGGACCGGATGGGGCCGGAAGGGCTGGAGGAGGCGTTCCGCTCACTCGCCGACGCCTACGGCGCGACGGTCTCGGTGATCCGCGGCGACGATCTCCTGGCGCAGAACTATCCCATGATTCACGCCGTGGGCCGCGCAGCCGGCGAAGCGCCGCGGCTGCTGGAATTGGAGTGGGGCGAGGAAAACCATCCCCGTCTGGCGATCGTCGGAAAGGGCGTGTGTTTCGACACGGGCGGGCTAGATCTGAAGGCGGCGCAAAACATGCGGCTCATGAAAAAAGACATGGGCGGCGCGGCCAACGCGATGGGTCTGGCGCGCATGGTCATGGCGGCGGGCTTACCGGTGCGGCTGCACCTTCTCGTGCCGGCCGTGGAAAATGCGGTCGGGGCCGGGGCGTTCCGGCCGGGCGACATTCTCTCCTCGCGCAAGGGGCTCACCGTCGAGGTCGACAATACGGATGCCGAGGGCCGTCTGGTGCTGGCCGATGCGCTGGCGCGGGCGACCGAGGAAGATGTCGAACTGCTGCTCGATTTCGCCACGCTGACGGGGGCCGCCCGGGTGGCGCTGGGGCCTGAAGTGGCGCCCTTCTACACCGATGACGACATGCTGGCGGCCGACCTGTCGGCGGCGGCGCTGAAAGTGGCCGACCCGCTCTGGCGCATGCCGCTGTGGGATGGGTACGAGCCCGATATCGAGGGCGAGATCTCCGATATCGTGAACTCCACCGTCATGCCGATGGCCGGATCCATCACGGCGGCGCTTTTTCTGCGCCGTTTTGTCGGCGAGGCCGCCTGGATGCATTTCGACATTTTCGCCTGGAATCCCAAGGACCGGCCGGGCCGGCCCAAGGGGGGAGACATGCACGCTGCGCGCGCCGTTTACCAAATGCTCAAGGAGCGATTCCAGGATTAGGCCCGAACGAATCGGGTGTCCTCGGGAGAGCCTTCATGGCGTCACAGGCGATGGCTTCGCTTGAGATGATGCGTCGCGTTTCGGCCGATGTCGTCCAGGGGGCGACAGCGGATCTGACAGCGCGGCAATTCGCGCTCCTGCTGTCGATTTTCATGCAGCCGGGCCCCCATGCCGTGCGCGATCTGTCCCGCGCGCTGGGTCTGCCCAAGCCGGCCGTGACGCGGGCGCTGGACGTCCTGGAGCGCCAGGGTTTCGTGCGCCGCAAGAAGGATCGCAGCGACAAGCGCGACGTGTCAGTGCACCGGACTGTCAAAGGCGCGGTGTTTCTGTACGATTACGGCGAACGTGTTGCCCTTCGTGCCGAGGAAACCCGCACATGCCCGACCTGGATCCCCGCCTCACCCCGGCCCGGCCCGATCTCGCAGCCGCGCATCTGAAGGGGCAGGTCGAGGCGGAACGCTTCGTCGAGCCCGTCGATCATCAATGCCGGATTCCGGCCGCGCCGATCCGGAAACAGCCGCGCCCGGATGCGCCCATGGACGACCAGGTCCTGTGCGGCGAAGTGTTCGCCGTGCTGGAGGAGACGGACGGCTGGGGCTGGGGCTATTCCCGCGCCGGCGGTTATGTCGGCTGGGTCGACCTGGGCGGCTTCACACACGCCATACTCACCCCGTCTCTCCATATCACCGCGTTGCGCACCTATGCCTTTTCCGAACCGGATATCAAATCGGAACCGGACTGCCTGCTCAGCCTCAATGCGCTGATCAGTGCTGGGCAGCGCCGCGGACGCTTCGTCGAGGCGAGGGGGATCGGCTGGGTGATCGAGGCGCATACCGGTGCGCTGGATGACGCCGCTGGCGATTTCGTTGCCGTGGCCGAGGCGTTTCTGGGGACACCTTATCTCTGGGGTGGCAAGGAGAGTGTGGGCCTGGACTGTTCCGGCCTTACCCAGATGGCGCTGCGCGCGGCCGGCATCGAGGTGCCGCGCGACACCGATCAGCAGGAGCGTGCGCTGAAGGCCATGTGGCGCGATGTCACCGGCAATCCTGAACGCGAGCGCGGCGATATTGTCTTCTGGCCGGGCCATGTCGGTATCATGACCGACAGCGAACACCTGCTGCACGCCAATGCCTCGAGCATGGACACGACGCTGGAACCCTTCGCCGATGCCGAGGCGCGGATCCGCGAGGCGGAAAACCCGGTACGCACCATCGTGCGGGCGTAGCTTCCTCCCCATTTCATGGGGGACTGCGCAGCAGCGCGCGGCGGAACCGTTCACACCAGACCCGGCCATCTTTCCCAAGGCCGCACCTCTGGCCACTCCCCAGGGACGTGGGGAAGAAAGCAAGGAAGAAAAAAGCCCGGGCGTGGACCCGGGCTTTTTCGCTTTTGGTGCGGGACAGCGTCCTAGTGGCCGCCGTCCTCCTGCGGTTCGTCTTGCGCAGGCGCGTCTTCGGAAGCCGCCTCGGCGACATCCTCGGCGCCTTCGTCGTTCATCCCGCCCATGGCTTCGGCCGCGCCTTCGGCCATGTCGGACACCTCTTCCGCCATTTCGCCTTCAGCCGGCAGCGGTTCGGGCAGGGCGACCGGATTGTTCGACAGGCTGCGCAGATAGACCAGAAGGTCCATGCGCTGGGTCTCGTCGCGCAGGCCGCGGAAAGACATCGCGGTGCCCGGCGCGAAGGCCGACGGATTTTCGATGAAGGCGTCGAGCGCTTCGAACGTCCAGTCGCCGTCCAGCGAGGTCAGCGCATCCGAATAGGAGAAGCCGGCATGGGCGGCGATGTCCGCGCCGACAACACCCCACAGATTCGGGCCGACGCCGTTGGCCCCGCCTTCCTCGAAAGTGTGGCAGGCGGCGCAGCGGCGCGCCACGCGTTCGCCGCTGGACAGGTCGGCATTGGCCAGCAGGAGGCCGTAATCGGTCGGTCCGGTATCCTCCGGCTCGGCATCGCCATGGCCGCTCGTGCCGAGCGACGCCCAGTCGACCGGATAGGCCGTGTTTTCGTCGGTCAGCTCGTGCGCGCCGTGCGACGGCACCAGGAGGTGGCCCAGTTCCGTAATGGCCAGGACAGCCAGCACGGTCGCGATGACAACACCGGCCACCTTGTTCCAGAAGAGTTCGCCCATGGACGCCCCCAGATTCTCTCAGGTCAAAAGTCGGGCCAGTGTTTGGCATGTGCCGCGCGTGCAGGCAACACTCCTGAGCGCTCTTGTGCATGCGTTAACGCGCCGCATGTCCGGGGCATTTCAGCATCGTCACGGAACGGAAAGCCGGATTTCCGCGTTGCCGCGCGTTGTGCCGGTGCAGACCGGCCGTCCCCGCATGTGAAGCGGAAAAGTCACACTGCCGGGAATGTGCAGCGCGGCCGCAGTTCGGGCGCTGCTCTGCCTTGAATCCGCCCCGGTCGAATCCCACTTCGGGGTCCGGCTGGGGATCACGCTTTTGGCGTATAGCCGACCAGAAAAATGTAAGGTTGATAAACATGTACCGTTCCCTTCTTGCAGCCTCCCTCTCCGCGCTCGCCCTGACCGCCGGTGCCCCGGCCCAGGATGCGCCCCGATTCACGCTCGGCGCCGGTTACGAGCGGGCCGATTTCGACAGCGCCGAATTCGACACGATCGTCCTGCGCGGCGGTTATGACTTCACGCGCTATCTCGGCGTCGAAGGCCAGGTGAATGTCGGCATCGGCGATGACAGCATCACCGAAGGCGGCGTCGCCGGTGACGTCGAACTCGACTATATCGCCGGCCTGTTCGGCGTTGTGCGTCCCTGGTCGAGCGATCAGGGCAACGTCTTCCTGCGCGCCGGCTATTCCACCACCGAAGCCGAAGCCTCGGTGGCTGGTCTGAGCTTTGAGGCCGACGACGATGCCTGGGCCTATGGCGTGGGCGGCGAGTGGTTCTTCGCCGGCGACAATGGCGTGCGCGTCGACTACACGCGTTTCGATTATGACGATGGCGGTGAGTCCGACGTGTTCGGCGTCTCCTATGTCCGCCGTTTCGGTGGCTAGCAGAGCCCCGCGATCATGATGAAGGGCCGCCCGGCCGGGCGGCCCTTTTTCATTGCGCAATCGTAACCTGCATGAACTGGCCGTTCACCGGAGTGTCAGCTGCAATCGCGCATCAAGTCCGGGTCATGGGGCCGAGCGAGGGAAACCCCATTTAGCGAGGACTTTCATAATGTTGCGTAACCTGTTTGTGAGTGCCGCCATGGTGACCGGACTGTCCGGCGCGGCTCTGGCGCAAGACGGCGAAATCACCCTGTCGGGCGGCTATTCCCAGATCCAGCTGGACGATTTCACCCTCGATGTCGCCACGCTGCGCGGCGGCTACAATTTCAACCGGTATTTCGGTGTCGAGGCGGAGTTCGATGTCGGTTTCGACGGGGACAGCCGCGGCGCCTGCCCGGTCGATGCGGTCTGCATCGCAGCCGTGCCGGCCGAGGTCGAGCTGAACTATGGCGTCGGCCTGTTTGGCGTGGGCCGTCTGCCGCTGACCGACCGGTTCGGCATATTTGGCCGTGCAGGTTATAATCATGTCGATTTCGACACCAATTTCACGCCCGCCGGCGGTGTCGGCGACGGCAGTTTTGCCTGGGGCGCCGGCGCCACGTTCGACTTCACGGAAAACAGCGGCGTGCGGCTGGACTATACGCGGTCCGATTTTGACGGTCTGGGCGAGGCCGACCGCTTCGGCCTGTCCTACGTCTTCCGTTTCGGCGGTTAGACCGGGACCCATGCGAGAACAGTGGCGGGGGCCGGCCGGCATCGGCCGCCCCTGCACGCATCTCACCACGCACCTGCAGCGCAAGGATGACTCGGATAGCGGCGGACTTGGTGGTAATCTGGTGGCCTGCGGAAACCGGCGTTCCAGGCCCGGGTCCGCGTGTGCCGCCGCGTATCCGGCCAGCGCCTTTGGAGCGGCCGGAACCGGCGCCTCCTGAGCCCGCACGCCGGGATACTGAAACAACGCCCGGCGTTCCTGTTCAGGCGGTTTTCCGCTTGCCAACGCATGAAAGGGCGATGCCATGACACAGTTCACTCTGTTCGACGAATCCTCGGCGCCGGCGGCTTCCAAGCCGCAGCTGAAATCGGCGAAGTCGAAGTACGGTTTCATCCCCAACCTTATGGGCGAACTCGCTGCCTCGCCGGCCGCTCTGGAAGCCTATTCCAGCCTTTCCAGCCTCTACGGGAAGAGCGGGCTGACGGCGGCAGAACAGCAGGTCGTGCTGCTGACGACGAGCTTCGAGAACAATTGCGAATACTGCGTAGCGGCGCACTCCACCGTGTCGCTGAATGTCGGCCTGGACCGGGAAGACCTGATCGCGATCCGCGAAGGGCGGGCCATCGCATCAGATCCGCGGCTGGAAGCCCTGCGCCAGTTCACCCAGACCGTGGTGCGCGAACGGGGACTGGTGGAGCATTCCGATGTGGATGCCTTCCTCAAGGCGGGCTTCACCAAGGCCAATGTACTCGACGTGATCACCGGCGTGACCATGAAGACGATGTCGAACTACACCAATCATATCGCCGAAACGCCGGTCGACGAGGCATTCCAGGCGATGTCCTGGTCCAAGCCGATCCTGCAGCACGCGGACTAGATCGCGCCGTCGACCCATAATTCCGCCAGCCGCCTGGCTATGGCGATCGAAGGCGGCATGGCGGCGTCGGGGTGCGTGCCGTCGAGCATGGCACGCACCTCGTCGCGGTGGAACCAGCGCGCGGTCTCCAACTCGTGTGTGTCGACCGTGATCGCGGCGTCGCTGACCGGTGCCACGAGGCCGATCATCAGCGAGCCGGGAAAGGGCCAGGGCTGGCCCATGACATAGCGGATGGCGTGCATGTCGGCCGTCACGCCGGCCTCTTCCTTGAGTTCGCGCGCGCAGGCTTCCTCCAGGGTTTCCGCCGGCTCCACGAAACCGGCGAGTGCCGACCACATTGCCGGCGGCCAGGCCGCCTGCCGGCCCAGCAGGCATTCCTCGCCATTGACGGCCAGCATGATAACGACGGGATCGACCCGCGGATAATGTTCGGAGTGGCAGGCGGGGCAGACGCGTCGCGCGCCGCCCGAGCGGATCTGCGTGGCCGTACCGCAACCGGCGCAGAAACCGTGACGGCCGTGCCAGGCCAGAAGCGACCTGGCCTGGCCATAGATCGCCGCCTCGTCCGGCGAAAGCCCCATGGCCGCACGGCGTGCATCCAGCATCTCCACCCCGTCCGGCAACGGGCTGTCCTTGGCCAGCTGTGCCGCGAAACAGGGCGTGCCCTTGTAGTGACCCAGGAAAATCCGTTCCGGGCCCAGGCCAAGTCCGTCCAGCTCCGACCGGCGGAACCAGAAGACTGCTCCGTCCGGCTGCAACAGCGGCTCACCATCGCGCAGAATCAGCCACCAGCCCTCATCGCCGCCGATCAGGGCGGCCAGCCTGTCCTCGTCGCGCCGCAACACTTCGCCGCGGTCGAGCGGCGCTCCGGCGAAAACCATCGGACGCTGTCCGGTCAGGAGGGCGCGATCGTTCATGGAAAACACCGTGTCCGGCAGGAGGGTGGCGCCGTGGCGCCGGAAGAAACGCCAGACTTAGAGGCTTCGGAGCGCGGCTTCAACCGCTGCCGCTAGAGATCGAAATGCTCGCGATGTCCGGGGATGCAGCAGGGCCGGCCCGGCTCCGCCTCGATGCGGTCGCGCAGCGCCCGCGAGGCTGGCGGCACCCGGGCAGGTGAGGCCAAGATCGTTCACGCAGCGCCGCTCCCGGCTAGCCGGCAGCGGGCGGGATATGATGATGTCCATACTGCGCCAGAAAGACCTGTCTGACCTGCGGAAAACTGTGACGCCTCTATTGCATATGAGAATGAGTCGCATTTATTGTGTTCCCAGGAGGTGCCGACATGGATGCGAAAACCCTGCGTTCCGTTCCGCTTTGCGCGCATCATGCGCAGATGGCCGTGCGTGACTGGCTGGAGACCCAGTCGCGGGTGACGGGATATTGGCGCGATGTGCTGATGTCTGCCGGCGGCAATGAGGATCTCGTCGCCGTGCTGGACGATCATGCCAGTTTTCTCGCCGCGGCGGCGCATCTGGGCAGCGCGGATTTTACCCGGCCGCAATGAGGCCGCGCCTTGCGTTGCGGGCTGCGGCAAGCGATATAGGCATGTGGAAGGCCGGCGGTGGACGGGCACCTCGCCAACCCGGTCAGGTCCGGAAGGAAGCAGCCGTAACGAGTTTCCGCCCGGGTCGCCGTTCGGTCTTCCACGCAATCGCTGCGTTGACCCGAACGCTTCCAGGCCGCAACCCGAAGAGCCCCCATGGACGACACGCCGCTCCCAGCCGAAGACACCGGAGCGAGCGACGCCCTGATGCCGGGACTCGACCTGCCCGAGACCGCGCCCGGTCCGGGCTATCAGGTCCTGGCCCGCAAATACCGTCCGTCGACCTTTGAAGACCTGATCGGTCAGGAGCCCATGGTGCGCACCCTGACCAATGCCTTCGCGGCCGGCCGCATCGCCCATGCCTACATGCTCACCGGCGTGCGCGGCATCGGCAAGACGACGACGGCACGCCTGATCGCCCGCGCACTCAACTATGCTACCGACGAGATCGACGAACCCTCGATGAAACTGGCCATGCCGGGCCGGCACTGCGAGGCGATCGCGCGCTCGGCGCATGTCGATGTGATGGAGATGGACGCGGCCTCGCGCACCGGGGTCGGCGACATCCGCGAAATCCTCGAAGGCGTGCGCTACGCCCCGGTTTCCGCGCGCTACAAGGTCTACATCATCGACGAGGTGCACATGCTCTCCGCCTCGGCCTTCAATGCCCTGTTGAAGACGCTCGAGGAACCGCCGGAGCATGCCAAGTTCATCTTCGCCACGACCGAGATCCGCAAGGTGCCGGTGACCGTGCTGTCGCGCTGCCAGCGCTTCGATCTCAAGCGCATCGACCGCGAGGTGCTGACCGGACATCTCGAACGCATCTGTCAGCTGGAAAACGCCTCGGTCGACCGCGAAGGCCTGTCCCTGATCGCCCGCGCCGCGGAAGGCTCGGTGCGCGATGCGCTGTCGCTGCTGGATCAGGCCATCGTCCAGGGCAGCGAGGAGACGGGTCCCGTCTCCGCCCCGCAGATCCGCGACATGCTGGGCCTGGCCGACCGGGCCCGCGTGCTGGACCTGCTCGAACAGGCCCTGTCGGGCAAGACGGCCGAGGCACTGGAAGAATTGTCGGCGCTCTACGATGCCGGTGGCGATCCCGTCGTCATCGGCCGCGATCTTCTGGACTATGTTCACGCCACCTCGCGGGTGAAGGCGGCGGGCCCCGGGGCCGATCTTGGCGAGGCGGCCGATACCGTCCAGCGCATCGTCGCGCTGGCGGAGAAACAGTCGCTGGGCCAGCTCACCCGGCTCTGGAAAATCCTGCTCACCGGGCTGGACGATATCCGCAATGCCCCAGACCCGCTGGCCGCCGCCGAGATGACCGTCCTGCGCCTGGCCGCGGCTGCGGCCCTGCCGGGACCGGAGGAGGCCGCGCGGATTCTCGCCGCGCATCCGCCGGCGCAAACAGGCCCTGCCGCGTCTGCCGGGGAGGCGCCGGGAAAGCCTGAGCCGGCGCCAGCCGCGCCGGCGGGCATGGCACCGGTCCAGCCGCCCGCACCCCTGGCCGACGGCGAGGTGCCGGCCGACGGCCCCGAGAGTTTCGAGGCGCTGATCGCGCTGTTGCGCGAAAAGCGGGATATCGGCCTGCAATCGGATATCGAACGTTATGTGCGCCCGGCCGCCTTCAAGCCGGGTTCCTTTACCTACCGGCCTGAACCGGGCTGCCCGCCGGATCTCGCACAGCGCCTGGCGCGGCGGCTGCAGGAATGGACCGGCGCCCGCTGGGGCATTCTCGCCAGTGACGAGGTCGAGGGCGGGGAAACCTGGATCGAGCGGCGCCGGCGCGAGGAGGCCGAGCGCCTGGAACGCGCCCGCCGCGATCCCGCTGTCAGCGAGGCCTTGCGACTCTTCCCCGGGGCGGAGATTGTGGCGGTCCGTCAGGCCCGGCGCGAAGCCGACGGCGCGGACGACGAACACCGGACAACGGAGAAACGTGCATGAAGGACCTGATGGGTCTGATGAAGCAGGCGCAGGCCATGCAGCAGAAAATGGCCGACGCCCAGGCCAAGCTCGATGCGGAGGAGGTGACCGGCGAGTCCGGGGCCGGCCTGTTGCGCGTCACGATGACGGCCAAGGGCGATCTGAAACGGGTCGATATCGACAAGAGCCTGATCGATCCGGACGAGCCGGAAATCCTGGAGGACCTGATCCTGGCCGCGCACAACGACGCCCGCCGCAAGGCCGAAGTGCGCCAGCAGGAAATCCTCAAGGACGCAGCCGGCGGGCTGGATCTGCCTCCGGGCATGAACCTGCCCTTCTAGGACGCAATCGCTCATGCGAACCGCCTCGGCCGGCCCGGAAATCGAACGCCTGATCACGCTCCTGGCGAAACTGCCGGGTCTGGGGCCGCGGTCGGCCCGGCGCGCGGCGCTGCATCTTCTGGGCAAGCGCGACGGCCTGATGCGCCCCCTGGCCGAGGCCCTGGGCGATGCCGCCGACAAGATCCGGTCCTGCAGTGAATGTGGCAATCTCGACGTCACCGACCCCTGTGCCGTCTGCGCCGCGCCCAACCGGCAGGACGGCGCGATCTGCGTCGTCGAGACCGTCGGCGATCTCTGGGCGCTGGAACGCGCCGGTGCCTTCAAGGGGCGCTATCACGTGCTGGGCGGCGTGCTCTCGGCGCTGGACGGCGTGCGGCCTGAGGATCTGAACATCGCCAAGCTGATCGAACGGGCCGGGCGCGACGCCGTCAGTGAGATCGTTCTGGCCCTCAACGCCACGGTCGACGGCCAGACCACGGCCCACTATCTCGCCGACAAGCTGGCCGGTTGCGATGTCTCGGTGACCTCGCTGGCGCGGGGCGTGCCGGTGGGCGGAGAGCTGGATTATCTCGACGACGGTACGCTGGCTGCGGCCTTCCGCAGCCGGTCCTCGGTCTGAATTTACCTATTCAACACCGCAAATCATCCTATTCTTCCGGCGGAACGGCTGGGAGGACGGCATGGCGGACACGGTCGCGACAGGGGCGATGAACCCCGAGCGCGTCACGCGCAAGGCGGTGGTCCTCTTCTTCTGCACCGGACTGTTCATGGTATCCTTGGTGCTTGCGGCACTGACCGCCATAAAGGTGCATGAAGTCCATCTGGGACCGGTCTCGGTGCTTGTGCCGGCCGGGACACTGGCCTTTTGCCTGACCTATCTGGCCACCGATGTGATCAGCGAAGTCTGGGGCCGCGGCTATGCACTCTGTGTGGTTCTGTGCGGCCTGGCGATGCGGGTCGTCCTGGCTCTGCTCCTGGTCTATGCGATGCATGTCGAGGACGTCGTGCCGTTTATTTCCGCAGCCGACAGCTGGACGCCGGAGCGCCAGGCCGAGTTCGTCTCCGTCTTCTCATCGGGCAACAGGACCAATTTCGCGGGCATGGCGGCATTCGGCGTCAGCGCGCTGGCCGATGTGCTGATTTTCCATCACATGCGGATGCGCGATGAAGGCAAGAACCGGCTCTGGCTGCGCAACAATGCCTCGACCATGATTTCCCAGATCCTGAATTCGACCATTTTCATCACCGTCGCTTTCGCCGGGATCCAGACCTGGGCGGCCATCGGCAGCCTGATACTCGGCCAGGTACTGGTGAAAGTCCTGGTGGCCGCCTTCGACACGCCGCTGGTCTATCTCCTGCGCAATGTCGCGCAGGGACGGCGGCTGCTGGATATGCGCGGCTAGGTTCGGGACGTTGCGCTGCCGGAGGTCTGCTCCTACGGCACGACGACATCCAGCCGCAACACGGCACCTTCCAGATCGTCGGTTAGAATGTAGAGATGGCCGTCCGGGCCGGACCGGACGTCGCGGATCCGCTCGCCGCGTTCGACCAGGAGCTCCTCTTCGGAGATGATCCGGTCACCGTCCACTTCATAGCGAACGAGCATGGAGCCCGCGAGCCCCCCGACGAAGGCATCGCCCTGCCATTCCGGGAATTCCTCGCCCCGGTAGAAGGCCAGTCCGGACGGCGCGATGGAGGGATCCCAGAACCAGATCGGCTGTTCCAGTCCTTCACGCCGGGTAGCGTCGGAGACAGGCGTGCCGTCATAGTTGATACCGTAGGTGATCTCGGGCCAGCCATAATTCAGCCCGGCCTCGACGATGTTGATCTCGTCGCCGCCGCGGGCGCCGTGTTCGTGCGTCCAGACAGATCCGGTGGCCGGATTGATGGCGATGCCCTGCACATTGCGGTGTCCGTAGGACCAGATCTCCGGCTGTGCGCCGCCGGCGCTGACGAAGGGGTTGTCGAAGGGCACCGAGCCGTCATCATTGAGCCGGACAATCGTGCCCAGATGATTGCCCAGGTTCTGCGCCTCGTTCCGGTGCAGCCCGCCATCGCCGAGGGTCAGCAGAAGCGTGCCGTCGTCCAGGAACTGGATGCGGCCGCCGAAATGATAGCCGCGCTCCTTCTCGAAATTGACCCGGAACAGCGTTTCCACACCGTTCAGCGCACGGCCGTCCTCGCTCAGCCGGCCGCGGGCGAGGGCCGTCCGGTTGGCCGAGGCCGTGCCTTCGGAAAAAGCGAAATAGACCCAGCGCGTCTCGGCGAATTCCGGGTGCAGGGCAAGGCCGAGCAGGCCGCCCTGGTTTTCAACCAGTATGTCCGGCAGGCCCTCGACCGGGGCCTCGCGAAGCGTGCCGTCATCGATATAGCGCAGCCGGCCCTCGCGTTCGGTAACCAGCATGTCGCCGTCCGGCAGGAAGGCGAGCGACCAGGGAAACTCCAGCCCCTCTGCCACGGTCTCCACCGTGAAGTCGGCCTGTTCGGTTTCATGGATGGTTGATTGGGCCAGGGCGGATCCAGTCAGGACCGCCAGCGCTAGTGTACTTGCAACAACACGCATGCTCGCTCTCCCTGTTGGCAAGGCCCAATCTAGGGCGATGCGCCGGGGGATTGAAGAGGGGCGTGGACGAAAGGGCTACAGCGCGATGGATCCGGCAAAGCTCGCCAGGCGTGGCGCAAAACGGGGCTGGAAGGCGCTGACCTGGGCCCAGCGGCGGCGCAACCGCACCGGCAGGTTCGCCACCGCATCCGGCATCACAGCAGCAGCACGTTCGGCCAGTTCCCAGCTGCAGATGCCCAGCGCCGCCATGCCGGGAACCAGTACGCGGCCGTGATCCAGCGGAATTTCGTAGCTGGCATAGTATTTCTTGTAATGTCCGCCGCCGCGGCCGAGATCGATGCGTTCAAGGCCGTGCGCCTGCGCCTGTTCGAACAGTCCGTGCAGCAGGAGCAGGCCCGGCGAATACCTGGCCAGTTCCGGATCGTAGGCCGGGAACCAGGAATGATAGACATCGTCGGCTACCAGACCGAATTCGACGGCGGCCAGCCGGTCTCCGAACCAGAGCGAGGCGGTGAGGCCGCCGAAGGCCTCGCCCTCGCGGGCGCGCAGCTGCGCGAGCACGTCCTGGACCCAGGCAATGGAGAAGACATTCAGCTTTCCGGTGGACGTGTACTGCGCCTCCTTCCAGGCGGCGAGCGCAGCAAAGGCGCGGCCTGTGTCGTCGCCCAGCTTGACCCGCACCGGGCCGAAATCGCGTTCGGCCGCGCGCAGGCGCCGGGCCGTTTTCTTGAAATGGTCGCGGTGGACGCTCCGGCGCGCGTCGAAATAGGCCCTGGCGCCTTCGGCCAGATCGACGATCACGCTGCCTTCGCGCTCGCGGCGCGCATCGGGTATGCCGCCGAGCGGGCAATACCAGTTGTCGTACACCATCGCCGAGCCGCCGCAGGCCCGCACGATGGCCCGCGGGTCGATATGCACGCCCGGCCTGGCGACAATGCCCTGATAGTCGCTCATCGGCGCGCCCAGCGGGCGCACGATCCCGTCATGTGGCGCATGGTGCGGAAAGAAACCGGTGACTTCGCCGTCGTCTTCCAGCACGGCGATGCGGGTATCGGGCCGGGTGCGGGCGACCGTTTCGGTAAACTCGAAGCACAGATAGGGGCTGATCAGCCGGCCGTCCGGACGGGCCCAGCCGTTCCATTTCGCGACCAGATCGGCCGTCATGTCCTCGATTGAAACGATCCGCACGCGCATCGCAGGCCTCCAACGTCCCTCGCTGCCGTGTGACGCAAGATGCGGGCCGCATGGGTGACAGGTTTTGACGCTGGCGCGTGCCAAGCTGGCCGCCGTCGACCGACTCACGCAGAATGCGCCGCGAACAGAAGGCGAACTCATGATCCTGACCGATATCGCTCCGGAAACCTGGCTCCTGCTCTGCGGCCTCGGCCTCGTGATCGCGCTTCTGGCCGTGCTCATCCTGCGCCGCCCGCAAAGGGATGACGGGTTCGAGGCGGACCAGGTCGAGACGCTGCGCGGCGACCTGGCCGCGGCGCGCGAACGCCTGGCCCGGCTCGATGGCGCGATCGAGGAACGCGACCGCCTGCGCGGGAAGGTCGATGCACTGCAGGAGGAGAAACAGGCCCTGGTGCGCGAACTCTCCGGTCTGAAATCCGCCCACGAGGCGGCGCTGGAGCATCACAAGGACAAGCTGGCCGAGCTGGAAAAGGCCCGCGAGCGCCTGACCGAACAGTTCAAGCTCACGGCGAACGAAATCCTCAAGACCTCCGGCGCCGAGCTGAACAAGCAGAGCACGGAAAACCTGCAGACCCTGCTGAAACCATTGCGCGACCAGCTCTCCGAATTCCGCACCAAGGTGGAGACCGATGCCAAGGAGCGTTCGGGTCATGCCGGCGAGATCAAGCAATTGATGGAAACCGTCCGCAAGGACGCGGCCCAGATGTCGGAGGACGCCAAGAGCCTGACCAACGCCCTGCGCTCCTCATCCAAGGTCCAGGGCGATTGGGGCGAGCTGGTACTGGCCTCCATACTGGAGCGTGCCGGCCTGCGCGAGGGCCATGAATTCTTCACCCAGCAGAGCGAGACGACCGAGGACGGCGCGCGCCGGCGGCCGGATATCGTGGTCGAACTGCCGGGCAAGCAGCGCCTGGTGATCGACAGCAAGGTCTCGCTGACTGCCTTCGAGCGGTGTGTGAATGCGGAGGAGGACGAGGAGCGCGGTGCGGCGCTGAAACAGCATCTCAACTCCGTGCGCAGCCATATCAAGGCGCTGGGAGAAAAGGACTATGCGCAATTCTACGAAGGGGTGAGCTTCACCCTGATGTTCGTGCCGCTGGAAGGCGCGGCCTCGCTGGCCCTGCAGAACGATCCGGACGTCACCGTCTATGCCTGGGAGCGCGATGTGATGATCGCCACGCCGACCACGCTGATGATGGCCATGCGCACGGTGCAGAATCTGTGGACCGTCGACCGGCAGAACCGCAATGCGCTGGACATCGCCAACCGCGCCGGTGCGCTCTACGACAAGCTGGAGGGTTTTGTCGGCGATCTGGAAAAGGTCGGCACCCGGATCGATCAGGCCAAGGGCGCCTGGCACGACGCCAAGAACAAGCTCTCCGACGGCCGCGGCAATGTCATCCGCCAGGCGGAAATGCTGAAAAAGCTCGGCGCCTCGACTCGCAAATCCCTGCCCGACGACTATCTCGACGCGGCCGGTGTCGAGCATGACGAAACGCCGGCGCTTTCGGCCTCCGAAGCGGCCGATTCTTGAACGATTAAGGCGGCGGGATTATTTAGAGCCTATGGCTATACGTGAAATTCGCACCGTTCCGGATCCCATCCTGAAGGAAGTCTCGCAACCTGTTGAAAAGGTTGATGACGAGCTTCGCGCGCTCATGGATGACATGCTGGAGACGATGTATGCCGCCGACGGGATCGGCCTGGCGGCGATCCAGGTCGGTGTGCCCAAGCGCGTCATCGTGATGGATCTGGCGCGCCCGGACGAGGAGCCGCAACCGCGCTTTTTCGTCAATCCGGTGCTTTCCGAACCGTCCGACACGCTGCAGCCCTATGAAGAGGGCTGCCTGTCCGTGCCCACCGTCTATGACGAGGTCGAGCGCCCGGACCGTATCCGCGTGCAGTATCTCGATTATGACGGCAATGAAGTCGACGAGATCGCCGAGGGCATGTACGCCGTGTGCATCCAGCACGAGATGGACCATCTCGAGGGCGTGCTTTTCATCGACTATCTCTCGCGTCTGAAACGCCAGCGCGCCGTGCAGAAGGTGCGCAAGGCGGAAAAGCTGAAAGACCGCGACGCGGCCTGACACGGAGCGCAAGCGCGGCATCCGCCCCTCGGCCTTGTTCCCCTGCCCGGCCATTTGTCCCGGAAGCGCTGAGCTGTCCGGGATCCACTCACACTCGGCAGGGGAGAAAGAGATGTGAGTGGATCCCGGCTGGCTCTGTGTTCCATCCTGGCCGGAAAACCGGCGGAGGCTAGAACTTCCCGGCCTGGAAATCCCGCACCGCCTGGTGCAGCTCGGCTTCCGTGTTCATCACGAAGGGACCGTAGCGGGCGACCGGCTCGTTGATCGGTTTGCCGGCGACCAGAAGCAGGCTCGCGCCGTCCTCTCCGGCCTTCAGCTCGATCGTGTCGCCGTCCTCCAGAACGCCCAGATCGGGATCGCTCACCCGGCCTTCGCCGGAGGAGACCGCCCCCTTGTAAACGGCGATGAAGGCCGTGTGCTCCGGATCGACTTGTTCGACCAGGCGGGCGCCCGGTTCCAGCACGATGTCGATCAGGGTGGGCTGGATCGAGACCGATTTCGCCGGGCCTTCCACACCGGTCGAGCTCCGCCCGGCCAGCACGCGCAAGGTCGCCCCCTCGCGGGTTTCGACCGGGATCTCGTCCCGGGCGAATTCCTGATAGCCCGGCTCCGTCATCTTCAGCTCGGCGGGCAGGTTGACCCACAGCTGGAAGCCCCAGAGACGGCCATCTTCCTGTTCCGGGGTCTCGGAATGAACGATGCCCCGGCCGGCCGTCATCCACTGGATGCCGCCGTCCTCGATCACGCCGGAATGGCCCTTGTTGTCGCCGTGGCGCATCTTGCCGTCCAGCATGATGGTCACAGTCTCGAAGCCGCGGTGCGGATGGTTCGGGAATCCGGCCATATAGTCGGCGCTGTCATCCGAGCGGATCTGGTCCAGCATCAGGAAGGGGTCGAGATCCATCAGCCCGCGATGGCCCAGCATGCGGGTCAGCTTCACGCCGGCCCCGTCCGAGGTCGGCTGGCCGCGCGAGATCTTGGTGATCCGGCGCGTCCTGGTCATGGTGTCGGTCGCGGTCATGGCGATTCACTCCTTGCGTTGCGGCGGGATGGCCCGCCGGTCTTGACGACAAGATAGGACCGACGGCCGCTTGCACCCAGCCAGTCCGGCGAAAAGGATTGTTTCCAAACCGGAAGAGATGGGGCAGGTTTGCCGATTGTTGTTGAAAGGGACCTCCATGAAACGCATTGGCCTGAGCGCGACGATGCCGCTTGCCCTGATGGCCTGTTCACAGCCGGCGCCGGAGGCGGACCTGTTCGATCGTCTGGCCGCCCGTTGCGGTCAGGCCTTCGAAGGCCGCGTTGTCAGCGAGGATCCCCGTGATGCTGACTGGGCGTCCCGGCGGCTTGTCATGCATGTGCGCGAGTGCGGCGGGGACGCGATCCGCATCCCGCTGCATGTCGGCGAGGATCGCTCGCGCACCTGGGTGATTTCACGCACCGCGGACGGGCTGCGCCTGAAGCACGATCACCGGCATGAGGATGGCAGCGAGGATGTGCTGACCCAATATGGCGGCGATACGGTGGAAGCGCCGGCGCCGGACCGGGCGGAGTTTCCGGCGGATGCATATTCCCGGGCGCTGTTCGAGCGCGAGGGCATTCCCGCCTCAACGGAGAATGTCTGGTCGATCACGCTGGGTGAGACGCGCTTTACGTATGCGCTGGACCGGCCGGACCGGCATTTCGCGGCCGAGTTCGACCTGACGCAGCCGGTCGAAGCTCCGCCGCCGCCCTGGGGCGCCGAATAGGCAAGCGGGGGCAGGCATGCCCGCCCCCGCAGGTTGCCGGCTTAGTGCTGGCCGTCCTCGTCGTCGACGTGGCATTCGCCGGTCGCGGCGATTTCGATGCCGGCGGTCTCGGCTTCGCAGGCATTGCCATAGGTTTCACCGTCGGCGCCGCACACAGGCGCATAGTCCTGGGGGCAGACCGGTGCGGTCTCGACCGCGTCGGCAGCCGGAGCGGTTTCGGCCGGAGCAATGTCGGCCAGACCTTCGTCAGCCGGCAATTCCGCGACCGTTTCGTCGGTCACGGTCTCGCTGACCGGCGCAGCATCCTGGGCCGGAGTGTCGGCCATTGCGGAAACGTCTTCCGGGGCAGTGCAGGCCATCAGAATCGCGCCGCCCAGGAGGGCGGCGGCAAGTTGCGTACGCATGTGAGTGGTATCCTTAACCCGAGTGCCATGATTGGCACAGGCGTGTGATTTACCACTCTGCACTTTATTGGGGCAGTGGGAGCCGCATTTCCACGCGATCACGATTTATTGCGGCAGCGCAGCAGAGATGCCCCGTCCGTGATCGTCAGCCCTCGTGGCACGCCCCCTCGTGCACCACGCTGACACCGGCCGAGGCCGCCGTGCAGGCATTGCCGTAGGTCCGGCGGTCGCAGCCGCAGACCGGGCGGTATTCGCGGGTGCAGACTTGCGGGCGTGGCTGACAGGTTCCCGGGGCATCGGCCGCACCGCACATGGCGGCGGGTTCATAGCGGCAATAGGCGGTTTCCGGCGCGCCGGCACACATGCGCCCGGGCCGGGTGAAACCGCCGCAGCTTTCCCCGATCCCGACCTCGATCACCGCGGGCGGCGGGGCCGGCGGTGCCTTGTCCGTGGCACAGGCGGCGAGCAGCAGGAGCGGGAGGATTGTCCAGGCAGGTTTCATGGGTGACGCTTTCTCTTGGCGTTGGGCATGGCCGGACGCTATCACAACCCAACCCCGACCGCCGATGAATACGGACCCGTTAATGACGCTTCGCCTCGCCTTCATGGGCACACCGGACTTTGCCGCCCGCTCGCTCGCCGAGATCGCCGCGGCCGGGCACGAGATCGCCCGCGTCTATACCCAGCCGCCGCGCCGCCGCGGCCGGGGGCAGGCCGAGCAGAAGACGGCGGTGCATCAATTGGCGGAGGTGCTGGGCATTCCCGTCTCTACGCCCGAAAGTTTTCGCGATCCGGATGTGATTGCCGGGTTCAGGGCGCTCGATCTCGATGTGGCTGCCGTTGTCGCCTACGGCCAGATACTGCCCCGGGAGGCGCTTGACGCACCGCGCCTGGGCTGTCTCAACCTGCACGCCTCGCTGCTGCCGCGCTGGCGCGGTGCCGCGCCCATCCAGCGTGCGATCATGGCCGGCGACGAGACAACGGGTGTGCAGATCCAGCAGATGGAAGCCGGGCTCGATACCGGTCCGATCCTGCTGTCGGAAACGGTGCGCATCGCCGAAGACGACACCGCCGCTACCCTGCACGACAAGCTGAGGGATACCGGCGCGCTGATGTGGCCGCGCGCACTCTCGGCACTGGAGCGCGACACGCTGGAGGCCGTGCCGCAATCGGAGGACGGCATCACTTACGCGAAGAAAATCTCCTCCTCCGAAGCGCGCCTGGACTGGACCCAGTCCGCCGTGGACCTGGCCAATCATGTGCGCGGACTTTCGCCGTTTCCCGGTGCCTGGTTCGAAATGCCGACAGAGAAGGGCCTGGTGCGGGTTAAAGTGCTGATGGCCCGGGCCGGGGAAGGCGGCGGCGAACCCGGCACGGTGCTGGACGACGCCCTGCTGGTGGCCTGCAGCAAGGGGGCGCTGCGGCTTGAACGCCTGCAGCGAGAGGGCAAGGGTGCCATGGACGCGGCGGACTTCCTGCGCGGCAATACGCTGCCCGCGGGTACGGTGCTCGGCTGATGCCCCGCTACAAGCTCACCCTGGAGTATGACGGCACGCCCTTTTCCGGCTGGCAACGCCAGGACAACGGGCCGTCGGTCCAGGAAAGTCTGGAACGCGCCGCCGCGGCGCTCGATGAAGCTCCGGTCACGGTCTATGGCGCCGGGCGCACGGACAGCGGTGTCCACGCGCTGGGGCAGGTGGCGCACATCGATCTCGTCAAGGACCTCGCGCCCGACAAGGTGCGCGACGCGCTGAACTATCACCTCCAGCCCGACCCGGTTGCCGTGCTGGACGCCGAGCCTGTTCCAGAGACCTTTCATGCCCGCTTTTCCGCGACGAAACGGCATTATCTTTATCGCATGATCGACCGGCGGCCGCCGCTGACCCTCGATCGCGGCCAGGTCTGGCGTGTGCCGCGCCCGCTGGATGCCGGTGCGATGCACCATGCCGCCCAGGCACTGCTCGGCCAGCACGACTTCACGACATTCCGCGATGCCCAGTGCCAGGCCGACAGCCCGGTCAAGACGCTCGATGCCATCTCGGTATCGCGCTATGGCGAGGAAGTGCAGCTGACCTGCTCGGCCCGCTCCTTCCTGCACCGGCAGGTGCGCTCCATGGTCGGATCGCTGGTGGAGGTCGGCGTGGGCAAATGGTCGGCGCGGGATTTCAAGGCGGCGCTGGATGCCGCCGATCGCAGCCGTTGCGGCCCCGTCGCGCCGCCGGACGGTCTCTATCTCGTCGCCGTCGACTACCCGCCCGAAGCCTGAGCCGCGCGTGCGCTGGCATAGAGAAGCGTGACCGTGATCTCGCCGGCCAGGATCGGCACGGCGGCCGCCAGCGCCGAGGTGATGGTCGGCAGGCCCAGCGAGGCGTAGGCGATGCGCCAGTGCACCAGGATGCGCAGATAGGTGTAGAAAAAGAAGGACAGCTCCAGGAGATCGCGGGTGAACAGGCCCGCCGTGTGCAGCGTCCAGAACAGTGCCTGGAATGCGTAGAGCCAGAGCACGGCCCAATTGTGCACCACAACCCAGGGCACGAAGCCGGTGCGGGCGCCGGTGACCGCGCATGCCGCCGCAGCGGCCAGGGGGAAGATCGCCCAGGACAGGGCATAGCCGAACGCGAAGCGGCCCAGTTCGATCGTGCCGCCGGCATGCCAGCCGCCCGCAAGGATCAGCGCCACCAGCGGCAGGGCGAGGACGGCCGCCGCGAAAGAGCGCCAGAACCCGCCCAGGGAAACGTCGAAGCCCTCGCGCCAGCCTTCCTTGAAGGTCAGCATGCGCCAGCTGGCGCCGATCGAGCGCCGGGCCTCCGACGCCAGCGCGATCATGCGGGCGTATCCCTGAAATAGCACGTCAGGATGCGCGTATAGATCCGTGTCAGGGTTTCGATATCGCTTACGGGGACCCGCTCGTTGACCTGGTGCATGGTCGCCCCGACCAGGCCGAACTCGGCAACCGGGCCGTAGGCCTGGATGTAGCGCGCATCCGACGTGCCCCCGCCCGTGGTCAGCGCGGGGCGCCGGCCGGTTTCGGCCTCGACGCAGTCCTGCAGCAGCGTGGTGAATGCGCCCGCGGGTGTGAGGAAGGCCTCGCCGGCGACATGGATGCCGGTTTTTACCGTGCCGTCGAAATCGAGGTCCGCCTTGGCCGCCTCGTCCTCGATCCAGCGGACCAGATCGGCACCGGT
The DNA here is from genome assembly GCF_030149515.1 of Maricaulis sp. GTDB lineage: Bacteria > Pseudomonadota > Alphaproteobacteria > Caulobacterales > Maricaulaceae > Maricaulis. The sequence goes on along the minus strand of NZ_JASBRI010000024.1, from coordinate 175,478 downwards.
ATGCTTGATGTTGAAACGGATATTGAAACGTGCCGTGGCCGTGGCCGGGATGACATTCGTGGTCGGATTGCCGACATCGATGGTGGTGATTTCCAGATTGGACGGCTGGAAGTGCGGTGCCCCGTCGTCCAGCTTGCGGGCACGCAGCCGGTCGAGCAGCGACAGAAGGGCCGGGATCGGGTTTTCCGCGCGTTCGGGATAGGCGACATGGCCCTGGCGGCCGGTCACCGTGATGGTGCAGTTGAGACTGCCGCGGCGGCCCGACTTGATCGTGTCGCCCAGCGCGTTCGGATTGGTCGGCTCGCCGACGAGGCAGTGGTCGAAGCGCTCGCCCTCCTCGGCGAGCGCCTCGAGGGCCGCCCGGGTGCCATTGATGGCCGGGCCTTCCTCGTCGCCGGTGATCAGGAACGCGATCGATCCCGCCGGTGCGCCGTTCTCCGCCAGATAGCGCTGGACCGACGCGATCATGGCGGCGATGGCGCCCTTCATGTCGGCCGCGCCGCGTCCCCACAGCACGCCGTCCGATTCCTCCGCCCCGAAGGGCGGCTTCTCCCAGCCGGCCCCGGCTCCGGGCGGCACCACATCGGTATGTCCGGCAAACATGAAGCAGGGCGAACCGCTGCCCAGGCGGGCATAGAGATTGTCGACCTCTCCGAAGGGGTAGCGCCGGCAGGCAAATCCGAGGGATTCCAGAGCGTTCTGCACGACGTCCAGGGCTCCGGCATCGGCCGGCGTGATCGAGGGCCGCCGGATCAGCGCCTGCGCCAGGGGAAGGGGATTGGAAAGGTCGATCTGCGTGTCCATATGCGCAACATAGCCGCTTCATAGCGCCAAGCCAGATCGGGGATACAGCCATGGGAAAATTTGCCGCCGCCGAGGTCGCGGAGGCCACAGGAACGATCTATCCGGACGAACATGCCGGGGTCGTGAACGGCCGCTATACCCGCCGGCTGTCGGCACAGGCGGGCCTGTCGCAATTCGGCTTCAACCAGGTCCGGCTGGTGCCCGGTGCCTGGTCGTCCCAGCGCCACTGGCATACCCATGAGGACGAATTCGTCTACGTGATCGAGGGCGAGGCGACCCTGGTGACGGATGAGGGCGAAACCGTGATGCGTGCGGGCGATTGCGCCGGCTTTCCTGCGGGCGAAGCGAACGGGCATTGCATCCGGAACCGTTCGGACGCCGATTGCGTCTTCCTGGTTGCCGGCACCCGTTCCGACGAGGACGGCGCCCACTATCCCGATATCGACATGGAAGCCAGGCCGGGCCGCTATTCCGGCCCCGCCGTCTTCACCCGCAAGGACGGGACGCCCTACTAGGCCTCAGTGCGAGCGTCCGTGGGTTTCGCGATAGCGTTCCATGGACACCGAGATCTTGAACGTCTCGCGGTATTTCGGCGAGCCGACCGGGCGCGGCGGATGCTGCGAAGTCAGGGCCAGGATCCGTTCCAGCGTGTCGTGTGCCGCACCGGACTGGCCTGCGCCGATATAGGCGTGCAGTTCCACCAGCGCGTCGGACAGCGGGTCGCCGCCGCGAATGATGAAATAGGGCTCGTCCTTTTCCAGCTTGTTCAGCACGTCGAACTCGGACGGGTTGTTCGCCGAACCGTAGGGCGCGGCCGGATCGGCGGCGGCCGGACGTTCCTTGGTCTCGTTATCGCTCATGACGGGCCCCTCGATGAAATGAGCGCCCATCCCAGCAGATTCGGGTGCAAAGCGGTAGCGGCGGATCAGCGCAGATGCGGTGACGGCGGCCGGTGGCCTGCTATTCTCGGTTCCGGGAATCGAACGGGGGGAGGCGCCATCATGATCCTTGTGCGTACGCTGGGGACCGCGGCGATGGCGATAGCGGCCATGACATCAACGGCTCATACACAGGACCGCGCCCGCGAGATCGGCATTGCGCCGGGTGTGCTGGAACCGGGTCCGCTCAATGCGATCACGGATGTGGCGGGCGTTCTGGTCGGCCAGGTGACGCTTACCGATCCGGAGGCCTCGATCCGCACCGGCGTGACAGCCATCCTGCCGCATGACGGCGACCTGTATGCCGACAAGGTTCCCGCCGGACTGGCCGTGGGCAATGGTTATGGCAAGCTGATGGGCGCCACCCAGATCCGCGAGCTGGGCGAGATCGAGACGCCGATCGTGCTGACCAATACCATGGCCGTCCCGCGCGCCGCGGACGGTATCCTGGACTGGACGCTGGCGCGGCCGGGCCATGAAGACATCCGCTCGCTCAACATGGTGGTCGGTGAGACCAATGACAGCCGGCTCAACGATATCCGGGCCCGGACGGTCACTCCGGCCCATGCCGTGGACGCCATCGAGAGTGCGACAGGCGGCGCGGTCGCGGAAGGCAATGTCGGGGCGGGCAACGGCACTGTCGCCTTTGGCTGGAAGGGCGGCATCGGCACGTCGTCGCGGCGCCTGCCGGAAGCCCTGGGCGGCTGGACGCTGGGCGTGCTGGTGCAGACGAATTATGGCGGCGTCCTGCAGATGGACGGCCTGCCCGTCGGCGAGGAATTGGGGCAGTATTATCTCTCCGATCACGTTGCAGACGACCGCGCCGACGGCTCCATCATGATCGTCCTGGCCACCGATGCGCCGCTCTCCGGCCGCAATCTGGAACGCCTGGCGCACCGGACCTTCGCCGGCCTGGCGCGTACGGGCGCCTCGATGACCAACGGGTCGGGCGACTATGCCATCGCCTTCTCCACCCATCGCGATGTGCGCCGCACGCCGCAGCGGCGCACCGAAGTCTCGCCCATCACCGACCTGCCCAACGGCCGGATGTCGCCGCTCTTCCAGGCTGCGATCGAGGCAACCGAGGAGGCCATCTACAATTCGCTCCTGATGGCCGAGGATATCGACTATCCCGTCGTGGGATCGGACGCGGTGGTGCATGCCCTGCCCGTGGACCGGGTACGGGCGATGGTGGAGGCGCGGGAACGCTGATTTCCTCCCCACGCCAGTGGGGAGGGGGACCGCGCCGGCAGGCGCGGTGGAGGGGCGCCGCGGAACGCGGCGGAATGGCGGATCCTGGCGCGTCAGCCCTTCGCGGCCTGCGGCCGCGACCCCTTCGACCCGATGCTGCGCATCGGCCCACTTCCCCGCTGACGCGGGGAAGAAAGCGCGCTACCACCCTGCCATGACCGCCTCCGGATCCATCGCCATTATCGGGGCCGGCCCGGCCGGGCTGATCGCTGCCGAGCATCTCTCCGCGGCGGGCCATGGCGTGGATATCTTCGAGAAGATGCCCACGCCGGGGCGTAAATTCCTGATGGCGGGGCGCGGCGGGTTGAACCTCACCCATTCCGAAGCCCTGCCGGCCTTCCTGGGCCGTTATCGCGGGGCGTCCGACTGGCTGGGCCCGGTCATCGTGAAACACGATCCGGCGGCCCTGCGTGCCTGGTGCGAAGGCCTGGGCCAGGCGAGTTTCGTGGGCTCTTCCGGCCGCGTCTTTCCCGAGGCGATGAAGGCTTCGCCCCTGCTGCGGGCCTGGCGGGCGCGGCTGGAGGCGCAGGGCGTGCGCTTTCGTCTGCGCCATGACTGGACCGGCTGGACAAGGGGCGGCGCACTCACTTTCGACACACCCGAAGGTCCGGTCGAACACGCCGCAGACGCGACCATTCTCGCCCTGGGCGGGGCGAGCTGGCCCCGGCTGGGCTCGGATGGCGGCTGGGCCGACAGGCTCAAGGCAAAGGGCGTGAACCTCGTTCCCTTCTCCGCCTCCAATTGCGGCGTCGAGATTGCCTGGAGCAAGGTCACCCGGACGCGTTTCGCCGGCGCGCCGCTGAAGACGATCGCACTGGGCCTGGGCGAGGAACGGGTGACCGGCGAGGCCATGATTGCCCGCTACGGGCTGGAAGGCGGTGCGGTCTATGCCCTGTCGGGCCCGGTCCGCGATGCGCTGGCAAACGGTCCGGTCACGCTGTTTCTCGATCTAAAGCCCAATCAAAGTGCCGGGGCTCTCGCCGCCCGGCTTGCCAGGGCGAAGAAGGGCCAGTCCCTGGCCAATACATTGCGCAAGGCTGGCCTGGCGCCCCAGGCCGTCTCCATCCTGCGCGATGCCGTTGCCGGCCTGCCGCGCGACCCGGCGCCCCTAGCCGAAACCATCAAGGCCGTGCCGCTCACCGTCACCGCCCAGCGCGGCCTGGAGCGCGCCATCTCCTCGGCGGGCGGTATAGCACGCAGCGCCGTGGGGGAGGATTTCATGCTGAAAGCCCTGCCGGGCGTCTTCGCCGCCGGCGAAATGCTCGACTGGGACGCCCCCACCGGCGGCTATCTCCTGCAGGCGAGTTTCGCGACGGGCGTGGCGGCCGCAAAAGGCGTGGAGGCCTGGCTGGCGGGGTGAGCCACCTTCCTCCCCACGTTAGTGGGGAGGGGGACCCGCAAAGCGGGGGAGGGGCCGCCGCGTGAGCGGCGGAATGGTCGGACGAGGCAGGAACAATGATCGCGGCCTACGGCCGCGACCCCTTCGACCCGATGCTTCGCATCGGCCCACTTCCCCGCGGTGCGGGGAAGAAAGACACCCCTCTACCGCAACAGCTCGTTGATGGCGGTCTTTGCCCGCGTCCGGGCATCGACGCGTTTCACGATCACGGCGCAGGCCAGCGATGGCCCCCCTTTGGGATCCGGGAGCGTGCCGGGTACGACGACGGCGTATTCGGGGACTTCCCCGCGCGTGATCTCGCCGGTCTCGCGATCGACGATCTTGGTCGACTGGCCCAGGAAGACACCCATGGAGATCACTGCGCCGGTACGTACGATCACGCCCTCGGCCACTTCCGAGCGCGCACCGATAAAGACATCGTCCTCGATGATAACCGGGCCCGCCTGCAGCGGCTCCAGCACGCCGCCAATGCCCACGCCGCCGGAGATGTGGACGTTCCTGCCGATCTGGGCGCAGGAGCCGACCGTCGACCAGGTGTCGACCATCGTGCCTTCGTCCACATACGCGCCGATATTCACATAGGACGGCATCAGCACCGTGCCCGGCGCGATGTAGGCGCCGCGGCGTACGGCGCAGGGCGGCACGGCGCGGAAGCCGGCGGCCTTGAACTCGGCCTCGCCCCAGCCCTCGAATTTGGAGGGCACCTTGTCCCACCACCGACCGGCCGCGACACCGCCGGAAATCGTGTCCATGGGATTGAGCCGGAATCCCAGCAACACGGCCTTTTTCAGCCACTGATTGACCTGCCAGTCGCCATTGCCCGCGCGCCGGGCGACACGCGCTTTGCCGTTGTCGAGCATGGCGATGGCCGTTTCGACGGCCTCGCGAACCTCGCCGCCGGTGTCCGTGCCGACACTGTCGCGATTCTCCCAGGCGGTTTCGATCGTGGCGATGAGTGTGGTGTCGGTCATAAGGCGGCCTCAATGCGGGTCAGATTGTCGCGGGCTTTAGCACCCGGCGTTCTCCCAGGCCAATATTGATTGCCAGCTCGGTCCCTCGCAGCGGAGCGCGTGGACGCCCTGAAACACATATCTGGCCGTGATCTGACCGTATCCGGCAATCTGCCACTCCGCTGGCCGGCTGGACATGACATTTATGCCACGCTCTGGCTGAATGGCTGCACATCCCTGTCTTCCAGCCCTTGCAATCCGTCGCGCATCGCGTAGATACGCGATTGAAAATGAGTTGCATTCAGAGGGTGATATGCGAAGCAAGTTTGGATGGCTGGTGTCGACGATCGTGGCGTGCGGTTCGCTGACAGGGGGCGCCTGGGCCGACGATATCGGCGATGTCGAGGACACGATCTACGTGTCGGGCCGGTATCTGTCGCTGGACCAGCTGGATGCGGTGAAAACGCCGACGCCGATCGTCGATGTGCCGCAGAGCCTGTCGATCGTGTCCCGTGAACAGATCGCCGTGCAAGCCTTCACGAATATCGGCGATGTCCTGCGCTACACGCCGGGCCTGTCAATCAGCCAGGGCGAAGGCCATCGCGATGCGATCAATATTCGCGGCAGCCAGACGACGGCGGACTTCTTCCTCAACGGCATTCGCGATGACGTCCAGTATTTCCGCCCGCTCTACAATCTCGAACAGATCGAGATCCTGCGCGGTTCCAATGCCCTCCTGTTCGGCCGAGGCGGCGGCGGGGGTGTCATCAATCGCGTGACCAAGCAGCCGGTGATCGGCGAGGACTTCACCTCCGTTGCGGCCGGTGTCGATACGTTCGGTGCCTACCAGGTCAGCGGCGACACCAATCTGGCGCTGACGGACACGGCGGCCGTCCGCCTCAACGGTTTTGTCGAAGAGCTCGACAATCATCGCGATTTCTACGACGGCACCCGATACGGCATCAATCCGACGCTGAATGTCCGGCTCAGCGAGGACACGTCGGCGGTGCTCTACTACGAGTATCTCAACGATGATCGCGTGGTGGACCGCGGTGTGCCGTCGGTGTCCGTGGCCAATGGGCCGGACGTGCCGCTGGAGGGCCACAGCGAGACCTTCTTCGGCTCGCCCGACCGCAATCTGACGACGCTGGAAGCGCATATCCTCCGCGCCCGTCTGGACCACACCTTCTCGGGCAATCTGCGCGGCAATGTCACGGTGCAATATGCCGACTACGACAAGCTGTACCAGAATATCTATCCGGCCGGGTTCGATGCCGCGGCTGCGCCGAACACGGTCACCCTGGACGGCTACCAGGACACGACCGAACGCGAGAACCTGATCGTCCAGGCCAACCTGGTCGGCGAATTCTCCACGGGGTCCATCGGGCATACGCTGCTGGTCGGTTTCGAATACGGCGACCAGGACACAGCCAATGCCCGCAATGACAACCGGTTCGCCGCCAATAATGACGACCAGATCGTGATCGACTTCACCGATCCGCTGGACGTGCCCGACTTTGCCTTTTCCGCGCCGGCCCGCGATCGCGCATCCGAGGTGAGCTTCACCTCCTTCTATCTGCAGGACCAGATCGATCTGACCGATGCCCTGAAACTGGTCGTCGGCCTGCGTTTCGACGAGTTTGACGTGTCGGTTGTCGACTTCCGCGCCATTTCGGCCAGCGATGATGGCCGCCGCGGCCGGGTCGACGAGGAAATCTCGCCCCGTTTCGGCCTGATCTACAAGCCGGCCGGGAATGTCTCCATCTATGCCAGCTACAGCGAAACCTTCCTGCCCAGTTCGGGCGACCAGTTCCTGACGCTCAGCCCGACGACGGAAGACATTCAGCCGCAAGTCTTCGAGAACCGCGAAATCGGCGCCAAGTGGGACATCACGTCCGATCTCAGCTTCACCGCATCTGTGTTCCAGCTGGAGCGGGGTCTGTTCACCACCGTGGATCCCGACGACGCCTCCATCGTCACGACGGTTCCGGGCAGTACGACCGGGGGGCTGGAAGTGCAGCTGACCGGCCGTGTCACCGAGCGGTGGTCGCTGAGTGCGGGCTATTCCTATCTCGACGGCGAAGTCGATGGCGGGAGCAATGACGGCAACAGGCCCCGTCAGACGCCCGAACACATGATCTCCGTGTGGAACCAGTACCAGGCCACCGACCGGCTCGCCTTCGGTCTGGGCGTGACCCGTCAGGACGAGTTCTTCGTGCGCGAGGACAACAGCGTTCTGGTGCCGTCCTATACCCGGGTGGACGCCGCGCTCTACTACGACCTCGACGACCGGACCGCAGTCCAGCTGAATGTCGAGAACCTGTTCGACGAGGATTATTTCCCCGATGCGCACAGCAATGACAACATCACCACGGGCGAGCCGCTGAACGCGCGCCTGACCGTGCGCCACACCTTCTAGGAACACGTATCTGCGACAGCGAAACGGCGGCCTGCATGGCCGCCGTTTCCTTTTGTGCGGCCGGGTGGGGCGGCCGAAACGCTAGCCCTGCTTCACCCGCACATCGCCCAGAAACGTGCTCAGGCAATCCACCGCATAATGCACATGCTCGGGATGCTCGCCCGGGGCCGCGCTCTCCTCGTCCCGCGGGCCTTCCCTGGCGCGCACCAGGACGGTGGTGAAACCCATCTCGTGGGCGGTCTTCAGGTTCCGCACGCTGTCCTCGAAAAAGACGGACTCGCTCACGGGAAGGTCGAAATGGGCAGTGAAGCGGTCGAAGCCTTCGCGGTGGGGTTTGGGGGTGAAGCCGGCGGCTTCGACGTCGAAAATGTCGTTGAAGAGATGCTCCAGCCCCAGCCGGCCGAGCACGTTTTCGGCGTGGCCGCGCGAACCGTTGGTGTAGACCAGGCGCCGGCCGGGCAGGGCCTCGATGCGCGCGGCGAGCGTGGGATCGGGATCTATGACGCTGGCATCGATATCGTGGACGAAATCGAGGAAGTCGCGCCGGTCGACCTCGTGATGGGTCATCAGCCCGTTCAGCGTCGTGCCATAGGTGCGCCAATAATGTTTCTGGACGGCGCGCGCCTCGCTCTCTCCGAGACCGAGAAGACGGGCGACATACTGCGTCATGCGCCGGTCCATCTGGGTCATTACCGGGGCGTTGGACGGATAGAGCGTATTGTCCAGGTCGAACACCCAGTGCGAGATATGGCTGAGGTCGGGACGCACGGCGGTCATGGCTGGCTCGGCGGTGCCCTGAAATCGGATTCGCTCACGCTGACCCGAACGCCGCCGTTTTCCGGCGTGCCGACGCGGCGGAAGGCGGCGACGGTGTAGCCGCGCTCGGCACAGTCGGTGCGGTCCTCGGCGACAAAACGGGCGGGTGCCAGGCAGAACTGGTCGGTTCCCCCGGTCATGGCGCGTCGCCCGGACGAGGCGATGCGCTCGGCGTAGTAGAAGACGTTGTCGCTTTCCAGCCGGGAACCCAGAAGGCGGGCGCATTCGCCGGCATGGATGCGCCACCATCCGCGCGACTGCCAGATCTCGCCGACGCGATGTCCGATAGCGGCCGAAATGTCGCCGTCGGCCTCGTTGCACAGGATCAGGCCGCTGGCGGCATTGCGTTCCAGGGCCCGCGCTTCCAGCGCGTCGATCAATGCACCGTCACCGGGGCGGCTGGACAGTTCCGCATCGCCCAGGAAGCGCGAGATGGCCCGGCGCGTGGAGGCGCCTTCATACCCGTCAACCACAGTGATGGGATATCCCGACGATTGCAGCAGGCGCTGGATGCCGGCCGTGACGGCGCGGCGGCCATAGTCGGAGGGTTCGACGAGCACTGTGCGGGCGCGCTCCTCGCCCTCGCGGATGAAGAAGTCGCGGGCGGCCAGGCCCAGCGCAGCACAGCGCGTATTGGCGACGACTTCGAAATCCCGTTCGTCGACGCACAGGGGCACCGTGCCGCGCCATTCGCGCACCCCGCCCAGATAGGCCAGGGTGGACTTGGCGTAGAAGAAGATGGGCTGGCCTTCGCGGTCCAGATTGACGGCGTCGGCAATCTCCTCGCATTCGCCCGGGCGCACCCGCGTCCAGCCTTCGATCGCCACGCCGCCCTCGACCGGCCAGCCGGCGGCGACGTCGGCGACATAGCTGGTCTCGTTGCAGATCTCCGCAGCCCCGGCGCCCGGCGCGGCGAAACCGGCACCGGCGAGGACGGTGAGGACGATCAGGAAGGCACGCACTCGGGACACGTCACGAAAACTCCGGCAACAGATCGGCGATCTCCGCGCGCAGCGTGTCGATCCCCGTGGTCTTGCTGCTCGACGTGGCGACGATGCGCGGAAAGGCGGCGGGGCGCCTGGCGATGGCCTGGAGCGTTTCCTCGCTGATGCGTTTCACGGCGGGCGGCTTTATCTTGTCGGTCTTGGTCAGAACGATCTGATAGCTCACCGCGGCCTCGTCGAACACATCCATGATCTTTTCGTCGACGGGTTTCAGCCCGTGCCGGCTGTCGACAAGCAGATAGACGCGCTTGAGATTGACCCGGCCGCGCAGGAAGGCGCGGGTCAGCCGGGTCCAGCGTTCGACCACATCCTTGGGGGCCTTGGCATAGCCATAGCCGGGCAGGTCGACGATGCGCAGACCCGTTCCGTCGACATCGAAGAAGTTGAGTTCGCGCGTGCGGCCCGGCTCGCCCGAGGCGCGGGCGAGATTGTTCTGCCGCGTCAGCGCATTGATCAGCGAGGACTTGCCGACATTGGAGCGTCCGGCGAAGGCGGCCTCGATCCGGTCGGGCGGCGGCAGGTGATCGAGATCGACCGCGCCCATGAGGAAGGTGCAGGGCCGGGAGAAAAGCCGCCGGCCCTTTGCCTCGTCGAGCTCGTCCGCGCCGTTGTCGGTCAGGACCCGCCTCCTGCGATCTTCTTGCGCAGGTGGGCGATCAGCTTGTCCAGCTGGGTCTCATTGCCGTGGCGGCGCATGATCACGTACTGCTGCAGCACCGAGAGGAAGTTGTTCCAGGCCCAGTAGATCACCAGGCCGGCCGCGAACGGCGCCAGCACGAAGGTGAAGATGACCGGCAGGAAAGCGAAGATGCGCGCCTGCATCGGGTCAGGCGGCGGCGGGTTCAGCGCCTGCTGGGCGGCCATGGTCAGGCCCATGATGATCGGCCAGGCGCCGATGCCCAGAACACCGCCGATCAGCCAGATGCCCGAGGGATCGTAGGGGATCAGGCCGAACAGGTTCCACACATTCGTCGGGTCGGCGGCCGAGAGGTCGCGGATCCAGCCGAAGAAGGGCGCATGGCGCATTTCGATCGCGTTGAACAGGGTCTGGTAGAGCGCGAAGAAGATCGGGATTTGCGGCAGGATAGGCAGACAGCCGGCCAGCGGATTGATCTTCTCCTTGCGGTAGAGCTCCATCAGCGCCTGCTGCTGCTTCTGCTGGTCGGCGGCGTAACGCTCCTTGATCTCCTGCATTTTCGGTTGCACCGCCTTCATTTTCGCCATCGAGGCGTAGGCGCGGTTGGCCAGCGGGTACATCAGGATCTTGATCAGAAGGGTCAGCGCCAGGATGGCCATGCCGAAATGCCCGGTGACGCCTTCCAGGATGTGCAGCAGCCACACGAAGGGCCGCGCAAGGAACCACAGCCAGCCCCAGTTGATGGCCATGTCGAACCGCTCGATGCCGACATCGTTCTGCACCGCCTGCAGCACGTCCAGCTCCTTGGCGCCGGCGAAGATGTGCGTGGTCGAGCTCAGGCTGGCGCCCGGTGCAACGGCGATGGCCTGTTCCACATAGCTGGCCTCGAAGGCGTCGATACCGGCCCGGTCGATGGTGCGGAAGCGGGCAGTGAAGGCGCGGTCCTGGTCGGGGATGGCGGCGGCCATCCAGTAGCGCTGGGTGATGCCGACCCAGCCGCCGGTGCCGCTCTCCTCGGCGCCTTCGCCGTCTTCCAGCTTGTTGAACTTGCGCTGTACAAGCGTGCCGTCGACAACCGCCAGGGCGCCTTCGAACACGGCGATATTGTTGGTCGGGTTTTCCGGCATGCCTTCATGGCGCACCAGGCCGTAGCGCGACAGTTCGACTTCCTGGCCGGAATTGTTGGTGACCGTGTCGGTGAGGGTGAAGAGATAATTCTCGTCGACCGAGATGGTGCGTTCGAAGCGCAGGCCCGACGCGGTCTCGTGCGCCAGCACGACGGGTGTGTCCGGTGTCAGCCTGTTGCCCGAGACCAGCTCCCATTGCGTCGAGCCGCCCGGCAGGTCGGAAAAGCCGGGCGTGGCCGATTGCCAGCCGTCGCGGGCATAGAAGACGTGTTCCGTGCCGATCGGGTTGAGCAGAGCGACAGGCGTGTCGTCATCGACGGTCTCGGAATGACGGACCAGGCGGATATCGTCGAAACGCGCGCCGGTCAGAGAGAGCGAGCCGATCACGGCCGGACCGTCGATCTCGACGCGCCGGGCATCGCCCAGGGCCTCGTCACGGCTTTCAAAGGCGGGGGCGGCGGGCTCGGCCGTGGCGGCGGGCAGGTCGGGATCGGCGATCTCGCCAGCCTCTTCCAGCGCGGCCTGGCGCTCCGCTTCGCGTGCTTCCTGCGCCGGACGCAGGAAGAAAAATTCGTAACCCAGCATGATCGCCAGGATCAGGCCCAGCGCGATGAATAGATTGCGTTGATCGTCGCCCATGAAAACGTCGGCCTCTCAGGCTTGTTTTGCGTCGTTGCCCGGGGCCCCGTCTTCGGCGAGGCTCACCAATGCGCTTTTGACATCCCCCATCAGACGCGACCACTCCTTTTCGGCCGTGGCCGCGCGCGCGATGAATACATAGTCAAACCCGGACTGTCCGTGGAGGGGGACTAGCAGTCGAGCGGTCTCGCGCAAACGGCGTTTGCAGCGATTGCGGACCACCGCGCCGCCGACCTTGCGGGTGGCGGTGAAGCCGATCCCGATATGAGGCTCCAAACGAGAAGAGCCGTCCCGTCTTCGCGCCTGGATCACGACGCTCGACCGGACGGCTTTCTTGCCTTTGGCGACGAACAGAAATTCGCGCCGCTTTTTCAGCCGTTTGACGGCCAGCGGCTGCGTGTTCATCTGATTTAGGCGGACAGCCGCTTGCGACCCTTGGCCCGGCGGCGAGCCAGAACCTGACGGCCGTTTTTCGTCGCCATGCGCGCACGGAAACCGTGCCGACGCTTGCGGACGAGCTTGGACGGTTGAAATGTGCGTTTCACGGTCGCGCTCCATCGGCGTTCAATTCGAGAGCGGCGGCTAATACGCGGCTGTATCGCGCGCGTCAAGGGCTGCGGCCGCATTTGATCAGGGCCATCCCGCCGCTTGCCGGACCCTGAGGCGTAAGCTATTCGGCGTCAACGCCCATGGTCCAAGAACCCGACACCGATTTGCCCGCCGCGCAGGCGGAGGACGCCCTGCCGCCCCGCCCCGGCATCGGGACGCTGGTGGACAGTCTTCCGGGGCAATTGCTGCTGGTCACCATGGGGCTGATCTTCGCGGGCCTCGCCCTGGTCTATTTCCCTGCCACGGCCAGTTTCCGCCTGCAATGGATGAGCGACCGGGCCGAGGCCGCCCACCTGGCCGCGCTCGCGGCCGATGTCGCGCCCGGCGGCGCGCTCGGCGAGGACGAGGTGCGGGCGCTGCTGATGGGGGCCGATGCGGTCGCGGTCTCCCGCGTACGCGAGGGCATGAACGAACTCGTGCTCTATTCCGGCCCGATCGAGGCGCAGCTGGTGGACAGCGATCTGCGCAAGGCGAGCTGGATGACCCATATCGCCGACACGGTGGATGTGCTGTTCGCTCCGCCGGGGCGTTTGCTGCGCATCCGCGCCGAACCCATGGGCGCTCCGGGCGAGACGATCGATGTCATCGTCCGCGAAGCCCCGCTGCAGGCGGCCGTGCACGACTTTTCACGCCGCCTGCTTCTTTATGCGGGGATAGGTGCGATCCTGGCCGGCGCCGTCATCTATGCCGCACTCTTTTACCTGTTCGTCCGGCCGATGCGGCGGCTGGCCGGGGCGATGGTGCGCTTCCGCCGCGATCCGGACGATCCCGCCCGTATCATCCATCCCTCCGGCGCCCGCAACGAGATCGGCCGGGCCGAGGCGGAGCTGGCGCGCATGCAGGCCGATATCCGCCAGGCCCTGCATCAGCGCGAACGCCTGGCCGCGCTGGGCGGGGCGGTGGCCAAGATCAATCACGATCTTCGCAATGTGCTCGCCAGTGCCCACCTGGTTTCCGACCGCCTGGCGACGGAGAGCGATGAGCGTGTGCGCGGCATGGGCGAACGCCTGGTCCGCGCCGTCGATCGCGGTATCCGCCTGTGCGAGGCAACGCTGGAATTCGGCCGGGCGGAGGAGGGGCCGCCGGCGCGCCGGCCTGTCGCCGCCAGGGCGCTTCTGGACGAGGTGGTGACCGATGCCGGGATCGATGGCGATATCGCCTGGACCAATGCCGTGCCGGACGATCTCGTGCTCGACGCCGACCCCGACCAGGCCCATCGCATTCTCCTGAATTTGTGCCGCAATGCCGTCCAGGCGCTGCGGGCGGACGATGGCAACAAGACGCTGTCGGCGCAGGCGCGGATCGAAGACGGCATGGCGGTTATCGAGATCCGCGACACCGGCCCCGGCGTGCCGGTGCGGGCGCGCGAGAAACTCTTCCAGCCCTTTTCCGGCTCCGCCCGCAAGGGCGGCACCGGCCTGGGCCTGTCCATCGCCCGCGAACTGGCCCGCGGCCATGGCGGCGATGTGGACCTGCTGGAAACCGGGGAGGCCGGAACGGTATTCGCCGTGCGGCTGCCTGCAATGGGAGGCTGAATTTCCTCCCCGCTATCGCGAAGACGCCCTAGATACGCTCGCTCACCTTGATCGCCAGTCTGCATCCGGCCTTGATCGCTGCGGACAGCAGGGCGTAGCCCGGCGCGTCTTTCGCGCCTTCTTCGACTGCAAGGTCGCGGTGGGCGACTTCTTCCTCACGGAATTTGTCGAACTGATCGGCCAGCGTGTCCTCGCCCATGGCGCGGAGCTCCTCCACCTGGCCGGCATAGTGCCGCTCGATCACGGTTTCCACCGCCTCCGTGCAGGCATGGGCGGCCCTCTCCCCCATCAGCGCGGTGACCGCCCCCAGCGCATGTCCGGCGACATCCCAGACCGGGGCCAGGGCGGTGGGCCGGGTATTGCGTTCGAAGATCAGCTGGTCGAAGGCATCGAGATGATGCTGTTCGTCGGCCTCCATCTCTTCCAGCTGGGCGGCGATGCGGGCCTTGTGCGGCAGCGTGCCGAAGACGGCGCGCTGGCCCTGATAGATCGCCACGGCGCCGTACTCGCCGGCATGGTCGACGCGCACCATCTGATCGATGCGGAGCGCATCCCGGCGTTTGCCCGGCAGGGGCGGACGCGTGCGCCCGGCGGGACTCATTGGCGCAGGCCCCTCAGACCGACATAGATCGAGACCAGCGCCATGCCGGCCGAAATCAGTGCGTTGTATCCCGCCATGGAAATGCCCAGCAGCGTCCAGGAGGCCTCGTCGCACATCACGACCGGCCTGTTGCCATCCAGCGTGGCGAGAACGTCGGCCACCGAGAAGGAGCCGCCGCCCGAGGTTGTGCAGGTCTCAGGCCCGTCCCACCATTTGTATTCGATCCCGGCATGCCAGAAGGCGAAACCGGCCGAATAGATCAGCACTGCCGCCATGATCAGCACCATGAAGGGAGCAAGGCGGGCCAGGCCCGGGCGCACGATCAGCAGGCCGCCGGAGGCCAGGCCCAGGCCGATCACCGCCATATGGATATAGCGCTGGTCAAAACACAGGGCGCAGGGGTCGTAATGGCCGATATACTGGAAACCCCACGCCCCCAGCAGCAGTGCCAGCGACACGCCCGCAATCAGGAGGGGCCAGCGGGTGAGGGGAAATTGGGTGAGGATCGGGGTCATGTCGCTACAACTCGCAAATCTTGGCGGATATCTTCCGGATTTCCCGGCCGTCGGCACTGCGTCCAATGCGCACACAAAATAGTGCTCACAGGACGGACTGTATGAAATCCCTGATTACATCGACCAGGGCCGATCCTAAAAGCAACAAGAGCGTGATCCAGACGGTGCCCAGCACCAGGCCGGCCAGGATCAGCAGGCCGTCGCGGGTGAGAAGGCCCAGTGCCGCAATGGCCAGCGCGATGCCCGGGGTGGTGTTGGTGGCGGGCAGCGGCACCATGATCGACGCGCAGAACAGCATGAAAATGCCGCCCACGATCCGCTCGGCCGACGGGCCGGAAAGGATCAGCAGGCGCGGCCGCGCCAGCGCTTCCAGCCAGCCGAACCATTTGCGCCCGCCGCGCGCCATCCGCGTCAGCGCGGCCTTGGAGACGGGCCGCGACTTGAAGCGCGCCGGCAGCCAGGGCTCGTCATGGCCGAGCGCCATCTGCACCGAAAGTGCCATCATCGGCAGCGACATGATCTGGGGTACGCCGTAGAGAAACGGGATCGAGACCGGCAGGGCCATGGCAAACAGGATGACGCCGAAGGCGCGCTCGCCCAGCGCGTCGACGAATTCGCCCAGGGAAATGCCCTCGTCCGGGGCGTCGGCGGCGATGGCTTCAAGGGCGCCGATCAGGCCTCGCGAGGCAGCGGTTTCGGTCATCGGGAGAACGGGTCTTTCACACCGGCGGACAAGCGCCGCGAGCCTAGCCATGACAGGCGTGCCCGTCGAGCGGATTAGGATGTTGACTTGCCCCCGCTTCATGGGCAGCTTGCGCCACCGCTCGCGGCCCGGCGCCGCGACCCCGCACCGGGCCCCTGTGGCGGAATTGGTAGACGCGACGGATTCAAAATCCGTTTTCTTCGGAAGTGCCCGTTCGAGTCGGGCCAGGGGCACCATTTCTTTCCTTAGTTCCCGCTCCGCTCGACCCGGGCCCGTCGCCGGTCTCGGTGTCGGGGTCCATGCTCACATGGAGCGCGCTCAAGGCTGGGGGCAGCAGGCCGCACCATGCTTCGTTGTCCGACAGGCGGCGACGGACATCTTCAGGTTTTCTCCCGAAGAATTTTTCCGGCCCGCTGAACCCGGCCTCGTCAGCCGCGGGGCGGGGTGCTAGCCTCCATGCCGGCAGGCTGGAGGGGTCAGTCGAGGGAGGCCGGTCTTGCTGTCACCGGGGAATGCATTGATCTTCTCGCGGTTCGCGCTGGCCGTGATGTTCATCTGGTTCGCCGCGATGAATTTCACGTCCGTGGGAACGTCGACCGTGGAGAGTTGGATCGCCGGCCATGCTTTCCTGTCCGGACTGTCGGACCAGGCCAGTTCGGCGGCGCGGACCCTGGGCATCTACCAGCTGGTGGCCGGCGTTCTGATCGGCGCGCCCCTGCCTTCGGGCAGTTTCCGGCGCATCGGCCTGGCCATGTTCGGTCTCTACGCGGCGCTTGCCCTGACCCTGATGTTCACCAATCCGGTCTGGCTGGAGGCCGAGGGCGGCTTTCCGGCGATCGGATCGGGCCAGGGCATCATCAAGTATCTGGCGATGCTGGGCCTGGTCTTCTGGGCCGCCAGTTTCGACAATTCGCGCATGTTCTCCAACCGCCATTCGGGGATGCGTCTGTGGAGCCAGATCGTGATGTGGGCCGGGCTGGTCCTGGTGCTGGGCTGGATCGGGGCGATGAAGTTCACCGCGTCCGAGGCCGCGGGGATCGACCCCTTGGTCACCACGCATCTTGCCTTTTCCTGGATGCCGCCCCTGCTGGGCATCCAGGGCACGTCCCATGTTATAGGCGTCATCGAACTGGTGACCGTCGCCGCACTCGCCGGCTATTGGTTCTCTTCCCACCTGTACCGTATCGGCCTCCATCTGGCCGCGATCACCTTCATGCTCACCCTGTCCTTCCTCGTCACCTTTGACGGGGCCTGGGCCGGCGATGCGGGCGGTTTCCCCGCACTGGCGCGTTCGGGGCATTTCCTGCTCAAGGATCTGCCCTTGCTGGCAGTATGCCTGGCGCTGTTGGCGGAGACCGGCCGCGAAGGTACGCGCCGCGGACGTTGACGCGGATTTTGCCGGTCATGTTCTGAAACACGGATCACACTTTCCGTGGCCGGGACCGCGTTTGCTTGACCGGTTCCGCCCCCTACCTAGTGTTCCGCGGCAATCGGGAGGAAATTGAATGGGCCTGTTCGCCGCGATCAAGCGCGAGTTCGACTACGTGACCGGCATGCTTCGCGTGCTGCGCGAAGTGAAAAAGGTCGGCTCGGGCTCCGGCGTGCGTGTGCCCGATCACATCGAAAACACGGTCGACCGGTTTCCCGACCGGCCCATGGCGCTGCTGGATCAGGGCGAGATTTCCTACCGGGCCTTCGATGCCTGTGCGAACCGTGTCGCGCATTGGGCGATGGCGCAGGGGCTGAAGCCCGGCGACACCGTGGCCCTGTTCATGACCAATCGCTGGGAATACATCGCCATCTGGTTCGGCCTGTCCAAGGCCGGCATCGTGACCTCCCTGATCAACAATCAGCTTTCCGGAAGCTCGCTGGCGCACTGCCTCAATATCGGAGAGACCCGGCAGGTTATCGTCGAGGGCGAGCTGGCCGGGGCCTTTGCCAGTGCCCGCGAATGCGGCTTGTCCGACATGGGTGTCTGGGTGCTGGACGGAGCGTTCGAGGATGCCGGCGATTTCGCTGCTGCGCTGGCGGAATATTCCGATGCGCGTCCCGGTCTCTCCGTGCGCGCCGGGGTGAAACCGGAAGACCCCGTGCTGAAAATGTTCACCAGCGGCACCACCGGCCTGCCCAAGGCGGCGCTGATGACGCATATCCGTGCGCTCTACTATCTCAATGTCTTCGCCGTGGCGTCCAAGTCCAGTGAAACCGACCGGATGATGATGGTCCTGCCGCTCTATCATGCCACCGGCGGTCTGTGCGGCGTGGGTTGTGCGCTGTCCTTCGGCGGCGCGCTGATCATCAGGCCGCGCTTTTCCGCCTCGAATTTCTGGTCCGATGCCCGCCGCTTCAAGGCGACCATGTTCATGTATGTCGGCGAACTGTGCCGCTTCCTGATCAATTCGCCGGAAACCGGGGACGAAAAGCACCACACGATCCGCTGTGCCATCGGCAACGGCATGCGCCGGGATGTCTGGGAGGCCTTCCAGGCCCGTTTCCACGTGCCCGACATCATCGAATTCTACGGCTCCACAGAGGGCAATGTCGGTCTGGTCAACGCCTCCAATCAACCCGGTGCCGTCGGCCGCGTGCCCGGTTATCTCAAGCACCGCTTCAATATCGACCTGGTGAAGTTCGACATGGAGGCGGAAGTGCCGGTGCGCGGCCCGGACGGTTTCTGTGTCGCCTGCCGGCCCGGCGAGGTCGGCGAGGCGATCGGCCGGATCGATCCGAACGATGCGCGTTTCCGGTTCGACGGCTATGGCAGCCGCGAGGACACCGAAAAGAAAATCCTGCGCGACGTGTTCGAGGCGGGCGATGCCTGGTTCCGCACGGGCGATCTGATGACCCGGGACAAGCTGGGACATTATTATTTCGTCGACCGGGTCGGCGACACCTTCCGCTGGAAGTCCGAAAATGTCGCCACGGGCGAGGTCGCCGAGGCGCTGGCCGTGGACGGGGTCGAACAGGCCAATGTCTATGGTGTCGAAGTGGCGGGCTATCCCGGGCGGGCCGGCATGGCGGCGCTGGTCGCCAACGACACGGCGCTCGATCTCGACATGCTGCGCGCTCATGTGCATGACAGCTTGCCGGCGTATGCCCGGCCGCTCTTTTTGCGCCTGCAGCGCCAGACCGACACCACAGGCACGTTCAAGTTCCGCAAGGTCGATCTGGTCAAACAGGGTTTCGACCCGTCCGCGATCGGGGATCCGATCTGGTTCGATCATCCCGGCGAAGGCCGCTATGTACCGCTCACGCCGGAACTTTACGCCGCCATCCAGGCAGGCGATATTCGGGTATGAACCGGCCAAGACCCACCGCCGACGAGATTCTCGCCTTCTGGTTCGAGGAGGCAGGGCCGGAAAAATGGTATCGCGTCTCCGCCGCGTTCGACGCGCAGATGCGCCGCCGTTTCGGCAAGACCATCGAGCGCGAGGCAGCCGTTTTCCGTCAGGGCGGGCACCCCTGGTGCGAGACGGCCGAAGGGGCGCTGGCGCTGATCCTCCTTTTCGACCAGTTCCCCCGCAATGTCTGGCGCGGTTCCGGCAAGGCATTCGAATTCGACCCGCTGGCGCGCGATCTGGCCGGCCGGATGATCGAGCGCGGGTTCGACTGGGCGGTGTCCGAGGGTCGCCGCGCTTTCGTCTATATGCCGTTCATGCATTCCGAGGACCTGGCCGATCAGGACCGCTGCATCGAACTGGCCCGCGAGAGGCTTGACGGTGAGGGCACCCTGCACCATGCCGTCAAGCACCGCGAAGTGATCGAGCGTTTCGGCCGCTTCCCCTATCGCAATGAAGCGCTGGGCCGGGCTTCCACGCCTTTCGAGGTCGAGTATCTGGTCAATGGTGGCTATGCACCCGGTCGGAACGACTCGGCAAAATCGTCCGGAGGGCAGGGCTGACCGGTGCGGCTGAGCCTGTGTTTTGGCTTAATCAATTGAAATAATTATTGTTTATTGCGATCCCCGATTGGCCCCGCCCTTGCTCCTGAAGCGGGCAGACACCGCCATTCAGGAGCTCGCCCGCATGACCCCTCGCGTTCACATCACCGTCGAAGACATTCGCCAGATCGCCTGGACCATGGTCGATCTGCACGGCGCCCAGGCGATCGGCTATGCCGATGAGGCGGTGAGCGATCTGGACGGTCAGGGCCAGCCGGAAAGCGCGGATGCCTGGCGGGCGCTGCGCTCGGTGATGGAGGACGCCTTGGCGGGCCGCTTGCAGCGCGACGGCGATATCACGGTGCATTGATCCCGGTGCGGGTCCGGCAGCGTCGCATCCGTATCGCGGTGCGCCTGTATCCGCAGAAATATGCCATTCCGGCTTCGTTGCAGTTGCACCGTCATGGCGCTGTGCTAACTCCGCATGATGGACACGACAGGCTGGCCCCAGACCCTCTCCAGATTCGGGATCGACGACCCGTTCGAACCGGCGCGCGCCGCACCGCGCATGCGCAAGGCCCTGCGCGACGCGACGCCGTTCATGGATGTCAAACCGCCGGCGCTGGAACGCGTGGAGGATCTGGCCATCCCCGGTCCGGCGGGCGAGATCCCGGCCCGGCTCTACACGCCCTTTGGCTCGGCAAGTCCCGCGCCCACAACGCTTTTTCTGCACGGTGGCGGCTATGTCATCGGCGATCTGGAAACCCATGACAGGCTGTGCCGCCGCCTGGCCGCCCATGGCGGCGTGCGGGTGCTGGCCATCGACTACCGCCTCGCTCCGGAACACACTTTTCCCGCCGCAGTCGAGGACGCCCAGGCGGCCTTCGACTGGCTTGCCGGCGAGGGGGCGGAGGTGACGGGCGCCAATCCGGCGCGGCTCGCTGTGGCAGGCGATTCGGCCGGTGGCGGTCTCGCCGCCATGCTCGCCCAGACCCGGCGCCGCCAGATCCGCTTCCAGCTCCTGATCTATCCGCTCCTGCAACTGGTCGAACGGCGAAAACCCCGGCTGAAAGCTCTCGAAGGCCATCTCCTCGCTGCCTTCACCCTCGACCAGATTGCCCGCGCCTATCTCACCGACATGGAACAGGCCGGGGATCCGCGCGTCTCCCCGCTGTTCGAAAATAATCTGGCCGGTCTGCCCCGGGCGCATATTTTTGCCGCCGAGCTGGATCCGCTGCTGGATGAAGGCGCGGCCTATCGTGACCGTCTTCTGGCCCTGGGAACCCCCACCGGGTACACGCTCGGCAAGGCCTTGCCGCACGGCTACTTCAATCTCACCGCCGTCCTGCCGGGCACGAAGGCCCTGGTCGACCAGGCGGCACTGGCGCTGGGCGACGGGCTGCGCGGGTGATGTGTTTGCAATAGGGCCGCGAAGGTCTTAGCTCGAAGACATGACCTTTACCCCGGCCTACAGGCCCGACCCCCGTTTTGCCGCCCTGGGCGAGGCATTCTCCGATCCGGTCGAACCCGCGGCCTTTCCCGGGGCCGAGCTGCGTTTCTGGAACGGGCGCTGGGCGCACGAGATCGGGCTCGACAGGCTGGATGAGGTGGCAAAAAGGGCGCATTTCCACGCTTTCGATCCCCTGCCGGACAACCAGCCACAGCCGCGCGCCATGCGCTATCACGGCCACCAGTTTCGCACATACAATCCCGAGCTGGGCGACGGCCGGGGCTTTCTCTTCGCCCAATTGCGTGACAGCCAGGACCGGCTGCTGGACCTGGCCACAAAGGGGTCCGGTCAGACCCCCTGGTCGCGGGGCGGGGACGGCCGTCTGACCCTCAAGGGCGCGGTGCGCGAAGTGCTGGCGGCGGAAATGCTGGAAGCGCTGGGGGTCTACACCTCCAAGGCCTTCGCCGTCTTCGAGACCGGCGAGCAGCTTGCCCGCAATGACGAGCCGTCGCCGACCCGGTCGGCGGTGCTGACCCGGCTGGGCCATTCCCATGTCCGCCTGGGCACTTTCCAGCGCCACGCCTTCGAACATTCACGCGCGCGGATCGAGGCGCTGATCGACCATGTCATCGCACTCTATTATCCCGAACTGGAAACGGCCGACGACCGCCCCGCCGCCCTGCTGGAAAAGGTGATTGAGGCCAATGCCCGCATGGCCGCCGGCTGGATGGCGGCCGGTTTCGTGCACGGCGTGCTCAACACCGACAATATCAATGTCACCGGGGAGAGTTTCGACTACGGGCCCTGGCGCTTCCTGCCGCATTACGAACCGGGCTTCACGGCGGCCTATTTCGACCAGACGGGCCTTTATTGCTTCGCCCGTCAGCCCGAAGCCGTGTTCTGGGCCCTGCAGCAGTTTGCCGGCGCATTGGCGGAGGCCGGCGACCGGCTGTCGCTCGAGGCTGCGCTGAACACTTTCCCCGCCGTCTATCGCATCGCCCTTCTGGATGCCTTCCTCGCCCGGTTCGGCCTCGCTTCAGCGGGACGCGATGCCGATGAGCGTCTGGTGCGGGCTTTCCTGGCCTTCATGGAAGCCTCGCAACTGCCCTGGGAGGCTGTCATTTTTGACTGGTTCGGCGGTCGGGCCTCGGCCGCGCGCGCCATGGCCGGACCCCGCGCGGCGTCCTATGACGGCGAGGTCTTCCAGGCCTGGCAAGGGGAGATGGAGGCCCATGACAGCATCCGTCCGGACCGGCTGGATCATGCCTGTTTCACACGGCCCGATCCCGTCGCGATGACCATCGATGTGGTGGAAGCGACCTGGGACGCGATCGCCGAGCGTGACGACTGGTCCGGTTTCGAGACGCTGATAGGGCGCGTGCGGGAGGCGGGCGAGGCTTATGATCTCGGCCGGGACCGGCTAGGCTTCTTGTCATGACGCTCGATCTGATTCGCATGGACGGGCTGGAGGCACCCGGTCTCGTCCATGCCTTCACCACACGTGCCGGCGGGGTCAGCGAAGGCCCCTATGCCTCGCTCAACGTCACCCGTTCCCGCGGCGACCACCCGGCGAATGTGGCGGAAAACCGCGAGCGGTTGCGCCGGGCGCTGGGGCTGGATCATCTGGTCTTCGCCACCCAGGTGCATGGCCGCAACGTCATCCGTGTCGACGGTCCGCCCCGCGGGGACCAGCCGGCCGGCGAAGCCGATGCCCTGATCACCGACCGTCCCGGCCTGGGCCTGGTCTGCCAGACGGCCGACTGTACGCCGATCCTGCTGCACGATCGGGGGCGCGGCGCGGTCGCGGCCATCCATTCCGGCTGGCGCGGCACGGTGTTGAACATTGCCGCGGCCACGGTTGAGGCCATGATACAGGCCTATGGCACGCGTCCGGCGGACCTCGTGGCGGCCATCGGCCCGTCGATTTCCGCGGCGAACTACCGGGTCGGCCCGGAAGTGGTGGCCGAGTTCGAGACAGCGCTGGGCAATACGCGCGGCGTGGTCTCGCCACGCGATCCCGAGGGCGGGGCCCAGCTGGATGTCGGCGAGGCCTGCCGCCGCCAGCTGGTGATGGCCGGTGTGCCGGAGACGGCGATCGAATGCTCGCCGCTGTGCACCTATGCCGAGGAGGTCCGCCTCTTCTCCGCCCGCCGCGCCCACCATAGGGGCGAGAGCGGCGTGTTCGGCGGCCAGGGCGGCGTGATCGGACTGATCGCCTAGGCGCTGCTCAGCGCCCGAGCGGGCCGCACGCGGCCGAGCAGGCCCTGGCCGGTCTGGGTCCACCTCCGAAGCGCCCATTCGAACGGGCCCCGGCGGAAGAGCGACAGCCAGATCCGGGCCGTTGCGATCAGCGCCAGAGAGCCCAGTACGGCCATGCCTGCGATGCCGTAGCGGTCGAACGGGCCCAGTTCGAAACCGGCCCCGGTGAACGCGAAGAGCATCATCGCCGAGCCGGCCAGATAGAGGGTCAGCGCCATCCGCCCGGCCGGCGCGAGCGTTGCCATCAGCACTCGGCGCGGTGCCTTTGCACGCATCATCAGCATGATCGCGGCGGTGTGGCCCAGCACGATGAAGGGCTTGCCCAGCGTGGTGAGAAAATGGGCTTTGACCATCTCGGCGAACCCGCCGGCGGCCAGGATGACGGCGATCCCGCCGCACACCGCAATACCGACGGTATAGCCGGCAACGAGCATCGCCTTCAGGCGGGCGGACGACCACGCCGAGAAGGCGCCCATGCGGTAGAGGCCAAGGCCCAGCAGCATATAGCTGCCCGCCTCCAGACATTTCCACACGATCCCCGTCGACAGGCTCCAGGCCGTGAAATTGGCGACCGACTGGCGGACATGGTCGAGATAGCCGGCGGCCTGTTCCGACGCGGCATGGGCGATCATGGCTTCGGTGACGGGCGTCGTGGAGATATCGCCCATGGCGTCATGCGCGGCCAGCAGCGCAAACCCCCCGATACCGCCCAGCACCAGAAGACGCGCGTCCAGCCGCGAGACCACCAGCGCGACAATGCCGGCGAGAGCATAGACGTGCAGGATGTCGGAAGCTTCCGCGAGCAGGACCACATGGAAACCCAGGCCGAAGGCGAACAGCCCGGCCGTGCGCACGAGATAGCTGGACCAGGACGGCACAAGCGGACGGCCGTCGCGCGGCCCGGTCATCATCCACAACGAGACACCGAAGAGCAGCGCGAAGAGGCCGCGCATCGCATCGTCAACCATCACCGAATTGGCCAGCCAGACCGCCTGTTCGCCCAGCGACCAGCCCAGAATGTCCGGATGCTCCAGCGCAATGGGCGACCCGCCCTTGGTGGGAAAGCGCGCGAACAACAGGCCCAGAACGGCCAGCCCGCGCAACACGTCGAGATGATCGAGCCGGTTGGAATTGGCAGCAGCAAGCGGGGTCATGGTGTGTCTCCAGTCGGGATTCGCCTGAGAGGAGAGCAAGATGGGTGCCAGGGACGCGAAGCGGCCGGGAATCCCGAAAGCACTTACAAGTGCCCGAGCGCACCTCGCGGCGGGCTGGACACAGGAGAGAGTGGCGACCCCGACAGGATTCGAACCTGTGACCTACGGATTAGGAATCCGGCGCTCTATCCTGCTGAGCTACGGGGCCGCTTGAGCTCCGCCTCTTAGCCGGTTTCGCCGCGCGGCTGAAGCCCGTCCTGCTTCAATCGCCACAGCAGCAGCTCGATCCGGTCCTGGCCGAAAAAGGGTTCGCCCTTGTAGACCATGGTGGGCACGCCCCAATGTCCGGCGGCTTCCAGTGCGGCCTCGTTCCCTTCGATGATCCGGTCCAGCCGGCCGGCCTCATTGTGGACCGTGTCGAGAATGGTCCGGGCGTCCAGCCCGGCGTCCTCCAGCGCCTGTTCCAGCACCCCTTCCCGGGCCCAGGCCTGGCCGGACCAGATCCGTTTCGAGATGGCGTAGAGGGTTTCCAGGCCGCGGCCGGCCTCGCTGGCAGCAATGCCGATACGGGTGAGATGGGGGATATAGGGTTGTTCGGGCAATGCACGCTTGCGGCTTTCGTCCATGACCACCGGGTCGGGATCGGGCGCGGCAAGCGGCATACCCAGGAAACTGGCCAGACGTCCGATATCGGTGAGCAGATAGTGCATCCAGCCGGGATGTTCGCGTTCGAAAAAATCCGGCTGGCGCAGGGCAAGCGGGCGGACAGGCCGGACATCGAAGGCGAGGTCCCATTCCGCCTCCAGCGCGATGAGACGCGGCAGGGCGAGATAGGAATAGGGGCTTCGGAAGGACCAGTAGAGATCAGCCGTGTGGGTCATGATGCGAGCCTAGCCACAGCTGCGCCCAAAGAAAACGGGCCGCTTGCGCGGCCCGTCTCGCGAAAGCGTTTGCCGTGAGCGGATCAGCGCACGCGGTCGCGCAGCCCGTTGAGCTGGTGAGCCACTTCCTGGGTCGCCTGGGTCATCTGGTCGACGGCTTCCTTGCCGCGTGCGACGGACTGGCCGGACCCGCGCACACCGTCGAGAATTTCCTTGACCTCATTGTCCAGCGCCGAAATGCGTGCCGCGATGTCCTCGGTGGCCTTGGCGGTCTGGCCGGCCAGTGCCTTGACCTCGCCGGCCACGACGGCAAAGCCGCGCCCCGCTTCGCCCGCGCGCGCCGCTTCGATCGTGGCGTTGAGGGCAAGAAGATTGGTCTGGCTGGCGATCGCCTCGATTGTCGACAGGATAGCATTGATGCGCTGGGACGCATCGGTCAGCGCCTCGACCCGGCGTTCCAGCACCTGGCTCGATTCCTCGACCTGGTTCATCGCATCGCGCGCCACCTGGGCCGCCTCGGCACCCTGGGAGGCGCGGGCCGCCGTCTCGCCCACCGCCTCGGCGATGGCGTTGGCGTCAGATTCGGACGCATCGCCCGTCGGGGCCATCGCGTCATCGGAATAGGCGTAAGCGTTCATGGTGGGTCGGTTCCTGAAGTGACTGCTGACGCGATGATTAGCCGGAGATGGTAAACGGATTGGAAAGGCCAATTCCCGGCTGTCTTCAGGATGGCGGTTGTCACAGAAAGCAATCATAGGTAGCATTGCAGCGGACTGAACGTCGTGAAGGGCCGCTGCACATGACCTTGTTTCGCGTTTTGATTGTAGTTCTACCCTTTCTCGGTGCCTGCTCGCTGGAGGCGGCCCCGTTCGAGGACGGGGAGGCCGGGCGGATGTCCGAGGTGACGGGGCCGCTCTCCTTTACCCTGTCCGATACCGATTCGCCGCTCGAAGTCCGGCTGGCCGAACTCGATGCGCCGGACGAGGCGCTGAGCCGGTCGGCGCTGGCCGACGGGCTCGCGGACCGGCCGCTGCGCCTGGCCTATGCCGGTCAGCGGCGGGATCGCTATGGACGGGCGCTGGCCCATGTGTATCTGGACGGTGACCCGGAAATCTGGCTGCAGGCGCAACTGGTCGAGGCCGGTGCGGCCCGGGTGCTCAGTCATGCGGATAACCGCACCGCCACCGCCGACCTGTTGTCGCTTGAAGCCGTCGCACGGGCGCAGGGGCGCGGCCTGTGGGCGGACCCGGTCCATGCCGTGCGCGATACCGATCCGGACATGCTGGCCCAGGATATCGGGTCGGTCCAACTGGTCGAAGGCCGGGTGGTCGAGGCCACGCAATTGCGCTCGGGTCGCATCTATCTCAATTTCGGCGCTGACTACCGGACCGATTTCACGGTCATGATCGCGGCGGGGGATGCGGATCTCTTCGCCGAGGCGGGGCTGACCGCCGGCGCACTGGAAACACGGCGTATTCGTGTGCGCGGCTGGATCGAGGACGAAAATGGCCCGATGATCCGTGTCGATCATCCCGAGCGGATCGAACTGCTTCAGGACTGAGCCCGCATCGGCGGGCCCTGGCGCGGCCCCATGGCTTGCCGGGCGGGCTCGGTCCCTAGCCGGGCAGCAGGCCGGAATCCGCCGGATCTCCGAACCGTTCGATCAGAACATTGCGCAACTTTTCAAGCGCGACGCCCTCGATCTGGCGCACGCGTTCCTTTGAAATGCCCAGCCGCTTGCCCAATTGCTCCAGCGTCGAGCTATCCTCGCACAGCCGCCGCTCCCGGATGATAAGCTGTTCGCGGTCGTTCAGCGTCCCGATGGCCTGGCCCAGCCAGGCCTTGCGGCGTTCGCTGTCGGTCCGGTCCATCACCTCGTCTTCGG
Source organism: Maricaulis sp. (assembly GCF_030149515.1). GTDB lineage: Bacteria > Pseudomonadota > Alphaproteobacteria > Caulobacterales > Maricaulaceae > Maricaulis. The sequence continues at coordinate 148,022 of NZ_JASBRI010000024.1, read as the reverse complement.
GCGCGACGGTCTCGTCGACCAGCAGGTCTTGCCATTGCATCTGCTCGTCTTCGCCCACCGGGGCGTTGAGCGAACGGTCTGCAGCGCTCAGCCGGGCCGCCATGGCGTCGACATCGCGCTCACGCACGCCCAGACCGGTGGCAATCTGTTGCCGGTTCTCCGGTGTCAGCGCGGCGCCGTCCAGATCGCCGATCCGGGCGCGCAGGCGCCGCAGATTGAAGAAGAGGGATTTCTGGGACGAGGTGGTGCCCGTGCGCACGATCGACCAGTTGCGCAGCACATAATCCTGGATGCAGGAACGGATCCACCAGGTCACATAGGTGGAAAAGCGCACATCACGCTCCGGCTCGAAGCGTTCCGCCGCCTTCATCAGGCCGATATTGCCTTCCTGGATCAGATCGGAGAAGGGCAGGCCGTAGCGCCGGTACCGTGCCGCGACCGAGATGACCAGCCGCATGTGGGCTTCGGTCAGCCGGTGCAGGGCTGCCTCGTCTCTGTCGTCCTTCCAGCGCCGTGCAAGCGAGGCTTCGTCCTCGCGCGACAGAAGCGGCTGCGCCATGGCGTGTTTCACGAAACGCTGCTCGCCGGGATCGCGGGCACCGGAGGTCTGCGCGGTGCGGGAACGGGTTGTGACCGGGTCCATGTTTCGTCCTCCTTCAGACCGGTCTACGCGCTGGATATGGGGACGGATCACTTGCATGCAAAACGCCCGGCCTTTCGGGCCGGGCGTTGATGCAGGTACTGAATTGTCGAGATCCGCGTCAGGCGGCTTTCTTGGCCAGCGAGACCGACAGCAATTCGCGGGCCTTGTCGTGCTCGATATTCTCGACCGCGGCCAGTTCGCGCACCATGCGGTCCAGGGCCGATTCATAGAGCTGACGCTCGGAATAGGATTGTTCCGGCTGGTCTTCCGCGCGGTGCAGGTCGCGAACGACTTCCGCGATCATGATCAGGTCGCCGGAATTGATCTTCGCTTCGTATTCCTGGGCGCGCCGGCTCCACATGGTCCGCTTGACCTTGGCCTTTCCCTTCAGCGTCTTCATCGCATCCTTCACGATGCGGTCGCTGGAGAGGGGACGCATGGCGTCGGCCTTGGACGTGGGCACGCGGAGCGTCATTTTGTCCTGTTCGAACGTCACGACGTAGACTTCGATGTCGAAACCCGCGACCGTATCCTTCTCAACGCCTGTGACCTGACCGACACCGTGGGCCGGGTACACGATAAAGTCGCCTTGCTTGAAAGACTTGTTGTCGTTGGCGGTTTTTTTCGTCATGGATGCTCTCTCGTTGGGCCTTCCGTGCACGGAAACGCAAAAGGCCGCAGATCGCTCTCAAAGTTGTTCCGGCACCCACCCGGCTCCGAGATCGATAAAAGCTGCGTGCAAGCCACCGTGCAGAAAAGCGGGCAGCGCCACGCGCGCTGCCCATCAATCCCGGGAACATAACACGAATTGTGGGTTTTTCCAAACGGTAGCGTTTGGTTAACCGGGCGCTGCTAGTCGCCGCTGCCCGGCTTTTCCGAGAAATACTTCTCGTACTTGCCCTCTTCCTCGGCCATCGCATCGGCGTCGGCGGGCGGGTCCTTGCGCACGGTAATGTTCGGCCAGATCTCGGCAAATTTCGAATTCACGGCCAGCCATTTTCCGTCCGGATCGTCTTCCGTGTCCGGCTTGATCGCCTCGACCGGGCATTCCGGTTCGCACACGCCGCAATCGATGCATTCGTCGGGATGGATGACCAGGAAGTTCTCGCCTTCGTAGAAACAGTCGACGGGGCAGACTTCGACACAATCGGTATATTTGCAGCGCACGCACGCGTCGGTGACGATATAGGTCATGACAGCCGGTAATTATGAGGTGAGGCAGGTATGCCGGCGGGACATGGGCTCAAGGCGCCGGTTTGTCAACTCGGCCGTATGCGCGCTTCTGCACGCGAGCGCGCGAAGGTGCGTTCGCGATCCTCCACGGCCAGAAGCGGCGCGATCCGGCGGATGAAGGCATCCTCGAACGGCGACTTCTCCCCGTCGGCCAGCGCGACCAGCCATAATTGTTCCAGCAGCGCGATGCGCTCCTGCTTGTCCAGACAGGCCTTCACCACCTTGGTGAAGCGGTGGTGGTCTATTGCCGTTTCGGCCAGGCTCTCTGCCTGTTCGAGCACGCGGGCCGCCTTGGCGGCGTCCATGCCGAATGCCTCGGCCAGAATTCGCCGAATCCGGTTCTCCTCGCAGTCGGCATAGATGCCGTCGGCCAGCGCGGCCTCGACGAGGAGCGCGGATGCGGCCACATGCGGGTCGATTTCGGGGTGAGGTTCGGCCGGCTCCGAGACGAACAGGCGTTTCAGCGTATCAAACATGGACAGCGTCCTCGGTGTATTTCCGGCGGGCGGCCTACTCGTCGCCGCTCGCCCGGTCCTCGATCAGCCTGTAAAGCAGGCGGGCCTCGGCGGCCGGTCCCCGGCGTGCGCCGAGACCCAGAATCTCGAGGCTCACAATCCGCCTATTCAGGGGGAGCGTCAATGTGTCGCCCGCCCGGACGAGCGCCGACGCCCTGGTCAGGCGGCGCGTGGCCCCGGCACTGGTCAGGCGGACCTGGCCGCCGCCGACGACCCGGGTGGCCAGGCTGCGTGTCTTGAACAGGCGGGCATGCCAGAGCCAGACGTCGACCCTCTGCCCCGCCGGTGCGTCGCTCATGAGCGCTTGGCCTTGCGTGCCCGGCCCGGCCGGGACCGGCGCTCGCCCGTACCGGTCAGATTCAGTTCGGCCAGGGCCGCAAACGGGCTGTCGGCCGGTGGCGGTGCAGCCGTGCGCTTGGCTTTCGGCTGCGGCCTGGGCCGGCCCTGCGGGCGGCGCTTCTTGCGGTCCCAGCGCTCGCCTTCGGCCTTTTCCGGATCGGGACCCTTCTGGATGCGCTTGTAGCCCAGCGTGGTCAGCACGCCGCGGATATCGTCGACCGAACAGCCCAGAAGCGCGGTCATGTCGGCGGTCAGCGGAAAGCCCGGCTCGGTATCCTTCGTGCGCGCTTCGCGCAGCGTGTCGGCCAGCCGCTCGAGCATGTCGAAGCGCACCGCGCGCGGACCGCAGGGATAGAAGCCGACCGTTGCATAATCGCCGCGCGAGCGGTTGCGGTCATTGGGGATGGAGGTCAGGCCCGGCGCGGGAATCCAGCCGATCTCGGGCGCCCCGGCGGCGATCGATTGCAGCAGGGCATTGAGCCGGGCGGGAGCCGGTTTCACCAGTTCGGGCACGTAGACCATGTGCTCGCCGATCCTGACGCCGGCCTGGCGCAGCGCGCGGCGCTCGTCCTGGTCCAGGGCCTTCACTTCCTCGGCAATGAACGTGCGGATCAGCGCGCCGCCGGCTTCGTGCAGGCGCCATGCAACCCCGCGTGCCGGCCCGGTCAGCTCGTCGGACTGGCCGGCCTGGCGCAGTTTGAACAGAGGGGCCAGCACGGTCTCGATATGGCTGCGTACCCGGGCTTCCAGCGTCGCCTGCGCCTGCGACCGGGCTTCGGCGGCGCCCAGATCGCCCCCGATCAGCTTGATCGCCGGTTTCAGAGCGCCCGGTCCGGGGATCAGCTGGGCGACGGTCTTGCCGTTCCAGACGATCTTGCCCTCATCGGTAAAGGTGAGTTCTGTCATGTCGGTCTTCGCCAGGGCGCCGAGGCGCCGGTTGATTTCGGGCCGCAGCGCTTTCAGCGCGGCGGATTTCAGGGCGCGGGCTGCCAGCTCGCGGCCCTCTGCATCGGGCCTGAAGGTCAGCCCGTCAAGACGTCCGACGAAATGACCCTCAACGGTTACCTCGCCCTCGCGGGAGACACCGGCCAGAAGATCGCGTTCGTCGCGCAGGCTTTTCATCAGGGCGCTGGTGCGCCGGTCGACGAAGCGCTGCATCAGGCGTTCGTGCAGGGCGTCGGACAGCGCGTCCTCGATCTGGCGCGTCCGGCCGCGCCAGTGATCGGGGTCGCGGGTCCAGTCGGCGCGGTGGGCGGCATAGGCCCAGGTGCGCACATAGGCCAGGCGGGAGGCGAGGGCATCGACATCGCCGGTGGTCTTGTCCAGCCGGTCCAGATGGCCCGCAAGCCAGTCGTCCGGCAGCCGGCTTCCGGGCCCCGTGAGGTGCAGGAAGATGGACTTCACCAGGCGCGCATGGGCATCCAGCGTTGCCTTGCGGAAGTCCGGCAGGCGGCAGGCATCCCACAGCCGGCGCACCCCGTCGGTACTGGCCGCCCGCTCGCGGATCTCGCGGTCGGCAGCCAGCACGCCCAGGGCCCGCTCGTCCATCGCCTCGCCGACGCGCTCCAGCGCGGGATGCCGCGAGGGCTTGCCCAGCGAATACTGCAGCGCATCCAGCGAACTCTCGTCGAGATCGGGATTGCGCCAGCGCAGGCGTTCGACCGGGGCGAATGTATGGGTCTCGATCGCCTCGACGATATCGGCTTCGAACGGCCGGCAGTCGGCGGTCTCCCCGAATGTCCCGTCCGAGCGGAAACGCCCGGCCCGGCCGGCGATCTGGGCCAGTTCCGGCGCCGTCAGCCGGCGCCGGCGGCGGCCGTCGAACTTGCGGCTCTCGGCGAAGGCGACATGGTCGATATCCATGTTCAGCCCCATGCCGATCGCAACGGGGCCAACCAGGAATACCACTCCGCCGGACTGATACAGCTCGCCCTGGGCTGTGCGCGTGCGCGCCGACAGTCCGCCCATCACCACGGCGGCCCCGCCGCGCCGCCGCCGCAGCAGTTCGGCGATGGCGTAGACGGCTTCTGCGGAGAAAGCGACCACGGCCGACCGCCGGGGCAGGCGGGTCAGCTTCGCCGGGCCCTCATAGGACAGCTGGGAAAAGCGCTCGCGCTGTTCCAGGTCGGCGCGGGGCACGAGTTCGCGGATCAGCCGGGTCATTGTGCCCGCACCCAGGATCATCGTCTCCTCGGTGCCCCTGGCGCGCAGCAGGCGGTCCGTGAAGACATGGCCGCGTTCATGGTCGGCGGCGAGCTGGACCTCGTCGATGGCGACGAAGGCCACGCGCTTCTCCACCGGCATGGCTTCCGCCGTGCAGATGAAATAGCGTGCCGAAGGCGGAACGATCTTTTCCTCGCCCGTGATCAGGGCCGCCGCGGCCGGACCCTTGGCCCTGACCACCCGGTCATAGACCTCGCGCGCCAGAAGGCGCAGGGGCAGGCCGATCATTCCGGAGGATCGGGCCAGCATACGCTCGACAGCGAGGTGGGTCTTGCCGGTGTTTGTCGGTCCGAGCGCGGCAGTGATCTGGCTCGAACCGTCATTGCGCGCCAACATGACGCCACTCCTTACGCCCAGGTTCAGGGGCGGGGCAAGGCCGAAGCGCCGCGCCCCGGAGACATGCCGGCGTCAGTTTTCCTGAATCGCCCGGGCGGTCACCGTAACCCCGCCGAAACCGGCATTGGTGCGGATGCGGACCGGTATGTAGATCTGCCCGTCATGCAGGGGGGCAAGCCAGAATGTGATCGGGTGTTCGACATCGTCCTCGGTCGGAAACTCGTCGGCCTCATAGCCCGAGATGGGCTCGTAATAGGCGTGGCAGACCTGGGCCTCGCCGCGCCAGGCCCGCGTGCGCACACGGTCGGTCCCGCCATCCTCGAAGCGCAGATTGTAGCGCGCCCGGCCGTCGAAGACCGGCAGCCGCCCCTCGCACAGGCTGTCTCCGTTGGAGGCCGCGCCCAGACCCATGGCCAGGAGGGTGGAAAGCGGGTCGGCCGCGCCGCGGCGCTCGTCCTCGCTGGCCGGCGGTTCGCCCATATTGCCGAAGGGCGGTTCGACATCCGGTGTGGCAACGCCGTCGGGGAAGTCGATGCCGACAGTCCGGTTCTTGCTGCTGGCGTGATTGAAATGGCTGTAGCGCCAGGGGCGCAGCCGGTCGTCATCGCGATAGCCCGATACGCCCGCCTCGATATCGGCATCGGAGAACAAGGCCGCCAGACCTGCGGTCGTAAACCGGGCCGAAGCGGAATAATTCTCCGGGCCGAACTGGCCCGAGACCACGATATTGGCCACCTGAAACACCATGACGGAGCCGGAATACTGTGCCGTCACCCCGATGGGGGCCGCCACGCCGGCGGTGTCTGCGGTATCGTCGGCCGCCAGGCCCGATCCGCCGATAGCCCATACCGCCACTGCGGAAATCAACGCCGTTTTCACTCGGAACTCTCCTCGCCTACGCACCACCAGCCGCCGGATGGGTGTCATAGCAACTGCAATAACAGGACGAAACCGGCTGCAAGATGAACGCTGCAAGCTTGACGGGCCGCCCGCGCTCCGTTATTTCGCCCGCTCTCGCGCCGCTCGCAAGACCGGTGCGCACGGATTCTTTATTTGAAAGGTGCGACTATGGCGCGTCGCTGCGAACTGACCGGCACGGGCGTGATGACGGGGAATAATGTTTCCCACGCTCAGAACAAGACCCGCCGCCGTTTCCTGCCGAACCTGTGCGATGTGACCCTGGCCTCTGAAAAGCTGGGGCGCAGCTTCAAACTGCGCATTGCTGCCAAGGCGCTGCGCTCCGTCGACCATGTCGGCGGCCTGGACGCCTTCCTTCTGAAGGCCCGCGACGAGAGCCTCTCCGAGCGTGCCCTGAAGATCAAGCGCGACCTGAAGAAGGCGCTGGCGGCGTAAGCCACCCGGCACTCGAACGATTTCGGTAACGCCCGCTGCCTGCAGCGGGCGTTGTCGTATGTGCGGCATGCCGCTAGCCTCCCCGCGATTTTCGGACTCGGTCATTCGGGGGCAGGCATGAACAGGTTTTCCGTATTCGCACTCTCCTTCGGCGCCTTAGCGCTGGCTGCATGCAGCGGCGGGGACGAGGCGCCGCAGGCTCCGGCCGAACCGCAGCCGGATGCCATTGCGGACAATGGCGGTGTGCCTGCGGCCGATCTTGTCTTCCACGGTGGCCCGATCCACACCGCGAACGATGCGCGTCCCGTGGTCGAGGCGGTGGCCGTACAGGACGGGCGCATCGTGTTTGCGGGGCCGCAGGCCGGTCTGACCATGTGGATCGGCGAGGAGACGCGCATCGTCGATCTGGACGGGGCAGCGATGTATCCCGGCTTCACCGACAGCCATATCCATGTGCTCGGCGTGGGTCAGCGCGAGCGCCTGCTCAATCTCGACGATGTGACGTCCGTGGCCGAGCTGGCCGACCGTGTGGCAGCGGCCGTAGCCGAAGCCGAACCGGGCGCGGTCGTGTTCGGCCGTGGCTGGATCGAAACCCACTGGCCCGAAGGCCGCTTCCCAACGCGCGACGATCTCGATCCGGTTTCTCCCGATAATCCGGTGGTGCTGGTCCGCGCCGACGGCCACGCGCTGGTGGCCAATTCGGCCGCACTCGATGCCGCGGGCGTGACGGCAGACAGCGTGGCGCCGGAAGGCGGGGAAATCCTGTTCGACGCGGCGGGCGAGCCGACCGGCATGCTGATCGACACGGCGATGGGGTCAGCCCAGGCGCTGGTATCCGCACCGGCGGGCGCGGAACGGGCGGATATCTATGCTGAAGGCGCCGGGCGGCTGGCGAGCCTGGGCTGGACGGGCGCGCACGACATGTCGGTGCCCTATACCGATGTGGCCATGATCGAAGCGCTCGCCGAGGCGGACCGGCTGCCCATTCGGGTCTATGTTTCGATCAATCCGGACGGCTATGCCGACCTGGCCGGCGAGACGCCGCGCATGGCCGACGACGGCCGGGTCATCACGCGGGCCGTGAAACTCTACATGGACGGGGCGCTGGGCTCGCGCGGAGCGGCACTGCTGGAACCCTATGCCGACCGGCCGGAGACATCGGGCCTGGCGATTGCCGAGGCCGACGAGACCATCGGTCTCATGACACAGGCCCTGCGCGACGGGGTGCAGATGAATGTTCACGCCATCGGCGACCGGGGCAACCGGCACTTGCTGGACTGGGTCGAGGAAGCCCTCGCCCAGGTGCCGCCTGAGGAGCGGGCGATCGAGGAACATCGCTGGCGCGACGAACACAGCCAGATCGTCCATCCGGACGACATACCGCGCTTTGCCGAGCTGGGTGTGATCGCCTCGATGCAGCCCAGCCATGCTATCGGCGACCTGCATTTCGCCCCCGACCGGCTGGGCGATGAGCGCCTGGACGGTGCCTATGCCTGGCAGAGCCTGCTGGACGCCGGTGCGCACATCACCGGCGGATCCGATGCGCCGGTCGAGCAGGGCGATCCGCGGATCGAATACTATGCCGCCGTGGCCCGCGCCGACCTGTCCGGATTCCAGGGCGAGAACTGGCATCCCGACGAAGCACTCTCTCGCCAGGATGCACTGAAACTCTTCACGCTCTGGCCCGCCTTCGCGTCTTTCCGCGAAGACGAGCTGGGTTCGATCGAAGAGGGCAAACGCGCCGATTTCACGGTATTTTCCGCCGATATCATGACGGCGCCGGCCACGGATATCCTGGAAGTCGAGCCGGTGATGACGGTGGTGGACGGGGAGATCGTCTGGGAGCGCGGGGAGTAGCTAGTTTTCCGCCACCGCAAATGCGAGGAGCAGTGTTCGCTGGCGGTTTGAATAATTGTCGTCCGAGACGATCAGCAGGATGGTTTCGCCATTGCGTGTGAAGGCGGCGATGCCTTCGAAATTGTCGACCGAATGCTGCGCGCCGAGCGTGGCAAGGCGTTCGGGGCGGGCCGGTCCCGGCCGGGCCAGCACGGCTTCGGGCATGTGCCGGATGATGATCCGGTTGCCGTAATCCGGCGAGTAGAAGCGCGTCAGCAGGTACAGCCGGCCCGCATGGGACGTCATTCCGGTCAGGCCGAAGCCGGGATCGAGCATGAGGTCCAGCCGGCGCCAGCTCCCCGGCATGGCCTCCCACAATTCGTGGCGCAGATTGACACTGCGCGGATATTCGATGCCGGCGAGGAGGCGGTTCGGACCGATCGTGGCCAGGGCTTCCAGGCCGCGATTGTCGGCCAGCGCGTCCGCGCCGGGCGGGGATTGCAGGACTTCCGGCAGCACCGAGCCCGCCTGGGTCCAGTCCGGACCGAGATCGTAGGCCAAAACGCGGTGTTCGCGTTCGAAACTGACGGCATGGCGGCCGTCCCGGATCGGCGCGAGCCCCTCGCTGTCGCCCTGCCGGCCCTCCAGGTGATCTCCATCCGGGCCCAGAACCGGCTGGATGTCGAGATCGTCCAGGCCGGACAGGCGGCCTGTTCCCGACCAGTCCAGCGTCGCCGTCACCCACCAGGCACTGTCCGAGAGGGCGAGAATGCGGGTGCCGTCGGGTGTGACTTCCAGCGCCGAGAGACCGCCGAACCGGTCGTCCTCATGCGCGATCTCAAGCCCGCCGAGATAGCGCAGCCCGTCGAGATCGTCGCGCCCGGGCGTGTCGGGATAGAGCGGAACGGGTGTGGCGGAATAATCCTGTGCGCCGGCGCAGGCCGCCAGGGCGATGCCGAGAACGGTGGCGGAAAAGGCAACCGCTCGCATGCGCTGCCTCCTACCGTCCGGCCAGCGAGGCCCAGTCCGACTTCTTGAGCCCCTGCAGCGGCGAGGCGGGCGCCGCAGCAAAGCTGCCGCGTGGAACGCCACCCTCGTCGAACAGGGCCGCGAGCTGGTCGGTCATGGCCCCGCCGAGCTGTTCGACATCGTTGATCGTGACGGCGCGGCGGTACCAGCGCGTGACGTCGTGGCCGATGCCGATGGCCAGGAGTTCGACTTCCGAACGGTTCTCGATCTGGGCGATCGTCTCGCGCAGGTGACGTTCCAGATAGCCCGCCGAATTGGCCGACTGCGTGCCGTCATCGACCGGGGCGCCGTCGGAAATGACCATCAGGATGCGGCGCTGTTCCGGCCGCGTGCCGAGGCGCTTCCAGGCCCACATCAGGGCTTCGCCGTCGATATTTTCCTTCAGCAGGCCCTCGCGCATCATCAGGCCCAGATTGACCCGGGCGCGGCGCCAGGGCGTGTCGGCAGACTTGTAGACGATGTGGCGCAGATCGTTCAGGCGGCCGGGCTGCGGCGGCTTGCCGTCGGCCAGCCATTTCTCCTTCGAGCGCCCGCCCTTCCAGGCCTTGGTCGTGAAGCCCAGGATCTCGGTCTTCACCCCGCAGCGCTCCAGCGTGCGCGCGAGAATGTCGGCACAGGCGGCCGCAACCATGATGGGCCGGCCGCGCATGGAACCGGAATTGTCCAGCAAAAGCGTCACCACCGTGTCGCGGAATTCGGTGTCGCTCTCCTGCTTGTAGGAGAGCGGCAGGGTGGGGTCGGCGATGACGCGGGCGAGGCGGGAGCCGTCGAGCACGCCTTCTTCCAGGTCGAACTTCCACGCCCGTTCCTGCTGCGCCATGAGACGGCGCTGCAACCGGTTGGCCAGACGGCCGACGACCTGGTCGAAACCCTTGAGCGCATTGTCGAGATATTTGCGAAGCCGCTCCAGTTCCTCGCTGTCGCACAGATCCGGGGCCTGGATCACCTCGTCGAATTCACGGGTGAAGACCTTGTAGGCCTTGGCATTGTCATCGCCGGAGGGCTGCCAGTTGGGGCGCATGGCCGTCTGGGCGGCGCCCTCATCATCCATGGCGTCCACACGCGTGTCGGCATCCTCGCCCTCGGCGTTGATCTCCTCCTCGTCGCCGGCCGTGCCCGAGGCGTCCGGCGTGTCCGGATCGTCGCCATCCTGGCCGTCCGAATCCTGCTCGTCCTCGCCGGTACGCTGTTCCCGGTCGACGCCCTCGTCCTCATCCTCCGGATTGTCCGACTGTTCGGGATCGCCGCCCAGCTCATCGGCGAGATCGAGATCCTGGATCACGGTGCGCAGGAGGTCGGCGAAGGCCTGCTGGTCGCCTGCATTCCCGGCCAGCGCGTCCAGCGACAGGCCGGCCTGGTTCTCGATCCGGTCGCGCCACAGCGCCATCAGTCCGTTCGCCTCGACGGGGGCGGGGCGGCCGCTGATACGCTCGCGCACCATCATGGCGACGGCCTCTTCCATCGGCGCCGCCTGGCGGTCCTCCACGCGCTGCCAGCCCTTCTGGCGGCAGCGGGCGACGAGCGCCGCATCGAGATTGTCGGCCATGCCCCGCATGTCGCGCGCGCCCAGCGCCTCGACACGCGCCTGTTCCGCGGTGTTGAAAATGGCCCGGGCCGTGGCGCCGGGCGGCAGGGATTTTATATGCGCCGCCTCGTCATGATGAGCGAGGCGCAGAGCCAGCGCGTCGGCGCGTCCGCGCACCGCCGCCGCCGCGGCCCTCGAGGGTTCCGTGCCGGGATTGGGCAGGACGATTCGTCCGCCCGACAAGCCGGCGATCTCGCCGCCATAACGCACGTCCAGATCCCGGTCGCCGGCGATGGCGCGGGTCGTGATCGCAAGGGCGCGCTTGAAGGCATCGGGATCGGAGGGCGGTTCACTCATATCGGCAACCTAGTCAATCCGCAGAAAATTGCGAGGGCATGCGTCGGCCTGTCCCCGTGAAGAAACAGTGGAATTGGTCTAAACTCGTCATCCAGTCGACAAGGAGGCGGACGTGAACCGCGAAGCATACGAGAAGGCGCTTCTGGATCCGGCCGATATCTTCGGCGCACCGGAGGATGTCGTCGAGCATCCGGGACTGACCCGCGAGCAGAAGATCGAGATCCTGCGGCGCTGGGAGTACGATGTCAGTGAGGCCGCAGTTGCCCAGGAAGAGGGCATGGCCGGGGAGACCCCGCCGCACCTGCGGCGCATTGCCATCGCGCTGAACGGGCTGGGAGCCGGTCCCCGTGCCGGTACGGCCTCGCCGACGAAGCACAACGCCTGACCGGCCGCCCGGCGGTGTGGTATTTCATGACCGCGCCGGAAAGGTTTCGATAACCCTGATCTGCCAGCTTGCCAGGCGGAGCCCGAAAAAGATCGATGCGGGCCCGACATGGTGGCGAGACGGCACGGGTGATCTATTCGGTACACTCCATGGCCGCCGTGAACTCCGCACTCCAGCACATGACCGCGCTGGAGGAGAAGCGAACCGCGATTCAGGAGCGGATCGTGACGGGGCTACGGGTGGCAACGGCCAGCGACGACGGTGCCATATGGGCCCTCGCGCAGGGCATGCGTGCGTCCAACGGTGCCCGCGGCGAAGCCCTGACCTCCATCGATCTGGCAACGGGAGTCGTCGAGACCGCCCTCGCTGCGGCCGAGGGCATCTCCGATCTCATGGTCGAGATGCAGAGCAAGCTGGTCGCGGCGACCGACACCTCGCTGGACGAAACCAGCTGGCGTACGCTGATGGACGATTTCGTCGCCCTGGGGAACCAGGCCCAGCGCCTGGCCGACAATGCCGGTTTCAACGATATCAACCTGCTCGAGGCCGGTGCGGCCGACATCTCGGTCCTCGTTTCCGGCAATCCCGCCCAGCAGATGACGATCGGGGCGGAGGATCTGAGCGATGGTGGCGGGATTTTCGACTCCACCCTGCCGGCAACCCTGCCGCAGACCGATGCCGGTTTCATGACCGGACGCCCGGATGCCGCGATGGTGTCGGATTTCGAGGACTCGATCGTGGCGGTCAATGCCGCCGTCTCGCGTCTAGGCGTCAGCCTGAAGACGCTGGGCGTCCAGCGCACCCTGCTGGTCAAGCAGATCGACGAGACCGAGACGGGGATCGGCAATCTGGTCGATGCCGATCTGGGCCGCGAAGGCGCGCGTCTGGAAGCGATCCTGGTGCGCGAGCAATTGGGCATGCAGGCCCTGGAGATCGCCAACCGGCGCCCGCAAGCCATCCTGCAGTTCTTCCAGTAGCAAATCGCAATATCATTGGGTTGCGGCCTGCGGGCGCGCGTTGCCGCATCTCCGCCTATGGAGCGGGTTTTCGGCGTTGCACCAATGACTTGCCCTGACAGCAGCGATGAATTGTTGCATGCTTCGGTTGCGCTGGGAGGAGAACATGGCAAGCAAAGCAACACTCAAAACCTCGATTGCAGTCATCGCCGCCGTTGGTGTTCTGGAGAGCGCGACGCCATCGGCACTGGGGTATGGCGGGGAAGACGTCCGGCATGGACGGCCTTGGCACCATCTGGACATTACATTGCGGGCTCTGGCAGGGGATGCTGCGGCGGATGCGGATGTCATCATGCCGATCTTCGACGGCGCCGGCTTCTCGCGCGGCGCCGCGATGAGTGTGGCCTGGCATGCCGATTATATCGACAGTTACCTGTACAATCCGCTCTGGTGGGCCCAGGGCGGACTCGATTCCGCCCGCATGGAGGCGGCACTGGCGATGCATGACGACCTTGTACGCATGCATCATGACGACACGTTCACCACAGCCGGTATCGCGGACAATTTCGAGCGATATTTCGCCGGCGCGCTCGCCGGCTTGTACTGGGCTGCCGAGCAGGGCGAAGCCGGCGACGTCGCGGCCGCGCACCAGATCATCGGTATCGCGTCCCATGCACTTCAGGACTTTTATTCGCACTCCAACTGGATCGACGATCCGGAGCGCCGCGCCCGGACCTGGTTCGAGGTCCCGCCGGCCGAGCGTGGCGAGCTGGACCTGTATTCCGGCGCCTATGAGCTGACGGAGGCCGGAGCTCCGGCCCATCACGGCGCCTATTCACTGTCGTGTTCGGCCGCGAACACTTCCGGTGTGGAGGACACGCTGTCGGCCCTGTGCGGTACATATTCGCCGCTTCAGAGCTCGTCGATGTGTGTCACACACCGGGTCTGCGACGACAGCGTTGCCGTGAATATCTCCGTGTCGGACGTCGTCGCGGAAGACACGGTCTACCTGCACCCCACCGGCATCGCCATGGATACGACCTGGCTGGCGCGGATCGGCGGCGAAGAACGGCGCCTGCTCGACGGGGCGGGGCATTTTCGCGCGGCCTCGGCCGAGCGTGTGTTCACGGACGCGCAGTGCAACGCGATCGTCAATTATGGCGTGTCCTGTGAGCATGCCGGTGCGAGCGAGACCTGTGTCGCGGACACGGAACGCCGGACCTGCACCACGGATGCCGACTTCCTGTTCGCCCAGGGCAAGTATCTGGCGACCCGCTCGACCGAGCAGTTCATGTATTTCCTCGAGCGGGCTATGGCGCAGATCGATCCGGACGACGGGGATCGTTACGAGGCCTTCTGGGACCGGGTCAAGAACGAGACCAGTTCCATGTCGCAGCGCACGGCGCAGTTCGAGGACTTTTCCCGGATCCCGTTCCAGTTCATGTCGGCGGGCGAATATCCCGTTCGCAATCCGTCGGTGGGCGGCGAGGACACCATCGATACCTCGCATGGCTGGTATCTGCGCACACGCATCCGCACGTCGAACGACCGGCTTTCCGGCACCGATGCGGATATCCGTTTGCGCGTCGAGGGACAGGGCTGGTCCCGGACCGAACTGCTGGACTATCTGCCGACGAGCGATGCCGGCGGGCGCACCGACAACCGCCTGCTCGTCTACAATGACTTCGAACGGGGCGAGAACGATGTCTATACGGTCGGCCCGTTTCCCGGCCGGCCGCAGCGCGTCAGCCTTATCAATGACAGCGCCAGCGCCGGTGATGTTGCCGAAGCGCTGTGGGACGATTTCGTTGACGGTGTCGATCATGCGATGACCGGCATCCGTCGCGTCGCCATCGGCCTGATCGGAGGCAATGCCGACTTCGTCGGACAGCGCTCGGCGTTCTACACGCTCGAGACGTTCGACCGGACGTTCGGCGGCGCCGACCGGTTCAGCCGGTCGATGACAGTCGATGGCGGCCCGGAAGGTCGCTACCGGCTCTACTACGATGCCGAGCGCGTCGACGGGACGCTGTCCGCGCAAGAGCGCGCCGACGGCTGGACGGCCATCCGGTTCACGCTGACCCAGTTGCGCTGCCTGCGGGAATCTGCCGTCGACCGGGGCAGCAACTCCGACGAGCCCTTTGTCTTTGTCACCATTTCCCCGCTCAACGGACGCAGCGGCGAGCAGAGCTGGGGTTTCCGCGACGGACCATTCTCCGATGTGGACAGCGGGGAACGGCGAAATCTGCGCGGCCAGCGCAGTGTGACTGTGGAATTGCCGCCCGGCGGCGGTGTCGCCATGGCCATGCAGGTCTGGGAAAACGACAGCGAAAATGCCTATGACCGCCGCGAGTTGTGGCGGACCTTCCGCACCGGCATCGACGAAGAGACGCGCCGGGGCAATTCGCGGTTCCTGGATGAAGTCGGACGGGCCACGGCCGAAGACTGGCGGGTCGCGGAACTCGAAGTCACGCCATTCTGGCGTGGCGAACGTCCCCAGGTCGCACCCACCGGCCATTGGCGCGGCGTCGGGTGGATCGATGGCGGCGAGCGGCGGTCCTTCAACCTGCCGGCAGGGGCATCGCGCTGGGTCATTCCGCTTGACCGGCCCAGTGTCGCCGACTGGATGTATGTCGACATCGATCCCGGCGTATTGGACATGCTGCGCGAGGCGACCCGGTCGCCGCGTCTGCCCGATGGCGCGACGATCCGGCGTGTGCCCATTCCCAGCGATGTGGATCCGGCCGGGACGTCCCCGGACGTCACGCGTCCCGATCTCGGCGATCGCCTGCGCCGGCGTGAACCGGCCGTGTTGCAGACACCCCGGCTTGCTGCTCCGGTCCTGTCCGTCGTGCCGCCGTGGCAGGGCACGTGGTCGACCAATTTCGGCGAATTGCGTCTGGTGCAGGACGGGGAAACCGTGCGGGGCACCTACGTTGATGACGGCACACTGGAAGGCCGGTTCGATCCGCAGTCCGGTCTGCTGGCCGGTTCGTTCACCAACAATGAGCGGACCGGGCGGTTCGAGTTCGATCTGTCGGGCGAAACCTTTTCCGGCCGCTGGCGCTGGCCGTCCGACGCGGCATGGCGCGAAGGCTGGCGCGGCGAACGCGCCGACTCGGCCCGGCCCGATATCGACGGGAATTGACGGCGGATGCCAGGTTTTCAGGCGGGCCGGCGTGGCCGGTCCGCCGAAGTCCGCGCGTCGAACCTGTCCCGCGTCCGGTTGGCGAAGGCCACCAGTGACAACATTACCGGCACTTCCACCAGCACGCCGACGACGGTGGCCAGGGCGGCGCCCGAATTCAGGCCGAACACGCTGATCGCCACCGCCACGGCAAGCTCGAAGAAGTTCGACGTGCCGATCATGGCACAGGGCGCCGCAACGGTGTGGGGGACGCGCCAGGCCCAGGCGGCGCCGTAGGCGAGGGCGAAAATGCCGTAGGACTGGATCAGGATCGGCACGGCGATCAGGGCGATCACCAGCGGGCGGTCGAGAATGACCTGGCCCTGAAAGCCGAACAGAAGGATCACCGTGCCCAGAAGGCCCAGCATGGAGAAGGGTTTCAGCCGGCCGGTGAAATCCGTCACGGCGCTCTCGCCGCCGCGGCGCAGGAGCAGCCGGCGGGTGACAATCCCCGCGGCCAGCGGAATGACCACGTAGAGGACGACCGACAGGATCAGCGTCTCCCACGGCACGGCAATGTCGGTCACGCCCAGCAGAAGCGCGACGATCGGCGCGAAGGCGAACACCATGATGGCGTCGTTCACCGAAACCTGGGCGAGCGTGTAGGTCGCGTCGCCCCGGGTCAGCTGTGACCAGACGAAGACCATCGCCGTGCAGGGCGCCGCGCCGAGCAGGATCAGCCCGGCGATATAGCCGTCGGCATCGGCCGGCGGGATCAGGCCGGCAAAGACATGCTTGAAAAAGACAACACCCAGCGCCGCCATGGTGAAAGGCTTGATCAGCCAGTTCACGGCCAGCGTGATGAGCAGGCCCTTGGGCCGGTCGCCGACGCGCTTCAGGCTGGCGAAATCGACGGCAATCATCATCGGCCAGACCATCGCCCAGATCAGCACGGCCACAGCGAAATTCACATTGGCGTATTCCAGCGCCGCCAGCGCCTCGAACACGCCGGGCAGGACCTGGCCGAGCCCGATGCCGGCCACGATGCACAGGGCCACCCAGGCCGACAGATAGCGTTCGAACGTGCTCATGCCGGCCGGTTCTCCGTGTCGCAGCACTCACCGCGCGCGGCGGCCTCGACAATGGGGCCGCATACGTCGGCATGACCGTGACAACAATCGTCCATCAGATAGACCAGCAGCTCGGCCATCTGCTCGAATTGCGCGGAATAGATCAGTGAACGGCCTTCGCGCCGGTTCGTCACCAGGCCGGCCTGGGCCAGGAGGTTGAGCTGCGCCGACAGCGTGTTCGGCGCGATCGCCAGAGACCGGGCGATTTCACCGGCGGGCAGGCCCTCATGGCCCGCTTTCACCAGAAGACGAAAAACGCTCAGGCGGCTGGACTGGGCCAGGGCGGCGAGGCGGCGGACGGCGGTCTCGGATTCCATAATTCAGCGATAATTGAATTATGTGACGGCGGCAATACGAAACCTGTCGGCGGTGCAGCGGCCCGGGCCTACGCTGCGGAGATTTCCGCCTTAACCGGTGCTTCGGGCAGATCCTCGCCGAACACACGCTGATACATTTCCGCAATGGTCGGGCGTTCCAGCTCGTCGCACTTGTTCAGGAAGGTCAGGCGGAACGCCCCGCCCAGATCGCCGAAGATCTCGTAATTCTCCGCCCAGGTGAGCACGGTCCTCGGGCTCATCACGGTCGAGATGTCGCCATTGATGAAGGCTTCGCGGGTAAGGTCGGCCACCTTGACCATGTCCCCGACGATCTTCTTGCCGTCCTCGGTGCCCGCCAGTGTCTTCATCTTGGCCAGCACAATCGCGTTTTCGGTTTCGCGCGGCAGATAGTTGAGCGTCGAGACGATCGACCAGCGGTCCATCTGGCCCTGGTTGATCTGCTGGGTGCCGTGATAGAGGCCGGTCGTATCGCCCAAGCCGATCGTGTTGGTCGTCGAGAACAGGCGGAAATAGGGGTGCGGCCGGATCACCTTGGTCTGGTCCAGCAGGGTCAGCGAACCGGAGGCTTCCAGCACGCGCTGGATCACGAACATCACATCGGGGCGGCCGGCATCGTATTCGTCGAACAGGAGGGCGACGGGACGCTGCAGATCCCAGGGCAGGATGCCTTCCTGGAATTCCGTGACCTGTTTGCCGTCCTTGAGGACGATGGCGTCCTTGCCGACCATGTCGATGCGGCTGACATGGCTGTCGAGATTCACCCTGACCATCGGCCAGTTCAGCCGCGCGGCGACCTGTTCGACGTGGGTGGACTTGCCGGTCCCGTGATAGCCCTGGATCATGACGCGGCGATTGAAGGCAAAGCCGGCGAGAATCGCCCGCGTTGTCGCCGGATCGAAGACATAATCCGGATCGATCCTGGGGGTGTGCTCATCCGCCTTCGAGAACATCGGCACGTCGAATCCGGCATCGAATCCGAACAGGGCGCTGGTGTCGGCGGTCGTGTCTGGGGCGTTGAGGGGAAAGTTGTCGCTCATCGAACCGGTCTTGCCTTTCGCGGCGGCCGTCGTTTGCTGCGGCCGCGTAAACTAACATTATGGACGTAACGCACGCCCGGTCGGCGGACAAGCCGTAGGGCTGAGGCGCACGTCTGTGCGGCCTAGGCCATGCCGGCATTCTTCAGTATCTGATAGGCCGCGATCACCCGTCCCAGCTGTTCCTCGCTCGAACGGTCGCCGCCATTGGCGTCCGGGTGAAACTGCTTGACCAGTTCCGCATAGCGCCGGCGCACCCTGGCGGGCTCCACATCGCGATCCAGTCCCATGGTTTCCAGCGCCTTGGACTGAAGACGGCCAAGTGATTTTTCCCGGGGTGCGTCCTTGTGCGGGTCGCGCCGGTCGCCGAACATGCCGAACGGATCGGTGAAGCCGTCGGCGAAATCGCGACTGGCGCGCTGCGCCTTGGCGCTGGTGGAATGCGTGTTGCGCCAGCTCCAGGTCGGCCGGTGGCCATAGGCGGCGCTTTCCCGGAAGGCCTGAGCGGCATGCTCGTTCATGCCCTCGAAAAAATTCCAGGATTTGTTGTACTCGGCCGCGTGCCGCTGGCAGAACCAGTAGAAATCATTGAGACGGTCCGTGGACTTGGGCGCCCGGCTGTCGCCGTGCCTGCGGCAGCCCGGCCATTCGCACACACGCTCCTCCGGCGCCGGCTCGTCCTTGGGCGGCTTGATGCGGATGTCCTTGAACCGCGGCTTGTACTGGAAGGCTTCCGACATAATCGCCAATTATGGGCATGCGTGCGTAAAGCAGCAATGAAACCGGTGTGGAAAGGTCTGGATATGGGATCTGTAAGGGATCGGATCGAGTCCCGATTGCGTGAAAAACTGGCGCCTTTGGCGCTTCAGGTCAGCGATGACAGCCACCTGCATGCCGGTCATGCCGGTGCGCGTCCGGGCGGGGAAAGTCATTTCACCGTGGACATCGTGTCGCCGCGATTCGCCGGGCTGAGCCGTGTCGCGCGGCACCGGCTGGTCAATGACGCGCTCGCCGGGGAGCTGGCGGGACCGGTACACGCCCTGGCGATCAAGGCCAGGGCGCCGGGTGAAAACGCCTAGCCTCCGTCCACATCGTCGGGCGAGACGGATACGCGCAACCGGGTGATCTGGTTGCGGCGGCGTTCGACCACTTCGAACCGGGCTCCGTGGAACTGGAAGACCTGTCCGCGCTCGGGAATGGTCTGGGCCTCGTGGATGACCAGGCCGGCGATCGTGACGGCTTCCTCGTCGGGCAATTCCCAGTCCAGCGCCCGGTTGAGATCGCGGATCGGTACGGAGCCGTCGACCAGCCAGCTTTCATTCTCGTCCGGCTGGATGCCTTCCACGGTGATGTCGTGCTCGTCCTCGATTGCGCCGACGATTTCCTCGAGAATGTCTTCCAGGGTCACCAGCCCCATCAGGGCTCCGTATTCGTCGACGACGAGCGCGAAATGTTCGCGCTTCTCGCGGAACGCGTTGAGCTGGTCGAGCACTTCGGTGGTTTCCGGCACGAACCAGGGCTCGCGCCGCAAGGCATCGATATCCACCTGCGAGGCGTCGCCGTCGGCTTCGTGCAGGGCTCGCGCCATGTCGCGCACATGCAGGATGCCGACGATGTTCTCGGTATCGTCCTTGTAGAGCGGCAGGCGCGTATGCGGGCTGTGCAGGGCTTCGGTGACGATCTCGGCGGGCGACTTGTCGGCGTCGATCATCACGATCGACTTCCTGTGCACCATGATGTCGTCGACGGTCAGTTCGCGCAGATCCAGCACGCCGCCCAGCATGTCGCGGTCGTCTTTCACCACGCTGCCTTCCTCGTGATGCAGGGCGATGGCGCCGCGCAGCTCGTCATGTGCAGACAGGACGGGGCCTTCCACATTGGCGCCAAAAAGGCGCAGCGTGCCGGAGACCACGAACTGCACCGCGCGCACGACCGGCGCGAAAATCTTCACGGCGACCAGCAGCGGACGGGCCACGGTCAGGGCAAACCGCTCCGGGTTGGACAACGCGTAGGTCTTGGGCAGGACTTCGGCAAAGATCAGCACCGTGAAGGTCATGACCAGTGTCGCCCAGAGCACCGAGTTTCCGCCCAGCAGGCGTTCGAACAACTGCCCCGCCACCATCGAGGCCGCAATGTTGACGAGATTATTGCCCAGCAGGATCGAGCCCAGCAGGCCTTCGCCGTCCGAGATCAGCCGGTTGACCACGCCGGCACTGTGATGCCTGTCGCGTTCCAGCTGCAGCATGCGCGCTCGCGACGTGGCCGTCATCGAGGTTTCGGAACCGGAAAAGAAGGCGGACAGGCACAGCAGGCCGATGATCACCAGCACGGGGCCGATGAGGGTCCAGTCGAGGCTCATTTGAGCAGGGTCTCCAGGAAACGGGTCAGGTCGGTTTCATCCGTATCGCGATCGATATAGGCGCGGCCGATCCCGCGCGCCAGGATCAGGGTAATGCGCCCGTCCCGGTTCTTCTTGTCATCGCGCATGCGGTCGATCAAGCGTTCGGCGACCCAGTCGCCGTGCGCAAGGGCTCCGGGGCCGTCCGGAAGCCCGGCCGCGCGGAGATGGCCCGCGACCCGGTCCGCATCCTCCGCCGGGCAGAGGCCGCGCCGGGCGGAATAGGCAAAGGCCAGGGCGAGCCCGGCGGCAACAGCCTCTCCGTGGCGGATGGCGTCCTTGGGTGCTTCCGCCTCGAAGGCGTGCGCGAATGTATGACCGAGATTCAGCAGGGCGCGGGCACCGGCTTCGCGCTCGTCCTCGGCCACGATCTTCGCCTTGAACGCAACCGCCGCCGCGACGGCCGCGCTCAGCACATCGCCCTCCAGGGCGCTTGCGCCGGCCGCTTCGAGCCGGCCGAACAGGCCGGCGTCGCCGACCAGGGCCGCCTTGACGATCTCGGCATAGCCCGCCCGCTGTTCGCGCAGGGGCAGGCTGGCAAGAAGGTCCATGTCGGCGATCACCAGGCGGGGCTGGTGGAAGGTGCCGACGAAATTCTTGCCGTGACCGGTATTGATACCCGTCTTGCCGCCGACCGAACTGTCGACCTGGGCAAGAAGCGTGGTCGGGATCTGGATGAAGTCGACACCGCGCTTGGTGATCGAGGCGGCAAAACCGGTGAGATCGCCGATCACCCCGCCGCCCAGGGCGATGACGCTTTCCGAGCGCTCGATATTGCGGTCCAGCAGGCAGTCGACGAGATGTTCCAGACCGTCCCAGCTTTTCGAGGTTTCGCCCGGTTCCACCACGACCGGATCGGCACGCAGGCCCGCCGCTTCCAGCCGGTCGGACACGGTCTTGAGGTGCAGCGCGGCGACATTGCGGTCGGTGACGATGATGGCGCGGCCGCGTGGAAAGAAATCCGGCAGGCGCGATTGGGCGGCGGCCAGGGCGCCGGCGCCCACCAGAACGTCATAGCTGCGTGCTCCCAGCCCGACAGGTACACGGAGAATTTCGCTCAAACCTCGGCCTCCCGGGCTGCCAGCGCCCGCAATATCGCGTCCAGCGTGGCCTGGTGCGAGCCGGCCGACGCATCGACATGGATGTCGGCCTCTGCATACGCGGGCGTGCGGGTTTCGAGCAAGCGTTCCAGAACGCCGCGCGGGTCGTTGCCCCGCAGGAGCGGCCGCGTGTCGCGGCGCGAGACGCGGTTCACCAGCGTGTCGATATCCGCCTGCAGCCAGATCGACGTGGCCCGGGCCTTCACCTCGGCGCGGGTTTCGGGGTCGATGAAGGCGCCGCCGCCCAGGGCCAGCACCATGGGCGGCTGGTCCAGTAGACGGGCGATCACCTTGCGTTCGCCTTCGCGGAAAGCCGCTTCGCCGAAATCGTCGAAGATTTCGGAAACCGACCGGCCGGCCGCGCGTTCGACTTCCTCGTCGGCATCGCGGAAATCCAGACCGAGAGCCCTCGCCAGGCGGCGGCCCACCGTGGTCTTGCCGACGCCCATGAGGCCGATGAGCACGAGCGTGCGGTCCATTGTCAGCTTGCGGGTCATGCCTAGCGGTATAAACGGTCTGGAAATCGCCGCAATCGCGGTTAGGCTCATGACCGTTCGCCCGGTGCAGCGGCTTGCAGCCGGGCCTGCGGTCATGGAGTGAGATGAATGCGTGGATTCCTGTTCGGACTGGCGGCTGTCGTGAGCCTGGCTGCACTGGGGTTCGTCGCGCTGGTCGTGATCGCCAACGGCATGGAGCCGACCCGGGAGAGTGTCAGTGTCGAGTTGGAAGACGATTTCCCGCGCTAGCCTGGCGGCCGTGCTGCTGGCCGGCACGGCGGCGGCGCAGGATCCGATCGAGGTCGAGCGGCTCGATGCCCTCGATCCGCTGGAGGTCAGCCTGCCCGGAGCGGCGCTTTCCGGCCGCCTCTGGGAGGGGACCGGGCGCGACATGGCCGAGGCCGTGCTGAACCGGCTGCCCGGCGTCGACGGTGACGGCTATGCAAGCGAGGCGCTGGCCGAAACGGCCCGGCGCGTGCTGGTCTCCGGCGGCCATCCTCCGGCGGGCGGCCGCGGCGATGCCGGTCTGGCGCGTTTGCGCACCGAACGCCTTCTGGTGGCCGCGGGCGCCGACGATGCCTTCGACCTTCTGGAGCGTACCCCCGGCGTCAACCGCATGCCCGGACTGGCCCGGTGGCATGCGGAACTGGGATTTGCGACCGGCCAGCCCGACCGCGCCTGCCGCACCGCCAACGCGCTTCTGGAACAGCGCGACACGGCCTATTGGCTGCGCGTGCGCGCCTTCTGCCTGGCCTTGAGCGGGCAGGGCGCCGCGGCCGAGCTGACGGCCGAGCTGGCGCGCAGCCAGGCCGAGGATGCCGGCTTTGATGCCCGTCTCTACGCCATCACCCTGGATACGCCCCTGGCGGATGATGCGCCCGCGGCCGATAGCGGGCTGGAATGGGCGATGGAGCATTATCTGGCCGGCGGCGATGCGGCGATGCCGGCGCTGGCCGAGGATGCACCCGCCTGGCTACGCCGCGTTGTGCACGAGGCGGGTGGCCGCCATCGCGAACCGGCTGCCGATCCGGCAGCTGCCTTTGCCGAGGCCGAGACGCTGACCGGCCGCGAGCGGCATCATGCGCTGGAGGCCGTTCTGGCGCAGGGCCGCGACCGTGAGCTCGCCGGCCGGGCGTTGGGCCTGCTCCTGGCCGACACGGGCGGGGGCAATCGTTTCATCCATGTTGCGCGCCATCATGGCCGTGAAATCGAGACCCTTCCGGTCACGGCGGCGACGCTGGAACACGGCTACGAGATCGCCCTGGCGGCGCTTGTCGTGGGCAATGTCGACGCGGCCCGCCGCTGGCGCAACGCGCTCGTCGACGGACCGCCGCGTCCCGACCCCGTCGTCATGGTGCCGGCCGGCCTGGTCGGCGAGGGCAAGCCGGGTGACGGAACGATGCTCCCAGTGGTTCCCGAGCCGGATTGGACGCCGCCCGCCCCGCGCCGGATGGTGGCGCTGGACATGGCGATCGCCATTGCCGCAGACCGTCTGCGCGGCGGCGAGTTCGAAGCCATTCAGGGCGCCTGGTTCGAAGGCCATGGCGCCGCTGTCGTGCCGGATATCCTCGCCCTGTCGCGGCTGGGTGCGCCGGCACCGGCCGATCTGCGTCCCGCACTGCTTGACGCCCGGCCTGCAGCCGGTACCGGCGGCCTCGCGGCGCTCGACATGGCCGTGCGGGCGGGTGCGCATGCGGAAGCGGCGCTGCTGGCGATTTCGGTGCTCAACACGGCCGAAACGGGGAGCGATGCCGATGCCTACAGCCGCGCGATTGCCGCGATCGACGCCGTGGGCCTGCGCCGGGCGGCGTTGTCGCTGCTGCTCGAGCGGGCGGTGAAGAGGGCGTTGTGAGCGCGCCGCGGGAGATCGCGCTTTTCCTCGACATGATGGCGGCTGAGCGCGGGGCGGCGGTCAACACGCTGGACGCCTACCGGCGCGATCTCGATGACGTCGCCGGACGCCTGTCGCGACAGGGGTGCGATCTTGCCTCGGCAACGACCGGCGATCTGGAAAACGTTCTGGCGGGTTTCGCCCGGGACGGGCTGGCCCCCTCGACGGCGGCGCGGCGCCTGTCGGCCATCAAGCGCTTCTACAAATTCCTGCTGTCGGAGGGCCGCCGCAGCGACAATCCGGCCTCGCCGCTCAAGGCACCAAAGCGCGGGCGCAGCCTGCCCAAAGTGCTCAGCGAAGCCGATGTCGATGCGCTGTTCGACGCGGCAGGACATCTGGACGGGCCGGGCGGCGTGCGCACACGCGCCCTTCTGGAGGTGCTCTATGCGGGCGGCCTGCGGGTCAGCGAACTGGTCTCGCTTCCGCTGGGGGCCTTCGCGCGCGCCGAACGCTGCATCCATGTCACCGGCAAGGGCGGGCGCGAACGCCTTGTGCCCCTGACGCAGAATGCCCTGGAGGCCGTGGCCGCCTATCGTGACGTTCGCGGTGCGCACCTGCCGGAAGATCCGGTTCGTGCCCGCAAGGCCCGGCGCTTCCTGTTCCCTTCGCGCACGGCGAAATCGGGCCATGTCACGCGGGAGCGTTTCGCCCAGATTCTGGGCGAGCTGGCCCTGGCGGCCGGCCTGGATCCCGAAAAGGTGTCGCCGCACGTATTGCGTCACGCCTTCGCCACGCATCTCCTGGCCCGGGGTGCCGATCTGCGCAGTGTGCAGATGCTGCTGGGCCATGCCGACGTCTCGACCACGCAGATCTATACGCATGTTCTCGACGAGCGTTTGAAAACATTGGTGGAAACCGCACACCCCCTGGCCCGCAAGCGGGATGAGCCGGACTGAGTTGACGTATGCGTAAGCACGGCTGAGGAGGCTTGTGACCGTGCGCCGGGCTGGCTAGGTTGCCCGGACCTTTTGCGTTCACAGGCGTTGGCAGGACATGTCCGACCCCACACGTACCTATCTCGATTTCGAGCGGCCCCTGGCCGAACTGGAAGCCAAGATCGAAGAGCTTGAAAACCTCGCGGGCACGTCGGGCGATGAATCGCCGGACACCGCCGAGGAAACAGCGCGTCTGCGCCACAAGGCGAACGAACAGCTCGCGGCGCTCTATTCCAAGCTCGACCCCTGGCGAAAGACCCAGGTCGCCCGGCACCCGGAACGCCCGCACTTTCGCGATTACCGCAAGGCGCTGATCGAGGATTTCGAGGAAATGTGCGGTGACCGGCGTTTCTCAGAGGACGCCGCCATCGTCGGCGGTCTGGGCCGGTTCCGTGGCCGGTCCGTGGTGGTGATCGGGCACGAGAAGGGCCACGACACGGAAACCCGCATCAAGCACAATTTCGGCATGGCGCGCCCGGAAGGCTATCGCAAGGCGATCCGCCTGATGGACCTGGCCGAGAAGTTCGACCTGCCGGTGCTGACCTTTGTCGACACGGCCGGCGCCTATCCGGGCCTGGGCGCGGAAGAACGCGGCCAGTCCGAGGCCATTGCCCGCTCCACCGAGCGCTGTCTTTCCCTGGGCACGCCGCTGATCTCGACCATCACGGGCGAAGGCGGGTCCGGCGGCGCGGTCGCGCTGGCCTCCGGCAATGTCGTGATGATGCTGGAGCATTCGATCTATTCGGTGATCTCGCCGGAAGGCTGCGCCTCCATCCTGTGGAAGGATTCGGCGCGGGCCCGGGATGCGGCGGTCGCGATGAAAGTGACGGCACCGGATCTTCTGGACCTCAAGATCGTGGACCAGGTCATCCCGGAACCCATCGGCGGCGCGCACCGGCATCCCGCGGAAACGATGAAGGCCGTGGGCAATGCGATCGAGAAACATCTCATCGCCATGGACGGCCTGTCGCCCGCGGATCTGCGCAGGCAGCGCCGCGAGCGTTTCCTGGCCATCGGCCGTCTGGAAAGCGAGTAGCGCGCTTCAGGGCTGGCGCGCCACGCCCTCCCGGCGCGGATCGGCCCCGCCGGCCAGCGTCCCGTCCTCCAGCCGCCGCACGATATGCAGGCCGGAATTCTCGCCGCGATTGGCGTCCAGGGTGAAACCCAGACCGGTCAGACCGTCGACGACGGACGAGCCCATGCTGTCCTCGATACGCACCACATCGCCGCGCGCCACGACATTGGGCAGATCGATCGCCTGCTGCGGCGTCAGGCCCCAGTCCAGCATGCCGACCAGTGTCTTGGCGGTGTAGGCGATGATGGACGAGCCGCCCGGTGAGCCGGTGGCGAGTTCGAAATTGCCCGTGGCGTCGAACACGATGGTCGGCGACATGGACGAGCGCGGCCGCTTGCCGCCTTCGGGCGCATTGGGCACCAGCCGGCCGTCCGCATCCATCGGATCGCGGGAGAAATCGGTCAGCTGGTTGTTCAGG
This sequence comes from Maricaulis sp., assembly GCF_030149515.1. Lineage (GTDB taxonomy): Bacteria > Pseudomonadota > Alphaproteobacteria > Caulobacterales > Maricaulaceae > Maricaulis. The sequence goes on along the minus strand of NZ_JASBRI010000024.1, from coordinate 121,349 downwards.
ATGAAACCGCCGGCCATGCGGTGGCTGCCGAACACGCTCTCGACGGTCGTGGTCATCGAGATCACGTCGCCGTCGCTGTCGACGATAACGAAATGGCTCGTGCCGGGCACGTCCGCGGTGGCATCTGCACCCGGTGTCACGGCGCCGGGGGGCGTGCCGGGCGTGACCGCCGGGATGGCATCGCTGCGGTCGATCAGCCGGGCGCGCGCGCGGATGTAGTTGTCGTCCAGCAGGCCGTCGACCGGCACGGCCACGAAATCCGTGTCGGCCACATAGGCGTCGCGGTCGGCATAGGCCAGGCGGCTGGCCTCGATGAAACGGCGCCAGCCTTCCACCGTTTCCGGCCCGGTTTCACTCATGTCGAAAGGTTCGAGCAGGCCCAGCAGCTCGTTCACCGCGACGCCCCCGGAGGAGGGCGGCGGAGCCCCGCACACCGTCCAGTCGCGATAGGGCCGGCACAATGCCTCGCGGCGCACGGGCCGGTAGGTGGCCAGATCCTCTAGGGTCAGCCCGCCGGGCCTCGGACCGGCCTGCACGGCCGCCACGATCTCCTCGGCCAGCGGGCCTTCGTAAAGGGCCCGCCAGTCTTCGGCGAGTGCGCGAGTGGTCCGGGCATAGGCCGGATTGCTCAGCACATGGCCGGCGGGCAGGGGGGCGCCATCGTCCGTGAAGAAATAGTCCCGGGTCGCCTCCCATTCGTCCAGCGGTGTCCGCGGGGCAACGGCCGCAATCAGGCCGGCCAGGCGCGGCGACACTTCGAATCCCTCTTCGGCAAGGCGGGTAGCGGTATCGAAGCCGTCGGCCCAGTCCAGTTCGCCATGATCGTCGTGGGCCATGGCCAGCATGGCGACGGCGCCGGGCACGCCCACGGAATGTCCCGAGAAGACGGCCTCGAAGAAGCCGAGGGGCTGGCCGTTCTCGTCGAGGAACAGGTCGGGCCCTGCCGTGGCCGGGGCTTTCTCGCGTCCGTCATAGACGGTGAGATCGCCGGTCTGGGCGTCGTAATAGAGCATGAAGGCGCCGCCGCCGAGACCGGAACTCTGCGGTTCGACCAGGCCCAGCACGCTCTGCACGGCAATTGCCGCATCGACTGCATCGCCGCCATTGCGCAGCGCCTCGAGCCCGGCTTCGACAGCCAGCGGATTGGCGGCCGCAATCATGGCCGGACCGGCAGCCCGCTCCGGCTCCCCGCCCGAACAACCGCCCATCGTCAGGCCCGCGGCCAGCACTGTGGTCGTCAACAGAATACGCAACATCGCACTTGCCCCTCGAAAACTTCCCGTCACGATAGACGCGACATTCGCGACAGATAAGGGGGGCATAGTGGCTGCGCCAGGGAGTACCAACAGTTTGTCCGATGTTTCCGGCCTGCGCGTGGGCCAGGCCGAGGATGCGGCGGTGAAAACCGGCGTGACGGTGATCCTGCCGGACCGGCGCGCCGTCTGTGCGGTCGATGTGCGCGGCGGCGGACCGGGCACGCGCGAGACGGACGCCCTGGCTTCCCACACCCTAGTCGATGCGGTCGATGCCGTCGTGCTCTCCGGCGGTTCGTCCTACGGGCTTGCCGCCGCCGACGGCGTGGCGGCAGCGCTGGGCGCGCGCGGACGCGGCTTTGCCCTCATGGACCTGCCCGGCGTCCCCAAATCGCCGGTCGTCCCCTCGGCGATCCTCTATGATCTGGCCAATGGCGGCGACAAGGCCTGGGGCGATGATCCGCCCTACCGGCGGCTTGGACGCGATGCCCTGGACGCAGCGGGCGAGACGGTCGCGCTGGGCCGGGCCGGGGCCGGTTTCGGAGCCATGGCCGGGGCGCATCCGGGCGGCACCGGTACCGCCTCGCTGGTCACCCTGGCGGGCTATACGATCGGCGCGCTGGTCTGCGTGAATTCCTTTGGCTCGGTCACCCTGCCGGGTGCGGGCGATGTCTACTGGGCCTGGCCGTTCGAGATCGACGGCGAGTTCGGCGGGGGGCGCCCGCCGGCAGGCTGGTCGATGCCGCCGCAGGACTGGGGGGCCGCGAAATACAATCCGGGCGCCCGCGAGAATACCACGATCGCGGTCGTTGCGACCGATGTTGCGCTGTCGCCGGCCCAGGCCCGGCGGCTGGCCATCATGGCCCAGGACGGTCTCGCCCGCGCAATCCGGCCCGTGCATACGCCCTTCGACGGCGATGTCGTCTTCACGCTGTCGACGGGGGGCCAGCCGCTGCCGGACAATGCCGATCCGGCCCTGGCCGAACTGGGCGCCGCCGCTGCGGACACGCTGGCCCGGGCCGTCGCGCGCGGCGTCCACGCCGCACGCCGGCAACAGGGCGAATAGGGGCTGCACACGCCTCTGCATTTGCCGCCACGGGGCACTTGCTTTCACGCAAAGGCGCGGGTAGGTTCCGCGCCTCTTCGGGGCTGAGCCCTGAAGGATACGGCCAGCACCGGTAGCTCAGCTGGATAGAGCACCAGACTACGAATCTGGGGGTCGGGAGTTCGAATCTTCCCCGGTGCGCCACTCTCTCATTTGTTCCCGCTCCGCTCGACCCGAGTTCGTCGCCGCTGTCGGTGTCGGGGTCGATGCTCACCTGGAACGCGCTCAGGGCTGCGGGGTTTGAGCTCGATCCCGCGAGGTGCGCGTCACTCTCGCCGTTGTTCCCGCTCCGCTCGACCCGAGTTCGTCGCCGCCGTCGGTGTCCGGGTCGATGCTCACCTGGAACGCGCTCAGGGCTGCGGGGTTTGAGCTCGATCTTCCGGTGCGCGCCATTTCCTTGATCTCATGGCAATTCGCTACGCTCGCGGCTCCGATGGGGCGAGCTGGCCGGATAGATTCGCCGCTGCGGGCTGCGTCCGTCGCAGGCTCCCGGCACTCATCTCATCGGACTGGAGACGGGGCGGGACGGCTGGAACACTGTGCCCGGTTCGCACGGTGTCGATCGGCCGGTATCCCTCCGGGAAGGTGCCCGCGAAGCGCGGATGACCGTTATCACGGCATCCGGAAATCGATGCGGCGGCGATCACGGCACCGCCGCATTTTTTATGCGCGCGGCGAGCGCATTGCCAGGAAAACTGATGACTGCGTCAGATCCGGCGGTACCCAGTACCCGCAGGCTTGGGCAGGCCGAAAACCCTGTCCCGGACGGCCGTTGCGGCGCGGCGCCCGAATAAAATATGAAATATCAGAAGGTTATTGCGCGGCCTCCTGGAAAGGAATGATTAAGCCTGCGTGTCCATGAGCGGGAAAGGGCGAAATTCGCCACCCCGGAACCTTTGGACCTGAAAGAAGTAGTAGATGTTCTCCAGCCTGAACCGTCTCTCGCTGAAAGCCCGGCTGCTCCTCCTCGCCGTGGCCTCCGTTGCCCTGATGCTGTCCTACGTCCTTGTGAACGGCCTGGTTCGCAGTGCGATGAGCGAGGCCGAAGCCGCCGCCCAGCACGCGACCCTGAGCCTGATCGCGGCGAACACGGTGGAAAAGGACCTGACGTCGCTGTTGCGTGACACCTATCTCATGGCGGCCCTTCCCACGCCTGACCGGGTCGACGCGGCGCGCGCCAACCTTGCCGATTTCGGCGTGTCGCTCAGCGAAGCCGAGTCCATTGTCGTGGAGCCCGGCTATGTAGCGGCGCTGCAGGAAGTGCGCAGCCAGTACGCGGCGCTGGGCGCGCTCATGAATGCGCGCATGGACCGGATCGCCAGCCTGTCCGATGCCGAGACGGCTGCCTTCATCGACCGGCTGGCCGATTTCGACGATACAATGGATATCGCGATCGAGACCGTGCGTGACGGAGCCGCGGCCGATCTCGAGATTGCCTGGGCCGAACTCGACCGCATGGCCCAGGTCTCGTTGTGGGTCGCCGTCGCAGCGGTGGTTCTGACGGCTGCGGGTCTGTTCGCGCTGACGCAGATTGTCGGCGGAACGATACGGGGCTCGGTATCCAAGGTGCAGGTCATCCTCGGCGCGCTCGCCGACGGCCGGCGTGGCCTCGACGTTCCCGGTCTTGACCGCCGTGACGAGTTCGGAGAGCTGGCGCGGGCGGTATCGACGCTGCAGGATGCCCTGGCGGCGGCCGACGCACTTCGTGCTCGCGAAGCGGACGAAGCCAGGGCGAAGGCTGAGCGCCAGTCGCGGACCGAAGAGGCGGTGACCCGGTTCGAGCAGGTATCGGTCGAGCTGCTGACCAGCGTCATGGCGGCATCGGAGCAATTGTCCGCGTCGGCGACGCAGATGCAGTCGACTTCAGGTGAGGCTGCCACTGTCTCGAATTCGGCCCACGAGGCCGCCGGCAATGCCGCGGCCAGCGTGCAGGCGGTTGCGGCTGCATCGGAGGAATTGGCGGCGTCGATCACCGAGGTCTCCACCCAGGTTGCCCGCACGAGCGAGCTGTCGCAACAGGCGGGCGAGGAGACGCGAACCAGTGCCGATGTCATTCGCGAACTGGCGCAGTCGGCCCACGCCATCGGTGAAATCATCGATCTGATCGAGACCATTGCCAGCCAGACTAACCTGCTGGCACTCAATGCCACGATCGAGGCTGCCCGCGCCGGGGAGGCCGGCAAGGGATTTGCCGTCGTCGCATCGGAAGTAAAGGCGCTGGCCGAGCAGACGACCCAGGCAACGCAGCAGATTGCCGAACGCGTGTCCGGGATCCAGTCCGCCACAGAGCAGTGCACGACGTCGGCATCGAAGGCGCTGGACGCGGTGAACCAGCTCGGTGAAGTGGCCGTTGCATCGGCGTCGGCGATCGAGCAGCAGCGCGTTGCCACGTCCGAGATTGCACAATCCGCCCAGCGGGCCCAGGACGGCACGACGTCGGCCTCCAGCGATGTGCAGCGCGTAGCCGAATTCACGCGCCAGACCGATGATGTATCGAAATCCGTGCTGAGTGCGGCCGAGCAGATGTCGACGCGTCATTCCGCCTGGAAGACCGAATTCGACCGTTTTCTCGAAAGCATTCGCGCCGCCTGATCGCGCACCCGGAGATCACAATGACCATTCAAAAGACAATCACCGCCACCGTACTGACGCTCGGCATCGCCACTCCCGCCATGGCCCAGGGTCCGGGCGACATACTGTTCAACCTGCGGGCCCGCTACGAGAATGCCAGCCAGGACGGCAAGCTGGGTGCCGACGCGGCCACGCTCCGCACCCAGCTGGGCTGGCGCTCGCCGGAGTGGAACGGTTTCACCCTCCTGGGCGAGATCGAGAATGTCGCCGCGCTCGACGGTGATGACGACTACAATTCCGGCCTCAACGGGCTCACCCAGTATACCGGCATCAAGGACGGGGCCTTCACCGAGCTCAACCGGCTGCAACTCGCCTATGCGGTCAGCGAAGCGGTCACCGTGACTGCCGGCCGCCAGTATGTCGATTTCGACGACGGGCGGTTTGTGGGCTCGGCCGGCTGGCGCCAGGACAAGAATTCCCACGATGCACTGCGGATCGACTATGCCAGCGGAGCGTTTGCGGCGAGCTATGTCTATCACGCACGGCTCAATCGCGGTCCGGGCGAGGACGCGCACTGGGACGGCGACAGCCACCTGCTGCGCGCGCAATACGCCGTCAGCGATGCGGTGAGACTGGCGGGCTTTGCCTATTTCATCGACATCACCGAACCGGGCGCACAGGAGCGCTCCAACACGACCTGGGGCGGACGAGTGACCGGCGAACGCGCCTTCGGCGACTGGGGTATGGACTATGCGCTGCTATACGCCCGCCAAACCGATTCCGGGTCGGCCGCGACCGATTTCGACCTGGGCTACTGGGCCGGCGACGTGTCCGTGTCGCGTGGTGGCGCCAGCTTCAGCGTCGGCTATGACGTGATCGAAGGGGACGGAGTGACGGCGTTTTCCAACCCGCTGGGCAAGAATCACGGTGTTCTCGGCTGGGCCGACGCCTTTTCGGGCGGTGGCCGCCAGGGCACGGTCGACGGTGTCGAGGACTTCAATGTCATGGCCGAATACGGCATGCACTGGGAGGCAGGCCTGCTGCGCGGCCTGTCGGCGGGCCTCCGCCGCCACGAGTTCGAGGCCGAACGTACCGGGGCTGACCTGGGTTCGGAATGGGACGGGCATATCACGGCCGAGTTCGACGGCGGCATCGAATTGTCCTGGCAGGTCGCCGAGTATGACGGGCCGGGCGTCGCTCCGGCCCCCGCCGACCGGACCAAATCCTGGATCATCCTCAGTTTTTCACGCTGATATCAGCGCCGCTATCGACAAAAAAGCGCGCCGGGCCGCCGGCGCGCCTTTTCTTTCCGGCCATGTCCGAGGATCAGGCGCCGGCCTGTGCCGGCTGGCGCGCCGCCTGCTCATTATCCAGCTTGCCGGCAATGGCGTCGAGGATTTTCCAGTCGGCATCGCTGTCGGCGACTTCGTAGAGCTGGCCTTCGACAATTGCCGAGGCCGTAGTGCCGGACGGGACGTCATGGCCCTGCAGGGCCGAGAGCAGGCCGGCACTGCCGGTCAGTGCCACGACCGGCTTTCCGGCCTCCATGAAGCGCTTGGCCAGACCCGAGGCACTGTCGGCAAGCCGTGAGGCGCCGTCCATCAGGACCAGCGCGTCATGAGCCGCCGGATCGATATCACCGGTCGTCTCGGCCACCGCGAAATTGATCTCGGCGGAACCGTTGAAACCGCGCAGTAGGGCGTGCTGGTCGGACACCAGGACGGCGCGGCGGTGGTGGCGCTGCAGGGCTTCGGAAGCCGTCTGCAGCTGCCGGACATTCACGGTTTCGGCGACGAAAGCGGCGACCCTGCGCGGGCGATGGCTGTGTCTCATATAGTTGGTGTTCTCCGTTTGCATAAATCGGACGCGCGGCAATCGCGCGAAAGTCAATTCGGGCCTAAGGGATAGTCGTTTGAGCCGGAGAATCAAGGTCGGTGTGTGAACATAAATAGAATTGTTATCATAACCAGCCGTTTTCGTTTGGGTTGAATTTCAAATACGCATACCATATTACAGAGTGACTTGGTAAACGCGCTCGCTCGCTTGGTTCGGAGTTTTCAATACAGTTTCAATACAGAGGTGACTTATCGCATGTGTGGGATTGCCGGCGACTTATCGTTCCAGAACTCTCCTTCCGATCCTCAAGCACTGGAGCGGATGAGTTGGGCGATGCGACGACGCGGCCCCGACGGCGCAGGCATGCAGATCCGGGACGGGGTCGGTCTCGCCCATCGGCGCCTGAAGATCATCGACCTGTCCGAAGCGGGTTCCCAGCCCATGCACGACGCCCAGCTGGGCCTTTCGCTCGCCTTCAACGGCTGTATCTACAATCACCGCGAATTGCGCCAGGAGCTTGAGGCGAAGGGCTATCGCTTCTTCTCGACCAGCGACAGCGAAGTGATCCTCAAAGGGTATCACGCCTGGGGCCGGGATGTGGCCACGCGCCTGCACGGCATGTTTGCCTTTGCCCTCGCCGAGCGCGACAGCGGCCGGGTGATCCTCGGGCGCGACCGGCTGGGCATCAAGCCGCTCTATCTTGCCGAAATGCAGGGCCGGCTGCGGTTCGCCTCCAGCCTGCCGGCGCTGCTGGCGGCGGGCGATGTCGACCGCGAGATCGACCCGGTGGCGCTGCACCAGTATTTCAGCTTTCACGCCGTCGTACCGTCGCCGCGCACCCTGTTCAAGGGTGTGCGCAAGCTGCCGCCGGCGACCGTGATGGAGATCGATCCGGACGGATCGCGCCGCGAACATGTCTACTGGACCTGTTCCTACGAAGCCCGCGAGGAGGAACGCGGCCTCGATCCCGCCGACTGGCGCGAGCGGATCGCCGACGCCCTGCGCGGCGCCGTGAAACGGCGCATGGTCGCGGACGTGCCGATCGGGGTCCTGCTCTCGGGCGGGCTGGACAGTTCGCTCATCGTGGCGCTGCTGGCGGAAGCCGGAGTGAGTGACCTCAATACCTTCTCGATCGGCTTCGAGACCGTGAATGACGAGGCCGGCGACGAGTTCCAGTACTCCGATATCGTGGCCGGGCATTTCGGCACCCGGCACCACAAGATCGAGATCCCGGCGTCGCGCGCGCTGAGGGCCCTGCCGGAAGTCGTCGCCTCGATGTCCGAACCGATGACCAGTCATGACTGCGTCGGCTTTTTCCTCCTCTCCGAGGAAGTGTCCAAGCATGTCAAGGTGGTCCAGTCGGGCCAGGGGGCCGACGAGGCCTTCGCCGGCTATCACTGGTATCCGCCCATGGCCGGCGCCAACGATGCCTTTGCCACCTATCGCGATGCCTTCTTCGATCGCAGCCATGCGGAAATGGCCGATGTGCTGCAACCCTCCTGGCTGGGTGGCGATCATGCCGGCGATTTCGTGCGCGACCATTTCGCCGCGCCGGGAGCGTCCTCCCCGCTCGACAAGGCCCTGCGGCTGGATACCCATGTCATGCTGGTCGACGATCCGGTGAAACGGGTCGACAACATGACCATGGCGTGGGGGCTGGAGGCCCGTGTGCCCTTCCTCGATCACGAGGTCATCGAGCTGGCCGCGCGCTGTCCGGCCGAGCTGCATCTGGAACAGGAGGGCAAGGGCGTTCTCAAACACCTGGCCCGCCAGGTCCTGCCGAGCGAGGTCATCGACCGGCCGAAGGGCTATTTCCCTGTCCCGGCCCTGAAATACCTGCAGGGCGAGTTCCTGGACATGGTGCGCGATGCCGTGCGCAGCCGCAGCTTCCGCGAGCGCGGACTGGTACAGGAAACCTATGTCGATCACCTGCTGGCCGATCCCGAAGCCCACATCACCAAGCTGCGCGGGTCCAAGCTCTGGCAGATCGGTGTCTTGGCGCTGTGGCTGCAGACGCATGATGCACCGGTCACCCCCGCCCGGGTGGAGGTGGCGGCATGAGCAAGACCGGGCAGAAACAGCCGGCCGGGGCCATGTCGCACCGGCTGCGGCGCAAGCGGGAACAGTCCCTGCTGCCGGCCGAGGACAGCATGGCCGGAGGCGATCCCGATGCCGAACGTATGGCCGAGAATGCCGGTCTGGATTGCGGCTGGGGACAACTCCTCTTTGCGCACACTTTCCACGACCAGGAACAGCTCATAGACAGGCTGCTGGCGGAAAAGCCGGACCGGCGTGACATCGCCTTCTATGTCCGCGACCCGCATGTGCTGCTGGCCCTCGCGCCGCAGGAAATCTTCCTCGATCCCTCGCATACCTACCGGCTGGAATTGTCGACCTATCGCCATGCCGGCGATCCGCCGCGCGGTTTCGATGTGCGCCGGATGGGAACCCGGAGCGACGCCGATGCCGTCAACCGGATCTACAATGCCTGCGGCATGGTCGCGGTGGACCCCGAATTCTTCTGGCAGCACCGCGATAGCCGGGAACTGGTCTATTTCGTCGCGGCCGACGAAGCCTCGGGCGAGATCATCGGCTCGGTCACCGGCGTGGATCATGGCCGCGTCTACAACGATCCGGAGAACGGCGCCTCGCTGTGGTGTCTGGCCGTCGATCCGCGCGCCAATCACGCCAAGGTGGGCGAGGCCCTGACGCGGCATCTCATCGCCCATTTCGCGGCGCGCGGATGCCGCTATGTCGACCTGTCGGTGATCCACGACAACGAGTCCGCCATCAAGCTCTATGAACGGCTGGGGTTCGAGCGGACGCCATTCTTCACGGTCAAGCGCAAGAACCCCATCAACGAAAAGCTCTTTACCGGTATGTCGCTTGAAGACGGGCTCAATCCCTATGCCGCGATCATCGTCGAGGAGGCGCGCCGGCGCGGTGTCGCGGTCGACGTGCTGGACGCCGAGGGCGGCTTTTTCCGCCTGACCTTTGGCGGGCGCTCCATCGTGTGCCGGGAATCCCTGACCGAACTGACCTCGGCCATCGCCATGAGCCGATGCGACGACAAGGCGGTCACGCGCCGCCTGATGAGCGAGATCGGGCTGGACGTGGCCGAGGCGGCCGACGGCAACGACCTGGACGCGGCAGCCGAGCTGCTCGCGCGCGAAGGCTCAGTTGTCGTCAAGCCCGCGCGCGGCGAACAGGGACGCGGCGTGACAGTGGATGTCCGCGATGTCGAGAGCCTGAAAACGGCGATCGAGACCGCGCGCAGCTATTGTCCGGATGTTCTGGTGGAAACCTGTGTGCCTGGCGATGACCTGCGTGTGATCGTCATCGACAATGCGGTGGTTGCGGGCGCCTTGCGCAAGCGGCCCGCAATCGCGGGCGACGGCAGCGCGACCGTGAAACAGCTGGTCGAGGGGCTCAGCCGCCGCCGGGCGGCGGCGACCGGCGGAGAGTCGGAAATCCCCGTCGATGCGGAGACCGAACGCTGCATTCGTGCCGGCGGATACGGCTGGGACGATGTCCTGCCGTCCGGCGAGACGCTGGAGGTTCGCCGCACCGCCAATCTGCATACCGGCGGCACGTTGCACGATGTGACCGATCTCCTGCACCCGCGCATCGTTGAAGCCTCGATCTCGGCAGCCAAGGCGCTCGACACGCCGGTCGTGGGGCTGGACTTCATTGTCAAGGCTCCGGTGCTCGACGAATTCGTCTTCATCGAGGCCAATGAACGCCCGGGCCTGGCCAATCACGAACCCCAACCCGTGGTCGAGCGTTTCCTCGACCTGCTGTTCCCGCACACCATCCGTGTCGATGTGCCACGCCAAGGAGCCGATCGTGTCCACGCTTGAGATCGACCAGACCTATCTGCGCGAAACCCTGACCAGACTGCTCTCCATTCCCTCGCCCAGCGGATACACCGACAAGATCGCGCGCTGGTGCTGCGAGGAGCTGGAACGGCTGGGTATCGAGTACGAGCTCACCCGCCGCGGCGCCATCCGTTCGCGCCTGCCCGGGCGCAAGGAACAGCCGGCCCGGGCCATCATTTCACACGTCGACACGCTGGGTGCGCAGGTCTCCTATATCAAGGAAAACGGCCGTCTCTCGCTGGTCCCGATCGGGCACTGGTCGGCCCGCTTTGCCGAAGGTGCACGCTGTACGGTGTTTACCGAGCACGGCAGCTATCGCGGATCGATCCTGCCGCTGAAGGCGTCCGGCCATGTCTACAACAAGGAGATCGATACCCAGCCCGTGGCCTGGTCGCAGGTCGAGCTGCGCATCGATGCACCGGTCCACAACGATATCGATGCGGCAGCACTGGGCGTCGCCTCGATCAGCATGGAGTCACTGGGCATCGCCGTTGGCGATTTCGTCGCGATCGATCCTTGTACCGAATACCTGGACAACGGGTTCATCGTCTCGCGCCACCTGGATGACAAGGGCGGTGTCGCCGCCATGTTCGCCGTACTCAAGGCGTTGCACGATACCGGCGCCGAACTGCCCGTCGACACGCTCTTTCTGTTCTCGATATCCGAGGAAGTCGGTGTCGGTGCATCCTCCATCCTCACCCACGACGTGGCGTCCATGGTGGCGGTCGACAATGGTGCGGTGGCGCCCGGTCAGAATTCCAAGGAGACCGGGGTGACAATCGGCATGGCGGACATGACCGGGCCGTTCGACTATCACCTGACCACCAAGCTGATCCATCTCGCCAAGGACAATCACATCCCCTTCCAGCGCGATGTGTTCCGCTACTACCGCTCCGACGCCGCTTCGGCGATCGAGGGCGGGGCGGATGTGCGCACGGCGCTGGTCACTTTCGGCATCGATGCCTCGCACGGCTATGAGCGCGTGCACGAAAACGCGTTGATCTCGGTGGCGAAACTGCTGAAGGCCTATGCCCTGAGCGAGGTCGAGATCGTGCGCGATGCGGCGCCGTCGGGTGATCTGGAGGGCTTTACCGAACAGCCGACCGAACCGGCGGATACGGGTCTGGTCGACTAGCGTTCCCAGTAGCGCTCGTCCGTTTCCTCGTCGTCCTCCGGAGGTGCTGCGGCCATGCCGGCCTCGTCGCGGTCGTCCTCATAGGGGTCTTCACCGTCGAGATTTTCGGCCTCCTCGCTGCCGATCTCCGTGAGTTCATAGACCGCGACACTGGTCGCCGAGGTGGGCTCGAAATCGCCCTTCTGGTTTTCAAGCACGGGCGCCTTGCCGGTGCGCCGGAACAGCATGATGGCTGCCAGGGCGATGAGGGCCACCGCGGCAAACAGGAAGAGGCCGGACGCGCCGGCCACATTCATAACGGCACCGGCGGACAGCGGACCGATCATCGAGCCCAGCGCCCAGATCATCAGAATGCCCGACATCATGCTGGTCGCTTCGCCCTCCGCGGCGCGGTCGGCCGCGTGCGCCACCGCGACGCCGTAATAGGACAGGGCGCCTGCGCCCCAGACGGCGGCCAGAATGAAGACTGCCGTGCGTGGCATCACTCCGGAGAAGAAGGCGAGTGTCAGAGCTGCTGCGCCACTGACGAGCGCCAGTCCGGCGATCACGATGCGCCGGTCGATCCGGTCGGAAATCATGCCGGCGGGCCATTGGGCGATGACCGAACCGCCGATCATGAAGGCGTTGAACAGGGCCGCCGTGCGCGCGACCGACCCCGCGTCGAAACCGCCGACAAAAACCGAATAGAGCTGAAGGACTGCTCCGTTGACCAGGCCGGCAATGAAGGCGGCGATGATGGCCGAAGGCGCCGTGCGCCACACTTTGAGGGCGCCGAAGGGCTCGACCGAAGGCGGGGCCGGCTGGCCGCGATTGGTGGCAGAGACCGGGATCAGGCTGGCAGTGAACAGGGCGGCGACGATCAGGAAGCCGGCGGCGCTGCCCGGCGGCACCGAGGAGACGAGGAATGGCCCGGCGATGAAGCCCAGCTTGGAGGTCACCAGGTAGAAGCCGAGAATGGCCCCGCGATTGTCGTGCGGTGCCGCATCGGCAATCCAGCTTTCCCCGGAGGCCAGAAAGCCGGCCACGCACAACCCCATGATGAATTGCATCACCAGCCACCAGGCCAGGGCGTCATTGGCATAGAGCAGGGCAGCCGCGATCGAGGCCGCGGCTGCAAAGGCGGCAACGGCCCGAATGTGCCCGATACGCAGGATTTCCCGTGGCGCCAGATGGGCGCCCAGCATGAAGCCCAGCGCATAACCGGTGACGATCGTACCGATCTTCAGCGTCGAGGCGCCCTGGGACAGGAGGGTCAGCGGGCCGACCACGGAAAGGCCGCCAATGGCCGCCTGCAGCACCGTCAGCGCAAGCACGATGGCGGCGACGTCGCGATAGCTTTCAACCGTCCGTTCACGGCGCGATCGTGTTGAATTTTCGGAAAAATCGGTCATTGAACCTGATCGTGGGCTGGCGTTTCCCAAGCCCGCACCTTCACGTATCGGCGGGCGGCTTTCAACCGGTCAGACCGGTAATTCCGTGGTGTTCTTGATGGCCTCCATTGCGAAACTGGCCGAGACGTCCGACAGCGGCGCGATGGCGATCAGCTTCTTGTAGACCTCGTCATAGGCGCGCACATCGGGCAGGCAGAGCTTGATCAGATAGTCGATATCCCCGCTCAGGCGGTAGAACTCGACCACTTCGGGCATCCGTCTGACCCCGTCGGCGAAACGGGCCAGCCACTCGGCGTCGTGATGACTGGTGCGCACGGCGATGAACAGGGTCGCCTGCAGACCCAGCGCCTCCGGATCGAGCAGGGCGACATGCTTGCGCACGATCCCCGCCTCGGCGAGGCGTTTGAGCCGGCGCGCGGTCGGCGTGGCGCTGAGGCCGATCAGGTCGGCCAGCTCCTGCACGGTGCGGTCCGAGTCGCTCTGAATCGCCTTCAGAAGGCGTTTGTCGTAGTCGTCGAGATGCATAACGGGGAGAAATAGTGGTGAAAATCACTATCGTCCAGCGCAAATCCGGCCGAAACTTGGTGACAATCGCTGCGCGGGACGTGGTTTTCTGTTGCCGGAAAGCCGACAGGACAGATCATGCTCGACGACAGCCTCACGCAAACCCGGATCCAGACCGTCCGCGAGGGACTGGCGGGTGCCGATGCCCTGCTGGACACGCCCTTCGGCTCGCGCCCGCTCCTCTATGCCGACTACACGGCATCCGGCCGCGCCTTCGGGGCTATCGAACGCATCGTCGCCGATCTGGCCGCCGACTACGCCAACCCGCACAGCGAGGACAGCGCCACGGGCCGGGCCAGCAATGCCTGGATGCGCGAGGCCGAACGCATCATCAAGCAGGCCGTGAATGCAGGACCGGGCGACTGCCTTCTGCCATGTGCGGCCGGCGCCACGGGCGCGATCCACAAACTCCAGGAAATCCTCGGCCTGGCGATCCCCCCGGCGACGCGGCAGGCGCTGGGAGGGCTGGCCGGGCACCAGCCGGACACGGTCGTCTTCGTCGGCCCCTACGAACACCACTCAAACGAGCTGAGCTGGCGCGAGAGCCTGGCGGAGACGGTCTCGATCCCGTTGTGTCCGGCCGGCGGTCTCGACCTTGATGCACTGGAGCGGGCGCTGGCCGATCCGCGTCATCACGGCAAGCGCAAGATCGGCGCCTTTTCGGCGGCTTCCAATGTCACCGGTGTAAAGACCGATGTGGCGGCCTTGGCGCGGCTGTTGCACGCCAATGGTGCCATAATTTGCCTGGACTGCGCCGCCAGTGCACCCTATCTGCCCATCGACATGCACCCGGACGGCGATCCCGAAGCGCGGATCGATGCGGTCTATTTCTCGCCCCATAAATTCATCGGCGGGCCCGGCAGTTGCGGCATACTCCTCTTCGACGGCGCGCTCTACAGGCGTGACCTGCCGCCGACCCAGAGTGCGGGCGGCACCGTGCGCTATGTCTGGCCGGATGGTCATGATTTCATTGACGATATCGAGGCGCGCGAACGGGCCGGCACGCCAGGCCTGCCGCAATTCCTGCGCGCCGCGCTGGCGATGAAGCTGCAGGCGGAAATCGGCCATGACGTCATCGCCGACCGGGAACACCGGGCCCTCGGCCGCGCCTTCGAGCGCTGGGGCGGCCACTCCCGTATCGACATTCTCGGCCCGGCCGACCCGGACCGGCGGCTGGGCATCGTCTCCTTCAACCTTCGTGACAGCGAGAATCGCATCGTTCCGCCGCGTCTGGTGACCGTGCTGCTGAACGACCTGTTCGGCATCCAGTCCCGGGCGGGGTGTTCCTGTGCCGGTCCCTATGGCCACCACCTGCTGGGGCTGGGCGAGGCCGAGACGCGGGCCATCCGCGCGCGTGTTCTGGCGGGGGAGACCGGCGCGCGGCCGGGCTGGTGCCGGGTCAGCCTGCACTGGGTGATGAGCGATGACGAGATCGACCATCTCATCGCTGCAGTGGCCTTCCTGGCCGATCATGCCGAGGAGTTCGCACGCTTTTACGATTGCGATGTCCGGACCGGCGCCTGGACCTGGGGCGGCGGCGAGGCGGAGACGCCCGTCTTTCCGCAGACCGTTCTGGGGGTCTGTACCGCAATCCCGGACCGGGTCACGCCGCGATGTGCCGAACGGCCCGGAGAATTACGCGCCGGCGCGTTCGAGGCGGCGTTCGACGTGATACGTCATTTCACCCAGCCGGCTGGCGGTATCTGAGCACGCCTTCGGCCTCGAGAATACGGTCGATCTCGCGACGCTGGCCGGCGGTCAGCGGGGTGTGGCGCGGATAGAGCGGCTTGTCGGCGTTGCGATCATCGATCCAGAGCGAGTCCCACAATTCCGTATTGCGGACAAAGGCACGGGCACGGGCTTCGCCGCCCGTCTCCAGGCACCCGGCCAGGCAGGTGTCGATATAGGTCTGGGGGATGGGATGATCCGTGTCGGCGCGAACCTGTTCGCGGTTGACCACGATCCAGAACCGGCCTTCGGGCAGGTCTGAGGCGGCGTTGGCAGCGGGTCTGACGGTATCCCGGTCCAGCTGTGTGAAGACATAGCCGCGCTCCCGGTGGCGAAGCGCGTCGGTGATCTGTGCGGGAACGAGTGCGGCATGCAGGCTGTGGCCGGGAGCCGGCCGTACGCCGGCATAGGTGGCCGCCTCGTCGCGATAGCGCACCGTCCAGCCGCGTTTCCAGCCATGGGCGACAACCGGCAGGGCCGGGTCGGTCAGGCCGGAATAGGTGGAGCGGCTGTAGGCGCTCAGAAGACTGCCATATCCGACGATGAAGTCCGGCTGGGTCATGTGGCCCCCACAATGCTGAACGGCGCGGATCGCTCCGCGCCGTTCATCTTGGGTCCCGTGACCGCTACGTCCAGTCCCCTTACTGCGACCGGCGTGTGCGGGTCGAGTAGGAGGCCTGGGCCACAGGCACTTCCTCGGAATAGGACTGGTCTGCTGCCGGCATGTCAGTGCCGTAGAGATAGGTGTTGCCCTGTGTGGACGGAGCCGGCCTGTTCTGGGCCACCGGCGGGATGTCGGCCTGGTTCGGCGGATTGTAGCCGGGCAGGTCGATGTCCTGGCAATCCACCAGGCGCCATTCCCAGCGCTCTTCGCGGCGCAGCGAATAGCGGGTGACGGTATCCGTCTCCATCGGGATCACACGGCTGTCCACGGAGGCGTGCTGGTCGAGAACCTCGACGCTATAGGTATCGCGCAATTCCTCGATCGGGACTTCTTCCACGCGGGCTTCCTGAACCAGCACATCGCGCGTGATCTGGGCGTATTCGGCCGGATGCTCGATCTCGCGGATCTGGGCCGGCTCCACCACGATATTGCGCGTGACGGTGCGGTATTCGCCCTCTTCCTCGACCAGGCACCAGACTTCGCCGGTTTCCGCATCGAAGCGGGTCATCTGGGCCCCGGGCACATAGCCGCGGCGCCAGACCATGCGCGGCTCGCGCACCAGGATGGTCTCGGTGACCGTGTCGTGGACGGCCGGTTCGACGTGGTATTCCACATAGGCCGGACGGACCTGCACGGTTTCGGTGACCGTCTCGTAGACGGGTTCGTGCACGATGTAGCGCACACCGGCCTCGCGCGAGATGTATTCGCGCACTTCCGGCCGCAGGCGAGGCGGCGTGACGTCATACCGCTCATAGCTGTCCTGCGTCGTCACCTGTTCGGTGTAGACGTCGTATTCCGGCTCGATGCGCACCCGGGCATAGCATTCGCCCGCCATCGCGCTGGTGGGCGGATCCGGCGGGAACCATTCGGTGTCGCCGGCAAAGGCCGAGGCAGTCGTCATCAGCGCGACGGCCGAGCCGCACAGGAGTTGTTTACGGATCATGCGTTTCCCCCTCATCGAAATGGCGGAATCGACACCGGCCGGTTCCGCAACCGAACGAGATGCTATCTCAAATCAGGGTGGACCGTTAAGGAATATTAACCATCGCGATGAAAAAACAACCCTTAAGGGAATTCGGATTTTGAATTTCCCTTAAGGATTGGCTTTCAGGTGGTTATGCACCGGCGATGACCCGCAGGATTTCACCCGTAAGCGTCGCTGCAGCCGTGCCGAGGATGTACCCGACAACTGCGAGTAGTACGCCTACGGGGGCCAGAGAGGGGTGGAATGCCGATGCCACGACAGGGGCCGAGGCGGCTCCGCCGATATTGGCCTGGCTGCCCACGGCGAGGAAGAAGGTCGGCGCTTTGATGATCAGCGCCATGACGATCATAAGTCCGGCATGGAATGCGATCCAGATGAAGCCGATCGCAAAGAACTCCGGATTTCGCGCAATGGCCGTAACATCCATGTTCATCCCGATCGAGGCGACCAGGATGTAGATAAAGACCGAACCGGTTTTCATCGAGCCGACGGCGACCAGTTTGCGGGCGGGGCTAAAGGACAACACGACGCCGATCGCGGTCGCCGTAAGCACCAGCCAGAAGAAGCCCGAGGACAGGCTCATATCCGACAGCGCCTCGAACTGGCCGAAATAGGGAGCCAGCTGGTCCGCCAGGAGATGGGATGCCGCCACGGCGCCGAACCCGATCGCAAGGATGAACATCATGTCCTTCAGCTCGGGAATGCGAGCATGCTCGCTTTCATAGGCTTCGGCCTTCACGCGCAGATGGTCGACGGCGCGGGTGTCGGATCCGACACGCTTGTCGATTGCGGCTGAATTACTCGCTGCAAGTAGCAGAAAGGCCATCCAGACATTGGCCACGATGACATCGACCGCCACCCAGGCCGAGAAGATTTCATCGCCGACCTCGAACACTTCATACATGGCCGCCTGATTGGCACCGCCGCCGATCCAGCTGCCGGCCACGGTCGTCATGCCGCGCCAGACGGCTTCCGGTCCGTCCACACCGATGAGATCCGGAACAACTGCGCTGGCGATCAGGAGTGCGGCCGGCCCGCCTATGACAACGCCGATCGTACCGGTCAAAAACATGATCAGGGCTTTGGGGCCCAGTTTGAATGTGGCGGGCAGGTCCGCCGACATGGTCAGCAGCACCAGTGCCGCAGGAAGCAGGTAACGCGAGGAAACGAAGTAGAGTTGCGACTGATCGGGATCGACGACGCCGAACGTATTCAGCATCGAGGGCAAAAAATAGCAAAGCAGGAGCGGCGGAAAGATCCGGTAGAAGATCTTGAAGAAGCGGATCTGTGAGTTCGACGTCCAGAATACAGCGCCCAGCAGCACGGCCAAAAGGCCCATCACGATGGCATCATTGCTCACAAGCGGTGCGGTCTCGGCTTCCATGATCTCCCCTCTATGACGTCTGCCGATGCGGATAAGACCGGGTTTGGACCCGTGGGGCAAGGGCGCAATGCAAAACGGCCCGGCTTTTCAGCCGGGCCGTTTCTTGTTGCAGCGCAACAGCTTACCAGATGGAGACGCGATCTTCCGGCGGCAGGTAGAGCGCGTTCTCTTCGCTCACGCCGAACGCCTCGTACCAGGCGTCCATATTGCGAACCACGCCGTTGACCCGGTACTGCGCCGGGCTGTGCGGATCGCCCAGCAGCTGGGCGCGCAAGCTGTCTTCGGTGCGCACATTGCGCCAGACCTGGGCCCACGCGAGGAAGAAGCGCTGGTCGGGTGTGAAACCGTCGATCTCCTCCGGCACATCATGCTCGGCGGCGTACATCTGATAGGCGCGCCAGGCCATCGAAAGCCCGCCGATATCACCGATATTCTCGCCCAGCGTCAGCCGGCCGTCGACATTCATGCCCTCGACCGGGGAGAATTGCTCGTATTGCGCCACGATCCGGTCGGTGCGCGCATCGAACTGTTCGCGCGACGTGTCGGTCCACCAGTTGCGTAGCACTCCGTCGCCGTCGGACTGGCTGCCCTGGTCGTCGAAACCATGGCCCATCTCATGCCCGATCACCGCACCGATGCCGCCGAAATTCACGGCCGGGTCGGCATAGGGGTCGAAGAAGGGACCCTGCAGGATGGCGGCCGGGAAGACGATCTCGTTGGCCGTGGAGGAATAGTAGGCGTTCACCGTCTGCGGCGACATGAACCATTCCCATTCGCGAATGGGACCGCCCAGACGTTCGCGGCTGTCATTGCGGAACCATTCGGAAATGCGTTCGGCATTGCCCCACAGGTCGTCGGGACGGATCTCGATTTCCGAATAGTCCGGCCAGATGTCCGGATAGCCGATCTTGGGCAGGAACTTGTCCAGCTTGTCGAAGGCTTCGACGCGGGTGGCATCGTCCATCCACTCCAGTGTCTCGATCCGCTCGCGGAGCGCCTCGCGGAGATAGCCCACCAGCTCTTCCATCTGCGCCTTGTATTCGGGCGGGAAATAGCGATCGACATAGATCTGGCCGATGGCCTGGCCCAGCGAGCCGTTGACATACTGGATCGCCCGGCGGTCACGCGGACGCGGCTCTTCCGTGCCGGAAAGCGTGCGATTGTAGAAGTCGAAGGAGCGTTCGTAGAAGGCGGGAGTGAGCTGGTTGCGGTGGCTTTCCATCCAGTGGAAGGCCAGATAGTCGCGCCAGGTCTCCACAGGGATTTCCGTAAACAGCTGTGCCAGCGACTGGATCGCCGTGTTCTGACGCACCACGACCTCCTCCTGGTCGGCAAAATCCAGGGCCGTCAGGAAGGCGTCCCACGGGAAGCCGGCGGCATAGCCGTTCAGCTCGTCGGTAGACATCAGATTATAGGTGGCCACGCGGTCGCGGCTTTCAGCGCGGGTCCAGTGGATCTCGGCGATCGCGGTTTCCAGGTCCAGGATGGCCTGGGCGCGCTCGGCGCCGTTGTCCATGCCGATCATGCCGAAGACATCGCTGATATAGGCGATATAGGCGTCGCGATATTCCACGAAACGTTCGTCTTCGCGCAGATAGTAGTCGCGGTCGGGCAGGCCCAGTCCGCTCTGTCCGATGGACACGATATAGCGCTGGGGATTGCCCGGGTCGCGGCCGACGCCGGCCCCGAAGATCGAATCCGTGCCGGGCGCACCGAACAGGGCGGCGATGTCGTCATGCGATTGCGCAGCGGCGATGCGCTCCAGGCCCGGGCGGGCCGGGTCGAGGCCAAGCGTCTCGAGGCGATCCACATTCATGAAGGAGGCATAGAGATCGCCCACCTGTTGCGACAGCGAACCGTCCCCGGCATCGCTCTCCGCCGCCTCCAGGATGATGCCCTCAATGCGTTCTTCCGAGCGCAGATAGAGTTCTGTGAAGGCGCCGAAGCTCGAGAATCCGGCCGGGAGTTCGGTGGTGTCGAGCCAGCCTTCGTTGACGTAACGGAAGAAGTCGTCGCCCGGATGCACGTCATCGGAAATGTGCTGGGTCTCGATGCCCCAATCGCCCAGGTCCGGCGTGCCGGCCGCCTCAGTGTCGGCCGTGCTGGCTGGCGCGGATCCGGTTTCGGCCGCCGGAGCGGCCTGGTCTTCGGGTGCCTCACTGGCCGGCTGGCACGCCGTAAGCAGGGCCAGGGCGGCCGTGCCAAGCAGAAATCTCTTCATTGTCTCTCCCCCGTCGTTCCGGAAAATTAAATCGCTGAAACACTAGGGCCCGATTCGGCCAAGGCAACTGACGGTCTTGTCACAATGCAGTGCGGCCGGGCCCAAACGAAAACGGCCCGGCACTGGGGCCGGGCCGTATCACCTTCGTTTCCAGCACGTCTACCAGATGGAAACGCGCTCTTCCGGCGGCAGGTAGAGGTCGTGCTCCTCGCTCACCCCGAAAGCCTCGTACCAGGCGTCCAGATTCCGGACCACGCCGTTTGTGCGGTATTGCGACGGGCTGTGCGGATCGGTGGTCAGACGGGCGATCAGATTGTCCTCGCGGTACAGGCGCCGCCAGACCTGGGCCCAGGCCAGGAAGAAGCGCTGATCGCCGGTCAGCCCGTCGATCACGGGGGCCTCGCCATCACAGCAGGCGTCAAGATGGCGGTGATAGGCGGTATAGGCCATCTGCACGCCGCCCAGATCGCCGATATTCTCGCCCATGGTGAAATCGCCGTTCACGAAACGGCCCTCGACGGGTGAATAGGTGTCGTACTGGGCGCCCAGCCGGTCGGCGCGTTCCTCGAACCGGGCATTGGTCTCGGCGGTCCACCAGTCGCGGATCGCCCCGTTCTCGTCGAAACGGCGGCCCTGATCGTCGAAACCGTGACCGATTTCATGACCGATCACCGCGCCGATACCGCCATAGTTCACGGCCGCGTCGGCATTGGGGTCGAAGAAGGGCGGCTGCAGGATGCCGGCCGGGAAGGTGATCTGGTTCATCAGCGGATTGTAGGATGCATTGACCGTCTGCGGCGGATAGGGCCATTCGCCCCGGTCGACCGGACCGGCCAGATCCTCGACCTGTTCGTTCCAGTTGAACGCGTTGATCCGCATCACATTGCCAAAAATGTCGTCCGGCCGGATTTCCAGGTCGGAATAGTCCTGCCACTCGTCGGGATAGCCGATGCGCGGTTCGAAAGTCGACAATTTGGTCAGGGCGTTGGCACGGGTTTCCTCGTCCATCCACTCCAGCGACTGCAGCCGGCCTTCAAAGGCTGCGGTCAGGTTGGCGACAAGGTCTTCCATGGCCTGTTTGTGCGACGGCGGGAAATGCCGGTCGACATAGACCTGGCCCACGGCCTCACCCAATTGTCCGCCGACAAGATTGACGCCGCGGCGGTCGCGCGGGCGCTGTTCCTCGGTGCCGTTGAGCGTGCGGCCGTACATGTTGAACGTGGCCTGATCGAAAGCAGCCGGCAACTGGCCCGCATTGGAGCGCAGGAAATGGAAGGTCATGTAGTCCTTCCAGGCTGCGACCGGGGTTTCCTCGAAGATCGCACCGGAGCCCTCGATCGCGCTCGGCTGGGCCACGAGATAGGTGGCTACACCGTCCAGGCCCAGCTCGGCCATGCCCGTGGGGAAATCGAATTGCGGTGCCAGCGTGTCGAGCTGGTCCAGCGGCATGGGATTGTAGATCTTCTGGATGTCGCGGCTATCGGCCTGGGTCCAGTGGACCTCGGCCAGGCGCGTTTCCAGCGCGAGAATGACAGCGGCTTTCTCCTCGCCGCCCTCGATGCCCGCCAGGGAGAAGATTTCCGCGATATAGTCGCGATAGGCATCGCGATAGCGCGCATTGTCCTCTTCGAGATAGTAGTCGCGGTCGGGCAGGCCCAGCCCGCCCTGGCCGACAAAGACCGTGTAGCGGGTGGTGTCCGCCGGGTCGGGGATGATGCCCACGCCGAAGGGCGACTGGTGATGGATCGTGGCGAACAGGGCGTTGATATCGGCGTGGGTCTCGGCGGCAGCAATCCCGTCGAGATAGGATTGGGCCGGTGCCAGGCCGCGTTCCTCGATCGTCGCCGTATCCATCCAGCTGCCGTAGAGATCGCCGACCTGCTGCTCGATCGTGCCGGGTTCGGCATCACGGGCGGCCAGTTCGGTGATAATTTCCTGAACGTGCACTTCGGCTTCCAGCGCCAGTTCGGTGAACATGCCGAAATTGGACCGGTCGGCCGGGATTTCCGTCGTCTCCAGCCAGGTACCGTTGGCGTACTGGTAGAAATCATTCCCGGGAACGACGTCCCGGTTCATGCCCGCAAGATCGAATCCCCACTCGCCGATTTCGGCCTGGCCGGTCTGGGCCTGTGCCGTCGTGTCGGTCTGCGTATCCTCGGTCCCGGTCGGGCCGCAGGCGGCGACGAGCGCCAGAACGGCCGTGCTCAGCAGCAGCTTTTTCATCGATATTTCCCCAATTGTCGTGATGCGCAAAGGAACGCGCCCCGCATGGTGCATACAATGCGGGACGCGTCTTGGCTATTCGGCGGGGCTTTCGCCGAGATGACCGGGCAGTTCGCCGTGGGCGAAGTCCGTGTCGCTGTAGTGTTCGCCCAAGGCTGGCTGCTTCTGGCCCGTCCACATCATCCGGAAGAAGCGGGCGATATCGACACCGATGGCGTACATGGCAGGCACCAGGAGCAGGGTCAGGAACAGGGCGAAGACGACCGCAAAGCCCAGCGCCACGACCATCGGCTTGAGGAATTCAGCCTGGGTCGAGGTTTCCGCCATCATCGGGAAAATGCCGAGGAAGGTGGTCACCGACGTCAGCAGGATCGGACGGAAGCGCTGCACGCCGGCATCGACCAGCGCCTGGAAGGCCCCGACGCCATTCGCCCGCAGCCGGTTGACGAAGTCCAGAAGGACCAGATTGTCGTTGATCACCACGCCCGCGGCCGCACCGACCCCGAAATAGGAGAAGAGTGCGATCGGCATGCCGAAGAACAGATGCCCGAAAATGGCACCGGTCAGCGCAAACGGGATGGCGACCATGATGGCGAGCGGCTGGAAGTAGGACTTAAAGGCCACTGCCAGCAGGAAGTACATCGACACCAGGGCCAGGATCAGCAGGTTGACAACCTCGGACATGAATTGGCGTTCGCCCTCGGCCTGGCCGATTTCGTCCCGCGACAGGCCGGGGAAGCGGCTGTCGAAACCCGGGAAGAAGTCGTCATTCAGGCTCTGGTTGATATCGCCGCGCGCCGCCGGGTCGGAGAGTTCCGCCGACACGGTGACCGTGCGCATGCCGTTGCGCCGGTTGATCCGGTTGAGACCGGGGGCGAAGTGCGCTTCGGCCACGGCTTCCAGCGGCACCTCCCGTCCGTCGCCCGTGCGGATGCGGATTTCGCGCAGCGTGTCGAGCGAGCGCCGGCTTTCCTCATCCATCCGGATCATGACGCGCACATCCTGGCCGTCGCGCGGCAGGCGCTGGGCTTCCTCACCATAGAAGGACTGGCGCACCTGGCGGGTGACGTCCTGCAGGGTCAGGCCCAGCGTCTGGGCGTTCGGGCGCAGCGAGAATTGCAGCTCTTCGGTGGAGGTCTGCAGGCTGTCGACCACGTCGTACAGCGTGTCGTAGGAGCGCAGCTGGGCCTTCAGCTCGTCCGCCGCGGCTCGCAGTGTGCCCAGGTCCTGGTGTGACAGGGCAAAGGTCATCCGGCTGCCGCCGTCATTGATGGTGGAGTCGAGGCGAACTTCCTCGGCATCGGGGATCGGGCCCAGATATTCGCGGATGGTCTGTGCCACTTCACGCGTGGGCAGGGCACCGGGCCGCTCGCCCGGTTCGGGCAAGGTGATCCAGGCGCGAATCCGGCCGTCGGTTGCCAGCGTGGAGCGGCTTTCGATCATGTCCACTTCGCCGGGATATTCGGCGCGGTAGTGCTCCAGTGCGTCCACCTGGGCCTGGTCCAGCTGCTGGCGGACCTGTTCGGTCCGGTTCCAGGGCGTGCCCTCGGCCAGCTGGATATTCACCTGGATGGTCTCGTTCTCGATCTGCGGCATGAAGACCGAACCGACCCGGTTGGTCATCATCAGGGCAATGGAGACGATGAAAATGCCGAAGAAGGCGAGGAAGGTGGCATAGCGGTTGCGGATCGCCACCTTGGCGAGGGGCCGGTAGATATTCCGGGCGAAGAAGACCAGCGTGTTGGCGATGCCCCGCTGGACCGCGATCAGCGGGCCGAACAGGCCGGCATTCGACTGCGGCTTCAGATGCGACAGGTGCGCCGGCAGGATCAGCAGCGACTCGATCAGCGAGAAGGCCAGAGCGGCGATCACGACCAGCGAGATCTGGCGTGTGAACTGCACCTCCGGACCGGTCAGAAGCATCCACGGCGAGAACATCATGATCGTCGTGATGACCGCGAAGATAACGGGCTTGGCGACCATTTGTGTGCCGACGATCGCGGCCGTCAGCCCCGGTTCGCCACGCTCGACCCGGTCGTGAATATTCTCCCCGACGACGATGGCATCGTCGACCACGATCCCGATCACCAGAAGGAAGGCGAACAGGGACAGCATGTTCAGGGTCACGCCCATCATGGGCAGGAGCAGGAAGGCACCCCCGAAGGCGACGAAAATCCCCACTGTGACCCACAAGGCCACGGCGGGGCGCAGGAACAGGAACAGCACGATCAGGACCAGAATGCCGCCGATCAGAGCGGAATTGGAGATGGTCTCCATCCGCGCCGTGTACATTTCCGAATTATCCCACCACAGCGACATGTGCACGCCCGGGGGCAGGTCGGCGGAGGCGTTGTCGATATAGTCGCGCACGGCCTGGGCGGTCTCGACCACGTCGATATTCGGTGACTGTTCGACCACGACCAGGACCATGGGCTCGCCGTTGTAGGTGGCCTCCAGGTTGAAATCGACGAAGCCGTCGGTGACCTGGGCCACATCGCGCACGCGCAGCGTGCCGCCGGCCTCGGTCTGGCGGATGATGATGTTCTCGAATTCCGGCGCCGTGTCGGCGAGCTGGCGGGCGGTAAGCCCGAATTCGCCCAGCTCGGTACGCACGGTGCCGGCGGAGGCATTGAGCGAGGAGGCGCGCACTGCGCGGACGATCTCGTCGAAGGTCAGATTGTAGCGGCGCAGATTCTCCTCGGAGACCTCGATCGACACTTCCTCGCCGCGATTGGCCCACAGGTTGACGATGGAGGCGCCGGGCAGCTGGGCCACCTCGTCGCGCACCTCACGGCCGATGGCCTGCAGGTCGCGCCGGTCGATATCGCCGTGAATGGCGAAGCCGACGACCTGTTCCTGGTTGCGCCACTGTGTGACGATGGGGCGGAAGGCCGAGGGCGGCAGATTGTTGACCGAGTCCACCTCGAGCTTGATGTTGTCGATGAACTCTCCGACATCGACATTGCGCTTGCCCTCGATATTCACCCAGCCGCTGCCCTCGCGGGCGGTGGAGGTGATCGTCTCGATGCCGATCATGTCCGAAAGCGCTTCCTCGATCCGGACGATGATCTGCTCCTCGACTTCCTGCGGCGAGGCGCCGGGCCAGGACACGGAAACGGTGGCCCCGTTGAAGCTGGCGGTCGGGAAGACCTCCCGGTTGAGGGCCTGATAGCCCAGGAAACCACCGAGCACGGCCACGATCATAAGCAGGTTCGCTGCAACCGAATTGCGCGCCCACCAGCCGATGATGCCGCCGCCCGGCGCTTCTTCGTGAGTCTTGTTGGGATCGGTCATAACCGCTTCCTCCTAAGCCGGCGGGTCTAGCCGGCGCTCGCCACGGCGTCTTCGCCGCTCGCGCTGTCTTCACCGTTCTCGGCCGCCTCGGTGGCGTCCGGGCTATCGTCATAGGTGGCCGAGAAGGCCGCCAGCATTTCGCCGTCTTCGGCATAGGTCTGCACCCGCATGCCGTCGCTGGCGCCCCGGATCGGGGAGATGACGACCAGATCGCCGCCACGTACGCCGCTGGAGACGATCACCCGCTCCGGATTGGAGTCGATGATCTCGACCGAGCGCACCGACAGGGTGCCGCCTTCCTCGACGACATAGACGCTGTTCTCGCCCCGCAGCGCGTTGCGCGGGATGATGTGCGCGCCGTCCAGGGACCGGCCCTCGATTTCGGCATTGAGGAACAGGCCGATGGCCAGCGGCGAGCCGCCCTCGGCCGCCGCGCCGTAGGGATCGTCCACTTCGGCGATGGCGTAGAGCACGCGGGTCTGCGGATCGATGGCACTGTCAGTGCGCGTAATGCGTCCGCTCCATTCAAGGTGCTGGCCGGCAATGGTTGCGGACAGGGTCACGGGCACGCCACCCTGCTCGTCCTCGGCCGCATTGTAGGCGACGGGGATGCCCAGCAGGTTGAGATCGTGGTCGGTCAGCGGCAGGCGGACCATCACCGTATCGGTGGAGAAAACCTGACCCAGATTGGTGCCCGGCGAGACATACTGGCCGAGATCCGCGTTCTTGGTCCGTACGCGGCCGGCAAAGGGGGCGGAAATACGCGTCCGTTGCAGGTCCAGGCGGGCTGACTGCAGCGCTGCCTCGGCGGCCGCGAGCTGGGCCCGCGCCTCGGCCAGCTGCGGTTCGCGCAGGGTCAGGGCCGAGGCTTCGCCTTCGCCCAGCTCTTCCCATTCACGTGCGGCCAGTTCGGATTCCGCCTGCTCGCGGGCCAGTGCCTGCTGGGCCTGGGCGACCTGGGCGGAGGCACGGGTCACGGCGAGACGATAGTCGGCATCCTCGATCTGGATGAGGGTTTCGCCTGCCTCGAAGAAGCCGCCTTCGATGAAGTCCGGGTTCACATAGGTGATGCGGCCGGCGACCTGCGGGACCAGGTTGATCTGGGTCCGCGGCCGGGCCTCGCCCTGGGACTGTACCGTCAGGGAGACACTGCCCAGCTCGGCCTCTTCCACGAACACCGCCACCGGCCGCGGTGCGGCATTGGCGCGCTGGGGCTCGGGCTGGGTCATGAACAGGCTGATCACGACGAAGGCGGCGACTGCGACCACCGCACCGATGATGATGAAACGTCCGATGAGCTTACCCATAACTATTCTCCTGTCAGGGCGGCCGGGTCTGCGGTCTGGGCCGCGGAGAAATCGCCGGCGATGGCGAGATAGAGATCGACGCGATTGGCCGCGCGGTCGCGGCGCGCCGAGATGTACTGGCTTTCGGCGCTGATGCGCCGGGACTGAGCGTTCAGGAGGTCGAAAATGGTCGCTACGCCGCTGGCGTACTGCCGGATCACCAGGTTTTCGGCCTCGGCCGCCTCTTCATAGGCCTGACGCAGATTCTCCACGCGCTGCGCGAGGATGGCGTCTGCGTGGATGGCGTCCTCCGCCTCCTGCCAGGCCGTCAGCACGGTCGAGACGTAGGAATAGAGCTGGGCTTCTGCATTGGCCCGGGCCTGATCCCGGCGGCCGCGCAGTTCTCCTGCGTTGAAAATCGGTCCGAACAGGGAGGCCGTCAAGCTGGAGACAAGATTGTCCATATCGGTCAGGTCCGCCACGTCGGGACCGCCGGTCCCGGACCCCGCGGACAGCGACAGGCTCGGATAGAGAGCCTTGCGGGCGGCCTCGGCGCGCAAGCCCGCCGCCTGCAGGCGGCGTTCTTCGGCGCGCACGTCCGGGCGCCGCGACAAAAGGGTTTCCGGCGTGCCGATGGCGCCCACTGCATCGAAGGCCGGGAAATCGGCTTCCGGTGTCAGTGTGGCGGCGGGGTAGCGGCCGAGCAGTGTCTCCAGGCTTCGGGCGGCGGCCGCCTCGGAACGCCGGCGCGACGCCAGGGCCGCTTGAGAAGATGCCAGGGCACTGCGGGCCGTACGCACGTCGGAACTGCGCACCAGTCCGCGGGCGAAGCGCCGTTCGGTCAGCGCCAGCGAGGATTCGCGCGTGGCCACATCGCGCTCGGCGAGGTCGGTCTGCAGATGGGCTTCGATCAGGGCGAACCAGCCCTTGGCCACCAGGCCGGCGACCGACAATTGCGCGGCGCGCACATCATTCGCTGCCGCTTCGGCGTCCAGGGCGCCGGCATGGGCTCCATCGGCGACGCGGCCCCACAGATCGGCTTCCCATGACGCCGAGAGGCCCAGGGAGAAGCTGTCGCTGCCCGAGCCGACATGCGGTTCGGTGCGGGTGTAGTCCAGCCCGGCATTGAGCGAGGGGAGCCGGTCTGACCCGGCCACGCGCGCTGCAGCCCGTGCCGCCCGGTAGCGGGCAAAGGACTGGTTCAGGCCGGGATTGGCGGCAAAGGCCTCGTCGATCAGCCCGGACAGGCGCGGATCGCCCAGCGTGGCGACCCAGTCATGTGCCTCTTCGGCGCCGGTTCCTGCAGGCGCGGACGCCCAGCCGGCAGGGGGCTGCGGCAAGCGCTCGCCCGCATCATGGGCCGGGAGGCTGGCACAGGAGGCGGTGGCCAGTGCCGTGGCTGCTACTAACAAACTTTTACGCATGCGTTGTCCCCGCACGTCACGATCTCGAATGTTCGGGCATCCTAGAATGGGCATCTCGAAAGTCAACAGATATTTATCGAAAAACACTAAAACATTAGCGAATGGCATGAAAACTCTCTCGATTTTCGAGATGCGCCTGGCGCGTCCCTGTCCGCAAGTGGTGCGACGGCTTCGCGCCTCGCTGGGAATATGCGATAGAACGCGAGAAGCCATGTGGGCACTTATTTTTTTGTTAGATGCCCCGAAAATCCCGGATGGATGCACGTGACATGCAGATGAGAGCGGAATGCAGATGAGGCCTGACAGGACCGACGATCAGCCCTCCATCCGCATTCGCCGCCGCGATACCGCCGCGGTGGCGGCTCTGGGCAGTTTTGTGCTGTTGCTGTTCTGGATGTTCGGCGAGCTCGGCTTTGTCGAGACGGTCGTGGCGATCACCACGATCGCGGCCCTGTCGACCTTTTATTATCTGACCGTCTCCACCACCCTGAACCCCGCACCCAGGCCGGATCGGGCCGCAATGCCCTATGCTCAACCGAACGGCGAGGTCAGTGCCCAGCGTATGCTCGAGGGCCTTCCCATCCCGGTCCTGCTGATCGGTCCGGGCGGGCGGATCGAGATGGCCAATCCGGCGGCCCGCGAATTCCTGGGTCTGGGATCGGCGACCGGTCACCTCTCTGCGGTGCTAAGGCAGCCGCAAGTGCTTGAAGCGGTCAGCGCGGCCCTGCGCGGCAATGCGGTCGACCCGGTCGAGTACTCCCTGATGGCGCCCGTGGAGAGCCATGTGCGCGCCTACGTGGCCCCGCTCGCGGCCGCGGGCGATGCGACGATACCCTGGCGGGCCATGCTGGTCCTGTCGGACGAGACCTCGATCAAGCGCGCCGACCGGATGCGGGCCGATTTTCTGGCCAATGCCAGTCATGAATTGCGCACTCCGCTGGCCTCGCTCGCCGGCTTTATCGAGACGCTGCGCGGCCATGCGCGCGACGATGCCGAGGCCCGCGAACGCTTCCTGAACATCATGTTCGACCAGACCGAGCGGATGCAGCGGCTGATCAACGACCTCCTGTCGCTTTCGCGGGTTGAAATGGACGAACACGTGGCGCCCTCCGGCGAAGCCGACCTTGTCAGCCTTGTCGAGGACGTCACGGCTTTCCTGCGGCCGCAGTTGCAGGAAAAAGCCATAGATCTGGTCGTCGACATGCCCGACGAAGCACGGGCCGTGGGCGACCGGGACCAGTTGACCGAAGTCGTGCTGAATCTCGTCGAGAATGCCATCAAGTATTCACCGGACGGATCCGCCATCCGCATTTCGGTCAGCGAACCCCTGTCGAGAGACGAGGCCGAGCGGCCTCGCATGACGCTGGGCGAAACCGCCAGCCGTCTGACCCTGGCCGCGCCGTCCTCGGAGCCCAGCGACCGCTATATCGCGGTACGCGTTCAGGATGGCGGCAAGGGTATCGAGCGGCGCAACCTTCCCCGCCTGTCCGAGCGCTTCTACCGCGTGGACGGTCAGAAAAGCGGCCCGAAGGAGGGAACGGGGCTGGGCCTGGCCATCGTAAAGCATATCGTCAACCGGCATCGCGGCGGTTTCACGGTCGAAAGCGCGCTGGGCGAGGGCTCGGTCTTCTCGGTCTTTCTTCCTGTTCGCGGCCGGACTCAAAAAGCCGTCGGCGAGGCAGCGCCTTAGCGAGAATTTTTCGCGGTGGCTGCAGACCCGGAAGGCGTTGTCATAAAACTGTAGCGACTCTGTCATAAAGGGGGCCGCGACGCCCCGCACCTGTCATCCCCGGTCGCCAGCCCCGGCCAGCCGAAGGACCGAATAGCCGCATGTCTGTCATCGCCATCGTCGCGCTCGCGATCCTCGTCATGCTGGCGGGCGGTTTCTATGCCGGCCGTTCGCGAGCCATCGCGGCGGTGTCGGGCAATACGGTCGGCCTGCACTCCCTGCCCAATTTTCACGGCTATTACGTGGCGATCTGGACCGGCCTGCCGGCGTTTCTCCTGCTCGCAGCCTTCGGCCTGTTCGGCAGCGAAGCGGTCGAGCGGCTGACCTTTGCCGAATTGCGCCGCGACGCGGCTGCTCTGGGTGCGCAGCTGGAACAGCGCCTCGACGATGACGCCCGATACCAGGCCCTTCGGGGTGAGGCCGTGCAATTGCGTGGCCGGGTATCCGCGCTCAACGAAGACATGGAGCGTCTGCGCAGCGCCCGTGGCGACGACCGGCAACCCGAGCTGCTGGAGCAATTGCGGGCCGAGCAGCTGGACGTTCTGAACGCGGTGACGTCCGCCGAGGAAGCGGTCATCCGCCGCCGCGCCGAACTGGTGGACGGCGTGGCCCTAGAGGCCCGCGCGAGCGGTGCAAGCCTGCACGAACTGGCCGGGTTCGAACTGGTGCAGGCTCCGCGCGAACGCCGGCAGCTCTTCCTCTCCGACGCCATCCAGATCGCCAATGGCGAGCTGCCAAGCCGGGAAAGCGAGGAGCTCGCCGCCGCATCCGAGATTGTTGTCCGGCACCAGACACAGATCCGGTATCTCGTCAGCGTGATCGCGGTGATCATGGCAGCTGCCGGCCTGATGCGGACCCGCGACCAGGTTGCCCCGGAATTCCGCGCCCGCAATCACGTGGAAAACCTGGTCACCGCGCTTTTGCTGCTCTCCTCGGTCATCGCCATTCTGACAACGGTCGGCATCGTGTTCTCGCTCCTGTTCGAGAGCATCCGCTTCTTTTCCACGGTCCCGGTGAGCGAATTCCTGTTCGGTCTGCAATGGTCACCGCAGATCGCCTTGCGCGCGGACCAGGTCGGCCAGTCGGGGGCGTTCGGGGCCGTGCCCCTGTTCGCCGGCACGGCGCTGATCACTCTGATCGCCATGGCCGTTGCCGTGCCGATCGGCCTCCTGTCGGCGATCTACCTGTCGGAATATGCCGGCCCGCGCTTTCGTGCCACGGCCAAGCCCATGCTGGAAATCCTCGCGGGCATTCCCACCGTGGTCTACGGCTTTTTCGCCCTGCTTACCGTCGGGCCGGCGATCCGCTCCCTGTTCACCCTTCTCGGCTTCGACGATGTGGTGACCCAGAGCGCGCTTTCTGCCGGTCTCGTCATGGGGATCATGATCATCCCCTTCATCTCTTCGCTGTCCGACGACGTCATCAATTCCGTTCCGCAGACCCTGCGCGACGGATCGTACGCGATGGGGGCGACGCGGTCGGAGACGATCACACGCGTCGTCATGCCGGCGGCCTTGCCGGGTATTGTCGGCGCGATCCTGCTCGCCGTATCCCGCGCCGTGGGGGAAACCATGATTGTGGTCATGGCGGCCGGTCAGGGCGCCAACCTGACGGCCAATCCGCTGGAATCCGTGACCACGATCACCGTGCAGATTGTCATGCTGCTGACCGGCGATCAGGAGTTCGACAGTCCCAAGACACTGTCGGCCTTTGCCCTGGGCCTGGTCCTATTCGCCATCACGCTGGTTATGAACGTGATCGCACTGCGTGTCGTGCAGCGATATCGGGAAAAGTATGACTGATACCCCTGACACCACCTCCATCCGCGACGCGGTCAACCAGCATCTTGCCCGGCGCTACAGGGCCGAGACCCGATTCCAGCTGGCCGGCCTTTCCGCCGTTGCTGCAGCGGTTGGCATTCTGGCTGTTCTGCTGGGATCGATCATTGCCCAGGGCCTGCCCGCCTTCACCGTCCACCAGCTCGTCCTGCCGGTTCAGCTCAATGCCGAACTGGTCGATCGGGAAGGCGACGGATCAGAGGCTTCGCTGCGCCGGGGCTCCTACAGCCGCGTTCTGCAGGAGGCGATCCGGGCCGAATTTCCCGATGTGAGCGCCCGTCGCGATCTGCGCAATCTGTTCGGGCTCTATACGCCGCTCAATTCGACCCGCCTGATGGACGAAGTCCTGGCCCGTCCGGAGCTGGTTGGCACGACGCACACCTTCCGCATGCCGATCGCCGACGATCTGGACCTCTATCTCAAGGGTCGCCTGGTCGAGGACAGGACCCTGGACACGGCTGGCGCGCTGACGGCGCAAGCAGGCGAGGACGGGGTCCTTGTCCAGTCCAGCGAGCCGGATTTCGCCGGACTTTCGGCGGACATCACGGATCTCGTCAATGCCGAGGCCCGGTTGCTTGAAACCCGCGCCGAACAGGCCCGTCTGCGCAGCGAGGACCTGACAGGAACCGAGCGCGAGGATGCGCTCTTCGAGGCCGGGCGGCTGGCGGCCGATGCAGCGGACATGCGGGCGCGGGCGGCGACGCAGGATGGCTGGCTCGTGCTGAATGCCGACCTGCCGTCGATTCTCGTCGAGGCGAACGGCACCACGCTGCGTCTCACCGAATTGTCATCGGATGGGCGCCGGGCCCGGGCCGAGACGCTCCTGGGCGAGGCGGAAATCGATGCGCGCGAGGACTGGACGCTCTACGTTGTCGACAC
Organism: Maricaulis sp.; assembly: GCF_030149515.1. GTDB lineage: Bacteria > Pseudomonadota > Alphaproteobacteria > Caulobacterales > Maricaulaceae > Maricaulis. The sequence goes on along the minus strand of NZ_JASBRI010000024.1, from coordinate 87,961 downwards.
GCCGGAAAGCCGCCGGCGGGTGTCTGACCAGGCCATCGTCTGGACGCGCGCCCTGTCCGATCGCGGCCGCATCTCGCACGATTTCAATACCTATCTCTTCGCCAACGCCGACAGCCGGGAACCGGAACTGGCTGGTGTAAAGGGCGCTCTGTACGGCTCCATCCTGACCATGCTGATCACGGTCGCCCTGTCGGTGCCGGTCGGCGTGTTCACGGCGCTCTATCTGGAAGAATATGCTCCGAAGAACCGGTTCACCGACCTTATCGAGGTGAATATCAACAATCTCGCCGCCGTGCCCTCCATCGTTTTCGGTCTTCTGGGACTGGCGGTCTTCATCAATGCATTCGGCCTGCCCCGCTCGGCGCCGCTGGTCGGCGGTCTCGTGCTGTCGCTGATGACATTGCCGACGGTGATCATCGCCACCCGCGCCGCGCTGAAGGCGGTACCCGCCTCGATCCGGCAGGCCGCACTGGCAGTCGGTGCGTCGAAGACCCAGACCGTGTTCCACCACGTCCTGCCGCTGGCGGCGCCGGGGATACTGACCGGATCGATCATCGGTCTCGCCCAGGCCCTCGGCGAGACCGCGCCGCTGCTGATGATCGGCATGGTGGCCTTCATTGCCGACGCGCCTACGCTGGGCCTGGAAGGCCTGACCCAGCCCGCGACGGTCATGCCGGTCCAGATCTTCCTCTGGTCAGACGGTGCCGAACGCGCCTTCGAGGCGCGCACGGCCGCGGCCATTCTTGTCCTTCTGGCGCTGATGATCGGGTTCAATGGCCTGGCCATCTATCTGCGCCGCCGTTTCGAGCGGAGATGGTAGCCCCATGCCCGACAATCATCCCCAAGCCCAGATCTACGACAGCCATTCCGGCGGCGAGCGGCCCATAAAGGTCGCGGCACGCGATGTCTGTGTGGAATACAATGGCAAACAGGCGCTGAATCACGTCTCGATCGATATTCCCGACCGGTCGGTCACCGCCTTCATTGGTCCGTCCGGATGCGGAAAGTCGACCTTCCTGCGCTGCCTCAATCGCATGAATGACACGATCGAAGGAGCGCGCGTCACCGGTTCGCTGAAAATTGACGGCCGGGAAGTGAACGACAGGGCGGTGGATCCGGTTGTGCTGCGTGCGAGCGTCGGCATGGTGTTCCAGAAGCCCAACCCGTTCCCGAAGTCGATCTACGACAATGTTGCATACGGGCCGCGCATTCACGGCCTGGCCCTGTCCAAGAACGCGCTCGACGGCATTGTCGAGACCGCGTTGCGCAAGGCGGGCCTGTGGGAGGAAGTGTCCGATCGCCTGGCCGATCCGGGCACGAGCCTGTCCGGCGGTCAGCAGCAGCGTCTGGTCATCGCGCGCGCCATTGCCATCAACCCGGAAGTCATCCTGATGGACGAACCGTGCTCGGCGCTGGACCCGATCGCCACCGCGAAGATCGAGGAACTGATCGACGAATTGCGGGAAAACTACTGCATCATCATTGTCACCCACTCGATGCAGCAGGCTGCCCGGGTGTCCCAGAAAACCGCTTTTTTCCATATGGGCAATCTGGTCGAGTTCGGGCCGACCGAAGACATTTTCACCAATCCGCGCGATCCGCGGACGCAGGATTACATCACCGGGAGGTTCGGTTAGGCCGGACACCAACTGAGGAGTAGGCGCCATGGCGCTGTCGAAAACGGCACATATCGTCACGGCATACGGCGAGGAACTGGACCAGCTGGCCGACGAGCTGGCCCGCATGGGCGGACTGGTCGAGACCCAGCTGGAAACGGCGATCGCGGCGATTGTGCGCCGCGATTCTACGCTGGTTCAGGCCGTGCGTGACCGCGAGAAGCAGGTCAACCAGATGCAGGTCGATGTGGAGAAGCGGGTGCTGCGCCTGTTCGCGCTGCGCCAGCCGCTTGCCACCGATCTGCGCATGACGATTTCCGCCTTGAAGATCTCCACAGATCTGGAACGCGTTGGCGATCTGGCCAAGAATATCGCCTATCGCGCCAAGGACTTGTCGGAATACCCCGCGCTGGCCCTGATCGACCGTGTCGAGCGCCTTGGCGCGATCGTGATCAAGCAATTGCACGAGGTTCTCGACGCCCTGTCGTCGTTCGAGATCGAGCCTGCCATCCGGGTTTGGCGGACCGACGACGAAGTCGACGAGCGCTACAACGCGCTGGTGCGCGAGATGCTGGTGTCGATGGGCGAGAATTCGGGCCTGGTCGAGCCGGGTGTCCACATCCTGTTTGTGGCTAAGAACCTCGAACGTATCGGCGACCACGCCACCAATATAGCCGAGGCTCTGCACTTCATGGTGACCGCTACGCCGCTGGAAGCGGACTCGCCGCCGCCGGCTTGAAGACCCTGATCGTGGAGAGATAACGATGAAGCCTCAAGTTCTCGTGGTCGAAGACGAAGACGCTCTCGCGACCCTCCTGCAATACAATCTGGAAAAGGAGGGATATGCCGTCTCCGTCGCCGGCGACGGGGAGGATGCCCTCATCCAGGCCGAAGAGACAACGCCGGATCTGGTCCTGGTGGACTGGATGCTGCCGAAAGTCTCCGGCATCGAGGTCTGCCGACGTCTGCGTGGACGCCAGGAAACGGCCAACGTCCCGATCATCATGCTCACCGCCCGCGGCGAAGAGACCGACCGGGTGCGCGGGCTGGACACGGGCGCGGACGATTATGTGGTCAAACCCTTCTCGATGACTGAGCTCTTCGCGCGCATCCGTGCCGTGCTGCGCCGCATCCGCCCGGGCCTCGCCGAGGATACTATCGCCGCCGGTGACATCACGATGGACCGGGTGGCTCACCGCGTGAAACGCGCGGACCGTGAAATCCATCTTGGCCCGACGGAGTTCCGCCTGCTGGACTATCTCATGCAGCACCCCGGACGGGTGTTTTCGCGCGAGCAGCTGCTGGATGCGGTCTGGGGGTCCGACGTCTATGTCGAGGCACGCACGGTCGACGTCCATGTCGGCCGGCTGCGCAAGGCCCTCAACAAGAAGGAAGAGCGCGATCCGATCCGCACCGTGCGTTCGGCAGGTTATGCGTTTGACGTGAACGCCTGAGGGGCGGTGGATTTGCCCGGCCCGGCCGCCTATCGTCGGCCCTGTATCCGCTGGAGGCTGCCTGACATGCTCCGTTCCCGTCTTGCCTTCGCCGTCCTTTCCGGCCTCCTCGCGGCCTGCGATGCGGGCGGCCAGGCGCCGGGTCCGTCCGGGAGCGGTCATCGTGATGGGCTTGCCGTATCCGCACCGGGCATCGAACGCTGCATGAACCTGTCCGGCGCGCTCGAGGCCGAGTTCGAAGGGCAGTGGGGCTACACGGTCGAGTTCCGCCATATCGACGCGATCGCTGCGGCCGGGTTCGACACGCTTCGCCTGCCGGTGCGCTGGTCGGCGCATCTGGACGCGGACAATCGCATCGATCCGGCCTTTCTGGCGCGCGCGGATGCCATTGTCGACTATGCGTTGTCGCGCGATCTGCGGGTTATTCTCGACGTGCACCATTTCGAGGCCTTCATGGCGGACCCGGATGGCCGGATGCCGCAATTGCTGGCGATCTGGCAGCAATTGGCCGCGCACTACGAGGACTATCCGGCCAATCTGGTCTTCGAACTGCTGAACGAGCCGACCGACCGGATCTCTGCCGAACAGGTCAACCGGATCAATGCCCGCCTGCTGGAAACCGTACGCGCGGTTTCGCCGGAGCGCTGGGTGATCCTGGCATCGGCCCGCTGGAACAATATCGAAGGTCTGGTCCAGACCGAGGTGCCTGCGGGCGACCCCCGTGTCATGACGACGGTGCACTATTACTCGCCGTTCGATTTCACCCATCAGGGTGCCCCCTGGGCCAACCGGCCGCGTACGGGTGTGCAGTGGGGCGGTCCGGCCGACGAGGCGGAGCTGGCACGGGATTTCGACATTGTGGCGCAGTATGCCCGGACCCGGAACGTGCCGGTGCTGCTGGGTGAATTCGGCGTCTATTACGACGTGCCCGTCCATCTGCGCGCGCGCTGGGTCCGCGCGGTCCGGGGTGCAGCGGAGGCCCGCGGCCTGGGCTGGTGCCATTGGGGTTTTGCCACCACGATGCGGGCCTATGACCAGCAGGTCGATGCCTGGATCCCCGAAATGCTGACCGCGCTGACCGGGACTCCCGGGAATTAGGACAGGGTCAGGATGAGGCCGGCCGCCCGGCCCGGCCGGATGGCGAGAGGTGTCCCAGGGCGGTGTCGAGGCTGATCCGGCCCGGCCCGTAGACGGCCACGAGACCCGCCATGGAGATCCAGAGGGCGTGCGTGCCCCACCAGGCTTCCGGATAGACGAAGACCTGGATCACCAGCGTCATGCCGATCAGTGCCAGCGCGGACAAGCGTGTGAACAGGCCCAGGAGCAGGGCGATCGGCAGGAGGAATTCCGCCAGCGTCGCCATCCATGCGGCCAGGGATGGGGGAATGAGCGGAAGGTCGTATTCCGTGGCAAACAGCGTCAGTGTCGACGCCTTCATGTCCAGCGGGAAATCGGGCACGCGCAAATGATGCCGCGTCACGTCATGTGCGTTGATCGTTTCGATGTAGGGCAGCAGCCGGACGGTCTCGACCTTCGTCAGGAGCGAACGCCAGAACACGCCGGCCAGGCTCAGCCGGGCCAGCAGGGCGAGGGCGTCGCGGACCCGGATGCCCGACAACAGGCGGACGAGACGGTCGTGCAGCGCGGTCGTGCGCGCCAGCGGCGAAGGGGTCATGTCAGGGGACCTTTCAGCAGGGAATCATTGAGCGCGGCGGCAAAAGCCGCCGCCGGATCGAAACCGGGTTCGGCCGCCAGGCCTGCCTGTGCGGCCGTCTCCAGCGGAGCGCCGCCGCCCAGCGCGTCCAGAAAGGCGTGCTCGCCCGCGTGCAGCATGCGGCTGCATACCGTGCCGTCCTTACGCCAGAGCAGCGAGAAATACTGCCCGGGGTCGGCCCGCATCGGCGCGTCGTCCGGCTCGACCCGGTTGCGGTGCCAGATGTCGTAGGCGGGCCAGGGAGAGGTCAGAAGCCGGACCGAGGGCTGCAGTCCCGGCACCAGGGCGGGCAGGGTTTCCGGGGCCAGTCCGGCGGCATCGGCTGCGCCAAGCGGGCGGCCCCCGGGCGCGTGATGGGCTTCCAGCCAGGCGCGGTCGTGGCGCGCCACATCGGCCAGCCAGGGCAGGCCGGCGACAGGCTCGGCACCGGCCAGATAGTCCGCAAACGCATCGCCATAAAGGATCAGCGTGGGCCGTTCCGGCGGGTGAGTGTGCCAATAGGCCCGGGCCAGCGCGTCGAACAGCCTGGATCCGATCAACCGGTCGATGGCGGGAAAGGCGGCGCGCAGCGCCTCGATGGCACCGCGCACGACATTGTTCCGGTAGACGGAAAGCCGCCCGGCGGCGCCGGCTTCTGCCAGATAGGGCTGGAGCGGATCGGTCCGGCCCGTGCGCAGCGCGTCGGCGAAGGCGGTGTGGAAATCGTCAGGCATGGGCCGGCTCGCGGCTGCGGGCGGCGTCCAGGATGAGCTGGGCCCGGGCGCGCTCCTGCAAGAGCGTCTCGAAGGCGGGGATGTCGGTATCGCGCTCGATCAGCGTCGGCTGCGGCCCGGTCCGCCTGATCGCAGCCTCGTAGAGCGACCAGACACTTTCGGAGACCGGGCGGCCATGCGTGTCGATCAGCAGTGCTTCGCCGAGCCCGGCATCGCTATCGTGACCGGCCAGATGAATCTCGCCGACGGCGCCGGCGGGAACGGCATCGAGATAGGCGCGGGCATCGAAGCCCAGATTGTGCGCACTGACATGGATATTGTTGATGTCGAGCAGCAGGCCGCACCCGGTTCGCCGGACCGTCTCGGCGAGAAATTCCGGCTCCGGAATGTCGTCTCGCATCGGCAGGTAGCGCGACGGATTTTCTACCAGGACCTGCCGCTGGAGCGCGCTCTGCATCTCGTCGACATGTTCGCAGAACCGGTCCAGGGCCGTCTGCGTCATGGGCGTGGGGAGGAGATCGTTGAAATACCGGCCTCCCAGGCTCGACCAGGCCAGGTGTTCGGACACCCGGGCGGGCTCGAACCGGCCGGCCAGCCGTTTCCACCGGTCGAGATGGTCCCGATCCAGCGGATCGGGACCGCCGAGCGACAATCCGACCCCGTGAAAGGAGACGGGGTGGTTCGCGCGGATCGCGTCGAGCCAGGCGAGGCGCGGTCCGCCATCGCCCATATAGTTTTCTGGATGGACTTCGAACCAGAGGCCATCGGCCCGCGCATCAAGCGCGGAACGATAATGTTCGGGCTTGAGGCTCATGCCAGCATAGAGGGGACAGGGCTGGACGGCAGACACGGAACCGATGACCTCCTTTGCGCCCGGCGGGGGCGACGGGGCGCGGGCTCGAAAAACCTGTTACGGACGCTCGATCGGCTCCAGGGAACCCGGGCCGTAGGGCGTTTCGATGGATTCGCAGGTACCTTCAGGCACGTAGGTCCAGGCATTGCCCTGATAGTCGACGGTCGAGGTGCCGGCGCAGGATGTGCCCGGACCTGCGGCACAGTCGTTCTCGCCCGCCAGGGCGATGCCGTAGCAGCGTTCCATTTCCTCGTCGCCCGGCATGTTGTCATTGCCCTGGGCGCCGGCCGCAGCGGCGGCGGCGAGGGAGAGGGCGAGCGCGGACGCGGTAAAAGCTGTGTTTCTGGATTGCGGTTTCATGCATCACCTTTGCTTGAACTTGGTTCTGCGACCGTTGCCGAAGCGCCGGTCACGTGATGCAGTTCGCCGCGGATGAGAGATTGGTTACAGTGGAGCTGAAAATTTTTTCCGGCTGTAACTTTCACGGCGCGGGACACGAACCTATGACTGTCGTGACGGAGCGATACGAAGCACAGCTGCGCAGCCTGATGGTCGCGAGCCAGGCAGGCGATGCAGCGGCTTACCGGACCTTGCTGCGCGACGTGCAGCAAAGGCTGACGGGCTATTTCCGTCAGCGGGCCGGCGATCCGTCGGCTGTGGAGGATCTGGTCCAGGAGACGCTGATGGCGATCCATGTCAAGCGCGACACCTACGACCCCGGCCAACCGCTGACGGCCTGGATCTATGCCATTGCGCGCTACAAGCTGGTGGATTTCTACCGTGCCCACCGGCGGCGGGCGAGCCTGCCCCTGGACGATGAGGCACAATTCCTCGCCGCCGCCGATCCGGCACAGGGTGCCGCCATGGCGCGGCTCGATCTGGACCGGGCAATGGCGGAGCTCTCCGCGCCCCAGGCCGAAGCCCTGCGCCTGACCAAGGTCGAAGGCCTGTCGGTGGAAGAGGCTGCGGCGCGCAGCGGCCGCGGCGTTTCGGCGATCAAGGTCAATGTCCATCGCGGCCTGAAAGCGCTTCGCGACCGGTTCGCGGGCCGGGAGGCATCGTCGTGACCGACGATCTGATCGAGCGTCTGGCGGAGGACCTGGAACCGGTCAGTCCGCGCCGCCCGCTGCGGCGTCTACTGCTGGCTGTGGGGGTCGCGGCCGGGGCCGGCCTGCTGGCATTCCTCGTCCTGCCCGACCTGGCCTTCCGGGCCGACCTGGTCGCCGCACTGCACGGCGTGTCATTCTGGTTGAAACTGGCGTTTACGGGCGCGCTGGCGGCTATCGGCGCCTGGGCCATGGCGGCCCTGTCCCGGCCGGCGGCCCGTGACCCCGGCGGGCCGGTGTTCGCGGCGATCGTCTGGTCGGGCTTCGCCGCCATCGCCCTCGCCGTGCTTGCGGCAACGCCGCCCGCGGACTGGCAGGCGCTTGTCATGGGGGAAACCGCCCGGCGCTGTGTCGGCTATATCCTGCTTCTGTCCGTCCCCCTGCTGGCCCTGATGCTGGCGGTCATGCGGCGCGCGGCGCCGACCCGGCTGGGCCGCGCAGGCTGGGCCTGCGGCCTGGCCGCGGGGGGGCTGGCTGCCTCCGTCTATTCGCTGGGTTGCGGCGAGGCATCTCCGGTCTTTCTGGTGATCTGGTACGGGCTGGGGATCGCCGCGACGGGGCTGACCGGCGCCGCCGCCGGCCGCTGGGCCCTGCGCTGGTAGCGCAGGTCTGGCTGTTCAAAAAAAAACGGCCGCCCCGGGAAGGGCGGCCGCTACTTTCGGACATTCTGGGTGAGGGAATGTCCGTACGCCAGGGCGTGGATCTAGAAATTGTACCGGCGGGTTGCCGCGATGGCGTCGAGGGCGGCGCCGGCATCGGCCGTCGCCTTGCGGCGGCGCTTGTTGCCGGGCTGGTAGGCCATCGAGGAGTGCGCCTCGCAATAGGCGTTGCCGCCACAGGTCTTGCGGCCGCAGAAGCGGAATTCGGCCTGGGCCGGATCGCCGATCGGCCATTTGCACATCGAGTCCCGCAGGGTGAGAACGGTGGCGAATTCGCCGGAAGGCAGTACGGCAGGCTCCACCGGCGCCGGTGCGGACGCCGCCGGTGCCGTTGAGGGGGACGGACGCGAGACCGGGCGTGCGGCTGGCGCGGTGGAGGCCGTGGTTGTGCGCGGGCGGGAGGGTTTCACGGTGCGGCGGGCGGGACGTGACGGTGTCGCGCGGCCTGACAAACCCAGACGGTGGACCTTGCCAATCACGGCATTGCGGGTCACACCCCCCAATTGTTTGGCAATCTGGCTGGCGCTCAGGCCTTCCGACCAGAGCTTCTTGAGTTGCTCGACGCGTTCGTCAGTCCAGGCCATCGCACTCATCTCCGAGCTGTGATGCGCTTGCCACCTTGAATGTCGGTAAACGGCGCATATGTCAGTTCATGTTTAATTACACTAGATATTGTATCCGCATGAGCTGACGCCACAAGATCGGGTTATGACCATTCCTGTGGAAAGCTCCCTTGCACCCCCAATCGTTAACGCAGATGGTTACCGGGAAATTAAGGGTAATTCGATATGAGTAACGCCAGCTTAAGCTCCGTAAACGGGCCGAGAAAATTCGGACTTATCAACTGGCTGGGTCTGTGGACCCTGTACAAGAAGGAAGTCCGGCGTTTTCTCAAGGTCGGCACCCAGACCGTTGCAGCACCGGTCGCGACCACACTGCTTTACATGACCGTCTTTGCCGTTGCCATCGGTGCGCGGCGGGGTGATGTCGGCGGTGTGCCCTTCGTCGAATTCCTGGCGCCGGGACTGATCCTGATGGGGCTCCTGAACAATGCCTTTGCCAATTCGGGCTCCTCGATCCTGGTCTCGAAAGTACAGGGCAATGCGGTGGATTTCCTGATGCCGCCGCTATCGGCTGCGGAACTGGCTATCGGTTTCATTGCCGGGGCGATGACGCGGGGCATTCTGGTGGCCGCGGTGACGGCGGTCACCCTGATCCCCTTCATCGACATCATGCCGCAGCACTGGTGGGCGGTGCTGTATTTCGGGATTTCCGCGTCCGCGATGCTGGGCATGGTCGGCGTGATCGGCGGGCTGTGGGCCGAGAAATTCGACCACATGGCGGCGGTCACGACCTTTGTCATCACACCGCTGACCTTCCTGTCCGGCACATTCTACTCGGTCAATGCGCTGCCCGAGCCGATCGCCACGATCAGCCATTTCAACCCCTTCTTCTACATGATCGACGGCTTCCGCTACGGCTTCATCGGCCAGGCCGACGGATCGCTCGCTGCGGGCATTGTCGCGGTGTTAGCGATCAACATGCTTCTGGCCGTGGCGTGTTACCTGCTGTTGCGTGCAGGCTGGCGCTTGAAGAGCTGAGCGGGGAGGCCTAGACGAAGGACAAGGGCGTCCCATGCAAGGGGCGCCGCGACACTTTGGAGGACCCCGCAATGCCCGCCCCGATGATGGACACCTATGCCCCGCCGGATCTCGTTTTCGATCACGGCAAGGGACCCCGCCTCTATACAGACGGCGGCGAGAGCTATCTCGATTTCATCTCGGGTATCGCGGTGAACTGTCTCGGCCACGCCCATCCCAAGGCCGTCAAGGCGTTGACGGAACAGGCCGGCAAGCTCTGGCACCTGTCCAACATGTACAAGGTGCCCAAGGGGATCGAACTGGCCGACAAGCTGTGTGCGGCGACCTTTGCCGACCGGGTCTTCTTCACCAATTCCGGCGCCGAGGCGATGGAGTGCGCCCTGAAGACGGCGCGGCGTTATCACTATGTGAACGGCAATCCGCAGCGCTATCGCATCATCACCTTCACCGGCGCCTTCCACGGCCGCACCTATGGCGCCATCAACGCCGGCGGCAATCCGAAATATCTCGAAGGTTTCGGTCCGGCGATGGAAGGCTTCGACCAGGTCGAGTTCGGCGATCTGGAAGCGGTGAAGGCGGCGATCACCGAGGAAACCGCGGCGATCTGCGTGGAGCCCGTACAGGGCGAGGGCGGTGTGCGCGCGCCGGAGGACAGCTTCCTGCGCGGCCTGCGCCAGCTGTGCGACGAGCACGGGCTGATGCTGGTCTATGACGAGGTCCAGTCGGGCGCAGGCCGGACCGGAAAACTCTTTGCCCATCAATGGGTAGACGGCGCCGAGCCGGACATCATGGCGGCGGCGAAGGGCATTGGCGGCGGCTTCCCGATGGGCGCCTGCCTGGCCACCGAAGCGGCGGCCAAGGGCATGGTCGTGGGCACCCACGGTTCGACCTATGGCGGCGGACCGCTGGCCATGGCGGTGGGCAATGTGGTGTTCGACGAGCTGACGGCCGACGGCTTCATGGACCATGTCGTGGAAGTGTCGAACTATCTGCGCCAGCAGCTGCACGGTCTGATGGACCGGCATGCCGACAAGGTCGCGGAAGTGCGCGGCAAGGGTCTCCTGGTCGGTGTCAAGCTGAAGGACGGGTACGATCCGAAGAAGCTGGCCGGCCTGGCCCGCGACCGGCATCTGCTGGTGGGAGCGGCGGGGGACAATGTCTCGCGCCTGGCGCCGCCGCTGGTCATCACCAAGGAGGATGCCAGCGAGGCGGTGTCCATCCTCGACGAGGCCCTGGGCGCACTTGAAGCGAGCTAGAGCCGCACAGTGGCGCGACATCGGCGCAACACGGATGCAACCGGAGTAGAGGCGTGAGCGATCCGCTGGGCGAACACGACAACATCGTTGCCGCATACCAGGTCGAGGACCGGGCGGTGCGCGGGCGTGCCTGCCGCCTGGGTTCGACGCTGGACGCGATCCTGTCGGCCCACGCCTATCCCGACCAGGTCGCCCGGCTGCTCGGCGAGGCCGTGATCATCGCCGCCCTGGTCGGCGATGCGCTGAAATTCGACGGGCGTCTGATCGTCCAGGCGAACGGGTCGGGCCCGATCCAGTTTATCGTCGCCGAATATGTTGCCGGCGAGGGGGTGCGCGGCTTTGCCAAGATCGACCGCGACGCGGTGGACGCGGCGCTGGCCGAACGCCCCGGTCCGGACATGCTGATGACGCGGCTCATGGGCAAGGGCGCCTTTGCGATGACGATCGACTACGGGCCCGACAAGGACCAGTACCAGGGTGTCGTGGGCCTGGAAGGCCCCAGCCTCTCGGCGGCGGCGGAAGCCTATTTCACCCAGTCCGAACAGACCCCGACCCGGCTCCGGATCGCCGTTGGCGAGAGCTGGAAGGAGGGCGAGGACAGGGCCTGGCGCGGCGGTGGCCTGATGCTCCAGGCGGTAGCCGGCGACGAGACCCGCGGCTCGGCCGAGGCCGATTGGGATCATGCCCGCGCCCTGTTCGAAACCGTCGAGGATGCAGAACTTCTGGATCCGGACCTTTCGGCCGGCGGCCTGCTCTTCCGCCTGTTCAACGAAGACGGGGTCCGCCTTCTGGAGCCGCGCCATGTCGCCCGCCGCTGTTCCTGCGAGCGCGAGCGCCTGCTGGGCATCATCGCTTCCTTTCCGGCGGAGGACCGGGCGGAGATGGAAACCGGCGGCGAAATCGTGATGACCTGCGAGTATTGCAACAGGGACTGGCGCTTCGATCCCGCCGAAGTGTCCCGGGCCGCCGGCTAGCCGCGCCAGAAGCGCGGGCTGAGGAAGACCAGCACCGCCAGCACTTCCAGCCGGCCGATGAACATGTTGAAGGTCAGCACCCATTTTGCCGGGTCCGACAGGGGCTGGAACGTGCCTGCCGGCCCGATGACAGGGCCCAGGCCGGGGCCGGTATTGGTCAGGCTGGTCGCCGCGCCGGACAGGGCCGTGACCGTGTCCAGGCCCAGCGCCGACAGCACGGCGGCGCTGATCGCGTAGACGGCGAAGAAGACGAAGAAGAAACCCATCACCGAGTGCAGCGCCGTCTCCTCCACGATCCGGCCGTTGTAGCGCATCGGGATCACCGCATTAGGCCGCATCAGCTTGGCCAGGTAGCGCCGCATGGCGGTGCCGGCGATCTGGTAGCGGAAGATTTTCACCGAACAGGTCGTCGACCCGGCGCAGCCCCCGATGAACATGAAGATGAAGAAGGCCGCCTCGAAAGCCGGTCCCCAGGCCCCGTAGTCGGCCGAGGCGAACCCCGTGCCGGTGATGATGGACACGGCGTTGAAACTCGCCTGCCGCAGCGCCGTGCCGCCCTCCAGCGTGCCGGATGCCATCAGCATCAGCGTCAGCAGCAAGCTGGCCGTCACGATGACGGCTGCAAAGCCGCGCACCTGGGCATCCCGGAACAGCGAGACCGGCTTGCCGCGGGCGGCCAGGATGAACAGGCCGAACGGCAGCGAGGCCAGGATGATGAAGGCCGTTGCCACGATGTCGCCGCCCAGCGGCAGAAAGGCACCCATGGAATTGTCGGAGGTGGAGAAACCGCCCGTGGACAGCGTCGTCATGGCGTGCGCCAGCGCCGCGAACCAGTCCATGCCGATGGCCATGTAGGCGAAGAAGCAGGCGATGGTGAGAAGGGCGTAGATGAGCGAGATGGAGGCCGCGATCTGCGTTGCCCGCGGCAGCACCTTGTCCGACTTGTCGCCGCTTTCCAGCTGGAAGAGCTGCATGCCGCCAATGCCCAGCATGGGCCAGAAGGCCATGGCAGTGACAATGATGCCGATCCCGCCGATCCATTGCAGCAGCGCCCGCCAGAGCAGCAACCCGTCGGGGCGGCCGTCGAGACCCGTGATCACCGTGGCGCCGGTCGTGGTCAGGCCGGAAATCGATTCGAATATCGCATCGGTCCAGTCCAGCCCCTCGCCCGACAAGCGCATGGGCAGGGCGGCGCAGACGGCCAGACCGAGCCAGGCGCCCACGGTCAGCACGAAGGCGGTGCGCGGCGTGATTGAATCCACCGGGCCGCGATTGGCCAGGGCCGTGGCGCTGCCGACGAACATGCCCAGGATGGAGGACAGGAAGAAGGCGGTCGCGCTTTCCTGGGCGCCATGGGCCGCGTCCAGCATGGCGGGGAACATCATGGCGGCCGCCAGGACGGCGACCATGATGCCGACCATGAAAAGGACCTGTCGCAGGGATGTGGTCACGCGCGTGTCCCCCGCGGCCTATCGCCGGGCCATCGTCAATGCAGGCGCACGCGATCGCCGGGGCGGTCGAGCGAAAAGCCGGGAATCGTGGCGGCGAAACTTTCCCCGTCCCCGCGCTGCATTTCATAACTGCCGTGCATGAAGCCGGAGGGCGTGGTCAGGGGCGCACCGGAGGTGTAGCGGAAGCGTTCGCCCGGTTCGATCACGGGCTGTTCGCCGATCACGCCCAGCCCCTGCACGTGTTCGGTCCGGCCCATGGCATCGGTGATCACCCATTTGCGCGCGATGAGCTGCACCGGCTCGTGGCCGGTATTCTCGATCTCCACCGTGTAGGCCCAGACATAGTGGCCGCTTTCCGGCTCGGATTCGTCCTCGAGATAGTCCGGCACCACGCTGATTTTTACACCGCCGCTCTCGTGCTGGTACATGATGCGCATCCGCCCGTTCCGGCGTGTCCCCGGAACACGCCCTGTCGCAGCATATCATCGTCCCGCCTCGGGCCCGGCTCAACCCCTACGGTCAGCACGGCTGGACAGGGCGCGGGAGATGGAGGACATCTGGGTGCCGTTCTGACAGCAACCGATCCGATCATGACCGCTTCCGGCATTCTCCCAGACCATCGGCTGAAAACCCTGTTCGAGACCGGCGTCATTGTGGCCGAAACCCCGCCGGCAGACGGGCAGATCCAGCCGGCCAGCGTGGATCTGCGCCTGGGCGCGCAGGCCTGGCGGTTGCGTGCCAGCTTTCTGCCGGGGCGCGGCCGCACCGTCACGCAATGCCTGGACAGCGATATTCGCATGCACACGGTGGACCTCACCGGCGGGGCCGTTCTGGAAACAGGCTGTGTGTATCTGGCGCCGCTTCAGGAAAGGCTGAAACTGCCGCCGGGGCTGACGGCCGCGATGAATCCGAAAAGCTCCACCGGGCGGATCGACGTTTTCACCCGGGTCATCACAGATAGCGGCGAAGCCTTCGACCGGGCCCCGCCGGAGTATGACGGTCCGCTGTATGCCGAGATCAGCCCCTGCACCTTCTCCATCCTGGCCCGCGAAGGCGACCGCCTGAGCCAGGTGCGTTTTCGCGAAGGGGCGCATGTGCCTCTGCGCGACATTACGGTCAGCGTCGACCTGGCCGGGTTCGAAGACGGTATTGTCGGCTATCGCGCGCGCCGGCATGCCGGTCTTGTGGACCTGTCAAGGATCGGCGGCCATGACCGGTCGCGCTTCTGGGAACCGCTCTTTGCGCCCGATCACCGGCTGATCCTCGATCCGGGCGAATTCTACATCCTGGCCTCCCGCGAAGCCGTCTCGATCGGTCCGGGAGAAGCTGCGGAGATGGCGCCGATCGCTACCGAAATCGGCGAGTTTCGCGCGCACTATGCGGGTTTCTTCGATCCCGGTTTCGGTATTGCAGAGGCCGGGGGAACCGGATCCCGGGCGGTGCTGGAAGTGCGGGGCCGGGATGTGCCCTTCATCCTGGAGCATGGCCAGCCCATCGCCCGCCTGGTCTACGAGCCGATGCGCGAGGCGCCGGAAAACGCCTACGGCAAGATCGCATCGAACTATCAGGCCCAGAGCCTGAAACTCTCCAAGTTCTTCGCCTGATTTTCAATCGGAACTTGCACGCGGATTGCCGGCGCATCTAGTCTGTAGGCCGCGCTGAAATCCGGGGGGAGACATGCGTTTTTTGGGAGGGCTTTTGGCGGCGCTGACGCTTTCGATCGCGCACGCCCAGCCGAGTTTGGACGATTTCGCCACGCCGCCGACGATCTGGTGGGCGGAGATATCGCCGGACGGGTCGATGCTGGCCATGGGTTGCACCATCGCCGATATCGGCAAGCAGGAAATCTGTTTCTTCGACATGGCTGGTGGCGGCGTTACCGGGAAAATCGCCTCGCCGGAAGGCATCCGGATCCTGTCCTTCTATTGGATCAACAACCGTTACCTGGCCTATATCGTCACCTATACCGACGAGATCCGCACCCGCCACGGACCGATGACGGTGCCGCTCTACCGCACCTATGCCTTCGACATCGAGACGCGCGGGAATGTCCAGCTGATGCGCGACGAGGACCACCATCCCAGCCTGACCAATGTCGTTTCGCTGATGAATGGCGACGACAGCCTTGTCATGATGCAAATGGGCTATCTCTGGCGCTCCGAACGGGCCAATACCAATCTGCGCGGCCCGGAGAACCGCGACCTGGAGACCACGCTGTTCGAGGTCGACCTGGACAGCGGCCGGTCGGAACCGGTCCGCTCCGTGCGCAGCGGGCAGGGCGTGCACGACAATATCGTCGACGCCGATGGCGCGATCGTGGCGCGGGTCTTCCACGACCCCGAGACCGGCGACTACCGGATCGTTCGCGGAACCGACACCAATGCCGTCTTGTTTTCCGGCAATTACGGCCTGCGCATCCCGCAGGTTCACGGCGTGATCTCGGGTGGCCGTGAACTGGCCGTGAGCTTTCCGGCCGGGCCGAATGACGGCTTGCGCCGTCTCGATCTGGCCAGCGGGGAGCTGGCGCCCTTTACGCTCGACGGGGAGGAGGTCCACCGTCTGGGCGTGCTGATCGACCGCCGGCGGGGCGAGCTGGCGGGTTTCCGCCATGGCGGCGACATTCCGGGACATCGCTATACCGATCCGGAACTGGCCGCCGTGCAGCGCGCCCTGGAAGACGCGCTCTACGGCCATGTCCGTCTCCTCTCCTGGACCGACGATCGCAGCCTGTTCACATTCGCAATCGACAATCGCGGCGAGCCGACCGGTTTCTTCCTGTTCGATGTGCCCAGCGGCGGTCTGCAGTCGATCGGCAATGAGGCACCCGCAATCGCCGAGACGGAATTGTCGGCCGTCGAGAGTGTGCACTACGAGGCGTCGGACGGGCTGGGCATCAACGCCTATATGGTTCTGCCTCCGGGGCAGCGGCGCGGCGACGGTCCCTTCCCGCTGGTCCTGATGCCGCACGGCGGACCGGAAGCGCGCGATCATGCAACATACGACTGGTGGGCCCAGTACTACGCCTCTCTGGGCTATGTCGTGCTGAAGCCGAATTTCCGCGGTTCGTCGGGCTATGGCGACGATTTCCGGGATGCCGGTTTTGGCGAGTTCGGCGGGCGCATGATCGAGGACATGCTCGACGGTGCCCGCTATCTTCAGGCGGAGGGCATTGCCCGCGAGGGCGGATTTTGCACTGTCGGCGCCAGCTATGGCGGCTATGCCGCCTTGATGACGGCGTTGCGGGCACCGGACGAGGTGCGCTGCGTGGTCGGCGTATCGGCGGTGACCGACCCGTTCCGAATGCTCGGCAATATGCGTTTGCGCGGCGGCAGCGAGTCGGACGAGTTGCGCTACTGGCACGATTATATCGGCACGATTTTCGACGATGAGGCCCGCCAGCACGAGATCACGCCGCTTGACCGGGTCGACGAATACGATGTCCCCGTCCTGCTGGTGCATGGCGATGACGACACCACGGTCGAGGTCGAACAGAGCCGGCTTATGGCAAGCGCGATGGAGGGGCGCGAGGGCTTCCGCTATGTGGAAATGAGTGGCGAGGACCATTACCTGGGCACCTATAATGCCCGCCACACCCTGCTCAGCGAGAGCCGGGACTTCCTGCAGCGGCACTTGCCTGCCGACTAGCGCAGACAGTACCGCGGCGGCCGCTTGCGAGCCGTCGCGGTGTGCGTATAGTCACCCTCTCGCGCGGGTGTAGCTCAATGGTAGAGCAGAAGCTTCCCAAGCTTACGACGAGGGTTCGATTCCCTTCACCCGCTCCAGCCATTCCGTGTTCAACTCAGCCAGCTGACTTGGCCTCCGCTCGGCTAGGGCCGTGGCGGCCGCTGGCTGAGATCCAGGCCGCCCAGCTCGGCCAGGTGGGCGATCAGGATCACGGCGAAGCCGCCCATGGCGATGGCGATCAGGGTCCAGGGGATCATTCGCGGGCCGCGTTCCGGACGGACCGGCTGGCCGGCGCGCCAGCGGGCGAGGATGAAGATCGCGATGACGATGCCGAGCGCGACGAGCGTGGCGGTGAGGGAGAGATACATGGGCTCGGCTTGGATAGGGCGCTCACGCCGTGTTCGGTCTTTTCCCAATGATAGGGATTTGTCACCAGCTGATACAGGGCCCGTACTGCTGGCCAGAATTTGATCGCTTCATAGACCGGCAGTGTGAGCAGGTCGCCCGTGCGCACGGGTACACCGGCCCGGCATGCGGCGCGCCAGGCGCACAGCGCGGCGGCCAGCCATCCCGTGCCCGTCAGGCCCGCCAGAACCGGCAGGCCCGCGGTGCCGCCGGTCAGCAGGATGGCCGCCAGGACGATCACGACCGATGGCCCGCAGGCGAGCGCCGACAGGATAGCGCCACCCAGGGTGAGACCCAGCGACAGCAGGCGCCGGCCCGGCTTTCGGCCGGCCGCGGCATGCACCGCCAGGGTCTGCAGATACCCTTTCAGCCAGCGCGTGCGCTGGGGGATCCAGGCTGCCAGCCCGACCGGTGCCTCCTCCAGCGTCATCGGTGCGATCAGGCCGCAGCGAAGACCCATGCGGTGAAGGCGAACGCCGAGATCGGCATCTTCGGTGACGTTCCACGCATCCCAGGCGCCGGCGCGGCGAAGCGCGGCGGTCCGGAAATAATTGCTGGTTCCGCCCAGCGGCAGGGGCCAGCCCAGGCGGTTGTAGAGCGGCAGCAGGCCGTGAAAATGCGCGGCATACTCCAGCGCGAACTGGCGGGTCAGCCAGCTTTCGGCGCGATTGAACCAGTTCAGCGGCGCCTGCAGGCATACAAGCTCGGCCGGGGCGAGGGAGAAGCTCTCGGCGGCACAGCGCAGCTGACGCGGATGCGGGCGGTCTTCGGCATCCAGCACACCGACGATCTCGCCGGTGCAGAATCGCAGGGCGTGATTGAGCGCGCGCGGCTTGGTCTGCGGCCGGCCGGGCGGCACGAGAACCACTTCGAACCGCTCGTCCAGGGCGATGGAGGCGAGCGCCTCGCGGGTCCGGGTGTCGCCCGTTTCCAGCGCGAGTTTGATCTCCAGCCGGTCGCGGGGATAATCGATCGCCTTGAGGGCGGCGATCAGCTGGTCCAGAACGGCCGCTTCCCTGTAAAGCGCGACGATGAGGCTGGCGGCCGGCAGTGCGCGCACGGGCAGGTCGCGCTTCGGCGCCCAGCGCGGCGCCAGGAGGGCAGCGGCCAGACGCAGCAGGGTCTGCGCAGCGAAAACCGGTGAAAGCGTCAAGGCGAGCAGCCCCAGTATGCCGGGTCCTTTCAGGGCGAGCCCGGTGAGCGCGGCCGGGACCAGAAACCCGGCGAGGGCGATCAGGTGGGAAAAGCCGCGCTCGCGGGCGCTGTGCTCCGGCGATCGCCGCACGAGGCCGTTGGCGGCTTCGTCGGCCCAGAGCCGGGCCAGGATGCGCGGCGTTCCGTCCCGGCGTTGCGGGTTGCGGTCCGGCGCGGGGTGTCCGGTCTCGGCCGGCCGCCCGGCCTGGCGCTCGATCACACTGGTCCCGTCCATACAGCCATTCCCCTAGAAAGCTCTCATAACGGGCACAAAAGCATATATACACTCATAACGCGAGTCATCCGAACCCGGGAGCGCGCATCGTTGGGCCCGGCTGTCGGTGCCTGACCGGCCCCGGGTCCACGAAGGCGGTGGCTCCGGGCATCGCCGCGAAGCACCGGTCAATTTCCGTTTGCGATCTCCTGAAAGTCACCCGATGGTTAGTGCCGGTATTCGGGGGGCAGGCCATGATCCTGCAGAACATCTCCAGGGCGATCCGGACACAGAACTGGTTCGCGGTAGTCTTGGAATTCGTGATCGTCATCGCCGGCGTGGTGATCGGTTTCCAGATTTCGGCCTGGGCGGATGAGCGCGCGGCAGAGATGCGGCGGAATGCGGCGCTGGAGCGGCTGCATGACGAGGCGGAACAGATCGTTGCCTATCACCGGGGACACGTCCAACTCCACGAACGGATGAATGCCTTGCGGACCGAGGCAATCGAGCGGTTGCAGGCCAATGACTGGTCGGACGCCAACCCGCGCGAGATGGCCCAGGGGCTCAATTCCGTCGGGATCCTGCCGGCCGCCTTTCCGCCGCGCTCGGTCTATGACGAGTTGATCAATGCCGGAGAATTTTCGGAGATCGGGTCTCCGGAACTACGCGCCGCTATCGGCGACTATCATGCCCAGCTGACGTTCCTGCAGGCGCAGATCGATTATATCCGGCTGCGCATTGAGGACCCGCTATTCGTGGGTCAGGCCGGTGCCCGGCTGGTTTATGCTCCGGATACGGTCCGAGAGCGGCGCTGGGAATTCGACTTCGATGTCCTGAGCCGGGACGATGCGTTTCTTCAGCGCCTTCTTCTCGGCAATAACAGTCAGCGCGCGGTCACGGAGTGGACTCGCCGTACACTGGGATTGGCACAGGACATGTGCACAGCAATAGCGGAACGGACCGGTCGCCCCTGCAACCCGCCGGAGGATACATCCGAATGATCCTCGCCCGCATCAGCCGCGCCATCCGCGAACAGAACTGGTTCGCCGTGGCGCTGGAATTCGTCATCGTCATCGCGGGTGTTGTGATCGGTTTCCAGATTACGGCGTGGAATGCGGACCGGCAGGATCGCGTGGCGGAATCGATGGCGCTCGCTCGAATTCAGCAGGATATCGAGCAAAACATCGCCGAACTGTCCGAACGAATCGATCGCAACGCAGAGCAGGACGAGAATTTCCGCATTCTCGCGGACGCCGTCACCGCCGGGTCGGTGCGTGATGAAGACCGCGCGGCATTCGAGGATGGCATGGCCCGCATCCTGTATTTCAGCCGCCCACCGCTCAGTCAGCCATCATATGACGCACTCGAACAATCTGGCGATCTGGCGCTGATCCGCAGTGATCGCCTGATGACGCAGCTGAACGAGCTGCGGTCGGATCTCTTGTGGGTGCAAAGCCAGCAAGCCAGCTTCCGGAGCGGGCTGTCGTCAATGGCGGACTATTGGCGGCCTTACGTGTTTCACACCCCCACATCTGTCCCGGTCCGAACGGCGGTGCGCGTTGATCTGGACGGGCTTGCAAGTGACCCGCAAGCCGCGAGCGCGGTCGTTGAAGCCACGCGGATGCATGCAATTTTCTCGTCTTATCTGGTGAGATATTTGGACCAGCTCCAAAGCGTATGCCGCGAAATCGCCAGAGAAACGGGTCAACCCTGCGAGGCGTCCCCATGATCCTCGACAACCTCTCCCGCGCCATCCACACTCGGAACCGGTTCGCTGCAGGACTGGCGTCGCCGATCGCCGCCGGCCTGTGAGCGTTTTCAGAATCGGGACCGGGCCCGGCGGGAAACCCGGCGCGGGCCGGCTGGAACGCGGATATCCGGGCTATGCCGCCTTGGGATTGAATATGGTCAGGAATTGCGGGCGGGCCAGATCGCCTTCCTCCAGGGTGAAGACAGCCGCTGTCGCCGTGGGATAGCCCAGCGGCATCGCTCTCATCGCCCCGCAGGCCTGGGCCAGCTTGTGCGCAAACCCGCCAATCCCCGGATTGTGTCCGACCAGAAGGATGGTCCCGGCCCGGTCGATGGCGTTGTTTGTGGCGCGTTCCAGCATGTCCGTGGAGGCGTGATAGAGCGCCATGGGATCGTCCAGCTCAGGCTCGCCCAGTTGCGGCACCAGCTGGTCATAGGTCTGCCGCGTGCGCCAGGAGGGCGAGACGAGGGCCAGATCGACCCGCAGCCCGTGGTCGGCCAGCGCATCGGCAGCGGCCGCGCTGTCGGCCCGGCCGCGCGGCGTCAGGCCGCGCTGGAAATCGTCTTCCGCTTCGAGCCGGTCGACGGCCTTGGCGTGGCGCATGAGGATAAGGGTTGTGGTCATGGATATCGGCAGGTCGTTTCCGGGCGGGTTCGGAGTCTGGTTGCGGCGAAACGGGGTCTTGCAATCGTGCCGCCTAGAGCGCACCTAGTCCTAGAGCGATTTATCCCCCATTTGAACCGAGGAGAGAACCATGGGTCTTCTGCTAGGCGATACCGCCCCGAACTTCGATGCCGAGACCAGCACGGGTCCGATCAATTTCCACGAGTGGATCGGCGACAACTGGGTCGTCTTCTTCTCGCACCCGGCCGACTATACCCCGGTCTGCACCACCGAGCTTGGCTTCACCGCGAGGCTGAAGGACGAGTTTGCCAAGCGCAATGCCAAGGCGATCGCCCTGTCCGTGGACAGCGTCGAGGATCACAAGGGCTGGATCAAGGATATCGAGGAAACCCAGAGCGTGACGATGAATTTCCCGATCATCGCCGACGTCGACAAGAAAGTGTCCGGACTCTACTCGATGATCCATCCGAACGCCGATCCGAAGGTCACCGTGCGCTCGGTCTATGTCATCGATCCGAACAAGAAGATCCGCGCCACCTTCACCTATCCGCCCAGCGCCGGCCGGAACTTCAATGAAGTGCTGCGTCTGATCGACAGCCTGCAGCTGACCGACGGATACAAGGTCGCCACCCCGGTCAACTGGGAAGACGGCCAGGATGTGATCGTTGTGCCCTCGCTCTCCGACGAGGAAGCCGACAAGCTCTTCCCGGCGGGCTACAACAAGATCAAGCCCTATCTGCGCATCACCAAACAGCCCAACAAGGTCGACGAACCGGCCGAATAGGGCGCTTTCCAGGGCTTTCTAAAAGGGGCGCTCCTTGCGAGGCGCCCCTTTTTTGCGGCACAAGCAGTCAAGCAACCTTGACGTATAGTGTCCTTGACATTATTTGGTAAAGCACGCTTTACAAATTTCAAGGAGATCATCATGCAGGATCACGATTGGACAGACGGGGAGGGGGCGGTGCCGTCGCTGGTCTCGCTGGCGCTGTTCGCCATCGTCTTCGTGTCGGCCATTGCCGCGGTCGAGTTCGGGGCGGGCCTGATCGAGCCGGTCAAGGCCGCCCTGGCCGACCTGCCCCGCAGCATCAAGGCCGGCGCGCTGGCCGTTTTCATCCTCGGTGTCATGGCCGTGGTGCGGATCGGCGTGCTGCTGACCGGTGGCCGGACCGGGGGAGGCCGGTCATGAGCCACGACGCGAAACAGGCCGGTATCCTCAAACGCTATTCCTGGCGCACCCTGGTCCTGATGCTGGCCTTCACCGGCATCCTGGTGGCCATCGACAAGATCTGGGATCCCTCTCGCAACGGTTGGGATGCGGTAACAGTCTGGCCGCTGGTCCTGCTGACCTGCCTGCCGCTTGTGCTGTATGGCTGGGAGGTCGTGCACTATGTGCGCTCGATCGACGAAATGCTCGCCCGGTTCCAGGTTCGTGCCGCGGCCGTGGCGATGCTGGCCATGCTGCTGGCGGCCGCCATACTGGGCGTGGCGGAGATCTATGGCGCGATGGAGCCGATCAACATGACCATGATGCTGCCGGTCGCCGCTGTGGCCCATTCCGTGGCCTCCATGGTCCAGCAGGTGCGGGTGCGATGAAGAACCGTCTCCGGGAATTGCGCGGCGAGCACGGCTGGAGCCAGCAGGCCCTGGCCGACCGGCTCGAGGTCTCGCGCCAGACCGTCAACGCGCTGGAAACCGGCAAGTACGACCCGTCCCTGCCGCTGGCCTTCAAGCTCGCCCGCCTGTTCGGCCAGCCGATCGAGGCGATCTTCGACGATGAGGCGGAGGGCTAGGGGCGCGTCATCCGTCCCCATCAAAGGGGATGGCCGGGTGCTCCGCCGCCGCACCATATCGTCCGCCACCTCAATCCAGCGTGCGCCGGTAGCGCAGCATCGCCACCGTCGCGATGGCGGCGAAGATCGCGGCGAGCGGCCAGATGTCCGGGGCCACATCGCCCAGCCGGGCCCCTTTCAGCATGATCGCGCGGACGGCATGGATGAAATGCGTGGTCGGCAGGGCCTGGCCCAGCATCTGGGCCCAGGCGGGCATGCCCGCAAAGGGGAACATGAAGCCGGACAACAGGATCGAGGGCAGAAAGACGAAGAAGGTCATCTGCATGGCCTGCATCTGCGTGCGGGCGATGGTGGAGAACAGAAAGCCCAGCGACAGGTTTACCAGGATGAAGAGCGAGACGCTGACGAGGAAGGCCAGGGGCGAGCCGAGAAAGGGCACGCCGAACAGGTAGCGCGCCCCGGCCAGCATGATCACCACCTGGATGAAGCCGACGAGGATATAGGGCGTGATCTTGCCGATCATGACTTCATAGGGCCGCGTGGGCGTTGCCAGCAGGGTTTCCAGCGTGCCGCGTTCGGCTTCGCGGGTCAGCGCCATCGAGGTCATCATCGCCATGGTCATGGTCAGGATGACGCCCAGCAGGCCCGGCACGATATTGAGTGCGGTCCGGCCGGCGGGGTTGTAGCGGCGCTGGATCACCGTCTCGACCGGCGGGGTCATCTCGCCGAGCATGGGTTCCAGCGCCCTCTGGACGAGTGTGGGAAACGCACCGGTGCCGGCCCCGGCGGCGACCGGGTCCGAGGCATCCGTGTCGAGCAGGATTTGCGGCCGGGCGCCGCGCAGGAGGTCGCGTTCGAAATCGGGCGGGATGGTCACCACGAACAGGATATCGCCCTGCTGCATGGCCGCTTCGGTCTGCGCGCGGGAGGTGGTGATGCCGGCCAGGTCGAAATAGTTGGAAGTTTCCATCGCCTGCAGGATGGCGCGGCTGGCCGGGCCGCTATCGCCCATCTCCACCAGTGTGGGCAGGTGGCGCGGATCGGTGTTGATGGCATAGCCGAACAGGAGGAGCTGCATCACCGGAATGCCGACCATCATGCCGAAGGTCAGCCGGTCGCGCAGCATCTGGATGAATTCCTTGCCGATCATGGCGAGGATGCGGCTGAAACCGGTCATTGGAAATTGTCCTCCGATCCGGTCATCAGCCAGATAAAGGCCTCTTCCAGCCCGGTCTTGGCCGGTTCCACGGTCAGACCTTCGCGCTCGCGATAGGGGGCGATGGCGCGCTCCAGCGCATCCGCATCGCGGCCGGAAACGTGCAGGGCCGAGCCGAAGCGCGCAATCTGATCGACTCCGGGCGCATGGTAGAGGGCGTCATAGACCGGCTGCAGATTACGGCCCTCGATCCGCCAGGTGATCAGGCCGACGCGTTCGGGAATCTCGCCGGAGGGCGCATCGATCAGTTTTCTGCCATAGGCAATGAAGGCGATGAAATCGCACTGGACGGCCTCGTCCATGTAGTGGGTCGAGACCAGGACGGTGACGCCCTTGCGGGCCAGGCCGCGAATACGGTCCCAGAAGTCCCGCCGGGCCTTGGGGTCGACGCCCGCCGTGGGTTCGTCCAGAAGCAGGAGGCCGGGCGAATGCATCGAGGCCGCTGCCAGCGCAAGACGCTGCTTCCAGCCGCCCGACAAGGTGTCGGCGAGCTGGTTGGCGCGTGGGGCCAGCTCGTATTCCTCCAGCGCTGCGGCGACGTGCTGTCCGGGATTGTCCAGCGCATGCAGGCGCGCCATGAAGGTGAGGTTCTCGCGCACTGTGAGATCGCCATAGAGCGAGAATTTCTGGGTCATATAGCCCACGCGCGACTTGATCGTGCGGCTTTCCCGGACAATGTCGTAGCCCAGCGCCGTACCGCCGCCGCCATCGGGCTTCAGCAGGCCGCACATCATCCGGATCGTTGTCGTCTTGCCCGATCCGTTCGGCCCCAGAAAGCCGTAGATCGCGCCCTTGGGCACCTGCATGGCGAAATCGTCGACGACTGTCTTCTCGCCGAAGCGCTTGGTGAGACCCGTCACATCGATGGCCAGCTCACCGCTCATGAGCGCGGCTCGAAACGCAGCGGCGTGCCGGGCGGCGGCGGCGTGCCCTCGAACCGGGCCTCGGCACGATAGACCAGGCGGGCGCGCTCATTGTCCGAGTAGATCACCGGCGGGGTGAATTCGGCATCCTCGGCGATGGTGACGATCCGGGCCGTCAGCCCGGCCGGACAGCTGTCGCAGGCGACATCCAGCCGCGTGCCTACTGGATGGGCGGCCAGCCGGGGTTCGGGGATGAAGAGGAGGGCGTATACAGCGCCTTGCGGCAACAGCTCGTAGACCGGCCGGGCCGGACCGGCCTGCTCGCCCCCGAAACGGATCTGGCGGTGGATGCGGCCCGCCGTCGGCGCGCGCACCTCACGCCGGGCCAGCGCATCGGCGGCGCGGTCGCGCTCGGCCATGGCCGCGGCAATTTCCGCTTCCAGCGCGCGCAACCGGTTCTCCCGGCCGGGCAGCTGGATCGCGCTCAGGCGCTGGCGCATTTCCGCAACCCGGGCAGAGGCGGTCTCGGCGGCGGCCTCGGCCTGGTCGAGCCGGGCCCGGCTGACATGCCCGTTGTCGAACAGCTCGCGCGCACGCGCCCGCGCATCGCGGGCCTCCCGCTCGGCGGCGCGGGCCTGGTCCAGCTGGTCGCGCACGGCTTCAATCTCGGGTGTGCGCGCACCGGCCGCGGCGTCGTCGAACCGCGCCCGGGCAGCCTCGATCCGGGCTCCGGCCGCGGCCAGCGCGGCGGTTTCCTGCGCAGCGTGGAGACGGAAGAGCGGCGCGCCGGCCTCCACGCGCTCGCCCTCGCGTGCCAGCGTTTCGACGATCGGGCCGGGAGTGTCCGGCGCGATGGCGATGAAATCGCCTTCGGCATAGCCGTGCAGGCCGGCCTCTTCGCCGCCGGAGCAGGCGGTCAGCAAAAGGGCCAGTGCAGCGAGGGCCAGTGCGGAAAGGGGCAGGGCGCGCATCAGCTCGTCTCCGTGCGGGGCAGCAGTCCGTGAAGCAGGAGGTCGCACAGCGCATCGGCGATATCCGCCGGCTCCTCGATCGCGGCGGGCTTCAGCTCGAAGACCGTGGCCAGCACCATGTGCGCCAGCGCCGGGCCGGCCAGCATGCGCATGAAGATGTCGGTATCCACGTGGCGGAAGCGGCCGGCCGTCACGCCGGTCTCCAGCAGGGCGCCGAGCGCGCGGCGGGCCACGTCCAGCACCTGGCTGCGATAGAATTGGGCGATGTCGGGAAAGCGTTGTGCCTCGGTAAGGACCAGGCGGGGGGCGGCCGAGATATCGGCGTCCGACATCGCCGTGACCAGCATGAAGACCAGGCTGCGCAGCGCGGCCTCGGGGTCCTTCGGCGCGCCGATGGCCACGAGCCGTTCGGCGGCCTTGGCCAATTGCCCGGCGGATTGTTCCACCAGCGCGTTCAGCATCGCCTCCTTGGAGGGGAAATAGAGATAGACCGCGCCCTTGGAGAGGCCCGCCCGCCTGGCGATGTCTTCCACGCGTGCGGCGGCAAAGCCCTGTTCGGAAAACACGGCCAGCGCGGCATCCAGGATTTCGTCGGGCCGGGCTTCGGGGCGCCGGCGTCGGGAGTGCGTGTTCATGCCGGCTTTTATAACTGACCGGTCAGTCAGTTGCAACGAGATTGTTTGTCAAGCATGCTTGACGACAAGGTTCATTGACATTATGACTGACAAGCAAGCTGGTGATATTGTACTTGACGTACCCATTCGGCTGAGATGCCTTGCCTCATAAGGAGATAAGGCCATGTCGATTTTCGCCCGCCCCGAGTTTCACGACGAGCAAGCCGCTTACGACTATATCGAGGCGCGTGTGTGGCCGAATGGGCCGACTTGCCCCAAGTGCGGCGAGCAAGAGCGCGTGTCCAAAATGGGCGGCAAATCCACCCGGATCGGCGCCTATAAGTGCTACAAGTGCCGCAAGCCCTTCACCGTGAAGGTCGGCACCATCTTCGAAAACAGCCACGTCAAAATGCATCTTTGGCTTCAGGCGATCTTCCTGATCGCAGGAAGCAAGAAGGGCATCAGCTCCAACCAGCTGCATCGCATTCTTGGCGTGACCTTGAAAACCGCTTGGTTCATGTCTCATCGCATCCGTGAGGCAATGCGCACTGGCGACCTGTCGCCCTTTGGCGCGGGAGGCGGCGCCGTGGAAGTCGATGAAACCTTCATTGGTCAGGATCCTGACGCGCCCGCGCCCGGCAAGCGCGCGAACTATAACCAGATGAACAAAGTGCTCAGCCTAGTGGACCGCGGAACTGGCCAAGTCCGCAGCATGGTTGTTGATCGCCTAAGCGCCGCCGAAATTGGTCCGATCCTTGCCGAAAACATTTCCAAGGAAGCACGCCTTATGACCGATGAGGCGCGGTTCTATTTGCCTCTGGGTAAGGCCTTCGCAGAGCACGGCATCGTCGCCCACGCTCGCGATGAGTACGTGCGCGGCGACGTGTACACTAACACCGTCGAGGGCTGCTTCAGCATTTTCAAGCGTGGGATGCGCGGCGTGTATCAGCACTGCGCCAAGAAGCACTTGCACCGCTACCTTGCGGAATTTGATTTCCGCTACAGCAACCGTCAGGCTAACGGCGTTGATGACGAGCGCCGCGCCGACGCGATCCTTTCCGGCGCGACCGGCAAGCCGCTCACCTATGAAACGACTGGTTCAAGGGCCTAAGCGCCATGCCGCAAAAGAAAAAGCCGGACACGCCGAAGCAGCAAAGCCAGCGGTTCAAAAGGGCCGTTCAAGAGCTAATCGACGCTGGCGAACTAAGCCCCACCGACGCTGAAGAGCGTATGGAAAAGTTATTCTGCCCCCCTAAGATTCGACGGCGTCCCGATGGTGAGTGAGGCGGTCAAGCGAGAGTTTGCGCCAGCGCACGAGTCTGTCGAATGGGCAAATGAGGCAATCGACGAGCTTCACACTGCTTTTAAGGGGTTTTTCCAAAGTGGCGTGACAGAAGTTGTTACCGAGTTCGATGCGGCAACTAGTGAGAACGTCCAAAAAGTCCGCCTCACAAAACCCTTGCCTAAAGCGTTCCGGCGAAAAGCTACCGAGGCACTGACTCAGGCTCGGTACGCTTTCGATAAAGCAACCTTTGCGGCAAGAAACCTTGCCACCGGGCGGTCTAATAGAAGCATTTACTACCCGTGGGCTCGAGGCCCCGCCGACCTGAACCGCCTCCTCAAGGCACGTGGAATTGATCAACGGCTCTGGGATGTTTTCGCCGACCATGAGCCATACCCGCGAGGCGACAGCCACCCCGGAGGTGACGACGTAATCCGCACCCTTGCCAAGATGGCGAACGACAAACACACCGTTGGCCTGACAGTCATCGGCCACATCACTTCGACACGATACCCGTCGATCCATGGGCGTGTCGTTCAGTCCATGGACGTTCTTGTGCCCCGGTGGAACCCGCAAAAAAACGAAGCAGAACTTATAAGGTGGCGCGGGGACGTTGAAGTGAACGGCGATTACGAGTTTAGCTTCGACGTAGCCCTTCGCGATACCCGGCTTCCTGAGCCTGTGAACGCTATTGCCGCGCTCAAAGGCTTTTCGGAAAAGGCCAGCTTGGCCGCAGAGACTCTCGAAGCGCGATGCCAAGAGCTTGGGCTCGGCTAGATTATTCCTCATAGCTTAGCCCTCTGGGTACGCAAAGTATAATATCGCCAGCAAGCTTTACAAAAGGAAGGGGACGTGGGCACCACGCTTCGCAAACTCATGATCTCACTGGCCGTTGCCGCCTTCGCAGGCGCCTGGATGGGCGTGGCGATCACCTGGCTCAGCACCGAGGGTATCGGCGCCTTCACCGTTGCGGTCACCATCGCCGCGCTGGCCACTGAGGTGCTGATCTGGGTGCTGGCGATCGCCGGCGGCTGGACCGTCTTTGCCAATCGCAAACGCCTCTGGAGCCGGCTGACGGGGCGGGGCTCCGCCTAGCATCGGCCCGCCCGGTTGGGAGGATGCGCGTTGGGGGTGCGCGCATCCTCCCGGGCGTGTCGTTCCGGCTTGCCTGGCGGGGGGAGGGGCAAGGCTGCCGGAACGAAAAAACCCTCCGCGAGCTACGCTCGGGAGGGCCGGTCACCGGGACTGTTGGGGACAGTCTACCGGGTGATTGCGAAACCCTCCGCGCGCGCAATCGCGGCCGGCCAATTGGCCGTACCGGTGAGGCGATATGTACGCTGTACTGGGTTCATCCTGTACGCTCGTCGTCTCGTGTTGCGCACCCGCAAGGGGTATCGATGCTGATCGGGAGGCGGCTTATCGCCTCGCATGCTTTCGCGTTCAAGGCGAAAACGACTCGCCGGTACGGGATTGGGGTGGAGTGTGGCATTGGCGCTACACTCGGGCGGGCCGGCCCGCTTGACCATCCCCCCCATCCCCTCTACCTCGCTCGTCTTCCTGCACTGCAACAGAAAGCACGCCCATGTCCGCCCCCGATCTGTCCGATCTCGCCCGAAACGCGAAAGCCTGGCCGTTCGAACAGGCGCGGCTGCTGAAGAAGCGTCTGGACAAGCTCGGGCGAAAATCGGGACCGGTCGTGTTCGAGACCGGCTACGGTCCTTCCGGTCTGCCGCACATGGGCACGTTCGGCGAGGTGGTGCGCACGACCATGGTGCTGCATGCCTTCGACGTGCTGACCGGCGGTGCCTACGAGCCGAAACTGATCTGCGTGTCCGACGATATGGACGGCATGCGCAAGGTGCCGGACAATTTGCCCGATCAGGAGATGCTGGCGCAGCATCTGCAGGAGCCGCTCACCGAGGTGCCCGATCCCTTCGGCACGCACGAGAGCTATGGCGCACACATGAATGCGCGCCTGCGCGGCTTCCTCGACAGTTTCGGCTTCACCTACGAGTTCAAGTCGGCGACCACGCTCTACAAGTCGGGCGTCTATGACGACATGCTGCGCAGGGCGGCAGAGAAGTATGACGCCATCATGGACGTGATGCTGCCAACACTGGGGGCGGAGCGCCAGGCGACCTATTCGCCCTTCCTGCCGATCTCGCCGAAGACCGGGCGCGTGCTCTACGTGCCCATGAAAGCGGTCGACGCCGCCGCCGGCACTGTCACCTTCGACGACGAGGACGGCACCGAGACCACGCTGCCGGTCACCGGCGGTCATGTGAAACTGCAGTGGAAGCCGGATTTCGGCATGCGCTGGGCCGCGCTGGGCGTCGACTTCGAGATGTTCGGCAAGGACCATCAGACCAATGCGCCGGTCTATTCGAAGATCTGCCGCATCCTGGGCGCCGAACCGCCGACGCAATTTGTCTACGAGCTTTTCCTCGACCAGAAGGGCGAGAAGATCTCCAAGTCCAAGGGCAACGGGCTGTCGGTGGAGGACTGGCTGAAATACGCCCCTCAGGAGAGCCTGGCCTATTATAATTTCGTCAAGCCGAAGACGGCCAAGCGCCTCTATTTCGACGTCATCCCCAGGGCGGTGGACGAATATCTCCAGCATCTGGCGGCCTATCCCGGCCAGGACCCGGCCAAGCAGCTGGAAAACCCGGCCTGGCACATCCATACCGGCCATCCGCCGGCGGAGACCTCGCCGATCTCCTTCGCCCTGCTGCTGAACCTGGCCTCGGCCGCCAGCGCTCATTCCAGCGATGTGATGTGGGGCTTCATCGGCCGCTATGTCGACGGTGCGACGCCGCAAACCCATCCCCTGCTGGACCATCTGGCCGGCTTCGCCGTGCAGTATTTCACGGACTTCGTCGAACCGACGAAGGCCTTCCGCGCGCCCACCGGTCCGGAACGCGCCGCCATGGAAGACCTTCTGGCACGGCTCAAGGCGATGGACCCGGGCGAACGCGACGGGGCGAAGATCCAGGACGAGGTCTATGCGAGCGGAAAGACCCAGGACTTCGAGAACCTGCGCGACTGGTTCAAGGCACTCTACGAAGTCCTGCTCGGCCAGTCCCAGGGCCCGCGCTTCGGCTCCTTCGTGGCGATCTACGGCGTCGGCGAGACCATCGCGCTGATCGAGAAGGCGCTGGCGGGCGAACTTGTCCGCTAACGCTTGAATGAATATTGTTTAGTTGCTAAATGATGAGCGGATGACCGAGGCGGAGCCGTTCGGCGGGAGTGCGGGGGATGCCGAGACAGTCGATCGTCTGATCGACGTCTTTCACCGGCTGATGATGCGCGCTCACGCGATCGATGCCGAGCCTCGGACATTCGGCACCGGGCATGTCCTGCATCGTGCGGAAATCCACACGATACAGGCGATCGGCCGGGGCGATGGCATGATCATGAAGGATGTCGCCGAGGCGCTGGGTGTCACACGGGGCGCGGTGTCGCAGATGGCGGCGAAACTGGAAGCCAAGGGGCTAGTCGAGCGGCGCCCCGGGGCCAACAAGAAGGAGATCGTTCTCGCGCTGACCGAAACCGGATGGCGCGGATACCAGGCGCATGAAGACTTCCACCGGGCTTTCCTCGACTGTTTCCGGACCCAGTACGGTGCCGAGCTGACAGCGAAGGCAAACCGGGCCATCGACGTTCTGGCGGAGCTGGAGGCGGTTCTGGAAGGGTTCGTTCGCGATTATGCCGGAGAGCAAGACCGAGGCTGAGTCTCCCTTTTTTTGACCAATAAGTTTAGCAACTAAACAATGGAGAATATCAATGACCTGGCTTTTGCCGCCCCACCTGTTTCTGCTGTGCGCCGCCGCGATGGCTGCCCTGCATCTATTCTGGCCGGTGGCCAGGATCATTCCGGAACCTGTGTGGCCGGCGGGTCTGGCGGTTGCGGTGGCAGGCCTTGTCCTGACGGTGGTGCCGGCCCGCCTGTTCCGCCGCCGGTCCGTCAATATCCGGACCTTCGACGCGCCGACCGGGCTGGTAACCGACGGCTTCTTCGCGATCAGCCGCAATCCGATGTATCTCGGCTTCCTTCTTGTGCTGGCCGGCCTGTGGATCGGCCTGGGCACACTTTCACCTCTGCTCCCTGTCCTGGTGTTCCTGATGGCGGCCGAGCATTGGTACATCCCCTTCGAGGAAAAGCGCATGGCGGAACAGTTCGGCGAGGACTATCGCGTCTATCGCGGACGGGTGCGGCGCTGGCTGGGACGCAAATAGCACGGTCCGCGAAGCTCCGGAGGAGCGGGCTCCCGGCAATGTCCGGAAAATTTGACATCAGGTCAGCTCTGTCATACATCATGTCATGTAAAAAATATCCGACATAAAGACTGAGGTGTTTGACATGAGTTTTCACGAGAAGAGCAATCTCGCGATG
Source organism: Maricaulis sp. (assembly GCF_030149515.1). Lineage (GTDB taxonomy): Bacteria > Pseudomonadota > Alphaproteobacteria > Caulobacterales > Maricaulaceae > Maricaulis. The sequence continues at coordinate 55,564 of NZ_JASBRI010000024.1, read as the reverse complement.
CTGGCGATCCTGATCGGGGTCTATGGCTGGTATTTCGGCACGGCGGCGGGATCGATCCTGGGCGGCGGGCTGGCGCCGGAAGCGGCGCTGGCCGTCACCAATGTGAAAATGCTCCTCACCGTCGTCATCATCGTCGTCGTGTCGATCGTCGCGCATATCCTCATCGCCATCATGGCGCCCTCGGAAGCGAATGAGGCCGCCGACGAACGCGACAAGCTGATCGAGATGCGCGGCGACCAGCGCGGCGGTTTCGTGCTGGGTGTCTTCGCCCTCCTCGCCATGGGTATCGCCATGCTGGGCCAGCCCGCCTATCTCATTGCCAACACCATTCTGGCCGGCCTTGTAGCGGGCGAAGTGGTCAAGGCCGTCTCCAAGCTGATCGACTATCGCCGGGGTGTGTGAGCCATGTCATTCCTGGAAAAACTCAACCTCGCCGCCCTTGGGGCCGGAGCGGTCTCGCTGGCCTGGTATCTCTGGCGGGTCCTGCCGCAGATCGGGGCCGTGCCCGCTGCCGAGATCGCGTGGAAATGGCCGATGGGGATTTCCCTGGGCCTGTTCGTTGTCCTGCTGATCGCGGGGATTGTTCCGCTGGCCCTCACCGATCCGTCGGTGCGCGCCAGGGACGGGATTATCGACGACGAGCGCGACCGCGATATCGAGCGCCGGGGGGATGCCTGGGGCGGCAATCTCATGCATCTGATCGCCTTCGCCGCGCTGATCCTGCTCTTCACCGACATCGACCGCTTCTGGGTGGCCCAACTGCTCTTTGTGGGCGGCATGCTGGCGGGCCTTCTGAGCATCGCGCTCAAGATCGCCGCCTATCGCGGGCGGGGGTGAGCCATGGCCAAGCCCACACCCATCACCAACGAGATCCGCACCCTGCGCTTTCACGCCGGAGAGATGACCCAGGCGGAACTGGCCGACAGGATCGGCGTCACCCGCCAGACCGTGATCGCCATCGAGCAGGGCCGCTATTCCCCCTCCCTGGAAGTGGCCTTCAAGATCGCCCGCGTGTTCGGCGTCGGGCTGGAGGAGGTGTTCCAGTATCCCGAAGGCTAGGGGGCGGTTTCGCGCCGGCATGCATCTCCCCGGACCTGTTCCGGGGGAGAAGCAGGTCCGCGGAGGGGAGCATGGAAAGTGTTGAAAACCGTCAGCCCTTCCGCGCGCTCACACGCATCGGCACCGCATTGTCCGGCTGCAGCGTGATGCGCATGACCGGGCGCGGGTCGCGTTCGCCGGCATAATCGAAACGCACCTTGCGCAGGAGACAGGCCAGCACGATCACCATTTCCATCATGGCAAAGCGCGCGCCTATGCACACGCGCGGGCCCAGGCCGAAGGGCAGGTAGGCATCGCGCGGAATGGCTGTGGCGTTTTCGCCGTGGAAGCGCTCGGGGCGGAAGGCGTCCGGCTCGGCCCAGATGTCGCGCTGGCGGTGCAACAGCCAGGTCGAGACCAGAACATCGGTGCCGGCGGGCACGGGCAGGCCGGCGACGATATCCCGTTCTTTCGAGGTGCGCGCCAGCATCGGGGCGGAGGGGTAGAGGCGCAGGCTTTCCTTGATCACCGCCTCCGTCCAGGGCAGGAGGCCCGCCCACGCGGCCGGGTCGCAATCGTCAAGCGGTGCCGCATCGATCTCCGTCTCCAGCCGTGTGCGCACCTCCCCGGCGCGTGACAGCAGGTAGAGCGTCCAGGCCAGGCTGCGTGCGGTGGTCTCGTGACCGGCGGCGAGGAAGGTGAGGAGGTTGTCGGTCACTGCGGTGTCGTCCAGCCCGGCACCCAGCAGGAGGTCGAGAAAATCGGCGGGACGTCCGGCCCGGTCCGGCGCGGGTGCGGCCCGGCGCACGGCAGCGACGGCGGCGACCTGGCGGCGCAGTCCGGCGATCACCTTGCGCGAACGGCCCTGGCCCGGGCGCGGGATCCAGCCGGGCAGGTGCAACAGGTCGAACGGGTGGGGAATGCCGCTGATTTCGAGCAGTTTGTGGATGCCTTGGGTGAAGGCCGCCTTGTCCAGCGCCTCGTCACCGGAGAACAGGGTCTCGATCAGGACATCCAGCGTCAGGTCCACCATGGCCCGGGAAACGGGAACAACGCGTCCGTCGACGGCGGCGAAGGCGTCTGCGGCATCCTCGCTGATGGTCCGGATCTGCGGGGCGAAGGCGTTGACCCTGCGCGGTGTGAAGACGGGCGAGACAGCCTTGCGCGCCGTCTTCCAGACCTCGCCCTCCGCGGTCAGCAGCCCGTCGCGCAGGAAGGGGCGGAGCACGGCCTGGCGCAACGGGTTCATGCCGTAGTTTCCGGACCGGCTGACGAAACAGTGATGGATGGCGTCGGGGTCGTTGACGATCAGGCTGGAGCGGCCGAGAAAGCGGAAGGGGGCGATCCGGATGCGAAAATGGTGTTCGCCCCAGACTTCCAGCGGATTGCGCCGCATGGCCCGGAAATAGGTCCAGTAGTCCGATGGGGTCAGCTTGCCGATGCCGGAATAGACGGCATAGGGCGGTTTGGGCGGCTGGAAGACTTCGGTCATGGCGGGCCTCTCCGTAGCGGACACTAGGTCAGGCCGGCCTGTCCGCCCAGCGCGCGAAAAGTCGCGGTTGCCGCTTTGCCCGGCACCGGGCCCGGCCTAGACTGGTCCCATGCGCACGCTTGCCTTATTCCTTCTCCTGCTGGCCCTCACAGCGCCTGCCCGTGCGGACATGACCGAAGCCCGGCGCGCCTATCAGGACGGGCGCTGGCAGGCCGCCGCGGCCCATGCCCAGACCGCAGGCGGGGCGGATGGCTATGCCTTTGCCGCCGGTGCCCTGCTCGCCCAGCTGATGACCGAACCCGATCATCCCGACCGTGAGGCCCTCGCCGGGCGGGCGGCGGATCTGGCCGAGTACGCGCTCCATCTCGACGAGACGCATATCGATGCCCGTGTGCGGCTGGCCGGGGCGCTGGGGTATCGCGGCCGGCAGATGAGCGGCTGGCGGGCCTACCTCTTGCGCCTGCCGCAGCGCGGGCACGACTTGCTGGAAGAAGCCGTGACGGCCGATCCGGACGATCCCTGGGCGTTGGGCATGCTGGGCGCCTGGCATCTGGAAGTGGCCCGCCGCGGCGGGCGGCGCGGCATGACCATGCTGGATGCCTCGGTGGCAGCCGGGATGGGCTATTACAGCCAGGCCATCGCCCTGGATCCCGGCAATCCCGCCCCGCGTTTCTTTTATGCCGTCGCGCTGGCGGCCCTCGACGAGCCGGCCCACTGGCCCCGGATCCGCGAGCAGATCGAGACCGTGCTGGCCCTGCCGCCACGCAATGCGCTGGATTCCCGGTTGAAGGCGGAAGCCGCCGAATTCGCCGCCCTGCTGGGCGATCGCCGGGCCGCCGCGGCCTGGGCCGGCGAGCGCATGGCGCGCTGAGGCCTACTGGCTCGCCCAGACGATTCGCGCCATCCAGGCGATCTCCGTCAGTTTCACCCGGCAGTCGGGCCGCCGGGGGTTGAGCGCGATCAGCGAGACCGCCTGTACGCTGCGCTCGCCCAGCTCCCAGGCTTCGGTCGTGCCGTCTCGCCGTTTCACCACAACCCGGTCGCCCGGGCGCAGCGGATCGTCCGGCGCCACGACTAGCCGGTCGCCATGGCGATAGACCGGTTTCATCCCGTCGCCCTCGACCGTCAGCGCATAGGCGTTGTCCAGGGACAGGCCGGGAAAGGGGATGCGTGTCCAGCCCTCGCCGCGCGGCAGGCCGCCCGCATCGAAGGCGGTGTCGGGACTGTCGGCCAGGGCGCGCGCCTGCAATGCGCGGCCCGGGGTCTTGCCGGCCACCAGGTCGGCGAAGCCGGCAAAATCCATGTGTGCCGCGCTCAGCGCCTTGGCCAGGCTCTCGGTGGAGGGCCAGCGCGGCTTGCTCCCGTCGCGCGAGAAGCGCTTGGACGGGTTGAAGGTCGTCGAGTCGAGCCCGGCCCGCCGCGCCAGCCCGGACGGGCTGGTCTGTGCGTGCGCGGCCAACCGGTCGATCCCGCGCCAGATCTCGTCGTGCGTGAACATCGGGCACGATACTAGTCCGCGCGGCGGGGATAGGAAAACGGTCGGCGATTCGAGGCGGCAGCCTCGCCCCAATGCGGGGCCGCCGCCCAACACCCTTGCCTCGCTCCCGCGCCGGGGCTAACCCCACAGAATGACCGCCAGGATCGCATACCGACTCGCCACGCCGGAACGCTGGGCGGCCGTAATGGCCGACGGTCAGTTCACCGGCGACCCGCACGATATCGAGGACGGCTTCATCCATCTCTCCGCGGCCGGCCAGGTCGAAGGCACGCTGATCAAGCATTACGACGAGCACGACCGGCTGTTGCTGGTCGCGATCGATCTGGAGGCGCTGGGCCGGTCCGTGAAATGGGAGGCGTCCCGCGGCGGGGCCCTGTTCCCGCATGTCTACGGACCGATCCCGGCCAGTGCCGTGCGCGGACTGCGCCATATCCGCCGCAATGACGAGGGCGACTGGGTCCTGCCCGCCGATCTGGAGCGCGACTAGATGCTGCACGATATCGCCACAAGGGCCCTGCGCGGCGTCGATCCGGAGCGCGCCCATCGCCTGGGCATCTGGGGGTTGAAGCTCGGCCTGGGGCCGCGCGTGGTCGGGCCGGACGATCCGTGCCTGTCGACCACGCTGGCCGGGCTCGACCTGCCCAATCCGGTCGGCCTGGCCGCCGGTTTCGACAAGAATGCCGAAGCGCCGGACGCGCTGTTGCGCATGGGATTCGGTTTTGTCGAATGCGGCGCCGTGACACCGCGCCCGCAAGCCGGCAAGGCGCGCCCGCGCATCTTCCGGCTCGAGGAAGACGAGGCCGTAATCAACCGGATGGGCTTTCCAAATCAGGGGCTCGACCGGTTCCGGGCGCGCCTGGCGCGCCGCGCCGGACGGCCGGGCACGGTCGGGGTCAATCTGGGCGCCAACCTGGACAGCGAGGACCGGGTCCGGGACTATACTACCTGCCTTGCCGCGCTGAAGGGTCTGGCGCAGTTCTTCACCGTCAATGTCTCCTCGCCCAACACGCCGGGACTGCGCACCCTGCAATCCTCCGGCGCGCTGGACGAATTGCTCGCCGCTGTTGCCGAAGCGCGCGATGCGGCTCCGGTCTTTCTCAAGATCGCGCCGGATATCGAGGATGAGGAAGCGGCCGTGATGATCGCGGCCATCCGCCGGCACGGGCTGGACGGGGTGATCGTGTCGAATACCTCCATCACCCGGCCGGACACGCTGAAAAGCCCGCTCATCGGCGAGGGCGGCGGCCTGTCGGGCCCGCCGGTCTTCGCGCGCTCGACCGATCTGGTGCGGCTGTTCCGCCGCGAGGCCGGGCCGGACCTGGCCATTGTCGGCGTCGGCGGGGTCGACAGTGCCGATACGGCCTATGCCAAGATCCGCGCCGGCGCCAATGCGATCCAGCTTTATACCGGTCTGGTCTATCACGGCCCCGGGCTGGTCCAGCGCATCAAGGACGGGCTGGCCGAACGGCTTCAGGCAGACGGGTTTGCATCCGTTTCCGAGGCGGTCGGTACCGGCTGAAGCCGCCGTTCCAGCGCCGGATAGGCCGCGGCCAGGGCTGCGCCGCGGGCGATGTAGAAGATCAGAAAGGCCGCCCAGACGCCGTGATTGGCAAAGGCCGGTGCCAGGATCGCATCGGCGGCGAGATAGACCGCTACGGCCGCCAGCCCGGCATTGCGCAGGATTTTCCCGCTGGTCGTGCCGATGAACACACCGTCGAGCAACCAGGCGCCGGCACCCAGGAAGGGCACGACGGCGCACCAGGGCAGATAGGTTATCGCCGCCTCCAGCGCCGCCTCGTCCTCGATCACCAGGGACAAAACGTCCGCGCCCAGGAAAAAGGTCAGCACGGCAAATATCGCCCCGGCAGCGAACATGGGTTCGCCGGTCAGGCGCACTGCCTTGCGCAGGGCCGGCAGGGAGCGGCGGCCGAAGGCGCGGCCGGCCTCGGTCTCGGCGACAAAGGCGAACGCGTCCAGCACGAAGGCCCACAGCGAGATGATCTGCAGCAGGACGTGATTGCCGGCCAGCGGCGCCGTGCCCTGGCGTGCGCCGGCATTGGCAAACCAGGTAAAGCCGATCACCAGCGACCAGGTGCGGATCATCAGGTTGAGATTGACCTGGAACATTTCCGCGAGGGCGCGCGGGTCCGTCAAGCGGACCCGGTCGAGAACGCCGCCGGCCCAGCCGCCCTGACGCGCCAGCGCATGGGCGGCGAGGCCAAGGCCGGCGGCCAGGCCCACCCATTCCGCGATGGCCGTCGCCGCGCCCACCCCGCCGGGTCCATAGCCCAGGCCCAGGACGAACCAGAGATCGAGACCTATATTCACGGCCGAAAAGACACCGTAGATCGCCAGCGTTGCGGTATTGCGGCCCAGCCCGATCAGCCAGCCCGACAGCGCGAAGGCCGCCAGCGCGGCCGGGGCACCCCAGGCCCGCGCGAGCAGGTAGTGCGCGCCCCTGGCTTCCACCTCCGCCTCACCCTGCAGCAGGGCGAAACCGCCAAGTGCGATCAGGTCGCGCAGGACGAAGACCAGAAGGCCCAGCATGGCGGCAATGGCCAGGGCGCGCAGGACGATGCGCTGGGTCTCGGCGGTGTCGCCCGCGCCATCGGCCTGGGCGGTGAGCCCCGTCGTGCCCATACGCAGGAAATAAAAGCTCCAGTAGAATACCGAGAAGATCGCCCCGCCCAGGGCAACGCCGCCCAGGTCGGCGGTATCGCCCGACAGGCCCAGCACGAAGGTATCGGTCACCCCGGCCAGCGGGACTGCGGCATTGGCGAAGACCAGGGGCCAGGCGCGCTGGATGACGTCGATGCGGGTGAGCGAGGCAACGGACATCCAGCGCACCTAGCCCGGCGGTGCGAAGAGGGCAAGCCGGTATCCGGCCTGGCCCCGGCCCGGGGCACAATCGCCGCTAGTCCTCCCGGGACGCGGTGCTGCGTTCCGGGGCCGGGGCTTCGGCCAGACGGGCTTCGAGCTGTTCCATCGCGTGAGCTGTCGTGGTCTCGATGCAGCTGCGCAGCGTATAGGCTCGCAGGAGATCGCCGGTAACGCGCTCGCGGCAGACATCCTGCGCGGCTTGCGCGATCCGGGCTTCCAGCGCCTCAAGGCGGGCCGGATCGGCCAGATCCGCCTCGATGACGGGGATCCGGACCGTGAAGGGCGATCCGGCCAGGGCCGGAGCGGCAGAGAGGGCAAGCGCCGCGAGGGCGGCGGAGAGTGTCGATCTGAACATGGTTTCAGCCTCCAACGGGGGTTGGTGCGAAACGATGCGAAAATGCATCGTACGCGACACCCTATCTGGATACGGAAACTGTTGAGTCCATAGGTCGCCCGTCGCCTTATTCGAAGTTCACCAATACAAAAATGTATAATCCGGCGCGGGCACTCGTCACGATGGGCCAATCCGGCAGCGGGCGATCAGGTCTTGCAGCTGCCCTCGCGACAGGTCTGGCGCGGGCGATAGGGCGCGAGCCGGCGATACAGCCGGTCCAGCGGCACGCGAATGGGGGCCGGCCGGGTCAGGAAAGCCAGCCAGCGCCAGCCGGGCAGACGTTCCCAGATCGCGATGAAGGCCAGCCAGCCGTCGACCACCTGCCCGTCGGGCAGGCGCACATGCAGCGATCCGAGTGCCGCATCGGGGTCGACATCGGCGGGCATGTCGCCATTGCAGTCCTCCAGCCGGATCACATCCTTGCCGTGGCGGGCATACCGGTCCATCTCGATCCGGCAGATCGGGCAGAGCGCGTCGTAATAGGCGATGACGGGGCCGGTCCTGTCCATACCCCCATCCTAGCGGTGCCATTACGGGCGGCCAGTGGTCAGGACGTCGCACGGCGGATGCCGTTTTCGGGACCGGTTCCCAATACCGCCGGAACCGCGCCACCCCCCGGGGCGCGGCGTGCCGCGGTGTCATGACACGGCGATGCTCAACGCCCGCGGGAGGTGCGGATCGGGCAGCGCGGCCAGACGCCGGTCGATCTGGCGGCCGGCCTGTTCCATAACCGAGCTGATGCACGCATTTTCCAGGCGCCGGCGGTACAGGTCGCGGCGACCGGGCTCCCGGCACAGCGATTCCGCGGCATGGCGGACATCCGCCAGCAAGGCGGCGCGGCCTTCGGCATCGACCAGGTTGGCCGGACGGAAGGTGAGTGTCTCTACCCGGTCCGGATCGGCGGCGAGGGCCTGCGGGCCGGTTACAAGAACGGCCGCGGATACGGCCAGTGTGCGCATGAACATTGGGGGCTCCTGTCTGTGGAGCGGCCGGCCTGCCCCGCGCAGGCCGCAACCGCAGCAACAGGATCGCCCGTGCGGCTTTTCGTACGGGTGGCACCGGCCCTAAACCTGAGTCAGGCTTCGGCCACAAACTGTCAGCCCCTTAACCGGACGGTCACCCTTGCGCGGCGCCGGAACTTTCCGGCGTGATCAGGAAATGCCCGTGCAGCGTGGCCACGGGCGCATCCGTACGGCCCTGCCAGGCCTCGGCGCGGACATTGGCGACACGGCGGCCGGACCGGGCGACGATGGCGCGGGCGAACACGTCCTGATCGCGCGCAGGCCGCAGATAGTCGATGGCCACATCGATCGGCCTGGGCAGCCGGGCCATGGGCTGGCTGACCAGAAGCGAGCCCGAGGCGACGATTTCCAGGAAGGCGCCGACCGCCCCGCCGTGCAGGGCGGGGATCAGCGGATTGCCGACAAGGTCATTGCTGAAGGGCAGCACGCCGGTCAGCTCGGTGCCCTTCATCTCCAGCCTGACGCCGAAGCGGGCCACGTAGGGCGCCGTCATCAGCGTGTCCAGCAAGACCCGGCTCATGTGCCGTCTCCTTCGCGGATGGCTCGCACGGCCCGGTCCTGGGCAGCCTTGGACGCCCGGGTGATCATGAAGGCCGCCTGGGCGATGGCGACCGGGTCCTCGATATCGCCGTCATGCGCCGTGGCCCGGACAAAGGCGACGAGACCGTGGGATTTGAGGCAGCGGGCCTGGGCCGTGATGTCGTGTCCGGGCCTGGCCGGGCGCATGTAGTCGATGCGAAGGTCCAGCGTGGCCGGCGTATCCCTGGCGCCAAAACCGCCGAAGGCGGCCATGCCGCAGCAATGATCCAGCAGCGCCGTGATTACGCCGCCATGCAGCGTGCCGGCTTCGGGGTCGCCGATCAGCGCCTGCGAGAAGGGCGCGGACATCGTCGCCCGGCCCGGAGTCAGCGAGTCGATGCGAAACCCGAGGGCAACAGCGTGCGGCGAACCGTCGACAATGAGCGGTGCGATCGTGTCGAGGCGGGTCTGGATATCGTCGTCCATGGCGGGAATTCCGGCTTGCCTACCGCCTTGTGATAGGTCAGGCGCAGCCGGGCGGCCAGCCGTTTCAGCGGCGCTTCATGCGCCGGCCCACCACCTCCTCCAGGCCCGTCACAACCGGCTCGCGCAGCGGATTGCCGTCCTCGGCCATGCGCGTCAGCTGGGCCAGCGCGGCGCGATGCATGTGGGCAATCTCGGCCTCGACGGGCGTGTAGTCCCGGATGAAGGAGATGTAGCGCTGCAGCGAGCGGGCGACACGTACCGCCAGCGGATCGCCGGTCAGCTGGGTTTCCTGGACGAGTGCCACAGCCGCCGCGCGGGCGGCGCCCATAGGCGTTGTCAGCCCGGCGTCCACATCGGCCATGCGCTTGTAGCTGGGGCCGAGGGCATGACGCTTGCGGCGCCGGCGGTCCGGGCCGTTGAAGCGCGGGGACTGCACAAATTTGCGCGGCTTGTCCTTCACCGATTGCAGGCGATGCCGCAGCGTGATCGGGGCGACCGGCGTGACGATGAATTCGGTGACGCCGGCATCGCGCGCCAACTCGATTTCGCGCCGCGAGCGCGGCTGGGAAATCATGATGATCGGGGTGCGGTCGAATCCCGTACCCGAGGATTCGCGGATACGCCGGACCATCCGCAACCGGTCTTCCTCGGCCGTGTCGTGGTCGTTCCAGTCGGACACAAGGACGCTGGGCGGGCGCTGACCCATGGCGGCCAGCGCGCTCCCGGCGCAACGGGCAACCATGACATCGTCGCTGCCCGCATCGCGCATCAGCGAAATCAGGATCGAGCGCAGGAAAGGGTTGGACTGCAACAGGAGCGGGGCTGAATGGCCCGTCAACGGCGCCCCCCTGTCGTGCGTGTCCTCCACGCCGAGAATGTCCATTGCCGTGCGTCCCATCAAGGGCGGTTTACGGCGCCTAGTGTTGATATCTGGCAAAGGGGGCTGGTTAAGAGATGGTGAAGAAGCGGGCTGTCCGCATACTCATTCCCGTCCGGCGGCGCGGATCAGCCGGAAGACGATCCAGATGGGAACGACCAGCACCGCGCCCAGCAGGAAATATTCGACCGCCCAGCCTGCACTGTCGACGATGAAGCTGACGAAGCGGCTCCAGCTTTCCGCCAGCGTGCCGAAGAAATCGATCCACAGATCGCGCGGATTGACGTTCAGGGCGGCCAGCAGGAAGCCCGCAAGCACGCAAAGGAAGACAAGACGGAGGATGTCCGTCGAGGAGATCCTCGTCAGGCGCTGCACGAAGGTGCGCCGCTGCCGGGTCGTCTGTTCGCTCATATCGCCACTCTATCGTCAAATGCGGCACAATCGGGGCCGCGCCTAACCCTTCCGCGCGATAGTGACCCGATGCGGGTAGGGGATGGAGATGCCGTTCCTGTCGAAGGCTTGCTTGACCGACTTCATGCCGTCGAAATGCACGCCCCAGTAATCGCCCGTATTCACCCAGACACGGGTGACAATATCCACCGAGGACTCGCCGTGTGCGGCCACCGCCGTGAAGATTTCCGGGTCGGTGTGGATGCGCGCATCCTGGCCCAGTGTGTCCTTGATCACCTGCATCGCCTTGTCGATATCGTCGCCGTAATCGATCGAGAAGGTGAAATCGACGCGCCGGGTCGGGTTGGCGGAATAGTTGGTGATCACATCGCCCCAGGCCTGGCCGTTGGGGATGATGATCTTCTTGTTGTCGGCCGTGGCCAGTTCGGTGGTGAACAGGTTCACATCCTTCACCGTGCCGGAGACGCCGGCGACCTCGACCCAGTCACCAAGCGCGTAGGGGCGAAAGGCGATGATCATCACGCCGGCGGCAATATTGGACAGTGTGCCCTGCAGCGCGAAGCCGATCGCCAGGGTGATGGCGCCCAGGGCGGCCACCATGCTGGTGGTCGCGACGCCGAACTTGTTCAGCACCGCGATCAGGACGATGGCGACGACACCGTAATAGGCGATCGAGGCGAAGAAGCTGGCCAGGGTGTTGTCGAGGCGGGCGGACCGCTCTGCCGCCTTGCGCACGCCGCGCCGGATCATCCCGGCGACGATGAAGCCGACGATCAGGATCAGCGCGGCAAGGACCAGGTTCGTGCCCGCGGCGATGGCCCGTTCGGCAAGAACCGCCATGGTTTCCGGATTCAGGAATTCGTCGAAATTCATGGGTCGCTCCCCTTCGCGATCAGCGTGCCAAACCGCTACTAGCACCCTTCCCCGGACAGGGGAACGCCAAAGACGCTATCCGGCGCCATTGTCGGACGACTGCCGTATGATCATGATTTTCTGCCAGATTTTCGAGGACATGTTGGAGGTCAGCGTCTCGATATCGTTCACCGCCGCAATCACCACCGGATCCCGCGAATTCTGGGCATAGAGTGCGGCGATCTTGCCGGCCAGGCTGAGCGCCTCCGCGCAATAGTCCAGATAGCGCGACAGCTCGAACTCGCTCATTTCCCGCGCCGGCGACGAAGCGGTGCGCGGACCCAGGCGCAGCACGGCGGTCGGGTCCTTGGTCAGCTGGTGCATGTCGATGACATGGGCGACCGAGCGCAGCTCGTGCAGGTCGTCCAGCGCCAGCGACCGTTTCAGCCTTTCCTCCACCCGCATCAGGGTGAAGATCGCCACGGCGGTCAGGATGACGATGTTCAGTCCGGCCTCCACCCCTTCGAACACGGTGAAGATGTCGGCCTTGGTGCCGTCGACCTCGACCCAGGCAAAGAAGGCGGAACCGATATAGGCCAGCCCGGCCACGGCCAGGGCGACGGCCAGAAACGTGCCGCTGCGCAGCAGCAGGTAGGGCCGTGACAGGCGCCGGCTGCGGCGGCGGTCGCGCTTGCCCAGCTCGATGAGCTCCAGGATCACATTGTTCAGACTGGCGCTGGGAAAACGCTCGCGGGTCCGTGCCGACAGGCGTTCCAGCGTTTCGACGATCCGGTCGGACTGCAGGGTTCGAAACGGCACGGTTCTCCCCCCGGTTCCGGCCGTGGATACGAGATTGCAGAATGCCCGCGGAACGGGCCTGTGTCACGCATTACGACGTGGCCGCGACTGCCGCGGCCGAGGAGGCTGCTGTAACGGCCGCGATCATGGCGGCCTGGGCGGCCAGTATGGCGGCGAGGTCGCGCGCGGCGGCGATGGGTGCCGTGTCGCCGATCTGGGCCTGGGTCAGCCGCAGGGCCAGCTTGGCCGCGACATTGGCCGGCGGGCGCGGCTCGAGCGACCGGACCGCGTCGAAATTCCCGATCAGGGCCTTCGCCGTGGAGGGATTATTGCCCTGGGCGGCCAGCACGGCGAGCCCTGTCTTGCCGACCCCGTGGCGCAGTTTGTTGTGGTTGCGCAGCGCCGTGTTCAGCGTGGTCCAGGCCGGGGCGATGGCGGTGGCGTCATAGTCATAGAAGGCGATTTCGCAGGCCGCCGCCTCGGCATCGGCCCTGGGTACGCCCGCGGTGAGAAGGGCGGTGCGGGCCTTTTCGAGATGTGTCAGGGCGTCTTCGGGTGTTTCGCCCATCGCGGCGAAGATCGCGGCGACGACTTCCTCGCGCGCCGCGTCCCGGCGCCACCAAGGCGCGGCGATGGTTTCCAGGATGTCGTAGAACGTGTCGGCGTGATGGGCTTGTCCACCGCCCGCGACCAGGCCCAACGCCGCACAGGCGCCGCCATGGGTCAGCCGCCGGCCGCCGCGCGCCTTGCGCTGGCGCGCCAGGGCTTCGCGGGCCTCGAAGAAATGGGCGGCCGTCCGGTCGGCGGCCGCCAGTGCGGCGCCGAAGACCAGGCGCATCGACCTGGCGGGAGCGCGCCACATGCCCAGCCCGTCATTGAGTGCGTCGCGAATGGCCAGGGCGTGGCTGGCAAGCGCGTCCGGTGCGGCATCGCAGGACAGGCCGGCCAGGGCGGAAAAGCGCGCGTAAAGGCGCTCGCCGCGGCCAGTGTGCTCACGATAGGCGCTGTCCAGCGCCGCGAACCGTTCGATGACGGGTCCGGCCATGTGTCTCTTCCCTCGCTATGCTACTCATTGCGTCCAAGCATGGCGAAAACACGGCAGGGTTGGCAGGGGGACGCTTTCGCCGCTTGTCCCCGCTTCTTCCGGGCTTGCCTGTCGCGCCGGCGCGGCCGATGCGCTAACGAAGTCGCATGCCCGACACCCAGGTGCCTCCGCTTCTGCCGCAAGGCTTTGCCGACTGGTTCGCCAGCCGGGGCTGGCGCGTGCGGCCGCATCAGCTGGCCATGATCGAGGCGGCGCGGGCGAGGCGCGACGCGCTGCTGATCGCACCCACCGGCGGCGGCAAGACGCTGGGCGGTTTCCTGCCCAGCCTGATCGAACTGGCGGATATCGCCGGCGGGGGCAGGGGGCGCCAGCGTCCGCACCGTCTGCACACGCTCTATATCTCGCCCCTCAAGGCGCTGTCGGTGGATGTCGCCCGCAATCTGACGACGCCGGTCGAGGAGATGGGGCTGGACATCCGCATCGAGACACGCACCGGCGATACCTCGCCGTCCAAGCGCCAGCGCCAGCGCGCCCATCCGCCGGACATCCTGCTGACCACGCCGGAACAGCTCGCCCTGTTCTGCGCCACGGCGAATGCGGGGACCTTCTTTCGCGATCTCAGACGCATCGTCATCGACGAGATCCATGCCATCGCGCCGCAAAAGCGCGGCGACCTGCTCAGCCTGGGCCTGGCCGCCATCGCGCGCTGGGCGCCGGATGCGCGCCGCGCGGGCCTTTCGGCCACGGTCGCGGACGAGGGCGGGCTGGCGCGCTGGCTGGCACCGCAGACACCGGGCGGCGATCCGGTTTTCGCCGAAATCGTGCGCGGGGCCGCCGGGGCGCGGCCGCAGGTGGAGATTCTCGATCCCGGCGAGCGCATTCCCTGGGCCGGCCATTCCGGCCGCCACGCCATCGCCGACGTCTATGAGCGCATCAAGCAGGCCAGGATGGCGCTGGTCTTCGTCAATACCCGCTCCCAGGCCGAGCTGACCTTCCAGGAGTTGTGGAACATCAATGCGGACAATCTGCCCATCGCCCTGCATCACGGCTCGCTGTCGCCGGAGCAGCGCCGCAAGGTGGAGGCGGCGATGGCGGCGGGCCGGCTCAAGGCGGTGGTGTGCACCTCGACCCTCGATCTGGGCATCGACTGGGGCGATGTCGATCTCGTCGTCCAGATGGGCGCGCCGAAAGGCTCCTCGCGCCTGATCCAGCGCCTGGGCCGCTCCAATCACCGGCTGGATGCGCCGTCCAAAGCCCTGCTCGCCCCGACCAACCGGTTCGAGCACCTGGAATGCCAGGCCGCCGCGGAAGCCGTCGCTGCCAATGCGCTGGACGGCGAACCCCTGAAGGCCGGCGCGCTGGACGTGCTGGCCCAGCACATCATGGGCCGCGGCTGTGGCGAGCCCTTCCAGGAGGACGAATTCTTCGACGAGATCCGCAGCGCCGCCCCCTATGCCGAGCTGAATCGCGAGACGTTCGACAAGGTGCTCGATTTCACCGCCACCGGCGGTTATGCGCTGCAAACATACGAGCGTTTCCGCCGTCTCGTCAGGCGCAAGGACGGGCGCTGGGGCGTGCGCACGCCGCAGATCGCCCAGCGTCACCGGCTCAATGTCGGCACCATCGTGGAAAGCCCGATGCTGGATGTCGTCATATCCTCGAAGGGGCGCGGCGGGTTCCGGCTCGGCCAGATCGAGGAATGGTTCCTAGACCAGCTCGTCCCCGGCGACACCTTCCTCTTCGCCGGCCAGGTGCTGCGTTTCGAGGGGATCGAGGAGATGGCCGCCCGGGTCACCCGCTCCGCCGACAGCGATCCGCGCATCCCCGCCTATAATGGCGGCAAATTCCCCCTCTCCACCTATCTCGCCGCGCGCGTGCGCGACCTCGTCCACGATCCGGATAAATGGCACGCCCTGCCCGAACAGGTGCGCGGCTGGCTGTCGCTGCAGCGCAGACACTCCCGTCTGCCGTCTGCCGGCGGGCTCCTGGTGGAAACCTTTCCGCGCGCGGCGCGCTATTATCTTGTCTGCTACCCGTTCGAGGGCCGTCTGGCGCACCAGACGCTGGGCATGCTGCTGACCCGCCGGCTGGAACGCATGCGCATGCGGCCCATGGGTTTTGTCGCCAATGAATACGCCCTCTCGGTCTGGGGCCTCAGGGACATGTCCGGCCTCGATTTCGACGCCCTCTTTGCCGAGGACATGATGGGCGACGATCTCGACGCCTGGCTGGCGGAAAGCCAGCTGATGATGCGCACCTTCCGCAATTGCGCCGTCATCGCCGGCCTGATCGAGCGCCGCTTTCCCGGCCAGGAGAAGTCCGGCCGCCAGGTCACCATGTCCACCGATCTCATCTACAATGTCCTGCGCGAGCACGAGCCCGGCCATATCCTCCTCGAGGCCGCCTGGGCGGACGCCGGCTCCGGCCTTCTCGACATCCACCGCCTGGGCACCGCGCTCTCGCGCATCGAGGGCCATATCGACCATATGAACCTTGACCGCATCTCCCCGCTCGCCGTCCCCGTCATGCTGGAAATCGGCAAGGAGCCCGTCTATGGAGAGGGCCATGAAAGCATCCTGGAAGACGTCGCCTCGGAGGAGCTGATCGCCGAGGCAATGCGGCTGGACTAGGGGATCAAGAGGGACATGTACCTCCGGTACGTGTCCCCGGAAGACTCCAGCGGTGCAACCGCGTCATCCTTCCCCTTGATGGGGAAGGTGGGCCCTCCGTAGCTTCAGCGAAGGAGGGGTCGGACGGGGTGAATCCCGGTGCTTATAGTTTCAAGCACCTCGCCCCCACCCACTCCACCGCTGCTACGCAGCGGTCCCGTTCGTTGCTCGTCCTTGTCCCCCGGACAAGGACGTCCGCTGCGCGGACCGCGCCTCACCCCCTCAAGGGCGAGGATGGTGCTCCGCCATCTCGCAAACTCCACAGCAAAACCTGCGCCGCGCCCTTACCCCGGCCCCCGCCCTGCGCGATAACACTGCCATGCACGACACGACCCATCCCGGCCATCTGGCGACCCGCATCCACACCACGCCGGTCCTTGCCGACCCGGCGGGCCTCCTCGTCCTGCCGGATCACGCCGTCCTCGTCGTCTCCGATCTCCACTTCGAGAAGGGCTCGTCCTTCGCCCCCGCCGGCCAGCTCATTCCGCCCTACGACACCCGCTCCACGCTGAAACGCCTCGCCGCCGGTCTGGACCGTCACAAGCCGCACACCGTCATCGCCCTGGGCGACAGTTTCCACGACCGGCGCGCCGATACCCGCATGCACGCCGGCGATGCCGGCACGCTGGCCGCGATGGTGAAATCCGTGGCTCGCTGGATCTGGATCGAGGGCAATCACGACCCCGCCCCGCCGCCGCAATTCGGCGGCGCGGTGCATGACGTGGTGGAGCTGGCGGGCCTGGTCTTCCGCCACGAACCCACCGAAGGCGAGACCCCCGGCGAAATCGCCGGCCACCTCCACCCCTGCGCAAAGGTGCGCCGCAACGGCCGGTCTTTAAGAGCGAGATGCTTCGCCACCGACGGCACGAGACTGATCATGCCGGCCTTCGGGGCTTATACGGGCGGGCTCAACGTCCGCGACGCTGCCTTCGCGCGCTGTTTCGGGCGAGTGCCGGACGCGCTGGTGATGGGGCGCAGCAAGGTGTGGCCGGTGGCGGGGGCGAGGTGTGTGGGGGATGGGTGAGAAAAGCACGTTTAAGTAACTAATTCTTACATGTACACGCAAAAGGGGTATTATGTGCTCGATACGGCCCATTGACGGCCGGAAACCTTGGGGCCTATATACCGGCAACTCCCCCGGCACGCTTCGTCGGCCGGGTGCAAGGCTCCTCCGGGAGCCTTTGCTTTATGCGCACCCATGTCTATGTCGACGGCTTCAACCTCTATTACGGCGCGCTCAAGGGTACGCCCCATAAATGGCTCGACCTGGCCCGGCTGATGGCCGTGCTGCTGCCGCGCAACGAGATTCGCGCGATCAAGTATTTTACCGCCCGCATCCAGCCGCGCGCGGACGATCCCGGCGCTGCCGAGCGGCAGAATGCCTATCTGCGTGCGCTCGCCGCATATTCTCCCGTCGTCGAAACCGTCTTCGGACATTTCCTCGCCCATCCCGTCCGGATGCCGCTGGCGAACCCGCCGGCCGGCGGTCCGCGGACGGTCGAAGTGATCCGCACCGAGGAAAAGGGCTCCGACGTCAACCTGGCCGCCCACCTCGTCGACGACGCCTGGCGCGATCTCTACGACGCCGCCGTGATCGTCTCCAACGACAGCGATCTCGCCGAACCGATGCGCATGGTCCGCCGTCTCGGCAAGACCACGGGTCTCGTCACCCCGTCCACACGCCGAGCCTCGCAGCAACTCGCCCGCCACGCGGCCTTCAAGAAAAGACTGCGCCCGCGGCATCTGGCGGGCGCGCAATTGCCGGCGCGGATTCCCGGGACGAACATCTCGAAGCCGCGGGAGTGGTGAGGGGGCTCGTCCTGCAGGACGCGGCGTTTGCGCGGAGGTTCGGGCGGGTGCCGGATGCGCTCGCGATGGGGCGGTTCATACCCGGGGGATGGATGAGACAGGGCGCTTGTCCATGCCGGCGGCGATCTCAGCTCCCAAAACCCAGCCCCACCGTCATGCCCTGGCCGGCCTGTGCGAAGCGCAGGCGGGTGGACCCGGGGATCCGGACTATCCAGGTGGCGATTACGCTGTGACGGCAAGCGTGCCCGGCTTTGCAGACCGGTTGGCCGGGATCCCGCGGTTCGCTGCTGAGCGGCGCCCGGAGGATGACGCTGTATGAGTGGCGAATGGTGCGGCGGAGAGAAAGCTTCCCCGACTTGTCCGCCCCCTTCCAGCCGCCCGTATAATCCCTGCCGTCCTCACACCGCCCGAGGCCTGGATCCGGTCGATCCGGGGGTGTGGGGAGGGCGGAGCTCGTTCGTCCTGGCCGGTTGACCGCGGTCAGGCCCGGCGAGGCTACGGATCAGGTCCGGGGGTATGCTCAACTACCCAGGCCCCGCGTACCGGTCCGTCTGGAAACGGAGGCGAGAGCCGAAGGGAAATCTCCGCGTGCGGGGTGCCAGCCGATGTCAGTTACAGTCTCAGCCGGACACCGTCTGGCACCCTGCACTCCTCTCATCGCGCCAGGCGGCAACGCCGTGGCGGCACACGTGCTTTGCGAATACCGGGCCCATGCCTTCTGCCTCCGGCGGAGGCGCGGGCAGAAACTATCGTCGCGAGAAAGCCACGTTCGCCACATAGCCCGCCAGCATGGCCAGGACGACGCAGAACAGGCCGTAGAACCAGGGCCAGTCGTGGGCGAATTCGAAGATGAGGCGTTCCAGCCCGGCCTTTTCCACGCGCAGGCGGGCCGAGCGCGAGGCGATGACGCGGCCGTCGCGGAAGAGATAGACCTCGGCGACGTAATTGCCCACGGGGGTGAGCGGGGGCAGGGAGAGGGAGGCGCGGAACAGGCCGCCGTCCAGCACTTCCACCCCGCGCTGGGCCGAGGCGTAGAGATTGTTGCGCTCGCCGGAGCGGGCAATGGCGGCCAGATAGGGCGAGACATCGCGCGCGGTCGCCTCGATCGTCGGCGCGGCGGTGATCGCCAGCGTGGCCGGCAGGCCGATCCCGCTGTTGGCGAGTTCCTCCGGCGTGGCGATCTCGTTCAGCGGCAGCGAGGTGGCGATGGCGTAATAGCTGGGCACCTCGTCGAATTCGAGCGGGGCGGAATTGATCCAGATGCCGAAATTGCGTTCCTTGCGCATGACGCGCAGATCGCGGCCGGGGCCGCGCAGCACGACGACGATCTCGTCGCGGATGGTCAGCCCCCGCGTGGCGCCGTAGAGGATGAGTTCCTGGCCGGCGAAATCCTCGCGGATCTCGACCGTTTCATGGGTCAGGGCGGCGACGATGCCGGGCGCTTCCTGGGGCAGGCTCTGCACCGGCTGGCCCTGCAGGGCGAGGGCAAGGACGAGGGCGGCGAGCATCTAGTGGCCCTCCTCGCCGTGCGGCAGCACGACGAACATGTCGGCCGGGGTGATCACCAGGTCCCAGCCCAGTTTCAGGCACACCGCCAGCACCATGAAGGCCAGCAGGGCGCGCAATTCCTCGGCCTTGATATGCCGTCCGGCCCGGGCGCCGAACTGGGCGCCGATCACCCCGCCCACGGTCAGCAGCATGGCCAGGACGACGTCGACGGTCTGGTTCTGGCCGGCCTGCAGGAAGGTGGTCAGCGCGGTGACGAACAGGATCTGGAACAGCGAGGTGCCGACCACGACATTGGTGGGCATGCGCAGGATGTAGATCATCGCCGGCACCATCACGAAACCGCCGCCCACGCCCATGATCGCGGCCAGCGTGCCGACGAAGAAGCCGATCGCGACGGGCGGGATTACCGAGATGTAGAGACCGGAACGCGGAAAGCGCATCTTGAAGGGCAGGCTGTCGATCCAGGTGCGCCGGCGCCGGCCGGCCCCGCTGCCCGGGGTGCGGCCCGTATTGCGCGAGCGCCGCCAGATCGCACGGGCGCTTTCGAAGAACATCAGCCCGCCGATAATGCCCAGAAAGCCGACATAGCTGAGCGAGATGATCAGGTCGATCTGGCCCAGCGAGCGCAGGAAGGCGAACAGCTGGACGCCGAAGATCGAGCCCGACGCACCGCCCACCAGCAGCAGTCCGCCCATTTTCGCGTCCAGCGTCCTGCGGCGCCAGTGCGCCAGTGCCCCGGACGCCGAGGAGGCGACGATCTGGTTGGCTTCGGTGGAGACGGCCACGGCCGGCGGGATGCCGATGAACATGAGGAGCGGCGTCATCAGGAAACCGCCGCCCACGCCGAACATGCCGGAGAGGAATCCCACCCCGGCGCCCAGACCGAGCAACAGGAAGATGTTGACTGAGAGTTCGGCTATCGGAAGGTAGATTTGCACCGCCGGACTAGCCCGCCGCGGCGCGTTCCAGCCGTTCGATCAGAACGGCATCGACGCGTCCGGTGCGGGGCAGTCCCTGGTCGGCCTCGAAGGCCATGATGGCGTCGCGGGTGCGTTCGCCCATCTCGCCGTCGATCGGACCGGGCGAATAGCCCAGGACGGAGAGGAAACCCTGGGCCCGGCGCACGGCGGCGGCATCGGTGGTCACGGTGCGGTCCCAGGGCAGGTTGCGGTAGATGCCGTTGGCCTCTCCGTCGAGCGGGCGCGGAGTGAAACTGGCGGCGACTTCGCGGGCGGCGGCCAGGGCTTCCGGCTCCAGCTGGCTTTCCAGGGCGGCGGCGCGTTCGCTGGCGGTCGGATCGCCGCTCTCGCTGGCGGCGATGGTGAACCAGGCATAGGCGTCGGCCAGGCTCAGCGGCACGCCGTCGCCGGTCTCGTACAAGAGGGCGAGATTGAACTGGCTGTCCCGCAATCCGAGCAAGGCCGCCTCCTGGAACCAGCGCGCCGCAGTGTCCATGTCCTCGGCGGCGCCGGTACCATAATAGTACATGATGCCAAGATTGTGCATGGCCCGGCGGTGGCCGGCATTGGCCGCCCGCTCGGTCCACTGGCGCGCGGCCTCCAGGTCCTGTTCCACGCCCTCGCCGGTCTCCAGCAGTTTCGAATAACGGTATTGTGCCGCCGGCACGCCCTGTTCGGCGGCGCGGCGCAAGAGGATGGCGGCGGTTTCCGGATTGCCGTTCTCCAGCGCCTGCAGGCCCAGCTGGTAGCGCGCGACCGGATGGCCGTCCGAGGCAGCGCTTTCCAGCGTGGCGCGTCCGTTCGCCCCGGTATTGCGCACGGGAGCCGGTTCCGGTTCGGCCGGAGCGGAGGCGGCCGGCATGGCGGTACCGCTGAGATCGGCGACGGCATTCGCCGGCGGGGTCGCGGCGGGGGCGGCCTCGGCCATGCCCGTGCCGGTATCGGCGGTGTCCGCAGCAGGCGTGCCGGCCGGGGCCTGCGCGGTATTGCCGGATGCGTCCGCTGCGGCCGGGGTCTCGGCGGGTGCGGCGTCCGGCTGCGACAGGCCGGCCTCGACCTGGGCGATGAAGTCATCGCCGGTCCGGGCATTGGCCGCGATGCGTTCGGCATCGCCCTGCATGGCTTCCCAGACCAGGATAATGCCGGCACCTGTCAGCATCAGAAGGGCGACGACCGGCAGGGCAAACAACAGGGTGCGGCCGATCCGGGAGGGGCGTCGGGGATGGTCCGGCGCGTGCGCCTGGCCGCCCAGACGCGTGCGTTCGCGGGCGGCGGCGAGGAAGTCGGCATCGGCCGTGGCGCCCAGGCGTCCGGCGGGGCGCTGCGGCTTTGCGGCCGGCTGGGGCTGGCGCGGCGCCGGCTGCCCGGCTGCGGCCGGGGGCTGCAGCACCATCTGTTCACGGGCCGCCGCGGCCGCGGGCCGGGTCTCGGCGCGTTCGCGCAGGATCGGCTTGGCCGCGGGTGCGGACGGCCGGTCGGGACCATCGGCCAGGAAGGGGTCGTATTCGTCGGTGTCCAGCGTGGCGTACGGTGTTTCGGCCTGTGGCGGCGGACCGAGCGGGGTGTCGAAATCGATCTCTTCCTCCGCCTCGGCCGGCTTCGTACCGGCCTCGGCGGGCCCCTCGGGTTTGCCGCGCGCCTCGATGGCTTCCAGCCGGTCGGCGAGGGCGGACATGGCGCGCTGTACCGGGGACAGCGCTTCCGCGGTTTCCGCGCGCACGGCCGACATGCGCTCCTGCACGCTGCCCAGCGCATCCTCGATACGCCTGGCGGTGCGTTCCTCGGACTGGCGCAGCCGGTCTTCGAGATCCTCCTCACGCGCGCTGCGGCCGGCCTCGATCTTGTCGAGCATCTGGGCCATGCGGTCGGTCGCGGTCTCGACGACGCTGTTGGCGCGCTCTTCCGACTTGGCGATCCGGTCGGAGAGCGAGCGGCCGAGGCGGGTGACCTCCTCGCCCATGCGCTTGACGGCGTCCTTGTTCTCCTGGCGCACCTCGTCCAGACGCCGGTCCAGCTTGTGTTCGGACTGGCTTTCGCGCAGCGCGTCGGCGGCGCGGCGTTCGCTTTCGGTGAGGCGGCGGTCGATGGCGCCGGCAAGCTTGGTGATCTCCCGGCCCAGGCGCGACATGGAATCGCCCTGGCGGCGCTCGGCATCGTCCATGCGCGAGAGGGCCCGGGTGAGGGCATCTTCCAGCCGGTCGAGCCGCGGTTCCGAGGCGGCGCCGGTGACCGCATTGGCCATCTGCGAGCGGGTGTCCGCGATGACGCGGGCGACATCGTCGGACAGGCGTTCGAAGCGCCGCTCCAGATCCACGGTGTCGCTGGAATTACGGGTCTCGATCAGGCGCAGCCGGTCGTCGAGCCGGCCCACCGAGGTTTCCAGCGCCCGCGCCGCTTCATTGGTCACCCGTTCGGCGCCCTCGACACGGGCCTTCAGGGCCTCGGTCGTGCTTTGCAGCTGGCTTACGGTCTGGGCCGTACGGTCGTCGCGCTTGCGGTTGATGTCGGCATAATCGTCGGCGCGGCTTTCCAGCCGGGCCAGGCGCGCGCCCAGCGATTCCGAGGCGGCGCGGGTGTCTTCGTCGACGGCGTGCAGGCGGGCGGCGGTGTCGTTCTCGTGCTCGTAAAGCCGGCGGGCGAGCTTCATGATCGTGGTCTCCACCGCCTTGGTGTCGGCCGAGCCGGCCGCCGGACCGGAGGTCTCCAGCGTGCGGACACGGTCGGTCAGCTCGTCCTGGTTCTTGCGGACGCGGTCGATGGATTCCTGTGCAGCGGCGAGTTCGGTGGAGTGGCGTTCGCCGTTGCGGGTGATCTTGTCGGCGAGCTGGGAGATCGCCTTGTCCAGCCCGGTCAGGGTACGCGCGGAGCGCTGTTCGGTGTGCTCGACACGCTCGGTCAACCGGTTGACCATGGCGCGCAGGAGGCGGTCATCCTCCTCGCTCATCGCCCGGCCGCCTCCGAAACCCGGAAACGCCTCCAGCGCATCGTCCCAATGGGTGTTGGCGGGGTCGGATTCTTCCAGAATGACACGATTGATCCACTCGCCCAGCGTGAGGCCTTCGCGTCGCGCAGCCGATTTCGCCCGCGCCCGGGCGCGGGGATCGATCCCTTTCACGCTCCAAGGACCACTGGTCGACATTCCGAATCGCTCGCTCAACCTAACCGCCTTACGCTATTGCGCGGTTAATATTGTGTAAACCAAAGGCGCGGGCCCAACATGTAGTGTTTCCACACCGAATCTCTGGGCTTGGCGCGCATGCCAATTTCCCGAGTCAACACAAGGCTCTGACTCGGTTAATGCGCCGTAAAATATGTGGATAAGAGGTCTTAACGGGTCGCTTCGGGACCGAAGAAACCCGGGGCAAGCGTCCGTAATTGTTCGCGCATTGCCACGGCTTCGCGCGTCGGGGGCAAGGCATCCGAACCAGGCAACCCAACGGCGATATCGAACAACAGCCAGGCTGATTCGACATCGCCCCGCCCCGCGGCATAGCGCCCGGCATGCCAATAGGTCAGCGGCGCGTACGGATCGGCCTCGGCACTGGCGGCGAACAGGGCCAGCGGCGACAGTTCCGGCAGCGCCTCGGGATTGGCGGCCTGTTCGGCGGCTACGGCCTGGGCCGTGAGCATGTTGGCGGCAGCGCCGGCAAAGCCCTCGCGATGCAGATGCGTGCGCAATCGGGCGATGGCCGCCGCCCGATCGTCCTGCATGTCGGACAGCGCCGTCATCAACGCCTCGAATTCGGCATTCCCCAGCCCGGCCGCCGTGACCTGGCTCATGCGGCTGCACACGGCGGACTGGGATTGCGGCCGGCACGGTCCGGAATGATGCGCGACCTGATAGAGGGCGAGGTAGGCGCCCGCCGGATCGGCCCGCCGCTGGGCGGCCTGCGAGGCGGCGACGAAGGTCGCCTCGGTCGGCGCGGCCGCCATGGGTCCGTTCATCGCCTCCAGCCCGGCTGCGAGGAGCCGTGTGACGGTCGGGTCCGACACGTCGTAACCCACGGCAGGGGCCGGCGGCACGTTTTCCGGCCAGGGAAAGGCCGCGCTGCCCGTGCTTGTGTTCAGCCGGGTCCAGGTTTCGCGCCGGCCGTCCGGGCTGGTCGGGCTGAACACCAGAAAGCTGAAGCGTTCGGGAATGCCGGCACTGGCCGGCATCCGGTTCAGCGCATCGGGATGGATCGGCAGGGCATGCCGCATCCAGGCACGAAACAGGCCGGCCTGGGCCAGGCTGCCGGTTCCGTCCGGATCGAAGCCGAAAATCTCGCTGCCCAGGCTGAAGCGGCGAATGGTGACGTGGCCGTCCTCGCCCTCGCTGGTCTCCATTTCGACCTCGGTCAGGCGCACGCCCATTG
Organism: Maricaulis sp.; assembly: GCF_030149515.1. Lineage (GTDB taxonomy): Bacteria > Pseudomonadota > Alphaproteobacteria > Caulobacterales > Maricaulaceae > Maricaulis. Next base: position 30,951 of record NZ_JASBRI010000024.1, on the reverse strand, counting down.
CCGCCTCGATCCAGAAGCGCTCGAACAGGCTGCCGCCGGGCCCGGTCACTTCGTCCAGTTCGCCGCCCTGTGTGTAATAGGCAAACGTGTTCATCTGGCGGTGGGCATGCGCGACGATCGGCAGATTGCGCATCACCGGCCCGTCGAGCGACTGGATCCGGGTGAGCAGCCGGCCGGTGGCGAAGTCCTGGACCGTATTGGCCTCATCGCCCGGCTCCGTGACATAGCCGTCTCCGATCACGATCTCGCGCTGTTCGCTGCCCTGGGGCGTTCCGTCCAGCGAGGCCGTTTCGATGCGCCAGCGCGTGCGTAACACGTCTTCGCTGCGTTCGCCTCGTGCCGCCAGATAGGCCGCCCGGTCGAGCCAGGGGCCGGCCGGCGCGTCGGCCCGCTCGGCCTGGGGCAACTCGGCCGGCGGCGCCTCTTCCGTCTCCGCGTCCGCCGCCGGAGCTAAGATGGAAAAGACCGGCGCGTCGTCGTCCTGCCAGGCATGGGCCTGAGACGGACAGGTCATGACGGCGGCAAGAGCGAGCGCGCCGAATGAAGCGATGGGGAACGGAAGTGCAGTCGACATGCCGGCGACTTTGCCGCGAGTGCGGCCGGGATGAAAGGGGAAAGGCAGTCGAAACGGGAATTTACGAGATGTCATATATTTGACGTTGACGTTCGCGTAAGTGTGTGAACACCATTCACCCATGATCAAGCCGGTAGCGCCCGATTCCGAATTCACCATCCGCGAGCTCGCGCAGGAGTTCGATGTGACCCCGCGCACCCTGCGCTTCTACGAGCAAAAGGGCATGATCTCGCCGGCCCGCCGCGGCGCGGCGCGGATCTATTCCGCCGCTGACCGGGCCCGGGTCGACCTGATCCTGCGTGGCAAGCGCGTCGGTTTCGCGCTCGACGAGATCAAGGAAATCCTCGATCTGGAGGCCATCGACCGCGGTGGCCGCGAACGCCTGGAACCGGCGATCGAACGCTTTGTCGCGCGTATCCAGGTGCTGCAGCAGCAGCGCGAGGATGTCGAACGCGCGATCGCCGAACTCCAGGCAGGCCTCGACTGGATGCGCGAGCGCCTGGAAAACCGCACCCCGCCCGACGATGTCCGCCGCCGCGCCCGCGCCTTCGAGGCGCTGGCCCAGGCGCGGCTCGATCCCTGGTCCGGCGCCAGCGCCGGATAGTCCAAATCCACACCGCCAAAGATCCACATATCGCCCGTTCGGAGACCTCATAAATGACCCCGTATCGCGCCCCGGTCCGTGACCAGCGTTTCGTCCTGCACGACGTGCTCAACATCACCCAGTATTCCAACCTGCCGGGCTTTGCCGAGGCCGATACCGACACGGTCGATGCCATCCTGGAGGAGGGCGCCAAGTTCACCGAAGGCGTGCTCGCCCCGCTGAACAAGGTCGGCGACGAGGAAGGCTGCAAGCGCGACGCGGACGGCAATGTGACCACGCCGACCGGGTTCAGGGACGCTTTCAAGCAGATGGCGGAAGGCGGCTGGACGGCCCTGTCCTCCGATCCGGAATATGGCGGACAGGGTCTGCCGCACGTCCTGAACCTGGCGTTCAACGAAATGGTGTCCTCGGCCAACATGGCCTTCGGCATGTATCCCGGCCTCACCCGGGGGGCCGCGGCGGCGCTGCACACGGCCGGTACCGACGAACAGAAACGGCTCTACCTGCCCAAGATGATTTCCTGCCAGTGGGGCGGGACGATGAACCTGACCGAGCCGCATTGCGGGACCGATCTGGGTCTTCTGCGCACCAAGGCCGTGCCCCAGGGCGACGGAAGCTACAAGATCACCGGCCAGAAGATCTGGATCTCCTCGGGCGAACACGACATGGCCGAGAATATCGTCCATCTCGTCCTGGCCCGCATCGAGGGTGCGCCGGAGGGCGTGAAGGGCATCTCACTCTTCGTCGTGCCGAAATTCATTCCCGACGAGAACGGCGATCCGGGCGAACGCAACTCGCTGAAATGCGGCGGCCTGGAAGAGAAGATGGGCATTCACGGCAATGCGACCTGCGTCATGGACTATGACGAGGCGACGGGCTGGCTCGTGGGCGAAGAGAACAAGGGTCTCAAAGTCATGTTTATCATGATGAACGAGGCCCGCCTGGGCGTCGGCCTGCAGGGCTATGCCGTCGCCGAGGCCGCCTATCAGCAGTCCCTGGCCTTCGCGAAGGACCGTCTGCAGGGCCGCTCGCTGACCGGTCCGAAGAACCAGGACGGACCGGCCGATCCGATCATCGTGCACCCGGATGTGCGCCGCATGCTGATGGACCAGAAATGCTTCGTGGAAGGCGCCCGCTGCTTCGCGCTGTGGACGGCGCTGCAGGGCGATCTGGAGGAAAAGTCCGACGATTCTGCCACCCGCGAAAAGGCCGGCGACTACATGGCGCTGCTGACCCCGATCGTGAAGTCCTACCTCACCGGCAAGGGCTATGACATGGTCTCCAACGGGCTGCAGGTGCATGGCGGGTCGGGCTTTACCGAGGAATGGGCCGCTTCCCAGCTTCTGCGCGATGCCCGCATCACCATGATCTATGAAGGCACGAACGGCATCCAGGCCCTCGATCTCGTGGGCCGCAAGCTGGCGATGAACGGCATGCGCCCCATCACCTCCTTCTTCGCCGAGATCGATGCCTTCGTGGCCGAAGGTGGCGATGACGAGACCCAGCCTTTTGTCACGGCCCTGGCCGATACCAAGGGCAAGCTGAAACAGGCGACCGACTGGCTGATGAACAATGCGCTGAACAATTTTGACCATGCCGGCGCAGGCAGCCACGACTATCTCAACCTCTTCGGCCTGACCTGTATGGCCTATATGTGGGCGATGATGGCCAAGGCGGCCTCGGCCAGGATCGCGGAAGGCGAGACCGATCCGATCTATGCCGCCAAGCTGAAGACCGGCCGGTACTTCCTTGATCGCTGGATCCCGGAAGCGGCCATGCACCTGGCCAAGGTCGAGGCCGGCGCCGACACGATGATGGCGCTGGAAGCGGAGGCTTTCTAGCTTCCGGCCCAGAGTTCCGGCGGGACCGTTCCACCAGGAGAGCGGCCCGCCCTTCCGGGCTCGGCTCGGCACCACAACGACAAACAAGACCTCTTGGGGAGGACGGTTGATGTTCCAGGATCCGCTCAACGTGCCAAGGCCCGCCTTTCTCGACCGCGAGGATGTGCGCATTTTCGAGGATGCCGTGCGCGGCTTCATGGCCAGGGAATGCGTGCCCCATGCCGAGCGCTGGGAAGCGGCAGGCATGGTCGATCGCGAGATCTGGACCAAGGCCGGCGAGGCCGGAATCCTGTGTCCTTCCGTACCGGAAGAATATGGCGGGGCCGGCGGCGATTGGGGTCATGAATACGTCTTCCACACCGCCGGCGCGGAAGTGGGTGCGAGCGGCTGGGGCGTCGGCCTGCACAATTCCATCGTCGCACCCTATGTGACCCATTACGGGTCGGAGGAGCAGAAGGCATCGATCCTTCCGCGCATGATCTCCGGCGAGTTGATCGGCGCCATCGCCATGAGCGAGCCGGGAACGGGCTCCGACCTGCAGAACGTCAAGACCACGGCCGTCAAGGACGGAAACGGCTATCGCATCAACGGCTCGAAGACCTTCATCACCAATGGCGGCTCGGCGAATTTCGTCATTGTCGTGGCCAAGACCGATCCGGAGAAAGGGTTCGACGGCGTTTCCCTCTTCATGGTGGAGACCGACAAGGCGGAGGGGTTCAAGCGCGGCCGGCTCCTGGACAAGGTCGGCATGAAGGCGCAGGACACGGCCGAGCTCTTCTTCGAGGATGTATGGGTGCCCGCCGATGCGCTGCTCGGCCAGGAAGAGGGCCAGGGCTTCATCCAGCTGATGCAGCAATTGCCCCAGGAGCGCCTGCAGATCGCGGTGCAGGGCGTCGGCGCCATGAAGCGTGCGCTTCATGAGACGATCAATTACGTCAAGGAGCGTGAAGCCTTCGGCCGGCCGGTCCTGAAATTCCAGAATACCCAGTTCAAACTGGCCGAATGCAAGACCAAGGCGACCATGGCCGAGGTTTTCGTCCATCACTGCTCGGAACGGCTGATGAGGAACGAGCTCGATCCGGCGACCGCCTCCATGGCGAAATACTGGGTCTCCGACGCCCAGAACGAGGTGATCGACGAATGCGTCCAGCTGCACGGCGGCTATGGCTACATGAACGAATACCCCATCGCCCGCATGTGGCGCGACAGCCGCGTCCAGCGGATTTATGGCGGCACCAACGAGATCATGAAACTGCTCATCGCGAGGACGCTCTAGGGATGGAATGCGCAGTCGCCTTTTTCTCTCCACGTCAGCGGGGAGGGGGACCGCGAAGCGGTGGAGGGGCCGCCGCGCATCTGCGCGGCGGAATGTTCGCGCCAGGCTAGACCGTTTCCCGGCGCTTCGCGCCGCCCCTTCGACCCGATGCTTCGCATCGGCCCACTTCCCCACTGAGGTGGGGAAGAAAGACGGCGCCGGAGGTCTCCTAGATGTACATCCCGCCCGCCTTCCGCATGAACGACGAAGCCGAGATGCGCTCGCTGATGCGCACCTACGACTTCGCGCTCCTTCTGGTGCCGGGCATGCCGGACCTGGCGGCGACGCATATCCCGCTGAAACTGGCCGACGAGCGCCAGGTGCTGATCGGGCATGTGGCCATGGCCAATCCGGTCTCCGAGGCGATCAAGGCGGGCAGGGAGGCGATCGCCGTTTTCTCCGGCCCGCACGCCTATGTTTCGCCGACCTGGTACGCCAATCCATCGGTCAATGTGCCGACCTGGAATTATGTCGCCGTGCACGCTTTCGGCACCCTGGCTCCCCTGGACGCCGAAGAGGCCGAGCGGGCACTCTCTTCCCAGGTTGCCGATTTCGAGGCCGAATGGCGCATCACCCATATCGAGCCCGGGATGCGGTCCCGGCTGGAGGCGTCCATCCAGGTCTTCGAGTTCGAAATCAACCGGCTGGAGGGCAAGGCCAAGCTCTCCCAGAACAAGCCGGTCGAGGAACGCCTGCGTCTCGCCCACGCGCTCAATGAACGCGGCGAACACGCCGTCGCCTTCCACATGGTCGAGGACCAGGAGGACGAGGATGGGTGAGGCACAAACGCACTTTCCTCCCCACGATGTGGGGAGGGGGACCCGCGAAGCGGGGGAGGGGCCGCCGCGTCACGCGGCGGAATGGTGGAGCCGTGCGCCGCTGTCTTACGGCGCTTCGCGCCGCCCCTTCGACCCGCGGCGCTGCCGCGGCCCACTTCCCCGCAGGCGGGGAAGAAAAACCAGTTGAGTCGATAAAGGAAACCAACCCGCCAAGGGAAAGGAAGCCACTATGACCGAAGCCTATATCTTCGACGCCACGCGAACCCCGCGGGGCAAGAAAAAGAACGGAGCGCTGAACGAGATCACCGCGTTGCAGCTGGCCACCCAGCAGCTCGAGGCGATCCGCGACCGCAACGAACTAGACACTGCCCTCGTGGATGATGTCATCATGGGGGTCGTCTCCCCCGTGGGCGAGCAGGGGGCCAATATCGCGCGCTCCGCCGTGATCAATGCCGACTATGCCGAGACTACCGGCGGTTACCAGCTCAACCGGTTCTGTGCCTCGGGCCTGGAAGCGGTGAATGTGGCCGCGGCCAAGGTGATGTCCGGCGAGGCCGATTTCGCCATCGGCGGCGGGGTGGAAGCGATGTCGCGCGTGCCGATGGGCTCCGATGGCGGCGCGATGGGCGCCGATCCGGAGATTTCCTTCGACCACTACATCGTGCCCCAGGGCGTCTCCGCCGACCTGATCGCCACCAAGTACGGCTTCTCGCGCGACGATGTCGACGCCTATGCCGTGGAGAGCCAGAAGCGCGCCGCGCGGGCCTGGAAGGAAGGCCGCTTCTCCCGGTCCGTCGTGCCGGTGAAGGACCAGCTGGGCCTGAACATTCTCGACCATGACGAGCACATGCGCCCGGACACGGACATGCAGGGGCTGGGCTCGCTGAAATCGGCCTTCAAGGACCTCTCCGACTTCGTCGGTTTCGAGGCCGTCGCCACGCAGCGCTACCCGGAAGTGGAATACCTCAACTGGGTGCACACCGGCGGCAATTCCTCGGGCATTGTCGACGGGTCCGCCATGGTGCTCGTGGGCTCGAAGGAAGCCGGCGAGAAGGCGGGCCTCAAGCCGCGCGCCCGCATCCGCGCCATGGCCTCGATCGGTTCGGAGCCGACCATCATGCTCACCGGCCCCGTGCCGGTGACGGCCAAAGTGCTCAAGAAGGCCGGCATGACCAAGGACGATATCGACCTGTGGGAGCTCAACGAGGCCTTTGCCGCCGTCGTGCTGCGCCTGATGCAGGCCTACGACATCGACCACGACATCATGAATGTGAACGGTGGCGCCATCGCCATGGGCCACCCGCTGGGCGCCACCGGCGCGATGATCCTGGGCACCGTGCTCGACGAGCTGGAACGCTCCGGCAAGTCCACCGCGCTGACGACGCTCTGCGTCGGCGGCGGCATGGGCACCGCGACGATCATCGAGCGGGTCTAGGCATCATGTGGCGTGGGGTCACCATAAGTCTCGCCTGCATTGGCATGGCTTCTTGCGCATCCCAAGCGAGTGATCGCGTGGTCTGGCGGGCCGGCTTGCCGAATGGTCTGACACGCGACGCACTCAATGCGGCTTACAATGCGCACCGGCAGCGTGACGGTTTGAGCTGGTGCGAAGGCGATGAGATCAGCCATGCCTTTGTGGATCCGAACGCCGAAATGGTTGCGTTGGGATGCGGCGAAATTGGCAGCCCCATTCTTGAACTGAACTACGATCTGTCCGCTCGCCAAGTAGTGAGTGAGCAGATCATTCTCAGACACTGAGAGAATTGAACGATGAAAAACTTCACACTCGAAACCGACAATGACGGCATTGCCCTGGTCACCTTCGACAGTCCGGGCAAGTCGATGAATGTCATCTCTGCGGAAGTCATGGACGACTTCGACGCGCTGACGAAACAAATCGTCGAGGACGACGCCATCAAGGGTGTCGTCATCACCTCCGGCAAGGACGCCTTCTGCGCCGGTGCCGATCTGTCCGAACTGGGCGGGTCCTCGGCCGAGCTGGCCAAACTGCCGGAAGACGAGATGAAGGCGAAACTGTTCGACCAGTGCTTCCGTCTCAACAAGACCTTCCGGGCCCTGGAAACCTGCGGCAAGCCGATTGCTGCGGCGATCAACGGGCTGGCGCTGGGCGGCGGGTTCGAGATTGCGCTGGCTTGCCACTACCGGGTGATGCCGACCGACAATCCCAAGGCCAAGCTGGGCCTGCCGGAAGCCATGGTCGGCGTGCTGCCGGGCGGCGGCGGCACCCAGCGCCTGCCGCGCCTGGTCGGCGTGATGAATGCTGCGCCGGTGCTGCTGCAGGGCCAGCAGCTCGACGCTGCCACGGCTCAGCAGCAGGGCATCGTCGACGCCACGGCGCCGCTGGCGGAACTGGTCGCCACGGCCAGGCAGCTGGTCAAGGACGATCCGAAAAAGGCGACCCAGCCCTGGGACGGCGACAAGTTCAAATTCCCCGGCGGCGGCCCCTACCATCCCGCCGGTGCCCAGGTCTTCGGTGCCGCCAGCCCGATGCTGCGCAAGAACACCTACGGCAACTACCCGGCCCAGCGCTATATCCTGTCCTGCGTCTATGAAGGATCCCAGGTCTCCATGGACCAGGCGATCCGCATCGAGAGCCGGTATTTCACCAAGCTTTTGCTGCGCCCGGAAAGCCGCAACATGATCCGTTCGATCTTCCTGTCCAAGCAGGAGCTGGACAAGGGCGGCCGCCGTCCGGAAGGTCAGGAGAAGCGGGACGTGAAGAAGATCGCCATCATCGGCGCCGGCTTCATGGGGGCGGGCATCGCCACCGTCTCGGCCCAGGCGGGCATCGAGATTGTGCTGATCGATGCCAGTCAGGAAGGCGCCGACAAGGGCAAGCAGCACGCAGTCGACTTCTTCCAGAAGGGTGTGTCCAAGGGCAAGCTGACCGCGGAGAAGGCGGAAAGGCTGGCCTCGCTGATCACCCCGACCACCGATTATACCCTGATCAAGGATGTCGATCTGGTGGTCGAAGCCGTGTTCGAGAATTCCGAACTCAAGGCCAAGATCACCAAGATGGCCGAGGCCGAGATCGGCAAGGATGCGGTCTTCGGTTCGAACACTTCCTCCATTCCGATCACCTCGCTGGCCAAGGCGTCGGACCGTCCGGAGAATTTCATCGGCATCCACTTCTTCTCGCCGGTCGAGAAGATGAACCTGGTCGAGATCATCGTGGGCGAGAAGACGGGCGATTACGCGCTCTCGCGCGCCATCGACTTCGTCACCAGGATCAAGAAGACGCCGATCGTCGTCTCCGACACGCGCGGCTTCTACGCCAATCGCTGCGTCATGCGCTATGTGGGCGAAGGACTGAAAATGCTGGGCGAAGGCGTCAAGCCGGCGCTGATCGAGAACGCCGCGAAAATGGCCGGCATGCCGGTCGGCCCGCTCTCCCTGCAGGACGAGGTGGCGCTGGATCTCGGCGTGAAGCTGATCAAGCAGACCCAGGCCGATCTGGGCGACCAGTACGAGCCGTCGGGTACCGAGCCGATCCTGTTCAAGATGGTCGAGGAGTATGACCGTCTCGGCCGCAAGAACGCCAGGGGCTTCTACGACTATCCGGCCGAGAAGGGGCAGCCGAAGCGGCTCTGGCCGGAGCTGGAACAGTTCGCGCCGGGCGGCCGGTATGCCGCAGACCAGCCGACGGCCGACGAGATCAGGGACCGCATTCTCTATGCCCAGGCGCTGGAAGCGGCGCGCTGCATGGAAGAGGGCATCGTTGCCGATCCGCGCGAAGCCGATGTCGGCTCGATTCTCGGCTGGGGCTTTGCACCCTATACCGGCGGCACGCTCTCCTTCATCGATACGGTCGGTGCGAAGGCTTTTGTGGAACGGGCGGGCGAGCTGGAAGCGAAATACGGCGACCAGTTCAAGGTACCGGCACTCCTGGAGGAGATGGCCGAGAAGGGTGAGACCTTCTACCAGCGTTTCGGCGCGAGGGAGCCGGTCGCGGCGGAATAGTCCGCCACTGCCATTGATGCGGGAGGCCGGCGCAATAGTGATTGCGCCGGCTTTTCTTTGCGGCTAATCCGGGCATGATTTCGGGGTGTTGGAAGTTTTCACCAGGATGTCCACAGATCCCGGGAGTTTTTCCACCAGAAGCGATAACTTGTCCACGAAACGCGTTGTTCCGTGCATTGCGCGGCCGGCCCGCCACTGGTTTACTTCAATCATCGACAGCGACCGAAGCGGGCCGGACGGCCCGGGGATCGAAAGGAAGGACGGCTCGGAAAGGGCAGGCTCGAAAGGGCCCGTTGCAGGAAGAGCTGGTCACCCGGAGAGACTGAACCGACCGCAAGGGAGGGGACGAGGAAGCAACGATGGCAGTGCCGCCTCGGTGGTACTGGCTCCGGTTCCCAAAGACCGGAGTGCGCGGAAGGGGAAGGTTCCTTGGAACCGGGTCCGGAAGCAACACGGCCGCCCGCCGCCTGACCCTTCGGGGCAGGGACGGGCGGTTGGTGCTTTTGGGGATGTCCTGCGGCCGCCACTCACGCGATCGTCAAACGATCTGATGTGACCGGAGCGCTGGACCGGGCATGATCGCGCCGGTCCACGACACCGGTGAGAACGATGCCCCGCTCCGCTCCCGACATGGCCCGGCCCGCCGCCTGGCGCCTCGCACGGCTGGCCCGCCAAATTCTCCCCTGGGTGATTCTCATTGTCACTATATTCGCCTCACACGGGATTTTGTCGTCGTTTCATGACAAAATACACGTGTGAAGCGTATTGAATCGCAAAGGGAAACACGCTTTGCGGGAATATTGAACAAGAGATTAATCAAATATGAGCTGCGTTAACCACCCGGATGGCCAAGATGCTTGCCGACGGGCGCACAGGGATGCCGCAAGGCAAATGGACATGCTGGACCGAACCGATCTTCGCTGGCCGGGCTATATCCGTTCTGCGGCATTGGCCTGCTGGGCGGCGGCTGTCGTCATGACAGTTGTACTCAGCTGGTCGGCATGGCATGCCTACGATGTGGTGGCCGATGCCCGCCAGCATCTCGCCGTGCAACGCGAGGTGCCGCCCCTGTCCAAGACGGACTTTCTGCCCGCCCGCCGCTGAAGGCGTTTCCCTCCCAAACCGCAAACAACGGGTGGCGATCCCGTGCCGCCCGGCGCTAGTCTCGTTCCGCCTGAACGAGGAGAGGCCCATGTCCGACGCCCGTCTGGAAGACAATGACTACATTATCGGCACTGACGACGTGGAAGTGCGCCGCCTGGGCCAGCAGCACGCCATCTGGCGCGAAACGGCCCTGGCGGGCTGGCGCCGCGCCGGTATCCGGCCGGGCATGACGGTGATGGATGTGGGCGCGGGGCCGGGTTATGCCGCCTTCGACCTGGCCCGGCTTGTCGGCCCGCAGGGCCGTGTGATCGCCGTCGACCAGTCGGCCCGTTTTCTCGAGGCGCTGCGCGAGGGCGCCCGGGTGCGCGGCCTGGACAATATAGAGACGATCGAAAGCGACCTTGCCGATCTGGACTGGCCGCACGCCGCATGCGACGCGATCTGGTCGCGCTGGTGCCTGTCCTTCGTGCCGAATGTGCCGGGCGTCATGGCCGGGATCGACAAGGCGCTGAAGGCCGGCGGGCGGTTCGTCGCCCAGGAATATGTCGATTATCGCAGTTTCCGCATCGAACCCGGCGAGCCTGTCTTCGACCGCTTTATCGAGGCCGTGCGCCGCAGCTGGGTCCATTTCGGCGGCGATCCGGAAATCGGCCGGCGCCTGCCGGCCCTGATGTCCAATCTGGGCTGGGAGCCGGGCCCGATGACGCCCGTCATCCACGCCGCGCGTCCGGGCGACTGGATCTGGACCTGGCCGATGGAATGGCTGAAGCAATCGCCCGACCGGCTGGTCGAGCTGGGCTTTCTCGACCCCGGCGACGCGGACTCCTTCCGCGTCTTCCTGCATGCGCGCGAACAGGATCCGGCCTCGCTGCTGATGACGCCGATGGTCCTGGAAGTCGTGGCGCGCAAGCCCGGCGCCTGATCGAAGGCTTTATCGTCTCAGAAAACGCGGTATGGTCCGACCGTTATTCCCAAAGGTCGTGATCCATGAGTTATACCCTGATCGGTACGCCCGTTTCGCTCTACACCGGCAAGGCGCGCGGCTATCTGCGCTGGAAGAACGTGCCCTTCACCGAGCGCCTGTCGACGCGGGATGTCTACAAGTCGCACATCCTGCCGCGCGTGGGCTGGCCGGTCATTCCTGTGGTGATCCATGACGACGGGTCGCAGACCGGCGTGACCCTGCAGGACACGACCGACATCATCGACTATGTCGAACAGCACGAACCTGGCCCGTCAGTTTATCCCGACGGTCCCTGCCAGCGCCTGGCGGCGCTGATCCTGGAACTCTTCGGCGATGAATGGCTGGTGATCCCGGCGATGCATTATCGCTGGGCCTATAATCGCGACTTCGCGCAGCGCGAATTCGGTGCCACCTCGCACCCGCACCTGCCACCCGGGGAACAATTCGCGGCGGCGCAGAAGGCGGTCGATTTCTTCTCCGGCAGTGTGACGGGGCTGGGCGTCAATCCGGACAGCGCTCCGGCCATCGAAGCGGCCCATGAAGCGTTTCTGGCAGCCTTCGATGCGCATCTGGGCGAGCACGACTTCCTGTTCGGCACACGTCCGTCGATCGGGGATTATGGTCTGCTCGGCCCGCTCTACGCCCACTTGCTGCGCGATCCGAAGTCCGGCGAGCTGATGCGGCGCCTGGCACCGCGCGTGGCCGGGTGGGCAGAACGCTGTCACGCACCCCAGCACGGACTGACCGGAGACTTCCTGGCCCGTGACGAAATCCCGGCCACGCTGATGCCGTTGCTGCAGATGTTTGCTGCGCAGCAATTGCCGGTCCTCCTGGATACCGCGCAGATACTGGGCGAGTGGGTCGAGGCGCATCCGCAGGAGAGTGAAATCCCGCGTCTACTGGGCTTCCACAGGGTCCGTATCGGGCACGGCGATGCCGTTGTGGAAACCGATCGCGCGGTCATCCCCTACTCGCTCTGGATGCTGCAGCGCGTGGCCGATCATCTCGCCGGGCTGACCGGCGCGGACCGGTCGGCCGCAGATCGATTGCTGCGCAGCATAGGAGCGCAGCAATTGGCTGATTTCGGGCTGCCGGTGCGGCTGGAGCGGCGTCATTTCAAGCTCGCCAGGGCGTGATCACAACACCTCGCGCTGTGTTCACGAAATTGTCGGTCCGCGCCGCTTTGACGTGAAGCTAGGCTCTCCCGAACAGGGGAGGCTGATATGCGACACCATCTCTTCGCGCTGGCCGGCGCACTTTGTCTGAGCGTGCCCGGCTGGGCCCAGATACCGGACGAGATGCGCTCGGCGTTGAGCGGCGGCGATGCCGCCGGGCTGGTACGGGTTCTCGATGCCGGCGCCGATCCCAATGCCCGCGAGACCGACGGGCTGGAAGCAACCGCGCTGATGTATGCCGCATCCAATCCGGATCCGGCCCTGGTCGAAATCCTTGTTGCGGCCGGCGCCGATCCGGACACGCACGACGCCATGGGCGATCCCGCCGTGAACTGGGCCGCGTACTACGGTCATGCCGCCGTGATCGCGGCGCTTTTGGAGGCCGGCGCGTCAACGGGGGACACCGGGCACGGAACGCCGGTCGAAATCGTCATGCGCCGGGGCCATCAGGCGGCGCTGGCGATCCTGCTCGATGCGGCCGGCGGGCCGGTCTGGCGCAGCCGGGCCGAAGCGATGCTGGAAGCGGCGGCGATTACCGGCGATATCGCGGAAATGGACCGGATCCTGCCGCATGTCCGGATTGCGCAGCTTCGCGACTGGGCTGGCCGGCCTGTGCTGCAGGCGCCGGCGCGGGCCGGCCGGGCCGGTGCGATCGACCGGTTGATCGCCGCCGGTGCTGACGTCGATGCCGTCGACGCGATCGGCTTCACGGCCCTGTTCGAAGCCGCGCGCGAGGGACATCGCGACGCGGTAGAAGCGCTCGTGGCGCAGGGGGCCGACATCAATCGCCGTGCGGGTACCAACGGAATGGCCCTCACACCGCTGCATATGGCGGCGATCGGCGGGCATGCCGATCTTGTGCGCTGGATGGTCGAGGCGGGCGCCGACGCGGATACGGCCGGCGTGACAGGCGCGACCCCGCTTTTCTGGGCTGCCTTCGAACGCCGGCACGGCGCCGTGCTGGCATTGCTGGACGCGGGCGCCGACCCCGGCATCGTTCCGGACAATACGCCCGATTTGGCGGCAATAGCCGAAATGATGGGCTGGACCGACGTGACCGAACGTCTGGAACAGCCCAGGTTGGCGGACCAGTGAACTAGGCCGCGAACCGCCAGATATCCATCGCCAGGGCGCTCCGGCTCCAGGACTGGTGCAGCAGTTCCGCTGACCTGCCGCCGGCGGCCGCCATGGCGATCAGCAACGGGCGGAAATGCTCAGGCGTGGGGTGGTTGAAGGCGGCCAGCGGTGCCGTCTCCCAGCCGGCCAGTTCGGCCGGATTGGCGGTCGCGATAAGCGGTGTGACCCAGTCCCTGAATGCCTTTGCCCCGGGATGCGCCGGTGCGTCTTCCGGGGCCGCCAAGGCGGTGCCCAGGGCATGGGTCAGAGACCCGGAGCCGATGATCTGCACGCCTTCGCGCGTCAGCGGGGCCAGGGCGCGGCCAAGGGCGATGGCTCCGGCGTCGCTGTCGGGCAAGCTGACCTGGATGACCGGCAGATCGCCCTCGGGCCGGATCAGGGCCATGGGAATCCAGGCGCCGTGATCGCGCCCGCGCCGGCTATCGGAAACGGCCTCGATCCCTGCAGCCTTCAGCAAGCCGCCCACCCGTTCGGCCAACGCCGGAGCGCCGGGTGCCGTGTAGGTCGCGGCTTCGAGATCAGGGCCAAAGCCGCGGAAATCGTGGATCGTATCGGGTTGCGCTGCGGTCTGCACGCGCACGGGGCCGGCCTCCCAATGGGCCGACACGACCAGCACGGCGCGAGTCTCCTCGGGCAATTCCAGCTGCTTCAGCGCGTTGTGCGCAGGCGAGGATATGGTGAGCAGATCCGGCGCCCCGTGGGACAGGAAAAGCGGGGCAAGGGGCATGGCAATCTCCCTGACTGACAAGACCCCATCTTGGAGTTTCGCCCAAATTGAATAAGTATGCCAAAAGGCGGGTTTCTATTTCTCGTGAGGAATAAATGGACCGGATCGATGCCCTGCGCCTGTTCTGTTCGGTGGCCGAGCTGGGCAGTTTCACCAAGGCGGCCGAACGCGAGGCCATGACGCCCGGGGCGGCGTCGAAACAGATCACGGCCCTGGAGCAGCGCCTGCAGGCGCGCCTGTTCGATCGAACTACGCGCTCTGTCCGGTTGACCGATGCCGGTACGGCCCTTCTTGAACGGGTCCGGCCCTGGCTCGACGAGTACGATGCACTGGAAGAGGGGGTGGCCGATACACGCTCCGATCCGGCCGGACTGTTGCGCGTGACGGCGCCGGTCGATTTCGGAGCGCGGCGGCTGATGCCGGTCGTTGCCGACTTCATGAATCAATGGCCGAAGATCGAGGTGCGCCTGTCGCTGGCCGACCGCATGGTCGATCTCGTCAATGAAGGCATCGATGTCGGCGTGCGGATCGGCAATCTGCCCGACAGCGCGCTGATCGCCCGGCGGTTGGCGCCGGCTTGTCTCGTGACCGTGGCCTCGCCCGACTATATCGCCCGCCATGGCGCGCCGAGGCATCCGGACGATCTGGCCCGGCACGACGTCATCGTCGATCGCAACAAGCCGGCCCCGCAGATCCTGAAATTCGAACGCGACGGTGAGGAGGCCGAGGTCCGGGTCAGCGGCCGCCTGACCCTGAACGGCGCCGTTGCCGCGGTGTCGGCCGCGGCGTCTGGGCTGGGCATTGCCTGTTCGCCGCGCTGGGCTGCACAGGTCGCGCTGGACGACGGCTGCGTGACGGAAGTGATGCCGGACTGGGCGCCCGAGCACCGCTTCCTCTGGGCTGTCTTCCCCTCCAACCGCTACATGACCCATCGCGTGCGGGCCTTTGTCGACTATCTCGCAGAGCGGTTCGACGGCGCCGTCTAGCGTCCGCCGCCGTGCCGGCACTCATCCTTCATTCATGTGTTAGACTGTTTGATGGCAACGGGACGACACCTCTGGGGGCAGTACATGATCCGGACCCTTCTACTCGCATTGGGCAGCGCGAGCCTTGCGGCCTGCGCGACCACCGACAGCATGACGGCCGGGGGTGGCGGAATGGCCATGGCGGCATTCGATCATGCCCGCTCCGGCGGGGCCCGGGTCGTGACGGGCTATGGCTATGAATTGTCCAGTCATGACGGCTGGTCCGGGCGTATGGCTTACGAGCAGGAGGGCAACGAGGCGCGCGTGTCGATGCGCCTGCGCATGGACGGGGGCGAGGCTGATATCGTCACGCTCGCCATTGCCATGCCCTACCTGGACGGCGGCGTGCGCCGGTTCTACGGCGAGACGGAGGAAGGCATGCGGGTTGCGGTCGAACTCCAGGCCGGTCCGTGCGAGGCCGCCCCGGGTAATGGCCATACCTATTTCGCCGCGGTGGTCGTCGGCAGCAGGACCCTGACCGGCTGCGGCCGCGAAGTGGCGCAGGACGACCGCTGGTCGAACTACCTTATGGACTATCTGCCGGCTATCGACACCTGCCTGGCCGAATTCCGCAACCAGTCCGCCCATGTCTCCGCCGCCTACACGATGAGGGGCGGGCATACCGGTGTACGCATCGTCGACGAGGACATGCAGACCTGGGAATGCGCGACGCGCGAGGCGGGCGAGGCAGTCAATTCCCTGCGCCCGCTCGATGCGGCCGACGCCATCTATGGCGAGGGGGATCCGATTTTCGTGCGCGGCACCTTCCCGGACTTCGGCGAGGGCTGTTATGTCTATGAGTCGGTTCGCCATGCCGACGGTACGCTGATCGGGGCCTTTGGCTACGATGCCTGCAATGCGGCCACGGTCTCGGCGCGCGAACCCGGGGTGGGGTGAAAAGTCCGCCCCGCCTTGACGCGAACGGCTCAGAGGCCTTGTCCATGCGTGCGCTATTGCTTGCCTTTTCGCTGACCCTGGCCAGTTTGGCCGCCGCGCCAGCCATGGCGGAGTTGCGCGATGTGGCTGCGGCTTCGGACGGCGAGACCGGCCGAATCTGGCTCATCTTCGACGGTCAGCCGCGGGCTGTGACAGCTGTTGCGACGGCAGATGGCCTGCGCCTGGACATTGCGGGCGTCAGCGCCAGCCAGCGGACCGTTACGCCCTATGATCGCGGCTTGGTCGAGACCGTTCGTATCGTGCCGGCCGGCGAGGGCGTGCGCATCGAGCTGGACGGCCGCACGGGCTGGGAGGGCGCGCGTGCCGAGCTGGTGCCGGGTGGCGTCCTGGTCACGCTGGGCCTGCCGCATGCGGCAATGCGGGCCGAAGCGGATGCGCCGGCAAGCCCGCCGCCCGCGCCCCTGCCTGTTCGGCCGGCCACAGACGAGAGCCGCGAAGCTGGCGGTCCGGCCGGGCGCACCGGGCCGGGCCGTCGTCCGTTGGCGGCGGACAGCGATCCGCCCTCCTCCGATGGGGTATCGGCGGCCCCGGCCCCGGTTCAGACTGCGGCAGCAGCGGCCGCACCGGACCGGACCGGCATGGCGTCCGGCTCGCCGGACGCGGCCGGCCCGCCGCCCGCGGGCTGCGCCGGCGAGGCCGCTGCGGTGGAGGCCAGTCCCTGGGACGACGAATTGCTGCACGATCACGCGGCCTGCCTGGCCGTGGCGGGCGATCTCGACCGGGCAGCGGCGATCTATGAACAGATGCTGGCCTTTGCGCCGGAGAATTTCCGCGCCCTGATCGCGCTGGCCGAATTGCGGGCCGAGCAGGGCGATGACGCGGCGGCGCGCGAACTCTACGATCAGGCGGCCTCGCATGCGATCAGCGATGCCGAGGCGACCCGCGCGCGGGCCCGCTTGCGCGCGCTGCAGGACGGGAACTAGGCGCAATTGGCGAGTATTGGGTCCATGGAACCACAAGAACCGGCCGGCCGTGTCCTCATTGTTGCGGGGTCGGACAGTGGCGGCGGTGCCGGCATCCAGGCCGACATCAAGGCGGTGTCCGCCATGGGCGGCTATGCCGCTACCGCGATCACCGCGATCACCGTGCAGAACACGCTGGGTGTCAGCGCCATTCACCCCGTGCCCGATGCGATCGTGGAAGGCCAGATGCGCGCCGTCCTGGACGATATCGGCGCCGATACGGTGAAGACGGGCATGCTGGGCACGGCCGGGGTTGTCGGCCTGGTCGCGGGTGTGCTGGAAAGCCTGGACACGCCGCTGCCGCTGGTCCTCGATCCGGTCATGGTGGCCACGTCGGGCGACCGGCTGGTCGATGACGGGACCGAGGCTGCGATCCGGGAACGCCTTGTGCCACTGGCCGCGCTTGTGACGCCCAATATTCCCGAGGCCGCGCGCCTGACCGGCATGCCTGTGGAGGATATCCAGGGCCAGATCGCGGCGGCGGAGAAACTCATGGCGATGGGCGCCCGGGCGGCGCTGGTGAAGGGCGGGCATCTTAAGGGCAATGCCGTCGCCGACGTGCTGGTCTCGACCCGCGGCATGGAAATCATGGAACGCCCGCGTATCGGCACCAAACACACACATGGTACCGGCTGCACCCTGGCCTCGGCCATCGCGGCGCGGCTGGCCCGGGGCGAGGCCCTGCCCGAAGCCGTGCGCAAGGCCGGCGACTATCTGCACGAAGCCATTGCCCGCGCTCCGGGATATGGCCAGGGCAAAGGTCCGGTCGATCACATGTGGGTGCTGCGGCCCTAGCGCGGCGGCGGGGCGGGGGCCTTGCCGCGGGCCAGCCAGACGCCGGCCAGGATCACTGCCAGCGCGGTGAATACGTTCCAGCCCAGGGTTTCCCCGATGACGACGCCGGTGATCATCGCGGCGATCGGGGTGAGATAATTGGCGATGGCGAGGAAGTTCGGTCCGGCCGTGCGCGCGACCTGCATCAGCACGACCGAGGCCGCAGCCGTTGGCCCCACGGCCAGCCAGATCACCGCCATCCAGGCCGTCGGGGCGACATTCTCCGCGGCGCGGGCGAGATCGATCACACCCAGCGGCAGCGCGAAGACGGCCCCGCAGATCAGCATGCCCGCCCCGGAGACCGACGGTGATGTCGGCGGCAGCATGCGCGCCATCACCGCATTGATGCCATAGCAGACGGCGGCAGCCACCACGCCCAGCTGGGCCCAGACATCGGCCCCGCCCAGATCGCTCAGCGCGGCCGGCCCGAGCAGCAGGACAACGCCGGAAAAGCCGACAATCACGCCGGCCGAGCGCCGCCAGGTCAGATGCTCGCCGGGCACGACGACATGCGCCAGCAGCACGGTCGCCAGCGGCATGGTGGCAACCAGGATGCCGGCCAGCGCGCTGTCGATATGTTGCTGGCCCCAGCTGACCAGGAAGAAGGGCAGGGTATTGCCGAAGAAGCCGAGGCCGGCGAACCACAGCCAGCGGCTGTCCGTGAGCGGCGGCAGGCGGTGACCGCGCATATGGGCCCAGGCGATCAGGCAGATCGCCGCGCCGGCGATACGCACAAGGATCAGCGCGGCGGGCGGCAGCGTGCCGACGCCGTGCTTGATGAAGGCGAAGGCCGATCCCCACAATACAGTGAGCAGGACAAGCGCCGCCCAGTCGCGGAGGGTGGGGATGTGTCTCACTCCGCCCTCCCTGCGGCGCACCGTCGTTGCCGGCCGCGCTCGCCAGCGTCCGCGATGGGGGGCGTGACGGAGCAGGGCCTCACAACACCGCCCTCAACCCGTCCGCGAAGGCGGCGATGTCGGCATCGTCGTTGAACAGGTGCGGCGTCACGCGCAGCCGGTCTCCGCGCTGGGATACATTGATGCCGCGGGCTGCCAGGCGGGTCACGAGATCCTTCGGTGCGCCGCCGGGCAGGGCCAGCATGAGATAATGGCCGGCGCGGTCCGGCGTGTCGTCGGCAAGGCCCAGGGGGGCAACGGCCCGGGTGATGGCCTGCGTGCGTTGCGCCAGCGTGGCGGCGATCTCCTCCACGCCCCAGTCCAGGATCTGCGCCAGGCTTTCACTTGCGGCCGGCACGAGCTGGAAGGCGGAACGCTCGCCCATGTCGAAGCGTTTGGCGCCGGGGGCATAGCCGTCTGCATAATCGACCAGGCGGGCGAAATCCTCGGCCTTTTCGCGCACGATCCAGTTTTCCTCCAGCGCCTCGCCCGTTTGATGGTGCGGGGCGGCATAGAGAAAGCCGAGCGTGTAGGGGCCAAGCAGCCATTTATATCCCGCCGCGACAGCGAAATCGGGCTGGATGGCCGCCATGTCGAAGGGCAGGGCGCCCAGTGACTGGGTAAGATCCAGCACCAGGGCTGCGCCCTGGCGCCGCGCCGCCTCGCTGATTGCCGGCAGGTCGAGGGCGCCGCCATCGGCCCAGTGGACCTGCGGGCAGGCGACGATCGACGTGGCCGGTCCGATCGCGCCCAGCACCGCCTCGCTCCAGCTCTGGTTCGCCGATCGGCTCACCGTGCGTATACGAGCGCCATATTGCCCGGCCAGCTCGCGCCAGACATAGAGGTTGGAGGGAAACTGCGCCTCCAGAACCAGGATTTCCGTGCGCCTCTGCGGGGCCAGGTTACGTGCCGCGGTGGCCAGGCCGTAGGAGGCCGCCGGCACGAGTGCGATATCGGCCGGGCTGGAGCCGAACAGACGGGCCGCCCGGGCCCGCACGGCTTCGGGGGCGTCGAAAAAGTCACCCTGTATGTCATAGCGCCAGGGCTGGCCCTTGAGGGCATAGCTTTCCGCACCGGCCGCGATGGCAGCCTTGGGCATGGGACCCATATAGGCGGTGTTGAGATAGACGCGCTCGCGCGGGATATCGAACAGGTCGCGTTGGGACGGGATCATGGCCAAGCCTCTTGCCCCGGCAGACGGAGGGCGTCAACGTGCCAGCCGTCACGACCAGCCTGCTTTTGACGCCGCCTTTCGGGAGAGACACGTGGCCGAAACGACGACCGCTCCAACGACGAACAACCCCAAACCTGTCCTGCGCCCGGCCGATCCGCGCTTTTCCTGCGGGCCGGTGAAGAAGCATCCCGGCTGGACCTGGGATGCGCTGGCGGATGCACCCCTGTCGCGCACGCACCGCGCCGGCTCTGCGGTGCAGCGCGTCAAGGAATCGCTGGAGCGGACACATGCCCTGCTCGAGCTTCCCGCGGACTATCGGGTCGCCCTGATGCCGGGTTCCGACACCGGTGCCATGGAAGCCGCGATGTGGTCGCTGCTGGGGCAGCGCGGCACCGACGTGTTTTCCTGGGACGTGTTCGGCAATCGCTGGACGCTGGATGCGCGCGACGAACTGAAACTGCAGGATTTGCGGGTCTTCCAGACCCCCGCGGGCGAATTGCCGGATCTGTCAGAATACGACGGCAAGCGCGACGCCGTCTTCACGCTGAACGGTACGGCCGCCGGTGTCATCATTCCCGACTATGACTGGATCGACGCCGGCCGCGAGGGTCTGACCCTGTGCGATGCGACCTCGGCGGCCTTCGCCGTCGATATCGACTGGTCGAAGATCGACGTACTCACCTTCTCCTGGCAGAAATGCCTGGGCGGCGAGGCCCAGCACGGCATCCTCATCATGAGCCCGCGCGCCATCGAACGTCTCGACAGCTACAGGCCCGGCTGGCCGATCCCCGGCCTTCTGCAACTGCACAAGGACGGCAAGGCCAATCTGGGCCTCTATGAGGGCTCCACCATCAACACGCCGTCCCTGATGGCGGTCGAGGATTATGTCGCTGCCCTGAAATGGGCGTCGCGCATTGGCGGCCTGCCGGAACTCGTCCGGCGCCGCGAGGCCAATTTCGAGGCGCTGGATGCCTGGGTGCGGAAGAGCGGCTGGCTGACCTATCTGTGTGCCGACGAGCGGGCCCGCTCGCCGATCTCCGTCACGCTGAAATTCACCGATCCGAAGGTCCAGGCGATGGATGTGGAGGCGCAATGGGCCCTGACCAAACGCATCACCACGCTGCTCGAGCGCGAGAATGCCGCGCTGGACGTGAACATGCACCGCGCGTCCGTGCCCGGTATCCGCGTGTGGTGCGGGCCCACGATCGAGCGTGACGATTTGGCCGCACTCGGGCCCTGGCTGGACTGGGCCTATCGCGAAGCGCTGGACGCGGCCTGATCGGCGGGCTATCGCTCTGGCACAACCGAAACAGCCCGGCCCGTTGCCGGGAGAGGGGGACATGATGATGCGTTTGGGACTGGCCGTTGCAGCGGCTGTACTGGCCGCCGCGCCGGCGCTGGCGGATGATGATCGCGGTCTGGAATTCCGTCTCGGTGCGACCGCGCACGACCTGTCGGACCATGTCGAGGACGGCCCCAACATCACCGCCGACCTGCTTCTGCCATCGCCGGAGTTTCTCGACGTCATCTGGTCGCCCCGGCCCTATTTCTACGGCTCGTTCAACACCAACGGGCTGACCAATTTCGGCGGTACGGGCCTGGCCTGGAACTGGGAGTTCGCCGATGGCCTCAATTTCGAATTCCGCACCGGCCTGACCTATAATGACGGCGTGGAGGATATCGACCCGAATTCTGCGCCGGACGATCCCACCCGCATCCGCTTGGCCACCACACGGTCGCTGATGGGTAACGAGATCCTGTTCCACAACGCGTTCGGTCTGGACATGGATGTCAGCGATCACTGGTCGGTCGGCGTCTATTACGAGCACATCTCGCATGGCCAGATTCTCGCGTCCGGCCGCAACCAGGCGCTGGACAATGCCGGCGTGCGCATCGGCTACCGCTGGGGACGCTAGGACCTTATCCGGCCCGCGCCGCTTGCGCCTCTGCCGCTCGCGGATCCTCGTCCTCGCGGACATAGATGCCCACGAACCAGTCGGACCAGGCGCCCTCGGCGTCCTGTTGCTCGAAATGCTGGCGCACCGTGCCGTCTTCCCGGAGCGTCCAGGTGCCGCGGAAGGGCGCGCGATTGCCATTGCCGGGGTAGTGAATCTCGCCCTCAAGCACCATGACGCCATCGGCATCGAGCCCCCCGGTATAGTCGATAAAAGCCCCGCGGCTGACCCAGACCTGACGCCAGGCGCCGGCCAGCGGGTCGTGGAAATTCATGCTCTGGCCGGTCGAGCCGCTGGCGCCCGTCCAGTTTTCCGTGATCAGGCAGCCGCCCTCGACTTTCTCGATCACATTATGGCCCTGATAGGGTCCGCCATCCGGCGCATAGACGTTCCAGCGCCCGACCCAGAAGTCGAAATCGTCATGGATGTCCTCCACGCACCCCGGCGGCGGTGCCGGCTGGGCCGGTGCCAGGGATGCGGTGAGGCCGGCAATCCCTGCGGCCAGGGCGATCGCAACGGGTTTCATGTCTCCCCCTCCCGAATGACTGTCCTGCCAAGCTGGCACGCGGCGGAAGGGGCCACAAGCGCGCCGAAGGGCGTTCGTCGCGCCGGCAGTGCGCCCTGTCGTACATCTCGGCGGCGTCAGCTGCCGGAGGCGCTGCATGACCGAAGTGTCATCATCCGATCATTGCCACACAGGCATCCGGTGTGCAGGACAGGACGGGAGGCTGGCATGACGAAGCGGCAAAGACGGGTTTTCGAAGGTAACGGCCTGGCGGTGCAGCTGACCTATTACGGTCCGGCGACGCAAATGGCGCCGCACAGCCATGACTATCACCAGGTGTCGTTTCTGCTGGCCGGCGCCATCGCAGAACGCCATGGCGGCCGCGAGCGCGTGGCCGATCAGCCGAGCGTCGGCGTCAAGCCGGCGGGGCTCGATCACGGCAATGGCTATGGCCGCGACGGTGCGCTGATACTGGCCGTCAATCTCGATCCCGGAAGGGCGGAGGCGTCCGCTTTCGGCGGCGACTGGGACTGGTCGCCCGGCAGCGCCGGCGTGTCGCCCGTCCCGCTGATCGCGCTGATCCGCGACGGCGGGCGCGACGCCGAAGCCGCGGTCTGGGACCTGCTTGCCCTGTCGCAACGCCGGCATCGGAATCACGGCCCGGTTCCCGGCTGGCTGGACAGGGTCCGCGACCGGCTCGGCGACCCGGATGACGACGCCGGCATCGCCGAGATGGCCCGCGAAGCAGACATTCACCGGGTCCATCTTTCACGATGTTTTACCGGCCATTTTTCCATTCCGCCCAGCCTCTATCGCGTGCGCTGCCGCGTCGCCCGGGCGATGGGTGCGATCGCCCGCGGGGCCAGCCTGTCGGCGGCCGCCGCCGAGGCGGGCTTTGCCGATCAGGCCCATCTCTCCCGCCAGATAAAGCGGGAGACCGGGTATACGCCGTCGCGCTTTCGCGATCTCCTCGCCGCTGCCTGAGCCGTGTTACAAGCATTCAAGACCGCTGACCGGGCATGAGCTAGCGCTATGGGCGGTATCGCAATCGCCAGGAGTTGCCCGATGATTCCCCATTTCCCGATCGCTGCTGCATGCGCGCTCGCCTGTTCCACCGCCGTGCCGGCCGAGACGCCGCAGGGGGCGGCCGAGCGGCTGGACGCCTTTCTCGACCGCTTCGGCGGTATCGAGCCGGGCTATGCCGTGGTCGTGGTCACCGCGGACGACGTGGTGATGAACCGGATCGAAGGCGTGCGCCACGCCGGGACCGGGGCGCCGCTGACGGCGGACACGCCGATCTACATCGCCTCCCAGACGAAGGCCTATATGGGCCTTCTGGCGGCCTATCTGGATGCCCGGGGCGTGCTCTTGCTGGAATCGACCATTGCCGATCACTGGCCGGATATCGAATTTCCCGAAGGCGTCGATCCTGCGCAATGGACGTTGCGCGATCTTCTGACCCATCAGGTTCCGGTCTCGGTCGACGAGCTGGTGACACTGGAAGCCTATGTCACACGCGTCGATCCGGCCGACTATCCGGCCCTGATTGCGCGCTATGGCGAGGCACGCGAGCCCGGCTACGACTATGACAATCTGGGCTACAATATCTACGGCGCCATTCTGGAAACAGTGACCGGGCGGACCTGGCAGAACTGGCTGGACGAGGTGGTTTTCGATCCGCTGGGGCTTGCCCGCACATCGGCCCGCACGTCCGACTTCGCAGCCGACGAACTCGCCTGGTACCACACCTGGCTGGGCGAGGAGGACGGCTGGTACATCATTCCGCCCAAGACCGACGGCATGATGCAATCGGCCGGCGGTATCGTGACCTCGACCGGCGATATGGCCACATGGCTGCAGCTGCAGCTGCGCGGCGAGGGACCGGCCGGCAGCGGCCTGGGCGCGGATATCGTGTCCGCCGCGCAGACCGCCTATGTCGAAACGCACATGGAGGACGGCCGCAACGCGTATGAACTGCCCTGCACGGGCTATTCGCTGGGCTGGAATGTGTGCGATTTCGACGGCCACACGCTGATGATCCATGGCGGCGGCTATACCGGTGCGCGCACGGTGATGGCCTATTCGCCGGATCTGGGTGTGGGGATCGCCGCCTTCTCCAACTCGGACAATCAGACCGGCTGGCTGTCGGGCCGGACCGTGGTGATGTATCTGCAATACCTCACCGAACACGAGGATGCCGAACGCTGGACCGAGCGCCGCATCGAACACTATCCCGAACGCATCGCCCGTTTGCTGGACTACCGGCGCAGCGGGGACGGCGAGACCCGCGCCGAGGCGCGCTGGGAAGGCTGGGCCTGGCAGCCCTCCGCGGACGAGCTCGGAGAGTATGTCGGCCGCTACAGCCGCGGCGACGGGTATCACACGATCGACATAGCCCTGCGCGACGCGCAATTGCTGGGTTTTCAGGGAGATCGGCGGGTCACGCTGGAAGCGGCGCGGCCGGACCTGTTCGGCCTGGAAACAGGACCGCTCTACGGGATCGAGGCCGTCCGGTTCGGGCGGGACGGCAGCGGCACCATCGTGCAGCTTGACTGGGAGGGGGCGATCTACCGGCGGGTCGACTAGATCCGCCCGCTGATCCCTCTCTTGTGAGCAGCCGCGATCCGGTTTAAGCCTGCGGCCCGTTCGGTCCGGCCGTTCCTTTCATCTGACGACTGACTTCCGCGGCCCCGCATCGGGGCGGCGAATGCGGTCGGACGGCCGGCGTTTCAACGGGAGTCTTTCAATGGCCAACGTCACCGTCGTGGGTGCCCAGTGGGGCGATGAAGGCAAGGGCAAGCTGGTCGACTGGCTGTCGCACAGGGCCGATGTGGTGGCGCGCTTCCAGGGCGGCCACAATGCGGGCCACACCCTGGTTGTCGGCGACAAGACCTACAAGCTCTCCCTGCTGCCCTCCGGCGTGGTGCGCGGCAAGCTGTCGGTGATCGGCAATGGCGTCGTTGTCGACCCCTGGGCCTTCGTCGCCGAGGTCGACCGTATAGCCGAACAGGGCGTGGCCATCACCCCCGACGTGGTGAAGATTTCCGAGACCGCCGCGCTTATCCTGCCGATCCACCGCGAACTCGACGCCCTGCGCGAAAACCGCGACGACGGCGAAGCCATCGGCACCACCCGGCGCGGTATCGGCCCGGCCTATGAGGACAAGGTGGGCCGCCGTGCCGTGCGCGTCGTCGACCTGGCCGACGAAAAGGCCCTGCGTTCGCGCGTTGCGGAAATCCTGCATCATCACAACGCCCTGCGCCGCGGCATGGGGCATGAGGAATATCCTGCCGACAAGCTGGTTGACGAACTCCTCGGGATCGCGCCGAAAATCCTGCCCTATGCGGCTCCGGTCTGGCGCGTGCTGAAAGAGGCGAATGACAACGACCGGAAAATCCTGTTCGAGGGCGCCCAGGGCGCGCTCCTGGACGTGGATCACGGCACCTATCCCTTCGTCACCTCCTCCAACACCGTCTCCGGCCAGGCCTCGGCCGGTACCGGCGTGGGGCCGGGCGATGTGGGTTATGTCCTGGGCATCGCCCAGGCCTACATGACCCGTGTCGGTTCGGGCCCTTTCCCGACCGAACTCTTCGATGCCGACGGACAGATGCTGGGCGAGCGCGGCCATGAGTTCGGCGTCGTCACCGGGCGCAAGCGCCGCTGCGGCTGGTTCGACGCCGTCATCACCCGCCAGACCCTGCAGGTCGGCGGCGTGAATGGCGTGGCCCTGACCAAGCTGGACGTGCTGGACGGGTTCAAGACGATCAAGGTCTGTGTCGCCTACGAGCTGGACGGACAGCGCCTCGACCACCTGCCCGCCGGCAAGGAGGCCCAGGCGCGGGTGACGCCGGTCTATGAAGAGCTGGAAGGCTGGCAGGGTTCGACCGCCGGCGCGCGCTCCTGGGCCGACCTGCCCGCCGAGGCGGTGAAATACGTTCGCCGCCTGGAAGAACTGATCGAATGCCCGATCGCCCTGGTCTCCACCTCGCCCGAGCGCGAGGACGTGATCCTGATGCAGGATCCGTTCAGGGGATAGCCTCCACGCTCAATCTCCACTTTTCCCGGAAGCGCGGCAGCGCTATCCGGGACCAACGGGAGACACCGTGCTGGAACTAGGTCCGGTTGGTCCCGGCTCTGCGCCCGGCCCAAGGCCGGGCTCCGGCCGGGAAAAATGGAAAGGTGGGAGTGAGTAAGAGCGCAGCCTAAACCGCCGCCGCGCGCGCCGTCCGCCGCGGCTGCAGCCGCGCCTTCCAGGCCAGCGCCGGCTTCTCCACCGTTTCGCGCAGCACCCAGCCGGCGAGGATGGCGGCGGGCGCCATGATCAGGGCGAGCTCGGTCGTGTTGAGGCCGGGCAGCAGCGCGAAGGCCACGAGGCCGATGGGCCAGTGCAGGATGTAGAGGCCGTAGGAGATGTCTTCCACATTGCGCACGGCGTGGCCGATCCGGCCGCGGATATGCGCATGGCCGAGCCAGAGACAGGCCGAGGCCAGGAAGATGTCGAGCACCATCCAGCCGATGACCAGATTGTGGGCGGCCAGCGCCGCCACGCCCGCCAGGGCGATGAAGGCCGGGGTGATGCGCACATGATCGCGCGCGGCGAAGAAGAAGGCGCCGATCATGAAGGCCGGGCCGAAACGCGCCAGGGTGGTGATCGTGGCCTCGCCGGGACCGCTGTAGCCGAAGGTGAGAACCAGCGCGCCCGCCAGGCAGGTCAGCCCGGCCCAGAGGACCACAAGCCATTTGTCCCGGTAGAGACCCAGAACGGTCAGGATGCCGACGCCCAGATAGGCCATCAGCTCGTAGCGGATCGTCCAGAGCGGGCCGTTGGCGCTGTGGCCGACCGGGGAGTTTTCGAACGTGCCCGGCAGGCCGGCCAGCGGGTCGATCTGGCCGATCATCACCAGCGGGAAGGTCCAGGTCTCCGCGCTCGTCCAGTATTCCGCCTGGGACAGCGAGGTGAAGAAGGGGTAGACCGCAAACACGATCAGAACGGCGGCGATCAGGCCCGGGAAGATGCGGAAAAAGCGCGAGGCCGTGTAGCGCGAGATGTCCGTCGTCTTCATCGCGCTGGCGGTGATCATGTAGCCGGACAGGATGAAGAAGCCGTCCAGGGCGCACTGGACCACGAAGTCCACTGTGAGCCCCCAGGCGCCGACATAGGGTTTGCCCATCGGGATGACGATGGCGTGGCCGTAGAGCACCATCAGCGCGAAGACGATGCGCATGGCGGTGAAATTGTTGGACTTGTCTTCCAGACGGCCCATCCCGTCGCGAAACCAGAAACCGGTGCGGGTCATGACGGTGTCTCCCTCTCCAGGGGGCGACGGAGCAAGGATCGTGCGCGGCGCGGCTGGCGGAGAATTATGTAAATGAAACATTAAGTTCGGCCCGTGCGGATCGCCGCCGCCCCGCCCCAGCCCGTGGCATTCCGGGACCCGCTGCCCCGTTCCGGCACGGTTTTCCGGCCGTCCTTGCGTTCAGGAGGCGTGCCTCTAGACTGCCGCGCCTGTCGCTGGAGGGGAGATCATCATGTCGGCGCGTCGTTTCGGAGTATCCACACTGGTCCTCGCATTCGCCCTGGCGGCCTGTTCGGGCCCGGAGGACGGGACTCCGGCCGATACCGCCCCGGAGGCACCGGCCGCGGCGTCCGGAACGGCCGCGCCGGAAGCCCCGCGCGAGCCCGACAATCCGGTCCGCTCCGCCGAGCAGATCCATGCCGATACGCTGACCCTGGATACCCATGTCGATATCGGCGCCGGCTACGGCACGCCAGCGCTGGATCCGGGCCAGCACACCCATGCCCAGGTCGATCTGCCGAAAATGGTCGAGGGCGGGCTCGATGCGGCCTTTTTCATCGTCTATGTGCGCCAGGGCGAGCTGAGCGAGGAGGGCTATGCCGCCGCCCGCGAGGCCGCCGAGGAGAAGTATCGCGGCATCGCCCGCATGCTGGAGGCCTATCCAGACCGCATCGCGCTCGCCACCACCGCCGGCGAGGTCGAGGAGATCGCCGCCTCGGGACGCCTGGTGGCGCTGATCGGCATGGAGAATGCCTATCCGCTGGGGCCCGGCATCGAGGATGTGGCCATGTGGGCGGAACGCGGGGTGCGTTATGCCTCGATCACCCATTTCGGAAACAACCAGTTCGGCGGATCGTCCAATCCCGATATCGAGGCCGGCGAGCCGGAAGAGGATCCGGGCCTGTCCGGTCTCGGCCGCGACCTGGTCGCCGCGCTCAACGATCATGGCATTGTCGTCGATGTCTCCCATGTCGGAAAGCGCACCATGCTTGAAGCCATCGAGCTGTCCCGCGCACCGGTCATGGCCTCGCATTCCGGGGCCCGCGCCGTTTTCGACCACGCCCGCAATCTGGACGACGAACAATTGCGCGCCATCCGCGACAATGGCGGCGTTGCCCAGATGGTCGCCTTTCGCCGCTATGTCGGCGAGGTTCCCGAAGCGCTGACCATGGCCCGCCGGGCACTGGCCGCCGAGCTGGGCCTGGATACCGGCGAGGGCCGCAACGCGGCGAGCGAGGAGACGCTGGCCGCCTATCGCGAGGGCGTCGCGGCGCTGCGCGAACGGTATGGCGATGTCACCCTGTCGGACTTTGTCGACCATATCGATCACGCCGTCGAAGTGGCGGGCATCGAACATGTCGGCATCGCCTCGGATTTCGACGGCGGCGGCGGGGTCGGCGGCTGGGAGGATGCCAGCGAGACCCCGGCCGTGACCGGGGAACTCCTGCGCCGCGGCTATACGCCCGAGGAGATCGAAATGCTGTGGTCGGGCAATGTGCTGCGGGTCATGCGCGAGGCGGCCGCCGCGGCGCGCGAATAGGCGGGCCGGGCCGGGCGGCGGGCCCGGCTCCCCCGAACGGGGGAGGGTGGCGGCGCGGCTACCCGGCTAGAGAGGCGGGGCCATGAAAACCGCCTTCAAACTCGCCCTGCCGCTGCTGGTCCTGACCGGCGTGATCGCGCTGGCGGCACTGACGCTCTAGCGTCCGGCCCCGCTTGCCAAATCACACCATGGCGTCCATCCTCGCGCCAACAGTTCCAAGGGGTGTCCCGCCGGTGTTGCGGCGGGGCTGAGACGTCACCCTTAGGACCGGATCCGGGTCATGCCGGCGTCGGGATGGAGCGCTCTTTTCCCCGCCAGAAGCGGGGACCTCGAGGCCTGAACGCAACGCCGGCGCCCGCCACACGAAGGAAAGGCGCGCCGCCATGAACAAGCCCACCAGCCAGTCCGAATTCGAAACCCCGAAAGTCACCACCGGGCCGCTGCCGGGCTCGCGCCGGATCTATACCTCGCCGCAAGCCGCGCCTGCGCTGAAAGTGCCGCACCGCGAGATCGACCTGCATCCCACGGCCAACGAGCCGCCGGTGCGTGTCTACGACACCTCCGGACCCTATTCCGATCCCGATCATAAACTGGACGTCGAGCACGGCCTGCCGCGCCACCGTCTGGACTGGTACACCGACCGCCAGGTGGAGGCCTATGAGGGCCGTCCCCTCTCGCCGCTGGACAATGGCGGGGCGACCGGCAAATACCTCGCCCGCGAATTCCCGGCCCAGCACCGGCCGCTCAGGGGCAAGGCGGGCCAGCCGCTCACCCAGTACGAATTCGCCCGTGCCGGCATCATCACGCCGGAAATGGTCTATGTCGCCGAACGCGAGAATCTGGGCCGCAAGGCCGCCGTGGAGGGGGCCGCCGAACGCATCGCCGAGGGCGAGAGCTTCGGCGCCGCCATCCCCGAACACGTCACGCCGGACTTCGTGCGTGACGAGATCGCCCGCGGCCGCGCCATCATCCCGGCCAATATCAACCACCCCGAACTCGAGCCGATGATCATCGGCCGCAACTTCCTCACCAAGATCAACGCCAATATCGGCAATTCCGCCGTGGCCTCCTCGGTCGAGGAAGAGGTGGAGAAAATGGTCTGGGCGATCCGCTGGGGCGCCGACACGGTGATGGACCTGTCCACCGGCAAGAACATCCACAACACCCGCGAATGGATCCTGCGCAACTCGCCCGTCCCGATCGGCACCGTGCCGATCTACCAGGCGCTGGAGAAGGTGAACGGCATCGCCGAGGACCTCACCTGGGAGGTGTTCCGCGACACGCTGATCGAGCAGGCCGAGCAGGGCGTCGACTATTTCACCATCCATGCCGGCGTGCGCCTGGCCTATGTGCCGCTCACCGCCGACCGGGTCACCGGCATCGTCTCGCGCGGCGGGTCCATCATGGCGAAATGGTGCCTGGCCCATCACGAGGAGAGCTTCCTCTACACCCATTTCGAGGAGATCTGCGACATCATGCGCGCCTATGACGTCTCCTTCTCGCTGGGCGATGGCCTGCGTCCGGGCTCGATTGCTGACGCCAATGACCGCGCCCAGTTCGCCGAGCTGGAAACCCTGGGCGAGCTGACCAAGATCAACGCCAATA
>NZ_JASBRI010000023.1 GCF_030149515.1 Maricaulis sp. | reverse complement strand
ACGCGACAGGGCTTCGCGCGGGCTGTTGGCGTGCAGCGTGCCCATCGAGCCGTCATGGCCCGTATTCATCGCCTGCAGCAGGTCGAACGCCTCGGGTCCGCGCACCTCGCCGACGATGATGCGTTCGGGACGCATGCGCAGACAGTTCTTGACCAGATCGCGCATCGTCACCTGGCCCGAGCCTTCCAGGTTCGGCGGCCGGGTTTCCAGGCGCACCACGTGCGGCTGCTGCAATTGCAGTTCCGCGGCGTCTTCGCAGGTCACCACGCGCTCGTCTTCCTCGATGAAGCCGGTCATGCAGTTCAACAGGGTCGTCTTGCCCGAGCCGGTACCGCCGGAAATCAGCACGTTACAGCGCGATGCGCCGATGATGGAGAGAACCTTGGCGCCTTCCGCCGAGATGGAGCCGAACTCCACCAGGTTCCGCATCGTCAGCTTGTCCTTCTTGAACTTGCGAATGGTCAGCGTGGGCCCGTCCAGGGCCAGCGGCGGCGCGATCACGTTGACACGCGAACCGTCCATCAGGCGCGCGTCACAGATCGGCGAGCTCTCGTCGACCCGCCGGCCGACCTGACTGACGATGCGCTGACAGATATTCATCAGCTGGGCATTGTCGCGGAAGCGGATATTGGTCCGCTCGACCCGTCCGTTCACTTCGATGAAGACATCGTCGGCGCCATTGACCATGATGTCGGCGATATCGTCCCGCGCCAGCAGCGGTTCCAGCGGGCCGAAGCCCAGCACGTCGTTACAGATGTCCTGGAGCAGGTTTTCCTGCTCGGCGATCGACATGGCGACATTCTTGATCGAGATGATCTCGGTGACGATGTCGCGGATCTCTTCCGCCGCCGTCTCGTTGTCGAGCCGGGCCAGCTGGCCCAGATCGATCGTGTCGATCAGCGCGTTGAAGATCGTGGTCTTGATTGCATAATACTCTTCCGACCGGCCGTCCGGCGCCGCCACCCGCGCCGTGCGCGCTGCGGGTTTGGGCGACTGGAAGGTGGGGCCGGATTTGGCCGCCGGCTTGGCGGCGGGTTTCGGTGCCGGTGCGTCCTTGACCGCCGGTTTGGCAATAACCGCCTCGGCCCGGCGCTCGCCGGCCTCGTCCGCACGCGCCTCGGCCTTCGGCGCCGCGGGGGGCGGCGCCGACAGTGCGGTGCGGGTTGTCGGGCCTCCGGCGCGTTTGCCGAACATGGGCTATCAGCCTCCGAACAGTTTTCCGATGAAAGACCGCGACCGCATCGGCGCAGCCACGCGGCCACTGACCAGACCGGCCAGATGGTTGAAGCCCTCGGCCGCCTTTGACTTGGCGTCGAGTTCGGTGATCATCTGCCCGTTATTGGCCGCCTTGCCGAATAATTGCGGCTCGAAGGGCAGGACAAGGGCTGGCTGGGCTCCCAGCGCCTCGGCGAAATCCTTGATCGGGATTTCCGGCCGTTTGGGCATGCCCGCCATGTTGATAACGATCTTCGGCGGCTCGTCATTCGGCCGCGCCGTCGTGACCAGGTCGAACAGGTTCTTCGCATTGCGCAGCGATGCCAGGTCCGGCGCCACGGTCACGACGACCTGGTCGGCGGACAGGAGGGTCTGCTTGACCCACGGGCTCCAGGTGTGCGGCAGATCGAGCGTGACGAAGGGCGCCTGGCGGCGCACTTTTTCGAGCACGGTCTCGTAGTCGCGCGGCGTGAATTCCCAGTCCTTGTCCAGCGTCGCGGGAGCCGAGAACAGGCTGAGCCGGTCGGTACAACGCACCAGGAGCCGGTCCAGCAGGGCATCGTCCAGACGTTCCGGATCGGATAGCGCATCGCCCAGCGTCTGCGCGGGGTCCTGGTTGAAATCCAGGCCGGCGGTGCCGAAGGACAGGTCCAGATCGACCAGCACGGCATCCGACTGGATGCCCTCGGTCAGTGCCCAGGTACAGTTGTGCGCCACGGTCGACGACCCCACCCCGCCCTTGGCGCCGATGAAGGCGACCGTCTTGCCGGCAAAGGGCTGATCGGGATCGAGGAAGAGTTCGGAAATCGTCCGGATCAGATGCAACGGCATCATCGGCGGCACCAGGTATTCGCTGACCCCGCGTTTCATCAGCTCGCGATAGAGCGCGATATCGTTGGCCGCGCCGATCACGATCACCCTGGTGTCCGGATCACAGACCCCGGCCAGTTCCTCGAGCTGGTCGAACAGGCCGCGCCCGCGCATACCGCTTTCGATAATCAGGAGATTTGGCGTCGATTCGTCGTGATAGCGCTCGATTGCCGCGGGCAGGCCGCCCAGTTCGACAGTGACATGGGCCTTGGCCAGACGGCGGTCGCCCGCCGCATTGTGGATCAGCGCGCCGGTTTCCGGGCGCTCGCAGAACGCACCCACGGAAATCCGCGGCACGGGCTGGTCGGAGAATTCCTGGTCGACTTCGCCATAGAGAGCACTGCCGGCCGCCATGGGCCCGATCTCGTCGCGAACATCCTCGAATACCGGATCGACGGGCGCAGACGGCGCGGCCTCGTCATAGTCGGCCTCGTCGAAATAGGGGTCCTCGCCCGACGTCGCGCCGAACGGCCCGTCATCGGCCTCGTCCGGCGCGGCTTCGCCCAGCATCATACGTTCGACGTCGGCGGCGTCCAGAAAGGGATCGTCGTCGTCCAGCAGGGGATCGTTTTTCAGGGCCCTGTTTGCGTCGTTCATAGCGCGCTTTCGCCCCCTTTCTTATTCATTGCTGACATTGCTGACGGCACCGCTTTCGTGCTCGCTGCGGGCGCTCGCTGTCGACTCGCCGGCCCGATACCGGTCCAGCACCGTCTGGCGCCGGCCGGTGTCCGGCGCGTCCATCGTACGTGGCGCGACGAGATCGCGCGGATCGGCCACCATGGCCGCCAGATTGGCTGCCATCGCGCAGCCGAAATTGCTGTGGTGGCGATTGTTCACTTCCACGGCGAGATTATCCCAGGTCCTCCCGCAATCGGGGGCCACGGCGACGTAGCGGCGGAAGGAAAAGACCACCTCGCCCTGCCGGTCGCCGCGGGCGTCATAGGCGCCGCCGGCGATCATGCGCCAGTCGATGCCCTGTTCGTACAGAAAGGTGCGGGCCTCGGCGATAGCGCCGATCGCCGCATCCTGATTGCCCGCACCCTGGGGATAGCTGATCACCAGCGGGCCATGGCCGCGCGCCTTGTACTCTGCCGCGATCGCCGCGAGCTGATCGAGTTGGGCCCAGGTCAGGCTGTTGTCGCGCGGATCGATGCGCATGGAGGATTGGAAGGTCTCGGCGACCGCGCGCGCCTGAGGCATGTCGAGGTCCGGCGACGGCGTCGCGGCGCAGGCCGGCAGCAGGGCCGCGGCGGCCCGGCCGGCCAGGGCTGCGAATGTCTTGCGTTTAGCGACCATCACCCACTCCACTACTCGAACAGGAAGCCAACAGGCCCGGACCAACCGCGGTCACCGGTATCGGAGCCGGGCACCGAATACGCCTGGTTGATGCGGTTGAAGAGCAGGCTGGCGGCTTCGCCGGCATTGCGGAAACCGTCGGCCGGCGTGGACAAGTTGTCGGGATTGGCCGGGTCCACCAGATAGGGCGTGACCAGCACGACCAGTTCGGTTTCCTGGTTCTCGAAATCGCGCGAACGGAACAGCGAGCCCAGCACGGGCAGGTTCTGCACGCCCGGTACGCCGTCGAGATTCTGACGCGTCTCTTCCTGGATAAGCCCGGCCAGGACCAGCGAGCCGCCCGAAGGCAATTCCACCGTGGTCTCGGCCCGGTTGACATTCAGCGCCGGGATCGTGAGGCCCGGGATCTGGCCGATGATGTTGCCATCATCGTCGGTCACCGCACTGGACTGGAAGGTCAGCGAACCCTGATTGGTCAGCTCGGACACTTCCGTGGAAATACGCAGGCTGATCCGGCCTTCCGACAACACGACCGGCGTGAAGCCGAGACCCACGCCGAAAGGCTTGTATTCGATGATGATATTGCCGTCCCGGTCGCGCCCCACCGGGACCGGGAATTCGCCGCCGGCCAGGAAGTTCGCGCTTTCGCCGGTGATGGCCGTCAGATTGGGCTCGGCCAGGGTGCGGACCAGGCCGACGCGCTCCATCGCCAGGAG
Organism: Maricaulis sp.; assembly: GCF_030149515.1. Lineage (GTDB taxonomy): Bacteria > Pseudomonadota > Alphaproteobacteria > Caulobacterales > Maricaulaceae > Maricaulis. The sequence goes on along the minus strand of NZ_JASBRI010000023.1, from coordinate 43,749 downwards.
CAGGGTCTGCACATTGCTGACACCGTCACCCGTATTACCGCTAAGCCAGTTCACGACCGCGCTGGTCCCGCCGAGAAAACGGCCGACACGCGAGAAGTCGGGTTCGCTGGCAACTGAAAAGCCGAATTCGCCCGAAGTGCCGCCGGCGGTCAGATTGACGCCCAGCTGGCGCACGATGGTGCGCTGCATCTCGACGATGCGCACTTTCAGCATGACCTGTTCGCGCGCCTGCACGGAGACCATGTTGAGGATGTTTTCCGGGGTTTCCACCCAGCGCTGGGCGATGCGCATCGCGGCATCGGAATCAGCCGCGCTGGGCACGGACCCCGACAGGACGATGTGATCATTCATCGCCTCGGCCGTGACGCGGGCATTCGGCAGGAAACGTTCGAGTGCGCTCTGCAGCGGCGCAAGGTCGCGCTCGACACGCAGATCCAGATCCAGGATCAGCTGGCCGTCGGCGTCGAAGAAGAAGGCATTGGTCTGGCCGATGCCCATCCCCATCAGATAGGCCCGGCGCGGCGTGCGCACGACGGCATCGACAACGGCCGGATTGGTCACCAGAACGTCGGCGACATCGACTGGCAGATGCACCACGGCAGCCTTGTTCAGCGGCAGGTCGAGCCCTTGCGAGACCGGACCGTCGCCCGGCGCACGGATATGCACCTGCATCGTATTGCCGCGCTCATTGGTCTGGGCCTGGGCCGCAGCGGGTGCAGCGGCCGCCAGGGCGGCGAGAAGGATCAGGGAGCGGATCATCGCGTCTATCCTCACTCGTCTCCAGCCAGCGCAACCTGCCGGGCGCGGCCATAGCGGATCAGGGTCACATGGCTCGAACGGCGGCCGTCGGCATCGTCCACGCCGGACTGGCTCACGACCGGTTCACCGCCGCTGACCAGCGTCGGACCGCCCTCATTGTCGGTCAGGCTGCGCAGCACGAGGTGAACCTCGCCGCGCGCCACCGCCAGGGACACGGCGCGAGCCTGGTCCAGAGTCAGTTCAAGCGTAGCGGTTTCGCCAAGCACGACCTCCTCGCCGTCGCCATCGCCGAAGGTCTGGTCGATGGCCAGAACGCGGGCGTTCTCGACAATGGTACGGGCGACAAAGGAGCGGCCGCCCCGGCGGCTCTCGCTCTCTTCCTCGAACGAGACGATCACGTCGACCCGGTCATTGGGCAGGATGAAGCCGCCGGCCCCGCGTTCCGCCGAGATCGGCACGGCAACCGCACGCATCCCCGGCGTCAGTACCGCCGCCATGAAGCCCGCATCGCCCGGCTGGACCAGACGGCGACCGGTGATCGGCTCGCCCTGGCTGATCGGCGCACGCACGACCGAGCCGGCGAAATCCTCGATTCCCTGCCCGCGCCCTTCCACGACATAGCCCGGCGCCACCGCCTCGTCGGGCCAGGCCTGCCAGTAGAAGTCGGCGGCACCCACGCGGGCGCCTGTCGCGAGATCGTTGCGTGCCGCCAGGATGCGCACGGCCGGGCGTTCCTGCGGGGCCTCGACAACCTGCGGAGTCTCATTTCCGGTCATGGCCTGCCTGACGAAAAAGGCGACCGCGATCGCGGCAATGGCGGCAGCGGCAAGAATGGCGATACGGACAGCGTTCATGGGACGCTTCGAACCTCTTGGGACGCACGAATACGTCCACAGGAGACGTGGAATTCCTCAAAGTCGCGTTAATGCTATCGGGAGAATGCCTTTGAACCCGGGATTTTCCCGGATCCGATTGCAGCGCCGTGCGTTCACGCGAGTCAGATCGCGGCGAACAGGGCCGTTTGCGGCAGGGTCCACAGGGCACCTGCGGCGATGGCCAGGCCGTAGGGAACCGGCGCGCCGCGATCGAGCGCGGTTTCTTTCAGCCAACCCGCCGGAACCCGGGCCAGCGGCGCGCCGTGCCGCAGCACAAGAAGGCCCAGCACCAGGATACCGCCGGCCACGACCGTGTGCAGCAGGAAAGGGAAGAGGGCCGGCCAGCCCATCCACAGCGCGGCTGCGGCAAAGAGCTTGGCATCGCCGCCACCGATCCAGCCCGGCGCGAACAGGGCAAAACCGACAAGCAGCGCCAGAAATCCGCCCAGCAGGTGAAAACCGGACAGCTCCAATCCGAATCCGGCCGTGAGCGCCGCCAGCGGGAAGGCCAGAGCGATCACGCCGCACAGCCAGTTGGGGATGATGAAACGCACCGCATCGGACAGCGCGGCGCCGGTCATCAGGCCGGCAAAGGCAACAAGCAGGAATTCGGTCGGCATGGGCATCCCCTCGGTTCCGCCGCCAAGACTGGCAGCAAGGACTTAAAAAGGCGTTGGCAAGCCAATGCATACGACAAGGGCCGCCCCGGTTGGAGCGGCCCTGCCGTGAATTACGCGGTTTGTGGAACGCTTAGAGCGCGCCGGCAACCGTGTTGAAGTTGTCGCTGACGCCCGTACCGAGGGCGGTCACGGCACCGATGATGACAACGGCGATCAGAGCGGCAATCAGGCCGTATTCGATCGCGGTGGCGCCGGATTCGTCTTTGAAAAAGCGAGAAACGAGTTTCATTGTTTTACTCCCGTGTAGGTACCTCACCATCAGGAGCCGATCCGTCCCGACCCCTCCTGAATGATGCCTACTAAACACGAGAACAATTTCGGTTGAGTAAAAAGACGTCCTTAACAAAGTCTATACGCACACGAACCCGCGCTATAGTTAATTTTCAAATAACGATGATCGCAAACTGAAAAACAAATAGCGGAACAAATAAATGAGCCGCCGTTTAGAAAAGATTCAGACGCGCGCGCGAGAGTGTCGGCATGTTTTCACCGACGGGACGGAGTGTTCCCATGTTCAATCGGATAGCCGCCGCGTTCACCCTGGTTCTCGCCTGCATGGCGCCGGCCGCCGCACACGATCTCGACGTGCCCGTCGAGCATGCCCAGGTGATCCGCCTGCCTGGCGAGGCTTCCGCCGTGGTCGTCGGCAATCCGTCCATCGCCGACGCGCTGGTCCATGACGGCCGCACACTGGTGGTGACCGGCCGGCTGCAGGGCCGCACCAATGTCATTGCCGTCGACCGGGTCGGCCGCGTCATCTATTCGCGCGACATTGTCGTCTCCAACCCGGTCCACGGCCAGGTCGCGCTGTTCCGCGGCCCCAACCGTTTCACTCTCTCGTGCGGAGATGTCTGCGACGACGTTCCGCGCACCGGCGACGACGTGACGCGTACCGACGCGCTCAGCGACCAGCAGCGCGACCGGCTGTCGGTCGCCGACCAGGCCATGGCGGGCGACGACAGCGCCGCAATGCCGCAATAGCGAAAGCGACAGAACCAGGGAACACACCCTGGCGCTTTGAACCAATTCGGGTGGAGGGGAACGGCATGATCCGTTTGTCCGGCAGTATCGGCAATACAGGCGAAGCGCCAGGCCGGCGCCACTTCGGCCGCGACCGGTCCGGCGCCACGGCGGTCGAGTTCGCCATGATCGGCGCGCCCTTCTTCTTCCTGCTGTTTGCGATGATCGAGATTGCCGCGGTGTTCTTCACCGGCACCGTGCTGGAAAATGCCGTCCTGGAGGCCGCCCGCCAGATCCGCACCGGACAGGCCCAGACCGACGGCATGTCGCAGGGCCAGTTCCGCCAGGAAGTCTGCGACCGCATCGCCGTGATCGGCAATTGCGACCGCCTCGCCATCGATGTCCAGGTGTTCGAGGATTTCGACGATGTCGACCAGTCCAGCCCGGTCCAGCAAGACGGTTCGATGGACGATTCCGGTTTCGGCTGGGATCCGGGCGATGCCGGCGACATCGTGCTGGTGCGCGTCTTCTACCGCTGGTCGCTGATGACGCCCAATTTCGGCGGTGCACTCTCGAACATGGAAGGCAATCAGCGCCTGATCACCGCCGCCACGGTCTTCAGAAACGAGCCCTTCGATGATTAGCGCCCTTTTCAGCCGCCTGCGCCGTTTCGGACGCGAGACACACGGCGTGTCCGCCGTGGAATTCGCGCTGATCGCGCCCTTCATGATCCTGCTCTATCTCGGCGCGGTCGAGGTCAGCCTGGCCCTGTCGATCGACCGCAAGATCACCAGTGCGTCGAGCGCACTGGCCGACCTCGTTGCCCAGGACGATGTGATCACCGACGACGAGATTGCCGACATCCTCAATGCCGGCGCCGTTATTGTCGCCCCGTTCAACGCCGAGCCGCTGCAGATACGTATTTCCAGCGTGATGATGAACAATGATGACGAGGTCGAGGTCCAGTGGAGCGATGCCGTGGGCATGGGTCCCTATGCCGAGGGCGGATCGGTGAATGTGCCCAATGGCGTCCTTCAGCCGAACCGGTCGATCATCATGGTCGAGGTGGAATACCGCTACGAGACCATGTTCAACGAGCTCGGCGTCAGCCATTTCGATATCAGCGAAGTCTTCTATCTGCGCCCGCGCCGCTCCATCGTGGTTTCGCGCGAATAGGCGGCGGAACCTAGTCCAGAATCTCCGCGATCGATCCGGGAATACCCGATCCGGTCGCCACGGCCCGGCCGTCCAGGGCCGAGACCGGCACCGCGCCCATCAGCGCATTGGTCACGAAAACGCATTCCGCACCGACCAGGGCCTCACGCCCGAATGCGCCGGTTTCCACAGGCAGCCGGTCGAGGATCGCGGCACGAACCGTCCCGGGCAGGACCGCGCATTCCATACCCGGCGTGAAGAGCGTGCCCGAGCGCATCCAGAACAGGTTTGCGCAGTCGGCGCCGGAGAGATAACCCCCGGTATCCAGCAGCAGCGCCATGCCTGCCCCCGCCTGCCGCGCCTCGCGCCGGGCTGCCAGATTGTCGGTATAGCCCAGCGTCTTGTACGCGGCGGCAGGGCTGGTCGGAGAGCGGCGTATCCGGCTGGTCGCAAGGGCGATCGAGGACGGCGGCGACGTTCGCCGCATGGCCGTGAGCAGGACCGAGGGCTGTGCCTCGGGATCGCGATCGAGACCGCGCGGGCCGATCCCGGCCGTAACCGTCAGGCGCAGCGCGGCAAGGGTCAGTCCGTTGCGCTCGCACAGTTCGGCGGCCAGATCGCCAAGCTGGTCACGCGTGACCGGACAGGTCAGACCGAAGGCCGCACAGGCATTTTCCAGACGGTCCATGTGCCGCTCGAGCCGGTCGACGGCTCCCTTGCGCCAGAACAGCGTTTCGAACACGCCATCGCCCAGAAGCGCGCCCCGGTCGGCGGCCGGCCAGAAGGCCTCGCCCGCCGCAATCCACGCCCCGTCATGCCAGACGACCGGCCCGCTCATGCCGAAGCCCCCAGCGCCCGGCGCAGGGCCGAGACCTTGGTCAGGGTCTCCTCGTATTCCGCCTGGGGATCGCTGTCGGCAACGATGCCGCCGCCCGATCGCAGGCTGGCGCGCCATCCCGTCCCCGTCCGGCGCAGGGCCGCGGTGCGGATCATGACATTGAGGTCCATCGCCCCGTCTCCATCGATCCAGCCGAGGGCCCCGCAATAGGGTCCGCGCGGTTCGGCTTCGAGTTCGGAAATGATCTCCATCGCCCTCACCTTCGGCGCACCGGTGATCGAGCCCGGCGGAAAACTGGCGGCCAGAAGGTCATAGACGTCGCGCTCCGGCGCCAATGCGCCCTCAACCACCGACACGAGATGATGCACATTGGCATAAGTTTCGACCTCGCACAGCCGGGGCACGACGACACTGCCGGGCGCGCACACGCGCGACAGGTCGTTGCGCATCAGGTCGACGATCATGAGGTTTTCCGCCCGGTCCTTGGCGCTGGCCGCCAGTTCGGCGGCGAGCGCGGCATCCTCGCACGGATCGGCCGCCCGGCGGCGCGTTCCCTTGATCGGCCGCGCCTCGACCCTGCGGTTGCGGACCCGGAGGAAGCGTTCCGGCGAATTGGTCACCACCACGCGGTCGCCGCCCAGACAGAAATAGGCGGCATGCGGGGCCGGCGAGTGTTCGCACAGGCGGCGGAAGACGGGCCAGGGCCCGTCGCCGGCCGCCAGTTCAACGTCGAACCCCTGGGACAGGTTGACCTGGAACACGTCCCCGGCATGAACATAGTTTCGCGCCTTGCGGGCCGCCGCCAGATACATCTCCGGCGTCCAGCGCGGCATCCAGCGGGCCGTACAGGACGGCACAGCCGGCGCATCGGGCATGCCCTCGCCGAGCCCGGCCGCGAAGGCCTCGGCCCCGGCCCGGTCCGGTGCATGCACGACCAGCCGGCCCGCAGCCCGGTCGAACTCGGCCCAGCACGCATAGCGGCCCATGGCCAGGGGCGGCCAGCGGGTATCCAGATGCGGCAGGCGTTCGAAGGCGGCCGCCAGATCGTATCCCAGAAGACCGGCATGCATGCCGCCGCGTGTCCGCGCAGACACGGCCAGCGCTTCGAACGCATCCCGCCCCTCGCCCTGGAACACGGCATCGGGCGCGGCGAAGATCCGGGCCCGCTCATTGCGCCCGTCATGCAGCAGCAGCGCATGCGGCTCACCGGCCAGCGGGGCAAAGGCGGCGAGCGGGTCGCGCCAGGGCAGGCTGAGTGCGTAGCCGTTCATGACCGGCCAATTGCCTTTCGGACCGTCAGGACGTCAGCCAACGCGCGCGAAGCGCGGCCCGCTCGTCTTCGCCGATACCCAGATGTTCCCGGACATAGTGCTGTACACCGCCGATCGTCTCGAAGGCCTGGTGCAGATAATCGCCGTCGACGCCGAGAAAGACCTGCATCATTTCGGCCGGCATGGCCTGGCCGTACTGCTCACGCGACCGTTCCTGGATGCGCGGAATGATGCTGTCGAAATCGACGGCGGAATTTGTCAGGAGATAATCCTCCACGACCGTGTCGCGATCGACACCCAGCTCGTCGAGAATGAGGGCGCAGAAAATGCCTGTCCGGTCCTTGCCCGCGGCGCAATGCACCAGAAAACCGCTGTCGGCCTCGCCGGAGGCGAGCGCCCTGTAGCCCTCGCGATAGACCTGTTTGTTGCCCTCTTCCATGGGAATGCGGCGATAGGCCGAAAGCATGTAGTCGCGCACCGCCTCGGCGGTATGGATCCCCTTGCGCAGGAAGGCCAGGTGCGGCGGCTCGCCGGTATCGCCCAGATCGGACGCGATGACCCGCACATTCTCCGGCCAGACCGACGGTTCGGCCTCGCGTTCGGGCGGCTTGCGCAAATCGGCCACGACCCGGATACCGAGCTCACGCATGAGATCGCGGTCCTTGTCGCTGGCACGGCTGAGATGGCCGGAGCGGTAGAGCCCGGCACGCACCGTCCGGCCATCGGCCGCGTCATAGCCGTGGAAGTGGCGGAAATTGTGAACGCCGTCGAGCGGTGTGATGCGAGTCATGCCCCGGACGTACGCAATCGGCCGCGCCGCGGCAAGAGGCGATCATGACGGTCCGGGCGGCCGCGCTATTGCGATGCCTCCTCCCGGCCCAGCCCGCTGGCCCGCAAGGCCTCCAGTACACGCCGGTACTGGTCGATCAGGAAGCGTTCCTGGGAGGCCAGTTCGGTGAAACCGATCTGCGTAAAGCGCAGGCTGGCCTCGACATCCTGTTCGCGCATGACCTGCGGGCCGGCAAACAGGAGTTCGACGATCTGCCGCCAGGTCGCCTCGACGCCGCTGGCCTGCATGCCGTAGGTGCGGGCGGTTGCCGCGACGAGATCGTAGGGCAGCACATCCAGCCGTCCGTGCTCCTGGGCGTGCGCCCAGGCGAAATCGGACAGGCCCGGCGCATTCACACCGCGCGGCAGAAGTTCGGGATATTCGTCAAAGGGGATGCCGCGCACCGGTTCGCCCGCCGCCTCGATCTCGGCCAGGCGTTCGTCGATCCGTTCGACCACGGCTTCATGGTAGTCCACCACGGCTTCCAGCTGGGCGATATTGGTCTCGATCTCGGCGACGACCCGGTTCATGGCGGCCTCGGCGGCGCGCCGGTCGGACACGTCCTCGCGCCATTCGTTGACGACGAAACCCAGCACCACCGCGAACACGATCAGCGCGCCCTCGATGACGGCGCGGGCGAGCCAGGATTTCAGGGAAGAGTTTGTTGCCATTGTCCGATCCGCGTTCTTGAAGCGCCAGAATAGGCAGAAAACGCGGACCGTGACACCCGGAAGCCCCGCCTATCTGAACGGCGGCTCGTCGAAACTTCTCAGTTTGCGCGAATGCAGGGCTGTGGCCTCGTCGCGCTTGAGGATTTCGATGGTCTCGATCCCCGCGGCCAGGTGTTCGGACACCGAGCGCTGATAGAAGAGATTGGCGGCGCCGGGCAGTTTCAGCTCGCCATGCAGGGGCTTGTCCGAAACGCACAGCAGCGTGCCGTAGGGCACCCGCAGGCGCAGGCCGTTGGCGGCAATGGTCGCCGATTCCATGTCCACCGCGATGGCGCGCGACTGGTTGATACGGCGCGCCTGGGCCGCATAGCGCAGTTCCCAGTTCCGGTCCGCATAGGTCGCCACCGTGCCGGTGCGCAGGCGCGCCTTGAGGGCTTCGCCGGTATCGCCGGACACCGAGGCAACGGCATTTTCCAGGGCGATCTGGATTTCCGCGATCGGCGGGACCGGCACTTCCAGCGGCAGATCCTCGTCCAGCACCGCGTCATAGCGCAGATAGGCGTGTGCCAGAACATAATCGCCCAGCCGCTGGGAATGCCTGAGGCCGCCGCAATGGCCGATCATCAGCCAGCATTGCGGACGCAGCACGGCGAGATGGTCTGTGATCGTCTTTGCGTTCGACGGGCCCACGCCGATATTCACCAGGGTGTTGCCCCGCCCGCCCGGTGCGATGAGGTGATAGGCCGGCATCTGGAAGCGCCGCCAGGGCGCCCCCTCGACAACCGCGTGAGCATTCGGCGTCGACGCATCGACACGGACATGGCCCGCCGCCGAAAAGGCCTCGTAGTGATTGTCTTCCTTCAGCTGGCGGATCGCCCAGGCCGTGAAGGCGTCGACATAGCGGTGATAATTGGTGAAGAGGATAAACTGCTGGGTGTCTTCATAGGGCGTGCCGGTGTAGTGGCGCAGCCGCTGCAGCGAATAATCCACCCGCGGCGCCTCGAACAGCGACAGGGGTTTCACCTCGCCCGGCACCGACGGTTTCAGACCGTTGGGCAGTTCGTCATCGATGCGGCTGAGATCCGCATAGGGGAAGTGGCGGACGAGTTCGGCCGGGCTGGCCGCATTCATGTCCAGATCGTCCGCCCCGTCGAGCACGTAGGAGAAGGGGATCTCGGTCTGGGACGGCCCGGTCTCGATGGTGATCTCGTACTGGTCGGCCAGCAGGGTCAGCTGTTCGATCAGATAGGCCCTGTAGAGGTGCGGATGCGTGATCGTGGACGCATAGACGCCGGTATCGGTGAATTTCCCGAAGGCGCGACTCACCGGCGGCGGCGGGCCGTCGGGCAGATAGGTCACGCGCAATTCGGGATAGACGAAGGCCCCGGATTTCCGATCTTTTTCCGACGGCGGCTTGCCCCCGGCGAGGAAGGATTTCAGGGCTGTCTGGAGACGTTCGACGGAAGCCTGATAGAGCGCATCGAGCTGCTCCACCGCTTCTTCGGGGCTGTTCGCAACCGTAAAGACTGTCATCGCCGGTCTCATGCCCCATTTCGCGGCCGGATAAAAGCCGAAACTCCGCATGACAGGCCTGCACTGCGGAAATCGGTCCAAAAACGCAAGATGGCATTGGCCTGAAGGCATCGAGCCTGTAAGCACGCCCGTTGCCCGCCACAAGGCTGAAGACGTGGAGTTGGACATGGAACATGCGCAGAATTGGGTCGTCCTGAAATTCGGCGGCACCAGCGTCAAATCGCTGGCCGACTGGCGCGTGATCTCCAAACGCATTGCGGAAGTGAAAGCCGAGGGCAAACGGGCCTTTGTCGTGCATTCCGCCGTGGCAAAGATTTCCGACCTCCTGGATACGCTCGTCACCCGGGCCGTCGCCGGTGACGGCGAGGCCGAGCTGGCGGCGATCAAGGACCGGCATCTCGAACTGGCCGGGGAACTGGGTGTCGACGGCGACACGCTGCTCGCACCCTATTTCGACGAACTCACCCGCCTGCGCGCCGGCCTGGCGCTGACGGGCGACGCCTCACCGCGCCTGAAGGCGCGGATCATGGCCCAGGGCGAGCTGATGGCCACGACGCTGGGTCAGGCCTGGTTGGCGAAGGATGGTGTGATGTCGGCCTGGCTGGATGCGCGCGAGCACCTGACAGCCCTGCCCGCTCCCGGCGCGCGCGGCTATCTTGCCTGCGATTGCCGCCACGACCGCGACGACGCGCTCCTGGCGGCGCTGCAGGACGGTCCGGACGTCATCGTCACCCAGGGCTTCATCGCCCGCCGCGAGGATGGCGACACCGCCCTTCTGGGCCGTGGCGGATCGGATACATCGGCGAGCTATTTTGCCGCCAAGCTGGGCGCCGCGCGGATCGAGATCTGGACCGATGTGCCCGGCTTCTTCTCCGCCGACCCGCGCCTGACGGGCGCCGCGCGCCAGATCCGCTCCCTCGCCTATGAAGAGGCCCAGGAACTCGCCTCGATGGGGGCCGGCGTCCTGCATCCGCGCGCGATCGCGCCCGTGCGGCGTTTCGGCATCGAAATGAAGGTGTTGTGCACCCACCGGCCGGACATGGCGGGCACGACGATCTCCACCACACCGTCCGAGGACACGCCGCGGCTGAAAGCGGTCTCGGTGAAGCACGGCGTGCGCCTGATCACGCTGGAAACCGGTGGCATGTGGCGCGCCTCCGGCTTTCTGGCGGAAGCCTTCGAACCCTTCGCACGCCATGGCGTCTCGATCGATCTGGTGTCCACATCGGAAACCTCGGTCACCGTTTCGCTGGACGACGATCCGGGCCTGACGCCGGATGTGATCGGCGCCCTGGAAGACGATCTGGCACGCATCGCCACAGTCACGCTGATCGAGGATTGTGCCGCCGTTTCCATGGTGGGGCGCGGCGTGCGCGCCCTCCTGGCCCAGCTGGGCCCTGCGATGGAGGCCTTTGCGCACTATCCCGTGCGCCTGGTCTCGCAGGCCGCCAATGATCTCAATCTCACCGTCGTGGTCGATGGCGACCAGGGCAAGCCGCTGTGCCGGCGCCTGCATGACGGGCTGATCCAGCCCAGGCCGCGGGACAAGACCTTCGGCCCGTCCTGGCGCGAGATCGGCGAAAATCTCACCGAGGCAGCGCCGGCCGGAACCGGCAGCTGGTGGCGCGACAAGCGCCAGGCGCTGCTGGACCTCTGCCCCGCCGACGGTGCGCTCTATGTCTACGATCTCGACACGGTACGCACGCGGGCCGAAGCCGTGGCCGGCCTGAAACATCTCGATCGCGGCTGGTATGCGATGAAGGCCAATGGTCATCCCGACATGATCCGCACCGCGGTCCGGGCCGGGCTGGGTGTGGAATGCGTCTCCATCTTCGAGGTGCGCGCTGCGATGAAGGCGGTGCCGGATCTCGATCCCGGCCGCATCCTGTTCACGCCGAATTTTGCGCCGAAGACAGAATATGCCGAAGCGCTGGAACTGGGCATCCACGTCACGCTCGACGGGCTGCACCCGCTGCGCGCCTGGCCGGACCTCTTCTCCGGCCGCAAGATCACGCTGCGCATCAATCCCCAGCGCCCCGAAGGCCATCACAAGCATGTCCGCACCGCCGGTCCGGAGGCCAAGTTCGGTCTGCATGCCGACGAGCTGGAGGAGGCGAAGGCGCTGGCCGCCGGGGCCGGAGCTGTCATCAACGGGCTGCACGTGCATTCCGGTTCGGGCATTTCCGATCCCGATCACTGGCGCCGGGTCGGCACATTCCTGGCCGAGACGGCCCGGTCGATGCCGGACGTGGAGATCCTCGATCTCGGCGGCGGACTCTCGGTCGACGAGGCGTCGGGCGTGCGCCGCATCGACATGGACGCCCTGGACGCGGTGCTTGGCGAACTCAAGACCGCCCATCCGCAATACAAACTCTGGATCGAGCCCGGCCGCTATATTTCCGCCGAGGCCGGCGTGCTGCTGGCGCGGGTGACCCAGCTCAAGCAGACGCCGGACGCCCGCTTCGTCGGCCTGAATACCGGTATGAACTCGCTCATCCGTCCGGCGCTCTACGGTGCCCGCCACGACATCGTGAACCTCACGAGGCTCGACGACGAGGCGTCATACATCGCCGACATCGTCGGCCCGATCTGCGAGACCGCCGACCGCCTGGGCGCCCAGCGCCTGATGCCGGAAACGCAGGAGGGCGATGTGATCCTGATCGCCAATGGCGGCGCCTATGGCCGGGTCATGGCGAGCTCGTACAACATGCGCGAACCGGCGGGGGAGGCGGTGGTCTAGGGGCACGCACGCCGGTCTGGCGGCACAACATCCCCCCTCTCCCCGGGGAGAGGGATCGAGGGAGAGGGGGAAGACACCGGCCGTGTCCTGCCGGGCGAGACCGGGTTTCCCCCTCATCCGCCCGTCGGGCACCTTCTCCCCCGGGGAGAAGGAGTTTGGACTGCGCCCCTTCACCTTGCTAGCGTGAGCCGACACAAGCAGGGGACACGCACATGTACGGGCTGATCGGGAAATTCACGGCGGTCGACGGCCAGCGCGATGCGCTGATCGAGATTCTGCTGGAGGGCATGGCCGACATGCCGGGCTGTCATTCCTATGTGGTCGCGCGCGATCCCGCTGACGCCAATGCGATCTGGATCACCGAGGTCTGGGACAGCGCCGAGCTGCACCGGGCCTCGCTGGAGCTGCCCGCCGTACAGCAGGCCATCGCCCGCGGCCGGCCGCTGATCGCCGGCATGGACCGCATCGCCGAGACCGCGCCCGTCGGCGGACACGGCCTGGCGGCGGAGCCGCTCTAGCGGCTAGTGACAACTCTTGCCCAGCGCCGCCAGGCGCCAGTAATTGTAGGGCAGCGGCGCCAGGAAACCGGCCGCCAGCATGATCGGGATCACCCACCAGGTCAGTTTGGCGCCGCCGGTCAGCCAGACATCGACACCGTTCATCACCGCCTCCATGGCAATCATGGAGATGAAGGACATGCCGATGGCCGTCCTGAAGGCCGTGGCCAGCGCCATCTGGCGCGAGAGGATCACGGTCTCCAGCGCGATGGAGGTCATCAGCCCGTTGACGATGGCCAGGCTCATGATCGCCAGGACCGGCCAGGCGATGCCGCTGACCTGGAAGAAGAAAATCGTGCCGAAATCGCCGATGGAGCACCCGGCCAGGCACCACAGCGTGTTTTTCGCGGCCCGGTGCCATGTGGCGCCGGACTGCCAGAATTGCGGTTGAGTGAGGGATGCGGCGGTCATGCTGTCGGCTCCTGCTTGTCTTCACCGGCCCGCAAGCTAGTGTTTCCAGTTACTGGAAGGTCAAGGAGGCACTGCGATGAATATCGGCGATGCCGCGAAGGCGGCCGGACTGCCGGTGAAAACCGTGCGCTATTATGCCGATATCGGCCTGGTCAGGGCGCCGGACCGGTCGCCGGCCGGTTATCGCCGCTATGACGAGGCCGCCATACGCAAGCTGGCCTTTGTGCGCCGCGCCCGCGATTTCGGCTTTTCCATCGAGGAGTGCCGGGAACTGCTCAGCCTCTATGAAGACCGCAGCCGCTCCAGCGCCGATGTCCGTGCCATTGCCGCAACACATCTCGCCGAGATCGAGGACAAGCAGCGCCAGCTGGCGGCCCTGCACGACGAACTGGCGCATCTGGTCGAGGCCTGCCGCGGCGACGACCGTCCCGACTGCCCGATCCTGGACCGGCTGGGGTAGCGCCTATCCTCGCCCTTGACGGGCGCCGAGGAGCCCAAGAACCGTCCGGGGGACTTTTCGACGTGACGAAGGACCGCTGCGAAGCAGCGGTGGAGCGGGTGGGGGCGGGACTTCTTGCGATCTTGCCACCACCGGGATTCACCCCTTCCGTCCGGCTACGCCGGACACCTTCCCCGTCAAGGGGAAGGATGACGAACGCCCCTACCCCACGAGCGCGCCGTCTTCCTTCTTCTTCATCTTGTCGAACATCTCCCACACGCCGTCATCGCCGTGCCAGGCGCCCTTGGTGGCGCCCTTGGAGTATTCGGTGGCGCGGGCCTCGAAGAAGTTGGCGTGTTCGACGCCGTTGAGGATTTCCGTGAGCCAGGGAATGGGGTGTTCCTTGACACCGTAGATCGGATCCAGCTTGAGCTGCTTCATGCGCCAGTCGGCGATATAGCGGATATACTGCTTGATATCGTCCGGCGTCATGCCTTCCACCTCGCCGGCCTCGAAGGCGAGCTCGATGAACTTGTCTTCCAGCTTCACCACGGTCTGGCAGCAATCGGCGATATCGTCCTTCACACCCCTGGTCAGCGCGCCGGTCTCGCCGGCAAAGGTGTGGAAGAGCTTCATCATGCCCTCGCAGTGCAGGCTCTCGTCGCGCACCGACCAGGACACGATCTGGCCCATCCCCTTCATCTTGTTGAAGCGCGGGAAATTCATCAGCATCGCGAAGGAGGCGAAGAGCTGGAGCCCTTCGGTAAAACCGCCGAACACGGCCATCGAGGTGAGAATGTCCTTCTCGGTCTCGCAGCCGAACTGGCCGAGATAGTCGTGCTTGGCCGCCATCTCCTGATATTCCATGAAGGCGGAGAATTCGGTGTCCGGCATGCCGATGGTTTCCAGCAGCAGCGCGTAGGCGGCGATGTGGATCGTCTCCATGTTGGAGAAGGCGGCGAGCATCATGCGCACTTCAACCGGTTTGAAGAGCGGCATGTAGTTTTCCATGTAGTTCGCGCCGACCTCGACATCCGACTGGGTGAAGAAGCGGAAGATCTGCGTGAGCAGATTGCGCTCCTTGTCCGTCAGCTTGGTCGCCCAGTCCTTGCAGTCCTCGCCCAGCGGCACTTCTTCCGGCATCCAGTGCACCTGCTGCTGGCGCTGCCAGAAGTCATAGGCCCAGGGATAGCGGAACGGCTTGTAGGTGAGGCTGGGGCTCAGCAGGTTGGGCGCTTTCTCGGCGATGATGGTCATGGTCTGGCTCTCCTGCTGGCACTGAATCGGGCATCGAACACAAGATATTGTGTCCATCGCTAACAAAACGTCTACAGCTTGATGCGCCTTCGACGGAATTCAGCTGTGGAGAGTGCGCGATTCGCGAGCGAAAGTGGACCGGTCAGAACCGCTCATGACGCGCCGCGCCGGCCCGGCCTACCAGGTCCAGTTCACCGATACGGCGCCGAATTCCTCGGTCTCGTCGAAACTTGTGACACCGGCGACATGCTTGTATTCGCGGCGCACATAGGCCAGCGACAGGTCGGCATTGCCCACGCGCATGGCGATCCCGGCCTGGGCATCCCCGACGACCTCGCGCTGGGCGAGACGCATGGCATTGGCGAAATCGACGCCCTTTTGCGGATCGTACATCAGCGCACGCCGGTCGGCGCCGGCAAAGACGTACCAGCGCGGACGTTCGTCTTCCTCGCTTCCGACATGCTGGCCGATGCGCACCTCCGCACCTGCGCCCGCAGCCGATCCGTCCGGACCCACGGAGACCGCCGCGCGCGGCGTGAAGGTCACATCCAGCGCCTCGCCCTCGACATGGGTGCGGAAGGGGCGCTGGTAGTTCACGGCCACCGTGGCCTCGCGCGTGCCGCGATCGATCACCACCGGCGAATACCCGTTGGCGCGGGGGGAAAACAGATGATAGGCGGGGTCGCGGGTATCATTGTCGATCACGGCGACTTCCAGCATGCCGGCCTGGCCGAGATCGATGCGCTGGCCCTGGCCGGACGTCATCGCCGAGAGCGGCGCGCCGCCGAACGGGTCGTCATTCATCGCCAGCGCAGACAGGGCCACCCGGGCCGCCGAGGGCGACAGCGGCCGCACTTCGCCCTCATTGTGGAACTGGCCCTGGATCATCTCGCGGGAGGACGCCCATTCCGACGCAGCATCGCCGGGGGTTGTCAGCACGTAGGCCGCCCCCCCGAGCGCGATCGCCCCGGCCGTCAGCAATTCGGCAGTCCGTCCCAGTCTCATAACGCGTCTCCCCTGGACGCTTTTTAAGCAAACCCGCACGCGCAATGCATGCCGATTCATCCCCCACGCGAAAAAGGTTAACCCGGGTCGCATATCGGGTCCACGAGGATGTGGTCACATTTCGCAACCAAAAAAGGGAACACCTCACGGGTGCTCCCTTTCAAGGGCCGGTCTCTCCCCCTCGATCAACCGGCTATGACCTGCCGGCCTACTGGCAGGCCAGGCATTCCTCGTAATCCGTGGGTGCGGCGCTCTCCATCGCCTTTTCGGCTTCGGACTTTGTCTCCGAACCGGCATAGGCGGCGCGCTGGACCGATTTGGAACGGCAGTAGTAGAGCGATTTCACGCCCTTCTCCCAGGCCGTCCAGTGCAGCATGTGCAGGTCCCACTTGTTGATGTCGCCGGGCAGGAAAATATTCAGCGACTGGGACTGGCAGACAAACGGCGTGCGGTCGGCGGCATGCTCGATCACCCAGCGCTGGTCGATCTCGAAGGCGGTGCGGAACAGCGCCTTCTCGTGCTCGTCCAGTTCCTTGAGATGCTGGACCGAGCCTTCATGCTCCAGAATGGACGACCACACGGCCGGCGTGTTCAGTCCCTTTTCCTCCAGCGCCGCTTCCAGATTCGGATTCTTCACCGTGGTTGAACCGGACAGGGTCTTGTGCGTGTAGACATTGGCCGGAATCGGCTCGATGCCCGCGGAGACACCGCCGCAGATGATCGAGATCGAGGCTGTCGGCGCGATTGCCAGCTTGTGCGAGAAGCGCGCCTTGACGCCGAACGCCTCGGCATCCGGACAGGGCCCGCGCTCTTCGGCCAGCTTCACCGAGGCGGCGTCGGCGGCCGTGCGGATATGCTTGAACAGCTTCATGTTCCACGACTTCGCCATGGCGCTTTCGAAGGGCGCGTTCATCTGCTGCAGGAAGGTGTGGAAACCCATCAGGCCCAGACCCACAGACCGTTCGCGCAGGGCCGAATAGACGGCGCGATCCATTTCCGGCGGGGCGCGATCGATGAAGTCCTGCAGCACATTGTCCAGGAAGCGGAAAATATCCTCGATGAAATCGGGATCGTCCTTCCACTCCATGTATTTGGCGGCATTGAGCGAGGACAGGCAGCACACCGCGGTGCGTTCCTTGCCCTGGTTGTCGAAACCGGTAGGCAGCATGATCTCGGCGCACAGATTGGACTGGCGCACCTTCAGGCCCAGCTTGCGCTGGTGGGCCGGCAGGGCGTTGTTCACCGTGTCGGAGAAGATGATGTAGGGCTCGCCGGTCTGCAGGCGCAGCTCGATGATCTTCTGCCACAGCTTGCGCGCATTGACCGTCTTCACCACCTCGCCCGTCTTCGGCGACTTCAGTTCGAATTCCTCGTCCTCGGCGACGGCATTCATGAAGGCGTCGGTGACGTTGAGACCGTGGTGCAGGTTCAGGGACTTGCGGTTGAAGTCGCCCGAGGGTTTGCGGATCTCCAGGAATTCCTCGATTTCCGGATGGTGGACGTCGAGATAGACGGCGGCGGACCCCCGGCGCAGCGAGCCCTGGGAGATGGCCAGTGTCAGCGAATCCATCACGCGGATGAAGGGAATGATGCCCGAGGTCTGACCGTTGGCGCCGATCTTCTCCCCGATCGACCGGACATTGCCCCAATAGGTACCGATACCGCCGCCATTGGAGGCGAGCCAGACATTCTCGGTCCAGGTACCGACGATCTCGTCCAGCGAATCGCCGACCGAGTTCAGGAAACAGGAAATCGGCAGGCCGCGATCGGCACCGCCATTGGACAGGACCGGCGTGGCCGGCATGAACCAGAGCCGCGAGATGTAGTCATATAGGCGCTGGGCATGCTCGCCATCGTCGGCATAGGCGGTCGCCACGCGCGCGAACATGTCCTGATAGCTCTCGCCGGGCAGCAGATAGCGGTCTTCCAGCGTCTTCTTGCCGAAGTCGGTCAGCAGCGCATCGCGCGACCGGTCGATCTTGACGCTCTCCACGACGCGCAGATGCGCCCCCTTGGCCGATTTGGGCTTGCCGCGGCGCAACGGGCGCGTGCCGGCAATCTCGGTGTCCATCTGGCGATTGGTAGCCGAATCCAGTGGCGTCATGATGGCATCTACTCCCCAAGCCCGAGGCAAAACTTCCCTGCTGCGCGGGATTTGCACCCGCGCACCGAACCAACCCAAAGGTCAAAAGAAACTCTGTATAATGTGTCGCCGTCTCCAGCCGACCCAACATATAGTGGATTAAGGTGAAGAGCGGGTCAACGCCCAGAATGGTCTTTGAGCGGATTTTTTGGTTAACAAAGCCTGAATCGCGAAGCGGCCCCGTCACCCTTCGTTAAACCGGGTGAGACGGGGCCGCAACGGGGTTGAATACCGCCAAGACAGGGGATCAGGACAGGTTCAGCAATTCCGGGTCCCCGCCCTGGGCGGCGATGTTGATTGTCACCGTTCTTTCTCCCGCGAACCGGTGCAGATAGTGCGGTCCGCCGGCCTTGGGCCCCGTGCCTGACAGGCCTTCGCCGCCGAAAGGCTGAACCCCGACAACCGCGCCGACCATGTTCCGGTTCACATAGATATTGCCTGCCGGAACGATGGACTGAATTTGCCTGTGGAAAGATGCAAGACGGGAGTGAATGCCCAGGGTGAGGCCATATCCTTTCGCGGCCAGCTGGCGCGCGATCGAGGACACGTCACGGCGATTGTAGCGCACAACATGAAGTATCGGCCCGAAGACTTCCCGGTCCATCATGTCGAGTGTGGGCAATTCCACGAGCGCCGGCCCGAAGAAGAAGCCCTGATCCGCCAGTTCACCGACATCGATCTGCTTGATCACATTTGCGCCGGCTTCCATGCGCTCCATGTGGCGCAGCAGGAGCTCGCGCGCCTCGTTGTCGATTACCGGACCGACATCGGTTGCCGGATCGGCCGGATCGCCCACCTGCAGCTCGTCCATGGCCCCGGCAAGGGATTCGATCATCTCGTCGGCCGTATCCTCGGGCAGGAAGATGATGCGCAGGGCCGAACAGCGCTGGCCGGCCGAGCCGAAGGCCGACATCATGGCATCGTCGACCACCTGCTCGCGCAGGGCGGATGTGTCGACAAACATGCCGTTCAGCCCGCCGGTCTCGGCGATCAGCGTGCCGATCGCGGTCTCCCGGGCGGCCAGCGAGCGGTTGATCGCCCGGGCCACTTCCGTGGAGCCGGTAAAGGCCACGCCGGCGGTGCGCGGATCGTTGGTCAGCGCCGCGCCGATGATCTCGCCCGTACCCGGCAGGAAGTGGAGCACGGAAGGCGGCAGCCCCGCCTTCTGGAACAGACGCACGGCTTCGAAGGCGATCAGCGGGGTCTGTTCCGCCGGCTTGGCGATCACCGCATTGCCCGCCGCCAGGGCGGCGGCAACCTGGCCGGTGAAGATCGCCAGCGGGAAGTTCCACGGGCTGATGCACACGAAGACGCCGCGGCCCTTCAGGCCGAGATGATTGGTCTCGCCGGCGGGTCCGGGCAGGCGCACATCCGAATCGAATTCGCGCTCGGCCTGGGCGGCGTAGTAGCGGCAGAAATCCACGGCTTCGCGCACTTCGGCGATACCGTCATTCAGCGTCTTGCCGGCCTCGCGCGCCATCAGCACGATGAGCCGCTCCATGTCCGCTTCCAGCGCGTCGGCCATGGCCCGCAGCACCGCACCGCGTTCGCGGCCGCCGCGGGCATCCCAGGCCGGCTGGGCCGCCAGGGCGATCTCGAAGGCGGCATTCACGTCCTCGACCGAGGCATCGACCGCCGTGCCGACATATTCCGCCGCATCGACCGGCGACATGATCTGGTGCGCAGCACCGTCCATCAGCTTGCCATTGACCAGCGGGGCTGCCGTGATCGGCTCGGACGTCTCGAACGCCTCGAACTCTGCCTTCAGCCCGGTCCGCACCGAAGCCTGGGCCAGGTCGAGTCCTCTCGAATTCGACCGTTCCTCGCCATAAAGGTCGCCCGGCTTGGCGATCTGGGCGTGGCGGTCGATCGTGCCGGCATCGCGGAACGGGCCGCGCGCGACATCCTCCACCGGCACGTCCGGATCGAGGAAGGAGTGAACAAAGGACGTGTTCGCCCCGTTCTCCAGCAGGCGCCGGACCAGATAGGGCAGAAGATCCTCGTGGCTGCCCACGGGTGCATACACGCGCACCGGATGCGGGCCGTGAACCTTGGCCGCCGCCGCGTAGAGCGCCTCGCCCATGCCGTGCAGGCGCTGGAACTCGAAATGCTCCACGCCGGCCTGTTGCGCCATTTCCCGGACAGCGCACAGGGAATGGGCATTGTGGGTGGCGAACTGGGAATAGATCGCGTCCGGCGCGCCGAGCATGATGCGGGCGCAGACGAGATAGTTGAGATCGGTCGCCGGCTTGGTAGTCCAGACCGGGAAATCCTCCCAGCCCATCTGGTGGGAAAACTTGATCTCGGTATCCCAGTAGGCGCCCTTCACCAGCCGTACGAGGAAACGGTGCCCCGTCTGCCGGCCCAGATCGACCAGACGTTCGATCGCGGGCCGCGCGCGCTTCTGATAGGCCTGCACCGCCAGGCCCAGCCCCTGCCAGCCTTCCAGCTCGGGCTCACGGGCCAGCCTGTCGAGGATTTTCAGCGACACGACCAGACGGTCGGCCTCCTCGGCATCGAGGCAGAAGCCGATATCATAGCCCTTCGCCTTTTTCGCCTGTTCGAGAACCCTGGGATAGAGTTCGGCCATCACCCGATCTTCCTTCACGGCGAGATATTTCGGGTGCAGGGCGGAGAGCTTGACCGAGACGCCGTGCTCCAGTTCGACGGGCCCGTCGCCGCGCACCTTGCCCACCGCATCGATGGCGTCGAGATAACGGCGATGGTAGCGCTCGGCATCGGCAGCCGTGCGTGCGCCCTCGCCCAGCATGTCGAAGGAGCACAGGGCGCCCTCGCCCTTCTTCGCCCGCTTGATGGCTTCGGAGATCTTGCGGCCGAGAACGAAATTCTCGCCCATGATGCCCATCGCCCGCATGGTGGCAGCACGGATCACCGGCTCGCCCAGTTTCTGCGTCATCCGGCGCCAGTAGGCGCCCGGATTTTCGCGGGCTTCCGGATCCACATCGATCAGGTTTCCGGTCAGCATCAGGCCCAGCGTGGAGGCGTTGACGAGCCAGCTCTCGGAGCGGCCCATATGCTCGGCCCAGGCCCCGCCGGAAATTTTCTCGGCGATCAGCCGGTCGGCCGTCGGCGCATCGGGAATGCGCAGCAGCGCCTCGGCCAGACACATCAGTGCCAGGCCTTCCCTGTTGGACAGACCGAATTCCTGCAGGAAACTGTCCATCAGGCCGCGCGCCCGCGTCGTCGACCGGGCCGTCCTGACCAGTTCGATCGCGGCATCCTGGACACGCTTGCGGGCGCTTTCGTCCAGCCCCGTATCATCCGCCAGGCGTTTCACCATGGCGGTTTCGTCGGCGAATTTCACCGAATCCAGATCGTCCCAGCGAATGATTTCTCGAGCCTGGACATTCATGACTGAAACTCCCACTTCAGCAAATGAACGCGAGGGACAATGGTCCCGACTTTTACTCAGGGCAAGTCAAGTCTTCCGTTTAACAGTGTTCACGATAACATATGACGTAACCGTCAAACACCGCAGCCCCTATAACTTCGCCCAAATATTGCAAGCAACGATGACGGGAGGCCGGAAACACACAATAATTTGCCTGAAATTCCGTCCGCACCGGCAGGCCCTGCCGGTGCCCGGATCCTGTCCGCAACGCAGCTGCGCGGCGCTTAACCGCTTTCCGGCCTTCAAGCCAGGGATTTCGCCAGTATGCTGGCGGGCTGACAGACCGGTAAGGGTCGGCTAAACGCAACCCCGGCGGCAGATCACGATACGGATCGAGATGAACCAAGATACCGAAGCCCTCGAGCAGGACGACATGTCCAGCGACACCCTGCTGAAGACGACCGACGACGCCGACGAGCGCCCGCAGCGCATCATGCTGGTCACCGATGCCTGGGAGCCCCAGATGAACGGCGTCGTGCGCACGCTCTCGCGCACCGTCGCGGAATGCCGCGACATGGGGCACCAGGTCGAGGTCATCCATCCCGGCCTGGGCTACAAGACGATGCCCTTGCCGACCTATCCGGAAATCCAGCTGGCCCTGGGTGCCCGGCGCGATATTGCCGAACGCTTCAAGGCTTTCGAACCGGAAGCCATCCATATCGCCACCGAGGGACCGCTGGGCCTGGCGGCGCGGCGCATCTGCGTGAAATGGCGCCTGCCCTTCACCACCAGCTACCACACCAAGTTTCCGGAATACGTGAATGCGCGCTTTCCGGTGATCCCGCTGTCGGCGGGCTACGGCTTCATGCGCTGGTTCCACAATGCCTCCGGCCGCATCATGGTGACCACACCGTCCATGCGTGACGACCTGGCGGCGCGCGGCTTCAAGAATCTCACCGCCTGGGCGCGCGGCGTGGATATCGAACTGTTCAACCCGGACAAGCGCCTGATGGGCGGGGACGATGTCTATGCCGGACTGGAACGTCCGATCTGGGTCAATGTTGGCCGCATCGCGGTGGAAAAGAATATCGAGACCTTCCTCAAGCTCGACCTGCCCGGCACCAAGGTCATCGTCGGCGACGGTCCGCAGCGCGAGGAACTCAAGACCAAATTCCCCGATGCCGTCTTCCCGGGCCCCAAATTCGGCGAGGAGCTGGCTCGCTATTTCGCCGATGCCGATGTCTTCGTCTTCCCCTCATGGACCGACACCTTCGGCCTGGTGAACCTGGAAGCCATGGCCTGCGGTACGCCCGTGGCGGCCTTCCCGGCGCACGGCCCCAAGGACATCATCCCCGGTTCCGGCGGCGGTTTCATCAATGAGGATTTGCGCCAGGCCTGCCTCGACTGTCTGGAAATCGACCGTGCCGCCCCGCGCGCCCATGCCGAAAAACACTCCTGGAGACAGTGCGCCATCGATTTCGTGGAGAACCTCACCCCGCACCCCAAACCGGAGCGGCGGCGGTTCTGGCGGCGTCTGCGGCGGCAGAAATCGCTGTACTGAGCCCAGGAAAAAACGGCGCCGGAACAGTCCGGCGCCGTTTCTTTTCCAGCGTGTCCCGGTCGCCTATTCCGGCGCCCTGTCCATCGCGGTCAGCGCGAGCGCGCGCTCGCGGATTTCACGCCGGGTATCTTCCGCCAGCGGAATCAGGCCCCGGTCGGTCAGATAGCCGAACTCCCCCCACGCCTCTTCCGAGGTGAACTCGTCGACATACTCGGCCAGGCCCGGAACGATCGCCGCGTGCTGGTTCTTCACATAGAAGAAGAGCGAGCGCGATACCGGATAGCTGCCATCCGAGATAGCGTCGAATTCCGGCGCCACGCCGTCAATGGAGACACCGCTGAGACGGTCGTAATTCTGGTCGAGGAAGGAATAGCCGAACACGCCGAAGGCTTCCGGCGTATTGACCAGGGTCTGCACGATCGCATTGTCGTTCTCGCCGGCATCGATCCAGCGGCCGTCCTCGCGGATGCGGCTGGCGATATTCTCGAACCGGTCGGCATCGGCTTCGTGCAAGGCGGCCATGCAGTCGATTCCCGCCGCGCCGGCCTGCATGCCCAGCTCGACGAAGGCATCGCGCGTGCCCGAGGTCGGCGGCGGGCCGAAGACCTCGATGCGCTGGCGCGGCAAGGACGGGTCGATATCGGACCAGCGCTCGTTCGGATTGGGCACGAATTCGCTGCACGTCTCGTCGGCCGGCACTTCGGCGGCGAGCGCCAGCCAGAGCTGGGTCAGGGTGAGATTCAGATCCTCCGCGGCCCGGTTTGCCGAGCCCACCACGATGCCGTCAAACCCGATCCGCACTTCGGTGATCTCGCGCACGCCATTGCTCTGGCAAAGCTCGTACTCCGACGCCTTCATGCGGCGCGACGCGTTGGCGATGTCGGGGTGCTCGGTCCCCACGCCGGCGCAGAACAGGCGGAGACCGCCGCCGGATCCGGTCGATTCGACCACGGGAGTGGAGAATTGCGTCTTGGCCCCGAAGGACTCGGCGGCCGCCGTGGAAAAGGGAAACACCGTCGAGGAACCGACGATGCGAATCTGATCGCGCTGCTGTGCTTCGGCAGCACCCGCCAGGGCCAGAATGGCAGCCGCGGCAGCGAACTGGGTCTTGATCTTCATGAGTGTTGGATCCTTGCCGTTGAGTTCCTGTTGAGTCTTCAGAAGTCCCACTGCAGCCGCAGCTGGGGTCCGGAAACGTCGATGTCCGCGCCGCCCGCCACGTTCAGCGTACCGGCGATATAGTTGGCCATAATGCGCACATGGTCCTCGAGATACCAGTTCACGCCCGCCGTCCAGTTGGTCAGCACACCCGCGCCGCCGCTCTCCAGGTCGGACCGGTCGTAGCGCACCGCGAGCTCGATCGCACCGGTACCGCCTTCCGTCACGGTGCGTTCCGGCCGGGTGCGGCCGAACTTGCCCGATGAGCCTGAATAGCTGCGGGTCTCGCCCGTGGCGAACCAGCCCAGACTGGCATAGCCGCTGGTGAAGTCCGGATTGCCGGCCGGGCCGTCCAGCTCCAGCCGCATCCATTCGGCCTGCGCATGCACAGAGCCGCGCACCAATGCGGCCTCCACGCCGAGGAAGGCAGAGCTGTCCGCCTCGCCGAGAGCCGCGCCGGCGCGGTAGTCGGCAGCCACCACGCGAGCCGGGATGTGTGCCTGCGGCCGCACGCCCAGGCGCACACCCGCACTACCATAGTCGAGATGGCGCACCGAAACGCCGAGATGAACCGTCAGCGCCTCGCCGACCGCCGGAGCCCAGGTTGCTCGTGCTGCGAGGGCCGACGTGTCGTCCAGTTCCGCCGTCTCGCTCAGATCGCCGGGGCGGCCGCCGAACACACCGGCGCTGAGCGAATGGCGCTCGCCGCCGTGCGACAGGACCGCACCGACGCGCCGGTCGAGGCCGAACAAGTCAGTGCCGGTGCCGCGTTCCATGAAGGTGATGTAACGCGAGGAGGTCTGCTCTTCGAGCGCGTTCGGCGTCTTCATATGGCCGACCCTGAGATCGGCGCGGCCCAGATCGAAGCCGAGATAAACATCGTTCGCCGCGATCTTGCCGCCTGCGAAGTCGAACTCGGCGACATAACCCACACCGGATACCGAGCCGGTCACGCCCAGGCGGGCCGTGCGGAATTCGCGGCCGGAATAGGCCGTTTCCGTCCCGGCGCTGTCATATTCGATGTCGGCGGCATCGATATAGACACGGCCGCGGAAGGCAAAACTGTCGGTGCTGTCCCGGCCGGACCAGGCGGGAAAAGGACCGTCAAACGTCCAGCCGCCATCGTCTGCGAGGGCGGATCCGGTTGTGGCGGCAAGGACGGTGGCGGACAAGAGCGTGCTCGCAAGAAATCGGTTCACTGTGGCAATCCCGGAATTGTCGGATCGCCGTTTCATGCATCAGCCGCTAATGGCTGATTGCTTCAATTCGGCGACCGCCAGATGAAGTTTTTGCTACTGTTTCGGCGTTTCGCGAAATGACGTAGTTCAATTTCATGACGGTTTTGCTACATGGCGGTGACAAGTTTGTTGCAATCGCCGCAACAACACAAAAAACCCCGGAGCGCACCGCTCCGGGGTCTTCCGTTCTTGATGCCCGACGTCAGACCAGCCGCTTGCGCAACAGTTGCGACAGCAGGTCGATGGCACTCACGGCCACCACGATGACAATGACGATCGCCGCGGTGCGCTGGTAATCGAAGGCACGCACGGCCTCGAACAGGATCTGGCCGATGCCGCCCGCACCGATCAGGCCCAGCACGGTCGCCGACCGGGCATTGGACTCGAACCGGTAGAGCCCGAAGGAGGTCCACAGGGGGGCCACCTGCGGAATCACCGCCCAGATCACCTCGTGCAGAGGCACCGCCCCGGTAGCGCGCACGCCCTCCACCGGGCCGTCGTCCACCGCCTCGACCGCCTCCGAAAACAGCTTCGCCAGAACACCGGTCGTGTGCACGGCCAGCGCCATCACACCGGCGAGCGGGCCCAGCCCCACGGCGGCGATGAAGACCAGCGCGATGATCAGTTCATTGATCGAGCGGAACACGTCCATCAGCCGGCGCACGGGCTGGACTATCCAGACCGGCGCCACATTGCGCGCACTGAGCAGGCCGAAAGGAATGGCTGCGAGCACGGCGATGAACGTCCCCCAGATTGCAATCTGGACGGTGACGATCATCTGCGGCACGGCTTCGGAAATGCTGTGGGTGACGTTCTGCCAGTAGCTCGCACGCGAGGCGGCCGAGGACATGTCCTCGGGGAAGAAGCCGGCAAGGAACTCACCCATGTCGCCGGCATTCTCGACCAGGAGATAGGAGCGGTCCATGTCGGCGTTGTCGAAGCTCCACACCAGGATGACGATCACGCCCGCAGCGATCACGGCATTGACCAGGCGTTCCATCACCGGCACGCGCGGCCCCGGACCGCGCGGCGCCGTGGCCCAGAGCAGGAGGGTCAGGAGCACCAGGGCCAGGGCCAGCATCGCACCGCCGGCCAACCAGTTGACACGGGTCCCTTCCCGGCTTGCCGCGGGGCCGGAGTTCGACAGGCCCTCGACCGCGCTGGCCTGGCTGATGAGACCGGTATTGCCGGCCTCGACTTCCGCCAGGCGCTGTTCCAGCTCGGCAACCCGTGCGGCGCGTTCCTCGTCGCTCAGGTCGGGATCGTTGCGGGCGTCGGTGAGGTCGCGGACGATCTCCAGCTGCACGATGGGATCGAGATGGGCGTTGGAGGACGGCAGGAAGGTGCCGAAATAGAGCGGATCCAGCACGGATCGCGCCTCGGCGATCTCTTCCGGCGTGCCCATGCGGCCGTAATTCATGAAGAAGTATTGCAGGCGCCGCTTGGCTTCCGGATCCAGATCGGCACGCCAGATGATCGGGTCGGTCTGGATCAGCGGCGAGGTCCAGATCACGCGTACGCGCGCGGCGATATCGGGTCGCGTGCGCTGCAGAAGCGTCAGATTGGTCGTGTTGTTTGTCGCCACATCGAGCAGGCCATTGGCCACGGCCACGGCATTGGCCTCGTGATTGGCATTGCGCACCGAGGCGAAGCATTCGCCCGGATCGATCCCGCGCGGCGCGAAGATGAAGGCCGACGGAACGAGATAGCCCGACGTGGAATTGGGATCGCCCATGCCGAAATCGATCGTCTGGTCGCAGGCGAGTATGTCCTCGAGCGAGCGGATCGGACTGTCGGCAGGCACCAGGAGGATCGAGTTATAGCCTTCCGAACCGTCCGGATAGGTGGCCTTGGCGAAGACCTGCCCGCCACCCAGGCGAACGGCCTGAAGCCCGGAGAAATTGGAGAACCACGCCACCTCGATCGAGCCATAGCGCATCGCCTGGATCATGCCGGCATAGTCGGAAGCGTAGAAGGGTTCGATATTGTAGCCGGTCCATTCCGACATCGCCGCGATGAAGGGGCGCCAGTTGGATTCCAGGTTGGACGAGCTCTCCGTGGCAATGATGCCGAAATTCAGCGTGCGGCGCTCGCCGGGCATGCTGTCCCCGGCAGCCGATGACGCCGGGCCGGGCCGGCTGTCCGGTGCGGAACAGGCGGCAAGGCCCAGCACGGCCGTCGCCAGGGCCAGGCGGAGCAGGATCTGTGTGAACGCGCGGATCATGCCTCGCCTCCATAGAAGGCCGATTCGAATTCGGGGCCGTAGATCTCCACCAGCTTGCCGCGGTCGAGGCCGGTGGCCGGGCCGTCATAGACAATCCGGCCCTGGCTGAGGGCCACGGCCCGGTCGCAATAGCGCTGGGCATAGTCGACCTGGTGCAGGGTGACGACCACGGTCAGGCCGTCCGTGCGGTTCAGTTCGCGCAGCAATTCCATCACCTTGCGCGCCGAGACCGGGTCGAGCGAGGCAATCGGCTCGTCGGCGAAGAGTACTTTCGCGCCCTGCACCAGCGCACGGGCGATGGCGCCGCGCTGCTGCTGGCCGCCGGAAAGCTTGGATGCCCTGCGGCCGGCGAACTCGGCCATGCCGACGCGTTCGAGCGCGTCCATGGCCGTCTGTTTGACACTGTTGGGAAACAGGCCCAGCGCCCCGCGCCAGACCGGCATGCGCCCCAGCGCCCCGATCATCACGTTGGAAAAGAGGGAGAGGCGTCCGACCAGGTTGAACTGCTGGAAGATGAAGCCCAGCCGCGCACGGTTGCCGCGCACGCCCGACGCCAGCTTTCCGCCCGTCTGCATGGTGCGGCCCAGCACCGCGACCGGGCCCGATTTGGAATCGGCGGTCTGCAGCGCCGCGGCCACGCGCAGCAGTGTGGACTTGCCCGACCCGGACGGACCGATCAGGGCGACCATTTCACCCGGCTGAACCGTCAGGCTGACATCGTCGAGCGCCCGGGTTTCGCCGAACGTCATGAAGACATTTTCGGCTTGGAGCGCCGGCACGGCGTCTGTCATGTTTAACTCACCCCTCTTTGTCCTGCCCTTGTCGCGCAGCGACACAACAGATTTGTGACAGGAAAAGCATGATTGTCATACACGCCGCCAGCCTGATCCTGATCGGCGCGCTGATCGCCCTTGCCTGGATTGACTTTCGGACATATCGCCTGCCCGATCCGGTTACCTTGCCATTGATTGCCGCAGGAATCGCCCTGAACACATTTGCACTGGGTACACCCTGGGTGTCCATCGTCGGTGCTGCAGCCGGCTACGCCGCATTCGTGGGCATCGAGGTCGCCTTCAAGCGGCTGCGCGGAATCGACGGGCTGGGGCGCGGCGATGCCAAGCTGATCGCGGCTGGCGGTGCGTGGTGCGGTGGCTGGCTGCTGCCGGCCATGGTTCTGGTCGGCGCTGTGTCCGCACTGGTCTTCGTGGGTGTTGTCGCTGCGATCAGGAAGCGCCAGCCCGACGAGCTGGAGGCCTATGCTTTCGGCCCCTGGCTGGCGCTGGGCATTGCTTGCGGCTGGATCTACCGCGCCTACGGGCCGGGTCTTTATCCGGCGTTCTGAACGCTGCGGCAGGCGTAATGCCCGATCAGCGGCACCACCACGGTCTGCCCGCTGGGCCGGAGCACGCGCATCACCGTTCGCCCGATCCGCTGGCCTTGCGGCAGGGGATCGCCGATCGTGCCCGAAATGCTGATGTCGAGCTGGCGCTGCGGGTCCACATAGTCGCGCCGGTAGGGATCGCCGGCAACATAGCGCCCCTCCCGCGGCGGCGTGTAGAAGCCATGGGCCGCGCCATTGGCGAAGATGCGGGCAAAGCCCTCGGTCTCGTTCTCGAAGGCGACGAAGCGGTGCCGGTCGTCAGCGGTCCAGAAAAACGTGGCACAGCTACCGGCGGCCAGGGTCTGCGGCGGCAGCTCGTTGTGTCCGGGCACAGCCGCGGCCGCTTCGCCGGCACGCGCATTCGACAAGTCCGGCGGCCGGGGCATCGCGCTCTGCGTGGTGGCGCCGCAAGCAGCCAGCGCAAGGCCGGCCATGAGGATCAGACTAGTTGCGCAGCGCATAGCGGGAACTCCCTTCCGCGCGCCAGACATCGCCGTCGCGCTCCAGGCCGGCAAGGGCGAAAATATCGGCGAGTTCGGCCCGGTCCGTGTGTGCCCCGACCTGCCAGTCATATCCGGAGCGCCGCAGCACGGCTTCGCCCGACAGGGACAGTCCGGCCTCCTCGCCGCCGAATTCCAGCACCAGATCCCCGCCGCGGCAGGACAGCTCGCCGGTGATCACCGGCCCCTCGAACCCGTAGGCCGCCGCCAGCGTCACCAGCGCCCCGGTGCGCACGGTGCCGGCAGCCTCCACACAGGCATCGCCATCCAGGCGCAGGCGCGGCAGGCGGACGAAGACGGCTTCCTGCGGATCGAGCCCCGGCACGTCCGCCCCGCCCAGGCGCGACAGCGGCAGGGCCAGAGACACATTGTCGAGGGCCAGCATGCGGCCGGCCAGTGCGGCGCGTCCGGACCCGGACACCGCCTCGTCCGCGATCCGCCAGTCGGCGGCAATGCGTCCGGTCAGAAGAGCCAGCGGGCGCAGCGACACTGCCACTTCGCGCACCGGATCGCCATTGACCTCCAGCCCGTAGACACGCCCGTTCCACACGGTTCCGAAGACATCGCTGTAGCCCAGCCGGTCGGCTCCGCCCGCCAGGATAGCCACGGCCTTGAGCGGAAGGAGCACGACCAGCCATGTCGCCAGCAGGACCAGGACGAGAAGGATACGGCCGACCATCAAACGCCTCCCCGGCGGCGCAGGACGAAGGAGGCCGACACGATACCCTCTCCCTCCCTGTCCATCGTCGAGGCCATGACCTGGATCCCGTGACGCTCGTCCAGATCGATCAGCCAGCGCATCACCGACCGGGTCGGCGCGCGGTCGATATTCACGGTCAGGGCCCCGTCTTCGGTCGGCACCATGCGCGCCAGCGAGATCTCGTGACGCAGGGCCAGCGATCCGACCACCGAGCGCAGTGATTGCGTGCTCTGCTCGCCGGCCGAAGTGTCGGCGGCCAGCTCGCGATAGGCGCGGGCATCGGCCTGGATCGACCGGTAAAGGCGCATCGCCGCCGCATAGTCGTCGCGGGCCCGCTCGTTCATGCGCAGCAGCGGCTGGACGATCAGCACGGAGACCAGCAGAACCAGCAGCAGTCCGCCGGTCACGGCCAGCAAGAATTGCTCCCGCGTCGTACGGCCCTGCCAGTAGCGCAGGATCGGGGTCATGACAGCATTCATTGCAGCCTCACCGTGAATTCGCC
This sequence comes from Maricaulis sp., assembly GCF_030149515.1. GTDB lineage: Bacteria > Pseudomonadota > Alphaproteobacteria > Caulobacterales > Maricaulaceae > Maricaulis. Next base: position 13,010 of record NZ_JASBRI010000023.1, on the reverse strand, counting down.
CTGGATGGCATTGCCGCTTTCCCGCGCGCCGCCATCGTCGAGCCGTATCCCCAGAGCCTCAGCCCGTGCGTTCAGCGCGTCAAAATCGGAAAAACCGGTATAGAGCGCCGACACCGACAGTTCGGCGCGGGCCCGGTCGAAGCGGATGTGATCGATGCGCACCGTCTCGCGGTCTGCGGTCAGTTCCGCCAGCGCCGCGGTCAGCTGCAGGAAGGGCGAGGACTCGCCCCCGCCCAGCCCCGCCAGCCGGCCCGCCAGCAGGCGCCCGGCCTCGGCCGGGACGACCCGCCGGTCGGGAAAGTCCGGCACCGCGGCGCGAAATTCGGCGACCGCCGCCTCCTCCAAGCGCTCCGCCTGGAGGCGATAATAGACGGCTTCGCCGCCAAGCAGCAGGCCGGCCGCCAGCAGGAGGCCCGCCGCCAGCGTGAGGGGGCGTCTGAGCGGTCCGGTCAGACCGGACCAGTCGAGCCTGGACAGGAACCGGTCGCCGAAGAGCGGCGGCATCGCCGCCACGAAGGCGTGCGGCAGAGCGCTGGCCTTGAGGTCCACGTCGCCGTGCGCCAACTGCCGGAAATTCTCCCCCGCCAGGCCGAGCGAAGCCGAGACCGCGACAACCCCGCCGCCTGCGCCGCGGACCAGCGGTGAAATCACGGTGCTGGAAAGTTTCGGATCCATTGCACCGCCGGCGATCTCGCCCGGTTTGCGCGCCTCGGCGCCATAGAGCCACAATATGCTGTCGCCGCGATCGTAAAGGGTCAGCGCCACATCCCGTTCCGCTACCGCGACGCAATCCGGCAGAACATGCAGCGGTCGCACGGCTACCGGCGCGACCCGGTCGATCCAGGCGCGAACAGTGTCCGATGCCGCCGCCATCACCCAGCGCCGCCCGTCGCCGTCGCGCGGCCCCGGCACCACCATGGTCCCGGACAGGCGGGACGCCAGCTCCTCCTCGATCGCAAAGGGCGCAGCCTGGCGGGCTTCGCGATCCCCGCGGGCGGGCAGGTCGATCAGGCTCAGAAAGACGGCCTCGGAGGGCAACAGGACGAGGGTGCGCTCCACCCCGTCCAGCGCAGGCAGGTCGACGGTCTCACCGGGTTCGGCCACACCGCCGCGGAGACGGTCGCCATGGCGCCGGTCGACGATCGACCAGTGCACCCGCCCGGCTTCTTCCAGCCTGAGGATCAGGTCCTGGCTCATGCAACACTTCCATAGCTCTGTGTCAGCCGGCGCAGATCGCCGCCGACATATTCGACGACGGCATCCAGCACGAAGACCTGTCCGGCATGGGCCACATCGATCTCGATTTCGAAATAGCGTGTCGTCACCCCGACCGTTTCACGGCGCATGCCGTCGGGGTCAAGTTCGCGGACCGGTTCGAGCCCCCAGAAGGCATCTGCATCGGCGAACCCGTCCGCGGGCCGGCCGATCAGGATGCCGTCGATGGCGACGCGGGTCAGCTCGCCGTCGAAGGCCGCGGCCAGCAGCGGCCATTGTTCCGCGGTCAGCGTATTGATGTTGAGCGGCAGCGGCCCGGCGACAGGACGCGTGCAGACCAGCGATTGCAACCGCGCATAGATCGCCGGGGTCATCGCCTCCAGCGCCAGCAATTCCTCGCGCTCGGCCATCAGCGTATTGGCCGTGCGATAGCCCCGATAAAGTCCGTCCTCGCCGCCCGAGGCGATGGGGCGGGTGTCGCTGTCGATCCAGTCGGCCGCCTGGGCGGCAACGCGTGCCGCGCTGCCGGACGGGATGCCGGCGGCACGCATCAGGGTTTCGAAACGCTGCAGCTGGATGGTATCGACCTGCCAGTCGCCATTGCCTGCCGGGGTCACCAGGCCATTGAGGTTGAAGCAGTTGTTTCCGTCCCGGATCCGCCCGGCCAGTTGCCCCCGGTCGATCGGGAAGGCACGCGGCCCGCTCAGCCAGTCGGCGTCCGGCCGCAGGGCCCGCTCCGGCTCCTGCATGGCCCGCTCGATGATCGACTCGGAGAATTCCCGCGCCCCCAGCGCGTACCAATAGGCCTGATCGCGCACATCCATGTTCGCCGATCGCCGCATGGAAAAGCGCAGGTCTCCGGCCAGGGCCATGGCCAGGCTTGCCATCACCGCGACCAGCAGCAGGGCACTGACGAGCGAGGCCCCGCTGTCCCGCTTCCGGGACGGCGCGGTCATGACGGCCCTCCCGGGGTCAGGACGACATGCTCCATCTCCCCCAGCGGCGGCCAGCCATAGCTCAGCCGCACCGCAGACGGCAGCACGCCCTCCCCGCTTGCGGCCAGTCGGGCCCGGCGGGACCACGCCGCCCCGACCAGAAGCTCCAGCCGCACATCCTCGATGCCCTCGAGAAGAACCTGTTCGGCCAAGCGCGTGCGGTCGGTGGCATCGGGATAGTCACGTGCGCGGCGGATCAGCCGGTCTTCATCCACGACATAGTCGACATGGACCAGCGAACTGCGCGGCAGCAACAGGCCCGGATTGGGCCGTCCGTGGCGGGTAAAGGACAGGATGACACGCTCGCCCCGGTGCGGGCCGGAAACGGCAATGCCATTGTCGTCACCGGCGAAAATCTCGCCTGCGCGATAACCGTCCGCATCGCGCACCGGGCGTAGCGCGACCTGGCCGAGATCCTCGCGCAGCAGGGTGCGGGCCCGGTCCAGCATGGCCGTGCGGTCCAGCGCCTCGTGATTGACGTCCCGGGCCGTCAGGCTGGCCGACATCAGGCTGACCGAGATCGCGCCGATCACCGCAAGGATGAAGACGGACACCAGGACCTCGATCAGGGAGAAGCCGCTGTCGCCGGCACCGGCGTGCGTCATGACCGCGCCCTCCGGAACGTATCGATCTCGGCCGCCACGCGTCCGGACCCGTCCTTCCGGAGGACGAGATGGAGCCGCAGAAGATCGGCATCGTCGGTGGTGGAGACCGTCAGGTTCCAGTCATAGGCGATGCCGGCGAGGTCGTAGTCGCCGCTGCGCGATTGCAGCCGGCCGGAACCGGCGAGCTGGGCGTTGAGAATATTCTCCGCAGCCAGCATGGCCAGCGCGCGGTCCTGCACCGCGGCGGTATTGCGCGTTGTCGCCTGGGTCGCGTTCATCAGCGCCAGGCCGGCCACTGACACGACCGCCAGCGCCGCCATCATCTCGATCAGCGAAAAGCCGGACTGGTGCGGGGCGGCGGTCATGACCGGCCTCCCTCGATCCGCTCGATCGTCCCCCCGCCCGACCAGGCCAGTTCGCGCCACCCGCCTGCGCTTTCAAGACGCAGCACAAAGGGGTCCGTCACGCCCGCCGGGTCGAACCAGATCGCGGGAATTTCGCGCGGCGCCCCGCCATCTTCCGTGTTGCGGACAATCGCGCCGCCGGTGACATCCAGCCGCACGTCGCCGTCCAGGATATGGCCGTCCAGCGCTGGATGATCTCGCAGGGGCCACCAGCGGCGGTCGACATAGCGATAGAAGGTGTAGCGCGTACCGCCCTCGCCGACGCCCAGCCCGACCGGCACGCCGGTGGCGATGGCCTCGGCGGCGGCCTGGTTGAGGCGCACGGCCAGCCGGTCGGCCTCCCGGTCCAGCGGGTTGGCCGCGGGCTGCATCGAGAGGGTCACGGCAAAGGCCACGATCGCCATGATCGAGATGCCGACCATGATTTCGATCAGCGACAGCCCGGTCTGACCGGTCCAGCTATGATGGCGCGCATGCGGCATCAGCCCTGCCAGTTACCGATATCCGCGTCGAGGTCTTCCCCCCCCTCGCGGCCGTCGCGGCCGAGCGAATAGATATCCAGCATGCCGTGCCGGCCCGGATAGACATACTGATAGGGGTTGCCCCAGGGATCGTCGGGCAGGCGCCGGATATAGCCGCCTTCGCGGTAGTTGGCGGCGTCGCGCGACGGCGTGACCAGTGCTTGCAGGCCTTGTTCCGTAGAGGGATATTCGCGCATGTCGAGCCGGTAGGCATCCAGCGCCTGTTCCAGCGTCGCGATATCGGTCCGTGCCTTCTGCACCATGGCCTGGTCCTGCGCCGGCAGGACGTTGATCACGACGATGGTGGCCAGCAGGCCCAGAATGGTGATGGAGATCATGATCTCCAGCAGCGAGAAGCCGGCGTCCCGGTCGTTTTCGTGTTCAGGGGCGAAGCGGTCTTGCATTCACACCTCCCTAGCCAAGAGCCAATGTATTGAGTTGCAGGATGGGCAGCAGGATCGACAGCACGATCACCACCACCACCAGTCCCAGCACGAGAATGATGCCGGGCTCGAGGAGATTGAGGCCGACACTCACGGCCCCGTCGATCTCCTGCTCCATCTGATCGGCGGCGCGGCGGAACATCTCGCCCAGCGCACCGGAGCGCTCGCCCGCCGCAATCATGAACAGCATCAGCGAGGGAAACCAGCTGCGCGCCCGCAATGCATCGGACAGGCCGCGCCCGGTCTCGACATCCTTGACCACGGCCGCGATCCGGCTGCGAAAGGCGAGATTGCCGGTTGCCCGTGCCGAGGCCCGCAGCGCATCCGGCAGCACCGACCCGGATTCCACCAGAATGCCCATCGTGCGCGCAAACCGCGCTGCTTCCACCTTGCGCACGAAACTGCCGATCAGCGGCATGCGCGCCAGTGCGCCGTCGAAGGCCGCGCGGACCGCCGTCTGCCGCAGGCCGATGACGGCGGCCGGTACCAGAACGGCCACACCGGCCAGGATGAAGGGCCAGCCGGCCTGCAGTCCGGCGGAGAGGCCGATCATGATCCGGGTCAGAAGCGGCAGGTTCATGCCCATGCCGGTGAATTGTTCGGCGATCCGCGGCACGACAAAGCTCATCAGCGTGACGACAACCCCCGCAGCCACCACCGAGAGAACGGCCGGATAGACCAGCGCACCGGCGATCCGGTTGCGCACGGCCTGTTCCTTTTCCAGGTAGTCGGCCAGGCGTTCGAGCACGTGTTCCAGCCCGCCCGCACTCTCACCGGCCGCGACCATGGCCCGGTAGACCGCCGGGAAGGAAGCCGGGAAACCGTCCATCGCCGCCGACAGCCGTTCGCCCTCGGAAACGCGGGCACGCACCGCCATGAGGACGCGTTTCATGTGGTGCCGGCCGCCTTGCCGGGCCAGCAGGCCCAGGCTTTCCGCGACCGGCATTCCGGCGCCGAGCAGGCTGGACAATTGCCGCGTCACCAGCATCAGTTCGCGCGAGGACAGGTCCTGCCGGCGCAGCCGGTCCGTCAGCGAGACACGGTCTCCGCCGGCCGCCGCGGCGGCCGGGGTCCGGCCGTGCGCCGAGCGGATGGCCAGCGGCGCCAGGGCGCGTCCGCGCAGTTCCCGGCGCGCTGCCAGCTCGCTGTCCGCGGTGATCAGACCCTTCGACTTCTTCCCGCGCGTATCGAGGGCTTCATACTCAAACGCCGGCATTGCGCGCCCCCTCCTCACGGCATACGCGCAAGACTTCCGACAGGCTGGTCGTACCTGCCAGAACCAGATCGATGCCATTGCCGAACAGGGCCTTGCGGTCGGCGAAGACGTGGGCCGCCATCTCGCTCTCGCGGGCGTCGTCATGGATCTGCTTGCGCAGCGTGTCGTCGACGACGACCAGCTCGTAAAGCCCGGTGCGGCCCTCATATCCGGTCTGCTTGCAGTGCGCGCAGCCGGCGGGACGGTAGAGGGTCACATCGCTGCGCTCCGGCAGGCCCAGCAATTCGAGCTCGGCCGCGTCCGGCGCACAGGCCTCGCGGCAGTGCGAGCAGAGGCGGCGCACGAGGCGCTGGGCGACGATCGCCGACAGGGTCGAGGCGAGCAGATAGCTTTCCACGCCCATGTCGCGCAAACGGGCGATGGCCGCTATGGCGGAATTGGTGTGGACGGTGGACAGGACGAGGTGACCGGTGAGGCTGGCCTGCACCGCGATCTGGGCGGTTTCCACATCGCGGATCTCGCCCACCATGACGATATCCGGGTCCTGGCGGAGGATGGCGCGCAGGCCGGCGGCGAAGGTCATGCCCACCTTGGCATTGACCTGGGTCTGGCCGACCCCGTCGATCGCGTATTCCACCGGATCCTCGACCGTGAGGATGTTGCGGGTCTCCTCATTGAGAAGGTTGAGACCGGCATAGAGCGTAGTCGTCTTGCCGGCGCCCGTCGGGCCCGTGACCAGGATGATACCGTTGGGCTGGGCCAGCGCCTTGCGGAAATCGGCCAGCATGCCGTCCGGCATGCCCAGATCGTCCAGCCGGAAACGGGCCGCGGAATTGTCCAGCAGGCGCAGCACGACGCGCTCGCCATGGCGCGATGGCAGGGTCGAAACGCGCACATCGACCGACTTGCCGCCCAGCGTGATCGACAAGCGCCCGTCCTGGGGGATGCGCTTTTCGGCGATATCGAGCCGTGCCATCACCTTGATGCGCGAGACCAGGGGCGGGGCCAGGCGGGGCGAGACGGACACGGTCTCGTGCAGCACGCCGTCGACGCGATAGCGGATGGAAACGCGATCCTCGAAGGGTTCCACGTGCACGTCGGAGGCCTGGGTACGCACGGCCTCGGCGATCATGCCGTTGATCAGGCGGATGATCGGCGCGTCGGACGCGCTGTCCAGGAGGTCTTCCGTGCGCGGAATCTCGTCGATCAGCCGCGTCAGGCTCTCCGGATCGTCGTCCTCGCCGGAGGAGGTGTCGGCGCCCAGCCCGTCATAGGCGTAGATGTCCGAGAGCGCCTTGTCGAAGACCGCGGGACTGCAGCTGACCACGGGATGCGTGGTGCCCACGACGCGGCGCACTTCCATCAGCGCCCGCCGGTCGCCGTCCTCGCGCAGGAGAAAGGCCGGGTCCCCGCCGGGCCGGAAAGCCACGCCCTTGTGCCGGGCGAAGGCGTAGGTAACCGGGCTGGCCGCCCGGGCCTCTCTATCGTCTCGGGTCGCCGTGTCACTCGCCATTTCGCGATCCGGTCTCCGGCATTTCGGACATCATCATGTCGACAATGGTTTCCAGCGAGCTCGTTCCGGCGGGATCGTCGGCAATCTGCTGGCCGCGGATATAGTTGTAGCGATTGCCGGTCACCGCACGCATGTCGGCTTCGTTCCGGATGATGGTCGGTCTAATGAAGATCATCAGATTGGTCCGGCGGGTCTGGCTGCCTTCCGAGCGGAACAGGCGGCCCACGCCCGGCATCCGGCCCAGGCCCGGAACGCCCGACACGGAATCCTCTTCCTCCTGCTGGAGCAGCCCGCCCAGCACGATGATCTCGCCATTGTCCGCCAGAACCGTGGTGTTCACCGACCGCTTGTTGGTGATGAGATCGGCGGAATCGTCGCTCACCGTGCCGGCCACCGACGAGACTTCCTGCTCGATCAGGAGACGCACTGTATTGCCCTCGGTGATCTGCGGACGCACCGCCAGGCGCACACCGACTTCCTGACGGTCAACGGTGCGGAAGGGATTGGAATTGTCCGCACCGAGAACCTCGCCCGTCGTCACCGGAATTTCCTGGCCGGACAGGAAAGAGGCTTCCTCATTATCCATGGCCAGGATGGACGGCGTCGCCAGAACGTTGGAATTGATGTCGCTTTCCACCGCATTCAGCACCAGGCCGAACAGGGTTCCGTCGCGGTTCTGGCCGCCGAAGCCGATCGTGCCGCCGCTCGCGCCGAGAAGCGAATTCAGGGCCGCGGTGCGCAGGCTGTCGTTGAAATCGCTGTCATCGTCGCCGGGCGAGGCCACCGCGCCGGTGAGCGCCAGCAGGTCCGGCGTGCTGGAACCGAAACGGGTCATCGCCAGGGGTGCATCGCCCTCGCTGCCGGCCAGCAGCATCTGCACGCCCAGCTCCTCGGCCACGGTATCGGACATCTCCACGATGATGCCTTCCACCAAGACCTGGGGCCGCCGAATGTCGAGCTGGCGGATGACCAGTTCCAATTCGCGCTGGATATCGGGGTCGGCATTGATCACCAGTGCATTCGTCGGCGCGTGATAGGAGACCGACGGGCGCCGGCTCATCCCTTCGGTCCCGGCCATGGTCTCGACCACCTGTTCCAGGATCGGCAGCAGGTTCTCGCCGTCGGCGTGGTTGAGATAGATGACGCGGAAACCCTGGTTGGAACGGCTGACGCCATCGACGCGGCGGACAAGCGAGATCATCTCGGCCACGGCCTGGCGGTTGCCGCGCAGGATCACCGTGTTTGAAGCCGGGATCGGCGCTACGGTGACGTTGAACACCGTATCGTCCTCGCCCGCGGCATTGCGGGTGCGGATGGTCTGGATGATGCGCGTCATCTCGGCGGCCGAGACGTTGGTCAGCTCCACCATCTCCACCACCGAGGTGTCGCGATCGAGATCGCGCAAGACCTGGCGGATGCGGGCAACATTCTCGGCATAGTCGACGATCACCAGGACATTGCCGCCCTCGGCCGCGTTGACGAAACCGTTCTGCGACACCATCGGACGCACCACGCCCAGCGCGTCGCGCGTGCCGGCGTGGGTCAGGCGCACCACCGAGGTGACATACTGGTCGCCGCGGATATCGGCATTGACCGGATTGGACGTCCGCGCGCCGGCCTGTTCGGGGATGATCTGATAGGCGCCCGAAGCCGTCGGCACCACGGCATAACCGTGCACACGCATGGTCGACAGGAAGACCTGGAAATACTGGTCCGGCGTCAGCGCCGATTGCGAGGTGATGGTCACCCGGCCGCGCACATTCGGATCGACGATGAAGGTGTAGCCCGTGACGGCGGACACATCGTCGATCACGGCCTGGATCTCGGCCTGGTTGAAATTGACCACCTGGTCCTGGGCCTGCGCCGCGGACACAAGGGCAGCGGGCGCCGCGAGGATCAGGGCGAGGGCCAGGATGCGGCCGGTCAGGCGCTGGGCGAAATCGGTCATCAGGGCAGATCCACTTGGACTGTGAGGGGCAGACCGCCCCGGTTGATCGACAGGGCGAAGGCATCGCGTCCGCGCAGGCGCCGGAACTCAGCGGACAGATCGGAAATGTCGGCGACGGGACGGCCGTCCACGGCAGTGATCACATCGCCGTTGCGCACGCCCGTGGCGGACAGCATGGCGGCATTTCCCGAGACGATGCGATATCCGGTCAGGGTATTGCCTTCACGCACGGGTTCGGCGCGGAACAGACCTTCGACCGCCTGCGCGCCGGCCGGCACCGTCATGGTCCGGCGGCTGGTCGCCCGGCTGGCCCCGCCCTCATCGTCGCGCAGATAGAGCGACTCGGTCACACCGCGCCGGTCGATCAGCACATGATCGACATGCACTTCCTCCAGCGTCACGCCATCAAGGATCGTATGACCGGCCGCGAAGAAGCGCTGGCGGTTGTCGGGGGTCTGGATGATGGCGCCGCCGCTGTCGGGCGTGGCGCCGCGGCGGATACCGCGCAGGGTGAGATCGAGCCGGGTTTCCTGCACGGCAACCGGGGCCGGAGCCGTGGCGGCGGTGCCGGTCCTGCGGTCGGCGAACAGGTCGGCTTCGCGCAGGCGGGTCAGGTCCGCGACATAGGCGGGCCGTGACATGCCGGCGCGGCTGCCGGCGGGATCATGCCGGAAATCGGTGGCACTGGCGCCGAAGGCGATGAGCCAGATCATGCGGGCGGCCACATAGGCCAGGGCGGTCAGCAGGGCGAGTTCGGCCAGCGCGATGACGAGCCGGGCCGGACGCGGCATCGCCTTCCCTGCGCTTGTCTTGCCCGACATGGATATCGTCTGCGTCATCGGATAGTACGCCCGTCCCGCTGCTCCGGCAGGCATTCAACGCTTGAAAGGCCCGAGCCGCCGGAGATCGGCTATCCGATACACGTGCCGTACGTCAGTTTTACGACGTTTCGGGGTTCTTCGTTGAACGAATGCAGCAGGGCGGGCCGAAAGCCCGCCCTGCCATGGATCGGTATCTTACCAGGTGCGGCTGACAGAGACACTGAAGGACGTACCCACATCGTAGGTATCGACCGGCAGCACCACATCGTCGGCGCTCTGGGTGGCCTCGTAACCGTCGCCGAGGATGTTGCGGATGGAGAAACCGAAGTCCCAATCCGCATTGGCAACCTCAACCGTACGGCTGTAGACGAGATCCAGGGAGCTCGGCACTTCTTCCACAATCTCGGGAAGATTGTCGGAGAGGTTCGCCACAGCCCGGGTCCGCTCACCCGTGTAGTTGTAGAGCAGTGCACCGCGAGCCCGGCCATCGAAGGTCTCGAAGCCGAGCTGCGCGTTGAACAGATGCTCGGACTGACCCTGCAGTGCCCGGCCATCCTGGATGAAGCCGGCGGCGTCGAGTTCAAGCGCGAGCGGGCGGCCGAAGGCACCCTGGGCCACCGTCACCGTGCCGTCGGCCGAAACCTCGGACTCGATATAGGTGTAGTTCGTCTTGATGAACCACTCGCGGTCATTGAAGAAGGCGCGATCCCAGCGGGACGAGAGATCGAACACTTTTTCGAATTCGATCTCGGCCCCCGTCAGGGTCGCTTCCGGAGCATTGATGAAGGACGTGTTCAGCCCGTCACCGATCGGGATGATGAATTCCTCGATCGGGTTCTCCAGAACCTTGTGGAACACACCGACGGTCGCGAACTGGTCACGGCCGAAGTAATACTCCAGGCGCGCATCATAGCTCTCGATCTCGGTGTTCTGCAGGAACGGGTTACCCTGGAAGCGCTGGTCCGTATCGGTGTTGAAGAACTCGGCAAACGCCAGCTCGCGGAATTGCGGGCGGGTGATCGACTGGGAGTAACCGGTACGAAGCTGCAGATTGTCCGCAAAGGTCCAGGTCAGCGTGACCGCAGGCAGGAAGTAGTCTTCCTTGATCTGCGTCTCGATCTGGCCGCTGTCGGCAGCGCTCGCCGGGAAGGCGAAGGTGTCGACGCTCTGCTGACCGCTTTCATAGCGGCCACCCACGGCGGCGCGGACGAACGGCGTAAGCTGCGCATCGACACCGGCATAGGCCGCCTCGACTTGCAGTTCGCCGTGATAGGCTTCCGGGAAGGTCAGACCACCGGTTTCCACCAGGCGCAGACGCTCGTCCGTGATGTTCTGGCTCGCAAAGATGTAGTCGATGCGGGAGAACAGCAGGTCCGCCGGGATCCCCTCGGAGCCTTGCTCGAAGGAGAAGCGGCGCGTGAAGGCATCGCGTTCGCGCTGGGTGTAGGCGTACCCACCGGTCAGTTCGATATCCATGTCACCCAGGATCACCGGCAGGGCGAGGTCGAAACCGCGGTCCGTGGTGTTGTCCTCGATTTCCGAGAAACGGGTGAAGTTGTCGTTGATGTCGCCCTCGTAGCGGTAGGCCTGCGCGGCATCCTCGTACTGGTAGTTCACGAAGCGCTGGTAGGGCGCGTCGCGCGTCGCCGTGGCGTCGGAGATCCGCCAGTCGAGGGACAGGTCGCCGAGGCTTTCGAAGACGTGCTCACCGGAGAGCTGGTTGAAGAGCACCTCCCGCTCGAACCATTCGGTGTAATCACCGCGCACAACGGCGGACGAGCCGGCGTTGAACTGCTCTTCGGAGCGCGCGCTCTTCGTGGTCGAGCGAAGCACCATGCTCAGGACGTTGATTTCATGGTCGTTGTACCAATCAACACCCACCGACACCATGCCCGACGCTTCGATCGTGTTCTCGGTGCCCAGGAAGTTGTCGATGCCTTCGCCGAGCGGGGCCAGACCGGAGCGGTCTTCGGTCACCGGACCGTTCTCGTAGACGAGACCGTTGGCGCCGATGGAGCCCTTGCCGCGCTGGCCTTCGCGGGTTTCCCACGAATTCGCGTAGGAGAAGGCTCCCAGCACGCCGAGAGAGAAGCCGTCGAAGTCGAAGCGTTCGCCGGCTTCCACGGAGAAGTCGCCATTGGCGTCGGTATCGACATTCTGGAGAACCCAGAGTTCCGAATTCACCAGCGAGCGGCCGATGGCCTGCTGCTGCTCGGCCGGCAGGTTGTTGCCGACGCGCGTGGTTTCGAAAACGGCGGCGAGTTCGGACGGCAGGTCGCGCAGACCGTCGTCATAACCCAGCCAGTCCGTGTCGGAGCCGTCATAGGTCAGGCCGCGATTGCCGGTCGTGACCGTGTCGAAGCTGCCGCCCACGGACACCGTCAGGAAACGGTCGTCCGGCAGGGTGGCAGTTTCGATACCGATGACACCACCGCCGAATTCACCCGGGAATTGCGGCGAGAAGGTCTTCTGCACCAGCACGTTCGAGAGAATATTGGTCGGCAGGATGTCCAGCGGCGCTGCGCGGCGGAAGGGTTCCGGCGACGGCATCGGCGAGCCGTTGAGCAGCGTGTTGGAGTAACGTTCATTCAGGCCACGCACGACGACGAACTTGCCGCCGGTGGTGGACAGACCGGTCACCCGGACCAGGGCCGCAGCCAGGTCGGAGTCACCCGTGGTTTCAAGATCGTCGATCGACAGGGCCGCAGCGACTTCCGAAGTGACGCGACGGTCATCCGGAATGTACTGAAAGCGAACCTGGATCACGTCGGTTATTTCGGACGTGTCGTCCTGGGCGGCAGCGGCTACCGGAACAAGCGTCGATGACGCCAGCAACGCAGCCGAAAGCGCGATTCGATTGGTTTTCATCCTAATCACCATGTGACTGCATTAGAAACGAAGTCCTGGCCGGCCGGAGCCGGCCAGGGGCTCGGTTGCGTTACTGGGTGCGACGGAAGGTCCAGCCCTGGTACCAGGTGTCGTCGGCGTCCTCGACGGCACCGACATACGTGGTCGTTTCGAACCAACTGTCGATCGCGTTGACGTCGGTGACGGTGGTCGCCAGTTCCGTGGCACTCGGCACGACACCGGTATTGCCCGGAATGAAGGCAAAGCCGGACATGCCGTTGGTGGCGCTGTCGACGTTGTTGATCATGGTGTTGTTGAACCAGTCGGCCACGTCCACGAGGTCGTCGGCACCGTCGTCGGCGAAGTTTTCCGTGCAGTTGAAGAAGACCGACTGGACGATCAGGTCTTCATCCGCCGGGCGGCCGTTGGACCCGGTGATGCCGTCGAAGGTGGCCGCATCGTCGATGTCCAGGCACTGCTCG
>NZ_JASBRI010000021.1 GCF_030149515.1 Maricaulis sp. | reverse complement strand
GGGCATGCCGCCGACATTGATGCCCAGAAGGCCGGTCAGGAAGCCCAGCGGCAGGAAGATCGCGGCGACGAGCGAGAGCACGTAGAGCGTCTTGTTCATCCGGTCGGCAAGCGCGTTGGCCAGCTCGTCCTTGACGATCTGAGCGCGTTCGCGAATGGCGTCGAGGTCTTCCAGATAACGGGTGATCCGGTCGAGATTTTCCTGTAACCGGCGTTTGGCAGGCACATCGAGCCAGGCGAAATCAAGCGCGCGCAGTTGCGCAATCACATCCCGCTGGGGCGCGAAATAGCGCCGGAAGATGATCGCCTGCCGGCGCAGGGTGACGATGGTCTGGCGCTCCTCGACCGACGGCGAGTCCATCACCTCTTCCTCGACATCGTCGAGGGCGACGTGAAGATCCGTCATCACCGGCTCCATCCGTTCGAACAGGCGGGTCGACAATGTGGCGATGAAATCGCCTGAATGCTTCGGGCCGGTACCGGTATCGAGCCGGTCCTGGATATCGCGCACCGCCTTGAGCGTGCGCAACTGAACCGAGACAATGCGATGGGCATCGACCCAAAGTCGGATCGACACCATGTCCTCTGGCTGCGCGTCCTGGTTGAGATTGACGCCGCGCAGGATCAGCAGCGCGCCGCGCTCGAATTCCACAAGGCGCGGGCGGGTCTCCTCGGCGAGCAGGGCATCGATGGCGAGCGGATCCAGATAGTCCAGCTCTGTCTCTATCCAGCGGCGAGTGTCGGGATGGCGCCCGTCGAGGTGAACCCAGGCCAGATCGTCGTCGCGGGCATGGCTGGAGGCTTCGTCCTGCGACAATCGCGTGCCGGATCCGTCACCATTGATGGTGGCGGCGTAAAGGATGGCGCTGCTGTCAGGCATCACTGCCCTCGCTGTTGCCGCTTGCTTCGTCCGGTTCGCCGCTCCAGCGGGGTTCGCGGAAGGGGGCGTCACGGCCGGGCAGCCCGGTGCGAATATGAAGGTCGCGCTGCGGGAATGGAATTTCGATGCCCTGCTCGCGGAATTTCCGCCAGATCGCGAACATCACCTCGCTCTGCGGCGCCATCCGGCCGTCGATGATATTGGCGACCCAGAAATAGAGCAGGAAGTTGATCGAGCTGTCGCCGAAGGTGCGCAGGAAGCAAACAGGTTCCGGGTCCCCGAGACAGCGCGGGTGTTCGCGCGCGGCTTCCAGCATCAGCGCATGGACCTTTTCCAGATCCGAGCCGTAGGCGACGCCGACCGGCACCTCGACCCGCGCCTTCGAGCTGGACAGGGTCCAGTTGGTGACCCGGTTGGTGATGAAGTCCTCGTTCGGGACCAGCACTTCCTTGCCGTCGAAGGTCTCGATCAGGATGAAGCGGGCGCTCGAGCGACGCACATAGCCGCTTGTGCCGTCCGGGAGTTCGATCAGGTCGTCCTGCTCAACCGAGCGTTCGAACAGCAGGATCAGGCCGCTCACGAAGTTCGACGCGACTTTCTGCAATCCGAAGCCGAGACCGATACCCAGCGCCCCGCCGAAGACAGTGAGGGTGGTGAGATCGAGCCCGATCAGGTCCAGTGCGACGAGACCGGACAGGATGTAGAGGGCGATCTGGAAGACCTTGGTGACGAGCACCCGGGTCGTCTTGCGCATCCGGCTGAGATGGGCGAGGCGCTTCTCGATCAGGTCCGACAGGATTGCGGCTGTCCAGAAAACCAGCGCCAGAACCAGTATGCCGCGCAGGACGCTGTAGGCGCTGATCCGCACATCGCCGACCTGGTAGGTCAGGCCGTCGGTGTCGAGATACTGGCGCAACAACTCGAAATGGCCGGTCAGGCCGGCGGCAACGATCCCGGCGAGTGTTGCGAAGACCAGTATCCGGGCCCAGAGCCCGCTCGGCTTGATGATCGAAAGAAGGAAGCTCTTCATGCGTTTGGCGGTGATCCGGGTGAATTGCGCTGATACCTGCCTAACCCCGGCCGGGCAGACAGGCAAGGACCGGGAAGGGAGCGGCCTGACGGAAAGCTGTGCTAGTAGTCGCGCCGCCAGCGGATCGCGATCGAGGCGTCAGTATCGGCAGAGAGGCGCGAGAGCACGCTCAGGTCGGGCGTCAGCTGCCATTCGACCAGCGCTTGCCCGAGCGCCGACGTGCTGCCGGTGCCCACCTCCACATAGACGTTGTCGCCCAGCCGGACGCCGCCGGTGACGGCGATATTGCCATCGGAGTCCGTCGAGACGGACAGCCGGTCGATCCCGGCGAGATCGCGCAGCTGGCCGACAATATTCAAAAGGCTCTGCCCGGAAAGCTGGGCTGCCAGCTGCGCCGCTTCGAACGCGCCCAGCTCGCTCACCGACTCGTCGAACAGCAGGCGCGACAGAATCTCGTCTTCCGGCAGCGCAGGATCGCTGCTCAGGGTCACACGCGGACTTCTGACCGGGCCCTCTATTCGTGCTGTCGCGGAAAAGCCGGTGCGCTCATGTGCTGCGGTCAAGTCAACGCGGGCATTCTCCGGTGCGCCGTCGAAACGGACTTCGCCGCCCTGCAGCCGGAAGCGGCGATTGAAGACGAAGGCCGTACCGTCGAGCAGCATGGCCCGGCCGTTCAGTTCTGGCTTGCCGACAGCGCCACTGGCGTTGAGGTCCAGTCCCCATTCCGACGAGAAGGTGGAGGAGGTGATGTAGATGTTGCGGTCTGCCTCGATGGAATAATCGAGCCGCATCGGCAACACGCTGCGTGAATAGCTCTGACGTCCCTTGGGCAGGTTGATCTCCTGCACGTCGATTTCCGGGATCGAGGCCGCACCGTTCATCGAGGGACGAATACGGGCGCGGTCGACATTTGCCGCACCGGAAATCAGCAGACCCCGGTCATCAAGCGCCAGGTTGGCATTGCCGGTCGCCTGGATGGTCATGTCGCCCAGACGGGCTGCCTGGAACTGGTTGAAGTCGAGTTCGGCTTCGCCGCGGGGACCTTCGGCAGGCAGGCGCACGATGCCAGACCCTGTCAGCCGCCCGCCATTGCCATCGCTCGCGGACAATCGGGTCAGTTCCAGGCCGCTGCCGTCGAAGGTTGCGATGATCTCCAGGTCGCGGATCGTGGCGCCCGTTGCTGCAGCGGTGACCTGGCCGCCGGAGAGCTGCAGACGGCCGGCCAGTTCCGGCGCGCCGCGGACGCCGGCGAGGTCGACCTCGGCCACCAGCTCGCCACCATCGACACGGGCTTCCGGCGGCACAAGCAGGGCTGCGAGGTCGCCAATATCGCCGCGAAGGCGCAACCGGCCGGAGACCGGGCTGCCATCCTCGCCGGCCAGCATGGCGAGGCGGGGCGTAGGACCTTCCCGCACGAGGGTGGCATTGCCGGCGAGATCGTTGCCGGTCAGCGTCACCTCGACACGGGCGTCTTCGGCGACGTCGAGGACGAGACCGGCGTCGACGGGCTGTGCGCTGTCGGCTGCAAGCGCTGCGAGGTCTTCAATGCCCAGCTCGGCACCGCCTTGCCAGAGGCCGTCGATACGTTCCAGCCGGACCTCGCCGGAGAGCATGCCCGCCGCCGGCGGGAAGGCGGTGATATCGGCAATGACGGTGACGGGCAGTCCGGCAAGCCCGGCCTCCAGTTCAGCCTGGCTGCCGGTACGGGCATAGCGCCAGGACAGTGTGCCGTCGCCGATCGTGGTGGCACCTCCGGCGCGGTAATCGCCATTGGCATACTCGAGCGTGATCGGTTCGGCGGTGCGGATCCGATGGATGCTCCAGCGGCCCGACGGGCTGAGGCTCAGCGATACGGCACCGTCCTCACTGATGCCCAGACGGCCGGCGGCATTGAGGGTCAGCGGACTGCGCAGGCGTCCGGTCGCGGTCGTTCGTACAGCCATGTCCGACAGGGGACCGTCCAGCCGCAGCGTCGCCTCGGCCAGGTAGCCGCCCGAGAACGAGTGACCGGATACGATGAGTTCGGCATCCAGCACACCGTCGCGCGGGGCGTCCGGTGAGGCGGAATATCGGATGCTGGAGCGGGCCCGGTCGCCCAGCTCCATGTTGAAGGCGGCGTCGAGCCGTTGTGTCGTCTGCTCGGCCGAGGCCGACACCCGGAAGGGTCCGATCAGGCTCTCATCGATACGCGCCGACCAGGTATCGCCGGCATGGGTGACGGCGCCAGTCATGCGGACCGGCTTGCCGTTGCGCGTCGCCTCCAGGATCCAGTCCGCCGTCAGGTTGCCGTCCTGCCAGATCGTCTCGATTGCGAGATTGGGTTCGTTGACCGTGAGTTGGCCGGCGGTAATGGCATTGCTGCGTGTCGCCGTGCGGATCTCGATGCGTCCGTTTCCGGCGGCGTTGACACGGAACGCCGTGGCCAGGGCGCCGTCGATCTGTGCGGCCTCGAGGGGCAGCTGGCCGGACAGGGCGAGATCACCCTCGGCTGTCCAGCCCTGGCCGCGTGCCTGTCCCTGGCCGGAAAGGTCTACGCCGTTGGCGCGGGCGCGGATGTCGCGCATCTGCCAGCCGTCCTCCGCGCGCGCGACCGTCACTTCACCCTCCAGGTCCTGCAGCAGGTCTGCATAGGCCGGGTCCCAGACGACAGAGGCTGCGTCGATGCCCAGGTGTGCGCTTTGCCAGGATTGTGCGTTCAGGGTCAGGCGGGCCGGGCCCGATGCGCGCGATGTGAGGCGGGCAATGTCGTTGATCGCCAGAACCGCATCCAGCGTGGGATCGTCTTCGCCAAGCGGGTAGCGGCCGGAGGCGTCCAGGCGCGCATGATCCGTCTCGACGGCCAGGCGGTCGATCTCCAGCGCGCGGCCTTGCCCGTCCCAGGTGCCGGCAAAATCCAGCGTCGCCGTGTCGCCGATCAGGGGGGCGGCCTGTTCGACAGCCAGGTGCGGCGATTGCAGGTCCAGCCGGCTCTCGATCATGTAGCGCCCTTCGCGGCGCACCACCGTGACCGGGCCGGAGACCTGTTCCGCCGTGACATAGTCGACAGCCAGCGCGTCCGCGGTGAGCTCACCGTCCAGCCGCAGTCCGCCGCCTGTCTCGACCCGGCCGGACCAGCGTGCCGCGCGGGCTGCCACGCGTCCGGACGTGAGCGCCGCGATCGTGCCGGCTCCGGCGTGAGCGCTGACCGTCCAGACATTCTCGCCGGCCGGGGCGAGGGTGGCGGAGCCGCTGCTGGTCTCGGCTTGGAGGCGGGTGAAGGAGAGGCCGGCCTCGCGGCTCCCCTCGGCGACAATGTCGGCGTCACCCGCCAGGTCGCGATAGCTTTCCGGCACCAGACCCCAGCCCCGGATGTCGACCCGGCCCTCGGCGCGCCATGTGCGTTCCGTCCAGTTGACCCGGCCCCGCGCCATCTCCTGCACGCCGGCCCGCAGGACGATATTGCCTTCACCCGCATCGCCATCGCCCGCTATCTCGCCTTCGGCGTGGATCGTGCGACCCGACAGGCGCAGCAGGCTGGCGAGCGGTCCATCGGCAGCGCCGTAGGCGTCCAGCGTGCCGGCGATACCGCTGGCATCGACGCGCAGGTCGGCGGCAAGACGGTCGCCCTCGGCGTCGATCCGTTCGGCGTTCAGATAGAGGCGGGCGCCGTCGCCCGCACCGGTCTCGGCCGACGCGTGGATACGCAGGCGCGATGCCGGTCCCGCGACGCCTTCGGCAAGGGCAAGTTCCGCGATGGTCAGCTCACCCAGGATGAGGTCCGGCAGGTCTGGCAGGCCGCCATCGCTGTCTGGCGTGTCGTCACGCCCGGCCGGCCGCCTTGAGATGTCGACCCGGGCCGCACTGATGCTGCGGACCCGGTACGGTTTGAACAACAGGCTTGAGGCCTGCCAGTCGAGGCTGATGTCCTCGGCCGTCAGCCAGACGCCGTCGGCATCGGCGAGTGTCAGCCGGCCCAGATGCAGACGGGACAGCGGGTCACCGGACAGGCCCTCGATGGCAATCGTCTGGCCGCCGATCTCGCGGCCGTCCAGCTGGCTGGCTACCAGCCAACGCCCCGGCGCACCGCCTGCTGCCAGACGCAGTCCGGCCACGAGCGCGGCGAGGATCACGATCGTGACCGCGCTCCAGCGCAGGATGCGGACTATGACCTGGCGCGCTGTCATGGATCAGAAAGCCTGGCCGAGGCTGAAATAGATCTGCACGGGATCTTCGCCGTCACGCCGGTCCAGCGGTGTGGCGATGTCGACCCGCACGGGGGCGAAGTCGAAGTAGTAGCGCACGCCCACGCCGACCGCGGTACGCAGATTGGAGAGGTCCGGCTGGCGGTCGCTGGAGGCCATGGCCGAGTCGACAAACCCGACCACACCCCATCGCTCGCGTACGCGCCAGCGCAGCTCGGCGCTCGTCTCGACGACGGAAATCCCGCCGAAGGGTGTCCCGTCCGACGCCAGCGGGCTGAGGGACTGATAGTCGAAACCGCGCGCCGAACCGCCGCCGCCGGCATAGAAGCGCTGGTCGGCGGGCATGGCCGTTGCCGAGGCGCCGAAGACAGACCCGACCCGCATGCGCAGCGCTGCCACAATGGTGTCGTTGAGCCGGTAGTAGGTACGCGCCCGTCCTTCCAGACGCACATACTGGCAGCCGCAATCGCCCAGCGTCGCCGCGGGCGTCACCTGGACCATGCCATAGATTCCGCTGTCCGGATCGAGCGGGTCCGGACGGGAATCATAGCCAGCGACCAGATCGACGGCGGCCGTGATGACGTCGCGTTCGCCGACCGCATCGGTGACGCGCGACCAGTCGATATGGGGGCCGATACCATAGGTCCGCCGGCCGTCGCGCCGGGTGACCTCCACACCGATCTCGGCCTCTTCCTGCTGGTAGGCGTCCGTGTCCTCGCTGACCAGACCGGCATGCAGGCGCAGGGTCTGGTCGAAGCGCCGCCAGTGCGGACGTGACACGCTGGCCAGCAATGACTGGTTCAGCGTTGCGATCCCGGCCGACAGGGTCAGGGTTTCGTCATTGCCGCGCAGATTGCGCCGGATCCAGCTGACATTGCCGCCGCCGCCTTCGCTGGTGGAATAGCTCAGTCCGGTCTCGATGGAATGCCGGGCCGAGGGTGTGAGCTCGACATCGACCGGCCGGTTGCCGTCTTCGCCGACCGGGCCCAGCGTGATGTCGGCCGTGCCGACACTGTCCAGCTCGTTCAGGCGCCTCTGGTATTCCAGTATCTCTTCGCGATTGGCAGGAGCGCCGGTGGTAAAGGGCGACATGCGGGCGATGAATTGCGGGTTCCACGGACCCGTATCCCGCTCGATCTCGCCATAGGTCGACCACGGTCCCGGTGCGTAGCGGAAGGTGATGCGGCCCTCTTCGGTGGCGTGGTCGACCACGACGCGCCGTTCCTCGATCCGGGCGTCAGGCCAGCCGGAATTATGCAGGGCAACGAGCCCCTGCGCCTCGGCATCGATCACAGACTGGGCCCGCAGGGGCGTTCCGGTCTGGAGGCCGATCGCATCCCGGGCCGTGGCGCGGGCGTTCTCATCGCCGCCGGTTTCTGTTGCAATGTCGGCGATGATGAACACCGGACCGGGGGTGATCTGGACAACCGCTTCCTGCTGCGGACCGATCATGGGGTCCAGCGTCGCTGCGTAATAGCCGCGTGAGCGCAGCAGCCGGCGGGCGCGATCGGCCGCGGTCCGGGCGTCTCTCAGGGCGCTGGAAACGCCGCCGGTCTGCGCTTCGCGCTCGCCGATCGCGGTTTCCAGCGCCGCCCGCAGGGACGCATCCGACACGCCCTCGATCCGGGCCAGCGGATCGGCGAAGGCAGGACCGGTTACCAGCAATGCCAGAACGGGAACGAGTTTGAAGGTCACGCGATATCACCAAGGGCAATTGCCTTGGTTCTATAGAACCTGCCCGCGGCTGTCGTCCCCA
>NZ_JASBRI010000018.1 GCF_030149515.1 Maricaulis sp. | reverse complement strand
TGTCCATGAAGGCGCCCAGCACCAGAAGAACGATCAGGATCATCATCAGGACGATGGTAGGGTCGTCGGACACCGCCGTCAGCGCCGCGGCCAGCGCCTGGGGTCCCTCCAGTACGGCAAACAGCCAGCCGAACATGCCGGCCGCGCCGATAATCATCATGATCATCGCCGTCGTCTTCACCGCTCCGGCCACGGCTTCCGCCATCCGCGTCCAGCCGAGCGTGCGATAGACCAGAACGCCGATGACCAGGGTGTAGAGCACCGCAATGGCCGAGCTCTCGGTTGGCGTGAAAATTCCCAGGAGGATGCCAAACACGATGATGAAGGCCGTCATAAGCCCCGGCAACGCCCCGGCCAGCGCGCGCAGAAAGACCGGCCAGCCGGGGAAGGTCCCGCGCGGATAACCCCGGTTCACTGCCACCAGCCAGGCCGCAAGCATCAACGCCGCCCCGGCCACCAGCCCGGGCACCACGCCGGCCAGAAAAAGGTCTCCGACCGACAGGCTGACCGGGGACGCGGCGGCGTAAATGATCATGTTGTGCGATGGCGGGATGAGAATGCCCAGGATCGCCGCGGTGATCGTGACATTGACAGCATAGTCGCCGTCATAGCCCCTCTCCCGCATCATGGGCATCAGGGTCGAACCCAACGCCGAAACCGAGGCCGCCGCCGAGCCGGAAACCGCGCCGAACATCATCGAAGCTCCGACATCGACCTGGCCCAGCCCGCCACGGGCCCGGCCAAAGGCGGCTTCCGCGACATTGACCAGGCGCATGGCGATACCGCTGCGCGCCATCAGATCTCCGGCAAAGACGAAGAAGGGGATGGCCATCAGGGAAAACACGTTCATGCCCGCCGTCATCCGCTGGAAGGCAACAATGAACGGAATATCCAGCCACCAGAACATGGCCAGGCTGGCCGCGCCGAGCGAGAAAGCCACCGGCACGCCCAGGGCCAGGAGGCCGAACAGGACGACAAGCAGGACGATCAGCTCCATAACGGCTTCACCTCCCGGCCGACGATGTCCGCCAGGATATGTTCCAGTGCGAAAAAGGCTATCAGCCCGCCCGCGCCGGAAAGCGGCATGTAGGCCACGCCGCGCGGCAGCCCTAGTGTGGGGATGACATGGCTCCAGGTCGCCAGCGCCAGCTCCGCACCGCTCACCGCCATGACCGCGCCGAAAACCAGCACCACCAGATGTGCGAGAACGCGCACGCCGCGCCGGACCGGTGCGGGCACCAGGTCTTCCAGCAGGGAAAGGCGGATATGGAAGCTCTCGCGCACCCCGGCCGCCGCCGCAAACAGGATGAACCAGAGCATCAGCAGAAGGGCTGCTTGTTCGGTCCAAGGCGGCGCAGCGTTGAGCATGTAGCGGGCAAAGACCTGCCAGCCGACGATCAGCGTCATCGCCGCGAGCCCCGCCGCAGAGGCCATCAGCGCCAGCCGGCTGGCCAGGCGCGACAGGGCGGATACAGCCTCAAGCATCGCCCGCCCCCACGGCCCGGATTTCCTCGGCCAGATCGCGCAAGTCCGGGGTGGTAAGGAACCGCTCCCACACCGGCGCCACGGCCTCGACAAAGGGCGCGGGATCCGGTTCGTTTACCCGAACACCGGCCTCGGCAAGCAATTCCCGCGCCCGCCGGACCCGGGCGTCCCAGTGCGCGCGCATATAGGGCACGCTTTCCCGGGCGCATTGCCGGATCAGTGCCCGGTCCTCCCCGGAGAACTGCTGCCAGCTGCGCGCGGACACCACCAGCGCTTCGGGCGCCATGACATGCCGTGTGAGGCTGTAGTGGGGCGCCACCTCGAAATGCCGCGAGCTTTCATAGGAGGGCCAATTATTCTCGGCCCCGTCGACCACGCCCTGGGTCAGGCCCTGATAGACCTCGCCATAGGGCATCGGTGTCGCATTCGCCCCCAACGCATCCACCAGGGCCACGAACAGATCCGAGTTCTGGACCCGGATCTTGAGCCCGCGCAGGTCGGCCGGCGTTTCGATCAACCGGTCGCGGGTATAGAAACTGCGCGCGCCGGAATCGTAAAAGCACAGGCCGATCAGACCATGCGGTTCCAGCGCGTCGAGAATGCGCTGTCCCGGGGCTCCGTCCATGGCGGCTCGCATATGTGAGATGTCGCGGAACAGGAAAGGCAGGGCCGGCACCCGGGTTTCCGGTGCAATGGAATTGAGCGGTGCGAGATTGACCCGGTTGAAATCGATGCCGCCAAAGACCGTGATTTCCAGCGTGTCGCGTTCCGACCCGAGCTGGGCGCCGGGATAGAGTTTTACCTGCAACCGCCCGCCCGACCGTTCGTGCATCAGCCGGGCCATTTCGCGCACGGCGGCGACGGTGGGATAACCATCCGGTTGGGCATCGGTTGCGCGCAGGATATCGCTGCGGCCACGGCGGCATCCCGGCAGCAGCGCGCCCGCGCTCAACGCGGCCGCCAGCATGGCCCGGCGCGAGACATATCCGCCCGGCAGGCTCACAGTCGGTAGGCCTTCTTGGCGAGGGTGTAGGTGAGGTCGCGGGCGATGCGGTACGCTTGGGTTTCGGTCAGCCGGTGTTCGGCCACCAGACGCGCCAGGAAGGCGCAATCCATCCGCCGGGCCACATCGTGACGCGCCGGGATTGACAGGAAGGCGCGCGTATCGTCGTTAAAGCCTGCCGTATTGTAGAAACCCGCCGTCTCGGTCATCTGTTCGCGATAGCGGCGCATGCCCTCCGGACTGTCGTGAAACCACCAGGGCGGTCCCAGTGTGAGGGCCGGATAGTGCCCGGCGAGGGGGGCCAGCTCCCTGGAATATGTGGTTTCGTCGAGGGTAAAGACGATGATCTTCAGGCCGGGCTCGTTACCAAAGCGGTTGAGCAGCGCCTTCAGCCCGCCGACGAAATCTGTCGCCACAGGCAGATCGTCACCCATATTCGATCCGAACCTGTCGCGTACGGGCGCATTGTGGCTGCGCCAGCAGCCGGGGTGAATCTGCATCACCATGCCGTCGTCCAGCGACATGCGCGCCATTTCCACCAGCATATGTCCGCGAAAAGTCTCGGCGTCCGCAGCGCGGACGCGCCCATTGCGTACCCGGTTGAAAAGAACCTCCGCATCCTGGCGGGACAAATCGGCCGTGAAGGCGGTGGGATGGCCGTGATCTGTTGCCGTCGCCCCATGGGCCCGGAAAAAGGCGCGTCGCTCTTCCAGTGCGAGCAGGTAGCCGTCATAGCGGCCCGTATCCCGCCCGGTCACCTGGCCCAGCCGGTCGAGATTGGCCGCAAAGCCGGGATGGTCGGGATCGAGCACATTGTCCGGACGGAATGTGGTGATCACTCGGTGATTCCAGGCATCCTGCTTGATTTTCGCGTGATGCGCGAGCGGATCGAGCGGGTCCTCGGTCGTCGCGATGAGTTCGATGTTGAACCGGTCCATCAGGGCCCGGGGGCGGAAATCCGCTTCGGCCATCCGCGCCTGGATGGCGTCGAAATAGAGATCCGCCGTCCCGGCGCTCAGCCGGACATCCAGTCCGAACACCTCGGCATAGACCCAGTCGTGCCAGAATTGCGACGGTGTGCCGTCGAATACGTGATAATGCTCGGCAAACCGGCGCCAGATGGCGCGCGGATCGGTCTCGACCGTGCGGCCTGTCCCCTCGCCTTTCGGGGCTATGCCCAGATCCTCCAGGGGCACGCCCTGGCTGTAGAGCATGCGGAAGACATAGTGGTCGGGCGTGATCAACAGAGCGGCCGGATCCGGAAAGGGCGTGTCCTCGGCGAACCACTGCGGATCGGTATGACCGTGCGGGCTGATGATGGGCAGGGCCGCAACGGCCTCGTAGAGATCGCGCGCAAGGGTGCGCGTCGAGGCGTCGGCCGGGAAAAGCCGGTCGGGATGCAGGTGCAGCGGCTCGGTCACTTGCCCGCTCCCGGTCTGCGCCGCGACTGCGCATCCATACTCTCATCCCCTCCCGTATTCAGATTCGGATTGCGCCAGACGTTGACAGAGGCGGCGAGGCGCGTCAATCAATTGTCAGACAAATAATCCCTGTAGGCCCGCCATGAAAATCACCCGTGCCACGGTCATCGTCACCTGCCCAGGCCGCAATTTCGTCACTCTGAAAATTGAAACGGATGAAGGTGTTTACGGTATCGGCGACGCGACGCTGAACGGGCGCGAGAAAGCCGTCGTGGCCTATCTCGAGGATCATGTGATACCGGTCCTGATCGGCCGCGATGCGCACCGGATCGAGGATATCTGGCAGTATTTGTACAAGGGCGCCTATTGGCGCCGCGGGCCGGTGACGATGTCGGCCATCGCCGCCGTCGATACCGCCCTGTGGGACATCAAGGCCAAGGCCGCCGGCCTGCCGCTCTACCAGATCCTCGGCGGCGCCTCGCGCGAAGGCGTTCTGGTCTATGGTCACGCGAATGGCGCCGATATCGGCGAGACCGCCGATGCGGTCGGACGCTACAGGGACATGGGCTATCGCGCGATCCGCGCCCAGTCGGGCGTGCCGGGCGTCAAGGGGGCGTACGGGGTCGGCAAGGGCGGGCTCTACTACGAGCCGGCCGACAGCGCCCTGCCCGAGGAGACCGTGTGGTCGACGCCGCACTATCTGCGCCATGCACCCAAGCTTTTCGAGCGCCTCCGTGCCGAGCACGGCGAGGAGATCGAGCTTCTGCACGATGTGCATCACCGTCTCACGCCGATCGAGGCGGCAAGGCTGGGCAAGGATCTAGAACCCTTCCGCCTGTTCTGGATGGAGGATTGCACGCCGGCGGAGAACCAGGAGGCCTTCCGCCTGGTGCGCCGGCACACCACGACGCCGCTTGCCGTGGGGGAAATCTTCAACTCCGTCCACGACTGCCGCACCCTGATCCAGGAACAGCTTATCGACTTCATCCGCACTACCGTAGTCCACGCCGGCGGCATCACCCACCTCAGGCAGATCGCCGGATTAGCGGCGCTTTATCAGGTACGTACCGGCAGTCATGGCGCCACGGACCTGTCGCCGGTGTGCATGGGCGCGGCGCTTCATTTCGACCTCTGGGTACCCAATTTCGGCATCCAGGAATACATGCGCCATACCGAGGAGACCGACGCCGTTTTCCCGCACGCCTACCGGTTCGAGAACGGCTATCTCCACCCCGGCGACACACCGGGCCATGGTGTCGATATCGATGAGGCGCTGGCCGCGAAATATCCCTATAATCCCAAGCAATTGCCCGTCGCCCGCCTGACCGACGGCACATTGTGGAACTGGTAGGCTCATGACCGCGCCCGCTGTTGTCATTATCGGTGAGGCCATGCTGGAACTGTCCGGCCGGTCCCGGCTGGGCGGAACGATGACCCTGGGCCAGGGCGGCGACACGCTGAATACGGCGATATACCTGGCGCGGCTGGGCGTTTCGGCCGCCTATGTCACCGCCCTGGGACAGGACCCCTGGTCCGATGAAATGCTGGCCAATTGGGACGCCGAAGGCATCAATACCGGGCTTGTTGTGCATCACCCAAGGCGCATGCCCGGCCTCTACGCCATCCAGACCGACGAGCGGGGCGAACGCAGCTTTCTCTACTGGCGCGACAATTCCGCGGCGCGGGAAATGTTCGACCTGCCCGGATCGGAAACCGCCATCGCGGCGGCCTCGAAATCCGACTGGCTCTATTTCTCCGGCATCACCCTGTCGATCCTCTCTGCCCACGCCCGCGAACGCCTGTTCGGGATCGTTCGCGCGGTGAGGGAGAATGGCGGACAGGTTGCCTTCGACCCCAATTTCCGCCCGCGCGGCTGGCCCGGTGCGAACGCGGCCCGGCACCTGTTCACCGCTCTTGCGCGGGATATCGATCTGGTCCTGCCCTCGCTGGACGACGAAGACCTGCTGTTCGGCCCGGCCGCCCCGCAAGACCATATCGCACGCTGGCAGGCCGCCGGGGTGCAGACCGTCGTCGCCAAATGCGGTGCCGAGGGGTGCTGGATCGGGGAGGCCGGCACGGCGCCACGCAAGCTGGCCGCCCGTCCGGCGAGGCAGGTGGTCGACACGACCGGCGCCGGAGACAGTTTCAATGCCGGTTTCCTGGCCGCCCGCCTGCGCGGTGCCGGCCTGGACGAGGCCGTCGGCGCAGGTCAGGCGCTGGCCCGCATCGTTGTCGGCTATCCCGGTGCCATCGCCCCGGCCGAAGCCCTTGCGGGGCCACGCGCGCAGGCCTGAGACAACCGGCCTTAGACAAACCAGGAGACCACCATGTTGCATCGCCCCTCCGGATCCGCAGGCCTCGCCCTGGCCGCGTGTCTTGCCCTGGCCGCCCCCGCTGACGCGCAGGACGCCGATCGCCTACTGGGCAGCGTGTTCTCCGATCACATGGTGGTCCAGCGCGGTGCTCCGGTCCGGATCTGGGGCGAAGCCGGGCCGGGCGAAACCGTCGATGTCTTCTTCGACGGCGCACGGCGCACGGCGCAGGCCGGGCCGGACGGCGCCTGGTCGGTCAGTTTTCCCGCCCGTGAGGCCGGCGGTCCCTACGATATTGCCGTGGAGACCGGCGGCGGAGCCATGGCGGAGCTGTCCGGCGTGCTGGTCGGCGACGTCTGGCTGTGCTCGGGCCAGTCCAACATGGAATACCCCGTCTATCGCGCACTCAATCCCGACCGCGAGATCGCCGGCCCGCACAGCGACACGATCAGGCTGCTCACCGTTCCGCACGACCACCGGCCGCAGCCGCTGACCCGCCACGCCGCGGCGCTGGACTGGCAGCGCGCGACCCCGGACAGCGTGCGCGATTTCTCCGCCGTCTGTTTCTTCACCGGGCGCGAATTGCAAGCCGCCCGGCCGGACGTGCCGCTGGGCCTGATCGACGCCTCCTGGGGCGGGTCCCGGATCGAAGCCTGGATCGGGGCGGACAGGCTGCGCGAAACAGGCAGTTTCGACAGCGGGCTGGACCTGCTGAATCTCTATGCCGACGACCCGACCCGTGCCGCGGCACAGTTCGGCGAGACCTGGCAGGCCAATTGGCAAGCCGCCCACGGAACGGCACCGTGGGCCAGCCCCGGCGCAGACTGGAGCCCGGTTCCCGGACTCTCCGACTATCGCACCTGGGACGATCCGGAGGTGCGCGATCATCTGGGCATGATCTGGTATACTGCCACGTTCAACCTGACCGCGGAGCAGGCTGGGCAGGCCGCAAGCCTGCATCTTGGCGGGGTCGACGAAGTCGACGCGACCTGGGTGAATGGCCAGTTCGCCGGCTACACTTTCGGCTGGGGCACGCCGCGGCACTACACGCTGCCCGCCGGCCTGTTGCGGCCCGGAGAAAACACACTCCTGGTCAATGTGCTCAACGGTTGGGGGGCCGGCGGCATGACCGGTCCGGCGGACAGGATGCGGCTGGAATTCGACACAGGCGAGCGTGTGCCCATCGGCACGGGCTGGCGTTACCGCGTCGCGGCGGCGGGCGGTGCTCCGGCGCGCGCACCCTGGGAGTCCGTCGGCGGTCTGACCACGATCCACAACGGTATGGTGGCTCCGCTGGGCCCGATCGGCCTGACCGGCGCCCTGTGGTATCAGGGCGAGTCAAACACGGGCCGGCCCGGCGAATACCAAGACCTTCTGCACACCCTCCTGAGCCATTGGCGCGATCAGTTCGGAGAAGGCCTGCCGGTCTTTATCGTGCAGCTTCCGGATTTCGGCGCCCTGCAATCCGGTCCCGTCGACAGCGGCTGGGCCGGGGTCCGCGAAGCCCAGCGCCAGGTCGCCCTTGCGGATCCAGACGCCGGCCTCGCCGTCGCCATCGATCTCGGCGACCGGTTCGACATCCACCCGCCCAACAAACAGGCGGTGGCGGCCCGCCTGGTGCGTTCGATCGAGAGCCAGCTTTATGGGGGCGAACTTCCGGCCTGGGGGGCCAATCCCGCCTCGGTCGAACGCGCGGACGCGCGGATCGAAATCGCCTTCGAGGGTACGGGCGGCGGGCTCGCGGTGATCGGCAACAGCCGGCCGGCCGGGTTCGAACTCTGCGACAGTGAAGGCTGTGTATTCGCCGATGCGGAGCTGGACGGCACGACGGTCATATTGACCGGCGACGCCGCCGCCCCGGCAACCTATATCCGCTATTGCTGGGCCGACGCACCCATCTGCAATCTCTACGACACGACCGGCCTGCCAGTCGGCCCGTTCGAGGAGGTGGTGGATTAGGGCGCCTGGCCCAATATCCGCGAGAGCGCTGCGTGGCTGTCGCGGGCGAAAGTCCAGGGGTCGGGCGGGTTGTCGTGTTCGGCGTAGACATGTTCGAACCCGCGGCCATCCGGTGAATTGAGCAGGGCCGGAAAATCGATCTGTCCCGCCCCGACGCTCACCATGGCGCCATCGGACCCCATGTCCTTGGCATGGCAAAGCGGGAAACGGCCGGGGTGCGCGGCGAGCAAGGCCGCCGCATCGGCACCCGCGCGGCGCGTCCAGTAGATATCGAGTTCAAACCCGACGAGGCTGGCGTCGCAGGCGTTCAGCAGATGATCGAAGGGCACCAGCCCGTCCTCCTGCGGTGCGAACTCGAAGTCGTGATTGTGATAGGCGAATTGAAGGCCCGCCTCGCGGCAGGCCGCACCGAACCTGTTGAGCGTTTCCGCCCAGCCGCGCCAGTCATCGGCGCCTTGCCGCAGATGTTGGGGAATCCAGGCGATGACGGCACAGGCATGGCCCGCTTCCAGCGTGGTGTCGATCACGGCCTGCGGATTGTCGCGCGCGGAAACGGCATCGACATGTGCGCTGGGTGCGGCAAGCCCGGCCCCGGCCAGGAAATGCCGGATCTCGGCCGGGCCATGGCCGAAATAACCGGCAAACTCGACCTCGCCATAGCCGATCGACGCCACGCGCTCGAGCGTGTCCGGCACGCTTGCCGACATGGCTTCGCGAAGCGAGTAAAGCTGCAGCCCCGGCCGGCGCCGGTCTGCGCCAGCGGCCGCCGGGAGGGCGCTGCCCGCCAGGATCGCCGCCACGGCCGCACGGCGTGTCATCGGCATCAGCCGGCGTCTCCCTTGCCGGGTTCATCGCCCGGTTCGGGCGGGGCCGGCTTGCGCCGCCGGAACCGGTAAAGGCCGCCCGCCAGCACCGCCGCCAGGCCAAGCGCGGCCAGCAGCCAGACCCCGCTGCGCCCGGCTTCGCCCTCGACGGCCCGGCCGAGTTCAGCCGCCACGCTTTCCGCCTCGTCGGCAGAGCGCACCGGCCGGCCCAGCGCCTCGCCGACAAGGTCGAGCTGGAAGAAGGAGGGATCCTCGCTTTCCAGTCCCAGTGTGACCAGCGAGCCGGTGACGTCGATGTCGGGCCTGTAATGTACGATTTCCAGCGCCTTGAAGGCCTCGACCCGGTTTTCCGCCCAGTCCACCGTGTCGGACAGGCCGATATGGATCGGCCGCCCCTCGGCGCGCACATAGCGCATCGAGCGCCAGGCGAAATTATTGTCGGCGGTCTGGTAGATGCGCTCGCCGCGATGATCGAGCACTTCGATGCGCGGCCCCTGATAATTGCCGCCGAAATGGTGCAGGTGAATGCCGATCACCCCGCCTGCGGGCGCGTCGATGCGGAACCAGTCGGCATCCCCGCGCGAAACCCGGACGAGACGGTGAAAGGGCAGATCGATGTCGCGGGCCGTTTCCCAGCCATCATTCGGTTCGAAGGCATCGAAGGGCGGATCGAACCGCAACCGCCCCTGGACCTCCACCGTCACGCCGTCGCCCGGCGCCTCGATGCGCAGATCGAGATCGTGACGCCCGGGGCCGAGGACGCGGGGCTGCGTTTTCGCCGCCGCCTCGCCTTCACCGGCGAGCACGATTTCAACCGGCCCGGTGCCCGGCGGTGCGGCGAACAGGTCGAAGGCGGGCCGTCCGGGATGGTCGATATCGACGCGGACATGGGCCAGCCCGGTCTCGTCGAAACGCAGGGTTTCGATCCGCTCCGGATCGAGTGACTGACGCCGCTGGGCTTCGGCGCATACGGGCAGCACAAGAGTGAGCAGGAGGAGCAGAACCGGACGCATCAGCCGCTCTCCGGCTGGGCGGCCTGTACGGCCCGGTCGATACGTTCACGCGCCGCGTCAAGATCGACCAGCGTGCCGCGAACGCGACTGGCCGCGTCCCGCACCGCGCGCAGGCGGGCCTCGGACCGGGCCGAGCTGGCGAATTCCGTCTCGGTCTCGCTCGGCTCGCTGTTGATGCCCCAGCGGGCGCGCTGCACATCGCCGCCCCGTGTGCGGATGGAGCCGTAATAGACGCCGTAGGTTTCGCGTTCATGCCAGGCCAGGCAGCGTCCGTCGGGCAGGGCCCGTTCGATATAGCTGTGTTCGACCAGGCGGATACGGTCGAGATGGCGGCCGCCATCCTCCACGTCCACGGAATAGCCGCGCCAGCTCGCCACGCGGCATTCGGCCGGCGGATCGGGGGGCTCGGGTGCGGGCGGATCTTCCGGCGGTACACGGTCGGGGGCGCGATGGGCGTTGACCAGGGACTGCAGGGCCCGCGCCGACGCTACGACATTGCCGTCGCAGGTCTCCGCCCCGTCAGTGAAAGTGGCAAAGCGCCATTCCTCGGCGCGGGGATCGCCGGAGGCGGCAAACAGGGCCCGGCCCTGATCGTGGGCCGCGGCCAGCGGCGTGCCGCCCGACGGGCTGATCGAATTGACCCGTTCGCGTACGCGCTCGATATCGCGGGTAAAGGACTGGCGGATATAGCTGTTGCAATCGGTAAAGGCGACCAGCCCGACCTCGATCACCTGGTCCTCGGGCAGATTGTCCAGCGTCTGCATGATGCCGGTCTTGGCATTGCCCATGCGGTTATTGGTTTCCATCGACCCGGATCCGTCGAGAATGACCAGCAGGGACAGGGCCGGCGGAGGGCCGATACGGTGCCACCGGTCCGGGCCGCCGCGCGCCGACGTCGCACCGCCACGCTCGGATTCCAGGCCTTCCCAGTACAGGCCCGAGGACCAGCGGGCGGGATCGCCGATCACGGCACCGGTGCGCGGATCGGCATCCTGGATGCCGTCCCCCAGCCGCACATCTACGGGCAGATCGCCGTTCTCGTCCTGCCCGGTGGCAGCTTCGGCGAAATCGAACCGGCCTTCCCAGCGCGCACCCTCGCCTTCGAATTCGACCTCCGCGCCACCGATCCGGACTACGGGCGCCGCGTCGAGACCGGCGGAAAACTGCAGCCGCATCCGGCCCTCGCCCTCGGCCGGGGCCTGGCCGGCCCGGGCCACATCCAGCCGCCGTTCCGGATTGCCCAGGGCGCGGTGGGTCAGATTGGGCTCGTCCTCGTAGTCCAGCTCGCCGCGCCAGCGCGCATCGTAGATCGTCCGCCCGCCGCCGCGCACGGCGATGCGGTCCAGGAAAACGGGGAGCGTA
The DNA here is from genome assembly GCF_030149515.1 of Maricaulis sp. Taxonomy (GTDB): domain Bacteria; phylum Pseudomonadota; class Alphaproteobacteria; order Caulobacterales; family Maricaulaceae; genus Maricaulis. The sequence goes on along the minus strand of NZ_JASBRI010000018.1, from coordinate 25,286 downwards.
TCGAACAGGAGGCGGTGATCGGTATCGGGCTGGGCGCCCTCGGTTTCGGGGTCGCCATCGACAAAGGCGCCGCGGGTCGAGCGCGCCATGACCGAGAGGGTCCGCCCGCCACGCCGGAACCCGTCCGCATCGGCGACCTCCACGGTGCCGCGCCAGCGGCGCTCGCCCGCCCAGTCACCCTCGATGGGCTCGCCATTCAGCAGGAAGGCCTCGCGCTCGGTATCCGGCTCCATCCCGGCATCGAATTCGATTTCGACGGTCAGCGTCTCTGCCGGCGGGACGGGATAGAAGGCATTGTCCTCATCGGCCTCGGGAACCTCGGTCCCGCTGGCCTCGGCAAAGCCTTCGGCGGGCTCCCCGGACACGTCCGCATCCGGCAGCGGCGGCGCGGTATAGCGGTAATAGGCATCGCGCTCCTCACCACCGATCTCGACGCGGGCGATCCGCGGCGTGACAACGTCGCGGCGCAGCACGAAACGCCCGACACTGGCGCGGCCGGGGTCTTCCTCGCCCCCCGCCACGGCCCGGCGGATGAAGAGATAGGTCTCGTCCTGGGCGTTGAAGCGGATATCGGCGAACACATTCTCGACGGAAAAGCGGATGCGGCCGTCGCGCCAGTCCTCGATATCGGTGATAGCGACCGCGCTCTGCGGCGAACGCCCGGCCAGCAGCTCGCCCGGCTCGTCACCGAAATGACGTCCCTCGATGGTAAGCGTGTCGCGGGTATCTTCCACCACGGCGACCACGCCGGCATCGGCCTCTTCCTCATCGTCGCTGAAATCGATCACCGGGACGGCATCGCACCAGTTTGCCACGGAGCGATAGGCCAGCCCCTCATCATCCATCTCGAAGGCCCGGCTCTGATCGCGCGAGAAATCCCAGGACACATAGCCCGGATGCAGTTCGGCCAGCCCGTCACCGTCGAGGCGGGGCGAGGACCAGTTGGAGGAGGCGATCTCGCACAGGGGATCGGCCTGCTGACGCTCGCCATCAACGATCGCCGACAGGTATTCCTCGATGATCGGCGTGTCCTCGCGCACGCCTTCATAGACGCGCTGGGCAAGGATGCGGCAAGTGGCGCGCTCGCGGTCGCGGGTGGCCCGGCGCAGCTCGCCCAGCATCCGGTCCGAGCGGGCACAGAACCAGTCTGCATGAGCGCGGTTGAAGAAGCCGAAAATGGTCTGGGCGTCGCGTCCGCGCGGGTCCTCGTCGCGCAGCGTGGTGAGGTCCGGCGGTTCGAAATAGGAGGCAACGGGGAAATTGTCGCCCGTGGGCACGCCCACAAGATCGCTCATCCCGCCCCGGGCCAGATCGATCCCCGAGGGATCCTGATAGGCCCGCAGCTTGACCCACGCATAGATGCGCGTGGTGTCCAGCGCGACCGAGCGGTCGGAATACACGAAGGCCGCCACTTCGGGGATGTACTCGTCGTCTTCCTCGATCGTACCGACGGTCTCGCCGATGGCACGCCCGACCTGGATGATCATCCGGCCCAGGCTGGCCAGCGCACCGGCTGTGGCGAATTCGGGCCCGAAACCCACTGCCATGGATTCGTTGGTCGCCCAGATATCGAAGCAGGAATGGCCCTGTTCGGAGGGGATGGAGGCATTCACATTGACGCCGTCAATGCCGTAGCCGCCGGCGGAATTGGTGCCGAACCCCTCGATCACCGATTTGAACCCCGCGGCCGAGCATTGCAGCATTTCCTCGCGCTGGCGCACGACATTGATCGGCATGTCGGAATTGTATTCCAGTGCGACATCGCCAGCCTCGAAACGGGCCGCATAGCTGCCGCGCATCATGTCCTGGCCGCGATAATCCCCGACCCCGCCATGCGTGTCGCCGGGCCCCACCTCGTGCCGCCATTCCGGCACATAGATCTCCGCCGGCGGACGCCCGCCCGACGTATCGCCGAGGCCGACCAGGCTGAGGAGGGATTCCTTGGCGTAGGACAGGAGGTTGGAAATGAAGCTGCGATCGACCACCTCCGGCGAGGACAGGGCGTCGGGCAGGTGGGTGACCGACTGGTAGCCGTGCACAATGCCTGTGAAACCGCCGGTGATCAGCGCCTTGGCGACATCCACCCCGGCCCCGCGGGCGCTGTATTCCGGCGCGCCCCAGCGCTCGAACATGTGGCCCATGGCCCAGCGGTCCTGCAGGAAATGCTGGGCATAGCCCTCATAGGCCAGCGCCATCAGCTCGGCCTCGCGTACCGCATCGCCGTGCAGTTCCAGATTGGCCGCGTCATCGCCCAGTGCCTCACGCATGCGCCGCGCGCGGCCGGCCAGGTTCAGCGCCGTGCGGTGCAATTGCCGGTAGGACATGGTGGCCTGGGAGCCGAAATGGGAGGCGTTGAACCCGCCACCCTGCCAGTAGGTATAATTGTGGCAGTCGCCCGGCGTATCCGGCGGTAATTCGCCGGTCGGCATGGGCGGACAGAGTTCGTTCTTGTTGATCCAGTCGTAGATGGAATAGCTGATATCGGGGACGCCCGCCCAGTTGGGTGCGCCCGCCAGGGCGCGGCGCGGAATGCCCATCACGTCGGCCTCGTCCGCCCAGGCGCCGGACAGCGTACTGATCTCGTCACGGAAATAGCCGGCATTGAGATCGAGCGCATAGAGCTGCGTCCGCGGCGAGAAGCCCCAGGGATAGCCCGGCGCGGCGCGTTCCAGGGCGACATGTGCCAGCCAGGCATGCTCGTTCTCGGTGCACAGAGCGGCGCTGCGCTCATGGCAGTAATAGAGCCCGGCCCATTTGGCCCGGTGATGATCCTGGGAGACGCCGCTGGCCGCACCGGCCGGACGCCGCAACGCCTCCTTGGTATCCCATGCCAGCAGCCCCAGCGACGCACTCACCACGAGCGCGAAGGCGAGGAGGCGGCGGGGCGCCGGGATCATTGCCGCGGGGCGCACCAGGCATCCTCCTCGAGAAAGATCGTGCCGAAGGCCTCAACCGCGCCGTCCAGGCCGCCGCCGGAACGGCTGGCATAGCGCTGGCGGCAGGGATCGGGACAGGCCGATTGCGCCACACAGCCGCGCAGATGGCCGGCCCGCCCGGCATCGTCGCGCGGGGCATCCGTGCCGAGGCAGGTGAAGACGCTGTCGACGCAATCGCTCCACTGGGCGATCGGGTCGTCGAGATCGGGATCGACCAGCAGCGTCAGCTGGGCGTCGTAGCGCCCGCCATGACCGGCCGGGATCTGGTCGCGGAAGACCTCGCAGCCCTCCGAGCATTCCGGATCGTAGGGGACGGTCGCCGCCTGCCAGAGATCGTCGGGCGGCCGGTCGAGATAGCGCCAGCCCAGCCAGCCACCCAGCGCCAGCACGCCGGCAATTGCCAGCACGGTCCCGGCGCGTCCGGGACGTCTCGCATCCGCCTGAGGTGCGTCGGTGTCGGCGTCGTCCGCCATCCAGCCCTCCCCGCCCGCAAGTATGATGAACGCAGGGGCGGAAAGGCAAGGGCGAATTCGCGGACAGGGCGAAAACCGCCCTCAGGCGAGGCCCAGGCGGAACGGGTCGGCCGGATCGCTGACCAGCCGCGTGTCCGCGAAGACATGCGCCGTGCCGGCAATGGACGGAATGATACCGCCCTCCGGGCCCGGTCGGTAGGTGCCGGAAAACCGGCTGCCGATAATGCTCTCCTGGACCCAGGTCTCGCCGGGGCCGAGCTGGCCGCGACGGGCGAGACAGGCCAGTTTCGCACTCGTACCGGTGCCGCAGGGCGAACGGTCATAGGCCCCTCCGGGGCACAGCACGAAATTGCGGCTGTTGACGGATGGATGCGGCGAGGGTCCGACGAGTTCGATATGGTCGATCTCGGCACCGTCCGCACCGGTTATGCCCTGCGCCGCCAGGGCCCGCCGGATCGCCCAGGCCGCATCGGTGAGGGCGGGGATCTGCGCGGGCTCCAGCGGTACCGGAACCGCATCGCTCAGGAAGAACCAGTTCCCGCCCCAGGCAATATCGCCCGTCACACGGCCCAGGCCCGGCACATCAAGGGTGAGACCGGCCTGCAGGCAATGGCTTTCCACATTCTCGAATCGCACCGCGTTCGGCCCGAGCAGTTCCACCTCGACCGAACCCACGGGGGTTTCGAGCCGGTGCAGACCGGCCTCGAGCCGCCCCAGCCAGGCCAGCGTCGCCGCCAGCCCGATCGTGCCATGGCCGCACATGCCCAGATAGCCGTAGGTATTGAAGAAGATGACCCCGGCGGCAGCCGCCGGATCTTCCGGTTCGCATAACAGCGCCCCCACCGCCGCGTCCGGGCAGCGCGGCTCGAGAATGCACGCGCGCCGGTCGCCGTCGAAGCATTCGGCAAAAACGCGCCGCCGCTCCGCCAGCGACCCCGCCCCCAGATCCGGTCCGCCCTCAACGATGACCCGGGTTGGCATGCCGCCGGTATGGGAATCGATAACGCGCACGGCCGGGCTCAGTCCCGCACGCCGGGCCAGCCGGCCCACCAGCTCCGGAAGCGGCGCCAAGTTTCGTCGATGAAGGCCTGTTGCGCGGGACTCAGCCGGTCGGATGCGTTGAGCTGATGTTGGTAGGCGCCATGACCTTCCAGAACCATCAGCCGCTTGTAGTAGAGCACCAGATCCGGCCCCTCGTCGAACGTGGCCAGCACCTCCAGCGCCCCGGCCAGCTCCTGCGCCAGGCGCCGGCTGCCAGCATCGCCGCCGGCGGCCCGCTTGCACAGCTCGACCAGGCGCAGCACCTCGACGGGAAGCGCATTGCCGACCCCGGTGATCGCCCCCGTCGCACCGCAGTTCACATAGCCGTGGACCACCTGCGTATCGACGCCGACCATCAGGGTCAGCGACTCATCGCCGGACGTGATGTGTTCGGCGGCATAGCTGAGCGACGCCGCACCGCCGAATTCCTTGAACCCGACCAGATTGGGATGCGCCTCGCGCAGGGCGAAGAAGAGATCGGCGCGGGTCTCGAACCCGTAATAGGGGCTGTTGTAGATCACCGCCGGCAGATCGGGGGCCGCCTCGAGCACGGCCGAGAAATGGGCTTTCTGGGCCTGCGCCGAGGCACCGCGCGAGAGCACGCGCGGAATGACCATCAGGCCGGCCGCACCGGCGTCGGCGGCGTGGCGGGCCAGCGCAACGGCCCGCCCGGTATTCTGGGCTCCCGTGCCGACCACGACCGGCAGGCCCGCCTCGCACAGGCGCGCCACACCCTGCTGGCGCTGCTCGTCCGTCAGAAGCGGCCAGTCACCCATGGAGCCGCAATAGACGACGGCATCCATGCCGGCCTCGACAAGGTCGCGGCCGGTGGCCACCAGATTGTCGAAATCGGGCACTCCGGCCTCGTCGCACGGCGTCATCAAGGCCGGCATGCATCCTGAAAAAATCGCCCGGTCGGCCGTCATGCGCACTCCCCTCTCATCCCGTTTCAACCCATTCACCCGGTCATCACCGGTGCCGTGCCGCACACCCCGGCGCAGCAGCGCGGCCAGACGCCATCGGATACCGGCAGGACCGGGCGCGCAAGAGCGGAAACTGCAGGATCGCACACGCAATCGCGCACATTTGTTCGATTAAACGGTTTCCCTACGCGGACAATCGCGTTGGAATAGGGGTTCGCCCCTTGACGATCGTCGACAACAGGACGCCCCATGACTTTGCCCGCTGTGCCACCCGCCCTGGCTCCGCCGGACGTCGCGCTGCTGTTCCGGGATGTCAGAGCCCGGACCGCTGAACTGGCGGCGCCGCTCAGCGCCGAGGACATGATGCTCCAGTCGATGGAGGATGCCAGTCCGGCAAAATGGCACCTGGCCCATACGACCTGGTTCTTCGAGGAATTTATCCTGCGCCCCCGGGTGAAGGATTACCGCTCTCCCGACGACCGGTTCGCGGTGCTGTTCAATTCCTATTACGTCCAGGCCGGCCCGCGGCATGCCCGCGACAAGCGCGGCCTGATCTCCCGGCCCGGACTGGAGGCCGTCCGCGACTACCGCGCCCATGTGGACGAGGCGCTGATGGACCTGATTGCGGCGGATCGCGACGATCTCGATGCGATCGCGGGCCTGGTCGAGCTGGGCTGTCATCACGAGATGCAGCACCAGGAATTGCTGGTCACCGACCTGTTGCACGGCCTGTCCTACAATCCGCTGATGCCGGCCTATCGCGACCCCGAACCCCTGCCGGTGTCCGGCGCGCTGCCCCTGGAATTCCGCTGTTTCGACGGGGGTGTCACCGAGATCGGCCATGCCGGCGACGGCTTTGCCTTCGACTGCGAAATGCCGCGCCACAAAGTGTTCCAGGCCCCCTTCGGCTATGCCGGCCGCCCCGTGACCAATCGCGACTGGATCGGCTTCATTGAAGACGGGGGGTATGACACCCCATCTTTGTGGCTGATGGACGGATGGGCCGTGAAGGAGCGGGAAGCATGGGACACGCCGCTATACTGGTGGAAGCAGGATGATGAGTGGTGGTCCTTCACCCTGCGCGGGGCCCAGCCGGTGGCCCTCGACGCGCCGGTCGTGCATGTCAGCTATTACGAGGCCGACGCCTTTGCCCGCTGGGCCGGAGCGCGCCTGCCGACCGAGGCCGAGGCCGAGATTGCCACGCGCGACCTGCCGGTCCGGGGCAATTTCGCAGAGAGCAACATGTTCCGCCCGCTGCCGGGAAGCGGCGAGTGGGGCGATGTGTGGGAATGGACCCAGAGCGCCTATGCGCCCTATCCGGGCTTTCGTCCGTATGAAGGTCCAGTGGGCGAGTACAATGGCAAGTTCATGGTGAACCAGATGGTGTTGCGCGGCGGCTCCTGTGCGACGCCGGAAGCGCAGATGCGCCCGACTTACAGAACCTTCTTCTACCCCCATCAACGCTGGCAGATGCTCGGGCTGCGGCTGGCCAAGGACATGTAAGATCATGGATACATCCCTGAGAGACGACCCGGTCTTTGCGGCCGAGGCCCTGGACGGGCTGCGTTCGGATCCCAAATGGATCGACAGCAAGTGGCTCTACGATGCCGAGGGCAGCGCGATCTTCGAAGAGATAACGCAGCTGCCGGAATATTATCCCACACGCACGGAAACCCGGATCCTGCGCGAGGAGGTCCATGCCTTGCAACGGGTCCTTGCGCCGGGCACCGTCCTGGTCGAGCTGGGCAGCGGCGCCAGCGTGAAGACCCGCATCCTGCTCGACGGCGCGGACCATCTGGCCGCCTATGTGCCGGTGGATATCTCGGCCCGATTTCTCGAGGAAACGGCGCACGGGCTGCGCCAGCACTATCCCGATCTCGACATAAGCCCGGTGATTGCCGACTTCACCGGCGATATCGACCTTCCGCCGGCCCTCGATGGCGCGCCGAAGACCGTCTTCTTTCCCGGATCGACGATCGGCAACCTGCCGCACGATACCGCCGCCGCGATGCTCGGCCGGATCCGGCGCTGGAACGGCATCGGCGCGCTTATCCTCGGGATCGACCTGGTCAAGGATACCGGCACGCTGGTCCGCGCCTATGACGACAGCGCCGGCGTGACAGCCGCCTTCAACCTCAATCTCCTCAAACGCATGAACCGTGAAATCGGCGCCGATTTCGACCTGTCCGCCTTTACCCACGAGGCCCGCTGGAACACCGCCCACAGCCGCATCGAGATGCACCTGGTCAGCCAGGACGATCAGGTGGTCCCCGTGGCCGGTGCGGATATCCACTTCAGCCGCGGCGAAACCATCCACACCGAAAACAGCCGAAAATACACGCGGGACAGCCTCGCCGCGATTGCCAGAAAGGGGGGATGGGAAATCGCCGATTTCCTGACCGACCCGGACCGGCTTTTCGCCGTTGCCATCCTGGAACCGTCCGGCCGCAGCCCCGGTCCCGGCGAGTAGGAATGCAGGCCGGCTGTGGACCGGCTCCTGGACCTTTGCGTGCCCGATCTTCCCGTCACCCATCCGCGTTCGGATCCGGGCTGACAGCGTCACTCAGCCCAATCGCCGCTCGATTTCGGACAGGCGGGCGTCCTGGAGATTCTGCAACAGGCCACGGATGTGGAAGGCGGCGCGCTGCCAAAGCGCTTCCGTGCGGAAGTCCAGCCTCAGCCGCGCCGCCCCGCTCATGATCCCGGCCGGCGGAAGCGGGGCGGTGACCTGGATCACATAGAGGCGCTGACCGCTTTGCCGATCGATGGATACGCGCTCCTGGAGGGTCAGCTGCATGACGTCCAACGGATAGTACTCGCCGCCGAAGCGGAGCTCTGCGGCCTGCACACCATCCCGGTAGTAGTGCACATAACGCTCCGGAAAACGCCCGGAGAGACGCGCATTCCCGCTGTCCGGATAGTAGGCGCCAAGCGCGCTACCGGCTTCCAGGCGCGTTCCCGATTGCAGATCGCTGCGCGGAACAAACACGCCGCTCTCCTCCGCCCGCAGGGTCTCCTGGGCGATCCGGTATTCCAGCTGGGCGATCTGGGTCGAGAGCGAATGGACCCGCTCGCGCGCGGTCGCCGCACGGACCGGTTCGCCGCCTCGTTCTGCGTCGAGCCTGCGGCGGGCGATGGCGAGTTCGGCTTCGCGTTCGACTAGCTGCTCGCGCAAGGCCACGCTTTCGAGCGCCGCCAGCCGGGCACCGGCCTGCATGACCCCGTATTCGGAAAGGGCGACCAGCCGGCCGGTTTCCGGCACCGAGACCGCGTAATGCCCCGACGCATCGACCGTGACAGGCAAGTCCTGACGTACCGGCACGCGGATCACGACGAGAGCCAAGGCGATCAGCGCCAGCGCGCCGAACCGCACTGTCCAGATGGCCTTGTTGTCCTCACTCCGGGCCGGCCCCGCCTGCTCGGGCGAGCGTGCGAGCGGGGCGAAGAACAGGGCGATCAGCCCCCACACCACCAGGACGGCACCCACGCCCATATAGCGCGGAAGCAGGCTGTAGGCGATGAAGCCGATAATATACAGACGATAGAAAAAGCTCGCGATCGCATAGACCAGGATCGCCGTTTCGCCCGGATTTCCGGGGGCCTGGCCCAGCCGGCCGAGCGAGCCCAGCCAGAGCTGGAACCCCTTGAACGACCGGCCGCCATCCTGGGAGAGATTGCGGTAGCGAACCAGGTCGATCAGCGCAAAATAACCGTCCAGCTTCACCAGCGGATTGGCGTTGAACAGGATCGAGTTGAGCGTGAGATAGACAAACAGATTGCCCAGCAAGGCACGGAGAAAATCGCCCGTCGTGAAATGCCAGGCGATGAAGATCAGAACGCCCAGCAACATGTCCGTGAAAAGGCCCGCCAGGCTGATCACCACACGCTGCTTGCGGTTCGCAGACACATCCGCGTCCGAGCAATCCACAAAGGGGATGGGGAAGAGGGCAATGAACAGAATGCCCGCATGCGCCACACGCGTCCCGTACCGGGTGGCGGCGAGGACATGGCCCAGCTCGTGGAAGATCTTCAACAGCGGCGCCGCGATCCCGAAGGTCAAAAGCGCCTGCGGCGAGAAAATGTTCTGATATGCGCCGGCAATCGCCCACTCGCTCTGGACCCCCAGGGCGAGTGCCACGAAGGTCAGGGCCAGCATGGCCCATATGTAGGCCGGCCCGACAATCGCCCGTGCCAGCCCGGTCAGATAGGGCTGGAAGGGCGCCACATTGAACAGGGATATGCGCAGGAACAGCGGATTGACCGCCCTTTGTCCGGCCCGGCCGGCCTGGCGCAGGTGCTGAACCGTGTGCAGCAGGCTGGCGATGCCCAGCCGGTCGCGCCTGGCCGTTTCGGCGTCGGACCGGCCTGACGCTCCGCCATGCTTGAGCCGCAACAGGGCACGTACGATTTCCCGCGGCAGGACCAGGATGCTGCCGGTCACCCTGTCCCGCGCCATCACGCCCCGCTCGGGCTGATCCAGCGGGCCATCGAGCTCGATCTGGTTCAGATGCGCCAGTTCAGGATTGTCCATGCCTTCATCCTGACAAATTCGACGATATGACGTGTCCACACGGCCAGGCGGATCGCCCGCCCTGTATCGATCTGGGCGAAGCCGGACAGGCCCGGCACGATTTGCACCTCGCCCTCGGTCTCGATCATCGCGGTCGCGATCAGGACGGGCGCCGCTTCCGGGTCCTCCCCTCGCGTATCGGGCGCCGGCGGGGTCAGAATGCGTATCGGATAGGCACGATCCAGCTGACCGCGCAAGCTCAGTTCGCCCGACTGTCCCACCGCGACAAAGCCGGCATCGGCGGGGCTGAGCGTGAGTTCGAATGTGTAGCGATGACTGGTCTGGATGCGGGCGATTTCTGTTCCCGCCGCCAGGAAACGCCCGCGCTCGCCGCCCGAGAGTGCCGCCACGACACGCCCGCCCCCGTCCGCTGTCGGCGTGAGCAAGGCCATGCGCGCTTCGATCTGCTGCAAACGGGCCTGCTGCAAGGCAACACGGGATTGCGCCTGCACATAGGCGCCATAATCGTCCTGGGCGAGAGCCGCATTGGCAGCCGCTTCCTCGACCGAGATCTGGTAAAGCGCGGAGGCTCGGGCATCGTCCTGGTCCGGCGCCGTCAGCACGGCGATCGGTGCGCCCGGATCGAGCGTTTCGCCCACCTCGACCTGCATCTGATCGAGATAGGTGGGGAAATGCAAGGAGACGACATCGACATCGCGCGGGCGGGTCACACCCGAAGCGGTAATGGCACGGTCGGTCGGCAAGAGCAGAAAAATCAGAAAGGCAGCCGCTGCCGCCATCCATCCACGCCGCAAGTAGGTGCGCCGCCTGGACCAGTCGCGCTGGGTTCTGTGGCGCAATTCCAGAATGCCGCGAAGGTCCTCGCAGCACCGTTCGGGGTCCCGTGCGGCCGGACCGAACAGCAGGAAGCCGAAACCGGCATCCCCCTGGGCCGGAAGCGAAATATAGCAATGCGAGACGGCGGCCTTGTCGAGGAGCAGGATCGTGTCCTCATGCCGCAGATCCTCCTCCTCCAGATCCGTCGTGGACACGTGTTGCGTGAGCCTCTCTTCACCCCGCCAGCGGCGCAGGAGATCGCCGATCGCATCCCGCATCGGCTCCAGCCGCAGGGAGGACAGGGTGAGCACAGATTGCTCGCCGGGGCGGCAGACCAGGATCGCCACCTCGTCCGCATCCCCGGCATTCGTGAGGGCATCGCAGGCCATGGCCAGGAGGCGCCGCGGCGTGATCCGGCCCCGCGCCTTGCCGAGATAGCGCGTGAGAAATCGCGCACTGTCCGGCAGTTCGGCCAGCGTATCGCCCGTGTCGGACGAGGCCGCCGCGAGCCGGCCTGACGCGGCGAGCCTGGCCAGGCGGTTGGCGATGTTCTTGAGCTGTGTGGCCGGCGGCACCGCGTCGAGCACAAACCCGATAACCGCACCGTCGTCCTGCGGCGCCAGCACGACCAGCTTGTCCCCGATCCGGCGCAACGCCGACTGGCCCGCCGCGATAGCGGGTACCTCAAGCGATGCAATATCCTCCGGAAGCGCCCCGAGTATCGCCACCGGCGCAGCGGACGCGCCAGGTCTCAGCGAAAAGATGCACGAGAGCGTTTCCAGCATCGCCCCGGTCAGGAACCGATCTTGCCGAACTTGTCTTCGTAGGCTTTCACCGACTGGTTCAGGATCATGGCCAGGCGTTTGGCGGCAAACGGGCTCATCACGATGCGGTGGGCCAGATCCACATCGACTTCCTTGGTCTCGGCCAGGTCGCCGCGCCAATGCTGGTGCGTGCCGAAGAGCAGGAAGAATTCTTCCCGATTGGCCGTCGCCGTGCCGATATTGGCGTAATGGCTGTCCATTTTTTCGTCATGCCAATTGATCTTGATGCCACCCACTTCGTCGGGGGCGCCGGTGGTCTTTTTTTCGGTCATGTCATCGTCCTTCGGGCGGAGTGCCCTTGCATGTTCAGTTTGTCGTCAGCGTGACTATTCCGCCGCCACCATCATCGGCGCGCCGGTGTGTTGCGGCGGGATCGCAGCGCTCTGATCCAGATCCAGGCGATCTTCGATGATTGTCATCACGCGCTCAAGCAGCAGGCTTTGCGAGACACCGTCAATCTGCAGTGCCTGGCTCATATGCACGCCCAGCTCGGCCGCAATCGCCGCCCGCAGAGCCTCGCCCTCCAGCCCCATCGCAATCAGCTCGGCGATGGCCGACATCATCAGATCGCCCAGCACGTAGTCCATCAGCATGTCGAGATGGCTGGCCGACACGGCCGTTGTGTCCACACGGTCAAACACGGCACTGCTGCGCACGCCTGGCGCCTCGTCCGCACCACGCGAGGCCTCACCTTCCGGTGCACGGTCCAGGCTCAGACCGATCGAGCCGGCGGATTGGGCCTTAGAGACGATATCGACGGCTCCCGGTCCGGCGAAATTCACCTTCACCAATTGCCAGTGCGGGGTCGGCTGGTTGAACAGGCCGCTGTCCCACTGCGTGGTGAAATAGCCGGCAAATCCGTCCGAGAAGAGCGCATCCTCTTCGGTATCCCCGAAGAAAATATCCGGACCGAGATTGCCGATCATGACATCAAAGCCGGCCTCGCCGTGCATTTCGTCATAGCCGCCGGTCTCGTAGGCGAAATTCGTATCGATCCACAATTCGCCGAACACGCCGTCGCCCTGGGCGGTATAGGCCCGGGACATGATGGCCGTATCGCCGATGAGGAAGTCCTGGCCATCGCCGCCGAACATTTCCTCGTCCCCGAAGCCGCCAACGAGATAGTCCGTGCCGTCATGCCCGCGGAGTACATCATCGCCATCCACGTCCGGAACGACACTCACGAAGCGGAAAAGCTTGTCGAGACCGGACTGGCCGTCGAAACTGCGCGCATCGGGCAGGAAGTCGAGATCGGCATTGTCACCGACGACAAGATCGTCGTCGAGGCCGCCATCGATCACGTCGTCGCCGGTCTGGCCCATGAGCACATTATCGCCGCGCGTGCCTTCCGCGGTCAGCGTGTCATGGCCGCCACTGGCGTGGTTGACGGTATCGACGATCAGAATGTCCCAGCCATCCTGATGCGTGACTTTCGCATCGTCGCCCAGGGCGACATCGTCGCCGTCTCCGACAGAAACGGTGTCATCGCCCTGGCCGGCCACGATGATCGCATTACCGGCACCGGTCGTGATCACGTCATCCCCGCCCAGGAGCGAGGCGTCGGACCGCAGAAAACCGACCCGTTCTGAATTGGAGGAGAGATAGTCGCCGCGATCGCCGAGGATCAGATTGAATCCGTCCCCGGCCTCGATCACATCGCCCTGCTCGCCGCCGATCAGCACATTATTGCCGTCGCCCGCCGTGATGGTGTCCCGCCCGGAGGCCGCCGCCATGTCGGTGGACGTCAATTGGTAGCGGATCGTGTCCTTCTCGTCGTTCAGCAGCGTCGCCATGATGCCGTCATCGCCCAGGAGATGGTTCAGGCCATCCTGCAGCAGAGCCGTATCGTCCCCGCCGCCCAGGGCGATGGAATTAATACCGCCGGCGATCGTGACGTCATCATTGCCGTCGCGCGCATCCGGTGCCGTCTGCGCCGATGCGACCATCGCGTCGAACAGGAACCAGGCGGCTTCGGCCTCGGCCAGAACCGCATCGGACGGCGCGTTGCCGGGATCGGCGTAATTCGCGAGCGCCTCGAGCGCCTCGGCCCGCAGCAACATCTCGCCGCTATCCCCGATCAGGGTGAGCCCGCCTACGGTCGCGGTGATCGTGTCGTCGCCCAGACCGCCGAAGGCGAGGTCGTTCTGGTCGACGGGCGCGGGCTCCGTACCGCTCAGATTCTCACCCATCACCAGCGTGTCATTGCCGTCCGTATCGAGCGCAAGACCGGTCAGGGTCAGGCCCGGAAAATCGACATTGGCATTGTCACCGAAGAGGATATCCACACCCAGGCCGGAGTTGAGTACGTCATCGGCCTCACCGCCGATCAGCAGGTCATTGCCGCGCCCCGTGGTCAGCGTGTCATTGCCGCCCTGCATACTGTTGATGGAAACGATCGTTTCGGCGCCCTCGCGCAGATCCGCACCCTCGAGAATACCGAAATCGCCCAGCAGGATATTGTCGCCGGAGGCGGAGATCAGCGCATCGTCGCCGCCACCGCCCATCGCGATATCATCGGCAGAGCCCGCATCGATCGTGTCGCCGCCCTGCCGGCTGCTTTCTTCGAAGAGCGCGCTCATCCGCTGGGCGATCATGTTGCCGCTGACCAGAATGCTGGCGAAATCGCCGGCAATGAGATCCAGCCCGGCCGCACCGCTGATCGTGTCGGCGCCGCCGCCACCCAGCAGGATATCGTCGCCCGAACCGCCGCGGATCGTATCATCGCCATCGGCAAGGTCGTTCACCCGTATGTCCAGCACGCCGTCAATGGCCGAGGCGATATCGACATCGCGGATATCGAGTGCCGCGCCGTCCAGGGTAAAGGCGAAGGTGCCGCCGGCGATCACGTCGTTGCCGAGACCGCCGCCGATCGTGTCATTGCCGCCATTGCCCTCGATCAGGTCGTCGCCGACCTGGCCGAAGAGTTGGTCATCGCCGGACCCGCCGATAATGATGTCGTCGCCGTCATTGCTCGCCAGGGCGTCAATTTCCGACGTCGTACCCAGGCCGCCGCGCTCGCCGGCCGCCTTGCCCCAGCCCCAGACTTCGACCGTCTGGCCATTGACCTCGATCGTATCGGAACCAGCGCCGCCCTCGATGAAGACCGTCGTGCCGCCAATGGCGATGTCGTCATCGCCCGCGCCGGAGAGGACTGTGACCTCACCCGCCCCGTCGAGATCGCCGCGGATGACATCGTCGCCCTTGCCGGTGAGCAGGATATGATTGCCCGCGCCAACCGTGATGCTCTCGTCGTCGCGATCCGCCTTGAGCTGCGAAATCTCGGTATAGTTTTCGAGCAGGACATCCAGGTTGACGGGTGTATCGCCGCCGACGTCGTAATGGCCGTCCGCGCCGGGATCGGCCGTGTCGTCCTCAAGCAGCCCCAGCAGTTCGCGCACGCGCTCGGGCGTGACATCGCCATTGGCGAATTCGGTGAGGAAAACGTCGCGCATGCCGTAATCGTCGCCGGAGAAGACAATCACATTGCCGCCGGGAATATCGATCGTGTCGGCGCCGCCCTCGGAAAAGATGATGTAGGTGCCCTGCGCATCGTCCGGCGCCGTGATGACATCATCGCCCGCACCGGAAAAAACCACGTTCAATCCGCCAACCGGGAGGGTGATCGTGTCCTGGCCGGCCCCGGAGTAGGTGATCGTCACACGATCGCTGTCCGCATCGGAGAATTTCGACATGTCGACGACATTGTCGCCTTCGCCGGCCGGGATAATGACAGCCTTGGCGTCGGGGTCGATTTCCCCGTCCAGCGAGCCTTCCGCATTGTTCAGCGTGACGGCGTAGCGGTTCGCCAACGTGCCGAGCACGACGATGTCGTCGCCGTCCTCCACCATGTCGGAATTGGCCCCCATGATCCGGGCACCCAGATTGAGGACCTGTGTGCCGACCTCGTCTTCGCCGCCACCGCCCAGGCCCAGCAGGTTCAACAGTCCTTCCAGGGAAAGAATGCTGCTGCGATCGCTATCGAGTCCGCTGACCAGGCTGGGTTCGGGATCGAACAGCTCCAGCTCGATCGGGGGCAGTTCCAGCTCGTAAATCGTCTCCGTCGCGCCCAGGAAGCTGGCTTCGGTATCCACCAAGAATGACATCGTGCCTTCCAGCATATAGGCGATCTGCTGGTGGGGGGTGACCGCACCGTTCTTCACCATGAACAGGATGGCATCGAGCAGTTCGGACAACCGGACCTTGCCGTCGTCATTCGGGTCGGTGATGTTGAACTTGAGGTCCAGCTCACCGCCCCCGCCGATCGTGGCGATGAACGCGTTCGCGAACATGATGATATCCAGTTCGATATCAACCAGCGAGCCTTCACCGGCCTCAATGAAGACCCCGTCAAACAGGCGGAACGGGTCATAGGAATTCAGGAAATTCTGTACGCCGCTGAGATCGTACCCGACCTCGAACATCGTGATGCCGTGGCCCTCGATCCGGTTGGAAATAAGCGTGCCGACCTCGAGCGATTCAAGCGCGTCCACGACGATGTCGGGAATGTCGAGGGAGTCGAGGAATAATTGGGTGAAATCCAGGTCTGCGGAGTCGATATTGAACCAGGTGTAACGCGCCCTTACGAGCTCCACGCCGCTGAAATCACCCAGCAAAAGTGAAATTGCGCTGAACGGGTTCTTCAACAGCGGGATATCGACGGAGAAGCCGTCACCCGGATCGCCGAATGTGCCGAACCCGCCATCGCCGTCGTCTGTGGTAAAGCCCGTGGGGTCCAGCGTGGTCAGGTCGATATCCGAGGCATTGGTTTCGCCGCTTGCCAGCTCGTCACCGAATTCCGTGAAGTCGAAGCTTCCAAAATGGACCATACCGCCAGCGTCGGCGAGATCGGCGACAAACTGAGCGATCGAATTGGCGATCTCAGCGACGTTGTCGACCGTCTTGATGATCGGGAACCAGAGCGCGACCAGATCGACGGCGAGATCTTTCAGGAGACCGATCGGGTCCTGGAAGATGATATCGATCACGTCGAGGAGCGGACCGACGACCGCCAGGATCGGATCCACAAGCGGGCGGATCAGCGCGTCGTAGAGCTGGCTCGCATCGATACGCACATTGTGAATGCCCAACGCATCGACCGACAGGCCCTCTGCCAGTGTGTAGCTCGCATCCAGAACGAGTTCGGCGGCGACATTCGGGAGGATCGGATTCCCGCCGATCTCCAGGGCTTCGCCGGAGAAGGGGTCCAGGATATTGCCCACGACACCGATCTGCACATCGACCTCGGCGCCGAAATCGAAGCTGACGAGCTCGCCGAAATCCAGCTCGTCGAGATAGATGATATTCTCGTAGGCGAGCACGTTACCGCTGCCATCGAGCGGCTCTATATTACTGAAATCACGCTCAATTTCAGATCCTGAATCGCCGTAGAGGTCGGCTTCCAGGAAAGCGTGCAGCTGGGCCGTACCGCCATCGGTGGAGGCGTCGGAAATGATCACGCCGTCTTCGTCCAGCGTGACTGCCTGAGCGGACAGCCCCAGCAGATTCAGCACGCTCATCGAACCGCTGAACGTACCGGCATCAACCAGGAAATCGATCGACACTTCCGCGTCATCGGTATCGTTCAGCAGGAAGAAGCCGCCGGCATCCAGGCCGAAGCCGATATTGACCGTATAGCTCAGCTCAAGGAGAATTTCGGAGCCTTCCTCCACTTCGATATTCAGGCCCGGAATGCCGAAATCGAAATCGATATCGAGCATCTCGCTGAACAGCTTGCCGGAGAAATTGATCGCGCCGTAGATGAACGATTCCGCCGTCGTGCCCGACGTATCGAGGAAGGCGTGCAGGTACTCCACATCCTCCGTGCCGAAGACGCTGTTCAACGCATCGTTCACGAAGCCGTTGATGATATCGATAGTGGACGGCAGGGAGCCGTCTTCCTGCGGCGTCTCGGCGTATTCCAGCGCCGGCAGCAGGACGCTGTTCATCACATCGTCGAAAAACGTCAGGCCCGTGCCGATTGCATCGCCGATGATCGGCAGGTCGATATCGGCCAGGAAGCTGTCGAACAGGCCGTCGAGCTCCTGGAAGATATCGTAGATGCCGCTCAGCAACGGACCGGGATCGTTCAGCAGCGCCAGGGCATTGAAGCCCTCAAGCTCGGTGACCGTAATGTTCGATGCGGTGTCGACGGCGGCCGCACCGGATGCGAAGAGGAATTCGAACGGCTCTGCTTCAAGCGTGCCCGATCCCGAAAGCGCCTTGGCCTGCGCAGGGGTCAGTTGCTTGGGGTGGACTGTCTCCGGGGCCGCCGGAAGGGGCCCGCTGCGGACCAGTCCCAGCACGGCGGGCGCCATGAACGCCCCGACGCCGGCCTCGTCCAGCTCAGGCACGAAAAGATGATCCGCGATCCGCGCCGCCTGAATGGAGGCGAGATCCAGGGCCGGCCGCTCCGGCGGCGTGTCGATAACGGGCGCGCGGGGCGCAATGTCAGCCGCTACAAGATGAATGGCGTCGTTGCTGAGCACATCCGGCCGCCAGTCGATCACGTCGTCGCCGGCCGGCGATGTCCCCGACGGCAACACAAGCAGGCCGGCCGCATCGAGGCCGATGGCGTGGCTCCAAGCGTCACTCGCCATGCCGATGACGGGAGTCTCCAACGCATCAAATACATCGGCCGGAACAGCCGGATCGGCACCCGTTTGAGGCTCGGAAACCGGCCGTTTGGCAGAATTTGCGTCCCGTTCGGATATGCCGGTCTCGTGATCGGCGAGTTCGGGGGTGAGAACCGGCCCGGGCTCGGATACGGGCTTTTTGGCGGTTTGCGGCTGGTCTTCCTCGACCGTCTCGGCAACCCAGCCCGACTGGACCAGGTCCGCGATAATCGCATCATCGGCGATGCGTTCGATATCGGCCAGTGCGATATCGCGAAGGGCGTCGTCGGCAACGGGCCGAACCTGCCCGCCAGGCAGGAATTCATCGGTACTGTAGTCGATCTCGCCGGTACCGATCAGGTCGCGGCTGCCTTCCAGCACCGCCGCTCTCAGATCGGCAAACGCTGACTGAACACGGTCCGCCGCATTGAGCACAGCCGACATGTCTGCCGCCTGTGCCCCATTCCCGGATACCGGGCCTGCCGCGTTGTCCCCGCTCAGCAGGGCATCAAAACCGGGCACTTCAAGTTCATCGACGGCCGCGTATTGCTCGGCGAAGGCCTGCACCATACTGGAAAGACTGCCCGACAAGGCCGTGGTCGACGCCAGATCCCATTCGAGATTGGCATCCATCATGATCCGCGGTTCAAGCAGAACCGGCGCAGGGATCGTCGGATTCACAGAGCTGACAGACATCACGCCTCCTCCGGCACACCGGACACTCGTTCCGGCCTGCCGAGCTGTTTGGCCGCTTCCCTGGGAAGGACCGGGATGATCGTGGCTGCCGTCCCCATGCCGGCGCCTAAAAACTTGCGACCAAGGCAACGGACAAGCGTTGCACGCGGTCATGATCCTGGCGTTCGAAAGGCTCCGCGTAGGAGACGCGCAAGCTTCCGAAATCACTGGAAAATTCTACAGATACGCCGGCACTGGCGCGGATCTCATGCTGGTCGTAGAGCATCGGATCGCTGACGCCGGGCACCGACCAGGTGCTGCCGAAATCGACAAACGCCCCGATAACGACCGGAGTCTCGGCAACGGGCCGCTGGATCTCCACGCTCCCCGCATAGAAATTCGCTCCGCCAAGGGCATCCTGCGTGGCAGGGTCGCGCGGGCCCAGTCCGCCATATTCAAAACCCCGCGGCTCCAGATCGCCCTGAAACGCCCGGTCGAGCACTGAAACATAGTCATCGTCGAGACCGCGAATGGCCCCGGCCTTGAGCCGTGTCTTGAGCACAAACCCCGAACTCAGCGGCATTTCGTAGCGGGCACCGAGTTCCAGCGCGACGTATTTCCGGTCACCCAGGCCCGCGATCTGGAGATTGCTGTCCAGCCGCAAGCGTGCCGCGTCGGGCTGGCCGGGTTCAAAATCACCGCTCTCGAACCGCGAGAACACATTGACACCGATGCTTGAACTTTCGCCGAAGTCGCGCGCCAGGATGCCCGACATGCCCGACACCACGGCCGTCACGTCATCATAACCGGCGAAGGCGCCCGCTCCGAAACTCGTACGCGGGCCGACCGGTTTCTCGCGCTCCACCGAGACTCGTACACCCCGGCTTTCATAGGGGATATGATCCCAGTTCTGCGCGTTTGCGGTGAAGGCATAGCGAAGCTTGCCCGTCTCGACCTCCGGACTTCGCAGGAAGGACACCCGTCCCTCTTCGCCCTCCGGGCCGCCGCGAAAGCGCACCGAGGCCGCGATATCCTTCTTCCGGCCCAGCCCCTCTGCGGAAAAGGCGATATTCGCGGTGGGGCCGTACAGCGAGGAATAGCTCGCGCCCAGGGACAGATCGCCCGACTGCCCCCATACGGCAGCCGGCGCCAGGACGCCTGCGAAAAGCGCAGCGATCAGGAGGCGGGCAGGCGAGCTTGGCATGTGCTTCCCGGGAGAATGTCGTGGGACTCAAGATGAAGGAAAACGGAGATCGTGCCGGAGGCGAGATCGGCAATAGGCGAGACATAGTCGAATGTCACAGCGGCAGGATCGACCGGCTCGCCATCGACGCTGAGCGCCAGGCCCTGCGCGGCGATCACGGCAGGCAGACGCTCGCGCGGCACGAAGGCTTCGACGCGCAGCGGGGAAAGCACGTAAAGCGTCAGCAGGGACTGCCCCTGGGTCGCCTCGCCCGGGTCCAGGATTTCCTCGCCGATCACACCCGCAGCGGGACTGCGAACCGTCGCCAGATCGATCTTCCGGCGCAGCGGCTCTGCCTCTTGAGCTGCGATCTGCAATTCCTCTTCACGACGCGCCACTTCGGCCTCGGCGCTGCGCAGGTCCAGCTCGACGGTTTCGAACTCGCCATAGGAGACAGCTTGCTGCTCATAGGCTTCGCGCAGACGGTCGACGCGGTCCTGCAGGCCGGCCCGGCGCTGGCGGGCCGCGTTGAGCGAACCTGTCGCATTGGCCCGCGCTTCGATGAGCGCCAGCTCGGCTTCCTCCAGATCCGTACCCAGGCGCAACAACGGCTGGCCCTCGTCCACGCTCTGTCCGGGCCGCACGAAGACTTCGGCGACGATGCCGTCGAAACTCGGGCTCAGCTCGATCTGGCGCGAGGCGCGGATACTGCAATCGATCGGGCGCGCACGCGCATCGTCCCGGCTGGGTAGTTGCGCATCCAACGGGCCGGTAAGAAGCAGGATCAGGGCCGGGATGACTCCCAGGCCGCGCATTACTCCACGGCCTCGTTCAACGATCCGCCGGTGAGGTATTGCAGCTCGCCCCAGGCGCGGAGATATTCAGCCTGATAGAAGGCCTGGCGCTCTTGCGCCACATTCAGCCGGATCTGGCGGGACAGTACGCTGTAATTGACCCCCTGCCCCAGTGCGACACGGTCCTGCTCGCGCTCCAGCGCCGCCTGGGCGTCGGTAACGGCCACCTCGGAGGCGGCGATCGCCTCGGACAGCGCCACCATGCGGTCATGCGCGCCGCGGATGCCGGTCTCCACTTCGCGGCGGACGGAAAAATAGTCCAGCGCGGCAATCCGCTCGTCCACACGGCCGGTCAGGCTGGAAAAACCGGTTCCGGAGGCGTTGAAGATCGGAATGGAAAGCTGCAGGCCGACCACCTGGTCCTCGGTCACGGAGCCGCCGCCGAACCGGCTGTCGTCGCGGTCCTCGCGATCGAGCGAGGCGTAGGCCGACAGTACCGGCGCGAAATCATCGAAGACGGACTGCCACTTGGTCATGTTGGCCATCACGACCTCGAAGGCCGCCGCCATGATCGCCGGATTCTCTTCTAGGCCGAGGGCCAGCGCGCCGTCCACACCCGCCGGACGGTCATAACCGGACACGGCCGGAAGGTCCCCGGGCAGCCCGCCGGTGATCACGCGGCCCGTCAGGGCCGAAAGCGTCGACAGGGCATTTTGATAACGCGTGCGCTCAAAGGCGATTTCCGCCGCCATCGAGCCGCGCTCGCTGCGCATGGATGCCAGATCGACAACCTGGCCTTCACCCACGCCGATGCGGCGCTCGATCCCGCCGACCTGCTGATCCATCAGCTCCAGCCGCGCCTGCAGGAAGTCCGCGCGCTGTTTGGACTGGATGGCGATGACGTATTGATCGAAGACTTCCGCACTCACGTCCTTGACGGATTTGACATATTCCACCTCAGCCAGGGAGCGGGCGGAATTGGCGATGCGGATGCCGAAAATCCGGGAAAGATCGAGGATCGGCTGGGTGATCTGGATGCGGTCGGTATCCACCGGATAGCTTGCGGTCCCCGCCTGGAAGACCTGGTTGTCCGTCTCCACCACTTCCTGGTCGAGCCGATCGCGCTGCAGGGAGGCGCTCACCTGCGGCAGGTAGCCAAAGATCGCGTTGAGGCGCTGGGCCTCGGCGCGATTGATGCCCTGCGCCGCGCGGCCAATTGCCGGATTACTCTCCAGCGCCGCTTCCATCAGGCTGCCCAGATCGGGATTGCCCGCCTGCACCATGGCGCCGAAGGTCGAGTCCAGCTGGCCGGTCGCATTGTCGGCGCCCAGAATGCGGGCCAGCCGCTCTTCCGATTGCGTCTCCGCTCGCGCATCGATCCCGGAGGACCGCAAGACCGACAAATGCTCCGCATCTGCGCGATCGATCACGGATGCACAGCCATTGGCGAACAAAGAAAGCGTTAGAACGGCGCAGGCGGCCGCGCCGCGCCCCTGAATTCCTGATCCCGACACACCATCCCCCCCGAGGAATTAACCATTAATTTTTGTGTACCGCACACGGTTTCAAATTGCGACCCGCGACGTGCAATTTTTTGATTCGCCCCGCGTGCGGGACATTTTTGCCGCACCGGAAGGCAGTTTAATTCGTGTAGAATCAAAAAGTTGAACAGCAGCGCGTCGCGCAATCCGGAGCGCACGCAATACCGGCATATGCGATCCGGCCGGCGATGATGAAAAGCCGTCCAGACGCCTCGGCCATCCGCGATGCCGGCCCGCCCCCCGGCCACGGGCTGCCTTCTGCCGGCGTGTCCGTGCAAGCGGCAGGAGATATCCCGCCCGACCTCTCCGAAACCGCGCGTTCAGACGCCGCGGTGAAGGGAAGAGCGAAGACCGCTGCCCGAGACCAGGGCCGCACCTGCGCCGCGGAATGACGGCGGCACTTGCCGCGCGGTCTGTCGTTCTTTGCCCTGCCAGGACGGTATGGCGGTGGGGGCAGACTTGGGCGCGGACGGGTCTCGATTGTCACGATCACACCCGGGCCGCATTTGATCTGGCAGCGCCTTTCGCCATGACTGACTGCCAGATCCGAAACCTGAAGATCGCCTCAAGACACCAGCTTCTAGAATGGAAGTCTCAGCTCGATCCGAGCGGTGTTTGCCGAGAAATCACCATCACCAAGACCGGAGATCCGGGCCTCAGCCGAGACAACAGCGCCGTTGGCCGACCGACCGTGCAGACCGATCGACAGGTCTGCTCGCAGCTGACCATCGTCTACGCGCCGGCCGCTCTCATCCATAAGGTCCGCGCCATCATAATCCCAGACCGCCCGCAAAGCCGCCCTGGGTTCCCACCAGCCTTGCCCGGTCGGGCTGTCCATGCGGTACGCAACTTCAGGCCCGGCCTCAATGCGGCCGATGGAAATCGTCTGTTCCGGGATAGCGATATTCAGGCTGTCAGTGTAGGCGTCCTGGGTTTCTTCAAAATGGGTCCAAGACAATCCGGGCCGCAGCACCAGCTGGCCGGCATCGGTCCGGTCGCGCTTCCATTCGCCGGTTACGTTCGCACGAACCATATATCGCGTGGTCTCGAACTCATCCTCGTAGAAGCCAAGCGGATTGATCGTGTTGTCCGACTGCCCCCACAGGGCCGAAACGTCCAGCGTGGCACTGTCGGCGAACTCCCACACCGCGTACGGTCCGGCCATCCAGCCGGTGCCGTCCAACTCGGCTCCGCGCACGGCGCCAGCAGCCTCCACCGGATCTTCGGCGGTCTCGCTCATCTCGTCCACCTGGACCATCACGCCGACCAAGGCGTTCTCGGACACGAGCCAGTCCGCCCCCAACTGAACCAGGCCGAAGGAACTTTCCGCTCGATCGCCGGCCCTGTCGTCTTCAAGCGCGCTGTAGCTGGCGGCGAACCAGACGTCGAAGCGGGTCTCATCCGGTTCGGCCGTCTGGCGCGAGCCGGGAATCTGGCGCTCATTGGCCTTGGCGTGATTGCGCAAGCCCGAAAGGCTTCCCGCAAAGTTCATCATGACATTGCCGCCTTCGACATCGGCCGAGAACCGGCCCGGTGCTGTGCTCTGCCGGTCGCGCAGACGGCTGGACAGGTCCGGCGCGCCGGTCATGATCCGATCGGCGCGGCGAACCATGAAATTGTTGATTGCCCGCATGGTGGCAAGACGTATCGCATCCTCGTCGCGGGTATTTGCAAACGTGCACACGATGGTCTCCGCGGCGTCGAGATCGATCTCGACCGTCCCGGCCTCCACGTCGATGATCGAGCCGCCATCGGCATCCCCGGAGCAGTTCACACTGTCCAGAACCCATCCCTGGGGCAGGTTCTGGGTCAGATCGTAGGCCCCGAACACCTTCCGGAAGGCCTGGGAGGCAACCAGTCCGCCGGACGTCGTCAGGCTCAGCCCGTTCAGATCGTCGTCGGACGAGACATAGGTGAAGGTCTCGTCACCCTGCTGGCCGCCGGGTGTCGTGGCGATGATCTGAAGCGTACCGTACCGCTCCGCTACCGAGGCGGTGATGGGGATCGTCGCAACGACCGTCGACCCTTTTTCGGAGCGGCCGGTCGAAGCCTGGCCGGCGGCGACCGCCGTCGAAACCGTGACCGTTCCGGTATAGTTCCCCGGTTCAAGCTGTTCGGCGCGCTCATTGAGCGTGACGGTAATGCCGATGCTGCCGGAGGCAGGGATCGTACCGCTGGAGGGGGTCACAGTGACCCAGTCGACATCGGCGTTCGCCACGAAAGCCAGTGACTGGCTGCCAGGGTTCGCCAGCGTCGCGGTCTGCGACACTGTTGTTGCATCCAGCACTGCCGCGTTGAGGTCGAGATCGACTTCTACTTCGGGAATAACGATCTCGATGCTGGCGCTCCCGGACTCCGACTCATTGCCGGCGCTGTCCGTCGCGGCGCCGGCCGCAACGGCAATCGCAACCTCGCCGACCGTTTCGGGTGTGAATGTCGCCGTGTACTCGCCTTCACCGGCTTCGCTCAGACCGGACACGGTGGCATTCGTTGTCGCGATGTCGTCCAGACCGAAACCGCTGACCGCCTCGGAGAAGGTGAAGGTCGCCGTAAACGGCCCTTCCGCCGTTGAACCGGGCAGGGAAATGGTGAGGCCCGGCGGGGTGCCGTCAAAGCCGATGGAAAATTGATCGGCGGCGGTGCTGTCATTTCCGGCTGCGTCCTGCGCGGCCCCGGATGCAACATCCACAGTAACAGGGTCGTCCGCAGCCGGTGTGATCGTGGCGGTGTAGACGCTGGCGCTTGTCGCACTGAAGTCCGAGGCGGCGCCATTGCCGACCGCGATGTCGCCGGCGGCGAACCCGGTAACGTCCTCCGTGAAGGCGATCGTCACAGAAAACGGTCCGCCGACCGTCCCGCTAGCGCCCGAGGAAATGGCCACACCCGGTGCGGTCGCATCGTAATCGACGGTCAGTTGCGTGGCCGCCGTATTGCCGTT
>NZ_JASBRI010000014.1 GCF_030149515.1 Maricaulis sp. | reverse complement strand
ACCCCGTTGACCGAGTTGACCGAGTTGACCGAGTTGACCGAGTTGACCGAGTTGACCGAGTTGACCGAGTTGACCGAGTTGACCGAGTTGACCGAGTTGACCGAGTTGACCGAGTTGACCAGTGTTCTGTCTGCTATCCTGGGTTTGCGAGGGTTTCGTGTGAAACCGGAAGACAGTCCATTTACACCGGGCGCCGGCGTCGTGCCCGAAATCATGGCGGGACGCGAAGCCATCCTGACCGGAATGACTGCCCAGATGAAACGGGCGCTGAACGGCAGGGCCGCACGCAGCCTAGTCTTGCACGGGCTGAGGGGGACAGGGAAAACCTCAATCCTGCTGGAGGCGCGGGAGGCTGCCGAGACCTTGGGTTGCGCGGTATCCTGGATCGAAGCCGTGCCGGATAAGCCGTTCCTGCAGCAACTGGTCGCGCAGTTGCGCAAGATCCTGCTGGGGCTGGACGATGTGGAAAAGGCGAAGGCGTTCGTGCGCAAGGCCGGGCGTGCCCTGGCCAGTCTGGTCAAGTCGGTCAATGTCGAGTTTCCGGGCGGGTCGGTGTGGGTCGAGTTCGACCCGGAACCGGGGGTGGCAGACAGTGGCGACCTGGAAACCGATCTGCCCGATCTTGTCGAGGCGGTCGGACTGGCGGCCAAGCATGCGGAGATAGCTGTCGTCCTGATTGTCGACGAGCTGC
Organism: Maricaulis sp.; assembly: GCF_030149515.1. GTDB lineage: Bacteria > Pseudomonadota > Alphaproteobacteria > Caulobacterales > Maricaulaceae > Maricaulis. The sequence goes on along the minus strand of NZ_JASBRI010000014.1, from coordinate 50,397 downwards.
AATTTGTCGGTCAGGCCCATCTCAATGCGCTGATCGTATCGATGCACCGGATCGCCCAGCGCCGGCTGCCGGTGGTGCTGATCGGGGCCGGCCTGCCCAATATCCTGCGTCAGCTGGGGGAAAGCCGCTCCTATTCGGAGCGTCTCTTCATTGCCGAAAGTGTCGAGCCGCTGGACCGCAAAGCGAGCGACCGGGTGATCCGGGACACGCTGGCGCTGGAAGACGTGGCGATCGAACCAGCGGCACTGGATGCCATCTGGACGGAGAGTGAAGGCTATCCGCACTTCATCCAGGAATGGGGCAATGGGTGCTGGACGGCGGCCATATCTTCACCCATTCGCCAACGCGACGTGGAGAGCGCTGCCGGGACCGTGCGGGAGTCGCTCGACCGCGGCTTCTTCCAGATGCGGCTGGACCGGTGCACGACGCAGGAAATGGACTACATGCGTGCTCTGGCTTCGCTGGGGCCGGGTGAGCATTCGCCTGGCGCCGTCGCCAGGGCTTATGGCGCCTCCTCGTCGAGCCAGCTCAACTCCACCCGCCAGCACTTGATCGAGAAGGGCATGATCTATGCTCCGGCCTACGGCAGGCTGGCCTTCACCGTTCCGCGTTTCGAAGACTTTCTCGCGCGTCACACCGCCTAGGCATCGCCCTCGATCTCCTCGCGCAGGGCCTCCAGTTCCAGCCAGCGATCCTCCTTCTCCTCGCGTTCTGCAATGGCATCGGCGAGTGCTTTGGAGACTTCGGTGAACCTGACGCTGTCCGCGAACAGGCCGGGATCGCTCATCGTCTGTTCGAGGTTGGCGATCCGCTCGTCCAGGGCTTCGATCTCTCCGGGCAGGCGTTCGAGGGCATAGCGGTCCTTGTTGGCCATGCGCCGGCGTTCCGGCCGGGGCGCCGCAGCCGGTCTGTCGGCGGCGGGTGGCTGCTTGCCGCCCTTCGCCTTCACCACGGTCCTGTCGTCCGGGGACACGCCGCGGCCGCGCTGGGTCAGCATGTCGGAGTAGCCGCCGGCATATTCGCGCCATCGGCCATCGCCTTCGGAGACGATGACACTTGTACACACCCGGTCGAGGAAATCCCGGTCGTGAGAGACGAGAAAGACCGTTCCGGCGTACTCGTCGATCAGGCCCTGGAGCAGGTCGAGCGTTTCCAAATCCAGATCGTTCGTCGGTTCGTCGAGAACCAGGAGATTGGATGGCAGGGCGAGGGCGCGGGCCAGCATGAGCCGGGCCTTCTCGCCGCCGGAGAGCACATGGACCGGCGTATTGGCCTGTTCCGGCGGGAACAGGAAATCCTTCATATAGGCCATGACGTGCCGGGTTTTTCCGGCGACTTCGACCTGTTGCCCGCCGCCCCGGGTGAGGGCTTCCGACAGCGTCCAGTCATCGTTCAGCGCCACGCGTTTCTGGTCCAGGCTGGCGATCTCGAGCCTGGTTCCCAGACGCACGCTGCCGCTGTCGGGCGGCAGCTGGCCGGTCAGGATGTTGAGCAGCGTCGTCTTGCCCGCCCCGTTGGGACCGACCAGGCCGATACGCGCCTGCCTTGCCAGTTTGGTCGAGAAATCCCGGATGACCGGCCGGTCGCCGAAAGCGATGGACACATTCCTGGCCTCCACGATCAGCTTGCCGGAGTCCTGGGCCTGGCTCGCCGTCAGCTTCACCTGGCCCTGGGGGCCGCGATGGTCGGCCCGCTGTCGCTTCAGATCCCGCAATTCGGCCAGCCGGCGTACATTGCGTTTGCGCCGGGCGGTGACCCCGTAGCGCAGCCAGTCCTCCTCCCGCACGATCTTGCGGTCGAGCTTATGCAGTTCCTCCTGCTCCTGCTCGAACACCTCGTCGCGCCAGGCTTCGAAGGCACCGAAACCCTGTTCCAGAAGCCGCGTGCGGCCACGGTCCAGCCACAACGTCTTGCGGGTCAGTTTTTCCAGAAAGCGGCGGTCGTGGCTGATCAGGACAAGCGCCGAGCGGCTGCCGGCCAGCTCGCCCTCCAGCCATTCGATGGCCGGCAGGTCAAGATGGTTGGTCGGCTCATCCAGCATCAGGATGTCCGGATCCGGCGCCAAAGCACGCGCCAGTGCGGCCCTGCGGGTCTCGCCGCCGGAAATCGTGGCGGGATCCTCGGCGCCGCTAAGGCCCAGCTGCTCCAGGAGATAGTCGGCGCGATAATCCATGTCGCCAGGCGCCAGTCCGGCGATGACATAGTCCCGAACCGACGAAAAGCCGGCCAGGTCCGGCTCCTGCTCGAGATAGCGCACGGTCGCTCCGGGATGCAGGAACCGTTCGCCGCCGTCCGGCTCGACCAGCCCGGCTGCGACCTTCATCAGGGTCGACTTGCCCGACCCGTTGCGGCCCACCAGGCACAATCGTTCGCCCTCGCCGATCTGCATGTCGGCGCCGTCCAGAAGCGGCGCCACGCCAAAGGTGAGATGGATGTCCTGCAGGGTCAGAAGCGGTGGGGTCATACCGATCCGCATAGCGTTGGACGCGCCCGGCGTCACGGGCGTCGCGCATGGGGTGTCGTTTTTCCCTGCTTTCTTCTCTCGCGCCATTTCTCCCGCCCGCCGCGCACACCATTGTCTCCACGACGTGTCCGCCTGGAGCGATGGGAGGGGTGCGGGATGAGGAGCGATCGGCGAAAAGGACGGGGACAAACCGGGGCGCGTTTCCGGCAAGCCGCGGAAATTGCGGGAGGAGATATTCGCGGTGTGGGGGACAACGCGCTTTCCCGGCGCGCCAGCGTCGTCCGCACACCCCGCATCTTCCCGGCGACGGGCCTGCGAAGGCAGGCCGGGCCGGGATCGCCTGCGCGAGCGCTTCGCACCGGTCTTCGGTCAGGACGTCCCGGACAGCGCGCTGCGCGCCCGGGAGACGTGCGCTGGATGACGGGTGGCCCTCTCAAGGAGGGACAAGCCGGATGTTTGTCCCTCTGGCCCCCTTCCTGAACAAAGGCTCATTTGTTCGCAATCCGGCCCGGGTCTAGGTTCTGGGCCGATAGCTATTGCAAGGGGAGGCGGCCCGATCCACGGGCCGTGACGGGATATGCTGGACATCCAGGGTCTGACCAAGACTTATGCAGGCGGCGTACGCGCCATGGACAATGTTTCGCTGAGCATTCCGAAGGGCATGTTCGGTCTTCTGGGCCCCAACGGGGCCGGCAAGTCGACCCTGATGCGCACGCTTGCCACGCTACAAGCCCCGGACAGCGGTTCGGCCCGGTTCGGCGACATCGACATTGTCAGACAGCCCAAGGATTTGCGGGCCGTTCTGGGCTATCTGCCGCAGGACTTCGGTGTCTATCCGCGGATGTCGGCCCGGGCCATGCTCGACCATCTGGCCGTACTCAAGGGCCTGTCGAATGCGAAGGAACGCAAGCAGGTTGTCGAGGCCCTGCTCGAACAGACCAATCTCAAACAGCATGCCAACAAGGCGGTGGCGTCCTATTCCGGCGGCATGCGCCAGCGCTTCGGTATCGCCCAGGCGCTTCTTGGCGATCCGCAACTGATCATCGTCGACGAGCCGACGGCGGGCCTGGATCCGGAAGAGCGCAATCGGTTCCATAATCTCCTTTCCGAGATCGGCGAGAATGTCGTGGTGATCCTGTCGACCCATATCGTCGAGGACGTGGCCGATCTCTGCCCGCAAATGGCGATCATGAATCAGGGCCGGATTGTCGCCCAGGGCGCTCCGACCGACCTGATCGGGGAGCTTGAGGGCAAGGTCTGGGCAAAAACGGTCGCCAAGGCCGACCTGCCGGCCCTGCGTGCCCGGCTCCGGGTCATTTCCGAGCGGCTGTCCATGGGACAGGTTCTTGTCAGGGTGCTTGCTGACACGGATCCGGGTGACGGTTTTGCCGCGGCAGCGCCGGATCTCGAGGATGTCTATTTCGCCACCATCGCCGACGGCCGTCGCGCGAAAGCGGCTTAGGGCCGGGCGAGGGAGGCATCATCATGCTCTGGAAAATCGCCGGATTCGAATTCCGGTTTCAGCTCTTTTCGCCGGCATCCATCGCCATTTTTGCAATCTTCTTCCTGCTCACTTTCGGCGGGGTCACCATCGATCAGATCCAGGTGGGCGGCGGCGGTGCCGTCAATATCAATTCGCCGAATGCGTTGACCACCAACGTGCTGGTCTTCTCGCTGTTCGGCGCCATCATTCCGACCGTCTTCCTGTCGTCCGGCGTATTGCGCGATTTCGGCTTCAAGACCTCGGAGCTCTTCTATTCCCGCCCGGTCCGCGAATTCGATTTCGTGCTGGGCCGCTTCATCGGTGGATTTGCGATCTCTGCCCTGGTCTTCGCCTCGGTTCCGCTGGCTTTCCTGACCGGCAGTCTGATGCCCTGGCTCGACCCGGAACTGATCGGGCCGACCACGCTGTGGTGGTATCCCTATGTCTACGCCGCGTTCGGCCTTGTGAACCTCTGGGTGATCGGAACGATACTGTTCTCCGTGGCCAATTTCACCCGGTCGACGATCGCGACCTATGCAGCCTTTGTCGGCCTGCTCGTGCTCTATTTCGTCGGCGTCGGCCTGTCACAGACCCAGCCCGATCTGCGCGAGACCTTCGCGCTGATTGATCCCTTCGGGTTCAACACGTTCAGTGAAGTCACACGCTACTGGACGGTGTTCGACCAGAATGAGCGGGTGGTGGAATTCGAGGGTGTCTTCCTCCAGAACCGGTTGATCTGGATCGCGTTCGGCCTGGTCCTTCTGGGCATCAATGTCGCGGCCTTCCGCTTCCGGCAGGGCGGGCTGAAGATCGGCAAGCGCAAGGGCGCCGCAGCGGATGCCGGCAATGCCAGCGCCATTTCCGAGATCGACCTGCCGCGGGTGATGCCGCGTCTCGGCGGCGGTGCGGCCTTCAGCCAGTTCCTGTCCCGCCTGAGCTTCGAGTTCAAGGGCGTGGTCCTGAATGTGGCCTTCTGGATCCTTCTGGTTCTGGGGCTGCTGAACACTGTGCCCGGCTTCTTCCTGGGCAATGAATTCTACGGCACGCCGAACTATCCGGTGACGCGGATCATGATCGACGTGATCAACGGCGCCTTTGCCTGGCTGCCCTTTGTCGTGGTGATCTATTACGCTGCCGAAGTGATGTGGCGGGAACGCCGGGTCGGCTTCTCATACATCGTCGACGCGACACCGACCCCCAGCTGGGTCTTCATCGCCACAAAATTCCTGGCGCTTTGCCTCGTGATCGTTTCGCTGATCGGTGTTGCGCTCGTGGCCGGCGGCCTGTCGCAGATGGCCCAGGGTTTCGCGGCCGTGGAATGGGGCCAGTACGCCCTGCGCGGCCTGATCGACATGATCGTGCCGGCAGCAATCTTCGCGGCGCTGGCGATCTTCGCCCAGGTGCTGATGAATAATCGCTGGCTGGGCATGGCCTTCATGCTGGTCTTCCTGATCGTCTCGATCGTGATGTCGCAGATCGGGCTGGACCATAATCTCTACCAGTACGGCACGGCGCCGGGTGCACCCTATTCCGACATGAACGGGTATGGCCATTTCCTCGGAATTTCGCTGTGGTTCTACGCCTATTGGAGCTTCTGGGCCCTGCTGCTGCTGGTGTTGTCATACCGGCTGTGGAGCCGGGGATCGCTGACGCCGGTCCTCAAGCGTGTCGGCGCATTCGGCCGCGGCCTGGGTCCGGCCACGGCGGGGCTGCTGGTCGTTGCGATCGCCGGTGCGACCGCTACGGGCGGATGGATCTTCTACAACACCAATATCCGCAACGAATACCTGTCCTCCAACGCCTTCCGGGCGCTGCAGGCCGAGTATGAACGCGAATACATCCATCTGCAGGAAACCGACCAGCCGACCATTGTCGATACCTCCTACGAGGTGGATATCTACCCGTCCGAACGCCGCTATACGGCGCGCGGACGCTATGTGCTGGAAAACAAGACGGACGTGCCGATCGGGACGCTGTGGGTGTCCTACGGGTATGGAACCACTGTCCTGTCGCAGGAAGCCGAGGGGGCGCAGCCGGGAGAGACGGACGAACGTTTCCTGATCTACGCTTTCGATTTCGACACGCCGATGCAGCCCGGCGAAACGCGGACTTTCGATTTCTCCGTCGAACGCGCCAATCCCGGCTTCCGCAATTCCGGCAATGTCACGACGGCCAATTACAACGGCACTTTCTTCAACAATGGCGAGTCGATGGCCATTGTCGGCTTCAATGATGGCTGGCGTCTCACCGACCGCCAGCAGAGGCGCCGGGAGGGGCTTGAACCGATCGACCGCGCCTTCCCGCTGGAGGACGAGAACCACTGGGATGAGAACGGCCTGTCGAACGCCGACTTCGTCGGCTTCCGCACGATCGTTTCCACATCGCCGGACCAGATCGCGATTGCACCGGGCTATCTCGAACGCGAATGGGAGGAGAATGGCCGACGCTATTTCGAATATGTGATGGACCGGCCGATCCTGAACTTCTACTCGTGGCTTTCCGCCGAATATGCCGTGGCCGAAAGGGAGCGTGACGGCATATTGCTGCAGGTCTTTTACCATCCGGACCACGCCTGGAATGTGGAGCGGATGCTGGAGGCGTCCGAGGAGTCGCTGGCCTATTTCTCCGAGCATCTGAGCCCGTTCCAGTACCGCCAGTTCCGGATCCTGGAATTTCCGGCCTACCAGACGTTCGCCCAGTCCTTCCCGAACACGATCCCGTATTCGGAAGGGATCGGTTTCATCGCCGATCTCTCCGATCCCCAGGACATCGACTATGTCTACTACGTCACCGCGCACGAGGCGGCGCACCAGTGGTGGGCGCACCAGGTGATGTCGGCGAATGTGCAGGGCGGGACCATGCTGGTGGAGACCTTCGCCCAGTATTCCGCGCTCATGGTGATGCGCCAGGAATATGGCGAAGACCACATGCGTCGCTTCCTCAAATACGAGCTGGACCGCTATCTATCCGGCCGCGGTTCCGAGGCCATCGAGGAACAGCCGCTCTACCGGGTCGAGAACCAGCAATACATCCATTACCGCAAGGGCGCGGTGATCATGTATGCCCTGCAGGACTATCTCGGCGAGGAGGTGGTGAACCGGGCCATGCAGCGTCTGATCGCCTTGCGCGCCTTCTCCTCGGAACCCTATGCGACGACACTGGATTTCCTTTCGATCCTGCGCGAGGAGGCGGGGCCGGAATGGGAGACCGTGATCCATGATTTCTTCGAACGGATCGTGCTGTTCGATCTCGAAGTCACCTCGGCCACGGCCTCCCGGCGCGAGGACGGGCGCTGGGACCTGGCGCTGGAGATCGAGGCGCACAAATTCTCGGCCGACGGTGCCGGCGAGCAGACCGAGGAAGCGATCGACTATCTCATCGATATCGGCGTTTTCACCGAGGATCTCGACGATGCCTATGAGGGCACGGACCACGTGCTGTACATGGACAAGCACCGGATCGACGAGAACACGATGCGTATCGAGCTGATCGTCGAGGACGAGCCGCTGTATGCGGGGATCGATCCCTACAACAAGCTGATAGACCGGGATTCGGACGACAATCTGATGCGGGTCACGATCGGGGAATAGGGTTCGCGAAGAAACGGAGGGCCGGTCCGCGGGGCCGGCCCTATCCGCTGGCTGCGATGCCTTCGCCGTAGGGCCGTTCCGTGCTCTGGCTGGTGAGGGAACGCAGGAAGCCCGGGAAGATGTCCAGCGCATCCTTGGCCGACAGACTGCCCCGCTCGCGATCCTTCCACCAATAGGACCAGAAGGAGGTGACGTGGGAGACCGCCGACAGGTCGGCGCCGAGTTGTCCGAAATGACCGGGAGCCTTGAGCAGGAAGGTGCGCAGGGCTGACGGGTCGGCTCCGTCGCAGAAGCGCCGGTATTCGCTGTCATACTCGTCCATGACATTTGTCAGCGCGCGCCAGCGTTCCTTGGCCATGCTGAGAATGGCCTTGCGGATCTCGTTGACTTCCTTGTTTTCTTCCGCAGTGGCGCCGCGAACGATGACATCGTTCAGCTCCATCACGAAGCGCCGCAGGTCATCCTTCGTCTCGCGAATGCGCCAGCGGTAGTAGAGAATGCCTCTCCAGCCGAAAATGCCCTCCCGATACTGTTCCTCGCTCATGCCGAGCGTTTCGCGCAGTCCGGAAAGTTTCGCACTCTCCTCGGCATCGAGCAGCTGGCGCGCGAATTTCTGCGTGCGCTCGTCGTCGGGCCGGATTTCCTGATCGCCAAAGGCCAGGCTCACAATACCGAAGATCTGCCGGGTGACATTCGCCAGCATCGCCTCCTGCTCGTCGGCGGAGATGTTGAAATAGAAGCGCGCCACCGGCCGCTCGCCGCCCGAATAGCGATCGGCCAGCAGGAAGGGGTCGAAGGAGGGCACTGTGGCCAGCTCCTTCACCCGTGCCAGATCGGTTTCGTAGTGCTTGTTGAGGACGCCCATGCCGAGAAAGGCCTTGAGCCGGCTTTCGAACCCCTTTTCCTCGACAAAGAACGAGTGCCCGCCCATGCCCAGATCGTCGATGCTGACCGGCACGATGATCTTGGTGGCGACCGCGCTGTCTGTCAGCAGATAGGGCCGGTCGTGCGGCCGCACCGTGTGTTTCAGGAAGAAGCCGGCATTGAGCCGCGGGTTCCGGAAAAAGGGCTTGGCTGCCATTTCCAGCGTCTCGCCAAAGCGGCGATTGATCGACCACAGGTCCAGAATGCGCGGCGTGGCACCGCCTCGCACGATCCGGCGAAGACTGTTTCTGTCGGATCCGCTCATGGTTTGCGCCTCTCCTCACTTGGGGGGACGCTAGCGGAAACAGCTTAAGATCGAATAACCGCACCGAAAAATTCGCGGATGGGGCTGCTGCCCGGAAGGGCAGGAGGCAGCAGCCCCGCCGGGACGGATCCGGTCAGGCGGCGTCGGGCGCGAAGACCTGCGGGGCCGGTATCGGCGAGCCGCGGCGCCGGCGTTTCTCGCTGTCCTGGTGGCCGGTGCCGGGCGAGACCCGCGTGACACTGGCGATGAAGTCCGAGAACAGCGTCACCGCCTCGCGCGCATGCAGGAATCCCTTGGCATTCTGCTTGGCCCAGTAGCGCCAGTAGCCCGGAACATGACTGACCACGGACAGGTCGCTGCCGACATCGTAGAACAGGCTAGGCGCCTTGAGCAGAAAGTTGCGGAAACCATTTGCATCTTCGCCCCGGCAAAACCGGCCGAATACGTGTTCGTACTCCTCCATCACCGAGGTCAGGCAGGCCCAGCGGTGACGGGTTTCGTCGATAATCGACCGGCGCATGTGCTGGAGTTCGGAGTATTCCTGCTCGCTGGCACCCACGACGGTGACGGATCTGAGCTGCTGGACGAATGCCTTAAGCGACGCCAGCGCTTCGTTCATGTGCCAGCGGTAATAGAGAATGCCGCGCCAGCCGAAAATGCCGGAACGGAACTCCATTTCGGTCATGTCGAGGGACTGTCTCAACCCGCCGAGACGACCGTCGAGATCGCAGGCGAGCAGCTGGCGGGTGAAGTTCAGGGCGCGATCGTCGTCCCGGTCATGGGACTCGCCGTCGAAAGCGAGTGCAACGACGGACACGATCTGGCGCGCCACGGAATCCTCCATACGCTCCATCTCGTCGTCGGAAATGTTGAAATAGATTTCGTCAATGGGGCGGACATGCTCGCGATAGCGTTCGGCCAGGAGGAAGGGGTCGAAGCTGGGCAGGGCGGCAAGTTCGCGCAGGCGGACAAGGTCGAGGTCCATCAGATGCGGCTCGTCCGGCCGTTCGAACAGGGAGCGCATCTTTTGGGTAAAGCCCATCTCCTCGACGAAGACGGCATGCCCGCCAAGGGCGAGGTCCTCCTGTGCAAGCGGAACCAGTACCTTTGTCACCACCGGCTGGGACGACATCACATAGGGGCGTTCGTGCACCCGCACCGTATGCTTGATGATGAAACAGCGGTTCAGCCGGGGGTGGAGGAAGAAGGGATTGTCCGCATGCCGGTCAGAATGGCCATAGCGCCGGGCTATGGAATAGAGATCGAGAATCCGCGAGGTCGCGCCGCCCTTGACGATATTGCGCAGATCCGAGCGCAGGGTTTCGCGGACTCGTGTCATGGGCGGCGTCTCCTCGAGCGGGCACCGTCATAACCCGGCCGGATTTAAGGAGGCGTCTGCCGCCCCGGCTGCAATTGATTCGAATGCCGACTACCGGTCGCGACGGGGCGGGGGCTGCAGCGTGGCGAACAGGAAACCGGCTGCCGCGCCGCCCAGGCAGAGCGTGAGCAGGCCGGTCAGTTCGCGGCTGGAGGCGACCGGCGTGATCGTCGCGTCCAGCATCTGGCCGTAGAAGGCCGTGATTCCCAGCATGATCGCTGCGACGGCACCCCCGCCGGCCAGGGTGAAGCCCAGGCGCCGCCAGCCCTCGCCCAGTATGCGCGCCAGAATGCCGGCAACCGGAAAGGCGATCGCGAAGCCGGCGAAGATCAGCACGAAAAGCGTCGGCGCGAAACCGGTCAGGTCGCGCTGAATGGCCTCCAGCCGTGCCGCGGTGGGGATCGAGGCACCAATGCGGACCAAAGCCTGCAGAACCACATGTGTATTGGCGATCGAGACCAGAACGGTTCCGGTTAGAACCGCCGCCAGAAAGGCGGCGATGGTGCGAAATACGGCCATGGCCGTCCCTCCCGATTGGGGCTCTACACTGCCCGCCGGAGCCTATAGTCTGAGCTCAGCGCCGACAATTCCGGAGGGGACGGCATGTTGAAATTCTGGATCGGTGTATTCGCGGCCGTGTGGACAGCCGGAAGCGTCGCGGCGCAGGCGCCCGAGGTCAGAGCGAGCGGTCTCGAATATCCCTGGAGCCTGGCCTTCCTGCCCGATGGCCGGATGCTCGTCACTGAAAAACCGGGGCGTTTGCGGATCGTGGGGCCGGACGGGCTCGAGGCGGAACCGGTCGCCGGGGTGCCCGATGTGCTCCATGCCGGTCAGGGCGGGCTATTGGAGGTTGCCCTCCATCCGGAATTTGGAAGCAATTCCCGGGTCTATCTGACCTGGTCCGCCGGAACGCCGCGGAACAACACGCTGCATCTCGGCAGCGGCCGGCTCGAGGACGGCGCCCTGACGGGATTCGAGATCATCTTTTCAGCCGAGCCGCGGCGCCGGACCGATGTGCATTATGGCGGCCGGATTGCCTTCCTGCCGGACAACAGCCTGGTGCTGGGCATTGGCGACGGGTTCGATTTCCGCGAGGAGGCGCAGCGGCCGCAGACGCATTTCGGCACATTCGTCCATCTGGCCGAGGATGGCGCCCCCCTGGGCGGGGCTTTCGCCGACGCGGCACCGGGCGTTTTCACGATCGGTCACCGCAATCCCCAGGCCGTGGTCTACGATGCGCAGACCGGGACGCTTTACGCCCATGAACACGGCCCGCAGGGCGGGGACGAGATCAATGTGCTCGAAGCGGGCGACAATTACGGCTGGCCGATTGCCAGCTACGGGATCGACTATACCGGCGCCCTGGTCACGCCGTTCGAGACCTATGACGGCATGCGAGACCCTTTGCATCACTGGGTGCCCTCGATCGCGCCGGCCGGCATGGCGATCTATCGTGGCGGCATGTTCCCGGAATGGCAGGGCGACCTTCTGGTGGCCGCGCTGATCCCCGGCGACGCTGCAACAGCCTCGGGTCATGTGCGCCGCGTCGATCTGGAAAACGGGGCGGTCACCGGCGAGGAGGTCCTGTTCGGTGAACTGGATGCGCGTATCCGGGATATACGAGTGGCGCCTGACGGAGCGGTCTGGTTGCTGACCGACGAAGCCGAAGGCCGTCTCATCCGGGTTGCGCGCGAGCGCTAGCCGAACACATCGCTGCCTTCCAGCGGTCGGTGGCGGATCAGGCGCGAGTCCGCGACGGCGGCCTGGCGGTGCGGCACGGCATTGGCCTGGTAGTGCGCATCCGTGACCATTTCCAGGAAGGCGGCGGCGCTGGGATAGGCGGCGATGAAGGCCAGGTCCCAGTGCTCGTCGGCGGGGCCGATCAGCACGAGTTCGGGCTGGCCGCGCCAGAGAATGGATCCGCCTACACGCCTGAACACAGGTCCGCTTTGCCGGCCGTATTCGGCATAGGCCTCCGCACCGCTTGCGGAACGGCCATCGGCATAGGCAGCCTTGTCGCGCAAGCGGATCAGGTTGAGCATTTCCACCGGCTTGTTGCGATCGAGCGCCTTGAAGGCCTCGAAGGCCGCGCGTTCGGGGTCGACATGGCTCATCGGTCCTCTCCCTATTCCGCTGGCTGAGACCTGCCCCGACCGCCGGGAAGGGTGCCGAACAGGCGCTCACGTGCATCGCCCAGGCGGGACGGTACGCCGAGCATGACCGGGGTCAGAACCAGGGTCAGCAAGGTGGAAAAGCCCAGCCCCCAGACCACTGCCGAAGACAATTGTACCCACCATTCCGAAGCCGGCCCCCCGATCGACAACACGCCATGGGCGAAATCGGCATTGATCTGGAACACCATCGGCAGCAGGCCGAATATGGTTGTGATCGTCGTCAGCATCACGGGCCGCAGGCGCTGGGCGGCCGTACGTACGATGGCGTCGTCGACCGGCATGCCCAGCCCCCGAAGTCGCTGGAACGTATCGATCAGCACGATGTTGTTGTTCACCACAATGCCGGCCAGCGTCACGATCCCGGTGCCCAGGAACAGGATGGAGATATAGGGGAAGGTCAGCATCACGCCCAACAGCACGCCGACGACCGACAGCACCACGGCCTGCAGGGTGAGAAGGACGTGCCAGAAATTATTGAACTGCCACAACAGGATGACGGCCATCATGAACAGCGAGGCAAGCATTGCGCCCACGAAGAAGGCGCCGGCCTCGGCGTTTTCTTCGTCGGCGCCGAGATAGTCGATGTCGACAGAACGCGCGATCGCGCCGGACGCCGCCTGCTCGTCGATCCACTCGCGCAGTTCCGCCAGCAGGATGTTGCCGGCATAGCCTTCCGCGGCATTGGCCCGCACCATCAGGACCCGTTTGCCGTCGCGGCGATTGATTGAATCTACCCGCTGCCGGGCCTCCCGTGTCACGAAATTCGAAATCGGTACGGCGCCGTTCGGTGTGTTCACCCGCAGATCGTCCAGACGGGAAATGTCGCGGTCGGCATCGGGAAAGCGCACCCGGATATCGACTTCCTCGTCGGCATCGTCGGGGCGGTAGCGGCCGACCAGCGTCCCTGTCGTGACCAGTTGCACGGCCGCGCCGACCTGGGCGACATCGGCGCCGAAGCGTCCGGCTTCCTCCCGGTCCACATCCAGCCGCCATTCCACGCCCGGCAGGGGCAGGGTGTCCTCGATATCGGTCGTGCCTTCCATCGCGTCGACACGGGACCGGACGAGGCGGGCAGCCTGTTCGAGCGCAGCAGCATCGTCGGAGCGCAACTCGACCTGGATGTCCTTGCCCACGGGCGGTCCCTGCTGGAATGGGCGGACTTCGACGATGACGCCGGGAATGCCGGTCATGGCCTCGCGAATCCGCCGTTCGATGAGGCGGCCATTGGGCCGCTGTCCGAAGGGTTCGAATTCGACGAAGATGCGGGCCACGCTGTCGGCCGGCGCCGAACCGGTCCCGTCGAAGGGCGTGCGCCCCGGCGGCTCGCCGGCGACCGTGTAATAGCCCTTGATACCCTCGATGCCGTCCAGGCGCCGCTCCGCCTCCAGGGCCAGCTCGTACTGTTCGGCCGGAGAGAGATTGCCGCGGGCGCGGACAAAGACATAGAGCTGTTCCGGTTCGGCATCGAGGAAAAATTCGGTGCGCATGGTGGAGGCCACGGCGCCGAAGGCCACGACGACCGAGGCCACGACGGCCAGCGCGCCCAGCGCGACAAGACCGGGACGTTTCACCAACCGGCCGATCATCCGGGCATAGGCGCCGGTCAGGCCCGGCAGGTCGGCCGGCTCGGCGGCCTCTGTGGCGTTGAGATGGGCAATCGCTGAGTCCGTGTCGGCGACGCCGCCCTTGCGGCCCAGCACCGAGCCCAGCGTCGGCAGGAAGATCAGGGCCATGACCAGGGCCGAGCTCAAGACGAAGATCAGGGTGAGCGGCAGGAAGGCCATGTACTGGCCCGGAATGGAGTTCCAGAACAGGAAGGGCACGAAGGCCGCGAGCGTCGTGGCGGTCGAGGAGACGATCGGCCAGAACATGCGCTTGCCGGCGCTGGCATAGGCTTGGCGCCGCGTCTCTCCTTCGGCCAGCTTGCGATCGGCGTATTCCACCACCACGATCGCCCCGTCGACCAGCAGGCCCACGGCCAGCACCATGGCGAACATCACCATGAAATTCACCGTCAGCCCGTAAATACTCAGGAGCAGGAAGGAGAACAGGAAGCTCGAGGGGATCGCGAGACCGACCAGAAGGGCCGAGCGCAGGCCCAGGGCCGCCACGACCAGGATCAACACCAGCACGATGGCCAGCATGATGGAGGAGGTCAGGCTCTGCAGGCTGTCGCGCACATAGGTCGACAGGTCGAGGCTGAAGTCGTAGCGCACGGTCTCCGGCCAGTTCTCGGCGACCTCGGCGGTAAGCGCGCGTACGGCGGCACTGGTATCCATGATGTTTTCGCCGGACCGGCGCACCACCTGCAGTGTGAAGGCGGGAGACCCGTTATAGCGCGAGAAACTGTCGGCATCCTTGAAGGTCCGGCGCACCGTGGCAACGTCCTGCAAGGTAACGACGGTGTCGCCCGAGCGGGTCAGCGGCAGACCCAGCGCATCCTCGGCATTCTCGAACAGGCCGGGCACCTTGACCTGGAAACGGGCTTCGCCACTGTCCAGCGAGCCGGCGGCGATCAGCTGGTTGTTGGACTGAACGGCGTTGAACAGCTGGTTGTAGGTGACACCATAGGTTTCGAGCAGGGCGGGATCGATGACGATTTCCAGCACTTCCTCGCGAATGCCCTGAACGTCTACCTGCAGGATTTGCGGCAGCGTCTCGATCTCGTCTTCGAGATCGCGGGCAATCCGGTAGAGCGTGCGTTCCGGGGCTTCGCCATAGACCTGGACCGCGATTGTCGGAGCCAGGGCCGAATTGAATTCCTGGATCACCGGTTCACGCACATCCTCGGGATATTCCCGCCGGGCCATGTCGACGGCCTCGCGGACATCCTGCACGGATTCGTCGGCGTCGAAGGGCACGCCGAATTCCGCGATCATCGTGCCGGCGCCCAGGGCGGCCGTCCCGTTGAGTTCCTCCAGCCCTTCGATCGAGCGCATTTCGGTTTCCGTCGGACGCACGATCAGGCGCTCGGCATCCTCCGGCGAAATCCCGTCCAGCGGCACCACGACGATGACAAAGGGGAAGGGGATGTCGGGATCGGCCTCGCGGGGCAGGGTCAGAAAGGACATCAGGCCCGCCGCCAGGGCGCACACGAAAATCGCCAGGATCATGCGGGCCCGGCCGATGGCAAAATCGACGACACCCGTCACCGGGCACCTCCCTCCCGCGCGACCCGGACCTCGACACCGTCGGCCACGAATTCCTGGCCCAGCACGATCACCTCGGCCCGGCGGGGCAATCCGCCGACCCAGACCTGTTCGCCGTCATCGCTCAACAGTTCGATGCGGACAAAACGGACACGATTGCCGTCTTCCACAATGCGCACGCCCAGTTCGCCGTCGGAATCGAGCGCGAGAATGGAGGCGGGGATGCGGTGTGCCGGCTCCTCGGGCAGGTCCAGCCGGATCTCCGCCGTCACGCCGGCGCGGATCTCGAAATCGGGATTGGGCGCTTCCAGTTCGACGCGGAAGGTGCGGGTGGCCGGATCTGCACGGCGTTCGACGAAGCGGATCGCGCCTTCGACCGCTTGCCCGGTGACCAGGCGCACACGGCCGGGCATGCCGGGTTCGAGATCGGCGACATCGCGTTCGGCGACTTCGGCAGAGATCAGGATCGGGTCGAGTTCGACAACCGTGCCGCAGGGATCGCCGGCGCGCAGGAAGTCGCCGACTTCGGCATTGCGGCCATCGAATATCCCGTCGAAGGGTGCGCGCAGATTGACATTCGCCAGCTCCTCGCGGGCAGCCTGCAGGCGTGCCCGGGCCGCATCGCGCGCGGCTTCCGCGGCAGCGACCTGGTTGGCCGAGCGGTGGCCGCGATTGGCGAGTTCGGCGGCCGCATCATAGTCCAGCTGGCGGGAGCGAAGGTCGGCTTCGGCCTGTTCCACGGCCGCGGCGCGGGCGTCGATGTCGAGCCGGCAGAGAATGTCGCCGGCGCTGACGGGCGAACCTTCCTGCAGCGGCGCCTGAGCGACGCGGCCGCCCGTCTCGGCACGGACGACCACTTCACGGAAGGCTTCCGTCCGGCCGCGCAGCGACAGGATGGCCGGTCGCGGCTGGGCGTCGATGGTCCGCGTGACCACCTCGAACAGGCGGTGCTCGGACGGTGCCGCCTCGTGCGAATTGGCCGGACCGCTGTTCAGCAGCGTTCCGACGGTGAACAGGAGAACGACGGCGAGGAAGATGACGAGAGCGGCGATGTAGGACTTGTTCAGGGTCATGGCCGACACGGATGGCTTGGCTCCGGCCCGTGCGTATCGGAGCCGCAAACACTGTTTACTGACACCTTGATAACCCCCATCGAGTCGCGTGGCGAGGACTTTCACGGCGGCCGGGGACCCTGGCGCCCGGATCAGACGGCCCGGCCGGCACTCCACCCTGACGACCAGGCCCATTGAAAGTTGTATCCGCCAAGCCAACCCGTCACGTCAACAACCTCGCCGACAAAAAACAGGCCGGGCACTCCGCGCGCCTGCATGGTGCGGCTGTCGAGCCCGCCCGTATCGACACCGCCCAGCGTCACCTCTGCCGTACGATAGCCTTCCGATCCGGTCGGGCGCACCGTCCAGTTTTCGAGCATGCCCGCAAAATGTTGCAGGCGCTTGTCCGACTGATCGGCGAGATTGCCGGAAAGGCCGCCTTCCTCGTCCAGCATCTGGGCCAGGCGTTTGGGCAGATGATCGGCCAGCACCGTGGAAATGGCCCGGCGGCCATTGGCCGCGCGCTCGTCCCGCAGGGTCTCGTACCAGTCGAGATCGGGGCGGAAGCGAACCGAGACGTCGTCTCCCTCGCGCCAGTAGGACGATATCTGCAAAACGGCCGGCCCGCTGAGACCGCGATGGGTGAATAACAGCGCCTCGTCGAAGGCCGCACGATCCCGGCTGACCCGTACATCGGCAGCGACACCGGCGAGCGGCTTGAGCCGGGCCAGCATGTCCGGATCGAAGGTCAGCGGCACCAGGGCCGGACGGGTTTCGGTGACGGCGAGACCGTAGTGGCGGGCCATATCATAGCCGAAACCGGTGGCTCCCATTTTCGGGATGGACTTGCCGCCCGAGGCGACGACCAGGGACTGGCAGGCCATCTCGTCACCATCGCTCAGGACCAGTTCGAATCCGTCGGACGTGCGCTCGTGGCGGGTGACGGATGTGCCCAGTTTCAGCTCCACCCCGGCCCTGCGCATGTCGGCCAGCAGGGCCTCGATGATCTGTGTTGCCGGCCCGTCGCAGAACAGCTGGCCCAGCGCTTTTTCGTGCCAGGCGATCCCGTGCGCGTCGACCCACGCGATGAAATCCCATTGCGTGTAGCGTTTGAGCGCCGACTTCATGAAGTGCGGATTGGCCGACAGGAAATTGTCCGGGCCGGCATGAAGATTAGTGAAATTGCAGCGGCCGCCGCCGGAAATCCGGATCTTTTCGCCCGGCTTGCGGGCATGCTCGATCACGGTGACCGAACGGCCGCGGCGTCCGGCCTCAATGGCGCACATCATGCCCGCCGCTCCGGCACCGATGATGACGACATCGCAATGGATCATGGCTAGCGCGGACTGTCCGTCACCCGGTCGAGCCAGCCGGCAAAATCCGCCATCGCCTTGTCGCGCCCGGCCTCATTGACGGTTTCGTGCCGGAAACCCTCGATAATCTCGCAGGTCACGTCGACGAACCCGGCACGGCCCAGCCGGCCGGCCAGCTTGCGTACCGCCTTGCCGCCATCCGTGGCCGGGTCGAGCGATCCGCCGACGAGGTGGAAGGGCAGGTCGCGGCGGACCCGTTCCAGATTGCCGTTGTCTTCGGCGAACGCCACCCCGTCCAGGAAATCCCGCCACAGTGACACGCTGGACGGCCAGCCGCACAACTCGTCCGCGACATAGGCGTCGACTTCCGCCGTGTCCGAGGTCAGCCAGTCGGCGTCGGTCCGGCCTTCCGGGAAACGCTTGTTCCAGGCCTTGAAGGTGAGCCGGTCGAGTGTGTGGCTGGGCGTGTAGGGGCCGCCGAAAAAGGCCTCGCACCACAGGACGAAGCGCATCACGCTCTTCAGCCCGCCCAGTGCCATATTGCCGTTCCAGATAGCGGCCGCGTCGACACTCCCGGGCGCGCGCAGCACATGATTGAAGGCGATCACCGATCCCATGGAGTGCCCGAACACGATCAGCGGCAGGCCCGGCCAGCGGCGCCGCAGTTCGGCCTGAACCGCGGCGACATCGCCCATCACCTTGTCCCAGCCGTCGCGGTCGGCGAAGCGGCGCGGCGCGCCGTCCCCGGCGGTGGTAAGCCCGTGGCCGCGATGATCGTGGGCGCCGACATGATAGCCGCGCCGGGCCAGGAAATCCGCGAACCGGGCATAGCGGCCGGCGCGTTCGGCGAGACCGTGATTGATGTGCACGATGCCGCGCGGCGCGCTCTCGGCCTCGCACGTATGGAGGGCGAGGACAGCACCGGTCGGGCTGTTCAGGCTTTCATGCGGAAACTGGTCGGCGCTCATGCCCGCTCCTTTTCGTCCGGGGCAAAGCCTAGCGTGTTTTGTCCAATTGCGTCATGGCTGTAGTCATAAGAGCAATCAATACGGGGGAGGGCGGCATGTTCGGCAAGAAGACCGCGATCCTGGCGATCGACCAGGGCACCACGAGTTCGCGCGCTGTCGTGTTCACGCCGGGCTATGACGTCGTGGCCGCGGCCCAGCGCGAATTTCAGCAGATCTATCCCCATCCCGGCTGGGTGGAACACGATCCCGAGGTGATCTGGGCTACGGTCCGCGCCACGGCACGCGAAGCGCTCGCGGCGGCGGAAAAGAAGGGCTATCGCGCCGAGGCGGCAGGCATCACCAATCAGCGCGAAACGACCCTCCTGTGGGACCGCAGCACGGGCGAGCCTGTCCACAATGCCATCGTCTGGCAGGACCGGCGTACCGCCGATGTCTGCGCGCGCCTGCGTGAAGCCGGGCATGCGCGAGACGTGCAGGACAAGACGGGCCTGGTGCTCGACCCCTATTTCTCCGCTACCAAGATCGCCTGGATCCTGGATCATGTGGAGGGCGCACGGGCGCGGGCGGAGGCGGGGGAGCTGGCCTTCGGCACCATCGACACCTGGCTGATCTGGCGGCTTACCGGCGGAAAGGTGCATGCCACCGACGCGACCAATGCCAGCCGTACGGCCCTCTACGATATCCGCCGCAATAAATGGGATGCGGACCTTGCAGCCCTGTTCGGCGTCCCCGTTTCGCTATTGCCCGAGGTGCGCGATTGTGCCGGCGATTTCGGCATGGCCGGCCAGGCACTGGGCCGGGATATCCCGATCACGGGCGTGGCCGGCGACCAGCAGTCGGCCGCCATCGGCCAGGCCTGCCTGGCACCCGGCGAGATGAAGTCGACCTATGGCACGGGCGCCTTTCTGCTGATCAATACCGGAGCCGAACCGGTCGTCTCCGCCAACCGGCTTCTGACCACGATCGCCAGTCGTATCGCCGGCGAAACGATCTATGCGCTGGAAGGCTCTATCCTGTCGGCCGGGGCCACGGTGCAATGGCTGCGCGACGGGCTGGGCCTGATCGCCCGGGCCTCGGAGATCGAGGCGCTGGCCGCCTCTGCCGACCCGGACAGCGGCGTCTATCTGGTACCGGCCTTTACCGGGCTGGGCGCGCCTTACTGGGATGCCGAGGCACGTGGCGCGATTGTCGGCCTGACCCGCGGTTCCGGCCGGGCCGAGATCGCGCGGGCGGCTCTCGACTCCACGGCGCACCAGACCTGCGATCTGCTGGATGCCATGGCGGCCGACGGGGTGGAGGCGAAAACCCTGCGCGTCGATGGTGGCATGGCGGCCAACGACGCCTTGCTGCAACGCCTGTCCGATCTCACCGGGATCGAAGTGGTGCGGCCGGTCCGGTCCGAAGCGACGGCCTGGGGCGCAGCCTTTCTGGCCGGTCTGGGCGCCGGGCTTTATCCGGCGCTTGAAGCCGGCCGGGAGCTCTGGCGCCAGGACCGCGCCTTCACGCCGGCCTGCGAGGCCGGGAGGCGCAGGGCGGACCGGGCCGGCTGGAAGGCCGCGGTCGCGCGTGTGCGTTCCACGGGCACCTAAGCCGCCAGAGCCCGGTCGAGATCGGCGATGAGATCGCCTGCGCCTTCTAGGCCCACCGACAGCCGGATCAGCGTGTCCGGCACGCCCGCTTCCGCGCGCGCGCTGGGCGACATCGAGGCATGGGTCATCAGGGCGGGGATGCAGACGAGGCTTTCCACCCCGCCCAGAGACTGGGCGAGGGTGAAGACTTCCAGACGGGAAACGACATCGCGTGCACTGGGTGCCGTATCGGCCAGTTGCAGCGAGATCAGCTGGCCGAACCCGTCCTGCTGGCGTGCCGCGATTTCGTGACCGGGATGGGAGGCCAGGCCGGGATAGTCGACATCGGTGATGCGCCGGTCCTGTGACAGCCAGTCGGCCACCGCCTGGGCGCTTTCGCATTGCGCCTTCGCCCGCAGGGGCAGGGTGCGCAGGCCCCGCAGGGCGAGATAGCTGTCGAAGGCGCCGGCCCCCACACCAACGCAATTGGCCCACCAGGCCAGACGTTCGGCGCGCGCGGGATCGGCACAGCAGACCACACCGCCGACCATGTCGGAATGGCCGTTGATGAGCTTGGTAATGGACTGAACGGAATAGTCCGCCCCCCAGTCCAGGGGGCGCTGCAGGACCGGCGACATCACCGTATTGTCGACGGCCAGTTCGGTCCCCGCATCGCGGGCCAGGCGGACCAGCGCTTTCAGATCGGAAATGCGCAGGCGCGGATTGGACGGGGTCTCCGCGATTATGAGGGATGCATCGTCATTGAGGGCATTGGCAACCGCGCCGGTATCGGATGTATCGACATAGACCGGCACCAGCCGTCCGGCCGACGCGCGGGCGTCCAGAAGGCGCCGCGTACCGCCATAGGCGTCGTGGGAGCAGATCACCCGCGCGCCGAAGGGCAGATCGTGCAGCAGGAGATCGATGGCCGACATGCCCGATCCGGTCACCACTGCCCCGGCGGCGTTTTCCAGTTCGGCGATGGCATCGGCCAGGAGCGTGCGGCCGGGATGGGCGGTCCGGGCATAGTCATAGGCGGGCTGAATGGCCGGATCCTCGCGGCGATAGGCCGTCGACAGCGAGAGCGGCGGAATGACGGCATTCCAGCTCCGATCGGTGTTCAGGCCCGCCCGGATGGCCTTGGTACGGTGATTGTCGGTCATTTCAGTCCTCGAGGAACTTCATCAGTGTCTCCGACACGATAGCCTCTTCCTTCAGGAAGGCATCGTGTCCGAAACGGGAGCGAAGTGTTTTCAGCGTGCCCATGGGTGTTGCTGCGGCAGCCTCGGCCATTTGAGACAGCGGGACCAGCCGGTCTTCCTCGACGGCGAGATAGGTCACCGGACACCTGATTTTCGAGACATCGACGCAGTGCGCATCCATCGAGTGCGACAGGGCCAGAAAGCGTTCCGGTGTCACGGTCTCGGCATAGTCGCGGCCGCGGGCTTTCAGATAGGCCGCCACGCCGGACGCGTCGCGGCAATCGGGAGCGGGATCGTAGAAGCGCGCCTCGATTTCCTCGGGTGTGCGATAGGTGGTCATGGCCAGACGGCGGGCGAGGTCGAGACCGGCCTTGCCGTCGCCCAGGCGCAGGGCGAGTTCCACGGTGTCGCGCTGGATCGAGCGCCAGGCCTGGGCCATGGCGCAGGCGCGGTGGGCGCCGGAAATGGCGAGCACTTTTCCGATCCGGTCCGGGGCCAGCACCGCCAGCGCCAGGGCAATCATGGCGCCATAGGACGAACCCGCAATGTCGAACCGGCCGATGCCGGCGGCGTCGGCCAGGGCAAGAATGGCGCGGGCCTGGTCCTGGGTGGAGGGGTGGGGGGCGAGTTCCTCGCCGATGAAGTCGAAGGAGAGAACACGATACCGGCCGGTATCGATGGCGCGGTCGGGTCCGGTCTGGCAGGACCACCAGCCGGTTTCGCTGTCACTGTCCGCAACGATGCGGCCCGAGGATATTCCGCCGAGCACGACGATGGCGGGCCCGTGACCGGGTCCGGTCACACGGCCTTTTACGCGCACCGGCGAGCCGGTCTCGGCAAGGGCGATGGTTGTGATGTCGCGACATCGGGTGGAAGGCAGGCATTCCAGGGTCACGGCCATTACACCTCTCCGGCCGCGATCAGATCGCGGATATCCGCCAGCACGGCACCGGCGGTCGGCTGTCTGCCGGCGCCCTTGCCGTGCAGCACGATTTTCAGCCCGCTCTCACAGA
This sequence comes from Maricaulis sp., assembly GCF_030149515.1. Lineage (GTDB taxonomy): Bacteria > Pseudomonadota > Alphaproteobacteria > Caulobacterales > Maricaulaceae > Maricaulis. Next base: position 27,854 of record NZ_JASBRI010000014.1, on the reverse strand, counting down.
CGATCTCCACCGAGTTCTCCTCGCCCTCCACTTTGGCCAGGGGATGGTCCTCCGGCAGTGCGAGCAGGCGTACGCGGGCATCGATCCCGTCCGCGGTCCGGCTCAGCTCCGCGACCTGGCGATAGCGCAACCCGTTTTCGCGGGCACCGCAGACCTGGCCCGGATCGAGTGCCAAAAGGCTTTCCGCCGGGATGCGGGCGGCGTCGGGCGCAATGGCGAAAGCCTTGCGGGCAATCAGGGCAAGCTTGGCCGCGGCGTCCAGACCGTCGATATCTGCTGCCGGGTCGGCCTCGGCGAAGCCGGCTGCCTGGGCGGCGGCGATCGCCTCGTCGAAACTGGTGCCGGTCTCAAGCAGGCCGAGGACGAAATTGGACGTGCCGTTGAGTACGCCGCGCACGCTGCCGATCTCCTCTCCGGCCGAGATCAGCCGGCTGATCGTTTCCAGCACCGGAACACCGCCGCCAACGGCTGCGGAATAGACAAAGCGCGTCCCCTTGGCGTGCGCTCTGGCCTCCAGGTCCGGACGGCGCGCAATGACGGCCTTGTTGGCCGAAATCACATGGATGCCGCGTTCCACGGCGAGGGTCAGGGCCTTTTCGGCGGCCGCGCAATCCGGCAGACCGTCGACGACGAGGTCGGGGCCGGTATCGAAGGCGTCGCGGATATCGGTCAGCCAGGCCGCCCGGCCGGCCTGGATATCGCGCGGGCGGCGCGTGACGATGGCCGATACCTCGACCGCGTCCGGCATCGAGTCCAGCCCTTCCAGAACGCCGGAATTCACCGTGCCGCAGCCCAGAAGCACAGCACGCAGGCGCGTGCGGGCAGGACGGACATTGCGTTTGGGAAGTTCGAAATCGAGGGCCGCGAGTGTCGACATGTCGTTTTCCATCTGACGCGGAAAAGGACGAACGCCGATCTGCGGAAACGAAGGGGGCGCGGAAAGTCGCTGTATTCCTTCGGTCGATCCGCTTTAGCCGTACTTATTCCGCGCCCGCAAGCTGAACATCAAATCGGCGCGCCTTCACGTATAAAGATATGTTTATATGTGTCAAGCGGTCCTTGCGCGGGCACCGGACCTACATGCCGTCGAACAGTTCGAACACGATATTGCGCCCGGCCTGACGGACCAGGCGGGTGTACTCGTCGGCATCGTGCGCAGTGAGCGTGGCGTGCAGAAAGCAGCTGCCGGCCTCGTCGCGGATCGGGATGTAAAGTGTGCTCCAGTGACCCGGCGGCTGGTTGCCGTCCTGCCAGTAGGCGGTCGCCGACAAGAGGCGGCCCTCTTCGAGACCGGCCGCGCAAACCGCGTCGATCTGGTCTTTCAGTGCGGCGAGAGCGGGAATATCGGCCAGCTCGGCCGGCTCGCCGGCGGCGCCGTCGCGCAGGCCCGCGCTGACGGCCTCCAGCGTGTAGCGGCCGGCTTCCGGTTCGGGCTGGACGATGAAACACCGGAACGGGCTGAAACGCACCGTCGCCACGAAATCGTCGAACGTGCTGCGCGTACGCGGGTCCCGGGAGAGCCGGAGGATCGCATCGGCGACCTGCGGGGCCGGTTCGGTAATGCCGGCTTCGAGGCGCGAGATATAGGTCTGGCTTACACCGACCAGTTCGGCCATCGCCCCCTGTTTCAATCGCAGGCGCAGGCGGAGTGCGCGAACGGTCTTGGCCCAATCCATATCGTCCGAATGCCCTGTCCCAGCTCCATCCGTGGGTTGTGTTCTATGGTCCCGTAATGGGACAAGGCACTCATAATTAATGAATTCCTGACTAAACGAATTCCGTCAGAAGCCCAGCGCATTGCCGACATATCCCGGCAGGTCGCTCAGCAGCTCGCCGAGCTCGCCGCGGGCCATCGCCGGCAACAAGATAGCTAGTATGACGCTGATAATCAGACCGATGAAGGCGCGGATGACGTCGGAGACGACATCCCACAGCGCGGCCATGCGCGAACGTAGGCCGGCAACGTAGGAAACGGCGATCTCGCGGCCGGCGAGCATGCCGAGGAAGACCCAGGTGGTGCTCATCGGGACATCGTTCACTTCCTTGAAGACGAACAGGATGATCCCGTAGATGAAGTCGACCAGCGTGGCGGCCCGCACATCGGTTGTGTTGGTCTTGGTGAGAACGATCTTCTGGATCTCGCCGCCACGCGTGGCGAAGATGATCGCGTGCAGCAGCAGCATGACCGCCGTCGCGAAGATAAGCAGCATCGGCGAGAACGTGACCTGCGTCTGCATCACGGCAACGCCGTCCTGCAGTACGGGCGCGCCATTCTCCATCACCGGGACCAGTTCGGTCGCGCGCGGCAGGAAGACGAAGATATTGGCCAGGTCCTGCATCAGCCACTGCGACCACAGGAAGGCTGTCGAACACCATTGCAGCACGAACCAGAGCGGTGTGTGCGGGAGGTCCTTGGTGCGGTCGATCCAGCGTTCGAAGGTGCGCGAAACGATGAGGTAGACGACGAATGCGGCGCCGATGGCGACGAGATAGCCCAGCGCCGATTTCGTCAGCATCTTCGGCAGCACGCCTTCGGTCTCCGCGCCTCCGGTGAGCGCAAAGATCGTCAGCACCAGGAAGGTGGTGGAAACCGGGACGCCGTACCGCGTCAGCACCAGCAGGAAGAGCGGTGGAATGGCGTGCCACCATTTTACCCCGCCTTCGGGGTAGGGCAGGGTGTTCAGCCGCCCGAAGGCAATGTCCTGTCCGCCGGCGTAGTAGCCCCACAGCATCACGGCGACAATGATCGAACAGGCGTAAAGCCACAGCACCCACCAGGGCCGTCTCGCATTCGAACTGAGGAAGGTTCCCAGCGTCTGGATCGCGTCGTTCGCAACGATGGAGTAGGACGCGATCAGGAACCCGACGATCGAGAACACCCAGGCCGCGAGAGTGATATCAGCCATGACGCAGACTACCTTGTCCTGTGGGAAGCGCGGGGGCAGGTAGCAAGTTCGCTGTTGCCGGATCAATCGGCAAAGCGCGGCGGGCTGAGAATTTCACAAAACTGTCGTGAAGGATCAGCGGTTTCCCGAACGTGCAGTGGCGTTACGCTGCCGCCTTTCCTTTCGCGTGCAGATGGGTTATATTTTATAACTCAAAGCCTGCCGCGGCTGGCGCCCCGTTCCAGACGGAGTTGCGCTGATGTCTCAGGTGTTTCCGACCGTTGAAGCGCGGACCATTCACTGGCCCTCGGTGATCCGCCACTACCGCCTGTCCAAAGGTCTCAAGCAGGCCGCGCTGGCGCATGATCTGGGGGTGACCCAGACCATGATCTCGCGCTGGGAATCCGGCGCTGCCGAGCCCAGTCACCGCATCCAGGAACGAGTCTTCGAGCTTTACTGGACCTCGCATGCCTCGGTTTCACGGGAGGCCTGGCTGGAGCGGATCGGACGGCATCCCTCGGTGGTCGGTGTGATCGACCCGGAAGGCCGGATCCAGCGGGCGAGCCGCGGGTTCCTGCGTGTTCTCAAATGCGAACGCCACGGTATCGAGGGCCGCTATCTCCACGAGGCCTTCCAGGGTGATCTGGTGGAGCTTTTCGATACCCTCACCGCGAGCGGCTTCTTCGGGGGCCGTGTGGCGTCGGCGGAAAGCATGGACCGCTGCGAATTCCTGGCGCCGGACGGTCAGATCCGGACCGTTCTCTGCCACGGTCTGCACCGGCCGACCTTCCTGCCAGGACCGCAGATCGTCTGGCTAATGTCGGGCGCCGAGGTGACGCAATCCGTCTACGACGATGTACGCCGGCGCCTGGGAAGCGCCCGCGTTGTCCGGAAGGCGATCTGAAATGCCCCGGCGCCCGCGCAAGGACACGCCCGACAACGAGCTGCTTCACGGCCAGTGGCGCGCCCGTCTGCGCCGTTACCGGTTTACGCGCAATATCAAGCAGGCCGCCCTGGCAGCCGATCTCGGCGTCACCCAGGCCATGGTGTCGCGCTGGGAGTCGGGCGTGGTCGATCCCAGCCCGGGGATGCAGCAGCGGATCATGGACTTGCTCCGGACCGACACGGTCGGCGCACCGCTGATCGACTGGCGCACCCATGCCGGCGAACAGCCCGGTCTCGCCGCCGTCATCAACCGCAGCGGCCTCATCGAAACCGCCAGCCAGGGCCTGGCCCGCCTGCTGGGCCGCGGCCGGAGCGAAATCGAGGGTGAACACGTCCAGGACGTGTTCACCGGTGACCTGCCCAGACTGTTCGGCCTTCTTTTGTCGGCCGGATTCTTTGACGAAGCGGTCGAAAGTGTTGAAAGTGCTGACAGGTACTGTTTTGTCGACAGGAACGGGCAGGTGGCCGGGTGCTGTGTACAGGGTCTGCACTGGCCACATCGGGGTGAAGACGGCGAAATCCGCTGGATGCTGTCCGGCGCCCGTATCGACGAGGCGGACTTTGAAGAATTGCGCCGGGCCATGCCCGGGCAGTTCGATTTGGTGACGGCCCGGTAGGGCTCTCGAGGGGGACGGAATTGGTACAGGACATCAAGTTGTCTGTGTCGTCCAACAAGGTGAACTGGCCGTCGGTCATCCGGAATTTCCGGATGTCGAAACGGTTGAAACAGGCCGCACTTGCGGCCGATCTCGGTGTGACCCAGGCAATGATCTCGCGCTGGGAAAACGGTGACAGCGATCCGCCCGAACGCGTCAAGCGGCGCATGGCCGAACTGGTACAGGACGCCTTCGTCGTCGCGCCGGCGCCGACCTGGGTCGATCTGGTGACCCTTAATCCGTCCGTTGAATTCGTCACCGACTCCATGGGTATGATCAAGGCGGTGTCGCGCGGTGCGCTGGAACTTTTCGGCATGGCCCGCCACGAGGCCGAAGGCCGGAATATCCGTGATTTTCTCGGCGGGGATTTCATGACCGCCCTTGAGAAGATCCGCGAGGAGGGCATGTTCCAGAACAATCTCGCCTATGCCCAGAGCCTGGGGTCGATGGAAGTGAATGTGTCCTCGGGCCTCAAGAAACTGCTGTGCGACTTCATTCACTGGCCGCGCATTTCCGAGGCCCGCACGGTCTACTGCGTGCATTCCGGCGCAGTGCTGGACGAGTCCAGATACACCGCCCGGCTGGAAGAACGTGGCGACAAGGTCGTAGCGCGACGCACCTTTTGACCGACCGGTTGCAGTCATGGAAAGAGGGCGGCCCGCCGGGCCGCCCTTTTCCGTTGGTGCCGTGCTGTCCTATTCGCCGCGCTGGGCGTCGCGCAGGGCCCGGAACTCGTTGCCTTCGTACCAGTTCGGCCAGTCGGTCGAATTCGCGAGGCGCTCACCGACCTCGTAGAAGAGTTCGGTATTCTCGACGATACCGCTCATCTCCCAGTCTTCTGAATACTCGTCCTCGGGTCCGTGATAGCGGTTCGCGCGATAGTCTTCGGCCGCGGCCCGGCCGGCTTCGGTGCCGCCCTCTCGCAGGTCCTCGCCACCATCGGCATAGAGCATCGGCACGCCGTGCTTGGCCAGGGAGATATGGTCGGAGCGGTAGAAATAGCCCGCTTCCGGCGTGGGATCCGGCACGATGTAGCGATCCTGTTCCCCGGCCGCCGCTGTCAGCACGTCCTCGAGTTCGGATGCGCCATGGCCGACCACGATCACATCGCGCGAACGGCCCGTGGGCAGCATGGCGTCGATATTGATCCCGCCCACGGTCCGGTCGAACGGCACAATCGGGTTCTCGCCATAATAGGCCGAGCCCAGAAGGCCGGATTCCTCGGCCGTAACGGCCAGGATCATCACCGAACGTTCCGGCGGATCGGCGACGAAATGCTCGCCGATCTCCAGGATTGCCGCCGTGCCCGTAGCATTGTCGACGGCACCGTTATACAGGCCGTCTTCGCCGTCGGGCACGTCGCGGATGCCGATATGATCCCAGTGAGCAGTGTAGATGATGTATTCATCGGGCCGCGCCGTGCCGGGCACGACACCCACGACATTGCGCGATTCCATCGTGCGCGTGGTATTGCGCAGCGTGCCGGAGGCCGTCAGCCCCTCCATGGGTACCGCTTCGAAGCCGGGTTCGGCCGCGGCGGCCGTCAGCACGTCGAAGTCCAGGCCGGACAGGCCGAACAGGCGGCGGGCGGTCTCTTCGGTGACCCAGCTTTCAACCGCGGCAAAGGTGCCTTCGCCCGGTTCGCGGGCCAGGTCGAGTTGCGATCCCGTCCAGGAACCCGACACGACGTTCCAGCCGTAGGAGGCCGGGGCCGTCTGGTGAATCACGATGACGCCGGCCGCACCCTGCCGGGCGGCCTCCTCGTACTTGTAGGTCCAGCGGCCGTAATAGGTCATGGCGTTGCCGTTGAAGATGCCGGCGTCCGGATTGGCATAGCCCGGGTCATTGACAAGCATGACCACCGTCTTGCCCTCGACATCGATGCCCTCGTAGTCGTTCCAGCCGTATTCCGGGGCGACGACGCCATAGCCGACGAAGACCAGCTCGCTGTCGGCAATCGAGACTTCCTCGGCCGAGCGCTTGGTCCAGTAGACCGTGTCCTCGCTCATCGACAGGCCCAGCGGCTCGCCATTGTGGGCGATGTCGAAGGAGGAATTGGCCTCGTCCAGGGTCACTTCCAGCAGGGGTACGGGCTGGAAATAGCTGTCGCCATGGCCGGGCTCGAGCCCGATCCGGGCCATCTCGTCGGCGAGCCACTGGCTGGCCGCGATCCCGCCCGGTGTGGCGGGGGCCCGGCCTTCGAACGCATCGTCGGCCAGGGTCGAGATGCGCCAGCGCAGATCGGACTCGGCTATCTCCGGTCCGGTCATCGCCGCCGTTTCAGTGTCCGGTCCGGCCTGTTCGGTCTCCCCGGCCGGGACCGCAGGCGTATCGGCGGTATCGTCCGCCGGCGTGCAGGCCGCGATCAGAAGGCCGCCCAGGGCGGCACTCAATCCAATGCGTTTCATTCTCTCCCCCATTATTCGGCCAGCTAGGCCTTGGGCTTTGCCGTAAAACTGTGGCACATCCTGCACTCGTGCATGACATGCACAAGGGGCCGCATCACATTCGTGCGGAAATGGGGTTTGACCAAACCTGAATGACCATTCATGTTTGGTGCGGACCTGAGACGGAATCAGGCCGGTCGAAGAACCGGTACGCCTGAGGGGAGAGATCATGGCGGCAGATAATGAGGGCGGAGCTGCCGGCACCGCCACAAAGGCGAGTGCAGGCTATCGCAGCGTTGTCATGCTGCTGCTGTTCCTGGTCTACGCGTTCAACTTTCTCGATCGCCAGATCATTTCCATCCTCGCCATTCCGATCAAGGAAGACCTGGGGCTGACGGATGAACAGCTCGGGCTTCTGGGCGGGATTGCCTTTGCGATCCTCTATTCTACGCTCGGCGTTCCCATCGCGTGGTTTGCCGACCGCATGAACCGCACCTGGATCATGACAATCGCGCTGACGGTGTGGAGCGGATTTACGGCGATCAGCGGATTCGCACAGAATTTCATGCAGCTATTCCTGGCCCGGGTTGGTGTCGGCGTTGGCGAGGCCGGCGGTGTGGCACCGGCCTACACGATCATCGCCGATTACCACCCGCCCGCGGAACGGGCCCGTGCGCTGGCGATCTATTCACTGGGTATTCCCGTGGGCAGTGCGTTCGGCGTCATCGCCGGTTCGCAGATCGCCGGTGGCGGCATTTCGGACTCGCTGGACTGGCGCGCGGCTTTCATCATTGTCGGCGTGGCCGGTATCGTGCTGGCGCCGATCTTCAAGCTGATCGTGCGCGAGCCCAAGCGCGGCCAGTTCGACACGGTGCCGACGCGTGCCGCGCAGTCGCGTCAGGAGACCGGCCAGTACGCCCCCGGCAAGATCCGCACGCTCTCGATCGCCGGAGCTGTCCTGTTCGCGCTGCCCAGTCTTCTGTCCCTGTTCAACATGCTGGTCTTCGGCGCCACAACGGTACAGTCGGTGCCGGTACTGCTGGCGGCGGCCGTCGTCGGGGCCGTGTCGGGCTGGATGGGCGGTATCTGGGTCGGCCGCCAAACGCGCGCGCCGCTCCTGATGCTGGGTCTGGCCGTGCTGATGCAGCTCTCGGCCCTGGTCGCCTGGGGCATTCCGGCGCTTGACGGCGCGGGCTTCGGTGCGGCCGCGATCGGATGGCTCATCGGCCACGCCGTGGCGGGCATTCTGCTGGGGGCCTTCTTCGCGGCATTCCGGGACTTCATGTCGCTGGCCCTGGAAAAGCCGAGCTTCTGGCTGATGATCCTCGGCGCGTCGGCATCCTCGATGATGGGTTATGGCGTCTTCTTCTGGCTGCCTTCCTTCTTCGCGCGCAATTTCCAGCTTTCGCTCACGGAAACAGGCTGGCTGTTCGGCGGCGTGCTGTTTGTGGCGGGAAGCCTGGGCATTTTCCTGGGCGGCGTGATGGGCGACATCATGGGCAAGAGCAAGCGCTCGGCCTTCGCCACCGTACCGGCAATGGCCTTCCTGCTCAGCGCGCCGCTTTACTGGGCGGGGATACTGTCGCCATCGCCGCTGCTGGCCACGGCCATCCTGTTCATTCCGACCGCGCTCGGCCTTGCCTGGCTCGGACCGGTGCTCTCGGCCTTCCAGCACCTGATGCCGCCGCACATGCGGACCAGCGCCTCTTCGGTCTTCCTGCTGATCAACAACCTTCTGGAGATTGGTGGCGGGGTCTATGTGCTCGGCCGCATATCGACCGTGCTGCAGCCGACATTCGGTGACGGCTCGCTGCGCATTTCCATTGTCATCGGAGCCTGCCTCTACTTGGTCGCGGCCTTCTTCATGTTCTGGGCGGCCCGTTATCTGGCCCGCGACTGGGAAGGCGATGGCGATCTCAAACCCGTTCCGCAAGCCGAGCCGCCCACGGAGGCCGAACCCGCCCAATGACCGACGCGATGTTTACCGACCATTTCTTCACCAATGCGGACGGGCTGCGCCTGCATTACCGCGACTACCTGGCGCAGGGGACGGAACGGGGTGTGCCGGTCCTGTGCCTGCACGGTTTGACGCGCAATGTGAAAGACTTTGAAGAATTGGCGCCGATGATCGCGGCGAAGGGGCGGCGTGTGATCGTCGCCTCGCAGCGTGGCCGGGGGCGGTCGGACCCGGATCCACAGACCGAACGGTACACGCCGCCGGTTTATGCGGCCGACATGCTGGCACTTCTGGACGATCTCGGGATCGGCCGGGCCGTTTTCGTCGGCACGTCCATGGGCGGACTGATGACGATGATCGCCGCCGGCATGCAGCCCCGGCGGCTGGCGGCGGCAGTGATCAACGATATCGGACCGTCCATCGCCCGCGAGGGTCTCGACCGGATCAAGCTGAATACGTCCAGCCGCGAGCCGGCGGCCGATTGGCAGGACGCTGCGGCACGCACCCGCGAGAGCAATCTCGCCGCTTTCCCGGGCAAGGCGGACGACGAGGCCTTCTGGCTCGACTTTGCCAAAAAGACCTGGATCGAGCGGGACGGTCAGGTCGTGCTGGACTATGACGGCAATCTCCTGTCGATGATCGACGGAGGGACGCCCTTGCCGGATATCTGGGATTTCTGGGAACCGTTCAGCGGCATTCCGACCGTGGTCGTCCGGGGCGGCATTTCCGACCTCCTTTTGCCGGAGACGGTGGCCGAGATGAAGCGGCGCAATCCGGACCTGGTCGTGGCGGAAGTCCCCGATGTCGGCCATGCCCCGTTCATGACCGAACCGGAGGCCTGGTCTGCCGTATCGGCCCTGCTCGACCGCGTCGACTAACCGAAGGTCCGTTTCAGCAGGTCAGCGTCGGGCTTTTCGTTCCAGAACAGGCGCGTACCGTCTTCGCCGGAGATGTCCGCCGCACAGACATGCCCGGTTTTCACCTTCGCGCCCCTCCCGGGGCCGGCAAGGGCGCCATGCATGTAGCGCAGGACGCCATTGGATGTGATGACGAGGGTCAGCGGGCCCGCCGCCGCATCGCGCATGGCCGCTAGGGCATTGGTTTTCAGCACGGCCTCGTCCGGCGACCAGTCGGCCGCGTCCGGCCGGCGGTGGTGCCTGTCCCAGGTTTCCAGCGCCCCGGCGCCGAATTCGGCGACGATCTGGTCGTTGGACTTGCCACCCCAGGAACCGTAGTCGATCTCCAACAGGCGGTCATCGATCTCGGGCGCGCCGGCAAAGCCGGTCCGCCCGGCCACGATTTCGGCGGCGCGGCGGGTCCGTTTCAGCGGACCGCAGACAATGCGGCCAAGGGCCAGTCCGGCCGCATTCAGCGCATCCCCCAGGGCGGTTGCCTGCGCTTCTCCGCTTTCCACCAGCGGCAAGTCTTCCTTGGCGCCCACCCAGACCGGGGTGTCGCCCGGACCAAAGGTATTGCCGTGCCGGGCGAGCAGGATCTTCGCCATCAGACCAGTTCTCCCTCGCGCGCGATGATCCCCTCGACGCGTACGGCATCCTCCGGCGCGTCGACCGACCATGCCGAGCGGCCCCGATAATCGGTCAGCACGATGCGGATCGGGATGCCGTTCTCCAGCGCCCGCAACTGCTCCAGGCTTTCGGTCAGTTCGAACGGGGTCGGTTCCAGGGCTACTAGCTGTTCCAGTGTATCGCGGCGATAACCGTAGAGACCGATATGCTGATACGCGGGCACGCCCTCGCCGGGCTTGCGGCGGAAGGGGATGACGGCCTTGGAAAAATACATCGCGTCCATGGCCTTGTTGAAGACCACCGTCGTGCCCGATGCCGACCCCTTCGCCTTGGCTTCGCGCATCATCGTTTCCGTTCCGGCGGGCAGTTCGATGGCCGGCGTGGCTATTTGCAGGGCGGGATCGTTGCGCAGGGTTTCCGCGACACCGCCGATCACCCAGGGCGGAATCAGCGGGGCATCGCCCTGCACATTGATAACGATCTCGGCAGCGCTATCTAGGCGCCGCACGGCGTCGAGGGCGCGTTCGGTACCGTTGCGGCAGCCGGGATCCGTCATCACGGCCTCGCCTCCCGCCTGCGTCACGGCATCGAGAATGCGTTGGTCATCCGTTGCGACCACGACGCGGTCGACGCCTTTCGCCGCCGCGGCAATACGCCAGACCCGCTCGATCATCATCTTCCCGGCGATCATGGCCAGGGGTTTGCCGGGAAAACGGGTCGACCCGTAGCGGGCCGGAATAACGGCGATGACGGACATGTCTGGCGGGCTCCCTCTCTCTGTCCGGCTTGTTCCACAATCCGTACGGAAATTCCATATTCGGCGCGGGGATGCTGTGCCGACGCGACAAAATCCCCGTGCGCACGGCGCGGCGATGTGTAGACATGGCGCCCCGCCGGTCCTATGGCCGTGCTTTCATGTCATCTCAAGGCGATGCGAGGACGACAAATGCGCCATTTCCTGTCCACCGAAGATTGGTCACGCAACGAACTTCAGGGCCTGCTCGACCGAGCGGCGGCCTTCAAGTCGGGCGTGAAGAGCCGATCGCTGGAGGGCAAGTCCATCGCGCTGGTCTTCTTCAATCCTTCGCTGCGAACACGATCCAGCTTCGATATCGGCGCCCGCCAGCTGGGTGGTCATGCCATCGTGCTGGACGCCAAGGGGGCGACCTGGCCGATGGAGTTCGGCGACGGGGCCGTCATGGATGGCGCCGAAGAGGAACATGTGCGCGAGGCTGCGCGGGTGCTCTCACGCTATGTCGACCTGATCGCCATCCGCTGCTTCCCCAGGTTCGAGGACTGGCTGGCCGAGCGCGAGGATCCGATGATCACCGCCTTCGCGAAACACGCCACCGTGCCGGTCATCAACATGGAGACCATCGTCCACCCCTGCCAGGAACTGGCACACATGCTGGCCTTGCAGGAGCGGATCGGGCCGATTGCGGACAAGACCTATCTGCTGACCTGGGTGCCGCATCCCAAGCCGCTCAATACGGCCGTGGCGAATTCGGCCCTTCTGATCGCGTCGAAGTTCGGTGCCAATGTTCGCATGCTGGTGCCCGACGAGGTCTATCGCCTGGACGAGCGCTACATGTCCGCGGCCGAGCGTTTCACGGCCGAGGGCGGCGGATCGGTGACGCTCACCACCGATGTCGAGGCGGCCTATGACGGGGCCGATGTGGTCTATGCCAAGAGCTGGGGGGCGCTGCCCTTTTACGGCAATTGGGACGAGGAGGCGCCGTTCAGGACCAAGGGTGCAGACTTCATGATCACGCCGGAGAAGATGGCGCTGACCAACAAGGCTGTCGTCTCCCACTGCCTGCCCATGCGGCGCAATGTGAAGATTGCCGATGCCGTGGTCGACAGCGAGGCCTTCATGGGAATCGACGAGGCCGAGAACCGCCTGCACGTGCAAAAGGCCGTCATGGAGACGCTGGCATTGCAGGGAGGGGCTGCATGACCGCCCAGACACCGGCGCCGCCCGTGCGGCAGACCATTGTGCAACTGCTCTCGCAGATGCGCGACGGCAAGGAAATCCGCGAATACCTGCACCGCTTCTCCGGCGTCGACCAGGAGCGCTTTGCCGTCATCAAGGTCGGCGGCGCGGTGATCCAGGACGATCTGGCCGGTCTCGCCTCGGCGCTGGCCTTTCTGCAGACGGTGGGACTGACCCCGGTCGTGGTGCATGGCGGCGGCCCGCAACTGGATACGGCGCTCGATGCGGCGGGGATTGCGACCGAGCGCGTCAACGGGCTGCGTGTGACGCGCCAGAATGCCATCCCCGTCATTCGCGACACGCTGACCGAGGCGAATCTCACCCTGGTCGATGCAATCCGCAATGCCGGAGGCCGCGCCGCCGCGGTGCCGCGCGGCGTGTTCGAGGCGAAACTTCTCGACGAAGCCATCCTGGGCCGGGTCGGCGAACCCAGCCGTGTCCGGCTGGACCTGGTGGCCGCCGCGGCGCGGGCGGGCCAGGCCGCGATCCTGGCCTGTCTGGGCGAGACCGAAGATGGCTGTCTGGTCAATATCAATGCCGATGTCGCCGTACGCGCACTGGTGCACGCACTGCAGCCCTACAAGGTCGTGTTTCTCACCGGCACGGGCGGTCTGCTGGACGAATGGGGCGACATTCTTTCCTCGATCAACCTGGCCACCGATTTCGACGAGCTGATGCGGGCCGAATGGGTGAATGGCGGCATGCGGCTGAAGCTCGAGGAAATCAAGCGCCTGCTGGACGATCTGCCGCTGTCGAGCTCGGTCTCCATCACGCGGCCCTCGGAACTGGCGCGCGAACTCTTCACCCATGCCGGTGCCGGCACCCTGATCCGCCGCGGGGAACGCATTCAGTCGGCCGGCAGCAAGGACGGGCTGGATCTGGCGAAACTGGATGGTCTCGTTACCAAGGCGTTCGGCCGCAAACCGGTCGCGGGCTATTGGGACAGCCTGGTCGTCGACCGGGCCTTCGTAACCGACAGCTATCGCGCCGCTGCGATCGCCACACGGCTCGACGACTGGATCTATCTCGACAAGTTTGCGGTGCTGGACGATGCGCGCGGGGAGGGGCTGGGCCGGGCGGTCTGGCACCGACTCGTGGACTACGCCCCGCGTCTGATCTGGCGCTCGCGAACCTCCAATCCGGTCAACGGTTTCTATTTCGACGAATGCGACGGTGCGGTGCGCCGTGATGAATGGACCGTGTTCTGGCGCGGCGAGGATATCGCGCTCAGCGACATGCATGCCGTGGTCGAGAGGGCCTTCGCCCTGCCGCCGACCCTGGAGGCCCCGCAATGACCGCGCGGATCGGCCTGATCGGGGCGCGGGGGCATACCGGACGCGAACTCCTGCGCCTCATCGGCGGGCGCGACGACATGGAGCTGGCCTTTGCCTCATCGCGCGAATTCGCCGGTACGCCGGTTGCAGAAATGGCGCCGGAGATTGCCAGCGAACTGGTCTTCGAAGCGCTCGGCCCCGGCGATCTTGAAGGCCGGCCTGCCGATGCCGTGATCCTGGCCCTGCCCAATGGCGCATCCGCTCCATTCGTCGGGGCGCTGCCGGCGGACACGGTCATTGTCGACCTGTCGGCGGATTACCGTTTCGACGGTGCCTGGACCTACGGTCTGCCGGAGATCCACGGGCGCGACCGCCTTTGCGGGGCGGTCCGCATCGCCAATCCGGGCTGCTATGCCACGGCCGGCCAGCTGGCGCTGGCGCCGCTTCGCGGCCGTCTGGCCGGCGATGCGCATGTCTTTGGCGTGTCGGGCTATTCCGGCGCCGGCACGACGCCCTCGCGCAAGAACGATCCCGAAGCGCTGGCCGGCAATCTGATGCCCTACGCGCTGACCGGGCATATCCACGAGCGCGAGATGAGCCGTCATCTCGGCCTCGATATCCGCTTCACGCCGCATGTCGCCGAGTTCTTTCGCGGCCTCGTGGCGACGGTACATGTAAGGCTGGCCGAACCGCTCTCCCGCGAGGCCCTGATCGAGCTTTACCGCACGGCCTATGCCGGCGAAGCGCTGATCGATGTGGTGGAGGCCGTTCCGGAAGTCCGCGACGGAACCGGGCGCGCCGGCGCTGTGATCGGCGGGTTCGCACTGGATGAGACCGGCACGCATGCCGTTATCGTCAGCGCACTGGACAATCTGCTGAAGGGTGCGGCGACGCAGGCCATGCAGAACCTGACCCTCGCCCTGGGCCTGCCGGAGCAGGCTGCCTAACCGTCCTCGCTATAGCCGCGCACGACGCCGATCTCGGCATCGACGGCCTGCCAGTGTGCCTCGTAGGCGGCATCGCGCGGCACGCGCACATGCCCCTCGGCCCGCCACAGGGTGAAGTCGCGGGTGATCCCGCCATCGAGCGGAACGGCCAGGGTGCCGACCGGTTCGAACGAGGCAAAATCGTCGCTCAGGCGCGGTACTTCCAGCGGCCGGTGCGAAACGATCAGGACCGGCCCGCCGACCGCTTCCGGCAGCGGCCAGACATCCTCGGCATGGTTTGCCGGATGGTCGTAGCGCATCCACATGCGCAGCCGGTCCTGCAATTGCGGGGCGTAGCGCTGGGTCTGGTGGAACACATTGCGGTCGTCGAAGGCGATGAAGGCGTAGTCGCGCGCATTGGCTTCGGCCTCGATGGCCGCCGCGGTCTCCGGCCATGCCCGGATCCGCTTGGTGGCGTCTTCCGCGCCGATCGCCGAGACCAGGGCCGGGCTGGCCGCCAGGGCGGCGGCAAACAGGCCGATGGCCGAATGCACGGCGATCGATCCGATCAGCACCGCACGCCGCCAGGACGGGCCGCGCAGCAGGAAGGCGACGACCAGCAGCGTCGCTGCGACATAGGCACTGGCCGCCCAGTTGGCATGCGCCCGGCTGATGAAGGCCTGTCCCGTCACGGTGAGCAGGGGTGGCAGGGTGAAGACGGCCAGAAGCACGCGGTCGCGATCGGCGGTCCGGATGTGGCGCAGGGTCAGGCCCAGGACCACGCACAGGACGACGAACAGAGCGGGGCCGAACACGGCGAGCTGGTCGGTCAGGAAGGAGATCATCTCGCCGGGATGGAAGAGGTCGCCACCCCAATTCGCGTTGGCGGCGGTATGCGACACGGTGGCGAAATCGTTCGCGGCATTCCAGACCAGATTGGGTATGAGACAGGCCAGCGCAATCGCTGCCGCGACCACGCCCCTATGGCCGAGCAGGGCGCCGCGGGTGCGCGGGTCGAGGACCACCGCCAGGCCCAGTCCGGCGGCGAAATAGATCATGGCGTATTTCGACAGGAATCCCAGGCCCACGGCGAGGCCGAGCGCGGCCGCCGTCACCATGCCCGCACCGTCGCGCAGGCGCAGCAGGGCGTACAGCCC
The DNA here is from genome assembly GCF_030149515.1 of Maricaulis sp. Lineage (GTDB taxonomy): Bacteria > Pseudomonadota > Alphaproteobacteria > Caulobacterales > Maricaulaceae > Maricaulis. Next base: position 12,148 of record NZ_JASBRI010000014.1, on the reverse strand, counting down.
TCCCGACCATGCGCACAGGAGGAGGGCATCGGTGGACATCACGAAACCTGACAGCCAGATCGAGGGCAGGGTGAGATACGTGGCTGCGGCCCAGAAACCGGTGCGTTCGTCCCAGAGGTGACGGGCGCTGGCGAACAGGAAGAATGCGGTGCCCGAATGCAGCAGCGGCGCCGGCAGGCGCACCGCGAAATCGCTGTCGCCCAGCAGGCCCGTCGACAAGGCGATCAGCCAGGCAATCATGGGCGGTTTGGAAAAATAGCCCCAGTCGAATTCGCGCGACCAGACCCAGTATTGCGTCTCGTCGGCATAGAGCGCGACGGGCGAGACGGCGAGCCCGATGAGCCGGGCCGTGGCGAAGACGGCGACCAGGATCAGGGCGGCCTGAGACCAGCGGGACGCCGGGGCGTCGGTCGAAAGGACAGAATCAGTCATGCGGCGTCCCGAAAAAACGGTCTGAAAGTGTAACATTTTGGCCGCAGCCTATGCGCTTTTCGCATTGGCCGGTAAAGGGGGCCGTGGAGAAAAACTGCGGGTCCGGCGGCCAAAAAATCCCGGATTTTGAGGTTTTGTGCAGGTGCACACACATATTTTGCGATTGGTCTGACCCGGAGACGAGAGGCATTGCCCACGCGAACTCCCGGGATGTCACAAAAGCTTCGCGTATACGTCTTGGAAAGTTCGAAGGGCCGGCGTACGAGGCCCCTGCTTCGTATTTGGGGGCGGCGCCCCCTTTTGATCGACCTATCGGGGGACATGCTCCATGTCATTTATGAAAAAATTCTCCTACAGCGCGGCGACGATTGCCCTGCTGGCCGCCGCTCCGGCGGCGGTCTATGCGCAGGAAACCACGGGTTCCATCCAGGGTTTCGTTCGCGATTCGTCCGGTGCCGTGGTGCCCAACGCTTCCATCACCGTCCTGCACGTTCCGACGGGTTCGGCCCGTACGGCCGTGTCCGGCGCCAACGGCACCTTCTCCTCTGGCAACCTGCGTCCGGGCGGTCCCTACATCGTCACCGTGACTGCCGACGGTTATGCCGGCCAGCGCGTCGAAGACGTCTATGTTGACCTGGGTCAGGCGACCGAGCTGAACCTGTCCATCGATGCTGCGGCTACCGAGGTGATCGTCGTGACGGCGTCGGCCATCAACGCCGTTGAAGTTGCGGTGGGCCCGTCGGCGGTGTTCGACCAGCGCGACCTCGAGCGTCTGCCCTCCATCAACCGCACGATCAATGACGTGATCCGGACCGACCCGCGCATCTATGTCGACGAAGCCGATGTCGACGGCATCCAGTGCGCCGGTGCCAATTCGCGCTTCAACTCGCTGACCCTCGACGGTGTGCGCATCAATGACGGTTTCGGCCTGAACCGCAACGGCTTCCCGACAGAGCGCCAGCCCTTCCCGTTCGACGCGATTTCGCAGGTCGCCGTCGAGCTGGCTCCGTTCGACGTGTACTATGGCGGTTTCTCGGCCTGTAATATCAACGCCGTTACCCAGTCGGGCTCGAACGAGTTCCACGGCAATCTGTGGTACGACTACACGTCCGACAGCCTGCAGGGCGACAGCCTGGAAGGTTCCGACGTGAACGTCGCCGAGTTCGACGAGACCCGCTACGGCTTCGACGTCGGCGGTCCGATCATCGAAGACCAGCTGTTCTTCTACGTCGCCTACGAAAAGCTTGAAGGTGCCAATACGTTCGACCGCGGTGTCGAAGGTTCCGGCGCGATCAACGAAGTGGCCGGCTTCACCCAGGCCGAGTTCGACGAAATCCTCGACATTGCCCGCACCGTCTACAACTACGATCCGGGCTTTGCGCCGTCGAGCTTCCCGAACGAAGACGAAAAAATCCTCTTCCGCCTGGATTGGGAGATCAACAACAACCACCGTGCCGACTTCGTCTTCCTGAACAATGACGGCTTCAACATCACCGAATCCGACGGTGACGCCAACGAGTTCGAATTCTCCAACCACCTCTATGAGCGTGGTGCGGAACTGACCCGTTACACCGGCTCGCTGTACTCCGATTGGACCGACAACTTCTCGACGGAATTCCGTGTCAGCTTCTCCGAGCTGGACAACCGCCAGAATTCCATCGGCCAGGACGGTTTCGGCGAGTTCCGCATCACCGACAGCAACGACCCGGTTATCGACGGGACAGGTCAGCGCAACACGATCTACATCGGTGAAGATGACTCCCGTCAGTCCAATGAGCTGAACTACGACGTGTTCAACTTTGTGGCCCGCGGCACCTATCGCTGGAACAACCACACCTTCTCGTTCGGCTATGAGCGTGAGGCGACGGACTTCTTCAACCTGTTCGTCCAGCACACGATCGGCCAGTTCGACTTCGACAGTATCGATGACTTCCGCAACGGTATTCCGGACGACATCGACTACAACAACGCGCCGAGCCTGGATCCGAACGATGCGGCCGCCGACTGGGGCTATGCCTCCAACGCGGTCTACTTCCAGGACGAGTGGGACTTCGGCAACGGGTTCGTGCTGACCGCCGGCCTGCGCTACGACTTCTACACCTCCGATGACACGCCGAGGGAAAATCCGGATTTCGTGGCGTCCTACGGATACTCCAACGCCCAGAACATGGACGGTCGCGACCTGCTGCAGCCGCGCGTCGGCTTCAACTGGGACGTCAACGACCAGCTGTCCCTGCGCGGTGGTTTCGGCCTCTTCTCCGGCGGCGATCCGAATGTGTGGCTGTCCAACACCTACTCGACGGACTTCATCTCCCAGTTCGGTGTGAACGAAGGCATCTTCTATGGCGCCGGTTTCTCCACCCTGTTCGACGCGGGTGTGACCTATCCGAACGGCCTGACGCCGGGTTATGCGGTGCCGCAGATCATGATCGACGCGGTTGCGGCCGGGCAGGGTTCGCCGGGCTTCGAGATGAACAACCTGCATCCGAGCTTCGACATCCCGGGCGAGTGGAAATACGCCCTCGGCGGTACGTATGATGCGTATGTCCCGATGGATAATTTCCTGGGCGGTGAGTACACGATCAACGCCGACATCCTGTATTCGCAGGATATCAACGCCGCGATCATCACCCGTCGCGACCTGGTTCTCGACCGTACCGGTCCGGCCGGTTTCCCGATCTACACGTCCCGCAACAGCCCCGGCACGCTGGAGCTGACCAATACGGACGTGAACGCGGAGTCGCTGAACGTCTCCTTCACGGTCGCCAAGGAATACGACAACGGCCTCGACTGGGTCTTCGGCTATGCCTATACGGACGCCGAGGACGTTCAGCCGATGACGTCGTCGGTTGCCTTCTCCAACTATGTCAGCCGTGCCTTCGTCGGCGCCAATGACGAGATTTCGGCCCGTTCGAACTACAATATCGAGAACCGTTTCACCCTGAACGTGAACTATGGTCACGAGTTCTTCGACGGTTATGAAACACGGTTCGGCCTGTTCGCGCTGGCCTCGTCCGGTCGCCCGTTCAGCTACACGATGGCGGCCCGCGGTGGCGGCGACCTGACCTTCTTCAGCCCCTTCCTCTCGGGCGACAACTGGCTGCTCTACATCCCGACCGGTCCGAGCGATCCGAATGTGGACCTGTCCGGCATCGACGCCAATGCCTTCTTCTCCTTCATCGAAGAAGCGGGTCTGAGCGGTTATGCCGGCGGCTTCGCGCCGCGGAACGGCCATGAAGGCGGCTGGTGGACCAAGGCCGACCTGCGCATCACGCAGGAATTCCCCGGCTTCATGGAAGGTCACCGTTCGCAGTTCTTCCTGGACATCGACAACTTCACCAACCTGCTGAACGACGAGTGGGGCGTCCTCAACGAGGCCGGCTTCCCGCGTCGTAACCGCGTGGTCGATGCAACGCTCCTGTCCACCGGCGGCAGCCAGTTCGTCTACTCGAACTTCAACAATCCCGACACGACGTCTCGCGTCGGCGGGGCGTCGCTGTGGTCGATCCGTCTGGGTGTGCGCTACAGCTTCTAGGTTCGCATCCAGGACAAGCATCTTGCGGAAGGGCGGCCCATGTGCCGCCCTTCTTCTTTTTGCCGCTCGCACGGCGCAGCGGAGCGTGCTAGAGGCGCGCGCATGACGACGACCCCTGTCCCGCACGCCATCCATCTGCCGCACGAGACCGCGCCGGTGCGGCGCATCTTCACCTGCTGGCCCTCGGCCGCCGATCTCTGGGAAGACGATCTCGAACCGGCCCAGGCCGAGTTCGCAGACTTCCTGCGTGCCCTGACGCAGCCGTCGGAGACGGGACGCAAGCTCGATCTGGTGATCCTGGCGGCCACGGCCCAGGCCGAAGCGTCCGCGCGCCGGGCCATGGGCCAGAAGGCCGAAGTCGTGCGGGCCGAGTTCGGCGATGTCTGGGCGCGCGATACCGGCCCTGTCTTCCTGCGCCAGGACGGGCGGGACATCGCCGTGCGCTTCGTCTTCAACGGCTGGGGCGGCAAGTATGATCTGCCGGGCGACGACACGGTCGGCGGCGTGATGGCGAAACTGGCCGGAGCCGGGGAACGGCGGGTCGATCTGGTCGCCGAGGGCGGAGCGCTGGAATTCGACGGCGACGGCACGCTGATCACAACGCGGCAATGCCTGCTCAACCCCAACCGCAATCCCGGCCTTTCCGAAGCCGATGTCGAGACGCGGCTGAAAGCGGCGCTCGGGGTGAAGAAGGTGCTCTGGATCGATGAGGGGCTGGAGGCCGATCATACCGACGGGCATATCGACAATATCGTCCGTTTCGCGCGTCCGGGCGTGGTGATCTGCCAGGCGCCGGCGGGCGGTGACGATCCGCAGACCGCGGTCCTCTCGTCCATTGCCCGTCAGCTGGCGCGCATGACCGACGCGAAGGGACGCCGGCTTCAGGTGCACACCATTCCCTCGCCGGGGCGGGTCGATCTGGGGGATGGCGGGATCGTGCCGGCAAGCCACATGAACTGGGTGATCGGGCCGCGCAATGTCGTGGTGCCGACCTATGGTACCGCGAGCGAGGCGGCGGCCCTGCGCGGCCTGCGGCCGCTGTTTCCGCATCATCATATTGTCGGATCGTCCGCGCGTGCCATACTGACGGGCGGGGGGGCTTTTCATTGTGTGACCTGTCACCAGCCCGGAGAGTGAGGATTGTTCCGATCCGTCCTGAGTGCCCTGTGTCTTGCGGTTCTGGTCCTGCCACCGGCGGTGGCCGGGGACGACGCCGCCAGCCCGTCGGCACGCCCTGAATACCCCTATCTCGACACGGTGCGCGAGCGGCTGGACGCCGCCATGGCCGACCGTCGCGTCGTCGGCCTGGTTGCGGCGGTGATCGAGAACGGAGAACCGGTCTTCGTCTACACCCATGGCGAAACCGCCGCCGGTTCCGGTGAACCTGTGACGCGCCGGACCCTGTTCCGCGCCGCCTCCGTTTCCAAGACCTTCACGGGCACGCTGCTGGGCCTGCTGGAAGCGGAGGGGCTGGTCGATCTTGCTGCACCGGTGCCCGGCGATGTGCTGCGCCTTGAGGGCAGCCGCCAGCCGACTCTGGAAGAGATTGCCAGCCATCGCACCGGCTTGCCGCCGAATGCCTATGATCTTGACCTGGAGGCGGGCCAGTCGCCCGAACGCATCCGCCGCCGCCTGGCCCAGGTCGATCTGCTGTGTCCGGTGGGAGATTGCTACACCTATCAGAACGTGGCCTTCTCGGCGCTGGAAAGCATAGTCGAGACGGCAACGGGCGAGGATTTCTCAACGGTGCTTCGCACCCGCCTGATCGAGCCCCTGGGCCTGCCCGGCGCGTCTCTCGGGGCCGATGCGCTGACCTCCGCGCCCTCCTGGGCCCGGCCACACAGCGGCTGGCGCCGGGTATCGAACCGGCCCGGCGATCCCGATACACATTATGACCGCATCCCCTCGGCCTCGGGCGTCAATCTCTCGCTTGACGATCTCATCGTCTGGGCCCAGGTCCAGCTGGGCACAAGGCCCGGGCTGGCCGACAGTGTGCGCAGCCGGATCCACAGCCCGCTGACCGAGACATTGCGCGAAACCCGCCGCCTGGGCGATCTGCGCCAGCGGGTGGACAATACCTGGTACGGGCTTGGCTGGCGCATCTATGACTGGGAAGGCCGCACCCTGGTCTTGCATTCGGGCTATCTGTCCGGTTATGGCGCCCAGATCGTGCTCGAGCCGGCCACCGGATTTGCCTTCGTGGCGCTGTGGAATTCGGACAACCGGCCGGCCTGGTGGCTGTGGCCCACCGTGATGGACCTGCGCACCGGCGACGGGCCGGGCGAGTGGCTGACCGAGCGGATCGAAGAGGATTGATGCCGATGGCACGTACGATCACCGTGGCCGGCCTGCAGGCGGCGTTCGGCACCGACATGGCTGCCAATATCGCCACCGTGAAGGAGATGGTGCGCGAGGCGGCCGGGCAGGGTGCCCGGGTGATCCTACCGCCGGAACTCTTCCAGGGACCGTATTTCTGCAAGGTGCAGGACGAGCGCTATTTCGCCACCGCCTATCCGGCGCTGGACCATCCCTGCGTCACCGAACTCGCTCCGCTGGCGGCCGAGCTGGGCGTGGTGATCCCGGTCTCGATCTACGAGCGCGACGGGCCGCACTACTACAATTCCCTGGTCATGCTGGACGCCGACGGCAAGCCGCTGGGCGTCTATCGCAAGAGCCATATTCCGGACGGGCCGGGCTATATGGAGAAATTCTATTTCCGCCCCGGCGATACGGGGTTCCGGGTCTGGGATACGCGTTTCGGGCGGATCGGCGTGGGCGTGTGCTGGGACCAGTGGTTCCCGGAGGCGGCCCGCTGCATGACCATGCTGGGTGCGGAAGTGCTGCTCTATCCCACCGCCATCGGGTCGGAACCGCATGACGACAGCCTGGATACGGCCATCCGCTGGCAACGCGCCATGCAGGGCCATGCCGTATCCAATGTTATCCCGGTGATTGCGGCCAACCGGATCGGCGACGAGGAGGGGCAGGTCTTCTACGGTTCGTCCTTCGTCACCGACCATACCGGCGAAAAGCTGGACGAGCTCGGCCGGTCGGAGACGGGCGTCGTCAGCGCCACATTCGATCTGGATTTCCTGCAGCGCCACCGGGCGGCCTGGGGCTTTTTCCGCGACCGGCGGCCCGATCTGTACGCGCCCTTCTTCTCGCCGCGCAGCGGCTAGGCTTTCGGGGCCGAACGCTGGCCTGACGGGACCAGAAGCGCCATCAGGATGGCAATGGACAGGGGTGGCCAGCCAAAGGCGATGGCCTGGTCGGGCTGGCCCTGGCTCAGACTCCAGGCGGAGGCCGTCAGTCCGGCGGCCGCGATCATGGCTGCGGCGAGCAGCATTGTCAGGCGTATGCCCATGCAATCCTCCATCACCCCCCGCATTCGACCGTCTGGCGGCCTGTTGAGCCGGCATCATGGCACGATGTGGCTAACGTTTGGTTTCCGGCCGGGAGGGCCGGGCGCGTGCAGGACTAGCTGCCCATCAGGGCGCCCTGGATGCCGTCGAGGATGAACTGCGCGGCCAGGGCGGCCAGGATGACGCCGAGGATCCGGGTAATCATGGCGGCCATTGAATCGCCGATCAGCTTCATCACCGGGCCGATCAGCAGGAAGACCACCAGGCAGAAGACCAGGATGATCGCCACCGCCGCCAGGATCACGCCCTGTTCGGCCAGGCCGCTGGCGTCCGACATGAACAGCATCATGGTCGCGATCGCGCCGGGGCCGGCGAGCATCGGAATAGCCATCGGGAAGACCGAGATATCGTCCCATTGCTCGGGATGATTGTCGTGCTCGCCGATGATTTCCTCGGCCCGCTCCTCGCGGCGCTCGGTACGTTTTTCGAAGATCATCTCCAGCGCCATCAGGAACAGCAGAACGCCGCCGGCCGCCCGGAAGGCGTCCAGCGAAATGTGCATGGCATTGAGCAGCCAGGCGCCGCCCAGGGCAAAGCCCAGCAGCACGCCCGAGGCAATCACCACCGACTTGATCGCCATCGTGCGGCGGTGCGCCTTGGGCGCACCTTCGGTCAGTGCCGCAAAGATCGGCGCCACGCCGGGCGGATCGACGGCCACGAAAAACGTGACCAGGGCGGAGGTGAAGAGTTCCATCATGGGGTCAGTCCTGTTCCTGGCCGCCCGCATAGCGTTCATGGCGCGCAAGGTCACGGATTTTCTCGCGCATGGCTCTGCAGGGTTGGCATGCACAAACGCGGGTATGGCCGTTACGCATCGCGCGCGCCGGCGGGTCCGGCCGGCGCCGCCTCCTGCAGGGCCCAGAGATCCGCGAAGGCTTCCAGGGCTTCGGCCTGGAGCGCCTCCCGTTCGTTCAGGCGGTCCAGGGCGTCGAAACCGCGGCCGAGGCTGACGAAGCGGGCGGAAATTGCCAGCCAGCGTTCCGCCTGGCGCATCCGTTTCTGCGACAGCGCCACCTGTCCGCACACCATCGCCGTCCGCGCCGCCTGGTCGGGCGGGACACCGTCGGGCATGAGCCGCCGGAGGGCGGGCGGAAGCGCCGTGTCCGGCGGGCCGGCCGGTACCGGACCGGCGGACCTGCGGCGGCGATGTCCGCCGTTATGCTGTTTGCGCGAGCGTCTGTTCGACATGCCGGTCTCCTTGCATTGCCTCGGGATGTGCACCGGAAGCGCCACGGCGTTTCCGCCTGGCGTGATGAGGAGTGCAGGATGCCGGCCGGAGCCGGTCTGTTGGGTTTCAGTGCGTGGCGCCGGAGGCATCCTGCACACGGAGATTTACCGGGGTTCCTTGCGGCCCCCTCTCGAAACCGGCGTGGACGGACGATCGAGCCTCTTTATCGCCCTTCCCCGCCGATGGCCCCGCCGGCCGCTGCCGTGGTCAATCCGGCAGCAACGGACAGGCTCCGTACTCCCCGCACCCCCGGACCGACCGGATCCGGGCCTCGAGCGATGCGAGGACGGGGGGGATTATGGGGGAGGCGAGCAGGGGTGGGGATAAGTTGGTGAACGATCTTGCGGCCGAGGCGGGAGAAGGGCTACCAGTTCCTCAGGTTCTCGGGGGCCAGCGTGGCCGGGTCGGTACCGCCAAGTGCGGGATAGAGGTCGCTCCAGTCCGGATTGGCGGCTTCGATCAGTTCGACCTTCCATTGCCGGCGCCAGCGCTTGATCCGCTTTTCCCGCGAAATGGCTTCGTTGATGTCCTCGTGCGGTTCGTACCAGACGAGACGGTCGACCCGGTATTTTACCGTGAAGCCTGGCACCTGCCGCGTCTTGTGCTCGAACACACGGCGCAACAGGGAATTGGTCACGCCGCAATAGAGCGTGCCGTGCCGGCGTGAGGCGAGCAGATAGACGAAGTAGCTGTGATCCATACATGCAATTATAAATTGCATACCATCATCTGTCATCCCGGCCGGATGCCCCGCGAAAGCGGGGCGCAGAGCCGGGACCGACCGAAGATCGTTCTGAGCGATGAGTCTCCCGTTGGTCCCGGCGCTCCGCCCGGCTCAAGGCCGGGCTCCGGCCGGGAAAAATGCTTGGGGGAAAAGGGGAGGTTTCTCTATCCGCTGTGTGGAGTTCGCCCACACACCAAGCTCCCATCTTCACCCTCCACCCGCGTCATCCCGGACGCATGCCCGGCCTCGAGCCGGGCGGAGATCCGGGACCCATAATCCCGGTGTTCGTCCAGCTGACGCCGATATCGAGTCTGCGTGCAGCCAAGACCGGCGCGTATAGGTCCCGGCTCTGCGGCCCGCTTTCGCGGGCCATCCGGCCGGGATGACAGGGGGAGTGAAGGGAAGGTGTGCGCGTCGCCACAATCAAAAAAGCCCCGGCGCAGCGCACCGGGGCTTATTCATTCCATCCATGCCCGGAAACCTCAGTCCCCGAACATGTCCCCGTAGCGGTGGCGCGGGCGCTTTTCCCAGGCGCGGCGGTGATAGACGTCCGACACGATCACCGGGGCGACCGTCGAGGCTTCCGCGAAGACCATCTGTTCCAGGGCCACGTCCACCTTGCCCCAGGAACAGGCTTCCTTGAGGGTGGAGGAGGAGCAGGCGCCGTCGCGCACGTCGGCGACGGTAATCTGCACGGCGTAGGCGTGCATGGGCACGTCCTCGCCGAGGATTTCCGCGCACACCACCGTGTCCTGGGCGAAATTCTTGGGCACGCCGCCGCCGACCATGAAGAGGCCGGTGGTGCCGGCCTTGATCTTGATGTCGGTCAGCTCGCGGAAATCCGCCACGCTGTCGATCGAGAGATAGGGCTGGCCCGCCTTCATGCGCTGGACCTGGTGTTTGACCAGGCCGAAACCGGCGGAGCAGTCGGAAAAGGCCGGGCAGAAGATCGGCACGCCCTGTTCGTAGCATTCCTGCACCAGCGAGCCGGGCTTCCTGGCGTTGCCTTCGGCCAGCCATTTGCCCATCGCCTTGATGTAGGAGCGCGAGGAGCGCGGCCCCGGCTCCAGCATGTCGGCGATTTCCAGCGTGGCGTGGTCGCAGGCCTGCAGTTCTTCCTCGTCGATATAGGTGTCGTAGATGCGGTCGATATAGAGATCGCGCAGCACCCGGTCGTCGGGGATTTCCCGGGCCTGGTAATGCTTGAAGCCCATCGCCTCGAAGAAATCCATGTCCACGATCGAGGCGCCGGTGGAGACGATGGCATCGACCATGTTGTGGCGCACCATGTCGCGCCAGACATGCATGCAGCCGCCCGCCGAGGTCGATCCGGCCAGGGTGAGGATCACCGAACAGTCCGGGTCGGCAACGGCGGCCTGCAGGATGCGGGCGGCGCGGGCGGCATCGCGCGAGGTGAAGGACATCTTCTCCCAGGCATCGACCAGTTCGCGGCCGTCAAAGGCCGTGATGTCGATATGCTCGATGGGCGAGGAGAGAAGCTCGGCCTTGCGGTTCGAGGTGTCGCTCATGCGCGTCTCCTAAGCTTGGGGCGGCGCCGGCGGGCACGGGCGAAGGAAATGACGGTCGTTTCTTCCGTGTCGTCGGCCTTGCCGGGCTGGGCCTCGAACATAGACGGCCACGGCATATCCTCAACCGCGATGTGTTCGATCGTGCCGAACCCGTTGAAATCGGTGGCCAGGGCGGTTCCGTAGGCGCCCAGCATGCCGATCTCGATGATATCGCCTTCGGCGATGTCGGCAGGCAGGTCGAACGGGCCGGGAATGGCGTCCATGCTGTCGCAGGTCGGGCCGAACAGGCGGAAGGCGGCCGTATCCGCACCGGTTTCGCCGCGGGCGCGGTGGACGCGCACGGGGAAGGGCCATTTCGCATGCGCGGCGTCGAACAGGCGTCCATAGGCGCCGTCATTGAGGTAGAGCGCATCGCCCTTGACCAGTTCGACACGGGTGAGGACGCTCTCGGCCTCGGCCACGAGGGCCCGGCCGGGCTCGCACCACAGATCGGCGTTCTCCAGCACCATCATTTCCTCGAAGGCGTCCTCGATGGCGGCGATGTAGTCGTCCATGGGCGGCGGGGTCATGCCCGGATAGATCGAGGGGAAGCCGCCGCCGACATCGACGATGTCCACGGTGACGCCCGCCTGCACGATGAGGCGCGAGGCTTCCAGCATGGCCGAACGATAGGCCGAGGGCTGCATGCACTGGCTGCCGACATGGAAGCTCACGCCCAGCTCGTCGGCAAAGGCGCGGGCCTGCCGGATCAGTTCGGCCGCCTCGTAGGCAGGCACGCCGAACTTGCCGGCCAGCGAGAACATCGCCCCGTCATTGGAGACGGCCAGGCGCACGATCAGGGTGAGGTCCTTGGCGTAATTCGTCTCCTCGACGATCTTCTTCAGCTCGGCCTCGCAATCCAGCGCGAAGATGCGCACGCCGAATTCGTAATAGGCGCGGCGGATGGCTTCGCGGCTCTTGACCGGATGCAGGAACGCCATGCGGGCGCCCGGGCAATGTTCGGCAACGAGCTGGATTTCGGGAATCGATGCGACGTCGAAGAAACGCGTTCCGGCCTTGTGCAGCGCCCCGAGAATCCAGGGGCTGGGGTTGGCTTTCACCGCGTAAAGGACTTCACCCGGAAAATTGTCCTGGAACCAGTGGCTCGCTTGTGCAACGCGATCCGGACGTGCGCAGACGACCGGGCTTTCTACGTGCCGTGAGCGGACCAGGTCCAGGGGAGTATGGTACGTGTGCAATTCACGTGACCCCCTGTTGGCAGTTAACCCAATCCGGCAT
>NZ_JASBRI010000012.1 GCF_030149515.1 Maricaulis sp. | reverse complement strand
AGCCCGTCCGTACCTGCCCGGTCTTGACCGCCCGGCGCGAGCCGGGACCAAATCTCCGTGTGCGGGACGCCGGACGGCGTCACACACAGCTACCAGCGACGACGCCCTAGGCGTCCCGCACCCCTCCCATACCGCCAGCGCTAAAGCGCGTGGCGCCTTCCCGGCTGCCCGCTTCGGGCCTGCCAGAAAGGACGACATCATGCGCGCCAGGACCACGTCAAAGACCGGCCTCCGCCGCCGGGACCATGCGCACCCGGATCCGGAAACCCCGCCGGAGCGTCAGGGCTGCGCCGAGCCGCTCGACATACTGCGCGAAGCGGTCAGATTCCATGTGCTGAAGCAATGGGCGCGCTTTCACATTGCCCCCAATGTGGAGCGCTGGAACCATCCCGGCGGGCTTTACGGCCTGATCGTGGACGGTCAGGTCGATCTGGCCAGCGTGCCCCTGCCCGAATTCCTGCCCCGGCCGGAGACGGCCACGGTCTGGCAGGCGCGCGAGCTGGAACTCCTGGCCGCCCATCCGGAGACCGGCACGCGGGTCGACCCGTCCCGGCCGCGCCCCGGCCCCGGCTGGGAGCGTGCGCGCTGGTGGCGCGGCTTTGTCGATCCGGCCCATCCTCTGCCCCTGCCGGCGCCGCCCCGGCCGGAGGAACTCTCCCGGATCGCCGAGGACGCGGTGGCGGCCGAGGCGGTCAACCGGGCCGGAAAGCCGGACGCGCCGTCAGCAGAACACTCCCTGGCCGATTTCCTGCCCCCGCGCTGCAACACCCGGCCGGCGCATCAGATCGCCGCGCTGACCGACCGCATGCTCCGGCGCACTCCGGGCGGTGACACGTGAACGCGCGGCCCGGAAACGTGGAGAGCGAAAGTACCGGGCCCGTCCCCGGACCGCGCCAACTGCGCCCGGGCCCCCGCGCAGCTTGACATTCAGCCTCACAAACCGGCACATCGCGGCACCTGTCACACACCGATTTCCCGGACGTTTTCATCATGCACGCATACCGCACCCACACCTGCGCCGAGCTGCGCAAGGATCATGTCGGCCAGGAGGCCCGGATTTCCGGCTGGATCCACCGCAAGCGCGACCATGGCGGGCTGCTCTTCATCGACCTGCGCGACCATTACGGTCTGACCCAGGTCGTGCTGGAGCCGGAGAGCGCGCATTTTTCGACCCTGGAACGGCTGCGCGTGGAAAGCGTGATCACGGTGACCGGCGAGGTGGTCGCCCGCTCGGACGAGACGGTGAACGAGAATCTTCCGACCGGCGAAATCGAGGTGCGCCTGAAGGATCTGTCCATCCAGTCGGAAGCCGAAGAGCTGCCGCTGCCGGTGTTCGGCGAACCGGACTGGTCGGAAGAGGTGCGCCTGAAGCACCGTTATATCGATCTGCGCCGGGAAAGCCTGCACAAGCGTATCGTGCTGCGGGCGAAGATCATCGACAGCATTCGCCGCCGCATGGTGGACGAGGGTTTCATGGAGTATCAGACGCCGATCCTGACGGCGTCATCGCCGGAAGGCGCACGCGACTTCCTGGTGCCCTCGCGCCTGCATCCGGGCAAGTTCTACGCCCTGCCGCAGGCTCCCCAGCAGTTCAAACAGCTGATCATGGTCTCCGGCTTCGACCGCTATTTCCAGATCGCCCCCTGTTTCCGCGACGAGGATGCCCGTGCCGACCGTGCGCCCGGCGAGTTCTACCAGCTCGACATGGAGATGAGCTTCGCCACCCAGCAGGACGTGTTCGATGTCATCGAGCCCGTCATGAAGGGCCTGTTCGACGAATTTGCCGACGGCCGGCATGTGCCGGACGAACCCTTTGTCCAGATCCCGTATTTCGACGCGATCCGCTGGTACGGCTCGGACAAGCCGGACCTCAGGAACCCGATCAGGATGTCGGACGTGTCGGAGACCTTCCGCGGTTCCGGCTTCAAGGTCTTTGCCGGCATGCTGGAGAAGAATCCCAAGGTCCAGGTCTGGGCGATCCCGGCGAAGACCGGCGGCAGCCGCGCCTTCTGCGACCGCATGAATGCCTGGGCCCAGAAGGAAGGCCAGCCGGGGCTGGGCTATATCTTCTGGCGCGAGGAAAACGGGGCCATCGAGGGCGCCGGACCGATTGCCAAGAATATCGGCGAAGAGCGCACCGAGGCGCTGCGCGTGGAACTGGGCCTGGAACCGGGCGATGCGGTCTTCTTCGCCGCGGGCGATCCGAAGGAATTCCACAGTTTTGCCGGCCGGGCGCGCGATGTGGTCGGGCGCGAACTCGATCTCTGCGAGAAGGACACGTTCCGCTTCTGCTGGATCGTCGATTTCCCGATGTACGAGTGGGACGAGGACAACAAGAAGGTCGACTTCTCGCACAACCCCTTCTCGATGCCGCAGATCGATCCGGACGAATTCCTGGAGTTCGACGGATCGGACACCGAGGCACTCCTGAACCTCAAGGCTTTCCAGTACGACATCGTCTGCAATGGCGTGGAACTCTCCTCCGGTGCGGTGCGGAACCACCGTCCCGACGTGATGCTGAAAGCCTTCGGCTTTGCCGGCTATGACGCCGGGACGGTCGAGGAGGAGTTCGGCGGCATGCTCAACGCCTTCCGCTATGGCGCGCCGCCCCATGCGGGCATTGCGCCGGGTGTCGACCGGATCGTCATGCTGCTGGCCGGCGTGGAGAATCTGCGCGAAGTGGTGATGTTCCCGAAGGACCAGCAGGCGCGCGACCTGATGATGAATGCTCCGGCCGAGGTCGAGATGAAGCAGCTGCGCGAACTGCACCTTCGCACGGTTGTGCCGGATGCGAAGAAGGGCTGACGGTCCGCCGCCGGCGGCCGTCTAGAGCATTTTCAGCGAAAGTGGGTACCGGTTTCGCGGTTCGAAAATGCGATAAACAAGAAGCTGGAGCATTTTCAGCGAAAGTGGGCACCGGTTTCGCGGTTCGAAAATGCTCTAGCGTTCGGGCCGCGGTGGCGGTTGGGGGCCGTCGCGCGGCACGTCCGGCGGTCCGAAATGCGTGCTGGGCATGGATTCGATGACCTGGCGTGCGGCTTCGCGTGACGCCTCCCGGCGCTCGTTCAGCAGCCGGTCCCGTTCCCGTTCCAGATCCCGCACGATCGAGGCCCGTTCACGCTCGCGTTCGACGCGTTCGCGCGCCAGTTCGCGCTGAACTTCGCGCATTTCCCGTTCCGCCCGGGCAATCTCGCGCATGGCCTCGGCCGTCGCCTGGCGGATGGCGTCGCGGTCGAGATCCTGGGCGTGCGCTTCCAGCGCCTCGCCGATCTGGGAGAGGACTTCGATCCGGACGTTTTCCAGTGCCTGCAGCTCGATCAGGGTGTCGGCATCGGCTTCGCCGTGGAAACGCAGCACATAGTCGTATTCCTGCCGGGCATCCACGTCCGGTGCACGATCGCCGTTGCAGCCGGGCAGGGTAAGCGTCTCGTTGATGCGGGTAATCTCGTCGCCGCAAGCGCCGGACAGGCTTTCCTTGGACAACCCGATGGCATCCTCGATCCGGGCAGCGGAAAAATTGGCGCCGTTGAGATTGGCACCGGTGAAATCGACATCGCTCAGCTGCGCGTTCTCGAAACTCGACCCGGTCAGGTCCGCATCGCGGAAGCTGATGTCATCGCCGGTGATTTCGGCGAAATTGGCCCGGCGCAGTTCGGCCCCGCGGAAATTCGTGTCGTCGAGTGTGGCGCGCAGGAAGTTGACCTGGCGCAGACGGGCATTCGCGAACAGGGCGTCGCCGAGATCGGAACCGATGAAGGTGACAAACACCATCTGTGCGCCGCTGAAATTCGCGTTCTGAAGATCGGCCGAGGAGAAGTTGACGCGTTCGATCGTGGCATTGCCGAGATTGGCGTGGCCGAGATTGGCGCGCGAGAAGGTCACGCCGGTCAGGTGCGCGCCGGGCATGTCTGCGTCGGAGAAATCCGTGCCGTTGAACCGGCTCTCTACAATGGTCACGCCGGGCAGTTCGCTGTCGGCGAAGGTCGAGCCCTGGAAATTGGCCCCGATGAAGACCGCGCCTGCGAGATTTTTGTCGGAAAAGTCGCAATTCTCGCACTCGCCGCCGATCGCCAGGCCGCGGCGCGGATGATCGTCACCGCCGGCCCGTGCCGGCGCGGCAGCAAGGACGGTGGAGGCCAGAAGGGCAAAAAGGGCGGGTATCCGTATCCGCATAAGGTCATGGGATACGGCAGCCGCCGCCCGAATTCGACTTAATTCACAGTAACCCCACCGCATATCGTATGAACGGTATGCAGATTTGTCCGAACTGCAAACCCTTTGGGAGGCGCCGCCTTGCTACTGGCCGCAGGAGGAGACGGTGAGGCCGGCAGGCAGGCGCGTGGAGGCATCGCCACAGGCGGTATCGAGCTGAGCCTGGGTGAGGCCTCGCGCCGTCTCGAATTCGGCGCCCGACAGGGTCGCGCCGGAAAGATTGGCGCCTGTCAGGTCGGCACTGCCGAAGTGGGCGCCCACGAGATTGGCCCGGCTGAGATCGGCATGGCGGAAACTGGCGCCGGTGAAGCGCGCACCGAACAGGTTGGCCACCGAAAGGTCCGCATTGTCGAACCGGGCGCGGTTCATTGTCGCCAGGGCCAGGCTGGCCTGGCGCAGGCGGGATCCGGACACGTCGAGGCCCGGCAGGTCACGATAGGCAAGATCGGCCTGGAACAGATTGCAGCCAGGGCAGGACTGACCAGACTGGACGCGCGCAATCTGCGCCGCGTCCTGGGCCGGCGCGGTTGCCGGAGCAAGAATCAGAATTGCCAAGGCGAGCATCAAACGTGCCATTATGGTGCACTCCAAGCCGGTATTCCCCGTTTCGGTGCAAGGCCTGCGCCCACTAGCCGCCCTCGCTCCAGCCGCAGGCATCGCAGCTGCGCGGCCCGTCTTCACCGCCGGCAACGGTAAAATGACCGCATTCGGGGCAAGGATCGCCGGAATAGGCGGAAATGTCCCGCGATGCGGTCCGGCTTTTCGCCGGGGAGTGATCCTCCAGCTCGTAGTGGCCGCTTTCGCTGTCCAGGTCACCGCGGGCACTCGCCGCCTTGCGCGGCGCATGGGCGAACATAAGGATATTGTCCGGCACCTGGCCGCGGGAGAAGCCACGGGAAATGAATTTCGCTGCTTCTTCCCGGGAGAGCTTTTCCTGTTCGACACCCTTGCCGATGCCGCCGGGGTCGGCGCGATCCGGTGCGATTTCGGCCAGGTCCTGCCGGCCCAGATAGGATACGCCCAGCTCGCGGAAGAGATAGTCGAGGATCGAGGTCGCCTGCTGTATGGAGTCATTGCCTTCGACCGGGCCGGCGGGCTCGAACCGGGTGTAGACGAAGGCATCGACATATTCCTCCAGCGGCACCCCGTATTGCAGGCCGATGGAAATCGCGATGGCGAAATTATTCATCAGCGAGCGGAAGGCGGCGCCTTCCTTGTGCATGTCGATGAAGATTTCGCCCAGCTCGCCATCGTCGAACTCACCGGTGTGCAGATATACCTTGTGGCCGCCCACTGTGGCCTTCTGGATATAGCCCTTGCGCCGGTCCGGCAGTTTGCGGCGCGCGGCCGGCTTTTCCACGACACGTTCGACTGTGCGTTCGACGATGCGCTCCTCGACCGGCGGTTCGGCGGCGTAATCGCCCTTGTCGAAATCGATGGCGGGCAGCAGATCGAACAGGCCGGAGGCTGTGCGACGGATGTCCAGGCGGCGCAGGCCCAGTTCGGCACCCGTGTCGATCAGCGCGGCGACATCGTCGATGGTGGCATCGCCGTCCAGCTCCAGGGAAAGCGCGCAGGCCCCTTCGATCTGGTGTTCCAGGGCTTCGGCCAGGCGCATCTGCGCCTGCGGTGGTGCCGGTGCGAAAACCCCGCGGATGCCGGCATCGAGACCGGGGGCCTCATACAGGTCGCCCGCGCCCAGCGCATAGCGGTCAGCGGCGCGAATGTCGGCCTCGGAATAGCCCAGCGCTGCGCACAGGGACTGGCCTTCCGTCTCCACCACATCGCCCGGCAGGCCAAGTTCGCGGCAAACCCTGTCGCCGAGTGTCCAGCGATTGAGCGCATGGCGTACCGAGGCGCCTTCACCGATTGAATCCTCAAGCCGTTCCAGGGCATCTTCGGGTACGCCGCGCTCGAGCAGGGCCTCGCGGGAAATTCCTGGCGCGCCGCGCAGCGTGCCGTGTCCGGCGGCGTGATCCTCTGCAGTCTCGATCTCGGTGGCGGACAGGCCCAGCGTTTCCAGTCCGCGCCGGGCACATTCGCGCAGGCGGTAACCGCCCGCGAAGCTGCCGTCGGCTGTGACGGCGCCCGCAACCGGTGCGGCACCCAGGCTGTCGGCGTCCAGCAGGCCGGCGATGCACGGGTCGGGGGCGTGACAGGCCAGCTGAACGCCGGGCCGCGCGAGGGCCGCCTTGGGCAGGAAGGGACCGGCGGCCTCTTGCAGGCGGGTCACGACGCCGTCGAAGGCTTCGGGCAGTCCGTCAAGCTCGAGATCGGGGCCAAGGCCGGGCGCATTGGCGCCGGTTTCCGACGCTGCTTCGCGCAGCGCGATTGTCGCCAGGCGTCCGATCGCGGCGGCGGCCGTACGACCTTCCTCGCTGTCATAGGCCAGGCCGCAGCTCATCAGCAGGGCGCCGACCCCGTCCAGCGACAATGTGCCTGCCGACTGCGCACCCTTGGGAGCGCTCAGGGCCAGTGCCGCTGCCCAGTAACATACGGCGTCGGCAAGCAGGTCGGCGCGCACCTGGCTGGCTTCGTCGAGGAAGGCGGGCAGGTGAATGTAGAGCGTGGGCCCTGCCGCGGCGGGGCTTTCGTGAAATGCCAGTCCCGGCGTGCCGAAACTCCAGATCGTGCGGGCGATTCCGGTGCGGAAGTCGCGGGCGCGAACGCTGCCGCCGTCCTGGTCGAAGGACCAGGCATCGTCGTCGCGGATCGCCTGGGCCAGCGCGTTGGGCACATGCAACAGCGCCGGGCGCTGCGGCACGGCGTCGGGGATGAGGGCGCTCAGGGCATCGTCGCTCGTGCCTTGGCGCGCCAGGGCAAGGGCACGCTCGACGGCTTCCTCGGGAATACCGTCCTTGAGGGCCCGGCGCATGGCACGGGCCAGGGCAGCATTGCGCCTGGGGTCGAAACAGTCCGCCTCGTCTCCGGAACAGCGCCGGCAGGCTTCGCCGATCGCTTCCAGGCGGTCGCGCGTGACGCGGGCGCCGACTTCGAGCACGGATGAGCGCAGCGCACCTTCTGCAACCCTGCGCAATTGCCCGGGCGCTGTGCGGGCGCCGGCACGTATCTGCAAGGGTGCGTCGGCCGCGCCGGCCGGTTCCGGTGTGTCGCCATAGGCCCAGTCGACACCGCCGTCGCGGATCAGGCCGGCGTCGGGACTGACAAAACGGCCGGTGATCGTGGCGGCCAGTTCGCGGGCAAAGGTCTCTGCCGCCTCCGGCGTATCGAAACCGCCCTGGCGCGCGGCAGACCAGGCCAGCGAGCCGGCAAGACGGGTGCCCACGTCCTCCAGTCCGCGCTCGAGACGGCGTTCCTCACCATCGGCGATATGGGGTGTGAGTGCGCCGAACGACTTGACGCCAGGCCTGGGCTTGGTGGCAGCGGGGCGCGGGATGTTCAGGAGATCGGCCAGGGTCTGCGCGGCGTTGGAACTCCAGCCGGCCGGCACCGTGATATGGCGCGTATCGGCGCCGAATTCAGGATCGCAACCGGCTGCAACCTCGCGGTCTTCCGGCATGTAGCGCTCGCCCGCAGCAGACAGAGTTTCGGCGAACCGTTCGAAGACCTGCATGTTTTCCACCACCCTCAAGCCTCCCGAATCGCCCGGGAGAGTCACAAGTCTACCGCGCCGGAGGACGGCCAAGAACCCCGCCGCCAGGCCCAGCCGCGTTCGGCACTGGACCGGCCCGTCTTGCGCAGGCATATAGGCGCGGCTGTCTCGACCGACTCGGAGCCGCTGACAATGTTCGGATTGATCGCCAAGATTTTCGTGTGGTGGAAGGACGCCACGCCGGGAACCTTCCTGACGCTTGCCATGCGCGGCGCGAAGAAGGTCGGTGAAGACGAATACGGCAATCGCTATTTCGAAGAACGCGGAACGACAGGACCCGACGGCCGCAAGCGCCGCTGGGTGGTCTACAAGGGTTATGCCGATGCCTCGCGTGTGCCGTCCGACTGGCATGGCTGGCTGCACCACACGTTCGAGAAGCCGCCGAGCGAGGAGCCGCTGCGGCGCCAGCCCTGGGAAAAGGACCATTATCCCAATCTCACCGGCACGGTTTACGCCTATCGCCCGACCGGCAGTCTCCTGGTAGGCGAGGAACGTCAGGCCGCCACGGCCGATTACGAGGCCTGGTCTCCGGACGAGGCCTGATCACCGGGGCGGCCGCGCCTCGACAGTGTCACAATCGGTGGGCAGAGTGGGCGTCATGAAAACCGGTCTTCTTGTTTCCCTTGCGTCTGTGTGCTTGGCGGCGTCAGCGCTGGCTCAGCAGACACAGTCCCAGTCGTCCGAACCCTCCGGCGCGGATCGCGACGAGGTTGCCGGCATGCTGCGCCGGGACGATCCCGATGCGCGCGAGCGGGAGCCGCTGTCTTCCGAGCCCGGCAGCGTCGTTGTGCTGCGTGGTCTCGACAAGGTCACGGCGCGCACCCGGGATTTCGAAATCGAGATCGGCGAGACGGAACAGTTCGGCGCCCTGGCCATCACCGCGCAGTATTGCCGCAAACGGCCGCCGGAAGAGACGCCGGAGACCTATGCCTTCCTGCAGATCCGTGACCGGCGCACGGATGGGTTCGGGGTGGATGTCGAGGGCGAGCAGATCTTTTCCGGCTGGATGTTTGCCTCACGCCCGGCGCAAAACCCGCTCGAACATGCCGTTTACGATGTGTGGGTGCTGGACTGCAGGGCCTGAGCGCCGCTGATTTCATCCGGCATTGCGAAGAAATCCGCATCCTTGGCGAGAGCCCGCGAAAGCAGCGTCTTGTAGTCGGTTCGCGGGATCGTCTCGGCGCCGAAACGTTCCAGGTGTTCCGTGGTGAACTGGGTGTCCAGCAGGACATATCCGCCGGCCCTCAGCCGTGCGACGAGATGGACCAGGGCGACTTTCGACGCGTCGCGCCGTCGCGAAAACATGCTCTCGCCGAAGAACGCGCCGCCCAGTGCGACGCCGTAGAGGCCGCCGACCAGCTCGCCTCCGGCCCAGCACTCTACCGAATGGGCATAACCGAGCCGGTGCAGTTCGCTGTAGAGCGTGAGAATGCCGGAATTAATCCAGGTCTCCTCCCGGCCGGGCGCCGGTTCGGCACAGCCCTGCACCACTTGTTCGAAGCACTCGTCGATACCGACCTGGTACAGGTCCTTGCGTACGGTCCTGGCAAGGCTGCGGGAGATGTGGAAACCGTCCAGCGGAAGCACGCCGCGTTCGTCGGGATCGAGCAGATAGATGCGCGGATCGTCACGGCCCTCGGCCATCGGAAAGACGCCGCGAGCGTAACAATCGATCAGGTCTTCCGCACCGAAACCGCGCATCGGGCCTCCGCAGCGAAACGGCTAGCCGTTGCGCTTGGCCAGCCACTCCTCGAGCCAGCGGATATGGTAGTCCCCGTTCACGAAATCCGGTTCCTCGAGCAGGTCGAGGAAGATCGGGATCGTGGTCTCCACACCGCCGACGACCATTTCTTCCAGTGCCCGTCGCAGCCGCAGCAGCGTTTCCGCCCGCGTCCGGCCGTGCACGATCAGCTTGCCGATCAGGCTGTCATAATAGGGCGGGATGGAATAGCCCGCGTATAGGGCGGAATCGAGGCGAACGCCGAGACCGCCCGGGGCATGGAATTCGGTGACCTTGCCCGGCGAGGGCGCGAAGGTCTTGGGGTTTTCCGCATTGATACGGCACTCGATGGCCCAGCCCTCGAAGGCGATGTCGGACTGCTTGATGTCCAGCGGCGCGCCGTCGGCCACGCGAATCTGTTCGCGCACGAGGTCGATACCGGTGATCATCTCGGTGACCGGGTGTTCCACCTGCAGGCGGGTATTCATTTCGATAAAATAGAACTCGCCGTTCTCCCACAGGAATTCGATCGTTCCGACACCGCGATAGCCGATCGCCTCGATCGCCTTGCGGACCGTGTCGCCGATCTTCTTGCGGTCTTCGGCATTGAGCGCCGGCGAGGGTGCCTCTTCCAGGAGTTTCTGGTGGCGGCGCTGCAGCGAGCAGTCGCGTTCGCCCAGATGGACCACATTGCCGTGCGTATCGGCCAGGACCTGGATCTCGATGTGGCGCGGCTGGCCGAGATATTTTTCCAGATAGACCGTGCCGTCGCCGAAGGCGGCCGAGGCTTCTGCCGACGCAGTCTCCATCGCGCCTTTCAGCTTGTCGGGGCTTTCAGCGACCTTCATGCCGCGCCCGCCGCCACCGGAAGCAGCCTTGATCAGAACCGGATAACCGATCTCCTCCGCGATCGGCTTGGCTTCCTCATAGGTTGCGACACCGCCTTGCGAGCCGGGCACAACCGGGATACCGGCGTCCATCACGGCCTTCTTGGCCGTGATCTTGTCGCCCATCATGCGGATATGCTCGGCCGTCGGGCCGATGAAGGCGAGGCCATGGGCCTCGACGATCTCGGCGAACCGGGCATTCTCCGACAGGAAGCCATAGCCGGGATGGATGGCCTGGGCGCCGGTCACTTCCGCTGCGGTAATGATCGAGGGAATGTGCAGAGAGGATTTGCTCGCCGGCTGCGGGCCGATGCACACGCTTTCGTCGGCCAGGCGGACAGGCATCGCATTGGCGTCGGCCTCCGAGTGGACGGCCACGGTGCGGATGCCCATCTCGCGGCATGCGCGATGGACGCGAAGGGCAATCTCGCCGCGATTGGCGATGAGGATCTTGTCGAACATGGTTATGCGCTCGCGTCGGGTATGAGCGTCAGGACAGGACGAAGAGCGGTTCGCCGTATTCCACGGGCTGGCCGTCCTCGACCAGGATATCCGAAATCGTACCGGCCTTGTCGGCGGTGATCGGGTTGAAGGTCTTCATGGCTTCGACCAGCAGGATGGTGTCGCCCTGTTTCACCTTGTCGCCCACGCGGACGAAATTGGCGCTGTCGGGATTCGGCCTGAGATAGACGGTGCCGACCATGGGCGATTTCACCGTGCCGGGCTGATCTCCGGCGGGGGCGGGAGCGGCGGCCGGCGCCTCCTGCGGTGCCGAAGCGGCGGCTGCAGCGGGCGCCGGCGACGGGACGGACACGGTCTGTGCGACCGGTGCCACCGTCAGCTGGCGTGCGATGCGCAGGCGCAGATCGTCATGCTCGACTTCGATCTCGGACAATTCCGTTTCGCGGAGGATGTCCGCCAGCTCGCGAACGAGTTTGGGGTCGATCGGAGAGCGGGAGCGGGAATCAGAACTCATGATGAAATGCCTTTGGTTCCGTCGATTGCGTTTAAAGACACCGGGCGGCGGCTTCGATCCCCAGCAGGTAGCTGTTCAGCCCCAGACCCGTGATGGAGCCCCGTGCGGCCGAGGCGATGTAGGAGTGATGCCGGAAAGGTTCTCGTGCCGCTGTTTGACTCAAATGAACTTCGATGACCGGAGGTTCTATAGCGCGAACGGCGTCATGCAAAGCGACCGATGTATGCGTCAATGCACCCGGGTTGAAAACGACCGCAGAGGCGTTGACGTTCGCGTCATGCAGCCAGTCGATCAGCTGTCCCTCGTGATTGGACTGGCGAAAGACGATGGAAACCCCCAAATCACGGGCACGGGACTCGCACGCGGATTCGATATCGGCCAGCGACATCGCCCCGTAGACTTCGGGTTCGCGCGTACCGAGAAGATTGAGATTCGGGCCGTTGAGGATGTGAATGGGTTTGGTCATGGCCTTGCTTTGAAGCCGGAAGGGGAATTACGACGTGACAGACGTCAGGACTCACGAAAGGTCAAGCGAAGCCGTGCTGCAGCTCACAGTCAATGGCGAAAGCCGGTCGATCCCGGCCGGTGCGAAGATTGCCGACCTTGTCGCCGATCTAAAGCTCGACGGGCGAAAGATCGCTGTGGAACGCAATCTGGAGATCGTGCCGCGCTCTCTTTATGGACAGACGGCACTGGAAGACGGCGACCGGATTGAAATCGTCGCGTTTGTAGGAGGTGGTTAGGCATGGACGACGCAACGACCCTCAAACCGCAACAGGACGCACCGCTGGTCGTCGCCGGCCGCAGCTTTTCGTCGCGTCTGATCATCGGCACGGGCAAGTACGAGACCTATGCGCTCAATGCCGAGGCGCTGCAGGCGTCCGGCGCGGAGATGATCACGGTGGCGGTGCGCCGGGTGAACCTGTCCGATCCCGGCGAACCGCGCCTGATCGATTTCATTTCGCCCGAGGATTACACCTACCTGCCCAACACGGCCGGCTGTTTCACCGGCGAGGATGCCATCCGCACGCTGCGCCTGGCGCGCGAGGCTGGAGGGTGGAACCTGGTGAAGCTGGAAGTCCTCTCCGATCCCAAACACCTCTATCCCGACATGGCCGAGACGTTGCGCGCAGCCGAGATGCTGATCGCGGACGGGTTCGAGGTGATGGTCTATTGCTCGGACGATCCGGTCTACGCCAGGAAGCTGGAAGAGGCCGGCTGCTGCGCGATCATGCCGCTTGGCGCGCCGATCGGGTCGGGCCTGGGCATCCAGAACCCGGTCAATATACGCCTCATCGTCGAACAGTCGGGCGTTCCGGTGATCGTGGATGCGGGCGTCGGAACGGCCTCCGATGCCGCCGTGGCGATGGAACTGGGCTGTGACGGCGTGCTCATGAATACGGCCATTGCCGAAGCGAAGGATCCGGTGCGCATGGCGCGGGCGATGCGCCACGCCGTTGTCGCTGGCCGCGAGGCCTATCTCGCCGGGCGCATGCCGAAGAAGCGCTATGCTGATCCGTCCTCGCCGCTGTCGGGTCTGATCTGATCCCGGCTTGCAATGTTCCCATTTTGTTCTAGTCTGGTTTTCCGCTATGGAGGACCGGTATGGAACAGCGTGTCTCGCTTATCACCCTTGGCGTGGACAATCCCGCGAGGGCGCGTGAATTCTATGAAAAGCTCGGCTGGACCGCCGCGTTCGAGAATGAACAGATCGTTTTCTTCCAGCTCAACGGTGTGGTGCTGGGCCTGTTCCAGCGCGAAAGTTTCGATCACGACATGAAGCGCGACAATGATGGCCGGGGCCGTGTGGCGCTGGCCTATAATGTGCGCGACAAGGCCGAGGTCGATCCATTGCTGGAAAAGGCCGTCGGCGCCGGCGCCACCCTCCTCAAACCGGCCGAAGAAGCCCCCTGGGGCGGCTATTCCGGCTATTTCGCCGATCCCGACGGCCATGCCTGGGAAATCGCCTGGAATGGAAGCTGGGCCATCGATGCAGACGGCAATGTGCGCATCGACGGGTAGGGCGGGTGCCTAATCCGCCGCCAGGGCCCGGTTCAACGCCTCTTCCAGCGCCATTTCGTTGGCACCGGGCACCACTGTGCCGTCGACGATGAAGAAGGGGGTGCCGGACACGCCCAGAACCTGGCCAAGCGAGCGCACCTGGTTGATATGATCCATGATTGCCGGGTCTTCCATGTCTTCGCGCATGCGCTCGACATCGACACCGGAGACCCGGGCTAGCTGGTCGATCCGTTCGTCCGGCAGGGGGCCGGACGAAGACACCATGGCATGGTGGAAGGGGGCATAGACGTTTTCGCCCTGGCGCAGCGCGGCGATGGCCGCCCGGGCCGCCTGGAGCGAATCCTCGCCCAGGATCGGGTATTCCTTGAAGATGAACTGGACGCGGTCACCGTGCCGCTCGCGCACCGCCTCGACCCATTGCGCGGCCACGCGGCAATAGGAACAGCGATAGTCCATGAATTCGACGATCACGACATCCGCGTCGTCGGGCCCCACGCGTGGATCGCGAGGATCATTGTAGATCGCGTCGGACTGGGCAGCGACAGCATCGTAGGTCGCCTGCATTTCGCGGGCCCGGGCGCGGCGCTGCAGTTCGATCAGGGCCTCTTCGATGATTTCCGGATTTTCAAGGATATAGTCGCGCACGATCTCGCGCACTTCCTCCCGGTCCGCATCGGACATCTGGGCATCGGCGTTGCCCTGCTGGCAGCCCATCAGGAAAACGGCCGCAGCCACCAAACCGGCAAATCGCATCATGATCGAAGATCCCTTTTCGACAGTGTCCGGCACCTTTAGCCGACACCGGCAGGCCGGGCGAGGGCTGCACCTGTAAATTCGTCGTGTCCGGTCCGCGCGCCGCAGCGACGGCTAGTCGCTGTTGATGTCCTCGACCACGAGAATGCGGGCCTCGCCGACCGGATGGGCGACATGTTCCTCGCCATTGCCGATGGCCAGTGCGTCGCCCACCTCCAGCAGCATGACTCTCTCCTCACCGTCTTCGCGGTATTTCATCTCCACTGTCCCATCGAGGACGACAAAGACCTCGTCGCCCGTATTGCGGTGCCAGCGATAGGGTTTGTCGGTCCAGTGCAGGTCGACGCCGGTGGTGCCGAACAGGGCGAGGCGGTGCGAGCCCCAGGCGCGATCGGCGGTGAAGTCGCGGGCTCGGATGCGTTTCATCAGGCGATCTCGAAGATGCCATCGACTTCGACCGCCGCACCCAGCGGCAGTTCGGGACATGAGACTGCCGAACGGGCATGGCGGCCCTTGTCGCCGAAGGCCTCGACCATGAGGTCGGAACAGCCGTTGATGACCTGGGGGATTTCGACGAAGCCCGGTTTCACGGAGACGAACCCGCCGAGCTTGACGACCCGTTGCAGCCGCGAGAGATCGCCACTGCAGGCAGACTTGAGCTGGGCGATCAGATTGATGCCGCACAGCCGGGCTGCGGCCTGGCCGGCGGCCAGGTCCATGTCCTCGCCCAGCCGGCCCTTTACCAGACCGTCCGGTCCGAGCGAGACCTGGCCGGAGATGAAGACCAAATTGCCCGTCTGCACGAAGGGCACGTAATTGGCCACCGGTGCGGCAGGTTCGGGAAGGGAAATGCCGAGTTCGGCAAGGCGGGCTTCGATCGCGGACATCGGCGTCTCCATGGCTGCGTGTCACCGGCAACTTAATGGCGTATTCGCGCCATTCAATCTGCCTGCTTGACTTGACGCGCACGTCATCCGGCAGAGTCATGTCATGACCACGCTGATCGAAGAAGATGAAATCCGGTTCGACGCCCGAGACGGCTATTCGCTGTCCGGACGGATCATCGCGCCGGACAATCCGAGGGCCGCAGTGCTGATTTCGTCCGGCACGGGTTTTCCCAAGGGATTCTACCGCCGCATCGCCCTGGCCGGGGCGGAACACGGTTTTGCCTGCCTGGTCTATGACTACCGCGGTATTGCGGGATCCGCGCCCGAACGCCTGCGTGGTTTCAGGGCCGACATTCTCGACTGGGGCCGGCTGGACATGCCCGCCGCGCTGGACCGGGCGGAGGCGTTGGCGCCAGGCAAGCCGCTCTACACGCTGGGGCATTCGGTGGGCGGCCACCTGATCGGCCTGGCGGACAATGCCGGCAAGGCCCGCGCGCATGCCTTCGTGTGCTGCGGGTCGGGACATTGGGGCCGGCATCGGGCCGGCTACAAGCCACGCGTGAAATTCTTCTGGTTCCTCTACGGGCCGGCCTGCCTGGCCCTTGCGGGCTATATACCCGCGGGCGGCGCCTGGGGTGGAACGGCGCTGCCGCGCGAGGTTTTCCTGCAGTGGCGCCGCTGGGCATCGCTGCCAGGCTATCTGGGCGACGATCTGGAGAATATAGGCGAGCATTGTTACGACCGGATCGCCGCGCCGATCCGGTCCTACCAGTTCTCCGACGATCCGATCGCCACGGAGGGGGCGGTGCAGGATATTCTGGATATCTACACGTCCGCGCCGAGTGAAATGATCCGCCTTGCTCCCGCCGATCTCGGCCTTGACCGCGTCGATCATGCCGGCGCCTTCCGGCGCGGGGCTGAACGCTTCTGGCCGATGCCGTTCGACTGGTTCGATACGTTGGCAAGCTAGGCTTTCCTCCCCGCAAGGCGGAATGTCGGCGACAAACTGCGCCCTCCCGGCGCCGCGCGCCGGGCCCCTTCGACCCGATGTTGCGCATAGGCCCGCTTCCCCACGATGTGGGGAAGAAAAACTTGCCGCTAATCCTCACTCCTTCCGCTTCGACCGGAAACCGATTCCCTTGACCACGGCGTCACCGCCATACTTTTCCCGGGCCCTGTCCATGGCGCGCTCGGCGGTGGCGCGGCGCAGGGCGCCCGGGTCCAGCAGGTCGCCACTGTCACCCACTGCATCCTGCAAACTCGAAAACCCGATCCCGATCAGCCGGTAGCGGGTGCCGTCTATCTCCGGCGACAGAAGTTCGCGGCCCACGCGGAACAGCGTGTCGGCAAGCTGGCTGGGCTCCTTGAGAGTGCGCCGCCTCGTACGGGTCTTGAAGTCGGAGGCTTTCAGCTTGAGTGTCACCACAAGGCCGGAAATCCCCTTGGCCTTCATCTGGTCGGACACACGCACGCACAGCCGCCAGAGCTGTTTTTCCAGGATTTCGCGGTCGTCATAATCGGCATTGAACGTGGTCTCGCAGGACACGCTCTTGCGTTCGCGCTCGGGCTTGACCTTGCGCGTATCCTCGCCGCGGGCAAGACGGGCCAGGTGATAACCCATTTCACCATAGCGCCGGGCCATGTCCCTGTCGCCATGCCGGCGGATGTCGGCGAGGGTGCGGATGCCGTCTCGCTCCAGCTTCGCCGCGAAGGCCGGCCCCACGCCATAGATCGCCCGCACCGGGCGCGGACCGAGAAAGTCCATAGCCTCGGCCTCGCCGATGACGGCGAAACCATGCGGCTTGTCGAGATCGGAGGCGGTCTTGGCGAGGAATTTGTTGAAGGACAGCCCCACCGAAACGGTGATTCCCACCGTTTCGCGGATGCGGCGCTGGAGGCGCAGCAGCGTCAATGCCGGCGGGGCGCCGTGCAGCCGGGTTGTGCCGGTGAGATCCAGAAAGGCCTCGTCGATCGACAGGGGTTCCACCAGCGGGGTGATGTCCTTCATCATCTCGCGGATGCGATAGCCCTCGGCCGCATACTTGCCGTGAACCGGCTTGATCACCACCGCATCCGGACAGGCCTTGAGCGCCTTGAACATCGGCATCGCCGAATGCACGCCATAGAGCCGGGCGATATAGCAACAGGTCGAAACCACGCCGCGCTGGCCGCCGCCGACGATGACCGGCTTGTCCTCCAGCTCCGGATTGTCGCGCTTTTCGATCGCAGCAAAGAAGGCGTCGCAGTCGATATGGGCGATGGAAAGCGTGTTGAGTTCGCGATGGCGCAGCAGTTTGTGGGAGCCGCAGGCCGGGCACGCGTCCAGACCCGGTTCGAGCGGGGCCAGGCAGGCCCGGCAATAGCCCGGATCGGCGAGTGCCGGTTTCATTCCGGTGCCGCCGGCCACAGCCACGCCGCTCCGCGCACGCCGGAACTGTCACCATGCATGTGGCGGCGCACGCGGGTCTCGAGAATGTCGGAAAAGACGTATCGTGGCAGACCTTCCTCGACCTTCTGCGGCAGATCCTGCGTATTGGACAGGCCGCCGCCGAGCACGATCACGTCGGGGTCGATGATATTGACCACGCTGGCGAGCGCCCGGGTAAGCCGGTCGATATAGCGCCCGCGGCTGTCGCGAGACGCCGCATCGCTCGCTGCCAGGATGTCGCGGGGTTCCCGTGCGATCCCTGTACGTTCGGCATGCTCGCGCGCCATGCCGGGCCCGGACAGCCAGGTCTCGATACATCCCGACTGTCCGCACCAGCATGTTGTCCCGGGAAGTTCCCCGGGTTTGGGCCAGGGCAGGGCGTTGTGGCCCCATTCACCGGCAATGTGCTGGGCCCCCGTGAGCAATTGGCCATTGATGACGATGCCACCGCCCACACCGGTGCCCAGGATCACGCCGAACACGACGGACTCGCCGGCCCCCGCGCCATTGCGCGCTTCGGACAGGGCGAAACAGTCGGCATCATTGGCCATGCGGACCTCGCGGCCCAGCCGGGCCTCGAGATCCGTCTTGAACGGACTGCCATTGAGCCAGACCGAATTGGCATTGCGCATATTGCCCGTCTTCGGGCTGATGGAACCGGGATGGCCCAGGCCGATGCGGGCCGGACCGTGCCGCCCCTCCAGATCGTCGATAATTTCGGCGATAGCGTCGATCGTTCCGGCATAATCCCGCGGCGTCGCGATCCGTTCGCGCACCAGCAGGCGCCCGGCCGCATCCATGACGGCCGCTTCGGTCTTCGTGCCTCCCAGATCGATTCCGATACGGAGCATGTGCCCTCCCTCCGGCGCGGTATGAATCCTGTTTGTAATCCCCCGATTTGTTCTTATCTTGTTCCGGAACGGACGAAAAGTGCCCGTTGACTCATGGTTGGTTAAGGAAGATCGGGTTTGATGCAGGCGGGGTTAAACACGCACGGTACAAGCGTGCATCAAACGGGAAGCGCGTCGTCGACATGCTGCAGGTCATGCCCAAAAAGGTCCTGATCGTCGAGGATAACGAGCTCAATATGAAGCTCTTCAACGATCTGCTCGAGGCTCATGGCTATGAGACCCTGCAGACGAAGGATGGCTTCAAGGCGCTCGAACTGGCGCGCGAACACACGCCTGACCTGATTCTCATGGACATCCAGCTGCCGGAGGTTTCCGGTCTCGAAGTCACCAAATGGCTCAAGGATGACGAGGTTCTGTCGGCCATTCCCGTTGTCGCCGTGACGGCGTTCGCGATGAAAGGGGACGAGGAGCGCATCCGGGAGGGCGGCTGCGAAGCCTATCTCTCCAAGCCGATCACCGTGACCACCTTCATCGAGACCGTCCGCCAATTCCTCGATTAGGGGGCGGCCAGTGAGTGCACGCATCCTTGTTGTCGACGATCAGGCCGCCAATGTGCGCCTGCTCGAAGCCCGGCTTCAGGCCGAGTATTTCGACGTGTGCACTGCCGCTGACGGTTTCGAGGCGATCGAGGTGGCCCGGACGGAACAGCCCGATCTCATTCTCCTCGATGTGATGATGCCCGGCATGGACGGTTACGAGACCTGTTCCAGGCTCAAGGCCGACCGCAATACCCGCCATATTCCCGTGGTCATGGTCACGGCGCTGGATCAGCGCGAAGACCGGATTCGCGGCCTGGAAGCCGGTGCGGACGAATTCCTGACCAAGCCGATCGACGATGTGGCCCTGTTTGCCCGGGTGCGCAGCCTGCTGCGCCTAAAATCGGTCCTCGACGAATTGCGTTATCGCGAATCCAATGCGGCGCTGGCCGGCGTCGATACCGAACCCGCAGGCGAGGAGTCTGAAGCAGCGGGCGCGGTGATCGTCAGTGCCGATCCGCGCGCCGCCGGACGCTATGCCGGGGCCCTTCCGTCCCGGGTGACGGCGCGCGGGGTGAGCGATCCTGCCGAAGCCATGGTGGCCGTGCAGGATGGTACCGATCTGCTGATCGTCGATCTCACCTCGCCGGATTATGACGGTTTGCGGCTGTGCGCCCGGGTTCGCTCGGATGCGGCGACCCGGCAATTACCGATCCTGGCCGTGGTCAATCCGGACGATGTGTCCCAGGCCGTGCGGGCACTGGATCTCGGCGTCAACGATATCATCCATCGCCCCGTCGACGCCGGCGAGCTCAGCGCGCGGGCGCGTACCCAGCTGCGCCGAAAGCACTACGCCGACCGGCTGCGCGACCAGCTCGACCAGAGCCTGGAAATGGCGGTCACCGATCCGCTGACCGGGCTGCACAATCGCCGCTATATCTCCTCGCGCCTGCGCCAGGCCCTGGCCAGCGCGAACAATGGCGGTGCGCCGGTTTCGGTGATGATCGCCGATATCGACCATTTCAAGTCGATCAACGATCTCTACGGCCACGAGGCCGGAGACGTGGTCCTGCAAGGCTTTGCCGGACGCATGCAGAGCGCGCTGCGCGCGCTGGATCTGGCGGCACGCTATGGCGGGGAGGAATTCCTGGTGGTCATGCCCGGTGCGGGTATGGCGGAGGCCCGGATCGCCGCTGAACGCCTGCGCAGCGCTGTCGCCGAAGAGCCCTTCGTGCTGGAAGACGGCACAGATATCGCCGTGACCGTCAGCGTGGGCCTGGCCCAGGCATCGTTCGGCGAGACCTTCGAAGCCCTGCTGCGCCGCGCCGATGCCGCGCTCTATACCGCGAAGAATGAAGGCCGGAATCAAGTTCAGGCCGCGGATGCTGCCGCGGCCTGACCTTAAGGCTGTTGCCTGAAATCGTTCAGAGGGACGCTGACACGCGTCCGCTTCCTACTTGATCTTGGCTTCCTTGAATTCGACGTGCTTGCGCGCGATCGGGTCGTACTTCTTCAGCACGAGCTTCTCGGTCATCGTACGCGCATTCTTCTTGGTCACGTAGAAGTAACCGGTATCAGCCGTCGAGTTCAGGCGGATCTTGATGGTTGTCGGCTTCGCCATGGCTCAAAGTCCCGAAAATTTCGCGCGCGCCACGGCCCCATGCCGTCGCGGGAGCGCGCGAACATACGCATGGGCGCGTGTGTGTCAACTGTTGTCGGCGGTCATTTCGCCGATGCGGTGAGGCTTCTGAGGCCGACGACAATCACATACGCGCCGGAGATGGCCGACAGGGTCCACAACAGCCCCCACGGCCCGATGGCGTCCATGGCACCGCCAGCGACGGGCGGGCCGGCAAAGCTGCCCAGGCCATAGGCGAAGATGAAGCCGGCATTGGCGGCCGCAATGGCGCCGCCGGTAAAGCGTTCGCCCAGGAGCGACAGGCCGACCGAGTAGAGCCCGCTGGCCACGCCGGCCTGTATAAAGATCAAGGGCAGCAGGAAAATCGCGGTCGAACCGGCCAGCCCGGCCGCCAGCGGGGTGAAGGTCGCGATGGCAGCGATCCAGAACAGGGTGGCACGCCGGTCGGTCTTGTCGGCGATAAAGCCCAGCGGGATCTGGAAGGTCAGCGCGCCCAGCGCAGCGGCCACCATCACCATGCCGATCATCGTGTGGGCCAGGCCGATACGTTCGCCATAGACGGGCAGGAGGGAGAAGGCGAGGGTTTCCAGCGCGCCGAAAGCCAGACCCGCCAGGATGGCAGCCGGCGCAGAGCGGGCGGCATTGAGCATCGCGCCCAGCGACGAGCCTTCGCGGTCCGGTGCGACGGCTTGCGGACCGCGCAGCGCGGTGACCGGCAGGATGCCGGCAAGGAAAATGGCCGCGCCGACGTAAAAGCCCATGTCGCCCTCCGGATCGAAGGCTGCGAACAGCAGGCCGCCAATGCCGAACCCGCCTGCCAGGGCGGTTCCGTAGACGCCCAGCATGAAGGCGCGGCGTTCGGGCGAGACGACCTGGTTGATCCAGCTTTCCGAAATCACGAAGACGACGGTCATCAGACAGCCCACCGTGAAACGCAGGACGAACCAGCCGGTGACGTTTTCCCAGACGGGAAAGAAGACAAAAAGCGCCGCTGCGCCCGCCAGCGCCGCGACCAGGATCCGGCGCGCCGGTGCCAAGGTCATCAGGCGCGGCACCAGGGGCGCCATGATCAGGGTGGACAGGGCCGCGGCCGCGCCGTTGAGACCGACCAGCAGGCCTGAACCGGTCATGAATTCCAGTCTCAGGGAGATCAGCGGCATCGACAGGCCGAAGACGATACCGCACACCCCGGCACACGAAATCGCCGCGATGAGGGCGCGGATATTGCCGTAGCGGATGTCGGTCAGAAGCGTGGTCATGGCCGCAGCTATAGCGAGCCGCAAGGCTGGCGTCTCTCCTGGAGTCAGCCTGGGGGACTCGAGGGCAAGGCGAGGCGGCTACAACCCTTCCACCACCATCTTTCCGTACCGTTCGCGCATGCAGCGCACCGGCTCGGGTGCGGGCGGCAGGACGCGCTTTAACTCGTCGAGCACGAAGTGCGTCACGAAGGGCAGGTCAAGATCGCGCGCGTCGGCGAGCGGCACCCATTGCACGTCTTCCAGCTCTGCGCTCGGCACGGGCGGGCGGTTGTCGTAGAGCGCGCCTGCGTCGGCGGTGAAGAACCAGGTGTCGAAGCGGCGCGTGCGGCCCGGGGGAGTGATGGCGCGGGTGATAAGACGCAGCGGGGCGAGGTCGGGCAGGACGCCGAAACGCCGGAAGGGCGCCCAACTGGCATGGCGCGAGGGGCAGGGGCCGTCGCGGGCGATCAGGAGGCCGGTCTCTTCCGCCGTCTCCCGTACCGCTGCTGCGGCCGCGGCCCGGGCCCGGCGCCTGGGCAGGGTGCGGGCCATGGCGGACAGCACATCGTCCGCGAGATCGCGGGCAATGGGGGCGGTATTGTCTGCCCGGTCCACCCGGCCTCCGGGGAAGACATACTTGTTGGGCATGAAGACATGCCGGGCCGAGCGGCGGCCCATCAATACCTCCACGCGGCTGCCGTCGCAGCGGGTCAGGATGAGGGAGGCGGCGAGGCGCGGGCGGATGGGTCTGAGGCCGGCACTCCGGCGCTCGTCGCTCATCGCCGCTTGCCCTTTCTGCCCTTCCAGGGCTTGCCCGAACGGCGGCCGCCGGGCGGGCCGCCATGGCGCCGCCGCCCCTTGGGCCTGGGCCCCTTTTCCGGGGGCGTGAGAATATCCAGCAACAGCCCGCCGGTGACCGGCTGGGCTTCCTCGATGCGCACCGTGACCGTCATGCCCAGACGATAGCGATTGCCGGTCTCCAGGCCAATCAGCGCATGTTCGCGATCGTCGTGCTCGAAACGCTCCTGGCCCAGCCGGCTGATCGGCACCAGCCCGTCGGCGCCGGTTTCGGCCAGGCGGACAAAGGCGCCGAAACGCGTGACACCGGTGATCCGGCCCTCGAATTCCCCGCCCACCTTGTCGGACAGGTAAAGCGCGATGAAACGGTCCACCGCGTCTCGCTCGGCGGCCATGGCGCGGCGTTCGGAATGGGTAATGTCTTCGGCAATCGCCGTCAGCTTCGAGCGCTCCTCGTCGCTCTGGCCGTCATGTCCGAGATTCAGCGCGCGGATCAGCGCGCGGTGGACGGTGAGGTCGGCATAGCGCCGGATCGGCGAGGTGAAATGGGCGTAGCGGTCGAGATTGAGTCCGAAATGGCCCTGATTCTCGGTGTCGTAGACGGCCTGCGACTGGCTGCGCAGCACCACCTCGTTGATGGTCTCGTAGTGTTCGGAATTCTTCGCCTGGGCCAGGAGTTTGTTGAAGCGGCCGGTCACGACGCGCTCGCCGCGCGTCCATTTCAGGCCCACCGTGGGCAGGAAGTCTGCCAGCCCCTCGATCTTCTCTTTCGAGGGCTCCTCGTGCACCCGGTAGATGAGCGGGGTGCGCTTTTCTTCCAATGTCTCCGCGGCGCAGACATTGGCCTGGATCATGAATTCCTCGATCAGCTTGTGCGCATCGAAACGCTCACGCACCTCGATGCCGGAGACCTTGCCGTCCGGTCCGACACGCACCCGGCGCTCCGGCGCATCGATCTCCAGCGGTTCGCGCCGTCCGCGCGCCTCCCGCGCCGCGAAATAGGCGCCCCACAGCGGTTTCAGCACGTCATCGAGTAACAGTTTGGCCGTCTCGCCGCCCTTGCCGTCGATGGCGTTCTGGGCCTCGGTATAGGAGAGTTTTGCGGCCGACTTCATCCAGCCGCGCAGGAAGCGGTGCGAACGCTTGTTGCCGTGCCTGTCGAATACCATCCGCACCGCCAGGCAGGGACGTTCCTCGTTCTCGCGCAGCGAACACAGATCGTTGGACAGGCGTTCCGGCAGCATCGGCACGACCCGGTCTGGCAGATAGACCGAATTGCCTCGCTTGTAGGCCCCCCGGTCCAGCGCGCCGCCGGGTTCGACATGGGCGGCCACGTCGGCAATGGCGACGATGACCTGCCAGCCGCCCTTGTTCTCCGGATCCTCGTCCGGCGCGGCCCAGACCGCATCGTCATGGTCTTTCGCATCGTCCGGGTCGATGGTGATCAGGGGCAGGTGCCGGATATCCTCGCGGCCTTTCATCGTGGCCGGTCTGACCGTGTCCGCCTCGCGCTGTTCGGCCTCGGAAAAACCCTGCGGCACGCCGTGGGAGTAAAGCGCGATGAGACTGCCCGCACCGGGTGCCGTGGCGTCGCCGACGACCTCGACGATCCGGGCAGTCTTCAATCCGTGGCGATTTCCCTTGACCAGTTGGCACAGGACGAGATCGCCGTCCCCGGCCTTCTCGGCCTCGCCCTTGACCGGTACCAGCTCATGCCGCGAGCGGCGGTCGACAGGAAGCAGGCGGATCGGACCGGATTGCGGCTTGCGCAGGACGCAGAGGAGTTTGTGGGCGCTCTGGCCGAGCCGTTTGATCAGCCGGGCCTCATAGCCGCCCTCATCGTCGGGGGCGAGGCGGACCAGGGCCCTGTCGCCGATGCCCAGCGCCGTCTGCCCCTTGCCGCCGGCCCCTTCGCCGGGCGCGAGGCGGATTCGCGGTGCGGCGCGGTCGGAGCGCACCGGTTCGGCCAGGAGTTCGCCGTCATTGTCGCGGTCGGTGATCTCCACCACGGTCACCGAGGGCAGGGCACCGGCCAGGGTGTAGGTCTTGGACGGGCTGCGCGCGATCGCGCCGTCTGCCTCAAGCTCGGCCAGCACGTCCTTCAGCGCGCGCTTGGCGTCGGTGCCCTTGAGTTTCAGGGCGCGTGCGATCTCGCGCTTCCCGAACTCGCCTTCGCCCAGCTTGATGGCCTCAATGACCGCCTCTCGCAGGGAGCCGGCGTTCGATGTCGTATCGCCGGCCATCGTGCCTACTCCGCCTTGGTTGTCTTGCCGGCCGTCTTTTTGGCGGCGGGCTTCTTTTTCGCCGCTGTCTTCTTGGCGGCGGTCTTTCTAGCAGGCGCCTTTTTCTTGGCCGGCGCCTTCTTCCGGCCGCCCTTGGCCGCCTTGGCCTCGACCCATTCCATGGCCTGTTCCAGGGTCACGCTCTCCGGATCGGTACCCTTGGGCAGGGTGGCGTTGACCTTCTCGTATTTCACATACGGGCCATAACGCCCGGACATGATGCGCACGGGCTTGCCGTCATGCTCGCCCAGCTCCCTCAGCGCCGTTGCCGTCGAGCCGCGGCGTCCGCCACTGGCACGCTTGTCGGCGATCGCCGAGACCGCGCGATTGAGACCGATCTCGAAGACATCCTCGACGCTGGCGAGATTGGCGTAGGTCTTGTCGTGATGCACATAGGGGCCGTAGCGGCCGATATTGGCGGTGATGGGCTGGCCGTCATCGGGGTGTTCGCCGACCAGGCGCGGCAGGTCGATCAACTGGATCGCCTGGGCTTCGGTCAGCTCGCCGGGATTCCAGCCTTTCGGAATCGAGGCGCGCTTGGGCTTGTCCTCGCCTTCCAGCTCCATCTCCAGATAGACGCCGAAACGGCCATCCTTCATGATGACGGGCTTGCCGGTGTCGGGGTGGATGGCCACCTGGCCGTCACCCTCGATCCTGGGTTCGGCGTCCTGCTCGCCCATCTGGCGGGTGAACTTGCAGTCGGGATAGTTGGAGCAGCCCAGAAAGGCGCCGAACTTGCCCAGGCGCAGGCTCAAGGTGCCTTCGCCGCAGGAGGGGCAGAGCCGCGGATCCGACCCGTCTTCCTTCTCCGGGAAGATGTGCGGTGCCAGGGCCACGTTGAGCGCTTCCAGCACCTCGCCGATGCGAAGTTCGCCGATATCGTCGACGGCGGCGCGGAATTCGGTCCAGAAATCGCGCAGCAGCTGTTTCCAGTCCAGATCGCCGGCCGACACCTTGTCGAGCTGGGTCTCCAGGCCCGCGGTGAAGTCGTATTCGACATAGCGGGCAAAAAAATTCTCCAGGAAGGCCGTTACCACGCGGCCCTTGTCGAGCGGCTGGAAGCGGTTCTTCTCCATCACGACATAGTCGCGGTCGCGCAGCACCTGCAGGGTGGAGGCGTAGGTAGACGGGCGGCCGATCCCGAGCTCCTCCATCCGCTTGACCAGCGAGGCTTCGGTAAAGCGCGGCGGCGGCTGGGTGAAATGCTGGTCGGCATGGGTTTTCACGGCCTCGGCCGATGCACCCTGGCTCACCCTGGGCAGGCGCGTTTCGCCTTCATCCTCCTCGTCGTCGCGGCCTTCCTGATAAAGTGTCAGGAAACCGTCAAAGAGCAGGACCGAACCGGTGGCGCGCAGGCCGGTTTTCTTGTCGTCGCTGACAATATCGATCGAGGTGCGTTCGAACCGGGCGCTTTCCATCTGGCTGGCCACGGCCCGGCGCCAGATCAGCTGGTAGAGCCGTGCCATATCCTCGTCGAGATGGAGGCTTTCCGGCAGGCGCGCAAAGGAGGTCGGGCGGATCGCCTCGTGTGCCTCCTGGGCGTTCTTCGCCTTGGTCGAATACATGCGCGGCGAAGCGGGTACGTAGAGCGAACCGTGCTCGCGGCCGATCACGTCGCGCGCCTGGTTGATCGCCTCTGACACCATGGAGACGCCATCGGTCCGCATATAGGTGATCAGGCCGGTGGTCTCGCCGCCGATATTGACGCCTTCATAGAGTTTCTGGGCCGTCTGCATGGTCCGCGTCGCGGAAAAGCCCAGCTTGCGCGCGGCCTCCTGCTGCAGCGTCGAGGTGGTGAAGGGCGGCGGCGGATTGCGCTTGGCCGGTTTGGCCTCGACCGCGGCGACCGAGAGGTCGGCCGTCTTGATCGCCTCGACCGCGGCGTTGGCGCTGGCCCGGTCCTTGATCGAGAGCTTCTGCAGCTTCTTGCCGTCCAGGGTGACCAGTTTGGCGCGGAAAGGATCGGTGCCGGCCGCGATGTCGGCATCGACTGTCCAGTATTCTTCCGAGCGGAACTTCTCGATTTCCAGCTCGCGGTCGCAGATCAGCCGCAGGGCGACCGATTGCACGCGGCCGGCCGAGCGCGAGCCCGGCAGTTTGCGCCAGAGCACCGGTGACAGCGTGAAGCCCACCAGATAGTCCAGCGCGCGCCGGGCCAGATAGGCATTGACCAGTTCCATGTCGACGGCGCGCGGATGGCGCAGCGCGTCCTGGACCGCCTGTTTGGTGATCGCGTTGAAGGCCACACGCTCGACAGTGACATCCTTGAGCACGCGGCGTTTTTGCAGAGCCTCGAGCAGATGCCAGGAAATCGCTTCGCCTTCGCGATCCGGGTCGGTGGCGAGGATGAGCCGGTCGGACTCCTTCACGGCATCGGCGATCGCCTTCACCCGTTTGGCCGACTGTGTGTCGACCTCCCAGGCCATGGCGAAATCCTCGTCCGGCTTCACCGAGCCGTCCTTGGGCGGAAGATCGCGGACATGCCCGAAGCTCGCCAGAACCGTGTAGTCCGACCCGAGATACTTGTTGATGGTTTTGGCTTTGGCCGGGGATTCTACGACGACGACATTCATCGGTTCTTGCGTCCAGACATGGGCTGAGGGCCGCCGGGCGGCAGCCAAGGCGCGCGAAAGTGTTCGAGGGGGAAGGTTGTGTCAACCGACCGGAAGATTCCAGCCCGTCACGCAGGACAGACGGTGCTCAGCGCCCCGGTGCGACCGTGAAACAGGGATGGCTGCGGGCGGCGAGGTCGGCGCAGGCCTGGCGGGCTTCGGTCTCGGTGAGGGCCTCGAACCGGGCGCGCCAGAGTCGGTCGCCATCGATATCGACCGACCGCGCGGCGGGCTGGGCCGCGCCGAAGGCAAGCGAGAAGCCGGTCACCCGGTCGAGCTGCTCGCGCGCGCGACCGGCCGTGTTGTACGCGCCGACCTGTACGGCCCAGCGGCCGCGCAGGAGGGAGGGTTCGCGCGCGGCTTCCGGTTCGGCCGGGCGCGTCATCTCGTCCTCGTCGGCCAGAACGATCCGCACCGGCGGGGCAGCCTGGCTCGACCCCATCTCGGTCGGTTCCGCCAGGTGCAGGGCAGCAACGTCCATGGCGATCAGTTCCTGCTGGCGCATCGGCGAGACACGCGGCGAGGAGAGGGCGGCGAACAGGCGCGTATCCTCGCGCTGTTCCAGGGTCGCAAAGGCCGCTTCGATCAATTCCTCGGCGTGGGCGTCGCGGGCGGACCCGCTCGGCCCGCCCATAACGACCGCGACCAGACGGTGATCGCCGCGCTCGGCGGAGACCACGATGTTGAAGCCGGAGGCGCGGATATAGCCGGTCTTGAGACCGTCCACGCCCTCGACGCGCCCCACGAGCGTGTTGTGGTTGCGATAGGTGCGCCCGTTGAAACGGAAACGGTCCTCGTCGAAATAGTGGAAATAGTCCGGGAAGTCGCGGTGCAGCGCGATGGCCAGGCGGGCCATGTCGCGCGCGGTGGTCCGCTGGCGCCGGTCGGGCAGGCCGGAAGCATTGCGGAAGGTGGTGTTTTCCAGGCCAAGCTCGCGGGCGCGTTCGGTCATCAGCTCGGCAAACCGGCTCTCGCCGCCGCCCAGGCGTTCGGCGACCGCGACCGCAACATCGTTCGCGCTCTTGATGACCAGGGCCCGGATGGCTGTCTCGGCGGTGAGGGTTTCCCCGGCGGGCACGCCGAGCCGCGAGGGAATGGCCTCGGCGGCATTCTGCGAGATCCGGATCTGGTCGTTCAGCCCGATTTCGCCGCTCTCGATGGCCTCGAACAGCATGTAGAGGGTCATCATCTTGGTCAGCGAGGCGGGATAGCGCTGGGCCTCCGAACGCCGCGAATGCAGTACCGTGCCCGTGTTCTCGTCGACGACGAAGGCGGCGTAACGCGATGTATCGGCACGCGAAAACCCCGTCGCAAACAGGCCGATGGCGAGTGCCGCAAGGGCAGTGAGAACAAGACGAAGTCCGGTAACCATGGCGGCACTGTCGCCAAGCGGTGTTTCCAGCCGGTTAAACCTGCCTCATAGGCCATTACGAAAGTTTTGTGCAGCGCACAAAATTCTCTTGACGCGGGGCGGCGCCATGGCTATGTTTGCTGCGACTGCGAAGAGCGGTCGCAACAAAAGTTTGAAACGATGAGCGACGTCAAGACCACCAAGACCGAACCGCAAGCCTCCGCTGCCGAAGCGGACGCCTCCGCAACGCCGAAAGCGGCGACGGAGACAGCGAAGCCGGTCAAGACGCCCGTCAAGAAGACGGCGGCCAAGACGGCCTCCGCAAAGAAGTCGGGCACCAAGCCGGCGGCGCCCAAGTCTAAGCCCGCCAAGGCCAAATCCGCTGCCAAGCCGGCTCCGGCCGCAGCCCGCACCAAAACGAGCACCACAATGAACCAGACCATTGAAAGCATGACCGCCGCGAGCAATGAAGCGCTCAAGGAAGGTTTCGAAAAGACCCTGAAGTCCGTGACCGAAGCGTCCAACTTCCAGAAGGAAACCGTCGACGCCATGATCGCGTCCGCCACGGTGGCCGGCAAGGGTCTCGAGACTGTCAATGCCAACGCCGTCGCCTACACCAAGTCGCTGATGGAAGACGGTGTCTCCGCGACCAAAGCCTTCGCGTCCGCGAAGTCGGTCCAGGAGATTTTCGAGATCCAGTCCGAGTTCACCAAGACGGCGATGGACAACTACCTCGCCGAGCTGAACAAGACGACCGACCTGTTCTCGGACGTTTTCAAGGACACGCTGAAGCCGATCAACGATCGTGTGACGGCCGCCATGGAGCTGGCGCAGGCCCAGCGCTAACCGCTCCGGCGAAACGAGTTTTCCTCCCCGACTGGGCCCGGTGATGATCACCGGGCCCATTTTTTTCGGGTACGTCTTTTTCTGAAAGGGCCGTTGAGCGGCCCTGCTGCGCACGGCTCCGGTTTTCCGGATGCCGGTGGCGCTGTCCTCCCCGACCGGGCCCGCAGTGAGCCGGCGGATCCCCTATAATTTGTGGGGCCCCCTTCTTATGTCGTTTGGGACGAAACGGGAAGAAAGAATTTCGCCGACGTGTTATCTTTTTTGCCGGATGCGGGTGCAGCCGCCTCCTTTCCATCGCGTCGGCGGCATCCCATCTCCCGGATCGGGGCCGCGAGTAACATTCGAGCACGTTTAAAATATGACCGAGCGAAATCATGAAGATGCGGGCGTAGAAGAGGAAACTGGCCTTGCTACGAAGACCCGGCCGGCAACCAAGAAACCTTCGCTTTACCGTGTCCTGTTACTAAATGACGACTACACGCCAATGGAGTTCGTGGTCGAGATCCTCGTCCGCATCTTTCGAAAAACTCCAGAAGACG
Organism: Maricaulis sp.; assembly: GCF_030149515.1. Taxonomy (GTDB): domain Bacteria; phylum Pseudomonadota; class Alphaproteobacteria; order Caulobacterales; family Maricaulaceae; genus Maricaulis. Next base: position 88,767 of record NZ_JASBRI010000012.1, on the reverse strand, counting down.
CCGCCAGAATCATGCTCCACGTGCATCAAAACGGCGTCGGAATGTGTGGCGTGTACACGTACGAGGTTGCCGAAACCAAGGTAGCCCAGGTCATGGACGCGGCACGGCGGGCTCAGCACCCGCTCCAGTGCACAATGGAAAAGGAATAGAGTGGTGCCCTCATTCTCTTCAGATCTCGAAGACAGCCTGCACCGCGCTCTGGGCTACGCCAATGAGCGTGGGCATGAATTTGCCACCCTGGAGCACCTCCTCCTCGCTCTGGTGGATGACCAGGACTCAGGCGCCGTGATGAAGGCGTGCGACGTGGATCTCGAAGAGCTTCGCGCGACGTTGACCGAATATATCGACAACGAACTGGCCGAGCTTGTCGTCGACGATGACGAGGACGCCAAGCCGACCGCCGGCTTCCAGCGCGTTATCCAGCGTGCGGTGATTCACGTTCAAAATGCCGGCCGCGAAGAAGTGACCGGGGCGAATGTCCTGGTGGCCCTGTTCGCGGAGCGCGAAAGCCATGCCGCCTACTTCCTCGCCGAACGGGACATGACACGCTACGACGCCGTGAACTTCATCTCCCACGGCATCGGCCGCAAGCCGGGTGCGTCCGAAGAGCGTGCCGTGCGCGGTACAGAAGAGCCGGAAGAAGCCCAGAAGGACGGCGATGCGCTGACGGCCTATTGCGTCAATCTGAACGAGAAGGCGAAGAAGGGCGCTGTCGATCCGCTGATCGGCCGCGAGTCCGAAGTCGAGCGCTGCGTTCAGGTCCTGTGCCGCCGCCGCAAGAACAATCCGCTCCTGGTGGGCGATCCGGGCGTCGGCAAGACGGCCATCGCCGAGGGTATTGCCCGCAAGATCGTTGAGGGGGAGGTGCCCGACGTGCTGGCCGGTGCGACCATCTATTCGCTCGACATGGGCTCGCTGCTGGCGGGTACCCGCTATCGCGGCGATTTCGAGGAGCGTGTGAAACAGGTCGTCAAGGAGCTCGAGGACAAGGATAATGCGGTCCTGTTCATCGACGAGATCCACACCGTTATCGGTGCCGGCGCGACGTCGGGCGGGGCAATGGATGCGTCCAACCTGCTCAAGCCGGCGCTGCAATCGGGCGGCCTGCGCTGCATGGGTTCGACGACCTACAAGGAATACCGTCAGCACTTCGAGAAGGACCGGGCCCTAGCGCGGCGCTTCCAGAAGATCGACGTGACCGAGCCGTCGGTGCCGGACGCGATCAAGATCCTGCAGGGTCTGAAGTCCTATTTCGAGGATTTCCACGATGTCCGCGTCACCAATGAGGCGCTGAAGTCGGCCGTCGAACTGTCGGCGCGCTACAGGGGCGACCGCAAGCTGCCGGACAAGGCGATCGATGTGATCGACGAGGCCGGGGCGCAGATGCGCCTGCAGCCGGTGTCCAAGCGCAAGAAGACGATCGGCGTGAAGGAAGTGGAGACCGTGGTCTCGACGATGGCCCGCATTCCGCCGAAGACGGTGTCCAAGGACGACGAACAGTCGCTGAAGGCGCTGGAAACCGATCTCAAGCATGTCGTGTTCGGCCAGGACGATGCGATCGACCAGCTGGCGACCGCCATCAAACTGTCCCGTGCCGGCCTGCGCGAGCCCAACAAGCCGATCGGCTGCTACCTCTTCTCCGGCCCTACGGGCGTCGGCAAGACCGAGGTGACCAAGCAGCTGTCCGAGATCATGGGCGTCGAGCTGCACCGGTTCGACATGTCCGAATACATGGAACGCCATGCCGTTTCCCGGCTGATCGGCGCGCCTCCGGGCTATGTCGGATTCGACCAGGGCGGCCTCCTGACCGACGCCGTCGACCAGCATCCGCACTCGGTGCTGCTGCTGGACGAGATCGAGAAGGCGCACCCCGACCTGTTCAATATCCTCCTGCAGGTAATGGATAATGGCACGCTGACCGACTCGAACGGCAAGAAGGTGGATTTCCGCAATGTCATCCTGGTGATGACGACCAATGCGGGCGCCGCCGACGCGCAGAAGGAAGCCATCGGTTTCGGCCGCGGCAAGAAGACGGACGAAGCGGACAAGGCCGTCGAACGCCTGTTCACGCCGGAATTCCGCAACCGTCTGGATGCGATCATTCCGTTCGCGCCGCTGTCCACCGACACGATCGGCCGCGTGGTCGAGAAATTCGTCCTGCAGCTGGAAGCCCAGCTGATCGACCGCGGCGTGACTTTCGAGCTGACGCCGGCTGCCACTGCCTGGCTGTCCGAGCGCGGCTATGACAGCCGTTTCGGCGCCCGCCCGCTGGCCCGGGTCATCCAGGAACACATCAAGAAGCCGCTGGCCGACCAGATCCTGTTCGGCGAGCTCAAGAAGGGCGGACTGGTGAAGGTGGATGTGGATCCGGCGGACGAAAACCGCCTCGACTTCCACATTACGCCCGGCGACCGGCTGTTGCCGCGCAACGCGAAGAAGAAATCGAAGAAGGAAGAGGTGTAGGGCCTCGGTCTTTCAAGCGAAACGGAAACGGCGCTCCACCGGGGCGCCGTTTTTTATTCGGGGTCTATTCTGCGGCGAGGCCCGGCGGCGCATCGCGTCCGGCGGCCCTGAAGGCCCGCGGGGTCTGGCCGGTGACGTCCTTGAACGCCCGGTTGAACGGACCGATTGAGGCGAAGCCGCTGTCGAGGGCGATTTCCAGGATGGACAGGTCCGCGCTGGCGGGCGCGTGCAATTGTTCCATGGCGTGATCGATCCGGTAGCGGTTGATCAGGCGGTTGAAATTGGGTTCGCCCAGTCCGGCGGTGATGGCCCGGCTTATCCGGTAGTCCGGCTCGTGCAGACGCCGGGCAAGGCCCGCGACCTTCAGATCCGGATCGAGATAGAGGTGCTCGCGTGCCAGGATATCCCGGACACGATGCCCCAGTGCGCGGTCATCTTCACTGGCCGGACCGGCTGCGCGGGTCTGCGTCTCCGGCACTAGCGGGTGGGCAGCACGATAGCGGATGGCACCGCTCATCACGACCAGGATCGCCAACGCGCAGGCGGCCTGGATGCCGGCCATGAGTTCGGCGGGCAAGGGGGCGTTGCCATGATCCAGAAGCATCACGCAGGTCGATACGCCCAGGCCGAAGGTCGACAGGTAGAGCAGCCGCAGCCGGCGTTCATTGACCGTCAGACGGCTGGACCAGCCGCGCAGGCCTTCCCAGAAGGCGAGTACCAGCACTGTCGAGCTCAGGAGCGTCTGGAAGCCGTCGAGCCCGCCGGCGACCGCCGGGAAGTAGGCGGCCTCCACCGCAGACGGCATGAGCGGACTGAGGACGGCCTGGTCGATCACGGTCGGCGCGAAAATACCCGCCACGAGCATGAGTTCGGCGGGACCGATGACGGTATGAGTCCTGAACAGAGCCCGGGCGACCAGCCAGAAAACGCTGCAGGTACCACATCCGGCGATGATGACCAGAGGTGCAGCCGGACCCAGTGCGCCGCCGAACACCTCACGCAACATGACGGCGGTGAGCCCGGTGCAGAAAACAGCCCAGGTCAGGTGGAGGAGGGAGCGCTTGGGCATGGCAGCGATGGCAATGATCCAGGTCAGGGCGAGACCGGCTACTGCCAGCTTTATGGCACCCGCGATTTCCAGCATGTCTCGACTCCCGGCGTCGGCGTTTCTGCAAGCATGCGGCGTGCCAGCGGCGCCAGTCAAACCTGCACACGGAAGACGCCAGTTTAGCCGATTTCCAAATCGGCAAGACAAGCGGCATCGATCCGCCGCCAATCCCGCATATCCGGGCGCTGTGCTGCGCCGTGTTCAAAGGGATTTGTCATGTCCGACACCATCGCGCGATCCGCACCGTTGCCACCCATCGCGCTCGCCCAGCGCTTGTTGAAAGGCGCAGGAGCGCTCTGGTTCCTGGTGGTCGTCGCCGGCCAATGGCTGTTTGTCTATTACATTCTCGCAGCTTATGTACCGCGAACCGTTTCAGGTGCCTGGGAGCGCTGGGACGAGACCGGGCTTATCCATGGCTTCACCGAGGGCGACCTGCCGGGCAATCTGGGCTTTATCAGCCACGTCCTGCTGGCGGCGGTGGTCACGCTGGGCGGCACGTTGCAACTGATCCCGCAACTGCGTCAGCGGCTGCCCGTCCTGCACCGCTGGATGGGGCGCACCTTTCTGGCCGTAAGCGTCTTCATGGCGGTGGGCGGTATCGTGCTGATCTGGGGACGGGGCACGCGTCTGAACGATGTGACAGGCCTTGCCACGACGATCGACGGTATCCTGATCCTCGTCGCCGCGGCCTTTGCGCTGCACTTCATCCGCCGCCGCCAGATCGACCGGCACCGGCGCTGGGCCATGCGGCTTTTCATCTTCGTCAGCGGCGTCTGGTATCTGCGTGTCGGCTACATGGCCTGGGGTATCGCCACCGGCGGTGCCGGTATCGGCGAACGGATGGACGGTCCGGCGGATTACGCGCTGGCCTATGCATGTTTCCTTTTGCCCTGGGCGATCCTGGAACTCTATCTGCGCGCCTGTGACTGCCGTGCCCTGACGGTCAAGCTCGGCATGGCCGGGGTGATGCTCGCCGCTGCGGTCGTCACCGCTCTCGGCGTATTCGGGGCCTGGCTGGTGATGTGGAGCCCGCACGTGTGACGGCCCCGGCCAGGTGGGGAATGTGTGCACAATCACACTGCGGACGGCATCGTGCTTGGCTAGGCTGGGTGCGATGTCCGATCCGCTTTCCATCCTCCGCTCCGTCTTCGGCTATGACGAGTTCCGGCCCGGCCAGGCCGATATCGTTGCGCATATTCTCGCCGGTACGCCGACCCTGTGCGTGATGCCTACCGGGGCGGGAAAATCCTTGTGCTACCAGGTGCCGGCCCTGCTGCTGGACGGGCCCGCCATTATCGTCTCGCCACTGACGGCGCTGATGGACGACCAGGTCGCAGGGCTCAGGGCCAATGGTGTGGCCGCGGCGGCGATCCATTCCGGCCGCGACCGGGCCGACAATGTCGCCGACTGGAAACGCGTCCGGGCGGGTGAGGTGAAGCTTCTCTACCTGTCGCCGGAACGGCTGATGACGCCGCGCATGCTGGGCGCGCTCGACGCCTTGGCGCCGGCGCTCTTCGTCGTCGACGAGGCGCATTGTATCTCCAAGTGGGGCGCCAGTTTCCGGCCGGAATACGAACAGCTCGCCGCCCTGAAGGACCGTTTCCCCGGGGCCCGGCTGGCGGCTTTCACGGCGACGGCGGATGCGGCCACGCGCGAGGACATTGCCGCCAGGCTCTTCGGCGGGAGCGGCGAGATCGTGGTGCACGGCTTCGACCGGCCGAACCTGTCGCTCGCGGTCGAGCCCAAGTCGAACGGCAAGAAGCAGTTGCTGGATTTTCTGGATGTCCGGCGCGGCGCCGCCGGCATCGTCTATTGCCTGTCGCGCAAGTCGACCGAGGAGATTGCCGGCCTGCTGGTCTCGGAGGGATATCGCGCCTTGCCCTATCATGCCGGCCTGTCGCCCGAACTCCGGCGCGAGCATCAGGAAACCTTCATGGCCGAGGAGGGCGTGGTGATGGTGGCCACGATCGCCTTCGGCATGGGGATCGACAAGCCGGATATCCGCTATGTCGTGCACCTCAACATGCCCGGTTCCATGGAGGCCTATTATCAGGAGATCGGCCGGGCCGGCCGGGACGGGCGTCCGGCCGAGGCCATGATGTTCTACGGCCTGTCCGATGCCCGCATGCGGCGTCAGTTTGTCGACGATGACAGCGGCGATGAGGGGCACAAGCGGCGCGAGCACAAGCGGCTGGATGCGCTCCTGGCCTATTGCGAGGCGACGCGCTGCCGGCGTCTGGCGCTCCTGGCCTATTTCGGTGAGCCCGATGGCCGGGCCTGCGGCAATTGCGATACCTGTCTCGACCCGCCCGAACTGGTGGACGCCACGCGCGAGGCGCAGATGCTGATGTCGGCCATTGCCCGCACAGGCCAGCGTTTCGGCGCGGCGCATATTGTCGATGTGGTGCGCGGGGCCGACACCCGGCGCATTCGCGAACGCGGCCATGACCGCCTGCCCACGCACGGCGTCGGGGCGGACCGGCCGAAATCCTTCTGGCAGGGCCTGGTGCGCCAGTGCCTGGCCGGCGGCTATCTCGACCTGGACATCGAAGGCTTCGGTGCATTGAAACTGACCGCTGCCGGCGACCATGTGCTCAAGGGGCGGGCGCAGCTCGAGATTCGCGAGATCAAACCGATCAGGACCGAAAGGCGCCAGCGCCGCATCGAGGCCGCCGAGGCCGAAGGCGATATCGATGCCGGCCTGCTCGCCACCCTGAAAACCCTGCGCAAGAAACTCGCCGCCGAACGCCAGGTGCCGGCCTATGTCATCTTCTCCGACGCCACCCTGATCGAGATGTGCCGCATCAAGCCGCAGACCCTGGACGAGCTGGGCCTGGTAAAGGGGGTCGGCCCGAAAAAACTGGCGGATTACGGGCACGTGTTCCTGGACGCGCTGGGATGACGGTCGAGGCGGCCGGGACCTCCTGATCGAAGACGCGGACGACACGGCCGCGCGGCAGACCCCGGCGCTCCGGCCGGGAGACGTGGGGAGGAGGGAACCCACACCGTTTCCCGGGCCAAAGCAGAGCGGTGCCGCACCAGGCATGGCAGGCACCGTCCTGTCGGCGTGACAGGTGCCGAGACTCAGGCCTTCAATCGAAACTCGTCCGCAGATCAAAGGGGGGAGCCGGATGCGGCATCTGGACGTGCTCTATCGCGTTCTGGTCGGTTGCGTGGGTATCCAGGTGATCTATGGCGGCTACTGGGCGCTGCATGACCTGTCGGCGCGGCTGCGGCTTTGGCCGGACCCGGCCCGGGCGGAGGCTTTCGTCGAATCGCTGACACCGCTGCAGGAGACGCTGTTCTTTTCCCATGTCGCGATGAATGCCGTCGTTCTGGGACTGGTGCTGGCGCGTCTCCGGCTGGCCCTGCCGGCCTTCATCCTGTCCTTCGCCCTCGACCGGGGCGAATGGGTCATCATGGGCGGCAATACGCTGTTTTCCTCGATGGTGGCGGTGGATGCCTGGGCGATGTTCTCGTTTACCCTGCAGGGAGCGATCATCGCGCTCTTGCTGATCCTGACCTTCGAGGGCGAGCTCAGGCGCGCCGGCTAGGGATTTTCGATCGCCGCCGCGATCCTTGCCGCCTGCTCCTTCAGCACATCCATGTCCGCCTCGCCGCCGCCATGCCGCCCGAGCGCTTCACCGTCCATGCGCGGAATGATGTGAAAATGGACGTGGAAGATGGTCTGGCCGGCCGGCGCGCCATTGAACTGGGTGATGACGATTCCGTCGGGCTTGAGCGCCGTGTTCACGGCCTTCGCGATACGCTTCACCCGCACGATGGCCGCCTGCAGAGCCCCGTCGGTCATTTCCAGCGCATTGCGTACGGGTTCGCGCGGGACGACCAGGGTGTGGCCCGGCGCCTGGGGGTAGATATCCATGAAGGACAGGACGTGCTCGTCCTCATAAACCTTCACGCACGGGATCTCGCCCCTGAGGATTTTCGCGAAGATATTGTCCGGATCGTATTGACCGTGAAGGCTCATGGCGTGTCTCCCCCTTTGAGGTCCGACTTAAACGGGCTCTCCAGATCCTGCAAGGCGATGTCCGCCTCGACCGCCGCGCGTTCGCGCGAAAGGAAGCCGGCGACGGCGTCGCGGAAGCCGTCATTGGCAATGAAATGGGCCGAATAGACCGGCTGGGGCCTGTAGCCGCGGGCCAGCTTGTGCTCGCCCTGGGCGCCGGCCTCGACGCGGCCCAGCCCGCGCTCGATGGCGATGTCGATGGCCTGGTGATAGCAGAGCTCGAAATGCAGGAAGGGGTGGTCGGCCAGACGTCCCCAATAGCGCCCGTAAAGCGCGTTCGAGCCGGCAAGGTTGAGCGCGGCGGCGATATAGCGGCCGTCCGCCTTGGCCATTACCAGTACGACCTTGTCGGCCAGGCGCTGATGCAACAGGTCGAAGAATTCGCGATTGAGATAGGGATAGCCCCATTTGCGCGACCCGGTGTCCCGGTAACAGGCGAAGAACGCGTCCCAGTGGTGGGGATGCAGATCGTCGCCGCTGAGCCGCTCGATCGCGATTCCGGCCTGGGCCTCGCGGCGTTCCTTGCGCAGGGCCTTGCGCTTTCTCGAGGACAGGTCGGCCAGGAAATCCTCGTAGGTTTCATAACCGCGATTGGTCCAGATGAACTGGCGGTCCGTGCGCTGCAGCAGGCCGAGCTCGCCCAGTTCGCGCCATTCAGCCGCGAGCGGGAAATTCACGTGCCAGCCGGACACGCCCCATTGTTGTGCGGTCTGAACGGCGCCGGCGGCGAGAGCCCGGCGCAGACCCGGTTCCCGGGCCAGGATGCGCCGGCCGGTGACGGGCGAGAAGGGCACGGCTGTGAGGAGTTTGGGGTAGTATTGCCCGCCGGCCCGCTCGAAGGCGTCGGCCCAGGCGTGGTCGAACACGTATTCGCCCATGGAGTGGGACTTCACGTAAAGCGGAAGGGCGCCGGCCAGCCGGCCCTGTTCGTCCTCGACCACGAGATGGCGCGGAATCCAGCCCGTCTCCCCGCCGACGCAAGCCGAGGCCTCCAGCGCCTCCAGGAAATCCCAGCTGAGGAAGGGGTCGTACTCGGCATCCGGCGGATTGGCGACGGCGTCCCAGGCCTGCCGGCCGACCGACGCCAGGGCGTCGACCGAGCGCAGGCTCAGAACCGGTCCGTCGCGACCGTCATCGGCGGGCGGGGGCGGCACGGTGTCGGCCCGTCAATTGGTGCGGTCGCGGCGCTGGCGCCGCATCCGCCGCAGCTCTTCCTCGCTGGGCTGGGAGACGGCCTGTATCTCGGTTGCCCGTATCCAGGCCGGTGTGCCCTGGTCCAGGCCCTGGCGGGCCCTCGCCGCAAACTGGTGGGCACGCAGGCGATCGCCCATGGCATACGCCTGTTCGGCAACGGCGAGCTCGGCCAGTGCGGTGTCGCCATTGCGTTCGTGCAGGATCGAGAGCTGGTACCAGGCAAAGGCATTGTCCGGTTCCATGTCGAGGGCGACGCGCAGATGCTGAGCGGCCTCCTCGCGGTATGCCGGATTTTCTGTCGCGATCATGGCGATCGCTAGATTGATGCGCAGAAGCGGCGCGGTCGGCTCCAGCTCCACCGACCGCCGGTGCGGCGCGATGGAGGCTTCCACCCGTCCGCTTTCGAACAGCATCTGGCCGTGCAGTTCGTGGAAGTACGGATTGTCCGGTTCCTCGTCGAGCAGGCTCTGCATCTCTTCGAGAGCCCGGTTCAGGCGCGCATCGTGATAGTAGGCGACGGCCCGCGCATACCGGGCGGGCAGGGAGGTATCGCTCTCGGGGTAGCGGTAGAAGACGAATTCGGGGGCCACGAGGAACCCGTATATCTTCGCCTGCATCCTGCGAAGCGTGGCAATCTCCTCCGGTGAATCCGTGTCGCCGGAATAGGGGGATTCGGCAATTCCGCTGCGCAGGTTCGCGATCCGGTCCGAGGACAGCGGGTGGGAGCGGAAATAGGCGAAGCGGCGCTGCTGCGACATCACTTCCTGATACCGGAAGCGTTCGAAAAAGGTCACGAGCCCGTTGGGCGACTCGCCGGCCCGTTCGAGAATGCGCAGTGCCGCCTGGTCCGCGCCGGCCTCCTGAGCCCGGCTGTAGGTGAGGTATTGGAGGGCGCCGAACTGCTGGCTCGACGCCATCAGTGCGCCGGCTGCACCGCCTTCGCCGGCCATGGCGGCGAGAACGCCGAGGCCGAGGCTGACGAACATCGGCACCTGGGCCGAGGCCATGGCATCGCCGGAGCGGGCGAGGTGGGCGCCGGTGATGTGACCGGTCTCGTGCGCCAGAACGCCCTTGAGCTGGTTGGGCGTGCCGGCCTCGACGATCATTCCGGTATGCATGAAGATGTTCTGCCCGCCGGTGACGAAGGCATTAATCTCGGGGTCGGCGACGAGATAGAAGTCGACATCGCTCGGATTGAGATCGGCCGCCTCGAGAATCGGGTCGAGATAGCCACGCATCACGTGCTCGATCTCGGTGTCCCGGATGAGCGACTGGCTCAGCGCCGGTGCATGTGTTGCCACAGCGAGGCTGGCGGCTGTGGCGATGGCTCTCAGGATCGACATCCTGCCTCCACTACTCGTCCCCCGCCCTTATCATGATAACAGCGTGTTCCCGGCACGCCATCGAAGTTGGAGGCAGCCGGGCCGCAAATCAAGATCTGCAGCCCGGCTGCGATATCAGTCGCCGAACAGGCCGGTCCGGTTCCACCAGCCACGGCGCTTGGGGCGCTTGGCGTCCTCATCTCCGGCGTCGCTGCCGGCCGTGGCGGCTTCGGTTTCACGCGCGGGCTCCTCCGGTTCCGTCGTTTCGGTTGCGGCCGGCGACGGCGCCGGTGTGTCCCCGGCAGGAGTATCTCCGCCGGCTGCGTCCTCGGCCGCCGGAGCGTCCTCCGCCTTCTTGCGGCGCGGACGGCGTTTCGGCTTGGGCTTGTCCTCCGCTGCCGGCGCCGTCCCGGCTTCCGGCGCCTCGGCACCGTCTTCCCTGGCCGCGGTTTCGGCCCCGGCCTCGGCCGGAGTGTCTTCCGCCTTCTTGCGCGGCCGGCGCGTGCGGCGTTTGGGCCTTTCTTCCGCAGCGGGCTCTTCGGCCGTTTCGCCCGTAGCGCCGGCAGCCGTTTCGGGCGCTTCCGCGACCTCACTTCCGGCCTCAGCGGACCCGGTCTTCTTGCGGCGTGTGCGGCGCTTCGGTTTGGGCTTGTCCCCGGTTCCGGCTTCGGCATCCGTCTCGGCGGGAGCCTCGTTCACCGTCTTGGCGGCCGGCGCCTCTGTCTCTGCCTCTGCCTCTGCCTCTGCCTCTGCCTCTGCCTCTGCCTCTGCCTGGGCGTCGGCCGGCTGGGCGGTGTCCGGCGTTTCAGCCTGAGACTCGGCCTGTGTTTCGGTCTGGGCCTCGTTGCGCCGGCGGCCACGGCCACCCCGGCGACCGCGGCGCCGGCGGCGGCGCGGCTGGTCCTCGCCATCATCGCTGCCGTCCTCGTCGCTCGCGTCCGGGCTCTCGGCCGTGTCGCCGCCCTCGACGGCAATCACATCCATGGCGGCAGGCGCCTCGTCCGAACCTCCGCCCTTGCGGCGGCGCCGGCGGCGCCGGCGGCGGCCCGAACCTTCGCGATTGTCCTCATCCTCGTCTTCGACCGTGTCGGCCTCGCCGGGGATTTCGATCTCCTCGACGGATTCGACCGACAGCGGCGCGACCGGCAATTCCTCGCCCGGTTCACGGCTTTCCAGGGCCTCGATGGTGAATTCCGGCGCCAGGATCGTGTCGTCGGCAGCAACCGCGATGCGCATCGCGAAACGGGTCTCGATGGCCAGCAGATGATCGCGCTTGTCGTTGAGGATATAGATCGCGACATCGGTCGGGACCGAGATCCGGACCCGTTTGGACTTGCCGCGCGTGCCCTCGCGTTCCAGACCGCGCAGGGCGACGAGCGCGCTCGATTCGGTCGAGCGGAGATGGCCCGAGCCGCGGCAGGTGGGGCAGGGTTTTGTCGAACCTTCCAGAAGGCTGGTGCGGCGGCGCTGGCGCGAGATTTCCATCAGGCCGAACTGGGAGATGCGGCCGACCTGGAGGCGCGCCCGGTCGCGCTTGAGAACGTCCTTCATCTTCTTTTCGACGGCGCGATTATTCTTGTTCTCATCCATGTCGATGAAATCGATCACAATGAGACCGGCCAGGTCGCGCAGGCGCATCTGCCGGGCGGCTTCCGCCGCCGCCTCGAGATTGGTCTTGAGGGCGGTCGCCTCGATATTGCGCTCGCGCGTGGCGCGGCCGGAATTAACGTCGATCGAGACCAGGGCTTCCGTCGGATTGATCACGATATAGCCGCCGGATTTCAGCGGCGCGATGGGCGAATAGATCGCTTCGAGCTGGGCCTCGACCTGGTGCTTCAGGAAGAGCGGCACGGTTTCCTTGTAGTGCTGCACCTTCTTGGCGTGGCTGGGCATCAGCATCTTCATGAAGGCTTTCGCCTCCTTGTAGGCCTCTTCGCCCTCGACCTGCACGCTGTCGATATCCTTGTCGTAGAGATCGCGGATGGCGCGCTTGACCAGATTGCCTTCCTCGTAGATCAGCGCCGGGGCCACCGATTGCAGCGTCAGGCTGCGGATATTCTCCCACAGGCGCAGCAGGTAATCGGCGTCGCGCTTGATCTCGGTCTTGGTGCGGCTGGCACCCGCGGTGCGGATGATCAGGCCGACGCCCTTGGGCAATTCCAGCTCGTTGACCACGGTCTTCAGCCGCTTGCGGTCCGAAGCGTTGGAGATCTTACGGGAAATGCCGCCGCCCCGCGGCGTATTGGGCATCAGCACGCAGTAGCGGCCGGCCAGGGAGAGATAGGTCGTCAGCGCGGCGCCCTTGTTGCCGCGCTCTTCCTTGGCGACCTGGACCAGCAGGATCTGCCGGCGCTTGATCACCTCCTGGATCTTGTATTTGCGGAACATCTGGCGGCGGCGGCGCGCGGCCTGGGCGTCATCGACATCATCGTCGCTGTCGTCGCCGATGGTTTCCGGAGCGTCCTCCGCGTCGCCGGCATCCGAATCGGGATCGGCCCGGCCTGTGCCGGCCTCGTCAGCTTCCGGTGCTGCGACGGGTTCGTCGTCCTCGTCGGCCCGCACGACCGAGGCTTCCTCTTCGGCCAGCGCGAGGCGGTCCTCATAGGGGATCTGGTAGTAGTCCGGATGGATTTCGTTGAAGGCCAGGAAACCGTGGCGATTGCCGCCATATTCCACGAAGGCCGCCTGCAGGGACGGTTCTACGCGCGTGACCTTGGCGAGGTAGATGTTTCCGCGAATGGGACGGCGGGCTTCCGCCTCGAAATCGAAATCCTCAACTTTGGAACCGTCGACGACGACGACGCGGGTCTCTTCGCGATGACCCGCATCGATCAACATTTTCTTGGACATTAAAAGTCTCTCCTGCGCACGCCGGCAGGACCGTCCGGCCGATCTCGGCGGGACGCGCAACACGCGGCGGCGGGGGTGCGACGGACGGGGGGCAGCCTGTAGTCGTATGACTGTGCATCAGGCGCTCCTCGCGCATCAGCAGTTACCATTTGCGCCTCCCGGCCTGTCTGAAGGGCGTCGGGCGCGGCGGTCGGGGCTTCGGACAAGACATAAGAACCGAAGCGGCGATAGTGAAGCCGGCGGGCCTCGCAGGGCGCGGCCGGAACCTGCCGGGCGGCACGGGTTTCGACATCGAAATCTCGGTGTCGCCAAGCTGTTGGCAACATGCAACATTCCAATCGGGAAGAAAAGTGTCTCTCGCCGTTGCCATCTTGCGTGGAAAAACAGGGCTGCCGCATCAACCAAACGTCAAGCTCCGCGCGATAAGGTGACGCAAAAGCCGTGGACAGAATCGCGGCAGTGACGATGGTGTGGATATGCGCGTTCAACAAATCATGACAGTCTTGGCGGGGATCCTGACCCTGGGCGGGGCAGGCTGGGCCGACCAGGAAGTTCGCGACATCCGTTTCGGTGTCGACGGCGAGCGTACGCGCGTTGTGATTGAAACCGCCGAACCCGCAGATTTCCGTGCCTTTACGCTGGACGGCCTGTCCGACCGGCTGGTGGTCGACCTGCCGGACATGCGCTGGTCCGTCACCGGTCTTGCCGCCGGCGAAGGTGTCGGCCACGGCCTGGTCGACGCGTTCAGATTCTTCAACAATTCCGCGGCGTCCTCGCGCGTCGTGTTCGAACTGGAACATCCGGCCGTTATCGTCAGCCAGTTCGCTCTCGACCCGGCGCACAACGGGGGCAATCACCGGCTCGTCATCGACGTGGAGCGCGCCTCCGACGATGCCTTCCAGTCGGCGTCCGGCTTTGCCCTTGGCCATGCCTCCAGTCTCGATTCGCTGATCGCGGAACGGGTGGAAGCGGTCTATGTGCCGCCCCAGCGCGAACGCCGTGTTGTCGTGGTCGATCCCGGCCATGGCGGCCGCGATCCCGGTTCGATCGGCACCCGGGGCACACATGAGAGCGACGTCGCTCTGGAAGCGGCGCGTGAATTGCGCCGCCAGCTCGAAGCGACGGGGCGCTATGAAGTCCTGCTGACCCGCGACCGCGACATCTATCCCTCATGGGAACAGCGCGTCGGCGTGATGGCCGAGGCGCGCGCCGACCTGTTCATCTCTCTGCACGCCGATTCGTCGTCGAGCTCGAGCGTTCACGGCGCGGCGGTCTATACGCTGAACGACCGGGCTGAAAGCCGGGCCCGCCAGCGCGCCCGCCAGGACGCCAACCACACCGCGCAGGTCGATGTGAACAATATCCTCGTCGAGCTCGAACTGCGCGAAAAGCGTAACCAGTCTTCCGCCTTCGCCGAAGTGCTGCTGGAACATCTGGGCAATGCCGGTCCCTTGCTGGCCAACCCGCATCGTCAGGCAAACCTGTTTGTCCTTCTGGACCCGCGTGTCCCGGCCGTGCTGGTGGAAATGGGCTTCCTTACCAACCGGACCGACGAGAACAACCTGAATTCCGCGTCGGCCCGCCGCCGCCAGATGGCGGCGATCGTCTCCGGCATCGACGATTATTTCGCCAATCGCGGAGACGATGTCTTCGCCGACTCGGACACGATTGCACTTCCGGCGCGCTGAATCGCTTTAATCTGACGATCTGCGCGGCCATAATGCCGCCTCGGTGTCATGCTCCTGGGATACAGCTGTCCAGCGGGTAGAGCGGCCAGAGGGCGTAATGAGACTTTTCACACTGCGTAACACGATGCGTATGGCGCTTTGGGGCGGTATTGCTGCCGCGGTCCTGGCGCTGGTCGGCTTCATCGCCGCTGCGGTCTATGTCGTGCGCGTCACCGACGATCTGCCCAATCACCGGCAGCTGGAGGAATACACGCCGCCGATCATGAGCCGCGTGCATGCCGGCGACGGGCTGCTGATCGCGGAATATGCGCGCGAGCACCGCGTCTTCGTGCCGATCGACAATATTCCGCAGAATGTGGTGCACGCCTTCATCTCGGCCGAGGACAAGAATTTCTACGAGCATGGCGGCCTCGACCTGCGCGGCATTATCCGCGCGGCGGTCTCCAATATCGGCAATGTTCTCAACGGCCGCCGTCTGGAGGGCGCGTCGACGATCACCCAGCAGGTGGCCAAGAACTTCCTCCTGTCCTCCGAGCAGCGCATCGAACGCAAGGTTCGCGAAATGGTGCTGTCGCGCCGGATCGAGCGGGCCTTCACCAAGGACGAGATTCTCGAGCTTTATCTCAACGAAATCTATCTGGGGAACCGCGCCTACGGTGTCGCGGCGGCCGCGCTGAACTATTTCGGCAAGTCGCTGGACGAACTGGAACTGCACGAGATCGCCTATCTGGCGGCCCTGCCCAAGGGTCCGGCCAATTACCATCCCGAGCGCCGCCGCGAAGAGGCCATTGCCCGCCGCAACTGGGTGATCGGCCGCATGCTGGACAATGGCTACATCTCGGCCGAGGCCGCCGAGGAGGCCCGGGCGCAGCCGCTGCAGGTTGTCGACCGCCTGTCCGGTGCCACCTATACCGCGGCGGAGTATTTCGTCGAGAATGTGCGCCGCCAGGTCTTCTCCATGTATGGCGAGGACGAGCTCTACGATGGCGGCCTGTCGATCCGCACCACGCTGGACACGTCGATGCAGCTGGCGGCCCGGCGGGCCCTGCGTGACGGTCTGGAGGCCTATGACCGCCGTCACGGCTATCGCGGCCCCCTCGAGACGATCGAGCCGGGCGAGGGTTGGGAAGAGCGTCTCGCTGCCGTGGAAACACCGCGCGATCTGGACGAGGGCTGGATGCCGGCCGTTGTTCTGGGCACGACCGCTTCGGCGGCCCGGATCGGGCTGATGAGCGGCGAGGAGGGCGAAATCCCGATGTCCGCGCTGGAATGGGCACGCGAAACCCGGCCCGACGGCGAACTCGGTCCGGTCGTCAGCCGGCCCTCGCAGGTGCTCGGCGAGGGCGATGTGATCCTCGTCGCCTCGATCGCCGGTCAGGACGAGTACGAAGAGGGCCAGTACGGGTTGCGCCAGGTGCCGGAGATCAATGGCGGCATTCTCGCCATGGACCCGCATACCGGCCGTGTCCTGGCCATGGTGGGCGGCTATTCCTTCCAGCACAGCCAGTTCAACCGCGCCACCCAGGCCCGGCGCCAGCCGGGCTCGTCCTTCAAGCCCTTTGTCTACGCCTCTGCGCTCGACCACGGCTATACGCCGGCCAGCCTGATCCTGGATGCGCCCTTCGTCGCATCCGGCGGGCCGGAAGAGCGCTTCTACATGCCCTCGAACTATTCCGACCGGTATTACGGCATGTCGACCCTGCGCCTGGGTCTGGAACTGTCGCGCAATGTGATGACGGTACGCCTGGCCCAGGAAATGGGCATGCAGCCCATCGTCGAATATGGCGAGCGCTTCGGCATCTATGACGACATGGAACCGGTCCTGGCCATGGCCCTGGGGGCGGGCGAGACCACGCTGGAACGGCTCGTGGCAGCCTATGCCGCCCTGGTCAATGGCGGCCGTGAAGTGGAACCGACGATTCTCGACCGGGTGCAGGACCGGTCGGGCGAGACGATCTACGCCCACGAGGTCCTGCCTTGCGAGACCTGCGATGTGGAGACATGGTCCGGGGATCTGCTCGAACCGGTCTTCCCGGAAGTGCGCGAAGAGGTCGTAGACCCCGTGACCGCCTATCAGGTCGTGCACATGCTGGAGGGCGCGGTGCAGCGCGGTACCGGTACGGCGCTGCGCGCGCTGGGCCGGCCGCTGGGCGGCAAGACCGGCACGACGAACGATTTCCGGGATGCCTGGTTCGTCGGCTTCGGCCCCGACCTGGTGGTCGGCGTCTATGTCGGATTCGACACGCCCTATCAGCTGGGTGATGGCGAGGCCGGCGGCCGTGTGGCCGCGCCGATCGCACGGGACTTCCTGGCCGCGGCGCTGGAGAATTATCCGGTGGCCCCCTTCCGCGTCCCCGAGGGCGTACGCCTGGTGCCGGTCGATCGCCAGTCCGGCGAACCCGGCGCGCTGGGCCAGCCCGGCGTGATCCTGGAGGCCTTCCGCCCCGGGACCGAACCCTCGCGCGATACCGAGGAGGATGAGAGCGGCCTGTCCTTTGCCCGTGCCACGGTCAGCGACGATCCGCTCGCACTCCTGCTCGCCGACGAGGCGGGGGAAGAGGGCGAGGAAGACAATGACGACGAGCTGGGCGGTCTGTACTGACCGTCTTGTCTCGTCCTCGTGCTGACTTTATCTCCATGAACCTCAATCGTGACTCGCTTTCACAAAGCCTCGAAGAGGTCGCTAGGCCATGCGTGCTGACATCCAGACCCTGTCCGACGAAATCCAGCAGGCGGTGGGCCTGCTGAGGAGGCGTCTTTGACTGGGATACCGCCCAGAAACGCCTCGACGAACTGAACGCCAGATCCGAGGATCCGGGCTTCTGGAACGATCCCCAGCAGGCCCAGGTCCTGATGCGCGAGCGCAACCGGCTGGAAAGCGCGATGACGACGATCCGCGAAGCCGAGACCGAGCTCTCCGATGCCGTCGAGATCGTCGAGCTTGCGGAAATGGAAGGCGATGAGGAGATGGTGGACGAGGCCGTTGCCGGTCTCAAACGCCTGGCCGATCGCATGCAGCGGGCCCAGCTGGAAGCCCTCCTGTCCGGCGAGGCCGACGCCAATGATGCCTTCGTGGAAATCCATTCCGGTGCCGGCGGCACGGAGAGCCAGGACTGGGCCGCCATGCTGGCGCGGATGTATTCGCGATGGGCCGGCGATCACGGCTACAAGGTCGAGGTGATGGAGGAACAGGCCGGCGAAGAGGCCGGGCTGAAATCCACGACCCTGCTCGTGCGGGGCGAGAACGCCTATGGCTGGCTGAAGACGGAAAGCGGCGTGCACCGGCTGGTGCGCATCTCGCCGTTTGATTCCAGCGCCCGGCGCCATACCAGCTTTTCCTCGGTCGGTGTCTATCCGCAGATCGACGATGCGATCGAGGTCGAGATTGACGAGTCCAAGGTGCGCACCGACACATACCGGGCTTCGGGCGCGGGCGGCCAGCATGTCAACAAGACCGACAGCGCCGTACGCCTGACCTATGACATGCCCGGCGAAGAGCGGCCGATCGTGGTGCAGTGCCAGAATGACCGCTCCCAGCACAAGAACCGGTCCCAGGCCTGGGACATGCTGCGCGCCCGGGTCTACGAGATCGAGCTGCAAAGGCGGGAGGAAGCGGCCCAGGCCGAAGCCGACAGCAAGACCGAGATCGGCTGGGGCCACCAGATCCGTTCCTATGTCCTGCAGCCCTATCAGATGGTCAAGGATCTGCGCACCAATGTGGAAACGTCCAACACGTCAGGCGTGCTGGACGGCGATCTGGATGAATTCATGGCAGCCGCCCTGGCTGCCCGCGTCGGCGGCGACGAGGATGCAAACGCCTAGCCCGGGCCGTCTTCGCCCGCCTTGCCGAGCAGGGAGGCCATCGCCTCGACATAACGGGCGAAGGCCTTGGATCCTTTCCGCGTGATACGCACCCGGGTCAGCGGTTTGCGGCCCATGAAGCTTTTTTCTATGGCGACATAGCCGGCATCTTCCAGCTTGCGAAGATGGATGGAGAGATTGCCCTGGGTTGCGCCGAGCGCGGTCTTGAGCTCGGTGAAATCCGCCACTTCGGCATGGGCCAGATACGTCATCACGCCCAGGCGCAGGCGCCCGTGGATGATCTCGTCGATCTGGTCGAATGGCGATGCGGTCATGACGGTGCGCTCAGCGGGCCCGGATTGCCGTACGCCACATGACAAAGCCGGGCAGTGCCATAAGGAGGAAGAGCGAGAGCGAGGTCACGAGATTGAACAGCCCGGACCCTATGGTGAGACCGAGGGCGACGGCGGCGAGAAACCAGCCCAGGGCGACAATTCCGTACCAGGCCTTGCGGCGCAGGCTTGCCGCCACGAACCAGGCGCCGCCCTGCATGGCGAAGACGACGGGCACATAGTAGAGCCAGATCATGAAATCGCCGGCCTTGACGGCATTGAAGGCGAACACGCAGACCATGGATATGTTGGCCAGACCGGCAGCCTGGAAGGCGGCCTCGTAGGCGCGGCGTGTCACGGTGCCGGTGTCGGTCTGCTTGTGGTTGAGCCAGAGTACGACCGCCAGCACCGCCAGAAAGCCGCCGGTCGCGATGATGGCAGCTGCCAGGTGGGCCCAGGCGGGCACGGGAGCGAGTCCCGCCGTGCCGACCCAGTGCAACAGCGTTTCCAGACCGTAGAACAGCCCGGCGGTCATCAGCAGGACGCCGAAGGCGGCACTCGGATGGGGGTCGCTTTCCGCGATACTGCGCAGGAAGGCGAGGTCGGCTCTGGCGTTGATGAGATCATCTGACATGGCAGGTCTGTCTCCGGAAGGGTGCGGCGCGAAAGCGCCGCACCTGTTCGAGTATGAAACGATTCACGCGGCGTTGCCCGCTTGCGCTGTCGCGGGCGGTGTATCGCGCCGCCTGGGATGACGTTTGCCGTTGAGCCAGCCGCCGACCCAGCTGTGCCGGACCAGCAGGTGATAGCTCGCCAGCAGCAGCGCCATCGTGACAGCCAGGATGATCGCCAGTTTGGCAAGGCCGGGCAGGGCCAGATCCGACAGGGCGACCTGCAGGGCCATCACCAGCGGCAGGTGCATCAGATAGACCCAGTAGGAGGAGTCGGCGAGATAGCGCCAGACGCGGTTCTCGCGGGCAAGGACATGCAGGGCGGCTCCGGAGAGACCGAAGGTCCACGTCCAGATCGCCAGCGTGTAGGCACCGGCATAGAGGATGCGGTCCTGGCCCGGTTCGGCCGGCATCAGCAGTGGTTGAACGCCGGTCCAGGCTAGGCACAGGGCCGTGAGCGTCCCGGCCGCGGCCAGATTGATGGGCCAGGCCCGCTTCCAGCAGTTCAGTACCAGATCGCTGCGGCGGTGTACGGCCCAGCCGGCAGCGAAGGCCGTGCCGTAGCCGATCAGCGCCCCGGTGTTGGGCACAAGGCCCGTATCGGGCGTCGCGATGCCGAACCACTGCATCCAGACCGGCGTGATGGCGAACCAGACCGCCAGCGGCGCGGCCAGCAGAACGGCGCCAAACGGTGTGCGGGCCAGAAGGCCCGTGGCGGCGTCGATCAGGCGGCCGGTGCGGTCGGAGCGGTCGATGGCGCGGACCAGCGCCGTCAGCGGCAGGCTTACGGCGTAGAAGATGACCAGCAGATACAGGAACCAGAGGTGGGTGAGGGGAAAGGTCTGCATTGTCAGTGGCGGCGTTTCGCCGTCCGGGGGCGTCCCGCCATTGGCTTTGATAGCACCCCAGATCACGACCATCACGATGGCTGCAAAGAGCGGCAGCCACAGCGTGACGAGCGGCATTCCGATGCGTTTGACCCGGTCGATTGCGAAACCGCCCAGCCCGCGCCGGTGAGCGGCGAGGCGGGCAAAATAACCGGCGATCAGGAAAAACAGCGTCATGCGGAAGATGTGTGGAACGTAGAAGGCGAGGGCGAAGGGTGTGGCGGCCTGGCTGTCCTGGATAATCCAGATAGGCGGTCCGGGGATGAAGGACATGGCTGCGTGAAGGACAACGCCCAGCAGGAGGGCGATTGCGCGCAGCCCGTCGAGGGCATGCAGACGGCCGGTCTGGCCGGCATCTGCGCGAAGGGTTCGGGTGGACGACATGGAGGGCTCCCGTGTGATTGAAGGGTCCGTATACAGCAGACAAGTTTAAAAAACAAACAAGTCTATATGGTCCGGAAAATGGAATGCCGAGGCCGGCCCCATGCGCCCGGCATCCGGCGGATGCGTGCCCTCGCATCGTGCTTGCGATCGAACCTGTCCGGGACGGCCTGGGGCTGTAGGGCACTCCGCCTTGCCTCGGCACGAAAACCACTGGAACATCGCGGGCGCTGGCGTCGCGGAAAAGCGAGGTGGGGGATGAAATTCCTGTCATTGGTACTCGTCATCGTGCTTCAAGCGCTCGCGATCCCGGTTGCTCGCGCCGGTTCGGATGTCGCCATTCATGCCGTTGCCGACGCTTTCTTTTTCGATCGGGCGAGCGAGTTGCGGGTCAGCGGGCTGCCGCCGGGGTCGGAGGCTGTCCTCACTGTGACGGCGACGGATGGTGCGGGGCAGAGCTGGTGGAGCCAGAATGTTTATCGTGCGGGCCCGGACGGCATTGTCGATCCCGCGACGGACGCCCCGGTCCGGGGCACCTATGAGGGCGTGCAGGCCAGCGGACCCTTCTGGTCGATGGTTGGCGGAGATCGTTTCCACACGTCACAGGATGCCGATGTGCAGATCCGGCTGTCCGATGCCACGGGGCATGTGCTGGCGGAACGGGGCGTGCGGTGGTTGTCACCGCGCGCAGCGTCCGGGATTTCCACTGAAGCGCTGCCGGTGTCCGGCCTGGCCGCGACACTGTATTTGCCCGACGACGGCACCCGGCCGCTTCCGGTGGTGGTTGTGCTCGGCGGCAGCGGCGGCGGCTCGAATGGCGAGCGCGCAGCCCTGCTGGCTTCGCGAGGATATGCCGCGCTCGATATCGCCTATTTCGGAGCGGAGGGAACGCCGGCCTATTTTGTGGAGACACTGCCCCTTGAGCGCTTCTTTCCGGCGTTCGACCGGCTGGAAAGCCATCCGCGGGTCGATGCGTCCCGGATCGCCGTCATGGGGCGCTCCTATGGAGCCCAGCTCGCGCTGCTGCTTGCCGCTCACGACGACCGCATCCGGGCGGTCGTTGCCGAGGCTCCGTCTTCAGTCGTAACGGCAACCCCGGCGACCTATCCCTACGGCCCTTCCGCCTCGGCCTGGTCCATCGGGAACCAGGCCCTTGCCTTCCGCTCCGGCGATGGGGACGAGCCCGGTGAGGCGGCGATCCCCGTCGAACGGATCGACGGGCCGCTTCTCCTGCTGAGCGGCGACGATGACCGTATCTGGCCGTCAGGGGAAATGTCCCGGGCGATCGTCCGGCGTCTGGGACGGCTGGATTTCCCGAATGATGTGCGCCATTTGAGCTTTCCCGATGCCGGGCACAATTTCGGCGGCGGTGAGCAATCCTACGGTGTTGCGAACCTGCCGCCCAAGGAGCGCCGGGGGCGCAGCGGTGGCACCGATGCGGGCAATTCCCGTGCGGGAATAGACGCATGGGAGGCCACGCTGGAATTCCTGCAAGACACCCTGCGCTAGCCAGCGATCAGTGCGTGCCGTGTGCGAGCAGTTCGGTTGATCCGGGCTGCTGGCGCTTGTTGCAAAGCGTCAGACAAACGAAAACCGGCGGTGCCTTGGCGCCGCCGGTCGTTTCAATTCGCAGTGTCCGCTGATCAGAAGCCGGACTTGGAGGCCGCCACCGGCGGTTCCAGATCGGCCAGCGGGTCGGAGCTCTTGGCCGGGGCCGGCGGTTTGGTGTCGGTGGTGCCGGACTTCGAGATCGTTTCGGTCTTGTCGGTCTTCGGCTTGTCCGATTTCTGGCCGCCATCCTTCAGCGGATCGGAGGAGTGCCGGCAATGGCCGTCGAAGAAGGCGCCGCTTTCCACGGACAGGGCGGCGTGGACGATATCGCCCTCGATGCGGGCGGTCGAGGCCAGCTGGATCTGGCGGGCGCGCACGCTGCCCGTCACCTTGCCACGGACCACGACGGTCTCGGCAAACACTTCGCCACTCACGGAGGCTTCTTCGCCGATGATCAGCGAGCCGGCGCGCACATCGCCGTCGACCGTGCCGTCGAGCTGGATTTCACCGTCGGAAACGATCGACCCTGTCAGGACGAGGTCGCTGGAGAGAATGGAGGGAGCTTTCGATTCCATGGCGGTCCTTTTCGGAGGGGCGCTGTGTTGCGCTCCCGTCTCGGGAAGCGATTGGTCTTTGTTACCCTTGTTGAACATATTGGCCGGCTCTCAGTAAGCGTTCCGGATCGATGGCCGATCCATTGTACCAGATTTCATAGTGCAGGTGCGTGGCGGTGCTCCGCCCGGTCGAGCCCATCCCCCCGATGCGCTGACCGCGTTCAACTGTATCGCCACGCCGCACTGCGATTTCGTGGAGATGGCCGTAACGGGTGACAAAGCCGTAACCGTGGTCGATCTCCACGCAGCGACCATAGCCCGAGCGCCAGCCGGCGTAAATCACCCGCCCGGGCCCCGTCGCAATGATCGGCGCGCGGCGATAGGCGGCGAAGTCCATGCCGCGATGCGGGGTCGGACGGCCGTTGAACGGATCGATGCGAACGCCGAAATCGCTGGTCTGGCGATAGGTGTCGCCGATCGGCACGCCCAGCGGGCCGGCGTCCACGAACTCTTCCAGCTCTTCGACTTCCAGCAGACGTGCCGCAATCCGTGCGATCCGCGAGGAGAAGGCATCGTCGAGCTCGACGCCGGCGGCGGAGGAGGGTGTGGCGATGAAGTCGCTGGCCGAGATCGGTTCGAACGGACCGCCGCGTTCCTCGCCTTCGCGATTCTCGGCAATCACGTCCTCGATGTTCAGTCCGGTCAGGCGCAGGACAGCGCGCAGGTTCTGCAGGCGGGCCTCGGTGGCGTCCTCGGCCTGGGCCAGAACGGTGTCCTGTTCGCCCATGAGGTAGGAGATCTGGTCCTCCGGCGCGTCGGAGGAGAGGGCGGCGACATTGACCAGGGGATCGCGGGCTTCTCGAGGTGTCGGGTCGGCGGGGGTTGCCGCCATCAGCACGCGGCCATCGTCCAGTGCGGGCGAGGGCTCCATGTCCTGGCCGGTCAGCTGTTCGGCGAAATCCACCAGCTGGCGCAGCGTCTCGTGGCGCATCTGGAATTCGTAGGCGGTGCGGTCGAACTCCTCCATGCGCGATTCCATGAAGGAGATGACGGTGGCCTCATTGGCCTGGGCTTCCGCGACCATGCGGTGATAATTGATCCGCTCGCGCTCAAGCTCGGCATCCTTGGCAGCGAGGGCGCGGCCGTGGAAGGCGACAGAAACCGTGGTGAAACAAAGCCATCCCGCCAGGACGGTCGCGCTCAGCAGGGCCCCGATCTGAACGCCGGTCGAGATCGCGAAGTAGCGAACCTGACCATCGCTGCGATGATAGATCTGCCGGTCCGGAAACCAGCGCTGCGCCGTACCCCAAACGGCTTCTTTCACTCGTGAAAACATGCGCTACGTCGCTCGGATACTGCCTGCCCCAAAACCCCTGCGCGAGCATGTGACACAAAAGCCCGCCGGATATCAATACACTCCCATGCAAGAGGCACGCCGGATCAGGCCAGCGGCAGGTAGAAATCGGCCGGAAAACCGGCCCGCTCGCGGGCGCCGCTGTTGAAGGGCGGTTTCAGATTGCCCCTGTAGTAACGGCTCACCAGCGCCTGGAAGTGGGTTTCGGGGTCTTCCCCGAGCCGCGTGCAAACGGTTCTGAACCAGCGCACGCCTGCGGCGACATGGCCGATCTCCTCGGCATAGATCACCCGCAGAATCTCCGCGCTTTCCCGATCCCCGGCAGAATCGAGCCGGTCGATCATGCCGGGAGTGACGTCCAGTCCGCGGGCCTCCAGAACGAGGGGCGCGACCGCGAGACGGGCCGCCAGTGAACCGGATGTTGCCATGGCCGCGTCCCACAGGCCGTTGTGAGCCGGCAGTTCACCGTAGTGACTGTCCAATTCCTCGAGACGGTCGGCGATCATGACGAAATGGCGGGCCTCGTCGTCGCCGATGCCGGTCCAGTCGGACAGGAATTCGTCCCGTTGCGTCGCGGGAATGAGGGGGTCCGTCCCGAACCGCACCAGCATGTCGAAGGCGAGGTCCATGGCATTGAATTCGATATGGGCGATCGCATGCAGCAAGGCTGCCCGCCCGGTTCGAGTGTTCAGCCTCCGGCGCGGTACCTTGCCCGGCTGCACCAGTTCCGGCCTGGCAGGGCGGGCTGGCCGCGCCGGCGCCCCGGGCGCCGCACCGGCCGGCAGCATGCCCGCGCGCCAGAGCCGCGCCGCCTCGCGTGCAGCCGCCGCCTTGGCGCGCGGTTCGGCGGTGTCCAGGACCCGCCGCGCCAGCTGGAAGAGCGTGGGCACGGTCATCCCTTCAGGGCACGTACCGCGTCGAGCACTTCGTCAACATGGCCTTTGACTTTCACCTTGCGCCAGATATTGGCGATCCGGCCCTGGGCATCGATGACGAAGGTCGAGCGTTCGATGCCCATATATTCGCGCCCATACATTTTCTTGAGCACCCATACGTCATAGGCCTCGCACACCGTGCCGTCCTCGTCGGCGCCGAGTTGAACCGCCAGGTCGTGCTTGGCCTTGAACCTGTCGTGCTTCTTCACACTGTCCCTGGAAACGCCGACGACTGTCGCGCCGGCCCTGTCGAAGTCCGCGCGCGCCTGTGTGAAGTCGATGGCTTGTGTTGTGCAGCCAGGCGTATCGTCTTTCGGGTAGAAATAGAGCACAACGGTTTTGCCGCGCAGGGCGGCCAGATCGATCTCGCCGCCGCCGTCGGCGGGCAGTTTGAATGTCGGAGCAAGGTCGCCGGTTTTGAGTTCGCTCATCCTATCCCTCTTGCGTTTGTTGCGGTTGCCGCGGGCAGTAGAGTGTAAATTGCGCGTTCAACCCCAGGCGTCCAGTACCGCTGCTGCGGTCGGGAGGGGGTGATGCTGCGGAAGTCCCTGCGCTGGAGCCTGATCTATTTTCTCGAAGCCGTCGCCGTGCTGCTGGCGCTGGCGATCTTCGGGATCGGTGCCGTGCTCTGGCGCTTGTCCAGCGGACCGGTCGAGCTCGATTTCCTGCGCGAGGACGCACAGGTCATGCTGGCCAATGCGTTCGAAGGCGATGTCGTTGCCCTGGGTCGGCTCGAAGCCTGGTTCGATGCCGAACAGCGGGCACTGATGCTGACGGCACAGGACGTCACGGTGGCCGACCGGACAGGCGATGTGATCACGCGCGCTCCGCGAATCGAGGCCGGGCTGGCAGTCGACGCGCTCCTGCTGGGCCGGCTCGAACCCGTCTCGATCCACATCGAGGGCGGGTCCGTCTCGGTGGTCCGGCGGGCGGACGGGGCTGTCGGCGCAGGCCTGGGCGGGGTTGCGCGTGTGGCTGCGAATGCCCGGATGCCCGAGCGCGGCGGGGACGACAGTGCCAGCCTGTTCGAGATTCTGGCCGAGCCCCGGGCGGCGACGGACCGGCTCGGCCGCTTGCGCGATGTCCGGATCGAGCAGGCCGCCGTCCGCATCGTTGACGAACAGACCGGAACTGCCTGGCTGGTCGACGGTGCCGGTATCAACTTCGAACGAGACGATGCCCTGATTGTTGCCGAAGTCGCCGGCGCTCTGGCGACGCCGTCCGGTTTTGCTCCGGTCGAATTGCGGCTGCAGGCCGGTGCGGACCTGGAAAGCCTGCTTTTCGAAATGCGCTTCGACGAACTTTCGCCCTCCGGCGTGTTGCCCGGCAGCGGACCTTTGGCACCGCTGCGGGCTCTGGATGCGCCGGTCGATCTGGACATCGTCGTCGACGCCGCGCGGGATACCGGCATTCGTGCGGCATCGATCGTTCTGAATGTGGGCGAAGGCGCGATCCTGACAGGTGGGGAGCAGCGCGCCATGCAGGGTGCGGAACTGTCGGCGAGCTTCGACCCGGTGCAATCCGTGCTCAGTATTCATGAAGGCCGGTTTATGTCCGACCTGTTTGCGATCTCATTCGAGGGACAGGTGACCGATCTTGGCGGTTATCGGGGTGTCGTCCCGACCCGGGGCGATTTCGAGGTGCGCGTGGGAGAGGGATTTGTCGATCTCGGCGATGTGTTCGAACGGGATCCGCGATGGGAATCCCTCCTGGCGGCCGGCACGCTGCGCCTTGATGAACATGCCGTCGACTTCGAACGCCTCGAACTGGCCGTGGATTCCATTCGTGCCGGACTGGCTGGCAGCGCGTCGCTTGAACAGGGCGAGGACGGCACCTGGCTGCCCAATCTTCGCCTGTCCGGACCAATCGCTGGCGATGTGCAGCCGGAAACCGTTCTGGCCTACTGGCCCGTCGAACTTGCAGACAGTGCCCGCGAATGGGTGGATGAGCGCATACTGGGCGGCCGCTTCTACAATGCCCATTTCGATCTGGATCTGCGCGCGGAAGACCTCGAAGCCGGGCGAATGGACAATGAGCGCATGACGCTCAGTTTCGATTTCGAGAATGCGTCGGTCCTTTACATTTCCACCATGTCGCCCCTGGAAAATGCGCGCGGCGAGGCGGTGTTGCGCGGCAACGCTTTCGAAGTGGCGATGGAGAGCGGCCGTATCGGCGATATCGAGATCACCGAGGGTTATGTCGATATTCCGCGCCTCAATCCAAAAGGGGCCATGGCCCGTTATGGCGGTATCGCCCGGGGGGCAGCGGCGGACATTCTTGCCCTCATCGACGAGCCGCCGCTACATCTGCCCTCGGAGTACGGCATGGATCCGCAGCTTGTTGGCGGCCATGGTGAGATGTCCTTCGAAATCCGGCGGGCGATGCTGACCGATGTGCCACCGGAGGATATACCCTTCTTTGTCACCGGGCGGTTTGCCGATGCGAGCCTGAATATTCCCGGCACGCCGTTTGAACTGACCGATGGCGAAGTGGATATATCGGCGCGTCAGGATGGTCTTGAAGCGACCGGCAGTGCCCAGTTCCAGCAGACACCGGTGAGGATCCGGTGGACGGAAACGTTCGGCCTGCCGGATGATGCGCCCTCGACGGGTATCGAATTGGAGGCGGATGTAAGCGCGCACACACTGGATGCGTTCAACCTGCCGGTCCGGCGCTATTTCGACGGGCCTGTGCACATCACCGCTTCGGCCGTATCCGACGGGCTCGACTTCCGGTCGGTCGGGATCCATGCAGATCTCGAGAACGCCCTGCTCGAGGCTCCGGGCGGTGTCTGGTCAAAGGCGCCCGGGGAACCGGGCACGGCCGATATCACGGTAACTACGGACGAGGATGGGCATTATTCGCTTGATAGCGTCCAGATTCGCTCACCGGGTCTCGATATTGCGGCCTCTGCACGGGTGAGCGCTGCCGGCCGGCTGGAAACTGTGGCTCTCGAGCGCTTCTTTGTGGACGGCCTCGCCGATGTGGAAGGCCGCGTCGAGGTGCCTGCGGAAGCGGGCGCCCCCATCCAGTTGCGTCTGTCCGGACGCTATGTCGATGTCAGCGATTTCGTTGGCGAAATCGCCTCCTTCGGAGAGGGTGGTGCCGTCACGCCGCTTTCCGCCGGAGTGGATGTGGGCCGATTGATTCTGTCCGAACGCAGCGTGCTGGATGACTTCAGCCTGATCTGGCGCAGCGAAACCGCCGGCGTGCGCGCGGTTTCGCTGTCCGGCCGGACGGTCGACGGACCTTTCCAGGCCTTTTTCGGTGCCAGCGAGGAAGGGGGCGCGCGCGAATTCCGGGTGCAGGCGCAGTCGGCGGAACGTATCGCGTCGCTGTTCGGCCTGGAAAGTTACGCCCTGGGTGGCCAGCTGGCCGTGCTTGGATCGGCCCCGCCGCTCGGCACGGACGGGCCGCTGACAGCTCGTATCGAAATCGCCGATCTGACCCTTGTGCGCGTACCGATCCTGGCGCGCATTCTCGCCGCCGGCTCGTTCCAGGGTCTGGCCGCCCTGCTCAATGGCGAGGGCATCACGTTCGAGCGCGTGGAGGCCGACATTCTGTACGAGGACGGCCTGCTGACCATCGGCGAGGCCCGGGCAGCCGGCAATTCGCTGGGTGTGACAGCGGCAGGGACCATCGATTTCACGGTCCAGCAGGCCGCCATCGACGGCAATCTGGCGCCGTCCTATGTCCTCAACTCGCTGTTCGGGGAGGTTCCGGTTATTGGCGATCTCCTGGTCTCGCGGCCCGGCGAGGGAGTGATCGGAATTACCTATTCGGTCGAAGGCCCGTTCGACAGCCTCACCGTTTTCGCCAATCCCTTGTCGGCCTTCGCGCCCGGCCTGTTGCGCCGCATTTTCGAAGGCACGGCTGCCGAGCGTGCTGCAAGAGAGCGGGCAGACCAGGCCGCCGAGGCGCCTGCCGAGGATGGCGTCGAGGAACCGCCTGTCCCCGAAGGCCCCTGACTGCCAACCCGTCCTGCCGCTTTTTGCCTTCCCCGGTCTTGTGCCCCGGGCCCGGTTGAGGGCACGCAGCCTCGTAGGCGGCGATTGTTCTGCGGCGATGAAGCGGTGCCGCCTTCCTCAGGCACCGGCCCGGGGCCGGAGGAAGTGCGCTTTCTGTTCCTTCCCTCCACTTCTACCGACCGCAGAGCCGGGATTTCCTGCGCGAACGCGTCGCGCGTCCCGGGGGAAATGCATTGGCCGGGGACAGGTTTTCAATCCCGGTACCCGTCATCCTGACCGTCGTCGGGATGACGGAGTGCGCAAGGCCGCTGCCTGGCGGTCTAGGAGGGTTTGGCGAGGGCGTGCCGCTTTTTTCCGATCGAGAGTTTGATTGCCCCGTCGACCAGGAGTTCGGCGGTGGCCGGTGCGAACGGGTCGGTCAGCGCTTCGCCATTCACTTTCGCCGCGCCCGCCTTGATGTGCCGGCGCACCTCGCCATTGGAACTGGCCAGTCCGGCTTCGACAAAAAGCGCCGTCAGCGTGGTTTCGCCATCCGGAATGAAACTGACCGTCGGCAGGGCGTCGCCGGCCCCGCCGGCCGCGAAGGTCTGGCGCGCAGTCTCCTCGGCCTGGCGGGCCGCCTCGGCGCCGTGCATCATTGTCGTGGCCTCGTTTGCCAGGCGTATCTTGGCGTCATTGATCTCGGCGCCCTCCAGCGCTTCCAGGCGCGCGATCTCTTCGAGTGGCAGGTCGGTGAAAAGGCGCAGGAAACGGCCGACATCGGCGTCTTCGGTATTGCGCCAGAACTGCCAGTATTCGTACGGGCTCTTCTGGTCGGCATTGAGCCAGACCGCACCCTCAGCGGTCTTGCCCATCTTGGCACCCGACGCGGTGGTGATGAGCGGCGTGGTGAAGCCGAAGACTTCGGCCTGGCCGACGCGGCGGCACAGTTCCACCCCGTTGACGATATTGCCCCACTGATCGCCGCCGCCCAGCTGGAGGGTGCAATTGTAGCGCCGGTTCAGTTCCAGGAAGTCCACAGCCTGCAGCAGCATGTAGTTGAATTCCAGGAAAGTGAGCGGCTGTTCCCGGTCCAGGCGCTGTTTCACCGATTCGAAGGTCAGCATCCGGTTGATGGTGAAATGCGGGCCGAAGTCGCGCAGGAACTGGATATAGCCGAATTTCGACAGCCATTCGTCATTGTCGACGACAAGGGCGTCCGTTGGCCCGTCGCCGATCCGTACCAGGCGGGAGAAGGCTTTCAGGATCGAGGTCTTGTTGGCCTCGATCACATCGTCGGTGAGCATCTGGCGCGATTTGTCCTTGCCCGATGGATCGCCGATCTTGGTGGTGCCGCCCCCCATCAGGATGATCGGCTTGTGTCCGGCCTGTTGCATCCGGCGCAGCATCATGATCTGCACAAGCGAACCCACATGCAGGCTCGGCGCGGTCGCGTCGAAGCCGATATAGCCCGTCATCACGCCCTTCGAGGCCGCCGCGTCGAGACCGTCGATATCGGTCGCCTGGAACATGTAGCCGCGATCGACGAGATCGTGCACCAGCCGGGACTTGTATTCGCTCATGAACCCTCTCCTGATAGAGGGCTTCTAGGTCGGCACGACAGAACTGAAAAGAGGGTGAGCGCATGAAGCGCGTAATCGGATTGATGAGCGGAACCTCGCTGGACGGGATCGACGCGGCCCTGATCGAGACCGATGGAGAGGCGATTGCCGCATTCGGTCCGGGTGAAACGGTCGAATATTCGCGGGCCGACCGGACGGTATTGCAGGCGGCCGTGGATACGGCGCTCGCCTGGGGTTTTGAGGGGAAGATGCCGGTCTTCGATGCGGCCGAAGACGTGCTGACACGCCGCCATGGCGAACTGGTTGCCAGGCTGATCGGGTCGGCGGGGCTCGAGGCTGCGGATATCGACCTGATCGGCTTTCACGGTCAGACCGTCTTGCACCGTGCGCCGACGGCAGAGCGCGCGGGAAGAACGCTCCAGATCGGCAGCGGCCGTGCACTTGCCGACACGACAGGCATTCCCGTCGTCTTCGACTTCCGCTCCGAAGATGTTGCGCGGGGCGGTCAGGGTGCGCCGCTGGCGACGCTTTATCATGCCGCCCTGGGCGAGCGCAGCGGTCTGGAACGGCCTCTGGCCGTGCTCAATCTCGGTGGCGTGGCGAATGTGACATGGCTGGCGCCGGCCACGGATCCTGTGGCATTCGATACCGGTCCCGCCAACGGGTTGATCGACGCCTGGTGTGCGCGGCACACGGAGCAAAGCTGTGACCGGGACGGCAAGCTGGCGGCGTCAGGCCATATCGATTCCGGGTCACTCGACCGGCTGCTCGCGCATCCCTTTTTTGCAATGAAACCGCCCAAATCGCTGGACCGTTGGGACTTTACGCTTGAGCCGGTCGAACGGCTGGCCGTTGCTGACGGAGCTGCGACGCTGACAGCCTTCACCGCTCAGACAGTGGCCGACGCCATCGGGCAGTTGGGACATCCCAGACGACTGCTGGTGACAGGTGGAGGGCGGCACAATCCCGTGCTGATGCGCATGATCGGCGAACGTCTCGGCACCGTAGCCGAACCGGTGGAAACGGTCGGCTGGCGGGGCGATCTCCTGGAGGCCGAGGCATTTGCCTGGCTCGCGGCCCGGGTCGAGCGTGGCCTGCCGACCAGTCTTCCCTCGACCACGGGCGTGCGGGAACCGGTCAGCGGCGGCCGGCTAGTGCGGCCTAGCGCTTGCCGGTGATCTGACGTTCGGCGCGTTCCTTCTCGACGAGAGGGAGGTGTGTGTCCAGATAGGTTTCGATATGTCCTTCAAGCACTTCGAGATGCTCTGAGAAGAGGTGGTTGGCATCCGGCACGACTTCCGTCGTGATCTCGATCCCCTTCTGCACGCGCACTTTTGACATCACGCGTTCGACATCGTCGGGCGGCACGATCTTGTCGGCGCCGCCATGCACGATGATGCCAGAGGCAGGGCAGGGGGCCAGGAAGGTGAAGTCGTACATATTGGTCGGCGGGGCGACCGAGACGAAGCCGGCGATTTCGGGGCGGCGCATCAGAAGCTGCATGCCGATCCAGGCGCCGAAGGAATGGCCGGCGACCCAGCAGAAGCGGGCGCCCTGGTTATAGCCCTGCACCCAGTCCAGCACCGTGGCGGCGTCGGAGAGTTCGCCCTGGCCCTGATCGTAGCTGCCCTGCGAGCGGCCGACTCCGCGGAAATTGAAACGCAGCGTGGCGAAACCACGCTTGCGGAACACGTCGTACATCATGTCGACGGTGGGGTTTTCCATGTTGCCGCCGCCCAGCGGGTGGGCATGAAGGATGAGGGCAACCGGTGCCGTCTCGTCTTCGCTCGGGCTGTAACGCCCCTCAAGCCGGCCGGCCGGGCCGGGAATGATCACGTCAGGCATTCACACTCGCCTTTTTCGGGTCTTCGGTGTTGATCCTGCGAATATGCGGCAATTCGTCCATTGCGCTTGTGCGACGGTGCGCCCATATTCTTGACTAATCCACTCGGATATTGGACGCGCGTCCCTGCAAGCAGGACCGCCCCCGTTCCGGAATGGCGGGTCTTAGCATGATCGGGCCGCGGGATGCGAGCGTTTAAGGAGGTAAACGCATGAAGCTGAGCACCAAGGGGCGCTATGCGGTGATGGCAATGGCCGATCTCGCCAATGCCAGCGGGGATGGGCCGGTCACGCTGAGCGATATCGCGTCGCGCCAGTCGATCTCCCTGTCCTATCTCGAGCAGTTGTTTGCCAAACTGCGCCGGGCGGACATCGTGTCCTCCATTCGCGGCCCCGGTGGCGGTTATCGCCTGAGCCGCGAACCGGGCGATATTCGCATCTCCGACATCATCGTTGCCGTCGACGAACCGCTGCGTGCAACACGCTGTTCGCAGACCAAGGGCTGCCTGGCCGACGGGCGCCGCTGCGTAACGCACGACCTGTGGGACGAGCTGGGCCGTCATATCTTTCTCTTCCTGTCCTCGATCACGCTGGAGGATGTGCTGGAGCGGCGCCTGCTGGGCGCAGCCAGCGGTGCGACGGGCCGGATGGGACACGGAGCGGCCGGACGGCACGAGCACGCTGCTGCCGAATAGCCATGCGGATCTATCTTGACCACAACGCCACCACGCCGGTGCGGCCGGACGTGATCAGGCTCATGACGGATATCATGGGCGAAACCGGCAATGCGTCCTCGGTGCATGCCGACGGTCAAGCCGCGCTGCGCCGGGTCGAGATCGCACGCCGGCAGGTCGGCAAGGCCCTTTGCGCAAGGCCGGAGGATGTGATTTTCACCGGTTCGGGCACAGAAGCGCTGAACCTGGCACTGAACAGCGCCGTGGCGTCGGCACCGGCGGTGACCATTCTGCATTCGGCCATCGAGCACGAGGCGGTGGCCGCGACGGTGCAGGCGCTGGGCGTGCCGGTTGAGGAGATTCCGGTGACGCCTCAGGGTATTGCCGATCTGGGCTGGCTGGAAGACCGGCTGGCGCACTGGGACGGGGATCGCGACGGACGCCCGGTCCTGGCGCTGATGCTGGCAAACAACGAGATCGGTACGATCCAGCCCGTCGCCGGGGCCGTGCGCCTGGTCAGGGACCGCGATGGTCTGGCCGTGGTCGATGCCATCCAGGCCGCCGGCAAGATCCCGGTCGATACAGCCTCGATGGGTAGTGATTATACGGCCATATCGGCACACAAATACGGTGGCCCGCAGGGCGCAGGTGCCCTTATAGCCAACTGCAATGCCACTGTAAGGCGGCATCTTCACGGCGGCGGACAGGAGAAGATGCGGCGTGCGGGCACCCTGAATGTCGCGGGTATCGCCGGTCTGGGCCTGGCCCTGGAACAATCTACCGCCGGACTCGGGAATTTCGCCGAACTGGCCGAAATCCGAGACCGGATGGCGGCGGGGTTGAAGGCCGTGGCCCCGGATCTCCAGATTCTGGGCGAGGGCGCACAGCGTCTGCCGAATACGCTGGGCCTGGCCTTGGCCGGCTGGAAGGGCGAGACCCAGGTCATGGCTCTCGATCTGGCCGGTTTCTCGATCTCCGCCGGTGCGGCCTGTTCCTCGGGCAAGGCCCACGGATCGAAAATCGGCAATGCGGTCGGGCTCGACAAGAGCACTTCGCTCGGATTCGTGCGTGTGAGCCTGGGTTGGAATTCCACGGCGGATCAGGCAGACGCCTTCGTCGAGGCTTGGAGCGAGGCTTTCCGGCGCGCCTGTCCCGCATCGAACACGAAAACTCTAAACGCGGTGAGCTGATATGCCTGCGGTCAAGGAAACCATCGAAGACGTCAAGAAGCTCGAGGCCGACAAGTACAAGTACGGCTTCACGACGGATATCGAACAGGAATTCGCGCCCAAGGGGCTGAGCGAGGAAACCGTGCGTTTCATCTCGGCCAAGAAGGGCGAGCCCGACTGGATGACGCAGTGGCGTCTGAAGGCCCTGGAGCGCTTCTTTGAAATGAAGGAGCCCGACTGGGCGAAGGTGAAATATCCGCCGATCGATTTCCAGGACATCTACTATTACGCCGAACCCAAGAGCGGCGCGAAATACGACAGTATCGACGACGTACCGGAAGAAATCCTGGCCGATTTCGAGAAACTGGGCATTCCGCTGAAAGAACAGGAGGTCCTCCTCGGCGTGAAGGGCTCGGAAAACCGGGTTGCCGTGGATGCCGTATTCGACTCGGTCTCCGTGGCCACGACCTTCAAGAAGGAACTCGCCAAGGCAGGCGTGATCTTCTGTTCGATCTCCGAAGCCCTGCGCGATCACCCGGATCTCGTGCGCAAATATCTCGGCTCCGTCGTGCCGGCCTCGGACAATTATTTTGCCACGCTGAACACGGCGGTCTTCTCCGACGGCTCCTTCGTCTATGTGCCGCCGGGTGTGAAGTGCCCGATGGAACTGTCGACCTATTTCCGCATGAATGCGGAAGGCACCGGCCAGTTCGAACGTACGCTGATCATCGCCGACAAGGGCGCCTACGTGTCCTATCTGGAAGGCTGCACGGCGCCGATGCGCGACGAGAACCAGCTCCATGCCGCCGTGGTGGAACTGGTTGCGCTGGACGATGCGGAAATCAAGTATTCCACCGTGCAGAACTGGTGGCCGGGCGACGAAAACGGCAAGGGGGGCGTCTATAATTTCGTCACGAAGCGGGGAGACTGCCGCGGCCGGAATTCGAAAATCTCCTGGACCCAGGTCGAGACCGGTTCGGCGATCACTTGGAAATATCCGTCCTGCATCCTGCGCGGCGACAATTCGCGCGGCGAATTCTACTCCATTGCCGTCACCAACGGACATCAGCAGGCCGATACGGGCACCAAGATGATCCATCTGGGCAAGGGCACGACCAGCCGCATCATCTCCAAGGGGATTTCCGCGGGTACGTCGGACCAGACCTATCGCGGCCTTGTTTCGATCCACGCGAAGGCCGAGGGTTCGCGCAATTTCACCCAGTGCGACAGCCTGTTGATCGGCGACAAGTGCGGTGCCCACACCGTGCCCTATATCGAGTGCAAGACGCCGAAATCCGTCCTGGAACACGAGGCGACGACCACGAAATTGTCCGAAGATCAGCTCTTCTACGCCCGCCAGCGCGGCCTCGGTGAAGAGGCGGCAACCGCACTCCTGGTCAACGGGTTCGTGCGCGAGGTGCTGCAGGAATTGCCGATGGAGTTCGCGGTCGAGGCCCAGAATCTCCTGAAGGTGAGCCTGGAAGGGAGTGTGGGATGACCGTGTGCCGCTACGTCGCCTTGGCCGGCCTTTGCGCGGCTCTGACAGGGTGTGTCGTCGTTGCCGACCGCGGATCGGCGGAGACCGGCGTGCATCGCGCGCCGCCACTGGAAACCTGGCGCGTCGACGACCTGCCGGACTGGGCTCCGTTCTCGTCGGTCGTGCGCGGTGGCGATACCCTCTATGTATCGGGGCATCTGGGACGCTTGCCGGGTGGCACTACGCTGATCGAGGGCGGCGCCGGACCCGAGACGACGCGTACCATCGCCAATATCGCACGCTCCCTGAGACTGGCCGGGGCCTCGCTTGACGATGTCACCAGCTGCACTGTCTATCTCACCGACATGTCCGACTATCAGGTCATGAACAACGCCTATGCGGCTGCTTTCGGCGACCACCGGCCGGCCCGGGTCACGGCGGGCGTGCAGGAGCTGGCCCTGGGCGCGGCGGTCGAGATCGACTGTATCGCCTATGCACCGGAGGGAGAGCGATGAGCCGTTCCCCCGTTGCCCATATCGACGACATCGCCATGACGGATACGGCCCATGGCGAGACATTCGGTGCCAAGCTGGGCCGGATCGGGCCGCAGGTCGGCATGGACCAGCTGGGCTGCATGCTGACCGTTGTGCCGCCGGGCAAGCGTGCCTTTCCGCGTCATAATCATCATGTGCTCGAAGAGGCGATCGTGATCCTGGACGGCGAGGGCGAATACCGGCTGGGCGAAAAAACCTATCCGGTGCGGGCCGGCCATGTGATGGCAGCACCGGCGGGTGGCATCGAGCGGGCGCACCAGCTGGTCAACACCGGCAGCAGCGATCTGAAATACCTGTGTTTCTCGACCATGCAGGGTGTCGATATTGTCGAATACCCTGACAGCGGCAAGGTCGCCGCGGTGCGCTGGTCGGATGCTTCCGGCGATGCGCCGGACTTCATGCACCGCGCCTATCGGGGCGAGCCCGTGGACTATTGGGAAGGTGAAGAATAGTGCTGAAAATCGATAATCTCCACTGTCAGGTCGACATTCAGGACGGCGAGGACAAGCCGATCCTCAAGGGTGTTTCGCTGGACGTTCCGGCCGGCGAAGTGCACGCCATCATGGGGCCGAACGGGTCGGGCAAGTCGACCCTGTCCTATGTGCTCACCGGCCGTGAGGGCTATGAGGTAACGCAGGGCTCGATGACGTTCGACGGCGAGGATCTGGCCGAACTGGAACCGGAGGAGCGGGCCGCGCTGGGCCTTTATCTCTCCTTCCAGTACCCGGTGGAGATTCCGGGCGTTCCGACCATGACCTTCCTGAAAGAGGCCCTGAACGCCCAGCGCGCGGCACGTGGCGAGGACGAGGTTTCCGCACCGGAATTTATGAAGCTGATCCGGGAACGGGCCAAACGGCTGGGCGTGGAAATGGACATGCTCAAGCGTGCCGTGAATGTGGGTTTTTCCGGCGGCGAGAAGAAGCGCATGGAAATCCTCCAGGCGCTGGTGCTGGAGCCGAAATTCCTGATCCTGGACGAAACGGATTCGGGCCTGGATATCGACGCCCTGAAAACCGTTGCCGATGGCGTCAACGCCCTGCGCGCGCCCGATCGCGGCATGCTGGTGATCACCCACTATCAGCGCCTTTTGGACCACATCACGCCGGACGTCGTGCACATCATGGCAAATGGCAGGATCGTTAAGTCCGGCGGTCCCGAGCTCGCCAAGGAGCTCGAGGCGGAAGGCTATGACAAGTATCTCGGCGAGGCGGCGTGATGTTCTTTTCGCCTTCACCTCATTTGTCATCCCGGCCGGATACCCCGCAAAAGCGGGGTGCAGAGCCGGGAC
This sequence comes from Maricaulis sp., assembly GCF_030149515.1. Classification (GTDB taxonomy): domain Bacteria; phylum Pseudomonadota; class Alphaproteobacteria; order Caulobacterales; family Maricaulaceae; genus Maricaulis. Next base: position 51,115 of record NZ_JASBRI010000012.1, on the reverse strand, counting down.
CCATAATCCCGGTGTTGCACGCTTGTCCCCGGACAGCGAGCCTGCTTCCGACCCGCATCGGCGCGTATGGGTCCCGGATCTTCGCCCGGCTCAAGGCCGGGCATGCGTCCGGGATGACAGCGTTTGAAACCGGAGTGAGCGCATGACAGCCACCACACTCACTCATACCCCCGCCGAAACGGCCCTCATCACCGCGCTGGACGGCGCCACGGGCTGGCGCGCGCAACTGCGCGAGGCGACCCGCGAGCAGGGTTTGCCGACCAAGCGCCACGAATTGTGGAAATGGTCGGACCTGCGCCGTGCGGCGAACGATATCGAAGCGCCGGGCAAGCTGGTCGTCGAGGGGCTGGACGATGCGGTCTTGCGCCCGGATGACGGCGCCCGTCTGAACCTCGTTCTGACGGCGAAACCGGGTGCCAGCGCGGCCGATACCGAGATCGTAGTGCCGGCCGGTCATGCGGTGACCCTGGTCGAGCACTACCGGGCCGAAGCCGGCGCGCTGGGTAATTGGCACCTAAAGATCACGCTTGAGCCGGGTGCGCGGCTGGACCGCATCTGCGTGGCCGCAGCTGCGCCGGAAGGCGTGTTCATCGCTTCAGCCGAAATCCTGCTGGAGCCGGGTGCACAGCTCAATCAGCGCACGCTGGATTTCGGCGCGAAGCTGTCGCGCATGGAAACCCATATCACCCATCCCGGCGAGGGAGCCGAAGTGGATCTGGGCGGGGTCTATCTGCTCGCGGCCGGACATCATGCCGACACCACGACCTTCGTGCGCCACACCGGACCGGGCGGGCAGACCCGGCAGCTGGTCAAGGGTGCCGCCGCCGCACATGGCCATGGCGTCTTCCAGGGCAAGTTCATCGTCGACCGTATTGCCCAGCAGACCGATGCACGCATGACGCACCGGGCTTTGATGCTGGACGAGCGCGCCGAGATCGATGCCAAGCCGGAACTGGAGATTTACGCCGATGACGTTCAGTGCGCGCATGGTAATGCCTTGGGCGCCATAGACGAAACGGCGCTTTTCTATATGCGGCAGAGAGGTCTGCCCGCCTCCCGGGCCCGGGCACTGCTGATCGAGAGCTTCCTGGCCGAACCGCTGGACGGTATCGCCGGCGAAACGCTGCGCGAGACGCTGAAGGGCGAGCTGCGCGAACGGCTGGAGGCCTTGTCGTGACCCATCAGGCCAAAATCCCCGGTGCCCTGAACGTCGAGGCCATTCGCGGCGAATTTCCGATCCTCGAGCGCGAGATCAACGGAAAGCCGCTGGTCTATCTCGACAATGCCGCATCGGCCCAGAAGCCGGAGTTCGTCATAGAGAGCGTGGCGGGCGTTTACCGTGCCTCCTATGCCAATGTGCACCGCGGACTGCACACGCTGGCCAACGAGACCACCGAGGCCTTCGAGGCGGCGCGAGAGGATGTGCGGCGTTTTCTCAATGCGCCGTCGGCCGATCAGATCGTCTTCACCCGCGGGTCCACCGAGGCGATCAATCTGGTTGCCCACTCATTCTGCCAGAAGCTGGCGCCGGGCGATGAGATCATTATCTCCCAGATGGAGCATCACTCGAATATCGTGCCGTGGCGTTTGGCGTGTGATGCCGGAGGCTTAGTCCTGAAATGGGTGCGCGTGACCGATACCGGCGAGCTGGATTACGAACATCTGGCAGACCTGGTCAACGAGAAGACCCGGCTGATCGCGCTTACCCACATGTCCAACGTGCTGGGCACGGTCAACGATACCGCCCGGATCAGGACGATCGCCAGCCATCACGACGTGCCGGTCCTGCTGGACGGGTCGCAGTCTGCCGTACACCTGCCCGTCGATGTGCAGGCGCTCGATTGCGACTTCTTCGTTTTTACCGGCCACAAGCTCTACGGACCCTCCGGCATCGGCGCGCTTTACGCCAGGGGCGACTGGCTGGAGCGTCTGCCGCCCTTCATGGGAGGGGGGGAAATGATCGCCGACGTCTTCGAAACGCATGTGACCTTCGCCGACGCGCCGCACAAGTTCGAGGCGGGCACGCCGGCGATCGCCGATGCGATCGGGCTGGGCGCTGCGATCCGCTGGGTCGAGCGGCATGACCGCACGGCCATCATGGAACATGAGCGGGCCCTGATGGACCGCGCCGTGGCCGGCCTGTCGGAGATTGACGGGTTGCGCATCATCGGCACCGCCCAGGACAAGGGCGCGATCATCAGTTTCGACATGGCTGGGGCGCACCCGCACGATATTGCCCAGATCCTCGACAAGTACGGCGTGGCCGTGCGCGCCGGCCATCACTGCGCCCAGCCGCTGATGGCGCGCATGGGGGTCAGCGCGACGGCGCGGGCGAGTTTTGCGATCTACAATACGATGGATGAGGCCGATGCGTTCGTGGACGCATTGAAAAAGTCCCGCGAGTTTCTCATTTAGGCAGTGCAATGACCGAGACGACCAACAGAGATGTGATCGACCTCTCCGCCGCGCGGAGTGCGGAACCGGCTTCGACAACCCCGTCGACGCCGGAAGAGGTGGCGAATGCGGTGTCGCCGCCCCCGGGCGAGATTCCGCCCGAGGAGCTGGCGCGGATCACCGACGATGTCGTGGCGGCGCTGAAGACCGTCTACGATCCGGAAATCCCGGTCGACATTTACGAGCTGGGCCTCATCTACAAGGTCGACCTGGAGGAGGATGGGACCCTGAAGGTGCAGATGTCGCTGACCGCGCCGGGCTGTCCGGTCGCCGGCGAGATGCCGGGCTGGGTGCAGGAAGCGGTGGAGAAGGTGGACGGGGTCGACAAGGCACTGGTCGATCTGACCTTCGAACCGCCCTGGACGCCCGATCGCATGTCCGACGAGGCCCGTCTCGCCCTCAACATGTTCTAGGATCGAATTATGGCTCTACGCGAACGCCCTAAGGCCGTCACTCTGACCGATGCCGCTGCCGAGCGCGTCAAGGCCATCATGGCCCAGCGCGGAACCGGCTTCCTGCGCGTCGGCGTGAAGAATGGCGGATGTGCGGGCATGGAATACGAGATGGAGTACGTGGACACCCCGGACGGGCTCGACGAGCGCGTCGAGGACAAGGGCGTGGAGATCGTGCTGGAGTCGAAAGCTCTGCTGTTTTTGCTCGGTACGCAGATAGACTATGAAGTCACGCCGCTTCATGCGAAATTCGTCTTCAACAACCCCAACCAGACCGATGCCTGCGGGTGCGGGGAAAGCGTGACGATCGTTCCTGTGAAGGAAATCTGAGGCGCCATGAAACTCATCATCTCCACCACCTCGCCCTATTCGCGAAAATGCCGCGTCATGGTGCGCGAGCTCGGGCTTGCCGGCCAGGTGGAGGAGGTGGAGGCGCATCCCTTCGACGACGATCCCGACCTGTTGAGCGCCAATCCGCTGGGCCGGGTGCCCTGTCTGATGATGGATGACGGCCAGGCGCTCACGGAAAGCGCGCTGATTGCCGACTACATTGCCGAACAGGCCGGGGATCCGTGGCCGCGCGACTGGAATGACCGGCGCCTGGAGGCGTTGGGCAACGGCCTTCTCGATCTCACCGTGATGCGCCGGGTGGAAATGGTGCGCGACGAAGGCATCCGCTCCGATTTCTGGATCGGCCGCCGCGAGCGCGGCATTCTGCGCGCGCTGGACGAGCTGGAAGCGGGCATGGGGGAGGTCGACAATCCCATGGCGCAGGGACCGCTGACCATGGCAGTGGCCCTGTCCTATCTCGATTTCCGCTATCCGGAGAGCCATTGGCGCGAGAACCGGCCGCAATTGCAGGCCCTGGCCGAGGCCTGGTCGGCCCGGCCGAGTTTCCAGGCAACCCGGCCGCCGGCCGACGGCTGATACGAAAAGGCCGCCCGGAGGGGACGGCTTTCTTCATTCCACTGGATTGGGCTCCGCCTCAGGCGGCGTCGCGGGTGGCGCCAGGCGTATCCGTGGTCGACCGGTTGCGGCCTTCCGTCTTCGACTTGTAGAGATTGGCGTCGGATCGCTCGATGAGTTCCTCGATCGATTCGCCGTCGCGATAAGTGGCAACACCCAGAGAGACGGTGATATTGCCCAAATCCTCATTGGTCGATTTGCGCAGCAACTTCTTCGATTCCACGGTCTTGCGGATGCGTTCGGAAATCTCTGCGGCCGTACCGGCATCGGTATTGGGCATCACGATGCCGAATTCCTCGCCGCCATAGCGGGCGACCACGTGATGCTCCTGGGAATGGCGGGTCAGGCAGCCGGCCACAAAGCGGATGATCTGGTCGCCGGTCTGATGGCCCCAGGTGTCGTTGAAGCGCTTGAAAAAGTCGATATCGCACAGGACCAGGCTGAGCGGCTGTTTCTTGGTTTCTGCCTCGCGCCGGGCGCGTCGCAGGGTCTCGTCGAAACGCTTGCGGTTGGCGATACCGGTAAGGGCATCGGTCATGGCTTCCTGGCGCACCTTCTCCAGGTGCGAGCGCAATTGCGTCACTTCGTTTGAGGTCGCCTGCAGCTTGTCTTCCAGAGCCTGGCTGCGGGCCTGCATGCGGGCCGTGGCCGAGACCAGGGATTCCACCAGGCGGCGCATGCTTTCGGCGTCCTGGGCGTTGTCCAGCTGGCTGGTCGCGCCTTCCAGGGCCTTGCCGTAGGCTGCCGTGTCGCGTTCGGCATCCTGCAATTGCTGCTGGACTGAACCAAGCTCGCGGCACATAGCGCCGCCGCTTTCCAGGATGGCGTCCTGGATGGCCTTCCACTGGAAGTACTGCTCGAACAGGTCGGCGTTCAGATTGTCGGTGAAGGCCTGATCGGTCTCGATGTGCTGGCGCACCGATTCGCAGAGTTCTGGATTGGTGTCGCTGGCGTAGCAGATCCAGACAGCATAATTCTCCGGCGTTGGCGGAACGCCGTACTGTTCCATGAGATCCAGCGCCTTGTGCGCGAACTCACGCCCCTCATTGCCCAGCAGTCGACCGTTCACGAATCTGTCCTTTTCTCGGCAGGCGACCCGTCCCTGCCTGCGTTACGTGGAACGCTAGCCCTGAAAGGAAAAGAAGAGGTAAAAATTGCTCATCAAATATGACAGAGCTGCGGTTGAATGCAGGTGAGCGAAGCCTGCGTGGACGCCGCGACGGTCAGGTCATGAAATCGGGAACGTGGTCGCCGAAACCCACAACGGGACCATCATTGTCTTTGGGTTTCTGTGGTTTGGAAGACGATCTTCGCGAGGGCTTTCGGCTTTTCTCGCCCGCGTCCGTCCCGGCTCTCCTCGTCTCCTGCTTTTTATCCTTGGGGGCGCTACGCGACCGTTTCGGCGGTGCGCTGTCTTCCTTGGCAGGAAGCCCGGCCAGGTCGAGTTCGGGGATGTCCTGCTGGATCAGTTTCAGCACTGCGGACAGGGACTTGTCGTCGGCGGGAGTGGCAATGGTAATGGATTCACCCGTCTTCCCGGCACGTCCGGTCCGGCCGATCCGGTGTACATAATCGTCCGCATGATGCGGTGTGTCATAATTGAAGACATGGCTGACATCGGGAATGTCCAGTCCGCGTGCTGCCACATCGCTGGCGACCAGGAAGCGCAGCTCGCCCGACTTGAAGCCCGCCAGCGTCGCGGTGCGGGCTGACTGGTCCAGATCGCCGTGGATCGGAGCGGCGGAAAAGCTGTGGCGCTGCAGCGAGCGGGCCACGATATCGACGTCGCGCTTGCGGTTGCAGAAAATGATGCCGTTCTTCACGCCGTCGCGATTCATCGCCGCGCGCAGGGCGGCACGCTTGTCCTTGGCAACCGAGGAGTTCAGACGCACCAGGAATTGCTTGATATTGGCGCCGGTCGTGGCCGGGCGGGCGACTTCGACACGTTCCGGATCGTTCAGGAAACGATCGACCAGGCTCTTGATTTCCTTCGGCATCGTGGCCGAGAAGAACAAGACCTGCCGGCGCGGCGGGACCATGTTGAAAATGCGTTCCAGATCCGGGATGAAGCCCATGTCCAGCATGCGGTCAGCTTCGTCGACGACGAGGAATTGCACGCCCGTCATCAGCAATTTGCCGCGCTCGAAATGGTCCAGTAGGCGGCCGGGCGTCGCGATCAGCACATCGGCGCCCTTGTTGAGGATCTCTTCCTGGGGACCGAAGGCGACGCCACCGATCAGCAGCGCCATGGAGAGTTTCTGGCCTTTCGAATAGGTCTCGAAATTCTCCGCCACCTGGGCGGCCAGTTCGCGCGTGGGCGCGATGATCAGCGAGCGCGGCATGCGCGCCTTGGCGCGTCCGCGCGAGAGGCGTTCGATCAGCGGCAGGGTGAAGGAGGCCGTCTTGCCGGTGCCCGTCTGGGCGATGCCGAGGACGTCGCGTCCGGCCAGGGCCGGCGGAATGGCGCCGGCCTGAATCGGGGTCGGCTCGGTATAGCCGGCCGCTTCAATGGCTTCGAGGAGTTTCGGGCTCAGTCCGAGTTCGGCGAACGTCATGGCGTCCTTTGGTCAAGACACTAAGAAGTACGGCCGCGCCGTTATGGCGCGGCCGCAGGTGGGCGCAAAATACGGACACGCTGCGTTGTGTCAACGCAACAGGGCTGAAAGCCTAGTCTCTATAGGCAAATGGCGTGTCGTCCGTGATATTGATGTAACGGTCCCGCAGCCGGGTCTGCCGTGATTCCATCTCCGTCGGCTCGCCATCGATGAATATCGCCGTCGGCGCGCTCATCACTTCCAGCGGGTCGCCATCCCAGACCACGACATCGCCTGCATAACCCGGTGCCAGGGCGCCGTAGCGGTCGCCCACGCCGAAGATTTCGGCCGGGGTGAGGGTGATGGCGCGGAAAGCCGCATTCCAGGCAACGCCGTTGGCCACGGCATTGCCGGCATGCTGGGGCAGCAGGCGTGCATTGAAATACCCGTCTGCGGTGAGGGTGGCATAGGCCACCGTCACGCCGGCGGCGTGGAGCCGTGCGGCGTTTTGCAGCGAGGAGCCGATCGTATCGAAGGATGACGGCAGGTCCTGCAGCGGATCGATGATCGCCGGGATGCCGGCCTCGGCCAGTTCGTCGGCCACGATCCAGGCTTCGGCTGCGCCGGCGATAACGATCTGCAGCGGGGCATTGTCTTCCTGGAAGCGGATTGCCCGGCGGATGTCGGCCGCCCGGTTGACCTGCAAGATCAGTGGCATGCGTCCGCGTGCCACCGGCAGCAATGCGGCCGCGTCGAACCGGTTGAGCGCGTCGCCTTCGTGATCGCCGGCGAAACGGCCCGGATAGCCGCGCGCATCGGCGAGGGCGGCTTCCAGATAGGCCCAGGCCGCCGGACGCGAACCGCCGGCTTCGCTGGCCCCGGACTGCGACAGGTCAGCCACGACGAAACTGCCGCTCTGGAACAAGGAATCCGCGGCTCCGGACGTGTCGATCAGCGCACCGTGGCCGGCAAAGATATTGTGTCCGGTCGACGGGAACAGCGCCGCCCGGGTGAGGCCTTCGATCCGGTTGGAGGCGATGTGCGTACCGGCCGGATTGAAGCCGTCGGCCACGTCCAGCGCGACGGAGAACGGGCTTTCGCCGGCACTGTGGTCGGTGGTGGACCCCTCCAGCGCGACCTCGATCAGCCCAAGCTGGGAATAGGGAGCGAAGAGGCCGGGTGTGATCCAGCCGCCTTGGGCATCGATCACCGTGGCGTCGGAGGGCACGTCTGCGCCCGTACCGACCGCAACGATATCGCCGTCGCGAATGACCACCGTCGCGTTCTCCAGAATGCCACTATCGGTATTGGTGACCACGCGGCCATTGGTGACGGCGTAGGTCTGGGCGGCGGCGGGCGCTGCGAGCGTCAGGCCGACCGCCAGGGCTGAAATCAGCTGTCTCATTACTGCTCTCCTTCGCCGGGCTGGCCGAGCATGAAGTCGCGGACGGGCTGTAGGTCTTCATTGCGGCGGTCATAGCTGAGTGCGCCGTCGATCCACACCTGATCGGCCCGTGTGTAGGTGGAGTAGGGATTGCCGGACCACAGGACGATATCCGCGCGCAGGCCTTCCTGCAGGGCGCCCGTCTGATCGCCGATACCCAGCGCGTGCGCCGGATTGGAGGACACCCAGCTCCAGGCCTCCGCCTCGGAAATGTCCAGACCGGCGCGGCGGCCGTCGCCGAGCGCCTTGGCGATTTCCTGGTTCAGCCGCTGGATGCCGTTGTCGTCGTCGGAATGGATCATGGCACAGGCGCCGTTTGCGTGCGTCATGGCCAGGTTTTCGCGAACGCTGTCATAGGCTTCCATCTTGAAGCCGCCCCAATCGGCCCACACGGCGGCACACGAGCCCGCCTCGGCCAGGAGGTCCGGGATCTTGTAGGCTTCGACCGCATGGTGGAAGGTCGTGACCTGATAGCCGAACTCCTCCGACATATCGATGACCTGGGCCATCTGGTCGGCGCGATAGCAGTGCATCTGCACCAGAATCTCGCCCTCCAGCACACCCATCAGCGTGTCCAGTTCCAGGTCCTGGGTCGGCGGATCGGCATCCTCGCCGGCTTCCGCCTCGGCCCAGTATTCCTCCCAGCTGTCGCGATAGTCCGATGCCCGGATCCAGGACGCCCGATAGCCGGCCATATTGCCCATGTCGGTCGCCGGCGAGCGGCCGCGGTTGCCGTACACGCGCGACGGGTTTTCGCCGCAGGCCATTTTCAGGGTGTAGGGCGCATCGGGAAACTTCATTTCCTGCACGGTGCGTGCGGCCACATTGCGCAGGGTGATGCCGCGGCCGCCGAACAGATTGGCCGAACCGGGCAGGATGTGCAGCGTGGTCACACCCCCGGCGAGGGCGTGTTCGAAGCCGGGGTCCTGCGGCCAGACCGAGTGTTCGGCCCAGACTTCCGCGGTCACCGGTTCGGTCGCCTCATTGCCGTCGCTGTGGGCATTGGCGCCGGGCGAGGGATAGACGCCCAGATGCGAGTGGATGTCGATGATGCCGGGCGTGACATAACGGCCGGCCGCGTCGATCACCGTGGCGCCTTCGGGCGCTTCCAGACCGGTTCCCACGGCCGCGATCCGGCCGTTCTCGATCAGTACGTCGCCATTGTCGATCTGTCCGCCTACACCGTCGAGCACGGTGCCGCCACGGATCAGGGTGACGCCGCTCGGGCGCGGCCGGTAGGTCGACGGGTACGGATCCAGATTGATCCGGACGATCTCGCCGTCGCCGGAATCGGATCCGTTTGTGCCGCCATTGTCGGACGGTTCGGAACCGCCATTGCAGGCGGCCAGCGCAAACGCGGCGGTCAATGCCGCTGCGGCTGGCAGGCTTGCTGTCAGTTTCATTGCGATATCCCCATTGGCACCCGCCGACACTCCCTGGCGGGCGAAGAGGGCCGATTGAACGCGCTTCGTGGGCGAGCGTCAAATGACGAAACCGGACATGGCCGGGGAAAACCGTCCTGGGCAGCAGGTTCAGCCGAACAGGATTTCCAGACGCGTACGCATACCGGCGGCGATCGTGTGACGGTCCGCGGGCACCAATCCTGTTGAATGGTACAAACGGCCGGCCCGGACACCCGGGCCGGCCGGCCTTGTCAGTAATCGCCGCGGGCGCGATCGATCAGCCCGCCGAAGAAGACGGCATTCATGAACATTTTCTCGTTGCCGCGATATGTGGCGCGGAAGTTCGGATTGTCGGCGAACAGGATCACCGTGCCCGAACCCAGCCGCTGCGCCACCACGGCCGGCGTGCCGCCGATCTCGTCCCGGCGCCGCTGGGAGGCATAGCCCGACAGCAGCGGGGCGTCGGTATATTCCACCACCACGGCGAAGGGGTCGTCCTCGGGTCGTTCCAGGGTAAGCGTGGTGTTGCGGTGCAGCGCGAGGAAGCGGTCAGCATAGCCGAAACCGATCGGGTGCGTCGTGTCCAGATCGCCCGCGAACAGGGCCCCGCCGATGACGTGTTCGGCGTCGTCGATGGCCATGTCGGCATAATTGCGGCGTTCCAGCGGTTCCGCTTCCGCTTCGTCTTCCTCCTCGGCCGCTTCCACCCCGAGGAAGGCGCCCTGGGCCATCTCGGCGGCCTGCCGCGTGGCGACGAGAATGCCGCCGTCTTCGCGAATCCACTGCGCGATGCGGTCCCGCGCCGCCTCGGGAAGGCTCGTATTTCCGCCGCCGACGATGACCAGGTGGGTGTAACGCGACCAGTCCAGCCCGGAGATCTCGTCCTTGCGGCGCAATGTCACCGGGATATGCATGCGGTGATCGAGCTGGTGCCAGACTTCGCCGGCATCATAGCTGGTCAGTCCGTCGCCGAAGAGAAGCAGCACTTCCGGTCGCTCGACCGAGCGGAAACCGCTGGAATCGCCCAGATCGGGCGAACCGCCCGCCGTCGATCCCGAGGTGACCGAATAGACCGCCACACCGTCTTCCGTGGCCGCCCGGGCAACCAGGTCGTGGATGGCGCGGCGGCCCAGTTCCTGACCGACCAGCGGCACGAAGACGGCGCCGGGACCGAATTCGAGATCGCCCTGGGGGGTCGAAATGGTCGCCGGTTCGGTGGCCACGCGCACGCGGATATCATTGTCGAGCAGACGATAGAGCGCGCGCGGGGCGTAATAGTCCGACCAGCGCAGGACATAGCCGTAGGAGGAGGGCTCCGGTGCCTCGCGGCCGATCGGGGCCGGCTCCACCGCCTCGCCGAGCAGGCCGGCATTGAACCGTCCGCCCAGGGCCGCGTAGTCGAGATCGTAAGCCAGCGGCAGGGTCCAGCCGGACACGTCGTAGAACACATTCTCCTCGAATTCGGTGACGCGGTCGAAGATGGAGCGGATCATCGTGTATTGCGGCTGGGCCAGTTCGACCACATAGGCCTCTCCGGCACGATAGGCCTGCTCGTCGATCTCCACATCGCGCGCCAGCGCGTTGACGCGGATATCGTGGCGGTCGAGCAGGTCGAGGAAGAAGGCCGCCCGCACCGGATCGCCTTCGGCGGTGAAGACGAAGGCCCGGTCATCGTCATTGCGCGCCTGGCGCATCGCATCATTGAAGAACTGGCGCTGATAGGCGCCGATCTCGTCGCGCTGGGCGAGGGCGCCGGAGACGGTTGTCAGCGAGGTGCGAAAATGCGTGCGCACATTGTCGGCATGGCGCACCAGGCCGCGATCGGCCTCGATCAGGCCGCCGCGTGCCGCGCCGACCTCGAACAGGATGCCCAGCGAGCCATTCACCTGGGGATAGGTCGAGCCCTTGCCGACATAGAAGTTGTCGAAGCCTTCCTCTGACGTATAGAGCCGGGCCTCGCTGTCGAGGAAGTTGATGTGGTGCTGGGCGATGCCGCGGGTCAGTTCGCGGGCGCGTTCCGGGATCAGCGGATTGCGCCGGCGCGGTTCGCCGGGGTGGAAGTAGAACGTGCTCTCGGTACCCATTTCGTGGAAATCGGCCGAGACCATCGGTTTCCAGCGATGCCACTGCCTCAGCCAGGCTTGGCTTTCCGGCTGGGTCTGCAACAGCCATTGCCGGTTGAGATCGAACCAGTAGTGATTGGTGCGCGCTTCGGTCCACAGATTGTGCTGTTCATGATCCGGATCGGTGACGGGCACCGTGCCGCCGAACGTCTCGACATGATTGACCCGGCGCGAATGGCCGTCCGGATTGAAGATCGCCGTGATCAGGATCACCGCCTCGCGCAGATCGGCCTCGATCTCCAAGCCTTCCGCGGCGGCGTAGTGGTAGAGGGTGGGGATGGCCGCATCCATGCCGGCCGATTCGGCGCCGTGGACGCCGTAATTGAGCCAGACCACGGCAGGCAAGTCGGCCGGCTGGGCGCCCGGTTCCAGCTGGGCGAGATGGGCTTCGCGAATCGCGTCCAGCCGGGCGTGGTTCTCCGGCGAGGTGACCACGAAGAACAGGATGGGCCGGCCTTCGTGGGTATGCCCGATGGTCTCCACGGTGATCCGGTCGGAGAGCTCTGCCAGCTGGGTAAGATACGTCACCATCTGGTCGTGCCGCACCGGCCTCTCGCCGACACCGAAGCCCAGAACGTCCTCCGGCGCGGGGACGCTCTCGTCATAGGGCATGGCGTCAACCTGGTAGAATTCGATCGGTTCGGCGTGTGCCAGCGAAGTCATCGCGGCGAGCGCACCGGCAAGTGCGGTCAGTCGGACCATGTCTCTCCCCTTGTATCCGTTCGGGAAGGAAGCTAGCGCCGTAGCGGCCCGAGGCCAATGCGCGAAGGTGTGCTTGGTCTAAAGATCCAGCTCCGCTTCGTCGACAAAGGCCGCATTGTCCTGGATGAATTTGAAGCGCGCTTCCGGCTTCTTGCCCATCAGGGTCTCTACCAGCTGATCCAGTGTCGGCAGGTCGTTCTCGTCGATCACCACCCGTGCCAGCGTGCGCTTGTCCGGATCCATCGTGGTTTCCTTGAGCTGGGCCGGTGTCATTTCGCCCAGACCCTTGAACCGGCCCACCTCGACCTTGGCATTGGCCTTGAACTCGTCGCGGACGATCTGTTCGCGGTGCGCATCGTCGCGGGCATAGAGCGTGCGCGAGCCCTGGGTGAGCCGGTAGAGCGGCGGCTGGGCCAGGAAGAGACGGCCGGAATGGATGAGTTCCGGCATGGAGCGGTAGAAGAAGGTGATCAGCAGTGCGGCGATATGGGCACCGTCGACATCGGCGTCGGTCATGATGACGACGCGTTCATAGCGCAGATCGTCCAGATTGAAACGCGATCCGGTCTGACAGCCCAGCGCCTGCAGGAGGTCGGAGATTTCCTGGTTGGCGGCGATCTTGTCGGCTGTGGCCGAGGCGACGTTCAGGATTTTGCCGCGCAGCGGCAGGATGGCCTGGGTCTGGCGCGAGCGCGCCTGTTTCGCAGACCCGCCGGCCGAGTCGCCCTCGACGATGAACAGCTCGGTACCCTCCGAACCGGCGCGCGAACAGTCGGCCAGTTTGCCAGGAAGGCGCAGACGGCGTGAGGCGGTCTGTCGTTTGACGTTTTTTTCCTTGCGCCGCCGCATGCGCTCGTCGGCGCGCTCGATTGCGAATTCGACCAGTTTGGCGGCTTCCTTGGGTGCGCCGGCCAGCCAGTGGTCGAACTGGTCGCGCACCGCGGTTTCCACCAGTTTGGTGGCCTCGGGGGTGGCCAGACGTTCCTTGGTCTGGCCCTGGAATTCCGGATCGCCGATGAAGACCGAAACCAGTGCGCCAGCCCCGCCCAGAACGTCGTCGGGCGTGATATTGGCCGCCTTCTTGGCATGGGTGTGTTCGGCATAGGCGCGCAGGCCCTTGGTCAGCGCCGCGCGCAGGCCCTGCTCGTGGGTGCCGCCCTGGGGCGTGGGTACGGTGTTGCAGTAGGACTGGCAGAATCCGTCGGCCTCGCTGCCATAGCCGTTGGCCGACCAGGTTACGGCCCATTCCACACCGCCGGCGCCGTCCTCGCGCTCGACACGGCCGGCGAAGACGTCGGCCGTGATCAGCGAGCTCTTCGCCGCGAGTTCGCTCATCCGGTCGGCGAGGCCGCCGGGAAAGCAGAGCAGGTCTTCGGACGGGATATCAGTACCGTCCACGAGGCCTGGCGCACAGCGCCACTGAATCTTCACGCCGCGCCGCAGGTAGGCCTTGGAACGGGCCATGGCATAGACCCGGGCCGGCTTGACCTGCATCTTCTCGCCGAAGATCTGGGTATCGGGCCTGAAGCGGATCCTGGTGCCGCGCCGGTTGGGAGCCGGGCCGACCTTTTCCAGCTTGCCCTGGGGCAGGCCCCGGGAAAATATCTGACGCCACAGGGTCTTGTCGCGGGCGACCTCGACTTCGAGCTGTTCGGACAGCGCGTTCACCACCGATACGCCCACCCCGTGCAGGCCGCCGGACGTCTTGTAGGCACTGTCGGAAAACTTGCCGCCGGCATGTAGAATGGTCATCACAACTTCGAGCGCCGACTTGTCGGGATATTTCGGGTGCGGGTCGACGGGAATGCCGCGGCCATTGTCGGTCACGGTGATATAACCGTCCTCGCCGACCACGACCTCGATACGGTCGGCCCAGCCGGCCACGGCCTCGTCCATAGAATTGTCGAGGATTTCCGCAAACAGGTGGTGGAAGGCGCGCTCGTCCGTGCCGCCGATATACATGCCGGGCCGGCGCCGCACGGCCTCTAGGCCTTCGAGCACCTCGATATGCGCGGCCGAATAGCCGGGAGCAGGAGCCTTCTCCGGCGAGGGGGCGGGGGCGCCGCCGAACAGGTCGTTTTCAGAGTTTTGCGAAGACATGTGCCCAACATGCACGAGTCGGGCGCCGACCGGTATTTTTCAGAGCAGCCAGAAGCGGCGCGACAGGCGGCGTTCGCAGCGATCGATCTGGCTCTGATAGCGGTTGGCGTCGCGCGCCACCGTGTCGGCGGCCCGGATCAGCCAGCCCTTGCCGCGATAGGTGCCACGATTATAGCCGCCATGACCTTCGTGATAGGTCAGATAGAGCTCGCGGGCCTGATAGGGCTGTACGCCCGACAATTGGCGGCTCTTCGACGCGTACCAGCCGACAAAATCCACGGCATCGTCGAAATCGTCGCGGTCGGCGCCGCGGCGGCCGGTGTCCTCGCGGTACCAGTCCCAGGTCTGGTCGAGTGCCTGGGCGTAGCCATAGGCGCTGGAGGGACGGGTCGTCGGGATGATGCCCAGGAGGCGGTTGCGGGCAGGACGGGCATGGGCGTTGAAGCTGGATTCGCGGCGCAGGATCGCCAGCTGCACGCCAGGCGGAACGCCCCAACGGCGTTCCGTGCGCTGCAGGGCGCGCCACCAGGAGCGATTGTCTTCCAGGATCAGGCAGGCATCGGTTACCTGGTCCGGCGGCCGGTGGCCGCAGGCGGTGACGCCGAGGACGGCGCATAGAAGAACGAGGCCTGCACGTGTCATGCGTGCAAGCCTCGCTCAACAGGGTTAACCGGCAGTTGCCGGACCCGGGAACGCCTGGGCTAGAATACCAAGCGCATCACCAAGCGTGCGGTATGGCGGATGAACTCGTCGCGTACGTCGGCATCATAGTCGAAAGAGAAGGTGGAGTAGCCGGATCCGGCGCTCACGCCGAAGCCGAACAGGAAGCCCGAGCCCGGCAATTGCTGGGACCTCAGGGTGAAGACCTCGTCATAATCGACGAAGCTGGCTTCGGTTTCGGTGATGTCGTTGGAGAACTCGCTGCGATAGCCCAGGCGCACATGCGGCGACCACCAGCTGTCATCGCCATCGAACACCGCGCCGAATGCCATCACCGCGGATCCGTTGAAACTGGTGGTTTCGCGTTCGCCGACAGACAGGTCGATCCCCGTGCCACCACCGGTTTCGGTATAGGATTCCTCGAACAGGCGCAGATAGTCGACCGACAGGGACGGGCGCACATAATAGCGGCCGCCGAATTCGAAATCGCGCGAGAGACGGCCCGAACCGGTGACGTGGTAGCCGGACCATTCGGCGCTGGGAGACGCATCGAATTCGCCTATGAGGACGCGGCGATTGTGCTCGAAACTGTCGTAGCCGGCACCGGCATAGAGATCGAGATTGACCGAGGAGAAGCTCGCGCCGGCATAGGTGCCGATCTGGGCGGTCAGCGCCGACATCGGATCGTCGACGCCGTCGACCTCGGAGATCTCGCTGGCCGAGCCGACGAAGTTGATACCCGCGGCGTAGAACATGCCCAGCGGCCGGTCGAAACCGACGGCAACCCCGATCCCCTGGCCGCGATAGCCCGGACCGAAGGCCGTGCCGGCCCGGTCGGCAAAATAGCCGAATTCCTGGATCCACAGCCCGCCGCTTTCCTCCGGGCTGCGGCGCACCGCTTCCAGCCGGTTGGCCAAGGCCCCGGTGGCGCTGTCATTGCTGGCAAGGGCGAACTGGATGGCGCTGGCGGCGTATTCCGGCAGCAATTGGTTGTAGGCGTTCAGGAAGGCGTCCTGATTGGTCAGGGAGGCCAGCGCGGCGCCCAGCGCCTCATTGTCGGTCCAGGTGTTGAACGCAGTCTCGTAGGCGGCGGCCTGGTTGGCGTTGAGACCCAGCTCGCTCGCCGATTTGCGCTGCAATGTCAGCAGGATGACATTGTCATTGTCCGGATCGGTTTCGAAGGCCGTGTTGTAGAGGAAAGGCGACGGCGAGTCGTTTAGTGTCGCCAGGTCTTCCTCGATCACCAGATTGCCGGCACGGACGAGTTCGAATTCGCCGCCGCCGCCGACCAGGTTGGACAGCGAGACCGACAGGCGGGAACCGGCTTCGAAGACGATGTCGCCGCTGGCTACGATATTGCGCAGGCTGTTGGCTTCGGCATCCACCTGCAGCAGCAGCAGGCTGCCCTCGCCGAAGCGGGCGTCGGAAATTTCCAGGGCGCCGTCATCGACCAGTTCCAGCGTGGCAAAGTCCACCGCGATGGACAGATTGCCGTCGCTGTCGGTGATGGCGCTGGTGACATAGGGAAGGGAGGCGTAGATCTCCTCCTGCGTCATCTCCTCGACAATGCCTTCATCGATGAGACGCTGGATTTCATCGTGTACGGTCCGCCCGTCGATCACGAGTGCGTCCTGGCCGTCGCCGAAGGAGACCGTGCCGGTGATGCGCCCGGCCTCGACCGTCAGCGTGTCGTCACCGCTGCCGAACAGCATGTCGCCGACAACGAAGATATTGGCGTCCAGAACCGTGGGTTCGGTGGTGTCGTCATTGCCGTCGTCGGGCACGGGTTCCCAATACTGGCGGAAATTTGTGCCCGTCGTGTTGGCGCGCGCGTCCAGGGCGACAAGCTCGTAGTCGTCATTGTCCTCCGGCTCGACCAGATTGCCGTCGGCGTCGAGATAGTCGGAGACTTCGGTACGCGAGACGACGATGCGGCCGGTATTGGTGATCGATTCCAGCGTGCCGGAGCGGTCGATGATGCCGTAGGCGCTGCCGCCGTTTCGGCCGGATGCCAGGATCTGGCCCGAATTGACCAGCGATTCCAGCACCGCCTCGTCTTCGATCACCAGCGCAAAGGCGCTGCCGAAAACCGTGGCACCGCTTGCCGAGTTGGAGGTGGAGCTCAGCACGCCCTCATTGGTCAGGACCGGCAGAATGGCCCCGTCGTCCAGATGGATGGCGATGGACGGTGCGGTCACGGTGTCGGCATAGGAGGTTGCCGAAATGCTGCCCGTGTTCAGCAGGCCTTCGCTCAGTGTGGCGGTGAAGAGCCCGCCGGCGCCATTGTCGCTGCCGCCCACGCGAATGCCCGTGGCCGACCGGTCGTTGAGATCGGATGTCGTTGTCACCGAGCCGCGATTGACGAAGGAATATCCCAGCGGGATTTCCGGCAGACTCTCGTCTTCGTCCTCGGTGTTTTCATTGTCCTCGACGGCGGGCTGGATGGCCTCGCCGATCACGATGTCGCCGGTGGCGGCCAGAATCTGCACGGCCGGGGCTTCACCGCGGAAATTGACCGCGCTGGCCCCGGACAGGCCGTTTTCCGCAGTCGGTGCGTCGAACAGGATCCCGCCGGCGATATTCGACCGCACCAGAACGGCGGGCCCGCTCTGCAGCATGTCGTCGTCTTCCAGCGTGGCGAGATAGACGTCGTTGTTCGAATAGCGGGAGAAGCGGTAGCCCGTCGCGTTCACGGTGCCGTGCAGGTAGAAGCCACCGCCGACATCGCCGGCCACATTGACCGCGGTGGAATTGCCGCCGCGCGTGCTGACGCCCGAGGTCACGGCGAGATCGCCGGTCAGGCCGGCGGACAGATCGACGCCGTAGGAGTTGTCGCCCACCACCGAGATCGCGCCATCCAGGCGCATGTCGCCATCAACGCCGGTCAGCACCCGGATGCCGGCCGAATCGTTGCCGGTAACAGTGATCGTGCCGCTGGCGTCCATGATGACATTGCCGACAAAGGCGCCGGTACCATCGATCAGAACGCCGATGCGTTCGCCGCCGATCGCAGTGGGACCGTCCAGATCGGAAAAGCCTTGATCCTCGTCCTCGCCCTCGTCTTCCGGCTGCGTTTCGGAATCGAGCACGATATCGCCGCCGATATTAAGATCGCCGGAATTGCCGCCGACGACATGGATGCCCACGGCGCCGTCGTCGTCGGAGATGATCTCGATTTCGCCGTCCATGGTGACGTCATTGTCGCTGTCCAGCGTCACCGCCGTGCCGGGCGAGGAAAGTACGACGCGGCCATTGCTGGTGATGACGATATTGTCTGCACCGCCGCCGGAGCCTGCTGTGGAGGTTGCCACCGGAGAGGTGATTTCGCTGTCGATCTCGCGGTCGGCAAGGGCGGTCGGGGCCGCAACGGTCAGCGTGACAAGGGCGCTGGCAAACAGAAAACGGCGACGCATACGAACTCCTGACAGGATTTCCCGGGAGGGATTTGCCGAATGGTTGAGGATTTGTAGCGAATGCTTCGCCCCGCGTCGACCGTGGCAGATGCACGAAAGCGCAACGGAAACGGCCGGGCGCTGGGCCCGGCCGTCCGGCGGTCTCGCAATCCTGCCGCCAGGCGTGCTGCCTAGCAGGAGTAATACATGTCGAACTCGACCGGATGCGGGTGCATTTCGAAACGCAGCACCTCTTCCATCTTGAGATCGATATAGGCGTCGATCTGGTCGTCATCCATGACGCCGCCCTTCTTGAGGAAGTCGCGGTCGGCATCGAGCGATTCGAGGGCTTCGCGCAGCGAGCGGCAGACGGTTGGTATGTCCTTGAGCTCTTCCGGCGGCAGGTCGTAGAGATCCTTGTCCATGGCGTCGCCCGGATCGATCTTGTTCTCGATCCCGTCGAGACCGGCCATCAGCAGCGCCGAATAGGTCAGATAGGGATTGCCGGCAGGATCCGGGAAGCGTGTCTCGATACGCTTGGCCTTGGGCGAGGAGACCCACGGAATACGGATCGAGGCGGAACGGTTGCGCGCGGAATAGGCCAGCAGGACCGGCGCTTCGAAGCCCGGCACCAGGCGCTTGTAGGAATTTGTCGAGGCGTTGGCGAAGGCATTGATGGCGCGTGCGTGCTTGATGATGCCGCCGATATAGTGGAGGCAGGTCTCCGACAGGTCGGCATAGCGGTCGCCGGCGAACAGCGGATTGCCGTCCTTCCAGATCGACTGGTGCACGTGCATGCCGGTGCCGTTGTCGTTCCAGACCGGTTTGGGCATGAAGGTCGCGGTCTTGCCGTAGGCGTGGGAGACCATGTGCACCGTATACTTATACAGCTGCATGCGGTCGGCCATCGTTGTGAGCGAGGAGAATTTCATCCCCAGCTCGTGCTGGGACGGCGCCACTTCATGGTGGTGCTTTTCCGGCTCGCAGCCCAGTTCCTCAAGAACGGCCAGCATTTCCGAGCGCATGTCCTGGCCGCTATCGACCGGATTGACCGGGAAATAGCCGCCCTTGATGCCGGGACGGTGGCCCAGATTGCCGCCCTCGAAGTCGCTCGAGGAATTCCAGGGCCCCTCTTCGCTGTCCAGCTTGTAGCCGGTCTCTTCCTGCGAGGCGCGCCACTTGACGTCGTCGAACACGAAGAATTCGGCTTCCGGACCGAAATAGGCGGTGTCGCCGATGCCGGAGGATTTCAGGAAGGCTTCGGCCTTCTTGGCCGTGGTGCGCGGGTCGCGGTTATAGGCCTCGCCCGTACCCGGTTCGAGGATGTCGCAGATCATCACCAGGGTGGGCTGCTGATAGAACGGGTCAAGCGTGGCGTAGTGCGTGTCCGGCTTGAGCACCATGTCGGACTCGTTGATCGCCTTCCAGCCGGCGATCGAGGAGCCGTCGAACATGATCCCGTCCTCGAAAAAGTCCTCGTTCACCTGGGAACGATCGAAGGTGACGTGCTGCCACTTGCCGCGCGGGTCGGTAAAGCGCAGGTCGACATACTGGATGTCTTCGTCCTTGAGTTTCTTCAGGATGGCATCTGACATGGGCCGGGCTCCGGGGTTTTGTCGTCGGTTTCGGTGTTAAAGCGCGTCGCGGCCGGTTTCGCCGGTGCGGATGCGAATGACGCTTTCGATCGGGCTGACGAAAATTTTGCCGTCGCCGATCCGGCCGGTCTGGGCCGCGTTCTGGATCGCCTCGATGGCCGCATCGACCCGGTCGGCCGGCAGCACGAGTTCGATTTTGATCTTGGGCAGGAAGTCGACGACGTATTCGGCGCCGCGATAGAGTTCCGTATGACCTTTCTGCCGCCCGAAACCCTTGGCCTCGATGACGGTGAGCCCCTGCACGCCGATTTCCTGCAGGGCCTCCTTCACGTCGTCGAGCTTGAAGGGCTTTATGATGGCTTCGATTTTCTTCATCACCGACTCCAATGATCTCGCCGCGACGCTAGAGCCGGGCCGAAACGTGACAAGGTTGAAACCGTACTCTCAAACAGCCGGTTCGATAAATGCCTCACAAACGGGCGCCACTGCTACACAATGGAGCGACCATGCACGATGACGTCCTGTCGACCAAGGATTGCGGTGCCTGTGACCGTTATGCCGTTGAAAACGGTGTGGCGTCGCAAGGCCTTATGGACAAGGCGGGGCGTGCGATGGCTGACGCGATTCGCGCTCGCTGGGCACGGCGCCCGGTGCATGTCCTGTGCGGGCCGGGCAATAATGGCGGCGACGGATTCGTGGCGGCCGCGGCCCTGCGCGAGGCGGGCTGGGATGTGCGCGTGGCGCTGCTGGGCGATGCCGGATCTCTCAAGGGCGATGCCGCCTGGGCGCGGGATGCCTGGGGCATGGCGGCCGAACCGGCCGAGCCGGGATTTCTCGAAGGGGCCGGGCTGATCGTGGACGCCCTGTTCGGCGCCGGGCTCAGCCGTCCGCTGGACGGGCCTGCCGCCGCCCTGGCGGATGCAATGACCAGGGCGGGAGTTCCGGTCATCGCGGCGGACCTGCCATCGGGACTTCCCGGAGACGGCACCGCGAAAGCCGGTCCCGTGGCCCCGGCGACGCTGACCGTCACCTTCCACGCGCGCAAACCGGCTCATGTGCTCGATCCGGCGGCATCCCTGTGCGGCGAGGTGGTTGTGGCCGATATCGGCATTCCCGGCGGCTGGCGCTCGGTCGTAACACCCGTGGCGGCCGTGAACACGCCGGCCGGCTGGCTGGCAGGCCTGCCGGTGGAGCGCAGGGACGATCACAAACACGCACGCGGCCGGTTGGCGGTGTTCACCGGCGGGGTCTCCTCGACCGGGGCGGCGCGCCTGGCCGCGCGGGCGGGGCTGCGCATGGGGGCCGGGCTGGTAACGCTGGTCAGCCCGCCGGAGGCGTTGCTGGTCAATGCCGCCGCCTCGACGGCCGTCATGGTGCGGCGCTGGGCTGACGCGCCCGAGGCCGGGCCGGTGCTGGCCGAACTGCGTGCGGATGCCGCAGTTTTGGGGCCGGCGCTGGGCGTGGGGGAGGCGGCGCGTGAGGCCGTCCGCAGCGCGGCCGGGCAGGGCGCCGCGCTGGTGCTCGACGCCGACGCCCTGACCAGTTTCGAAGACGATCCGGCGGTTCTGTTCAGCCTCCTTCGCACCGGCGATGTGCTGACGCCGCACGAGGGCGAGTTTCGCCGCCTGTTCCCCGATCTGGGTCCGGAGAGCGGCAACAGGATCGAGCGCACCCGCCGGGCCGCGGAGCGGGCCGGCTGCATCGTCCTGCTCAAGGGGCCGGACACGGTCGTGGCCGCGCCCGGCCACACGCCCGCGGTCAACCGGCATGCCTCGCCGGCCCTGGCGACAGCGGGCAGCGGGGATGTGCTGGCCGGCATGATCGGCGGCCTTCTGGTGCGCGGCATGCCGGCCGTCCAGGCCGCCTGTGCTGCGGCCTGGCTGCATGGCGATGCCGGGCGGCGCCTGGGCCCGGGGCTGATCGCCGAGGACCTGCCGGAAATCCTGCCGGAATGCCTGCACGATCTCGCCCGCGCACAACGCCGCCGGGCCGCCGCGAGCCATCTGCTGGAGCATAAGAGCTAGGCGCTTGCCGGGGCTTGGCTACCGCGGCGGCGCGGTCCATGTTCGCCTCCCACCCTCGACCGGACGACCCCCATGCCTTCTGAATCCACTGTTCGCCCCAACGATCAGATCGACGCCGACGCACTCGCCTTTCACATGAAACCCGTGCCGGGCAAGCTCGGCGTCGCGCCGACCAAGCCCATGGCCACCCAGCGCGATCTCGCCCTGGCCTATTCGCCAGGCGTGGCCGCGCCGGTACGGGCGATCGCGGAAAACCCGGAAACGGTCTACGACTACACCTCCAAGGGTAATATGGTCGCGGTCGTGTCCAACGGCACCGCGATCCTGGGACTGGGCAATCTGGGGGCGGCGGCCTCCAAGCCGGTAATGGAAGGCAAGGCGGTGCTGTTCAAGCGCTTTGCCGATATCGATGCGGTCGATGTCGAGGTCGACTACACCGATCCCGACAAGTTCATCGAATGCGTGCGCGGATTCGGCAATACGTTCGGCGGCATCAATCTGGAAGACATCAAGGCGCCGGAATGCTTCGAGATCGAAACACGCCTGCGCGAAGAGCTGGACATTCCGGTCTTTCACGACGACCAGCACGGCACGGCGATCATCGCCGCGGCGGGCCTGATCAATGCCTGCGATCTGACGGGACGAAGGTTCGAGGATCTGAAGGTCGTTCTGTGCGGGGCCGGGGCGGCGGGCCTGTCCGTGCTCGAACTGATCGAGTCGATGGGCGTGAAGCCGGAAAACACTACCGTCGTCGATATCGACGGCGTGGTCTATACCGGCCGGCCGGGCGGGCATGAACGCCTGATGAAGCACGCCATCGACACGGACAAGCGCACCCTGGCCGAGGCCGCCGAAGGCGCCGATGTCCTGCTGGGCCTGTCGGCAGCGGGCGTCTTCACCAGGGAAATCGTCGCCTCGCTGGCGCCCAATCCCATTATCTTCGCCATGGCCAATCCCACCCCGGAAATCACACCGGAGGAGGTGGCCGAGGTGCGCGACGACGTGATCATGGCGACGGGACGTTCGGACTATCCCAACCAGGTCAATAATGTGCTGGGTTTTCCCTACATTTTCCGCGGGGCTCTGGACGTGCGGGCGCGCACGATCAACGAGGAGATGAAGATCGCGGCGGCCCAGGCACTTGCGGCGCTGGCGCGCGAGGACGTGCCCGACGAGGTGGCCAGGGCCTACCGGGTGGAGCGCCTGCAATATGGCCGCGACTACATCATTCCCACGCCGTTCGATCCGCGGCTGATCTCCTGGGTGCCGCCCTTCGTCGCCCAGGCAGCGATCGATACCGGCGTCGCCCGCCGGCCGATTTCCGAACAGGACAACTACAAGCAGGTGCTGGCGCGACGGCTCGATCCGACGGCGGCACTGCAGCAGCGCATTTCCGCTTCCATCCGGGCCGAGCCGAAGACCATCGTCTTTGCCGAGGGTGAGGAGCCGGCCGTGATCCGGGCGGCCTATGCCTTCCAGACCCAGGGTCTGGGTAAGCCGGTCCTGGTGGCGCGCGAGGATGTGGTCGAGGCCAACATGAAGGAGCTCGGCATTCCCAAGGGGACGCTGGAGGTCTGCAATGCGCGCCTGTCCGAATACAATGCCGACTATTCCGACTATCTCTACGAACGCTTGCAGCGGAAGGGCTATCTGCGCCGCGACGTGCAACGCCGGGTCAATAATGACCGCAATGTCTTCTCTGCCTGCATGCTGAAAATGGGCCATGCCGACGGCATGGTGACCGGGGTGACGCGTCACTCCAATGTCGTCATGAACGATGTCGAACTGGTGCTGGATCCGGTGGAGGGCAGCCGTACCGTCGGCGTCACAGCCGCTGTGACGCGCGGGCGCACCCTGATCATCGGCGATGTGTCGGTAACCGAGTTCCCCGATGCCCAGGCGCTGTCCGAAATCGCCATCGCCACGGCCAACGCCGCCAAACGGCTCGGCCTGACGCCGCACCTGGCCTTCTTGTCCTATTCTTCCTTCGGCAATCCGCCGGGCGAGCGCACGACGAAGGTCCAGGATGCGGTCAGCCGGCTCGATGCGCTGGGCGTGGATTTCGAATACGAGGGCGAAATGGCGGCGGACGTCGCGCTCGACCCGGATCATCACCAGCTCTATCCGTTCTCGCGCCTGACCCAGCCGGCAAATGTGCTGATCATGCCGGCCGTCCACTCAGCGTCGATCGCGGTGCGGCTCCTCAAGGCGGCCGGCGGGGCGACGGTGATCGGGCCGATGCTTGTGGGGCTGGAAAAACCGGTCCAGATCGCCCGTCTGGGGGCCTCGGTCAGCGATATCGTCAACCTGGCCGGCATTGCAGCCTACGATCTCAACGCACCAGCCGCCTGATCGCGGATCGGTGCAGAGCTGTCATACGCAGACTGGCGGGCGACAGGCGAGCCGGCCTGTCCTAGGTCTGAGGGTGGATCGCAGCCGCCTCACACCGAATTGACGGCATTGTGCTGCAGACAGGCTGCGGCCTTCCTATCTAAGGTCGACGCCGACCAAGCGAGGGGATTTTCATGGCCGGACGGTCTGCACGCGATATGACGGAAGGTCCGGTCTTCGGGCACATCCTGCGAATGCTGATGCCGATGAGTTTCGGCATTCTGGCGATGATGCTGGTCGGGATCATCGACACCTATTGGGTGGGTACGCTGGGCACGGCCCAGCAGGCGGCCGTGCAGATGAGTTTCCCGGTCACCATGCTGGTGATGAGTGTCTCGATCGGCCTGGGCGCCGGATCGGTATCCGCCGTCTCGCGGGCCGCCGGCCGCAAGGACAGTTCCTCCATCCCGCGTATCTCCACCGATGCGATGATGCTGGCGATCCTGCTGGTCGGTGCGGTGTCGGTTGTCGGCATTCTCAATGTAGAGACCCTGTTCCGCGCGCTCGGCGCCAGCGACAGCATGATGCCGCATCTGGTGGACTACATGACGGTCTGGTTTGCCGGTATCGTGCTGATCGTCGGACCGATGGTGGCGGGCAATATCCTGCGCGCCCTGGGCAATGCCGTCATTCCCTCGGTGATGATGATGGCGGCGGCGGCCGTGAATCTGGTGCTCGACCCGATCTTCATTCTCGACGATGTGTTCGGCCTGTTTCCGGGCCTGGGCTGGGGCGTGTCGGGGGCGGCGCTGGCCACCGTGGCCGCCAATGGCTGCACGTTCCTGATGGTGCTCTGGTATCTCGTCGTCCGGGAAAAGCTGATCGATTTCAACTGGGAGGACTTCGGCGAAGTCTGGCATCACTGGCTGGATATCGCCCGGGTGGGCATCCCCGCCTGTATCTCCAACATCTTCAATCCCGTCGCCATGACCGTGGCCATGTCGGGACTGGCCATGGCGCGCTTCGGCGATGCTGCGGTCGGCGGGCTGGGCGTGGCGGGCCGGATCGAGGCCTTCGCCATCGTGCCGCTGTTTGCGCTGTCGGCCTGCATCGGCGCTGTGACCGGCCAGAATGGCGGTGCCGACCGGCTCGACCGGGTGCGCCAGGCCTTCCGCTCCTCCTTCCTGTTCTGCATCGGCTGGGGCCTGGCCGTGGCGGCGGTGCTGTGGATCGGCGCGGACTGGTTCGCCGCCGCCTTCCTGCCGTCCGAGGCCGGCCAGGCCACCGCGGTCACCTACTGGCGCGTCGTCTCGCTGACCATCGCCGGTTATGGCATCACGATTGCGGCGAGTGCGGGTTTCAACGGTCTGGGCCGTCCGGCCCACGGCATGGCGATTACCGCCGGCCGGGCCCTCGGCCTGATGGTACCGCTGGTCCTGGCGGGATCCTTCCTGTTCGACACGCCGCTAGGTGTGATCGGCGGAATCGCCGCGGCCAACCTGCTCTCGGGCACGCTGGCCGCGATCTTCGTACTCACCCGCGCCCCCATGACGGCCAAGCACGGCAAGCAGCGCCGCCGCAAACAGACCCCGCTTGCGGATGCGGCGGAGGATCCGGCCTAGCGGCGGACCAGAATGCCGCCGAGCTCCGGCTTGCCGCCCAGGCTGGGGTGCGGGTAGGGGATGAAGCGGTTGTCGTCCGGCCAGATCCAGCGTTCGGCCGGAAACAGGATCCGCATCGCCTCCAGAGAGCAGCCATAGGGCGGCCCGCCTTTCTCCTCCTTTTGCATGAAGAGGGCGAGCAGATGTCCGCCTGGCTTCAGCCAGTCGAAGACGGCATGTTCATAGGCCTCGCGCAGGCGGGGCGGGATGGCGCACAGGAAGGTCTGCTCGTAGACGAGATCGGCCGGCGCTTCGGGCCGCCAGGCCAGGACATCGCCTTCGATCAGCGTGGCCGTCGCTCCGGCCTCGGCCAGCTGGGTTCTTTGCCACGCAATTGCAGTGGGTGAAATGTCGGCACCGGTTGCGGCAAGCCCCATGCGGGCGAAATGCCCGAGCTCCGGCGCGCGTCCGCATCCGGGTATGATGACGCTGCAGCCGGCGGCGAGTTCGCCTGCCTGTGTCCAGTCGGCAACGGCCGGATGCAGGTCCGGGCGTTCCCAGGGCGTGTCGTCGTCGCGAAACCGGGTGTCCCAGTCGAAGGCGGTGCGTTCGGGCGTCTCGTTCATCTGCCCATATCGGCGCGCTTCCGGCCGGGCGTCCAGAGCATTTTCAGCAGCGGCGGGAACCGTTCTATGGTTCGAAAGCGCTATCGTTCAATAGCTTATGCCGATTTCTGCATCCTGTAGATGTCCATCATCGACAACGCCTGCATCGGCGCGGGCGTTTGCCGGTCCGCCACGACGGTTTGGCCGGAGAAGAAGCGGATGCCGCAGGCCATGGCCTCCTTGAGCACATAAATGTCGCGCACATCCTGCAGACAAGTGGCGCCGCCGCGGGCCTGGGCGGTCCTGACCAGCGCGCTGAGCGCTGCCTTGTCGTGATCCAGCAGGCCTTCGGAATTGAGGTTGGCGGGCGGCCGGCAGCGGCAGCCGAACAGCTGGATATCAAGGTCGTCGAAAGCCGACAGGTCGGTCTCGCCGAACGGAATTTCCGCCACCAGGCTGACCCCCGTCTCACCCAGTTCGCGCAGGGCTTCGGCCGTGGCCGGCAGATCGCCGGCCAGGCCGTCGAAACGGACCAGGAAGGCGGAGCGCACGCCATCTGGTAACCGGTTGAACCGGCCGAGAATGGTGTCGCGCTCGGTCTTTTCGGCCCAGGTTTCGGCGTGAATGGTCAGGCAGATCTGGGTCGGCTTCTGCGCGCGGACCGCCCGCATCAGGGCATCAAATCCCGCCGTCTGGGCGATGTGATCCAGTTCGGCATAGGTGACCGGGGCCATGCGTGTCTCGATGACGCGCCGGCCGTCCAGCGCCCGTCCGCCGACCGTCACCTTGGTGTGGCAGGCATTCGCCGCGATCGCGTGTTTCTGGGCGTCCCAGACCGGCCGGAAGAAGGGAATGCGGGCACCATCCCTGGACGGGTCGGTCTCGGCCGGAGCCGGTCGCGGGGCATGCCGGCGCTCCACATCGGTCTCGCCGGTTGAGACGGTCCGGGCCAGGTTCTCGGCTTCCTCTGCCTTTGCCGTGCGGACGGACGTCTCGACGGCCATCGCCTCGAGGTCCGCCGCCCCGAGAAAGAAGTCGCGCAGTTTTGCGCCGATTGCATCGAGCCGGGCCGCCTTGTCCTCGCAGGTGTCGGCCATAAGCACCAGGAAACCGTCGCCGCACGGCATGACGATGTCATTCGGGCCGGCATGGCGGGCGATTAGCTGGCTGCCAGCCGTGAATACGCGGCTTTTGAGCCTGGGCCAGTTGTCGCCGGCCGCCGTGCGGATCTCGCTGAGGCCGAGGAGTTTGAACTGGCCGATATCGATATCGGCCCGCCCGGCAAGCAGGGTCTTCAGTTTCGATTTGAAATCCTGGCTCATCGGCCCCGATGCCCGCACACGGCTAACTATCACCGACCATTCTGTGCCGCAGACCCTTAATGCGCCATTGAGCTTGTCCGAGGCGCCGGCGGCTTGCACGCGGACAAGGTGCATGCGATGACCCCACCGCCTGTTCACATGCGGATGTGGCGGAACTGGTAGACGCGCTGGATTTAGGTTCCAGTGGGGCAACCCGTGGAGGTTCGAGTCCTCTCATCCGCACCATTCGTAGTCGGTCTGCCGGAGGCAGAAAATCGATCCAGTGAATCGATTTTGGACGGAGAATGCCCCGGCGGGGCCTTCGCCCCTGGTGCGTATCCGGGGCGAAGCGGTCGCTGCTTCGACGCCTTTGCACCGGGGGCGGGCCGGCACGCACCGGGCCTGCCGTCTCGCTGCAATCCGCACCCGCCAGCGGCGTCGCAGCGTTGCACGGGGCGAATCCCCATGACATAACGCGCGCTCGATTTTGCTCGCGGATATGCTCCGCCCCAAAAACAGAACTCTAAGGCCAACCCATGAACGTCATCGAGAAATCCTCCGAAGGCTTGAGCCGCACTTTCGAGATCGTCTTTCCCAAGGACGATCTGCAAGCTCGCCTGGATGCGAAGATCGAGGAGATCCGTCCGGAAGTCCGCCTGAAGGGCTTCCGCCCGGGCAAGGTGCCCGCCAGCCACATCCGCAAGATGTTCGGCGAAAGCATCATGGGCGACCTGCTGAACGAACTCGTGCCGGACACCACCCAGAAGACCCTCGACGAGAAGAAAATCCGCCCGGCCTCCCAGCCTGACGTCAAGGTGACGAGCGAAGCCCAGGACGTGATGGCCGGCAAGGCCGACTTCTCCTTCGAGATTTCGCTGGAAGTGATGCCGGAATTCGAACCCGCCGACCCGGCCAAGCTGAAGGTCGAGCGTCCGGTGGCCGATGTCGAGGACGACGAGATCAACGAGGCGCTGGAGCGCCTGGCCAGTGAGAACCGCGAATTCTCGGCCAAGAAGGGCGGCAAGAACGCCAAGGCGGAAGAGGGCGATGTCGTGGTCGTGGATTTCGTCGGCAAGATCGACGGCGAGGCCTTCGAGGGCGGTGCCGCCGAGGATGCCCGCGTCGCCATTGGCGACGGTGCCTTCATTCCGGGTTTCGAGGAGCAGCTGGTCGGTGCCAAGACCGGCGAGGAGCGCGTGCTCAAGGTAACCTTCCCCGACCAGTACCAGGCCCAGCACCTGGCGGGCAAGGAAGCCGAGTTCGATGTGACCGTGAAGGCCATCGAGGCCCCGGGCGAAGCCAAGATCGACGACGAGCTGGCCAAGCGCCTGGGCCTGGAGGATCTCGACGGTCTGAAGGATGCGCTGAAGAAGAATTTCGAACGCGAGCATGCCCAGCAGTCCCGCCTGAAGGTGAAGCGTGCGCTGCTCGACGAGCTCGATGCCCAGCACACCTTCGATCTGCCGCCGAAAATGGTCGAGGCCGAGTTCGAGAATATCTGGCGCGAAGTCTCCCATGCGATCGAGCACGATCACCTGGAAGAGGAAGACAAGGGCAAGTCGGAAGACGAGCTCAAGGCCGAGTATCGCGGCATTGCCGAGCGCCGGGTGCGCCTGGGCCTGGTCCTCGCCGAGATTGGCCGCCGCAACAATATCGACGTGACCCAGGAAGAGCTCTCCCGCGCCATCAACCAGGAAGCCGTGCGCTATCCGGGCCAGGAGCGCCAGGTCGTCGAATTCTACCAGAAGAAACCGCAGGCCGTGGCCCAGCTGCGCGCGCCGCTCTATGAGGAAAAGGTCGTCGACTACATCCTCGAACTGGCCGATGTGAGCGAAAAGAGCGTGTCCAAGGAAACGCTCTACGCCGAGGAGGACGAAGCTCCGGCGCCGGCCAAGAAGAAAGCTCCGGCCAAGAAGAAGGCACCGGCCAAGAAGGCGGCGGCCAAGGCCGGGAACGGCGAGAAGAAGCCGGCCGCCAAGAAAGCCCCCGCGAAGAAGACCGCCGCCAAGGCGGACGGGGACAAGCCGGCGGCCAAGAAGAAGGCTCCTGCCAAGAAAAAGGCAGCGGCCAATAAGGACGCCTGATACTTCGGTCTGATCGGACAGCAGAACGCCGGTGTTTCAGCACCGGCGTTTTTGTTTTTGCCGGGTATTCGCAGGCGAGTGTGCAGGTGGTGCCTTGCACGCCGGTGCGAGCGCCGCAATATTTGGTCCATCCCGTCTGAAGAGAATCGGCGCCAGCCGGCGGCCGAAATCCCAAGGAGCGCGACATGTATGATCCCCAGGACGTGGCGATGAATCTGGTTCCGATCGTCGTCGAGCAGACCAGCCGGGGCGAACGCTCCTTCGATATCTATTCGCGC
The DNA here is from genome assembly GCF_030149515.1 of Maricaulis sp. Classification (GTDB taxonomy): domain Bacteria; phylum Pseudomonadota; class Alphaproteobacteria; order Caulobacterales; family Maricaulaceae; genus Maricaulis. Next base: position 21,066 of record NZ_JASBRI010000012.1, on the reverse strand, counting down.
CTCCTCAAGGAGCGCATCATTTTCGTGACCGGTCCCATCGAGGATCACATGGCGAGCCTGATCGTGGCCCAGCTCCTCTTCCTGGAGTCGGAGAACCCGAAGAAGGAAATCTCCATGTACATCAATTCGCCCGGCGGTGTGGTCTCGGCGGGGCTGGCGATCTACGACACGATGCAGTACATCCGCTCGCCGGTTTCCACGATCTGTCTGGGCATGGCGGCGTCGATGGGCTCGCTGCTGCTGACTGCGGGCGAGAAGGACATGCGCTTCGCTACACCGAATGCGCGCATCATGGTGCACCAGCCTTCCGGGGGTTTCCGCGGCCAGGCCTCGGATATCGAGCGTCATGCGGCGGATATCCAGAAGATCAAGCGGCGGCTGAACGAGATCTATGTGCATCACACCGGCCGCAAGTATGACGAGGTGGAAACCGCGCTCGACCGCGACAACTTCATGTCGGCGGAGGAAGGCAAGGAGTTCGGGCTGATCGACCAGGTGATCGAACACAGGACGGGCGGTGAAAAGGAAGGATCTGACGGCTAGGTTCTGGCCGGGACGCGGTCTGGATGGTTGATCCCGACTGCATCTCTGTGATCGAATGACCACCGTCGGAAACCTTTCGCTAAAGTTCGGCCTTGATTTTGCACGAGGCTGAAGGCGAAAGCGGGCATTATGGAAATGCCTGCGGGTTGAATTGGAGCTGTCATGAGTAAGACGACGGGCGGAGACGGCGAGTCGAAGAACACCCTCTACTGCTCTTTCTGCGGGAAGAGCCAGCACGAGGTGCGCAAGCTGATTGCCGGGCCCACCGTGTTCATCTGCGATGAATGCGTCGAACTCTGCATGGACATCATCCGTGAGGAGAACAAGTCCTCCCTGGTCAAATCCAAGGAGGGGGTTCCCACGCCGCAGGAAATCTTCGGTGTCCTCAACGACTATGTCATCGGCCAGGCCCATGCCAAGCGCGTGCTGGCCGTGGCGGTGCACAATCACTACAAGCGCCTCAACCACGCCTCCCAGAACGCGGATGTGGAACTGGCCAAGTCGAACATCCTGCTGATCGGTCCGACAGGGTGCGGCAAGACGCTTCTGGCCCAGACGCTGGCGCGCATTCTCGACGTGCCCTTCACCATGGCCGATGCGACGACGCTGACCGAAGCGGGTTATGTGGGCGAGGATGTCGAGAATATCGTCCTGAAACTGCTGCAGTCGGCCGACTACAATGTCGAGCGGGCCCAGCGCGGCATTGTCTATATCGACGAGATCGACAAGATTTCCCGCAAGTCCGACAATCCGTCCATAACGCGCGACGTGTCGGGCGAGGGCGTGCAGCAGGCCCTGCTGAAAATCATGGAAGGCACCGTCGCATCGGTGCCGCCGCAGGGCGGGCGCAAGCATCCCCAGCAGGAATTCCTGCAGGTCGACACGACCAATATCCTCTTCGTCGTCGGCGGTGCGTTTGCCGGTCTCGACAAGGTCATCTCCCAGCGCGGCCAGGGCTCGGCCATCGGTTTCGGGGCCGATGTGCGCGAACCGGATGCCCGCCGCACCGGCGAGATCCTGCGCGAAGTGGAGCCGGATGACCTGCTGCGCTTCGGCCTGATCCCGGAATTCGTCGGCCGCCTGCCGGTCATCGCGACGCTGGAAGATCTCGACGAGGACGCCCTGGTGCAGATCCTGACCGAGCCGAAGAACGCGCTGGTAAAACAGTATCAGCGCCTGTTCGAGATGGAGGGGGTCGGCCTCACCTTTACCGAAGATGCGCTCAAGGCGGTCTCCCACAAGGCCATCGCCCGCAAGACCGGTGCGCGCGGCCTGCGCTCGATCATGGAAGGCATCCTCCTGGAGACGATGTTCGACCTGCCGGGTCTGGAAGGCGTGGAGGAGATTGTGGTCAATGGTGAAGTGGTTGAAGGCAATGCCAAACCGCTCTTCATCTACGCCGAGCGCAAGGACGACAAGCGCACGGGCGCTTGATTTCGGCCCTGGCGATCGCCACTTTCTGATCCAGACGGGTTGCGCCGGAGGCCGATAGCCGGCTCCGGCAGACCCGAATCGAGCCACGATCTGAAAAGAGATCTGCACGCGCCCGGGTGTTGGGTGCGCATGGAGTCATAATGTCCAATACCAAGACACTTCCGCTTCTGCCGCTTCGCGACATTGTCGTATTTCCGCACATGATTGTGCCGCTCTTTGTCGGCCGCGAGAAATCCGTCAAGGCGCTCGAAGAGGTGATGAAGGCGGACAAGCAAATCCTGCTGGCGACGCAGAAGAACGCCGCCGACGACGAGCCGGCCACCGACGCCATCCATGCCACGGGCGTGGTCGCCTCGGTGCTGCAATTGCTGAAACTGCCCGATGGCACGGTGAAGGTTCTGGTCGAAGGCGGAACGCGCGTGGACATCACCGGCTACACGGCGCGCGACGATTATTACGAGGCCATTTGCGAGCCGATCGCCGAGGACCCGGGCGACGAGGCCGAGCTTGAAGCGCTGATGCGCACGGTTGCGGCCAAGTTCGAGGACTATGTCAAACTCAACAAGAAGGTCCCGCCAGAGGCCCTGGCCTCACTGTCGCAAATCCAGGAACCCGGCAAGCTGGCCGACAGTATTTCCGCCCATCTCGCGGTGAAGATCGACGAAAAGCAGTCGCTGCTGGAAGAACCGGACGTGACCCGCCGGCTCGAGCGCGTGCTCGGCCTGATGGAGGGCGAGATCGGTGTGCTGCAAGTCGAGAAGAAAATCCGGTCGCGCGTGAAGCGCCAGATGGAGAAGACCCAGCGCGAATATTATCTCAACGAGCAGATGAAGGCGATCCAGCGCGAGCTGGGCGAGGGCGATGACGGCCGCGAGGAGCTGGCCGAGCTGGAAGAGCGCCTCGCCGAGGCCAAACTGTCCAAGGAAGCCCGCGCCAAGGCCGATGCGGAGTTCAAGAAGCTGCGCCAGATGAGCCCGATGTCGGCGGAAGCCACGGTCGTGCGCAATTATCTGGACTGGCTGCTGGCCCTGCCCTGGAACAAGCGCAAGCGGCTGAAGAATGATCTGGCGCGTGCCGAAGACGTCCTCGAAGACGATCACTACGGGCTGGAAAAGGTCAAGGAACGCATTCTCGAGCATCTCGCGGTGCAGTCGCGCACAAGGAAGATGCGCGGGCCCATCTTGTGCCTCGTAGGCCCGCCCGGCGTCGGCAAGACTTCGCTGGGCCGTTCGATCGCCAAGGCGACGGGCCGCGATTTCGTGCGCATGTCGCTGGGCGGTGTGCGCGACGAGGCCGAGATCCGCGGTCACCGGCGCACCTATATCGGCTCCATGCCGGGCCGCATCATCCAGTCGATGAAGAAGGTGAAATCGTCCAACCCGCTTTTCCTGCTGGACGAGATTGACAAGCTGGGTGCCGACTATCGCGGCGATCCGGCGTCGGCCCTCCTGGAAGTGCTGGACCCGGAACAGAATTCGACCTTCAACGATCACTATCTGGAGGTGGATTACGACCTGTCCGACATCATGTTCGTGACCACGGCCAACACACTCAACCTGCCGCAGCCGCTCCTCGACCGGATGGAGATCATCCGCATCGCCGGCTATACGGAGGACGAGAAGGTCGAGATCGCCAAACGCCACCTGATCCCCAAACAGCTGAAGAACCATGCGCTCAAAGAGGGTGAGTGGTCGCTGTCGGAAGACGCGCTGCGCGATCTGATCCGCTACTACACCCGCGAGGCGGGCGTGCGGAATCTCGAACGCGAGATCGCCAATCTGGCCCGCAAGTCGGTGCGCCAGATCGAAAGCGGCAAGGCCGAGTCCATCGAGATCACGCCTGAAAACCTGGGCGATTATTCCGGTGTGCGGAAATTCCGCTTCGGCGAGACCGACAAGGAGGACCAGGTCGGCATCGTGACGGGCCTCGCCTGGACGGAGGTCGGCGGCGATCTTCTGACCGTTGAAGCCGTGCGCATGCCCGGCCGCGGCAAGATGACGGTCACCGGCAATCTCAAGGACGTGATGAAGGAATCGATCTCCGCAGCAAGTTCGTTCGTGCAGTCGCGCGCGCCCTCGCTGGGAATCAAGCCGACCGTGTTCCGCTCCTCCGACATCCACGTCCACGTACCGGAAGGCGCCACGCCCAAGGACGGTCCCTCCGCCGGTATCGCCATGATGACGGCCATCGTCTCGGTGCTCACCGGTGTGCCGGTGCGCAAGGATATCGCCATGACGGGCGAGATCACCCTGCGCGGCCGCGTCCTGCCGATCGGCGGGCTGAAGGAAAAGCTCCTCGCGGCCCTGCGCGGCGGCGTGAAGACGGTGCTGATCCCGCAGGAGAACGAGAAGGACCTGGCCGAGATCCCGGACAATGTGAAGTCCGGCCTGGAGATAGTTCCTGTCGAGACCGTCGATGAAGTACTCAAGCGGGCCCTGACCGAGCCAGTCGAACCGGTCGAATGGACCGAGGCCGACGAAGCTGCACTGGCGGCGGTGGCCGCGCAGCAGGCCGGCGAGACGGGCGAGAGCCCGATCGCGCACTGAGGTTCGGGACATTCAAGTTCCGCAATCGGGAGGGCCGGAACTGATGTTCCGGCCCTTTTTTGTGGCGCGCCTTCGAATTGCTCGTCAAAGCGTAGCACGTGCGAAGTCCCGTTATCGACGCATCGAGATGAGCTTTGCCAGGGAAGGGGAGCGTTCGAGCTGGGCCGGCTGCGCATTCGGGGAACGATGAGGCTCCCCGACTGTGACGGAGGTTTCGCTTTCAGTTCGAAGGCGGCAACGTGAATGCGGCCACTTTGCATCACTCCAGGCATGAAGAGGCCCCGGGCATATCCGGACTGTTTTTTGCACTCGCCGCACGCAAATCCGGTATTTCTGCATTGACCTTGCGCGAAAGCCCCGCCAAGCTCCGGTTCATGACTTGCGCGACGTTTTATTTTGCCGGCTATTTTACCAACGCAACCCGGGTGGGGGCGGTGGCCGGCTGACGCGCGCGCAAGCGGCGAGTTTACCAGGGCCTCCCCCGCCGGGGAGGCCCTTTTCGTTTGTCGATGAGAAGGGGTGAAATCATGTCGGGTGTTAAGAGCCGGGACGAGATCCGCGCGGCGATCTCGGATATCGACCGGCAATTGATCGAGGCGATCGCACGGCGTTCGCAACTGGTGGAGCAAATCCTGGAGGCCAAGGCCGCCAGCGGCCAGCCGGTGCGCGACCGCGAGCGCGAGCAGGCGGTGCTGCGCGAGGCGCTGCGCCAGGGCAAGGAGCAGGGCGTGCCGGCCGAGTTGGTCGAAAGCCTGTTTCACAACCTGTTCGAGGTCTCGATCCGCCGCCAGCGCGAGCGGTTCGATTCCATGCGCAATGAGGAGCTCAACGAGGCCAGCGTGGCCTATCTGGGCGGGCCGGGCAGCTACAGCCATATCGCCGCCCAGAAGGTCTTCGAGCGCCGCAATGCCACTGTCGTGCCGTCACCCAAGCGCGATTTCGTGTCGATCTTCCGCTCCGTCGAGACCGGGGAGGTCGATTTCGGGGTGATACCGATCGAGAACACCACGACCGGCTCGATCAACGAGGTCTATGACATCCTGATCAATTCGCGCACCCAGATCGTCGGCGAATTCTTCCTGCGTGTGGATCATTGCCTGGTGGGCCGGGCCAGCGGGCAGGGGCGTGTCACGCGCGTCTTCGGCCATCCCCAGGCGCTGGCGCAGTGCCGCCGCTACATCGCCTCGCATCCCGAGCTGGAGACCCATATGGCGGCCTCGACCACGCGGGCGCTGGAACGGCTCCTGGAAGACGACGACACGGCGGCGGCCGTAGCCGGCGAGGATGCGGCACGCCTGTTCGGCATGGACATACTGGCGCGCGGCATCGGCGATCACGAGCAGAACATCACGCGTTTCATCGTCATTGCCCGCCAGGCCAAGCTCCCGACCCGCGAGGTGGAATGCAAGACCTCGATGATGTTCACCACGCGCGATACCGCCGGCTCGCTGGTCGATGCGCTGACCGGCTTTCGCGACAACGGCGTCAATCTGGTCAAGCTGGAATCGCGCCCTATCGCCGGCAATCCCTGGGAAGAGATGTTCATCATGGACGTCGACGGTCATGTCGAGGACAAGACCCTGCGTGCGGCGATGGGCGTGCTGGAGGAGCATACCCGCGAGATCAAGCTGCTGGGCTGTTATGCTGCCGATGCGATCGATAAGGTGTCCGTCGCCGAATAGGCGAGGGGCGGTGCGGCCGCCATTCTCCATTCCGGTGAGGGCGGCCGTTCCTGGATCGGCTTTGGGCGCGTCCCCGGCCGGAAAATGAACTTTGTTCGTTCGGATTTATCCGTTTAGACTGGGCACATGCAGACTGTTGAAAACACCGGCAGGCCGCGCGGGCGGCCCGGCCTGACACCGGAAGTGCGTGAACAGGCGCTTCAGGCGGCGGGCGAACTTCTGGCCGAAAAGGGTCTCAAGGGCATGCAGGCGCGCACCATTGCGAGCCGCGCCGGCCTGTCTGTCGGATCGATCTACAAGCTTTTCGGCGATATCGACGATCTGATCCGCGAGCTCAATCTTCAGACCTATCGCGACATCGCCGTTCATCACGAGGCCGCGCTGGACAAGGCGGGCCTGCCGGAGACGCAGGTGTTCGACCGCGTGATGGTCCTGGCCAGGGCCTATATCGAGTTCGTGGTGACGCAGAATGCCCGCTGGATGGCGCTTTTGTCCTTCAACAGCCGCCATGGCGCCATGGCGCCCAGGGAATACCGCGAAACCGAAGATGCACTGTTCGGATTTGTCGAGTCGGTGCTGGCACCCGCGCCGGGTTTCGCCGATCCGCGGTTCCGCGCCCGTGCCGCGCGGGCCCTTTGGGCCTCGGTGCACGGTATCGTCACCGTCACCCTGCCCAATTCCGCCTATGACGATCCGGTCGCCGACGCGCTCGACCAGATCGGCATGATTGCGGGCGGTGTCATCCGCGACGCTGCGGCCAGGGCGTAGGCGCCACTTGCCAGCGGCATGGCGGCCGGACTAGAAAGCGCGTCCCTGGATGATTGGGGCGGTTAGCTCAGCTGGGAGAGCATCTCGTTTACACCGAGAGGGTCGGGGGTTCGAGCCCCTCACCGCCCACCATCCTTCGCAGGTGCCGGTATTCCTAGCCCGTGACGACCGGCTTGCGGGTCTCCAGAAGGTCCAGCAGGGGGGCGGCATCGCCTGCAAACACCCGCACATCGCTGCGGGGTGCAAAGCGACGGATCGAGCGCGCGGTGTCCTCTGCGGGAACCGGGCTTGCCTGGTGATCGTTGACGATCACCGTGCAGGACGTGTCCAGCACGCGCAGCGCCGTCAGCGTATGCGAAATGGCGCCGAGATAGGCGCCCGTCACGAGGATGGGGCGGGCATCGAGTTCGCGAATGAGGTCGAGATTGAGCCCGTCTTCGGCCAGGGGCGACATCACCCCGCCGGCGCCTTCGACAACGGTCGGGATGGAACGATCGACACGATCCAGGCACCAGTTCACCACCTGGTCGATGGCGAGGGGCCGCCGCTCCCGCGCGGCCGCCATGTCGGGCGAGAGCGGTGCCTTGAACCGCCAGGGGGAAACCGCCTGCACGCCTTCCCCGGTGAGGTCGTCGCCATTGGCGCGCATCAGGCGGATCGTGTCGGTTTCATTGAGTCTGGCGGGGTCGAAGCCGGAGATGACGGGCTTGAGGATCCGCGCCTTGCCACCGGCCCTGCGATGGGCTTCCAGAAGAGCGCAAAGAATGTGGGTCTTGCCGACATCGGTGCCGGTCCCCGTGACGAAAATGGGGCGCATTATTCGGCCGCCTCGGGTTGTTTCAGGATGGATTTCAAGGCTTTGGCCAGCCGGTCGATATCACTCTCGCTGTGTGCGGCAGAAAAGGTGATGCGCAGGCGGGCCGTGCCTTCCGGCACGGTGGGCGGGCGGATGGCGGTGACCAGAAATCCGGTCTCTTCCAGCGCCGCCGACGCGGCCAGGGCCAGATCGGCGCTGCCCAGGATCACCGGCACGATGGGTGAGACGGGTTCGGGCAGGCGCATCCGGCTGCAAAAGCGTCTCGCCAGAGCGAGCGGCCGGTTGCGCAATTCGGCATCGGTTTCGATCAGGTCCAGCGCTTTCAGGGCGGCAGCGGCCGAGGCGGGCGGAAGCGCGGTGGTAAAGACCAGCGGCCGGGCCCGGGTGCGCAGCAGTTCGCACACGCGCTGCGAGGCGCACAGATAGCCGCCATAACTGCCCAGCGCCTTGGACAGTGTGCCCATCTGCAGGGGCGCAGCGGCGGGCGGGGCAAAGGCATGGGCCGATCCGCGGCCATCGCCGACAATGCCGATCCCGTGCGCGTCGTCGACCAGTGTCCAGGCATCGTATTGTTCGCCCAGCGCCAGGATTTCCGGCAGGGGCGCGAAATCTCCGTCCATGGAGAAGACGCCGTCGGTCAGGATCATGGCGTGGCGCGCCTCGGCCCGGTGTGCAGCCAGAAGCGTACGCAGATGCGCCAGATCATTGTGCCGGAACACCTCCACCCGCGCGGCAGACAGGCGGGCACCGGCGTGCAGGCAGGCATGGGCGAGGGCATCGATGAGGATGAGGTCGTCCGGGCCCACAAGCGCCGGCGTAATCGCCAGATTGGCCAGAGAGCCGGAGCCGAAGACGATACAGTCCTCGGTTCCCTTGAATCCGGCCAGCCGGCGTTCCAGCTCGAACAACAGCGGATGTCCGCCGGTCACCAGGCGGGAGGCGCCGGCGCCGGCGCCCCATTCCGCAGCCGCTTCGCGTGCGGCCTCGATCACTTCGGGGTGATGGGCCAGGCCCAGATAATCGTTCGAACACGCATTGATCAGTTCGCGACCGTCACGCTCCACATGCACGGCATCGCGATGGCGTGTCTCCACGGGTTTGCGGCGCAGGGATTTGCGGTCGAGCTGGCCCAGCTTGTCGGCGGCGAAGCGTTCCAGAGAGGCAGTGGCGGATGTCATATTTAGCCCTGTTGCACAGAATGAAGGCCTGCTAAAGCCCGCCCATGACGTTGGATACATTGAACCCTGTGTCGCCCCGCCGGGGCAAGTGTGCGGACATGCACCTCTGGCGGCCCTATACCCAGATGAAGACCGCGCCGGACGCGCTGCCGGTGGTCTCGGCCGAGGGTGTCCGGCTGACACTCGCCGACGGGCGCGAACTGATCGACGGCGTCTCGTCCTGGTGGACAGTGTGCCACGGCTATCGCCATCCCCATATCATGACGGCTGTGAAGGACCAGCTGGACCGTCTGCCGCATGTCATGCTGGGCGGGCTGACCCATGACCCGGGCGAACGCCTGGCGCAGCGGCTGGCCGAACTGGCGCCGGGCGAGCTGAACCATGTCTTTTTCTGCGAGTCGGGCTCGGTCTCGGTCGAGATCGCGATGAAGATGGCGGTCCAGTCCTGGCTCAATCGCGGGGTGAAGGGGCGCACGCGCTTTGTCTGTTTCCGGGGCGGTTATCACGGCGACACCATCGCCACCATGTCGGTGTGCGATCCCGAAGAGGGGATGCACGCCCTGTTTGCCGGTTCCCTGCCACAGCAGATCGTGGCCGATCTGCCCGAGGACGAGGTCTCGGCGGCGCGGTTCGAAGCGCTTCTTGATGCGCATGCGGACGAGATCGCGGGCATTGTCACCGAACCGCTGGTCCAGGGCGCGGGCGGGATGAAATTCCATTCCCCGCAAACCTTGCAGCGCATTCGAGCGGCCTGTGACGCACGCGGCCTGCCGCTGATCCTGGACGAGATCATGACCGGGTTCGGCCGTCTGGGTACGATGTTCGCCTGCGAGAAGGCCGGCGTGGTGCCGGATATCATGACGGTGTCCAAGGCGCTCACGGGCGGCACGCTGCCGCTGGCCGCTGCCATCGCCTCGCGGGAGATGTTCGGACATTTCTGGTCCGACGATGCCGGCGCCGCCCTGATGCACGGGCCGACCTATATGGGCAATCCGGCGGCTTGCGCCGCCGCCAATGCCTCGCTCGATCTGTTCGAGGGCGAGCCGCGGCTTGAACAGGTGGCGGCCATCGAAGCGGCCTATGAACGTTTCCTGCCGCAGGCGCGGGACATTCCCGGAGTCGTCGATGTGCGCTGGCAGGGCGCGGTCGGGGTGATCGAGATGAAGGGGTTGCCCGGGCTGGACCGGCTGAAGGCGGATTTCGTCGAGGCTGGCATCTGGGTGCGGCCCTTCAACAAAATCGTCTATCTCATGCCGCCCTATGTGATCTCCGCGGAGGATCTGGAGGCACTGATTTCGGCGACGATTGGGGTCACGCGCACCTGGGCGGGCAGGCATTTTGCGCCGCGCTGACACTGGTACTGCAATATGTGCAGATCGCTTACATTCGTCGCTTGACGGTGCCGCGGTCTGCCCATAAACAACGCACCTCGCTCAGGCGAGCCGCGCAAGCGGGTGTAGCTCAGTTGGTTAGAGCGCCGGCCTGTCACGCCGGAGGTCGCGGGTTCGAGTCCCGTCACTCGCGCCATTCCTTTTGATCGGGAGTGAGCGCATGAACCGAAAACGGCCGCCCTCCGGGGCGGCCGTTTTCGTTTGCCAAAGCCGCCGAAACATGAAACACAGCGCGCACTCCTGCCGTGAGTAGGCGGCCCGAGTGGCTGCGCGGCAGGCGTTGGCGAGACTTTCCGCCTTGTGGTCCCTACAGGACCTGGCGCGTATTGATCATTGCCACCCTGGCGCCAGGCCGGCGCCGACGAATTGGCGGCTGATCTACGCAAGCTTCCGTATTTTGAAACCTGACGCCGCGGTGCGCGCCAAGCTGGCAGCGCAGCCGGCCAAGAAAGATATAAGTTTTTGACTCAATTCAATGAACTCGGCCTGGCCGATCCCATTCTCCGCGCACTCAATGAGGCGGGCTATACCCAGCCCACGCCGATCCAGGCCGAAGTCATCCCGGCGCTGCTGCAAGGCCGCGACGTGCTGGGCATTGCCCAGACCGGTACCGGCAAGACGGCGGCTTTCGTGTTGCCGATTCTCCACCGGCTGGCGGGCCTGAACAAGCGCCCGGCACCGAAGACATGCCGCGCCCTGATCCTCTCGCCCACGCGTGAGCTTTCGGCCCAGATCCGCGAAAACCTGCAGAACTATTCGGCACATATGCGCCTGTCCTCGGCCCTGGTGGTCGGCGGGCTGAAAGCCGGTCCCCAGGTGAAAGTTCTGGCCCGCGGCGTGGATGTTGTCGTGGCCACGCCGGGCCGCCTCCTGGACCTGGTCAAGTCGCGGGCGCTGAGCCTGTCCCAGGTGCAGACCCTGGTGCTGGACGAGGCCGACCAGATGCTCGATCTCGGCTTTTTCCCGGCGATCCGGGAGATCGTCTCCATGCTTCCGGCCGACCGTCAGACGGCGCTGCTCTCGGCGACCATGCCCAAGCCGATCAAGGCGCTGGCGCACGATCTGCTGACCGATCCGAAACAAATTTCCGTCGCGCCGGTATCCCGGCCGATCGAGCGTATCGAGCAATCGGCGATCCTGACGCCGCAGGATGCCAAGCGCGAACTCCTGCTGGAAATCCTGTCCGACAAGGCGGTCGAGCGCGCCATCGTCTTCACCCGCACCAAGCGCGGGGCCGACCGGGTCAACAAGCACCTGGTCGCCTTCGGCCTCAAGGCTGCCGCGATCCATGGCGACAAGTCCCAGGGCCAGCGGGTGAAAGCCCTGGCCGGCTTCAAGGCCGGCTCTGTGAAAATCCTCGTGGCCACCGACATCGCTGCGCGCGGCATCGATGTCGATGACGTCTCCCACGTGGTCAATTTCGAACTGCCCAACATCCCGGAAAGCTATGTGCACCGCATCGGCCGCACGGCCCGGGCCGGCAAGACCGGCGTCGCGGTCTCGCTGTGCGATCCCAGCGAGTACGACTATCTGCGCGATATCGAACGCCTGACCGGCCATGAAGTCGACAAGGCCATTGTCGGAGAGGAGGCGGATTTCCTGGCCCAGGCCAGGGCCGCGTCCGGTGCGTCCAAGCCGAAAAAGTCGCGCAATCGCCGGCGCCGCGGCGGGGCCCTCCAGAGCGGAAACAGCCAGGCCGGCCATAGCCGGCGGCCCCAGGCGGACACCTCCGGCAAGCCGCAGCGCCGCCGCCGGACCCGCCGGCCGAAATCCGCCGGCCGGCCGCAAGGATCGGGTGTCGAAGCGGGCGCCATCTGACGAGGATCCGGCCTCCATCAACCGGAGGACGGATCATCATGACACTACTTGAAGGCAAGACCGCCATCGTCACGGGCGCCAGCGCGGGTATCGGCCGCGCGGCCGCCCTGCGCTTCGCGCGGGAAGGGGCCAGCCTGGTGCTCAATGCCCGCGGCGGCGAGCGGCTGGCCGATCTGGCCGGCGAAATCGCCGCGGCGGGCGGCCGGGCCATCGCCGTGCCCGGCGATGTGCGGGAAGAAGCGCTGATGCGCAATCTCGTGGAGACCGCGACGGCGCACTTCGGCGGGCTGGACATTGCCTTCAACAATGCCGGCGGTCTGGGCGAACTGGCGCCGGTCGAGACACAGACGGTCGAAAACTGGCACGCCACGATCGACGCCAACCTGACCAGTGCCTTCCTTGCGGCGAAGTACCAATTGCCCGCGCTTTACGAGCGCGGCGCCGGCTCGCTGATCTTTACCGGCTCCTTTGTCGGCCATACCGCCGGCATGCCGGGAATGAGCGTGTACTCGGCCGGCAAGACCGGGCTGCTCGGTCTGGTCAAGGCTCTGGCGGCCGAGGCCGGCCCGCGCGGCGTGCGCGTCAACGCGCTGCTGCCGGGCGGGACGGATACGGCGATGGCCGCGGAATTCGCCTCGACGGACGAGATCCGGGCCTATGTCGAGAGCATTCACGCGCTCAAGCGCATTGCCGAGCCCGCGGAGATCGCCGATGCGGCGCTCTATCTGGCCAGCGATCTGTCCCGTTTCGTCACCGGAACGGCGCATCTTGCCGATGGCGGCGTTTCGATCACGAAATAACGCTGCGGACGAACGGGGGCGTCAGCCGCCCCCGTTCGCCGGGTCGATACCGGCCGGCAACTCGTAGAAGAACTCCGCCCCGGCGGGGCCCAGCGGCAGGCCCAGGGCGAACCAGATACCCAGCATCGCGGTCGAAGTGGCAAGAATGGCGATGGAATAGGGCAGCATGGTCGCGATCAGACTGCCCAGGCCGAACTCGGGCACATAGCGCTGGGCAAACACCAGGACCAGCGGCAGATAGGGCATCAGCGGAGTGATGATGTTCGTCGCCTGGTCGCCCATGCGATACGCCAGGGTCGAGGCTTCCGGCGAAATGCCCTGCAGCATCAGCATCGGCACCAGGACAGGCCCGATCAGTGCCCATTTCGCCGAGGCCGAACCGATGAAGAGGTTCAAAAAGGCCACCAGCAGGATCATCACCAGCAGGAGAAGCGGGGCCGGCAGGTCGAGCCGGCCCAGGAGATCGCCACCGCCGATCGCGGTGAGAATGCCCAGATTGGACCAGTTGAACAGGGCGATGAAGTGGGCCATCGCAAAGGCCAGCACGATATAGAGCCCCATATCGCCCATCGACTTCGCTGCCAGGCCGACGGCATCGCGATCGGACTTGATCGTGCCTGCGGCGGCGCCGTAGGCCAGACCCATGGCAAGGAAGGCCAGGAAGATCAGTGCCACGATGGCGTTGAGGAAGGGTGTGAAGGTGTTGAGCTCGTTCGTCGGGTCCTGCAGCGCCTGGCCGGGGCCGAAGATCAGGAACAGTGTCACGGCGACAACGGCCAGCAGGGCCATGCCCGCAGCGCCCAGGCCCTTGCGCTCGGCGGGCGTGAGCTCGGCATTTTCGTCGGGCTGCCGGAAATCGGCGGGCGGCGTCCACGTGCCCAGACGCGGTTCGACGATGAGATCGTTGACCACGGTGACCACCACCATCAGAACGGGCGTCAGGACCAGGGTGAAATACCAGTTGCCCAGGATGTTCATCTCCCAGTCCGGAACCAGGAACTGGGCCGAGCTCTGGGTTATGCCGAACAGCAGGGCTTCCAGGGCGCCGACGACCAGATTGGCGGAAAAGCCCGCCGACACGCCTGCAAACGTCGCCGTCATGCCAGCAACGGGATGACGGCCGGCGGCGGCAAAGACAATGCCGCCCAGCGGGATCAGCACGACATAGCCGGCATCGACCGCCAGGTTGGACATGATGCCTGCAAAGACCAGGGTCGGGGTCAGGAGAATGCCCGGAATGCCCTTGACCAGCTGGCGCAGGCCCGCGCCGAACAGGCCGGCGCGCTCGGCGATGCCGGCACCGATCATCACCACCAGGACCATGCCCAGCGGATGGAAGCTGGTGAACGTATCCGGCATTTCGATGAGCAGGCGGCGGATATTCTCCCCGGAGAGAAGGTTCTGTGCGGTGACGGTTTCGCCGGTCAGCGGATGGACGGCGTTGAGACCCGCAAAGGTGGCGATGACCGACGCTATCATCACCACGCCGATCAGGATCAGGAAGATCGTCACCGGGTCCGGCAGCCGGTTCCCCGCCCGCTCCACCGCGTTCAGAATCGAATTGCCGATGCTCATGAATTCTCCCCCTGTCACAATTCTGCGCAGATTGGACGCATTTGGCGCGATGGCGCAACTCCGCCGGTGCACTCAGGGTGCCGGCCCGGGCCCGCCATAGCGCTGCATGGCGTCGTCGCCGGCGCGCAGGGCGGCGAGGGCAGGGCCGGCGAATTGCCGGTAGGCGAGAATGGCCGCCACGGCGAGTGTCACCCCGATCTGCGCCAGGGGTCCGCCGATCCAGGCCAGATAGCCGATCGACATGAAAAGCGTGCGCAGGCCGCGATTGAACTGGCGTCCGGCAACGACATTCATTGCGCCGGCCCGATAGGCAGCGGCCAGGGCGTCGGGCGTGACCTCGCCGTCGCGCGACGTGTCGGGCGTGGCGCCCAGCAGCATGGCGGAATAGTTCACCAGCCGGTAGGCCCAGCCGAACTTGAAGAAGGCATAGGCGTAGATTGCCAGAAGGCCCAGCGACATCACCTCCCATTGCGTGCGCGAGCCCGCATCGAGAAAGGGCACATCGCCCACGGCGGCCATCACCGGGTCGAGCGCGGTGATCAGGGTGAAGGCGGCGCCGATGCCCAGGAGTGCGGTGGAGGCGAAGAAGGCGATGCCGTTCTGCAGGCCGGCGATGATCTGGCTGTCCATGATGCGCACCGAGCGGCCGGCCATGTTGACCATCCAGTGGCGCCGGTGCTCGTCCATGGCGCGCGACAGGCTGTGCCTGGCCCAGGGGCTGTGATCGACCAGAAAGGAAAATCCGCCGGCGATCACGATAAAGCCGATAACCCCGATATAGTCTGCAAGCATGTCCACCGCCCCAGCCCGTCCGATACGGCCAGTCTAGGCGGATTCACGCACAGGAAAAGCTGTGCGCCCGGACAGGGCGCCTTGCCCTCCGGTACCGGCCGCGCTCAGGCAGCGGCGGCCAGGAACAGGAAGAGTGCAATCACGGCAAAGGCCAGGGACAGACCCAAGACCCAGCGTACGCCGTGGCCTTTTTCCGCCTGGCTGGCCTGTTCAAAACTGAAATCGGCCATGCGATCATCCTTCTCGGATCGTGTTCGGCCATTCTACAGGAATCGGGCGGCCCTGTCCGGTCACGATTGGCGTGAGCGCAGGAGAGGGACGCCGTCGCGGCCAGTCCCGCTAGCACTTGGACTTGCGGCGGGCACACTGGCTGCATGTCGATCTGGATTGCCCACACACGCCAACTGTCCTGGCTTTTGCGTGCGACCTGGCCGCCGCTACTGCTGGCGGGCGGCTGCCTCGCCGTGCTGGCCGTGTCGCCGCCGGTATGGATTGCCGCCCTAGCCTGTGCCGGCCTTGCGCTTTTGACCTGCGACGCTTTGGCGCGGCATCGCCAGTACCGCGACTTGCGCCTTGTGGTCCGGGCCGCACAGGGCTTGTCCGGCGGGGCGCTGATCGAATTCCGGCGCGCGCGCACATCCTGGTGCACGCGGCGGGCGGCGCTGGCGGCCGCCGGGGCGGAAGGGTTCGGCCGCGATGCCCGCCGGCTGGTCGAGAAATGGGGCTACAGGCCGTGGCACGTCTTCCCCGACCGCGCCTTTACCCGGCACTCGCCCTTCCTGCGGCGGGGCTTCTGGCGCAGTGTCGTCGGCCTGCGGTAATGCCACGGGCCACATTCTGATATTGCAAGTCAGTTGCAATTTCTGCTACATCGGTCAGGATCGGGAATATCGAACTGATACAAGGCCGCCTTTAGGCCTTGCCCGCAGCGCCGCTGCGCTCTAGCTTCCGCGCCAAATCGGGCAGGGGGCCTGCCTGGCAGTGTTCGATTCGCGTTTTCGCGTTTCGCACCGCCGGGAAAACGGTCTCCCGCACGGCAAACCCGACGCTAGAAGGCGAGGCTTGGCGATGGACGCGCTGCTTCTCGATTACCTGCCCATCCTGATCTTCTTCGGCATTGCAGCGGCGCTCGGCCTGGGCTTCATGCTCGCCGCCTTCGTCATCGCGCCGTCGCGGCCGGATCCGGAAAAGGTCTCGACCTATGAATGCGGGTTCAACGCCTTTGACGATGCGCGCATGAAGTTCGATGTGCGATTCTATCTCGTCGCCATCCTGTTCATCATCTTCGACCTGGAAGTGGCCTTCCTCTTCCCCTGGGCCGTGACCCTTCGCGAGCATCTCGGCGAGTTCGAATTCTGGTCGATGATGGTCTTCCTGACGGTTCTCACCATCGGCTTCATCTACGAGCTGAAAAAAGGCGCGCTGGATTGGGAGTAGTCCACCATGGCATCTGATCTCACCCCTCATGCCGGCCTGGCCGGGCGCGCAACCGTTCCCGGCTATGATCCGAAGAAGCACGATCCGTTTTTCGACGGCGTGTCCGATGCTCTGGCCGACAAGGGCTTTGTTGTCGCCGCGGCCGACGACCTGATCACCTGGGCGCGCACCGGCTCGCTGATGTGGATGACTTTCGGCCTGGCCTGCTGTGCCGTGGAAATGATGCAGGCCTCGATGCCGCGCTATGATGTCGAGCGTTTCGGCTTCGCGCCGCGCGCCTCCCCGCGCCAGTCCGACGTGATGATCGTTGCCGGCACGCTCACCAACAAGATGGCGCCGGCCCTGCGCAAGGTCTACGACCAGATGCCCGAGCCGCGCTACGTCATCTCGATGGGCTCCTGTGCCAATGGCGGCGGGTATTATCACTATTCCTACGCGGTCGTCCGCGGCTGCGACCGCATCGTTCCGGTGGATGTCTACGTGCCCGGCTGCCCGCCCACGGCGGAAGCGCTGGTCTACGGCATATTGCAATTGCAAAAGAAGATCCGCCGTGAAGGCTCGATCGAGCGCTAGGAGAGACGGACGATGAGTGAAGCGCTCAAGGTTCTCGGCGAACACATCCAGGCGGCCCGCAATACGGCCGTGACCGGGTGGGAGATCGCCCATGGCGAGCTGACGGTGTCGATTCACCGCGACCGTATCGAGGAGGTGCTGACCTTCCTGCGCGACGATCCGGCCTGCAAATTCACCACGCTGATCGATATCTGCGGAGTGGATTATCCCCAGCGCGCTGAACGGTTTGAAGTGGTCTACCATCTTCTGTCGATGCACCAGAACCATCGTGTCCGGGTGAAGCTGTCGACGGACGAGGAAACGCCGGTGCCGTCGGTACACGCGGTCTATCCGGTCGCCGACTGGTTCGAGCGCGAGGCCTTCGACATGTTCGGCATCGTCTTCTCCGATCATCCCGATCTGCGCCGCCTGCTGACCGACTACGGTTTCGAGGGCTATCCGCTGCGCAAGGACTTCCCGCTCACCGGCTATGTCGAAGTGCGCTGGGACGAGGAGCAGAAGCGCGTCGTCTACGAACCGGTCGAACTGGTCCAGGAATATCGCGACTTCGATTTCATGAGCCCGTGGGAAGGCGCCAAATACGTCATCCCGGGCGACGAGAAGGCGGAGGGCTGACACCATGGCTGCCGACGACATGACCCAGGACGCCCCGCGCACCTTCACCCTCAATTTCGGTCCCCAGCACCCGGCCGCCCACGGCGTGCTGCGCCTGGTTCTGGAGCTGGACGGGGAAGTGGTCGAGCGGGTCGACCCGCATATCGGCCTTCTCCACCGCGGCACCGAGAAACTGCTGGAACACAAGACCTATCTCCAGGGCATCGGCTATTTCGACCGTCTCGACTATGTCGCGCCGATGAACCAGGAACATGCCTTCTGCATGGCGGCGGAGCGCCTGGCCGGCATCACCGTGCCCAGGCGTGGCGAATATGTGCGCGTCCTCTACTGCGAAATCGGCCGTATCCTGAACCACCTCCTCAATGTGACGACCCAGGCCATGGATGTCGGCGCACTGACGCCGCCGCTCTGGGGCTTCGAGGAGCGCGAAAAGCTGATGGTGTTCTACGAGCGCGCTTCGGGTTCGCGCATGCATGCCCACTATTTCCGCCCCGGCGGCGTGCACCAGGACCTGCCACCGAAGCTGATAGAGGATATCCGCACCTGGTGCGACGAATTCCCCGCCAAGCTGGACGATATCGACAGCCTTCTGACCGAGAACCGCATCTTCAAGCAGCGCAATGTCGATATCGGCGTTGTCACCAAGGAAGATGTGCTGGCCTGGGGTTTCTCCGGTGTCATGGTGCGCGGCTCTGGCCTGGCCTGGGACCTGCGCCGCTCGCAGCCCTATTCGGTTTATGACGAGCTGGATTTTCGCATCCCGGTCGGCAAGAACGGCGATTGCTATGACCGCTATCTGTGCCGCATGGAAGAGATGCGCGAGAGCGTGAAGATCATGATCCAGTGCTGCGACTGGCTCATGAAGGAAGAGAATGCGGGCGAGGTGCTGGCCACCGACTCGAAATTCTCCCCGCCGCGCCGCGCCGAGATGAAGCGTTCGATGGAAGCGCTGATCCAGCACTTCAAGCTCTATACCGAGGGTGTTCACGTGGATGCCGGCGAGGTCTATGCCGCCGTGGAAGCGCCCAAGGGCGAGTTCGGCGTCTATCTCGTCGCCGACGGCACCAACAAGCCCTACCGTCTGAAAATCCGCGCCCCCGGCTTCCCGCACCTGGCGGCCATGGACTTCATGAATCGCGGCCACATGCTGGCGGACGTCTCCGCCATCCTGGGCTCGCTGGACATCGTGTTCGGGGAGATCGACCGCTGATGAAGCGTGGTGTTGCCATACTTGCGCTGCTTGCGGCGGCCGCCTGCTCCCAGGGCGGTGGCGGGATCGATCCTGCGACCCGGGCGCAATACGACGTCGCCGTTCTGAACGCCGCGCCGAACGAGGTGCCGGTCTATACCGAAATGGCGCTCAACGGGTGCCGCATGGCCGGCGATGTGCCGCTATGCGGGTCCTGCACGGTGACGGTCGCGACAGCGCAGCATGCGCATCGCGTCGGCGCCACGCTCGAGGAACACGAGGTCGGCCGCACGGATGATGCGGGCGCGCCTGCTGTTTCCGTGACATCCGAACTCGATTATGCGGACTTCCCGCACAATGGCACCAGGGGCGGAATCGAGGCTGCGATCTCCGATGCCCATGCCTGGTGCGAAGCCTTTCATCCGGAACAGGTCGTGACCCTGCGGGACGTTCGCGACGCCGAGATTTCGACAGGGGATGAGGAATGAGCGTCCGACGCTTGGCAAAGGAACAGCCCGACAGCTTCGCCTTCACCAAGAAGAGCGAAGACGAGATCAAGTTCTGGCTGGCGAAATATCCCGAGGACAAGAAGGCCTCGGCCGTCATCCCCATGCTTTGGATCGCGCAAAAGCAGGAAGGCTGGGTCTGCGAACCGGCGCTGCGCGAGATCGCCGACCGGCTGGAGATGCCCTATATCCGAGTCTACGAGGTCGCGACCTTCTACACCATGTTCAATCTGGCGCCGGTCGGCGAGAACCTGGTCCAGGTCTGCGGCACGACGCCCTGCATGCTGCGCGGATCGGACGAGCTGATCTCGATCTGCAAGAACCGCATCGGCAAGCAGCACGAGATTTCCGAAGACGGCAAGTTCACATGGGTCGAGGTGGAGTGCATGGGCGCCTGCGCCAACGCGCCGATGATCCAGCTCGCCAATGCCGATGGCGACCACTACATCGAGGATCTCGACGCGGAGACGTTCGAGAAACTCCTGGACGATCTGGCCGCCGGAAAGACGGTCAAATACGGCCCGCAATCCGATCGCAAGGCTTCCGAACCCCACGGCACGAAAGTGCTGACCGACAAAAGCCTCTATGACGGTTCCGCGGCCAAGCCGGTCAAGCTTCCGAACACCGAGAAAGAGGAGGGCTGAGCCATGACACAGCTTCTCCAGGACAAGGACCGGATCTTCACCAACCTGTTCGGGCATCACAGCCCGGATCTGGACGCAGCCAAGCAGCGCGGTGCCTGGAACGGCACGCACGAAATGCTGCAGCAGGGCCGCGATTGGATCATCGACCAGATGAAGGCCTCGGGCCTGCGCGGCCGCGGCGGCGCCGGTTTCCCGACCGGGCTGAAATGGTCCTTCATGCCCAAGGAAGTGGGTGCGCGTCCGCACTATCTCGTCGTCAATGCCGACGAGTCCGAGCCCGGCACCTGCAAGGACCGCGAGATCATGCGGCACGATCCGCACCTTCTCATCGAAGGCTGCCTGATCGCCTCCTTCGCGATGCAGGCGCATGCCTGCTACATCTATCTGCGTGGCGAATACGTCACCGAACGCCTGGCGATGGAAAAGGCCGTCAGGGAGGCCTATGACGCCAAACTTATCGGCGACGACAACGTCCATGGCTGGGACTTCCATGTCTATATCCACCACGGCGCCGGCGCCTATATCTGCGGCGAGGAAACGGCCCTGCTGGAAAGCCTGGAGGGCAAGAAGGGCCAGCCGCGCCTGAAACCGCCTTTCCCGGCCAATGCCGGTCTCTATGGCTGTCCGACCACGGTGAACAATGTCGAATCCATCGCGGTGGCGGGCACCATTCTGCGCCGCGGCGCGCAATGGTTCGCCGGCTTCGGTCGCGAGCGGAATGTGGGCACCAAGATCTTCTCGATCTCCGGCCATGTGAA
>NZ_JASBRI010000011.1 GCF_030149515.1 Maricaulis sp. | reverse complement strand
GATGCGCTCCAGGTAAACTTCAACTTCGTCACCCACGGCCGGGGCTTCAGAGCCCGGACCCGTGAACTCGCGCATCGGCACGCGGCCTTCGGTCTTGAGGCCAACATCGACGACAACAACGTCGTTTTCGATGGCGGTTACATTGCCTTTGACGACTTGGCCTTCAGCCAGATCGCGTCCGGCGAGGCTTGCCTCCAGCATGGCGGCAAAATCATCAGTCGTCGGGGTGAGAGATTCGGTAGACATATAAAGGGTTGCTCCAGCCGGCGAACAAGGTTTGATCTAAGGAGTGGCTCGCCGGTTTGTGCTGCGATAACAGCGGGTTAAGTGTTGACATAACGAATGAGTACCAGCGCTTTCGCCTCTCGGATGAGACCGCGAAACCACTCGAACGCACTCGAACCAATGCTGGGGTAGCCCCGATAGCGTCACGCCTTTTGGCGTTTTTCCACAATCGCGATAGCTGCCGCAACGGCGGCGTCTATACTCAAGGACGTCGTATCAAGCAAGGTCGCATCCTCTGCGGCCTGCATGGGCGCATCGCTGCGCTGGGCGTCGCGGGCGTCGCGTTCCAGCGTCTGCGACAGCATTTCTTCATAGCTGATCGTGTCACCCTTGGCCTGGAGTTCCATCCAGCGGCGGCGGGCCCGTGTCTCGGCATCGGCGACGACAAAGAGTTTCACATCCGCATCCGGGCAAATCACCGTGCCGATATCACGGCCATCGAGAATGGCGCCGCCCGGTTGATAGGCGAAATCACGTTGCACCTTATAGAGCGCTTCGCGGACCTCCGGGATGACGGCGACCTTGGAGGCCGCGGCGCCGGCGTCGGCAGTGCGGATCCGGGACTCGTCGATCGCATCAGCTTTCAGGCCTTGAGCTGCGCGGACCGCCGCCTTGGCATCGGCCGGGTCGTCTCCCGCATCGAGCACGGCGAGGGCCGTGGCGCGATAGAGCGAACCAGTGTCGAGATAGGGCAGGGCGAATTTGGCTGCCAGGGTCCGCGCGATCGTGCCCTTGCCGGAGGCGAGCGGGCCATCCACCGCAATAATCATCGTGCCGGCTCCAGCACCGCGCCCAACGCCTCCATATGGTCCAGGAAGTCAGGATAGCTGGTCGCGATCATAGCTGTGTCGTCGACCTCGACCGGGTTTTGCGCCGCCAGGCCGAGCACCAGCCCGCTCATCGCTATGCGATGATCGTGCAGGGTTTCCACCCGGCCACCGCCGGGGACTGTGGCGGAACCGGTGACGGCCAGCGTGTCGCCTTCAATGGCCACATCGACACCATTGTTCCGCAGAATGGCCGCTGTCGCTTCCAGCCGGTCGCTTTCCTTGGCACGCAATTCGTCCAGGCCGAGCATTCGGGTGGTGCCATCGGCAAATGCCGCGGCAACGGACAGGATGGGATACTCGTCGATCATGGAGGGCGCGCGGTCAGCGGGCACATCAATGGCCTTCAAAGCGCTGTGGCGGGCGGTGATATCGACCGTGCGCTCGCCGGCCATGTCCGGGCCCGGGCGGATATCCAGATCGGCCTGCATGTCCTGCAAGGTGCGATACAGGCCCGAGCGGGCGGGGTTGTCCATCACGCCCGTTATCGTGATCTCTGAGCCGGGCGTAATCAGGGCGGCTACCACAGCGAAGGCGGCCGAAGACGGGTCGCCGGGCACGCGGATGTGGGCGCGATCGAGCCGCTGTGCTCCCGGCAGGGTGATGCGCCGGCCATCTCCGTCCAGGGCGACGGTGATCTCGCCGCCGAACAGTTTCAGCATGGTTTCGGTGTGATCGCGGGTCGGAACCGGCTCGCGCACGACTGTCACGCCCTCGGCGGTCAGTCCGGCCAGCAGCACGGCGGACTTTACCTGGGCCGAGGCCATGGGCGGGGTGTAGTCAATTCCGCTGAGCGTGGCCGGTGTCATGTCGACCGGCAGCCGTCCGTCCTGTGTTTCCAGCCTGGCCCCCATCAGGGTGAGCGGATCAGTGACCCGTTTCATCGGCCGCGAGGATAGCGAGGCGTCGCCGACAAAGCGGGCGCTGACACCCGAACCGGCCAATAGCCCCATGACCAGACGCACCCCAGTGCCCGAATTGCCGAAGTCGAGATCACCGGCAGGTGATTCGAATCGGCCCCCGAGGCCGTCGACGCGCCAGGCGCCCGGTCCGGTGCGCTCGACTTTCGCGCCCACTGCAGCCATGGCCTTGGCGGTATTGAGGACATCATCGCTTTCCAGCGCCGCCTCGATGAGGCTCTCGCCCCGGGCTAAGGCCGCAAACATAAAGGCACGATGGGAAATCGACTTGTCGCCGGGGGCTTGAAACTGGCCCTTAAGCGGATGAGAGGGGCGGGCGCGATAAGGGCCCTGCAGGCGGTCGGTCATTGGCGCTGTAAACAAAAAATAGAGGATTGAGGTGGGATCACCGTCATCAGGTTTTGACAGAGCGCGGTGATCGTGGCAACGGGACCCGCCGAAACGAATTGTGGTTGTGAAGGGAAGTCATGGCCAAAGCTGATCTAGGGACGAAGCGGACTTGTCCGAACTGTGCGTCCAAATTTTATGACCTGGGGCGGATTCCCGCCCAATGTCCGAAGTGCGGGCACGAGTACGATCCGACCGAACTCGAGCCGCAAATCCCGTCCGTGAAGGATGTGGCTGAGGACAAAGAAGAGAAAAAGGAAGAGGCGTCCGCCGATTCCGATGGTTTCGAAGAGGAAGCCGATGATGCGGTGGAGGTCGATCTGGCCGCTGCAGAACCGGCTGACACCGATGATGACGAGAACGAGGATGCCTCGGGCTTGTCGGATGATATCGGTGATGATTTCGAGTCCGATGACATTGAAGACAGCGACGAGGACGACAATACGACCGTCCTGATCGACGAGGAAGAAGACGACGACCTCGGCGATTTCAATATCGAGGGCGAAGAAGACCTCTGATCGCTGCAGGAGAGGCGCAATGCGCACTTGATCCCGGTCTATTCCGGGACTAGGTTCCGCGCCTCTTCACCGCCCATACCCCAAGGGCGGCGAACCCGGGTTTCGGGGCTATAGCTCAGTTGGGAGAGCGCTTGAATGGCATTCAAGAGGTCAGCGGTTCGATTCCGCTTAGCTCCACCAGCCTACGCTACGAAGTAGCAAGAGGCTGCCACGCCGAAGCCTGAAAAGGCGAAGGCGGGCCCGAAGCCAAGCGCTTCGGCAAGGCGAGCCAAATGGCAAATACAAAACCCCGCCGGTTTCCGGCGGGGTTTTTCATTGTGCTGACGGGATTGGGGTGGACGCGTTACTGCGTCTGGCCGCCATAGATCTGATCCGGGGTGATGCCGAAAGTCTGCAGGATATAGGCGCGAGCGCCGCCCAGCTCGAGATACCAGTCTTCCGTTTGCGGCAATTGCGGGCTGATGTCGGCGAGCAGGCGTTCGGCCATGCTGTCGCCGCCATCACGAGCCAGCTGCAGCAGCGCCACGCCGATCGCCGTGTTTGCTTCACCGCCCTCGCCATAAAGATACATGGCGCCGAGCGCCCGCATCGCATGGGCATTGCCCAGTTTCGCGGCTTCCTCATACCAGGTCCGGGCCAGCCCCCCATCGACCTGGGTTCCCTGCCCTGTGGCCAGCATAACGGCCCGGGAGATCATGCCATTGTCGAAACCGGCTTCCGAGGACAGCACCATGAAGCGATAGGCTTCGGTCTCGTCGACCGGCGTGCCGGCACCGGTCAGATGTATCATGCCGGCCTTCCAAGCGGCCTGGCCGTGGCCGCGCTCGGCTGCGCGAGCGAAATAGCTCAGCGCCTGCACGACATCGGGGCTGGATGCGCCGGGCTGCAGGCCGCTCTCATAGATGTTGCCAGCCATAAAGTTGAAGACGGGATTATCCGGCAGCGCCTCCACGCCGGCAAGGATATTGCCGACCGCAAGCGGGATGTCCTGCTCAACCCCGGCCAGGCCCCAGGCGTAGGCGATACCGATATGCCCGGTGGCAAGGGCGCGCAGATGATCTGGTGCGTCCGGATTGTCCGTGATGCTGACCAGGGCGTCGAAACCGGTGATCTGCTGGTTCTGGTCCGGTTGGTACAGCCGGTAGACGCCAAAATTCCCCGCTGCAGCCGGATTTCCGGCGCGGTAGGCGCGCTCGTAATAGGCCATGGCGCCATCCGGGTCGGCGACGCGGCCGATGCCGTTCATCATCATCACGCCCATCAGGTTCATCGCACCGGGGTGCTGATCCTGGCTCAGATGCTGGATCAGCACGGTGAGCTCGGCGACTTCGAGCGGATTCTCGTCGGCATTGGCCGTTGCCGCGTCGAAACGCTCCTCGACAATGGCGAAGAGCCAGTCGGCATCGGCAGAACGCGGATCGGCGAGAATTTCGACCGCCGGCGCTGTTCGGATCGGGTCCGCTTCAGCCTGGGCGGTCAGTCCAAGCGCCAGCGCGCTGACAAGTGCGATAATCATGCAATCCCCCTCAATCGCGCATGCCGCTCCACTATTGAAACTCTACCCGGAGGCGTCAATCAGAAGTCGTGTCGATTGGCAGCGGGGCTTATGGCAATTGTGCCAGGCGCGCTTGGGCGCGTGTCTCGGCCTGTTGCTGTTGCCCGGCATTGAGCTGGTCTTCCAGTTCTGCCGCGGCTTCAGCCGCCGTGAAGTCGCCCAGTGCGGCCGCGGTTTGCCACAAGGCCAGCGCCTCGACCGGGTCTGCGGTAACGCCGTCTCCGTCGGTATAGGCCTGGGCCAGGGCCCCCAGGCTCAGCGTATCACCCGTATCGGCCGCGGCGCGCCACAGGGCGATAGCCGCCGCAGGATCGGCAGTCCGGCCCAACCCTTCCATGGCGGCAATGCCGAGGATGTAATTGGCCTGCAGGGCTGCCGGGTCGCGGGCGATGGCGGCTTCGGCGGCTGCGATGGCTGCGCTGTCATCGCGAATTGTGTCGGGACCGAAAAACAGCGCGTCGGCGAGCATCAGCTGGGCATCGACGCCATTATCGCCTTCGGCCAGCCGGCGCAGGATGGCTACCCCGCTTGCCGCATCGCTCTCGTAATCGAAGATCAGGAGTTCGGCGAGATTGAAGCCGGCCGGCGCGTAGTTGCGGCTCCAGGAGGTCTCGAAGAAGGCGCGGGCGCGGTCGAGGTCGGCGTCAACGCCGATTCCGTCCCGATAGACCAGGCCAAGCACGTGGTCGGCTTCGGCAATTCCGTTATCGGCGGCCTGGACCAGCCAGTAGCGGCCGATTTCATAATCGGCATCGCCGCTTTCCGGGAAAGTCAGGGCATAGCCATAGTCGAAGGCGGCATTGAAATCGCCGGCTTCTGCCTGCAGGCGCGCCGCGTCGATATCGGTTTGCATTGTGGCCGAGGCGAGGCCTGCAGCGCTGGTCGCCAGAACAGTGGCCACGAGGAAGGTGCGCAGCATGAGAGATCTCCCAGAAATCAAATCTGGGGCGATATCACTCCAGCGCACCTGAACCCATGATGAGCGTGGCGTTGTGGGATGATCAGGCGGCGTCGCTGGCCGGCTCACCGAACAGGACGGCCTGGATGGCTTCGGCATCGGGCGCGGCGCGCAGGCGCTGGCGAATATCCTCGCGGCGCAGGAGACGGGATACCCGGGCCAGGGCCTTGAGATGTTCGGCTCCGGCGTCTTCCGGCGCCAGCAGCATGAAAACCAGATCCGCCGGGCGACCATCGATGGAATCAAAGTCGATCGGGGATTTCAGCCGGGCAAAGAAACCGGCGACGGCGGGAATGCCGGCGAGGCGGGCGTGGGGAATAGCCACGCCCTGACCAACGCCGGTCGAGCCGAGACGCTCGCGCTGGAGCACGGCGTCAAAAATGGTTCTCGCATTCAGTCCCGTTTCGCGGGCCGCAATATCGGCAAGCGATTGCAGAACCTGCTTGCGGCTCGAGGCACCCAAATCAAGGGCAACCCCGTCGCTCGGGATAAGATCAGCTAACGCCATTGTTAAACTTCTGCGTCCTTATGCAGGCTCGTTTCGTTCGGCTTTGGACGGATCGACCCAGCCGATATTGCCGTCAGGACGGCGGTAGACGATGTTCAGGCCGCCATTAGCAGCATTGCGGAACATAAGGAAGGGGACGTCCAGCGCGTCCAGTTCCAAAGCCGCCATGCCAACCGTCAGAGTGCGAACCTCACCGGCCTTCTCGGCGATGACGATCGGGTCTGGCGCACCATTGAGCGGTTCAATGGCATCCTCGTCGAGGTCTTCCTCGCGGTCGAACGTGTCGCGCATGCCCTTGAGTACGACGAAGGGCATCTGTTCGGCCGGAAGTTCGGCCTTGTGGTCGGCGTGATGGTTCTTCAGCTTGCGCTTGTAGCGGCGCAGGCGTTTCTCCAGGCGGATCATGGTCTCATCCGCCGCCTTGTAGGCGTCGTCGGCTTCGCCGTGCGCCTGCAGCATGACACCGGAGGGCAGGTGCAGCGAACAATCGACGCGGAAGCCGACGCCTTCGCGCGAGATCGCCACATAGGCTTCACCCGGCCGGTTGAAGTATTTGGACACGCCTTCTTCTACGCGTCCCAGAATCTGCTCGCGCAGCGCGTCGCTGACGTCGATGCCTTTGCTGACAACTTGTGTATGCATGCGCTCCTTCCCGCTGGCCATTCACCAGCCCGTGAGGCGTTTTCGAACT
>NZ_JASBRI010000001.1 GCF_030149515.1 Maricaulis sp. | reverse complement strand
CGTGTGCGCTGACAGAGTGGACACGGCGTCGCAGCTCTGGTAGTAGCCGCGCCTCTGGCGAACTAGCGGCGTGAGGATGGTCCTTGCGTCCAGATAATGGAGAGAGAGCCATCGTACAGATCGTTGTGCGCGACAATAATGTGGAGCAAGCGCTCCGCGCGCTGAAAAAGAAGATGCAGCGGGAAGGCACTTTCCGCGAGATGAAGCGCCGCAATCATTATGAAAAGCCGTCGGAGAAGAAGGCTCGCCAAAAGGCTGAAGCCATTCGCCGTGCGCGCAAGCTGGCCCGCAAGCGGGCACAGCGCGAAGGCCTCATCGCGAAGCGTGGTGGTCGCCGCTAGGGTCGCCAGACTCCAAGCTGTTACGCAAAAACGCCGCGTCCGAAAGGGCGCGGCGTTTTCGTTTTGCACGGATGCCGCCGGCTAGTTTGCCGCTGTCTTCTTCTTCCCGAACTTGAACCAGTTTTTCACCGTGTCCTGGTTGGCCTGGTTGAGGGCGCCCATGCGGAACATGGCACCGGATGCCCAGATCACGGCGATGGCCATGGCGACCATTGCGAGCGTGGTCCCCATCACGTCGAACATGCCGATATCCTGGGGCAGGCGGACCAGCATGATGAAGGGCGTCCAGATCGGCACCCAGCTGGCGATGGCGACGACGGGCGAATCGGGCGCGTCGATGGCGATCATCACCAGGAAGAGCGGCACCATCATCACCAGCATGATCGGGCTCATCAGCGACTGGGCGTCCTGCAGTGTGTCGCACAGCGAACCCACAGCCAGGAAGATGGCGCCATACATCAGATAGCCGACGATGAAATACCCGATCGCCGGACCGATGAGGCCGGGGTCGAACAGGGTTGCCATGATCTCGGCAGCCGGAATGTCGGCTGCCGCCATGACCTGTTGCACCGCGAACCCGCCCAGCGACGCCAGGCCGCCCCAGAACAGCAACAGCGTGAAGGACACGGCCGCCACGCCGAGGAGTTTGCCGACCAGGATTTCGTGATGCCGCGAGGAGGCGAGCATCATTTCGAGTACCTTGTTGCCCTTCTCCTCGATCATCGCGGTCAGCAGCATGTTCACAACCGAGAAGATGACGACCCACAGGCCAAAGGCCGTGGCGACCCCGACATAGATCGGCAGGCGTTCACCTTCGGTCA
The DNA here is from genome assembly GCF_030149515.1 of Maricaulis sp. Lineage (GTDB taxonomy): Bacteria > Pseudomonadota > Alphaproteobacteria > Caulobacterales > Maricaulaceae > Maricaulis. The sequence goes on along the minus strand of NZ_JASBRI010000001.1, from coordinate 222,489 downwards.
CCTCGGCCGCCTCGGCGCTGCGCTCGGGATTGAGTTCGCGTACGGTGGGCGCGAGATCGTCGGCCGCGGCAATCAGGTCCGGATCGACCCCGCCCTCGATTAGCCGCTGCAATTGCATGTGATCGCGCAGGGCGCTGCGGATGGTCGAGCGCAGGCCACCATCGGTCAGATTGGCGCTCCAGTATTCGATATCGACATCGCCGGGCGAGGGTTCGCTGAGATAGATCGCGGCGAACAGCGGCTGCGGCCCGTCCTGGGTGTCCAGTTCCCGGTCGCCCGTGAGATAGGGGCGCAACGCATCCAGATCGGTGGTCTCTGCCTCGATGCGGATATAGCGGTCGTCTTCCAGCTGCATCGAGCTTTCCAGCGCGGCCTGGACCTGCGGATTGTCGCCGAGCATTTCCGAGGCGACTTCGCGGGCGCGTTCGAGCTGTTCCTCCCGGGCACGGTCCATCTGTTCATAAACGGCCTGTTCCAGCGAGCCGCCGGTCTCGTCGACCAGCACGTAGTAGCGGGTGGGCTGGGAGTTTTCGATGAGGATCGGCATGCCGAAGCCGAGCGCCATGAACATGGGCACCGAGAGCAGGGAGAGCCAGAAGCCCCAGGTGGCGACGTAGGACAGGAATTCGCGGCGGGCGATAAGATAGATGGCACGCATCAGACGGTCTCCGGCTCGCTCGGGGTCTCGGCATCGCGGCCGACCAGATGGACAAAGGCGTCGTGCAGGTGGGCCCGCACCGGTTCGAACCGGGTCAGCTTCACATCGGCGTCGACGCAGGCTTTCAGCACGTCCTGGGCGTCCGAGCCGGCCGCCAGGTCGACGATCCAGACCGAGCGTCCGTCCTGCTCTTCACGGTGAAGATTGCCCATTCCGGCGAGGACCTGGGCAAGGTCATGGTCGGACGCAATCTCCAGCATCACCCGGCGTGGAACCTGTGACAGGGCCGAAGCAACGGTGCCGTCGAAGGCCTTCCGGCCCTTGGCGATGAGCACGATCTTGTCGCACAGGCGTTCCGCGTGCTCCATCACATGGGTCGAGAACAGGATGGTGCGGCCGGCCTGGGCTTGTTTTCGGACGACCTGTTCGAGTGCCGACTGGTTGACCGGATCGAGGCCGGAGAAGGGTTCGTCGAGAATGATGAATTCGGGCTCGTGCACCAGGGTGGAGATGATCTGCACCTTCTGCGCCATGCCCTTGGACAATTCCTTGACCTTGGACTGGGCGACATCGGCCAGGCCGAATTCCTCCAGCATGGCAAGCCCGCGTTCGCGGGCGATGGCGGGGCCGACGCCCTTGAGGCGGGCAAAGAAGACGATCACGTCGATCACCTTCATCTTGCGGTAGATGCCGCGCTCCTCCGGCAGGAAACCGACCCGGTCGAGCGCCGCGGCGCGCGGCCGCCCGCCGAACAGGGCAACCGTACCGCTGTCGGGTGTGAGAATGCCCAGCGCCATACGCAGGCTGGTCGTCTTGCCGGCGCCGTTCGGTCCGAGGAAGCCGGTGATCTGTCCGCGTTCGACGGAAAAGCTGACTTCGCGTACGGCGGGCTTTCCGCCAAAGGATTTCGACACGCCGTTGAGCGCGAGTATTGTATCGGACATGTGGGCCCCTCCCGCTTTTCGGTAGCGACACTAGACAGGCAAGACCGCGCAATCCACCGGTATTCCTCAGCGCGGTGTCCCCCCTTGCACCGGCCGCTGTGCCGGCCGCTTGGTGGTGCAGGGCGATACACCGATACTCGGTGCCGGAGGACACTATGTGCCCATGGGAACAGACGCTGAAAATGTCCGCGAACGGCTGACGGCCCTCAAGGCCGAACTACTGGAGTTGTCGCGATCCGGCCGGGAAGACCGCCGGCCTGTCGAGCTCGACCAGCAGTCGGTGGGGCGCCTGTCGCGTCAGGATTCACTTCAGGTGCAGGCCATGGCCCAGGCCGCCGATGTGCGCCGGTTGCAGGAGGTCCGGCGTATCGATGCGGCGCTGCAGCGCCTCGACGACGGCGAGTATGGCTGGTGCACCGAATGCGGCGAGGCGATCGAAGCCAGGCGGCTTGAGATCGATCCGGCCTCCCCGCGCTGCGCAGGCTGTGCCTGAAGCGACGCCCCGCCCCTGCATGACAGCAATTTCATGGAACCGAAACGCGCGCTTTTTCCGGGCGCTGCTAAGGAGGGCTCAAACCCGGATTTCCGCGTATGAGTCTGCCTGTTTCCATCGATGTTCCGGCCCGCCGGGACGAATATCGCAGCCTGACCCGTGTCCAGCTGCCCGGTCTGTTGCCGCGCAAGCGGCTGCGGTCCGTGCTGTCCGGAGTGGAGACGGTGCCGGGCTGGATGCTGGTGACACGGCTGGGCGGCCGGCACGTCATGCTGGACGCGGCGGAAATGGAGATGCTCGATCCGGGGCGCCGGGCCGAATTCGAGCGGCATGTCGTCGCCGGTGCGCGCGAGGGGTTCCAATATCTCTACGACGCCTATCCGCTGTACGGGAAATGGCATGCCGGCACGTTGCGCCAGGAAGCACCGGCACTGGCAGACATGTTCGAGTTTCTCAACAGCGACGCTTTCCTCGATCCCATGCGCGAATTGCTGGACGCGCCGGATATAGGCTTTGTCGATGCCCAGCTGACACGCTACAGGGCAGGACATTTCCTGACCGAGCACGATGACAGTGTCGACAAGGGTAATCGCATTGCCGCCTATGTGCTCAGCCTGAGCTCGGACTGGAAGGCGGAGTGGGGTGGTCAGCTGCAGTTTCTCGATACGGCCGGCGCGGTGACCCACAGCTTCGTGCCGCGCTGCAATACGCTGTCGGTCTTTCGCGTGCCCCAGCCGCACCTCGTCACACAGGTGGCCTCCTATGCCAGGGGTGGGCGGATATCGATCACCGGCTGGTTCCGGGCAGGCGACGACCCCGGCCCCGGCGCGGTAGGCTAGCGGGGCCTATAGCCGGCACGGTCGATCAGCTGGCACAGGGCCGTGTCCGATGGCGAGGCGAGTTTCAGGATTTCCACGAAAGGATCGCCGCCCAGGCCCAGCACGGCGGCGAAGGCCGGTTCGGTCTTCAGCCCGGAAGCTTTTGCATCGCGGACATCGCGTCTCAGGCGATCCTCGGCGAGCGTCAGCAATCTGTGCTCGGCATACCAGTGGATGTAGCTTTCATGGGTTTCGACTGGCCGGGCGCGGCCGAAAATCTCCACCGGCATGCCCTCGAGTTCCAGGCGTGCAATGACGGAGGGTTCGCCGGCGTGTATATTGTCCGCAACTTCGGCGCCTTCGGCGAAGAAGGTGTCGCGCAGTGCGGTCCTGAAGCGCGCCAGGTCGGGCCCGGCGCTGCAGGCGATGTCGGCGTCGGCTCCGGGGCCGTGAATGTCGAGCGGCGTGGAGCCCACCCATCTCGGATCGAATTCACGCAGGCGTTCGAAGACAGCGCCCCGTTCGAGAATGGCCCGCACCTCGCAGACCGGCAAGATTTCGCAAGACATGAACTGCGTCTTGCCCGAAGCTGTGCCCGTGTCAATCTTGCATTGTATAGGGCAGGAGGAGAAAGACATGATCGTATCGGTTTTGTCGGCAGCCGCGCTGGTGGCGATGCAGCCGGCTGAAGCGGCGGGCGAGAACGAGGACGCGGCTGCACTCGACGGTCTTGCATGGATGGAAGGCTGCTGGTCCGGCCCCGGCTTCGAGGGCGAGATGTCGGAATGCTGGATGCGCACCGCCAGCGGCGAGCTGGTCGGCGCCTTCCAGTATTCCGCGCATGGCGAGCTCCAGTTTTCCGAGATGTTGATGATCGGAACGGCCGGCGGCCGGTTCGGCTATCACGTCAAGCATTTCAATCGCGACTTCACGGGCTGGGAAACGCAGAACGAGCAGGTCACCTTCCCGTTCGAGGCGGCCGATGGGGGACGCACGGAATTCGGCGGCCTTGTGCTGGAGCGCGACGGCGATGACGCATTCCGCGCCTATCTCGACATGCGCGGGTCCGACGGCATGGCGCGGACTGTCGAATTCCACTTCCAGCGGGACCGGTGATGGGATTTTACGGCGAACGCATCCTGCCCAACCTGATCGACTGTGCCTGCGGAGCCCGGCCGATTCTCAAGCATCGCCGGGCCATCGTTCCCGAGGCCGGGGGTGTGGTCCTGGAAGTCGGTCTCGGTTCGGGCACGAACCTGCCCTATTACGATGCGGGCAAGGTGTCGCGGGTGATCGGTGTGGAACCGTCCAGGGGGATGCGCACCAAGGCCGATCGGGCGATCGTACGCCAGGCCATCCCGGTGGAACTGCTCGATGCGGCTGGCGAAGCCCTGCCGCTGGAGGACGCAACGGTCGACACCGTCCTGCTGACCTTCACGCTCTGCACCATACCCGACCATTCTGCCGCGCTGGCGGAGATGCGGCGTGTACTGAAGCCCGGCGGCAAGCTGGTCTTTCTGGAACACGGGCTGGCCCCCGATCCCGGCGTGGTAAAATGGCAGCGGCGGCTCGAACCGATCTGGAAGCGGATCGGCGGCGGTTGTCACCTGACCCGGCCGATGGACCGGCTGATCGGAGAGGCCGGTTTCAGAATCGACCGGCTGGAGGCCAGCTACACGCCGAAAACGCCGAAATTCTCCGGCTATGTCTATCGGGGTGTAGCCGGCATCGCCTGATCAGGGCAGGCCCGGAAAACTGTCGACGAAACGGATCTTGATGTCGGGAAAGCTCTCGACGAATTCGACCGTGAAATCCGGGAAGCTGGTGACGATCTCCCATTCTCCGCACATATCCGGGAAGCTCTCCACCGTTTTCACTTTCAGATCGGGGAAGCTCTCTACGACCTGAACCCGGATGTCCGGAAAACTCTCCACGATCTCCACCTCGCCATAGAGCGGTATCCCGTTCCAGGTGCAGTCTTCGGCAATCGGGTTGCCGGCAAGGGCGGCGAGCAGCGCGAGCATGCCGGCATTGTGGTGCAAGACACCTGAACGCGGCCTGACTGGATCAGGAACGGGGTGCAAGGGCCAGATAGGCAAAACCCAGCCCGAGCAGGAGAATGAGCGGCGAAAAATAAAGGGCGTTCAGCGTTGCGAAGGGTTCAACCGACCGGGCGAAGGGTCCGGGAAGATAGCTGGCGGTGCCCCGCAGCAGGAAAATCGCTGCAAGCCCGGCCAGGGGAATACGCAGAAAGAGCCGCGAATCCCAGTCCAGCACTCCACGGGCAAAGGCGAAGACGCCGGCGGTGAAGATGAGGAACGCAACCAGGAGCGTGAGCCCCGCCGCCGGCATCCGGTCGTGATCGGCACCGATGACCGTCTTCACCAGATCCGGTTCAGCAGCGGCCGGCCAGAGGCCGCCCAGCGCCCAGTATGCATGCAGCGCTGCCGTGGCCCCGAGAACGCAAAAACAGAACCAGCCCACCCACGTCGTCATTGCGGCCTCCCTGCAACCGGCCGGCCAGAGGTAGGCCGCGGGCGCGGTGCAGGGAAGCCGTCACGATGTCGCGGCTGTCAGTCCAGCGCCTTGATGACGCTCTCGGCCATCTTCTTGGCGTCGCCCAGCAGCATCATCGTGTTGTCGCGGAAGAAGAGCGGGTTCTCCACGCCGGCATAGCCCGAACCCAGAGAACGCTTGACGAAGAAGACTGTGCGCGCCTTCCACACCTGCAGAACCGGCATGCCGTAGATCGGCGATCCCGGATCGTCCTCGGCGGCCGGATTGGTGACGTCGTTGGCGCCGATCACGAAGGCGACGTCGGCGTTGGAGAAGGCGGAATTGATGTCCTCCAGCTCGAACACCTCGTCATAGGGCACCTGGGCCTCGGCCAGCAGGACATTCATGTGGCCGGGCATGCGGCCGGCCACCGGGTGGATGGCATAGGCCACGTCCACGCCCTCGTCCTTGAGGACGTCGGCCATTTCCTTGACCGCGTGCTGGGCCTGGGCGACGGCCATGCCATAGCCGGGCACGATGATGACCTTGCCGGCATTCTTCATGACGAATGCGGCGTCTTCGGCGGATCCCTGTTTGACATTGCCCTTGGGGCCCTCGTCGGCCGCGGCGGACCCGTCCTCGCCGAACCCGCCCAGGATCACCGAGATGAAGGAGCGGTTCATGCCCTTGCACATGATGTAGGACAGGATCGCACCGGAGGAACCGACGAGAGCGCCGGTGACCAGAAGGGCCGTGTTCTCCAGCGTGAAGCCCAGCGCAGCGGCGGCCCAGCCGGAATAGGAGTTCAGCATCGACACCACGACGGGCATGTCGGCGCCGCCAATGGGGATGATCAGGGTGACGCCCAGGACGAAGGCGGCCAGTGTGATCAGCCAGAAGGCCAGTTTCGCTTCGCCGGCCGAGGCCATCAGGAAGGCGATCATCACCGCGATGAAGACGCCGATGGCGATGTTCAGAAGATGCCGCGCGGGCAGGATGATGGGCGCGCCCGACATGTTCCCGTTCAGCTTGGCGAAGGCAATCACCGAACCGGAAAAGGTGATGGCGCCGATCGCCGTGCCCATGGAGAGCTCGAACAGGGAAAGGTGTTTCAGATTGCCCAGCTCGTCGGCGATGTGGAAGGCGCCGGGGGCGTAGAGCGCAGCCGCGGCGACCAGCACGGCGGCCATGCCGACCAGGGAGTGGAAGGCGGCCACAAGCTGGGGCATCGCCGTCATCGGAATGCGCCGGGCGATCACTGCGCCGATACCGCCGCCGATGGCGATGCCGCCGACGATCAGGGCGATGGACGCCCCGTCCAGATCGACGGCCAGGAGCGTGGTGACAATCGCGATGGCCATGCCGGCCATGCCGAAGAGGTTGCCGCGGCGGGCGGTTTCCGGGCTCGACAGGCCCCTGAGGGCCAGGATGAAGAGAATGCCGGAGACGAGATAGAGAAGGGCAGCGAGATTGGCGGACATGCCTTAGCGCTCCTTCTTCTTGTACATCGCCAGCATGCGCTGGGTGACGAGGAAGCCGCCAAATATGTTCACGCTGGCCAGGATGATGGCGATGGCGCCCAGACCGCGCGAAAAGCCGGCGCCATTGGGGTCACCGCCGCCCGAGGTCGCCGTGGCCGTGGCGGCCAGCAGGGCGCCGACGATGATGACCGAGGAAATGGCGTTGGTGACGGCCATCAGCGGCGTATGCAGGGCCGGGGTGACGGACCACACGACGTAGTAGCCGACAAACACCGCCAGCACGAAAATGGCCAGGCGGAAGATAACGGGATCAACAACTTCCATGACTATGCGTCCTCTTTCGTCAGGCTCGGATGCACCACCGCGCCATCCCGGGTCAGCGCCATGCCCTGGATCACCTCGTCGTCCCAGTGCGGCGCCTTGGCGCCGTCTTCGCCGACGAGCAGGGGCAGGAGATTGGCCAGGTTCTTGGCATAGAGCGCCGAGGAATCCGCTGCGAGGCGGCCGGGCAGGTTGGCATAGCCGGCAATCTTCACACCGTTGTGCTCGACGATCTCGTCGGCCCGGGTCAGTTCGCAATTGCCGCCATTGGGTGCGGCCAGATCGACGATGACCGATCCGGGGCGCATCGTCTCCACCATCGCCTTTGTGACGAGCTTCGGTGCCGGACGGCCCGGGATGAGGGCGGTGGTGACCACAATGTCCTGCTTGGCGATATGGCTGGCGATCAGCTCGGCCTGTTTGGCCTGGTATTCACTGGACATTTCCTTGGCATAGCCGCCGGCTGTCTCGGCCTCCCTGAATTCCTCATCCTCGACCGCAACGAATTTCGCGCCCAGCGAAGCCACCTGTTCCTTGGCGGCCGGGCGGACGTCGGTGGCCGAGACCACGGCGCCGAGGCGGCGCGCGGTGGCGATGGCCTGGAGGCCCGCCACGCCGGCGCCCATGACGAAGGCCTTGGCGGGTGCAACCGTGCCTGCGGCCGTCATCATCATCGGAAAGGCCCGGCCATAGATCTGGGCGGCCTCGATGACACCGCGATAACCGGCCAGATTGGCCTGGGAGGACAGCGCGTCCATCGCCTGTGCCCGGGTGATGCGCGGCACGAACTCCATCGCCAGTGCGTCGATCCCGGCCTTGGCCAGGGCTTCGGCCCGCTCGCGATTGCCGTGCGGTTCCAGGTGGGCGACCAGCAGCATACCCTTGAGCCTGGCCAGGGTCGCCTCGTCCGGCATGCGCACGGCAAACAGGGCATCGGCGCCTTTCAGCGTGGCCGCCGCCGTGCCCATCGCAGCGCCGGCGTCGGCAAAGGCGTCGTCGGGAATGGCCGCGGTGAGACCCGCGCCCTTCTCGACACGAACTTCATGTCCGCCGCCGACGAATTTCCTGACCGTTTCGGGAGTGGCCGCCACGCGGGTCTCGCCCGCATGTCGTTCTTTCAGAATGGCAATTCGCATTTCGTCCCGCCGCTTATGGCTGTTTTGCGGCGAGGATGCGCGAATTCCCCCGGCAGGGGAAGCCCTGTCGGAAAAAATCTTTGTGCGGTGCGATATCGGCCGGCGTGCGGCGCCGGATCAGCCTGCCAGGGCGATCGAGAAGAGCTGGGCGATTCCGCCGCTGATCAGGCCGAATACGAACAGGCCCGCCACGGTGACATACCAGGACATCTTCATCCGCAGCGCCAGACCGGCGAGAATGCCGACGAGGGCGACGGCGATGAGGGAGGCCATCCAGTTGAAGCCGGCTGCGAAAACGAGCGTGAGATAGAGCACGGTGACGCCGGTCAGGAGCGAGCTCCAGACCGAAACCGAAATGAAGCCGTCGAACGTGGACTTGTGCTGGGCGATATCCATCTCGCCACGAACGTGATCAGCCGCCATTGCTGCAATCCCTTGTCGTCAATTCGCGATGTGCGGGTGAGCGGATAGCATGGGTCGCCCGCCCCGCCAAGATGCCCGACTGCCGCGGATTCCCGGCCGCTGTGACTTGTCTGCCGCGGCAGCGCGGAAAATCGCCGCCGGGGTGCATCCTGCGGCTGGCGACCGGGCGAGTACGTCTCTAGGATGCGACGGGATGTTGGGAGGCGTCGCGATGAAGATTCCCTTTGCACTCTGGTCGGCCGTTGTGGCGCTGGGCGTCTACGGTGCGCTGGTGGCGCTCGCCTATCGCGATTTCGGCGTGCTGGATCCGCTGTGGAACCGGGCCTTGCAGATCGGGGGCGTCTGGCTGGGCCTTATCGTGCTGGCCGGTATTTTCGGCGCGCTGCGCAGGTCTTTTACATCGCGTCCCGCCGATATCCCGTCGGATGTCGCCCGCGAACTCGATTCCCATCCCGAATAGGGATCACACGCCCCAGCCCGGCCCGGTGAGGACTTCCAGCGCCGCAGCTACGGCGATGGGCTGGTCGAGAATGAGGTGGTGCTGGGCATCCGGGATCGAGACCATCGTGGTGTCCGGTCCGAACGTGTCGCGCATATAGGACCAGATCTCGTCCGTGACCAGGCGCGACTGGGCGCCGCGGAAGAGCGCGACGCGGGTCTTCAGCGCGCCGACCAGTTGGGCGGGCGGCGGGCGATTATAGTCCAGCTTGTCCCACAGGCGGGGATCGAACTTCCAGGTCCAGCCGTCTGTACCGTCGGGACGCCGGGCCTGTTTCAGGCTTTTGCGCGCTATATGGTCCAGCAGGAAGGCGTTGGCGCAGGGCTGTTCCGGCAGCAGCCGGAAGCGCTCCATCGCGGCGCGGAAGGTCGGATACACCGTTCCGCCGCGGCTGGGCGGGGAGGAGCGCCGCTGTTCTTCCGGCGGGCGGACCGGGCTGTCCAGGACGCCGACGCCGCGCACTTGCTCTCCGAACTCCATACCCAGGGCCAGCGACACAAAGCCGCCGAAGGAATGACCGACGATGAAGGGCTTGCCCGCGTCGAAGGCGCCGCCGGCCTGACCGGCCGCAATCACCTCGCATGCGTAGGTCTCCATGACATAGCGCTCGCGATGATCGCTGTCGCCCATTCCGGAAAGATCGAGCGCCACGACCCGGCGGGTAGGAGCCAGGAAGGGACCGATACTGTCCCACCAGTCCTTGTGTGCGACCCCGCCATGCACCAGCACCAGGCCGGGCTGGCCGCGTTCACCCCAAGCCTTCCACACTACATTGGCGCCTTCGACATCGACCGAACCGCGTTCGCACGGCGTGTCGAGTGCCTGGACAAACCAGTCCGGTGCAGGCGGTTTCTCGCCGGCGAACTGAATGAGAGGGGCGGGCGGGCGCGGGGAGGCGGCGGCTTTTTGGCTCATGATCAAGCGCTAGCCCCGGACCTGGGCTGCGTCAATCTCCGGCGGCGTGACCGGCGGGCCGCGCGTTATGCTTAACCGGTCGTTGCCGGGGCTTAAACGTCAAATTTAGAAGAGTGTCCCATAACGGTGCGCATAGACGCCCCACCGCAAGGTGGCGAGGTCAAAAGACCCGGCGGAATAACAAGGCGACCGAAAAGGCGTGGGTGATGGTGAAATCTGTTCTGATCGTCGATGACGATCCGACGCAACGCCGCCTTCTCCAGGCGGTGATCGAGAAACAGGGCTACAAGGCCGAGACCGCGGAGAGTGGCGAGGCGGCCCTGGATCGCGTGGCATCTCCGGGGATCGATGTCATGCTGCTGGATCTGATCATGCCCGGCATGGACGGAATGGAGACGCTCGAAGCGCTCCAGCGCAAGCAGCTGGACATTCCGGTGATCGTGCTGACGGCGAGCGGGGGGATCGAGACGGTGGTGTCGGCCATGCGGGCCGGAGCCGTCGACTTCTTCGTCAAGCCCGCCTCGCCCGAACGCATCGCGGTGTCGATCCGCAATGCACTGAAGGTGCAGAACCTGTCCGGCGAAGTGCAGCGCCTGTCCAAGAAGGCGACGAACAAGCTGGGCTTTGCCGACATGATCGCCGGTGCGCCGGCCATGAAGCAGGTGGTGCGCCTGGGCGAGCGTGCGGCGCAGTCGGACATTCCGATCCTGATCACCGGAGAAAGCGGCGTCGGCAAGGAGCTCGTCGCCGGTTCGATCATGGCGGCGTCCAAGCGCGCCGGCGGCCCCTTCGTCGCAGTCAATTGCGGCGCAATCCCGGAAAATCTGGTGGAATCGACCCTTTTCGGTCACGAGAAGGGCTCGTTCACCGGTGCCGTGGGCAAGCATATGGGCAAGTTCCAGGAAGCCGATGGTGGCACGCTCTTCCTGGACGAGATCGGCGAGCTGCCGCTGGACATGCAGGTGAAGCTGCTGCGGGCGCTGCAGGAGGGCGAAGTCGACCCGGTCGGTTCCAAACGCCCGGTGAAGGTCAATGTGCGTATCATTTCCGCGACCAATCGGGATCTGGCCGAACAGGTGGCCCAGGGACAATTCCGCGAGGACCTGTTCTATCGCCTGAATGTCTTCCCGATCGAAGTGCCCTCGCTGAAGGCCCGCAAGGACGATATCCCGGCGCTGGTGCGCCATTTCATCGGCCGCTTCAACGCCCAGGAGAACAAGTCGATCCTGGATGCGGCGCCGGAGACGCATGCCCTGCTGTCCAGTTACGACTGGCCCGGCAATGTGCGCCAGCTGGAAAATGCGGTCTTCCGGGCCGTAGTGCTCTCCGACGGAGACTACCTCAAGCCCGAGGACTTCCCGCAGATTTCCGGCCTGTCGCCGGATATCGCGTCTACGCCGGCGGCGGCGGAAAGCCTGGCCAGCGATGTCGCCGGCATGGCGGCGGACCAGCACGGCGATCTGGGACCGATCGAGATCATGGACGAGGCGGGCAATCTGCGCTCGCTCGAGGATATCGAACGCGATCTCATCGAGTTCGCCATCGAGACCTATGCGGGCCGGATGAGCGAGGTTGCGCGCCGTCTCGGCGTCGGCCGGTCCACGCTTTACCGCAAGGTCCGCGAATACCAGCTCGATGTGGACGGGGTTCGCGCCGCGGGCTAGCCGGACAGGCAAACCAGACGTCCCCTGCCGCGGGGCGCGCCCGGACAAGCGGGTGGGGATGGACGGGCCGGTGCCCTTGGGGGAGTGCCGGCCCGTTTTTCATGGCGGTGAGGGGCGGTCAGGCGCGGGCGGCGGTCTCGGTCTGGCGGCCGAGCCAGCCGGCATAGACCGGCATCAGCGCGGCCTCGCGGCGAAAGCGGGCCTTCAGCTGGCGGACAAGACGGGCCAGCGACATGTTGAGGCCGGCGATATCGCCGCGGCCCGTCAACAGGCCGAGCTCGATCCGCGTGCGGTGAATGTCGATGCGCGCCGACAGACCGCGCAGCTGCCCGTCCAGATGAGTGACATAGTCACGGGTCAGCGGATCGGCAGCCAGTGTGTCATAGATCCCTGCCGTCCGCTCTTCGGCGAGCAGGTCCAGTGCCGTCATGGCGCGGCGGAAGGCGAACTGGCCTTCGCCGGAGGCAAGGCCCCTCCGTTCGGCCTCGCCCATGGCGTTGAAGAGCTCGGTTTCCAGCCGTTCGAATTGTTCGACGTCGCGGTCCATGGATGTGCCCGTTGTGTTGTCCGGACAATCTAGCGGCCGACCGTCTTTGACGCGCGGGGAATCCGGGATCAGATTTAACCGCCGCCTAACATTCTACTCGCGGGCGAGCTGCTCCTCCACGAATTCGGCCTGGCGGCGGTAATAGAACAGCCGGTTTGCCAGTTTGCGCCAGCCATGGCCCTCGTCGGGAATGCGGATGAAGGGGGCTTCGACACCGTTCTCCCGCAGGGTGCGTACCATGGTCTCGGTCTCGGAAATGTCGATCCGGGGGTCCATCACGCCATGGCTGTAGAGCACCGGAACGTCGATCCGGCCAGCCTGCTGGATCGGTGAGTTTTCGGTGTAGTATTGCCGCCAGTCGCTGTCTGTGATGTCGCCGTACTCGATCCGGTCGGAGGCCTTCAGGGCCGGCGAGGCGATTTCCAGCGCATTGACCCAGTCCGACACGCCATAGCGCGAGACCCCGGCGATGAAATGGCCCGGGAAATTGGCCAGAACCGCATTGACCATATAACCGCCATAGGAACCGCCGGAGACGGCGGCGCGGTTGGCGTCGACCCGGCCGTCCTCGCGCAGATAATCCAGCATGTCGATCAGGTCGCGCACGCTGTCGAGCCGGTTTTCCCGGTCGTCCAATGTGACATAGGTGCGCCCGAAACCGGTCGAGCCGCGCACATTCGGTTCGAAGACGGCGATGCCCCGGTCGACATGGTATTGCACCACGGGATCGAAACTGGCCACGGACTGGCCGGTGGGCCCGCCATGGACCTCGACCAGAAGCGGCGGCAGTTCGCCGCCGGCGGAGGTCTCGTCCGGCAGGTAGAGCAGGCCCTGCAGTTCCACACCGTCCCGCGCGGTCATCCGGATCGATTCCGGCCGCACCAGCCGTTCCGGGTCGAGACCGGCCAGGGTGGAGCGATAGGCCAGTCCGATCTCGCCGGTGGCGATATCCCAGACGAAGATGTCGCCCGGCGTGCGCCACCCGTTGATGGTGATCGCGATGCGGCTGGAGGCGCCGCTGCAGCTGAGCGCGTAGTATCCCTCCGGCAGGCCGGGCGGTTCGACATCCTCGCCGCTGCTCAGATCGCGCACATGCAGGCGGTAGAAGCCGTCATGATTGGTGGTCCAGGCGAGATAGCGGTCGTCCGCGCCGCACAGCGAGACATTGCCCGCATCGGCGTCGATGGCGAAGAGGGTCTGCATGTCGCCATCGGCAAAGCCATAGCGCGTGACGGCGGTGAACTCGTTTTCGAGATTGGTCGCGAACCAGACGCTCTGCCCGTCATCGCTCCAGGCAAAGCCGCCATCGCCGTGATTGGCGCGGGGATCGGGACGAGACAGCGTGTTCAGCTCGCCGGTCGCCAGGTCGAGAACGTAGAGATTGTCGGAATCCTCGCCCACGCTCTCGGTCACGATGACGCGTTCTCCGCCCGGCGAGACGGCGCGCGCCAGATAGGCGAACTCTCCCTCGAAGACACGCCGGGTTTCTCCAGTGGACAGCATGGTGACGTAGATGTCGAAGTCCAGACCGTTGCGCTCGGTCGAGGCATAGACGATGCGGTCGCTATCGGCCGTGATGTCGCCGAATATACGAAATCCGTTCTCGGTCGCCGGCAGGATCAGGCGTTCCTCCGATCCGTCGGCGCTGACGAAGTAGTAGGCCGGCCGTTCGTTGCCGTCATTGTCGGCGCCGTAAATCAGGCCGGATCCGTCGGGCAGCCAGCGGAAGAAGGAGACCCCGTTGCCGAAGGTCAGCTGGTGCGGCTGACCGCCGTCGGCCTCGCTGATCCAGAGCTGGGCCTGTCCGGTGATGCCGAGCGAATAGGCCACCCGGCTGCCGTCCGGCGAGAGACGTGCACCATTGGCGCCGGAGGCCATCAGATAACGCCCGATATCGGCCGGGTCCTCGCCGGCCAGGCCGACGCCGATGGCCTCGCTGTCCGGTTCGATGGCTTCGATCGACATGTCGGCACCGGCGTGGCCGCCGGCGACATTCGTGGGCTGGGCGAGGGTTGCCGGACAGCCGATCAGCGCCAATGCGAATGCGGTGTAGGTGAAGCGGTGCATGGTCTCTCTTCCTGTCTGGGCGGGAGCGTAGGTGCAGCCCGGAAGGGCGGCAAGTCAGGCGTTGTCAGACGTCCGTATCGTCATCGCGGACGACCCGGAACCGCGCGCGCCGGTCCTCGGGTGTTGCCGGGTCCGGCCCTTGTGCAGGCCTTTCGGCCGGAGGGGCGCCGATATCCTCGTTGATGTCGCGACTGCGCGATGTGTAGCCCGGCGGTTTGCGCCTGAAGCCCTGGCCGCGCGACATCGGCTTGCGGGCCTTGCCCTTTGCCTTCTTCTCGATCTCGCGCAGCTTGACGGTCTGGCGTGCCGACAGCGCCTCTTCGGTATTGCCCTTGTCCGGATCGTTGAAAGCCGAGCCGTAGGTTTCCAGCCGTTCTTCCAGCGAGCCCAGGAATTCTCCTTCCCATTCGGAAAGTTCGCGGTCCGGCGTGCCGGCCTCGTCCGCAGCCTTGCGGGCGCGGCTCAGCCGGCGCAGGGCGCGTCTGGTCTTCTTCTCGTCGATCTTGCGAACCATGAAGCCTCCAGCGGAGGCCGTCAGACTAGCCTTCCACGGCACCCAGATACAATTCCAGAAGCGCGTCGGCTTCCTGGCGTTCGCGGCGGTCGATCTTGCGCAGGGAAACGACCTTGCGGAGGATCTTGGTGTCGAAACCCATCGACTTGGCTTCGGCATAGACCTCTTTCATGTCCGCCATGATGGCGGCCTTGTCTTCTTCCAGGCGTTCGATGCGGGCGACAAAGGCCTTGATCTGCTCGCGTGCGGCGCCGCCGATGGCGTCGGACTGGTCGATGGGGCCGTCGGTTTGGGGGGCGGTGTCGGTGAAAGCCATGTCGCGAACCTCGTGTCAGGGATGGGCCGCGAGACTAGTGCCGCATGTCCGCGGTCTCAAGCCGCCCCGCCAGCGATCCGCACGCTTTCGCGCAGTTCGCCGCGCACCTGCCGGACGGCGTCCAGAACCTGTTCGGGATGATGGTGGTGCAGATTGTGTCCGGCCCCGGAAATCCAGCGCATCTCGGCCCGCTTCATCCGCCTGGCCACCTGTCCGGCATGGCGGTGCGACCAGAGTACGGTATCGGCCTTGCCGGCCAGGATGACGGTGGCGTGGCCGATATGCTCGTAGCGGTGCTCCTGGCATTCCAGATGCGTGTTCACATTCGCCATGTCGCGGGAATTCGCCTGCCAGATGTCCGGGCGCAGCAACAGGGTCAGGGCCGAGCGGTCGATATAGGCATCGGGCACCGGTTCGGGATGGAAGGCGGCCACCGCGCCCGCGGCGGCCTGCGAGCGTCCGGTCAGCGGGACGAGGATGTACGAGATCAGCGGGCCGAGTACGGGCCAGAAACTCGCCGCATTGAACCAGGCTGCCTTGCCGATCCAGGCCGACAGGGCGGGTGCGACCAGGACCAGCCCGTCGACCCGGCCGGGATGGTCGATGGCCAGGCGCATGGCGATAGCGCCACCCCAGGAGTGTCCGATCACGGTCGCGCGCTCCAGGCCCAGCGCCTCGAGAAACCGGGCGATCAGGGCCGCCTCGTGCCGGGGCGACCAGTCGCCGCGCGGCCGTTGCGACCAGCCCAGGCCGGGCCGGTCGAGCCAGATGACGTGTTCCTGCCCGAACACGCCGGACAGGGCCATGTGCGGTTCTTCAAGATTGGACGCGGCGCCGTGCAGGACCAGCGTTGCGGGCTTCGACGGATCGCCGCTTCGGCGATAGTGCAGGCGCGTACCGTCGATCGTTGCGAACTCGCCCCGGGGCGGATGGGCCGCCTCGATCCGGCGCACGGCCTGCCTCGCGCCAATTCCTGCCGCGAGGAGGACGGCCAGGCTGGCCCCGGCGAAGAGCGCGGCGGTCAGCATCGCGTCAGAGCGCACGCCCGGCCAGCGCGTCGGCCAGGCGGTCGCGGGCCTCGCGGGCATCCTCATGGGCAGGATAGATGGCCAGGGCGGCCTCGTAGGCGTCGAGGGCCGCCTCGATCTCCTCGGCCCGTTCCAGCACACGGCCCAGGGTGAGATAGGCGTCGTAGCGGCGCGGCTCCAGGGTGAGCGCGGTGTTCAGCGTTTCCAGCGCATAGGCCCAGTCCTCGAAGCGGGCAGCCATGCGCCCGGCGGCAAGCCAGCCTTCCGCGAAATCGGGATCGAGCCGGATCACGTGATCGTACATGCGGGCGGCGATCTCGGGATTGTCGGCCGCCTCGGCGGCCTGGCCCCGGTCCATCAGCAGGGAAATAGTGTCCGAGCCGGAATGGGCCCACAGGGCGCGAATCTCGTCGACAAGTGGAGCCGCCTCACGCGGCGTTCCAGCCTCGGCCAGCGCGTCGAGACGATCGTCAAGCCGCTCTTCCGGCGTCCGGAATTCCGTCTGCGGGGCCACTTCCACATCGGCGGGCGGCGTGTCCTGCACGGCCAGGGCGGTGGTCAGGGCGATAAGTGCGGCGAGCATCATGGTGCAAAGGATAACGCAGCGCCGCGGCCCGTCCAGCGGTGAGGGGCAGAAGGTGGAAAGGATTTAACGCGATCGGTACGCGGTCAGATCGAGATAGCGCCGGCTTGCACGCCAGGGTATAATTTCCGCATCAAGTACGCTGGGGAGGCGAAATCATGCAATTCGAGATCAATGCCGACATGGCGCTCTCGACGCCGCCGGTCCGGCGGGCCGCCTATTCCGACCGCACCGCCTGGCTGATGGCGGTGATGTCGCTCCTGGCCTATGTGCCCTTCGAGGCCCCGCCGACCCAGGCCGACCTGCGGGAGATCGCCGGTGCGCTGGCCGGGGAATCCGATGTCGAGGCCATTCTCGTGGCGCTGAACCATCTTGTCTCGCCCGGCCGGGGCGAAAGCGGGCGGGCGGTGCTGGAAACCCAGCTCGGCCGGATCGGGTTCGAACTGGTCAAGACGTTCTCTATCAGCGACGGGCTGACGTCGGACACCCAGGCCTTCATCGCCAAGGTTTGTGTGGAAGAACGGGACGGTGAGCCGGCGGCGCCGATGCTGGTGCTGGCCTTCCGCGGTACCCAGCCCACCCGCATTGCCGACATCCGCTCGGATATCGATGCCGTGATGATCACCGTGCCGGGCGACGATGTCGTGCCGGCCCTTGTCCACCGCGGCTTCTTCACCGCCTTCCAGTCCGTGCGCGAACCCATCGATGCGGTGCTGCGGCGGTATCCGGAAATGCCGGTCTATGTCACGGGCCACAGCCTGGGCGGAGCGCTGGCGGTCGTGGCCACGCGTTTCATCGCCAATCAGTCCGAGGGCGCATGCTATACATTCGGGGCGCCGCGTTGCTGCAACGAGGTGTTCGCCGACCAGATATTCACCCCGATCTATCGCGTGGTGAATGCGTCGGACGGTGTTGCCGCCATCCCCTTCGATGCGAGCGTGATGCGTGTTCTCACCTGGGCTGTCCGGCGTATTCCGGGTGGCAAGGTGATTGTGCCGCATCTGGAAAAGATGAAGGATTACCGCCATCTCGGCGATGCGCGGCACCTCGCCCACGCGGCTGTCACCCTGGACGCTGATGGCCGGCCGCAATTTCCCGGCATGCGGGTCCGGCCCAACCCCACACTGCTCGAACGCTGGAAGCATCTGCGCCAGAGCTGGGGCGCGCCCCTGTCCGATCACGACATCCAGCTTTATGTGGAAAAGCTCGCCTGGCATGCGCGCCAGCGTCTGGCAAGGCGCCAGACGCTGAACACGAATACCGGATCGGGAACGGACAGCTAGGTTCGCCGTCAGGCCGCCGCGGCCATGTCCGTCAGGGCCATCACCTTGCGCAACTGGTCTTCGGTATCGCCCAGCTGGTGGTCGATCATGATCAGGCGCTTGGCATAGTGCGAGCCGGCATATTCCCAGGTCATGCCGATGCCGCCATGCATCTGGACGGCTTCCTCGGCCACCAGTTTTCCGGCCCGGCCGATCAGGTTCTTCGCCTTGGCCACGGCCAGGGCGTGCCCGTCCGTCTCGAACATGCCGGCGGCATGG
The DNA here is from genome assembly GCF_030149515.1 of Maricaulis sp. GTDB lineage: Bacteria > Pseudomonadota > Alphaproteobacteria > Caulobacterales > Maricaulaceae > Maricaulis. Next base: position 204,045 of record NZ_JASBRI010000001.1, on the reverse strand, counting down.
ATGACGATGGAACGGGCCTGTTCGATCTCGATGGAGAAATCGACCAGCCGGTGCTGCAACGCCTGGAAGAGCGCGATCGGACGGCCGAACTGCTGGCGCTGCATCAGATAGTCGCGCGTCATCTCCTTTATCACGTCCATGGCGCCGACGGCTTCAGCGCACAGCGCCAGGCGGCCGGCATCGAGCGCGGCTTCGATGGTGTCGAGCGCATCCTCGGCCAGGCAGTCCGCCGGCGTATTGTCGAGGACGATCTCCGCAGCCCCGCCACCGTCGATCATGGCATAGGACAGGATTTCGGCATCGGCCGCCTTGATCTCGTAGAGGCCGATCCTGCCGGCGGCAGATTTCGCCGCGACCAGGATCCGGTCGGCCACGTGACCGCCATAGACCACGGTCTTGCGCCCGGTCAGCTTGCCGTTTTCGGCCCGCGCGGCGATCTCGCCGAGATCGCCGAAACTGTCGCTTTCGTCAAAGGCGAAGGCGGCCTTTTCGGTGCCTGCGACGATGGCTTCGATGCGCTCGGCCTTGCCGTGCGACGCATAAAGGCGCAGGGCCATGAGATTGCCCAGGAGGGGTTCCGGGCACAGGGCCCGGCCGATTTCCTCGAACACGGTGGTGATGTCGAAACCGGCGCCGCCGAAACCGCCATCGTCTTCGGAGACGAGGGCGCCCATGATGCCCAGCTCGGCCAGGCCGGCCCAGCCCTTGGGGTCGTGGAAATCGCCCTCATAGGCGATCGTGTTGCGGTGTTCGGCCGGATAGGTATCGGCCAGGAAGCGGCGCAGGCTGTCCGCGATCATCCGGCGGTCGTCTGTCGGTGTGAAATCCATGGATCAGGCTCCGAAGGTCTCTTTGGCGATGATATTGCGCTGGATCTCGTTCGATCCGCCAAAGATCGAGAGCTTGCGATTGTTGAAATAGCTGGCGGCATTCGAGGCCGCTTCCGGCGGCGCGATACCGTAATTGCCGATCACTTCTTCCGACGGGAAGGGCGCAGCCGCCGGGCCCAGGGCGCGGCGGGACAGATCGTTGATCGCCTGACGGATCACCGTACCCTTGATCTTCAGCATCGAAGATACAGAGCCCTGCGCATCGGCATTGCCCGACAGCATGCGCAGATTGGTCATGCGCATGGCTTCCAGGTCGATCTCGACCTCGGCGACCCTGGCGGCAAACAGCGGGTCCCTGGCCAGCGGGCGTCCGCCGCGCTTCACCTTGCGGGCCAGCGCCTTGAGCTGGTTCAGCGCTTCGGTCGAGGCGCCGACGCCGGCAATATTGGTACGCTCGTGGCCCAGAAGGTATTTGGCGATGGTCCAGCCCTGGTTTTCCTCGCCGACGAGATTGGCGGCAGGCACACGCACATCGGTGAAGAAGACCTCATTCACCTCGTAGCCGCCCTCGATCAGCTTGATCGGGCGCATTTCGATGCCGGGCGTGTTCAGGTCCACCAGGATGAAGGAAATACCCTGTTGCGGCTTGCCCTCGGTGGAGGTGCGCACCAGGCAGAAGATCTTGTTGGCGAACTGGCCCAGCGTGGTCCAGGTCTTCTGGCCGTTGATAATGTAGTCCTCGCCGTCACGTACGGCGCGGGTTTTCAGACTGGCCAGGTCGGAACCGGCGCCCGGTTCGGAATAGCCCTGGCACCACCAGTCCTCTCCGGACAGGATGCGCGGCAGGATGGTCTTCTTCTGCGCGTCCGTGCCGAACTTGATCAGCACCGGACCCAGCATGTTGAGGCCGAAGGGCACGGTGCGCGGCGCATTGGCGAAGGCGCACTCCTCTTCGAAAATGTGCCGCTGGACCGCATTCCAGCCGGGACCGCCATGCTCTTTCGGCCAGGTCGTGGCGAGCCAGCCGCGCGATTGCAGCGTGGCGTGCCATGCCTCCATGTCGGCCTTGGCCAGTTCGCGCCCGTTGCGCACCTTGGTGGCCAGTTCCTCGGAGAGATTGTCCTTGAGAAAGTCGCGCACTTCCTGGCGGAAGGCCTCTTCCTCGGGGGTGAAGTTCAGATCCATCTCGTGTGTCTCCTCGCGCCCGTATCGACCGTTTCCCTGCCGGCAGCCGGTTCCGGTCTTGTGCCGGAATTCCTGCTTTCGACGACTGGGTACGTATTTAAGGCAAAAGGAGGCGCGGTGAACAGTGCGCAGCTGCAACATTTGGTGCGGCGCTGCGGCACAGGCAGACTCGCGCCTTGCGGCCACCCGCATGCGCGGATGCCGGCATGCTTCCGGTTTTCCCCGGCCTTGTGCCGGAGCCGGTTGAGGGTAGCAGCCTCATCGGCGGCGACAGGCTTGCATCAACGAAACGGTGCCGCCTTCGTCAGTCCCTGGAACTGGGAGCGGGAGACGTGTGCTCGTTCTAGACAGGCGCCGGGGCGCGGAGGCTAGGCGTGCTGGAGCAGTCCGCGCGCTGCCAGGTCCCGCCGAAGGCCCGCCTCGCCGGTAAATACTTCCGCATCGAAACCGAATTCCCGTGCCGCGCGGACATTGGCCTCGCGGTCGTCGAAGAAGACGACGTCGGCCGGATCGTGCGGCAGGCGCCGGGCCGTGATCTCGTAGATCTTCCGGTCGGGCTTGATGACACCTTCGTGGGCCGAGACGATGACGTCCCTCATGTGCGCCATCTGCGGATAGAGCGCGTGGACCGGTTCAACCCATTCGGCCGGCAGGTTGGTGAGGGCGTATTGCGGCACGCCCGCCCGGGCGAGCGCGTCCATGGTTTCCGCCGTGCCCGGAATGGCGCCGGCGAGCATGCCCTCGAACCCGCTCTCCCACGCCCGGATGGCATCCTCGTAGTGCGGATATTGCGCAATCAGGGATTCGCGGTTTTGCGCCATCGGCACACCGCGATCATGCTCGGCATGCCAGTCCATGGTGCATACTTCCGACAGGAAGTGGTCGACTTCCGCCTCGGTGCGGAAGAGCTTTTCGTAGAAGCGGCGCGGGGACCAGTCGAGCAGGACGTTTCCAAGATCCCAGAGGACGGCGCGAGTGGGCATGGTGTGCGGAGCCTCCATAACGCAAAACCCGCGCACGTCAGTGCACGGGCCATGCGACAAGCGTATGCGATGCGCTGAACACGGCCCGCCGGAGGCGGGCCCGGCGCTGCGGCGTGACTAGCCGGCGCGCGCCTTGAAGCGCGGATCGGTCTTGTTGATCACGTAGATGCGGCCACGGCGCTTCACGACCTGGCAATCGCGGTGGCGGTTCTTCAGCGATTTGATCGAGCTGCGGACTTTCATCGTTCGGCCTTCACGGTCTAACAAGCGTGTTTCAAGGGAGCGCGGTGGATACTGGGTCCGGCGGGACGTGTCAACATCGCTTGTGCTGAGAATCTGCGTGCGGCGCGCCGGTCAGCGAAAGACCGGTTTCGACGGCGCTTCGCCATCCTCTTCCTTCTGGGTGTTGAACATCGAGACGATCAGCACCGGATCGTCCTTGGGCGGCGGCTGGCAGATGCCATAGGCCAGTTCCGGCATGTCGGTGGAGATATTCAGGCCGAACCCGGCCGCTTCCTGCGGCAGGATCGGATAGTCGTGATTGCGGCCGCCGCCGATCAGGTCGTTGGTCAGGTCGCAGGTGCCGTCGCGCTTGTGGGCGTCATTGATATAGTCGCAGGAGAAGCGCCGGGCCTCGTTGACGGCCTGTTGCGCCATTTTCGACAGGATCATCATCTCGTCGGAAATCCGGTCTGCGGACTTCTGCCGGGTCAGGTCGGCCAGGATCGGTGCCGGCATCCAGGCGTATTGCGGATCGATGGGGCCGAGCACCGCGCTGGTCCCCATCACGATCTCGTCGCAGGCCAGGGCGATCATCGTGCCGGCGGACTTGGCGCGATAGGGCACGAAGGCGGTCTTGGGACCCTTGTGGTGCTTGAGCGCGTGCAGGATCTGCTGGGTCGCCGAGGCGATGCCGCCCGGCGTGTGCAGCACGACATCGATGGGCGCATTCTCGGGCGCATTGCGGATCAGGTCGATGGCCTCGATGGCGGTGTCGGTGTCGACATATTCGTCGACTTCGTGATGCACGATCTTCAGCACCACGCTGCCGCGTGCCTTCGCGAAATTCTTCACACGCTTGTCGATCGTCGCCTTGTAGGCCTCCCAGGCCGACATTTCCTCGGGGATCTGGACGGGCGGCTCGTCGCCTCCATCGAGGTATTGTGCCGTTTCGCCCTTGCCAGGTGCCGTCGGGCGCGCCTTGCGCCGGCGATTGCTCTGCCAGGCGGCGGTGCCGCCCAGGATCACACCGATCGAGGCGATACCGCTCCATCCCGCCACGCCGAGGCCGGCCAATACGCTGAACATGCCCTGTCCCCTCCAGGCTCCGGCGCCGGCCCTTATCCCAGGACCGTATCGCCGCCATCCACTTGTCCGGCAAGCTTATACGAGCGGTCCTGCAGGGGCGAATCGGAATCGGCTGTGACGCGAACCGGGTATCACTGCGGCCCGTATCGCCCGAATCCGCGGCAGTCCTGCCGCCGCGGCGGGCAGAAGCGCCCGCCAGCGCGCGCCCGGGACGGGAAGGTTTGGACGGACCGGCGCGCCTCCGGCAGGCGTTGGCAGCACGCCCGGAGCCGATCATGACCCTCACCATCGACCTCATCCTCGCCTTCACCCTCATGCACATCGCCATGTCCTTCAGCCCCGGACCGGCCGTGTTGCTGGTCACGACCCAGGCCATGGCGCGCGGCGTCCGGCCGGGCCTGGCAACCTCGCTGGGCATCCTGGCGGGCAATACGATCTATTTCGGCCTGTCGGTCTTCGGGCTGGGCGCGGTCCTGGTCAGTTCGGCCTTCCTGTTCGCCCTGATCAAATGGGCCGGCGCGGCCTATCTGATCTGGCTGGGTATCACCACGCTGCGACAGGCGCGCCGGGTTGCCGAGGTGTCCGGGCCGCCGCGCGCCGCGGACCCTGCCGGACCTGCCTTCCGGCAGGGGCTGGCGAAACAGCTGGCCAATCCAAAATCGGTGCTCTTCTTCGGGGCTCTGCTGCCGCAATTCATCACGCCGGGCGTTACGGGCATGGCCGATTACGGCCTCATGCTGGCGATCATGCACGCCACCGAATTGCCGGTCCTGGCCGGTTATGCCGTGCTGGGTGCGACCGGCGGGGCCTTCGTGCGCGGTCCGGTCGGCCTTGTCTGGCGCGAACGCGTCTGCGGGCTGTCGCAGATCGCCGTCGGCGGATTGCTGGCGGGATTGCGCCGCACGGCCTGACAAGCTTACCACATCGTCAGTTGCCCGCCGTGCGGGGGCTTTCTAGTGTGCCGCCATGAGAATGTTGCGATCCACTATTGCGGCCGCCGCGGCGGCCTTTTTTTTGGCCGGCGGTTCGAGCCAGGCCGACGGGTTCGGTTATGATTACGACGTCGATGTGGAACTCGTCCTGGCCGTGGACATCTCCTATTCGGTCGACGAGGAGGAAGCGCGCCGCCAGCGCGAGGGCTATGTCGCCGCGCTGGCCTCGGAGGACGTGATCCGGTCGATCCGGGGCGGTCCGCTGGGCCGGATCGCGGTGACCTATGTGGAATGGGCCGACAGCGGATTTCAGCGCGCCGCTGCCGACTGGACGGTGATCGCCAGCGAAGCGGACGCGCTGGAGTTTGCCGCACGGGTGGCGGCTGCGCCGCTCGAGCGCGGGCATTACACGGCGATCGGGGCTGCCATCGCCGACAGTGTCGCGCGCATTCGTTCCAATCCGCACACTGCACCGCGCCGGATCATCGACATTTCCGGCGACGGTCCGCAGAATCAGGGCCTGCCGCTGGACCAGGCCCGGGCCATGGCCGACGAGGCGGGAGTTGTGGTCAACGGCCTGCCGGTAATCTCTGTGGACGAGGGCCGCTGGGTGCGGCCGGCCGAACTGCATCTGGACGACTATTTCCGCGACAATGTGATCGCCGGGCCCGGCGCCTTCGTGCTGCCTGCGCGCACCGAGGCGGAGTTCCGCGAGGCGATCCTGCGCAAGCTGGTCATCGAGATTGCCGGTGCCGTGCCCTCTCCGGACGAGCTGGGCCGGGGAGCCTCCGGCGCTATGGAGACGGGCCGGGCACCATGACCCAGTGGCGTCTCCTGTGTGCTGTGCTGGCCGCCGGCCTGGCCGCCGGGGCGGCGGCCGAGCCGGCCAGCGTCCCCGACCGTCCCGTCGAATACGCTGCGGACGGGCGCGAGCGGGTCGATCTGGAACTCGTTCTGGCCGTGGACGTGTCCTCCTCCATCGACGAGGTAGAGGCGCGGCGCCAGCGCGAGGGCCATGTTGCGGCCCTGGCCGATCCCGACGTGATCGCGGCAATCCAGAGCGGGGGCTATGGCCGGATCGCGGTGATGTATCTGGAATGGGCGGATGCCGACTTCCAGCGCGTCGTTGCGCCCTGGACGGTGATCGAAACGCAGGCGGACGCCCGGGCCTTCGCGGCCGCGCTGGCAATCGCGCCTTTCGTCTCCGGCCGCCGCACGGCCATCGGCGCGGCGATCGACAATGCGGTCAGCCTGATCGACACCAACCGTTTCGACGGGGTGCGCCAGGTCGTCGACCTGTCCGGCGACGGGCCGCAGAATGCCGGGCCCAGCCTTGCGGCCGCGCGCAGCCGTGCTGAAAGCCGGCTGATCACGGTCAACGGCCTGCCGATCGACAATAGCCGCCAGCATCCGTTCCGGCCCTCGGTAAGTATCGATGTCAGCGCCTATTTCGAAAACCAGGTGATTGCCGGGCCGGGCGCCTTCATTTCGCCCACAAATCTGCATGATGATTTCGTGGACGCGCTCAAACGCAAGCTTATCATCGAAATCGCCGGTCTGGCGCCGGATACACTGACGAGGAACGGATGATCCGCACTCTCCTGGCCTTGATTCTCGCCCTGGCCGCCTCGGCCGGCCCGGCCCAGGCCCAGCCCGGGGACGAAAGCTTTGCCGACTGGCTGGCCGGTTTCCGTGTGCGCCTGGAAGCGTCCGGCGCTTCGCCGGAGACGGTCGGCGCCATGCTGGACGGTCTGGAACCGGAAATGCGCATCATCCAGGCCGACCGCTCACAGCCCGAATTCGTCCGGCCGGTCTGGGAATATCTCGATATCGCCGCGTCGGACCTGCGTATCCGCAACGGCCGAACCGCCTACGCCGAGCATCGCGATACTGTCGATGCCATCGCCGGCCGGTTCGGGGTGCGGGCGGAAATCCTGGTCGCGATCTGGGGGCTGGAAAGCTCCTATGGCGAAATTCCGGGCAATAACGACATCGTCCAGGCCCTGGCCACGCTGGCCTGGGAAGGCCGCCGCCGCGCCTGGGCCGAAGGCGAGCTGATCGCCGTCGCCCGGATGATCGACCGGGGTTATGCCACGCGCGACCAGCTCACCGGATCCTGGGCCGGGGCGATGGGGCAGACGCAGTTCATCCCCTCGACCTATCTCATGCGGGCGTATGACTGGGACGGCGATGGCCGCCGCAATATCTGGACCGATGTGGGCGACGCCCTGGCCTCGGCCGCCAACCTGCTCGGCGAGGCCGGCTGGCAGGCCGGCGCACCGGCCATTCTCGAGGTCGACCTGCCGGCGGATTTCGATTTTTCCGCCTGGGACCCGGATCAGTCGCGCCTGGTCTCGGAATGGGCGATGCGCGGGCTGGTGCCCGCGCACGGTGACTGGCATGCCGATCATCTGATGCGTGCGGCGCGGCTGGAACTGCCCGCCGGAGGGGCCGGCCCCGGATTTCTCACCTTCCCCAATTTCCGCGTCATCAAGCGCTACAACAATTCCACCGCCTACGCGCTGGGCGTCGCACACCTGGCCGACCGCATCGCCGGCGGTGCGTCCTTCGAAGGCCCCTGGCCGGAAGACAATCCGCCCATCACCCGGTCGCAGACCCGCGAACTCCAGGCCGCGCTCAACGCGCTCGGTTTCGATGCCGGCACCCCCGACGGCCTCGCCGGCCCCAATACCCGCGGCGCCCTGCGCGCCTTCCAGCGCGCCCACGGCCATGTGGCCGACGGCTATGTGGGCCGGGCAATGTACGATGCGGTGATGGCGGCTGCGGCGCAGCGCTAGGGTTCCGGCTTGATCTCGACGAAGTTCTGCACGCGCCGGATCTGCGGATGCAGCCAGGCCAGGGCAAGGGCGACAAGGCTCAGGACGGCGGCGACATAGTAGGGCACTACGTGGCCCAGCTGGTTGTACATGAAGAGGCCGCCCACGGGCCCCAGGATGAAGCCCAGCCCGGCGGTGGCGGTGGTAAGGCCGGCCGCGCGCCCCTGTTCCTCCGGTTCGACGGCGATGGACGCGCCGCCCGTGAAGCCCGAGCGGGACAGTCCGAAGGCGAAACTGATCAGCAGATAGGCTGTGACGATGCCGGCATAGTTCGGTGCCGCAATCATCAGCGCAAATCCGCCCACTGTCAGGAAAGCGCCCAGCGACATCAGGATGCGGGGACTGGCCTTGAGCGCCGGGATGACAATCAGCTGGGCGACGATCAGGGCCCCGGCCCCGGCGGCCAGGGCGATCGCCGACATCTGCAGGCCCTCGGATTCGTCGAGGCCCAGCGAGTCCATGATGAAGAAGGCAAGCGTGGACAGGCTGAGCGACTGCACGATCCAGGTCAGACAGCCATAGACGACGAAGGCGAAGATGCGCGGATCGGCGCCGAAGGCGAATTGCTTGAACGGGTTGATGGGCCGGTTCTGCTGCTTCGGCGGGGATTGTTCGGGCAGTTTGAACCACACGGCCGCCGCGCCGGCGAACACGGTGGCGGAAACGATGACCATGAAGACAGGCACGCCCACCAGCTCGACCAGCGTGGCGGCGAGCGTGGGGCCGATCACGGCACCCAGGCCGAAGGCCGCGGTGAGCCCGGCCAGTGCTTCGGTGCGTTCGGACGGGCTGGTCCGGTCGGCAACATAGGCCTGGGCGGACGGGTTTGTCGCCGAGCCCAGCCCGCCGAACAGGGTACGCGCCAGCGCCATCGCGAAAATCGCGGCCAGCGGCGGCACCCAGCCTTCCTCGCCCGCCCAGGCGGCGGCGGCGAAGATCAGGGTGGAACAGGCAAAGGCCGACAGGCCGAAGACGATAAAGGGTTTGCGGCCGCGCCGGTCCGAGAGGGCGCCCCAGATCGGTGTCATCGTCATGAACAGCACGGCCGAGACCGTATAGATCGCCCCGACCCAGTATTCGGGCACAGCCAGACCGCGCGCCAGCGGCGGCAGGATGGCGAACAGCATGTTGTTGCCGATCCCCGTTGCCATCAGGCACAGGAAGAGCAGGCGGAAGGCCTGGCGCCGTTCGGCGGGACCTGTCGGGCTGGACGGATCGTGGGGCGGGGTCATGAAGGACGTCATCTAGACCGATGCGTGTCCGGCGCCAAGCGGTAAACCGCCCGCTAACCCCCGTTCAACCGGACATTAAGCTTAAGCCGTCATAGTGCCGGTCAAACGGGTGGAAAAACCGCCCGGCAGCGTGGTGGACGGGACATATGTTTCAGATCATTGGCATTGTGGTCGTGTTTGCGATGGTGTTTGGCGGATTCTCCCTCGCCGGCGGCCATTTCGACGTTATTTTCAAGGCCCTGCCCTTCGAGATGATGATGATCGGCGGAGCGGCGACGGGTGCGTTCCTGATCGGCAACAAACCGAAGACGATCATGAAGACGCTGGGCGACCTGGCCAAGATCTTCTCCGGTCCGAAGTGGAAGGCGCAGGACTATTCAGACCTGTTGTCATTGCTCTTCCTGCTAACAAAGACCATGAAGACAAAAGGGGTGATTGCGCTGGAGACGCATATCGAAAACCCCAAGGACAGTGCCATCTTCACGCGCTATCCCAAGATCATGAAGGACCATTTCGCGGTCGACTTCATCTGCGACACGTTGCGCATGATGACGATGAACCTGGAGGATCCCCACCAGGTCGAGGACGCGATGGAAAAACAGCTGGAAAAGCACCATCATGAGACCGCCGATCCCGCACACGCCATGCAGACGATGGCCGACGGCCTGCCCGCCCTGGGCATCGTCGCCGCGGTGCTGGGTGTGATCAAGACGATGGGCGCTATCGAAAGCCCGCCGGCCATTCTGGGCGGTTATATCGGTTCGGCTCTTGTCGGCACCTTCCTCGGCGTGTTCCTGGCCTATGGTTTCGTGGGCCCGTTCGCGGCCTATCTGCAGGCGATCTACGACGAGGAACACCAGTTCTACAAGATCATCCAGGATGTGCTGGTGGCCCATCTGCACGGCAATGCCGCCCAGATTTCCGTCGAGATCGGCCGCGGCGGCGTACCCTCCAAGATGCAACCCAGCTTCGCCGAGCTGGAAACCGCCCTGGACCAGATTCCCTCCGAAGTCGGCTGACCGACAAAGTCCGGCACGGAATGGAGGCGCGGAACCGGGCGGTTTCGCGCCTCTTCATTTGGGGGATGGCGTGCGCCGGAATCGGCGTTAGAACGGCGGTATGAAAATCAAGGACAGCGAAATCCTCATCGTGCCCGGCCTGGGCAATTCGTCTCCCTTTCACTGGCAGACACGCTGGCAGGACAACATGTCGACAGCCCGCCGCGTCGAACAGGACGACTGGAACCGGCCGCGCCGGGATGCCTGGGTCGCCCGGCTGGACGAGGAAGTCGCGCGGGCCGAAAAGCCGGTCATTCTCGTTGCCCATTCGGTCGGTGTACTGACCGTGGCCCATGCGGCACCCCGCCTTGCGGGCAAGATCGCCGGCGCTTTTCTGGTCGGGCCCTCGGATTGGGAACGGCCTGAACTCAAGGAAAAGTACGGCGAGCACGGCTTCGATCCGGTGCCGCGCAAACCCCTGGGCTTTGCAGGACTGCTGCTGGCCAGTTCCAACGACCCGACCTGCAACATCACCAAGGCCGAGGCCTGGGCGCGGGACTGGGACATTCGATTCGGCGATGCCGGCGAAGCCGGGCATTTCGAGCCCGAAAGCGGGCACGGGCCCTGGCCCGAAGGCCTGATGGCCTTCGCCAAGTTCACGCAAAGCCTCTGATGGACGCGGTCAGCCTGGTCTGCGATCCGGCCCGGCTCGACTGGAGCGAGCCTTCGGGGCCGCGGGCTGCAGATTATGGCGATGTGTATTTTTCCATGGAAGACGGGCTGGAGGAGACCCGGTCCGTCTTTCTGGCCGGGTGCGGCCTGCCCGGGGCCTGGCAGGGGCGCCGTCATTTCACCGTTGGTGAGCTGGGCTTCGGTACGGGGCTGAACGCCCTGGCGCTGTGGCAGCTCTGGCGCGAAACCCGTGCCGGAGGCGCCTGGCTCGACTTCGTGACGGTGGAGAAACACCCGCTCTCGCGCGAGGAGGCCCGCCGGGCCTTCGCGGCCTGGCCGGCCCTGTCGGAACTGGCCGGCAGGCTCCTGGCGCAATGGCCGCCCCGGTTCAAGGGGAGCCACCGCATGGTGTTTCCCGAAGACGGGTTCGCCATCACTGTCTTCCACGACGATGCGGACGCCGCGCTGGGGCAGATGGAAATCTGTGCCGACGCCTGGTTTCTCGACGGATTTGCGCCGGCAAGGAATGAGGCGATGTGGTCCCAGACGGTGCTGGACAGGGTCGGATCGCTGTCGGCTCCAGGCGCCCGCGTGGGCACTTTCACCGTTGCGGGGGCCGTGCGGCGAGGACTTGAGGCCGCCGGCTTCCAGGTGGCCAAACGCCCCGGTTTCGGGCGCAAGCGCGAACGGCTCGAGGCGATATTTCCCGGAATGCCTAATGCCGGCCGAACCCCGGTCGGCCGGATTGCCATCGTGGGCGCCGGGATTGCCGGGGCCTCACTGGCCCGGTCGCTCGATGCGCGCGGATGCGATGTTGTACTGGTCGACAAGGCCGGCCCGGCGGGCGGGGCGTCCGGCGCGCCCGCCGGTCTCCTGACCCCGCGCCTGGAACGCGCCGACAGGCCGCATGTGCGTGCCACGCTGGCCGCATTCGACTTCGCGCGCACGCTCTACGAAACGCTCGGCGGCTACCGGCCCGAAGGCGTGATCCGCCGGCCGAAGGATGCAGCCGAGGCAGGACGGTTCGCTGCCATTGCCGCCATGATGGACGACAGTGTGGTCTGGGACGGCCAGGTTCTGCAGCTGACCCGGGCGGGCCGGTTCGAACCCGCCCGCCTGGTACAACAGCTGATCGGCAATCTGCCGGTCGTTGAAGCCGGGATCGAGCGGGTCGAGGAGACGGAGGCGGGCTGTGTCCTGCTCGACTACGGCGGGAGCATCGTGCTGAGCGCCGACTGGATCGTCCACGCCTCGGGTGCGGGCGCGGCGATGGCATTGCCGGACATTTCGCCCAGCGCCGGACAGGTGGCCGTGTTTGCCGGCGATCCGCCGGTACGGCCCGTGACCTGGGGCGGCTATGCCTGTGCCGCGCGGGGCGGGGTTCTGGTGGGCGCCACGCATGTGAAGGGCGATACGGCCGGGCCCGCCGAAACAGCTATCGCCGGTTTCCGCCAGGCCATGGCCGGTCAGTGTCCCGATATTGAACTGGGCGAGGCCGTGGCGACCTGGTCGGGCGTACGTGCCTCGACGCCGGACCGCCTGCCCGTGTGCGGCGCGCTGAGCGGCCGGCAGTTCATTCTCTCCGGCCTCGGCTCGCGCGGTTTTGCCCATGCGCCCCTTCTGGCCGAGCAGATCGCCGCCAAGATCTGCGGCCACGCTCCGGCGCTGGAGTGTGCGGGCGCAGACGCCCTGGCGCCCGGCCGGTTTGCGGAACGCCGGCGCCGCCGCGGTGTTCAGACGCCGGTCAGATAGACCGGCGCGTCATCTGCGCCGATGCGCAATTGGGCCAGCGGGCATGTCTGCACAAAGCAGACCGGGTCCAGATCGATATCCACCCCGTTTCTCCGGTCGATCTCCAACGCGATTCCGCCGACGGTCACGGTCACCGGCGTGCCCGATATCACCGGCACGGTTACCGGCAGGCTGGCCAGTATGCTGGCAAGCCCGGCAATGAAAAAGGATTTGGCCATCATCCCGATACCCCTTCATGGCGGCGATATCCCGAAGATGCAGCCGGGCCCCGGTTTGGATGCACCCCGCGAGGGGAATCCGGCGCACGATTTGCAACGTCACGGGTCAAGGGCACCGGACTGGTGCGTTACGGGACAAGAGTGCGAATATGCAAGTTGCAGCCAGCGAGACCTTCGTCGACCGGCGTTCCGGGTCGCGGCATGTCTGGTTCCTGAACTCGGCCTTCGACAAGATCGGCCTGGACGTGGCCCTGCGCCGGATTCGCGAACGCGATGCGGGCCGGCCCTTCGCCTTCGTGGTAACGCCCAATGTGGATCACCTTGTCCGCCTGGAGACCGACACCGTGCTGGCCACGCTCTATGCCCAGGCCTGGCTGACGGTCTGCGACAGCCGGGTGCTGGAGATCGTCGGCCGCATTTCCGGCGAGAGCATCGATGTGGCGCCGGGCTCGGACCTGACCGAACGCCTGTTCGAGACGGTCATCGATCCCGCCGAGCCGCTGACCATCGTCGGTGGTTCGAAGGAGGTGATCGATGCGGTGACCGCGCGCTACGGCCTGGCGGATGTGCGCTGGCACGAACCGCCGATGGGTTTGCGCGACAATCCCGAAGCGATCGCGGACTGTGCCCGTTTCGTCGCCGAGAACCCGGCGCGTTTTGTGCTGATCTGTGTCGGCTCTCCGCAGCAGGAACTGGTCGCCGAAGCCTGTCTCGACCGGGGCGATTGCACCGGCGTGGGCCTGTGTGTGGGCGCCTCGCTGGATTTCCTGGGCGGCAAGGCCCGCCGGGCCCCGGAATGGATGCAGAAGGCGCGGCTGGAATGGCTGCACCGCCTGTTGCAGGAGCCGCGGCGGATGTGGCGGCGCTATCTGGTCGACGGGCCCAAAGTGGTCTTCCTGTGGCGGCGCTGGCGCAAGGCGCGGCGGCAATTGCGGGCGCTCGAGCGCAGCCTGTCGCGGCCGGAAAAGATCAAGGAACGCGCGCTGCACCAGCGCATCCGCAGGCTCGAGGCCCAGCTCGCCGTGCGCGACTGACACGCGGTCCACACCGGCATTGCCTTTTTCGCGCGCGCGCCCTAGCGTCCGCGCCGCGATGGTTCCCTCACGGGATTAATCGGGAAGCCGGTGCGGTGATCTCACCCAGTCCGGCGCTGTGCCCGCAGCCGTAAGCGGCGAGCGGCGATGCGACAATCCCACTGGAACGAAAGTGTTCCGGGAAGGGGCATCGTCTGCAATGACCCGCAAGCCGGAAGACCTGCCATCGCGGTCGTCTGTCCGCTCGTGCGGGAGCACACGAGGCCGGCGCGGAATTTCCGTTTTCGACGACTCCTTGCAACCGGCCCGGGTGCGCAACGCGTCCGGCATTTGACTGCTATGGAGACGTGGCACATGTACAAATCCCAACGGCGGCCCGCAGCCCTTGCCGCCGCCTTTCTGCTTCTTCCCTCCGCCGCCCTGGCCCAGGACGAGACCGACGAGGTCGTCTATGTCACGGCAGCCCGTGTGGCCATCGACCCCGAAGACGCAACGGCCAGCATCACCCGGCTCGACGCCGGCGCCATCGAGGCGCGCGGGGCCGCCTTCGCCGCGGATATCCTGCGCGCGGTTCCCGGTCTGGCCGTCTCGCGCTCGGGCGCACCGGGCTCGCTGACCCAGATCCGCGCCCGCGGTGCCGAGGCCAACCATGTCCTGGTCCTCATCGACGGTGTGGAGGCGAACAACCCGTTCACCGGCGAAGCGGATTTCGCGCATTACGCCTTCGACGATATCGGGTCGATCGAAGTCGCCCGCGGTGAACAATCGGCCTTGTGGGGCGCCGATGCGGTGGGCGGCGTGATCCGCCTGACCACGGCGCGCCCGCATGCAGACACGGAGACGGAACTGCGCCTGGAAGGCGGCGATTTCGGGACGTTCCGGGGCACCGGCCGGCTTGCCGCGAGCTTTGAGGATGGCTGGGTATCGCTGTCGGGCAGCGCCTACCGGTCCGACGGCATCGATGTGTCGGGCACCGGCGGCGAGGACGACGGCTATGAGAACGACACGCTGGCAGTGTCCGGCGCCATGTCGCTGAACGAAACGGTCCGTTTCGAAGGCTCCGCCCGCTGGGTCGGCTATGACAGCCAGTTCGACAGCGACACGGATTTTGACGGGCGCCTGAACGATGTCGACCGCAATTCCCGCGGCGACACGGTCTATGGCCGTATCGCGGCGGTCGCCGAGCATGCGCCTGGCGGGATCGAGCTGCGCCATGAAGCGGCCATCCAGATCACCGATGACGAGGTCGAGAATTTTGCGGCGGGAACGCGTTCCGGCCGTTCGCTGGGCCAGCGCCTGCAAGGCCATTACGAAGTTACCGCGCGCTGGGAAACCGGTGAGACCGGTCATCGCCTGACCGGTCTTCTGGAGCACGATCGCGACCGTCTGAAGTCCTTTTCCGGTCCGGCGGCAGGCTCGAACCAGACGCGCGTCATCGAGACCGATGCCATGGCATTCGATTACGGACTGGATCGCGGTTCGCTGGATATTTCGCTCTCGGCGCGCCTGGACCGCCATGACCGGTTCGAGGATTCGACGACCTGGCGCGCCGGCGCGGGCTGGCGGTTCGACGGCGTCGGTGGACGGGTTCGCGCCTCCTTCGGCGAAGGCGTGAAAAATCCGGGCATCTACGAGCTGTTCGGCTTCTTCCCCGATTTTTTTGCCGGCAATCCGAACCTCGATCCGGAACGTTCGCGCGGCTGGGAGGTTGGCTGGGATCAGAGCGTATTCGGCGGCGATGCGTTCTTGTCGGTTGTCTATTTCCGGTCCGAGCTCGAGGACGAGATCTTCACCGACTTCTCGGTCTTCCCCTCGACGGCGCGCAATGCGTCGACGCAATCGGAACGCTCCGGCCTTGAGGTCTCGGGCAGCTGGGATATCTCCGGCAGCCTGTCGGCCTTCGGCTCGCTGACGGCGCTGGACAGCGAGGAAAACGGTGTCGCGGAAATCCGGCGCCCGGAATTCCTGGCATCCCTGACGATCGACTGGAATCCCGCGGACACACCGTGGTCCGGCGCCCTGTCGATCGATCATACCGGCGAGCAGACCGACACCGATTTCGGCACGTTCCGGACGGTGACGCTGGATGCGTATACGCTGGTCGGCGGACAGGTGCGCTGGGACGCCGCGGAGAATGTGCAAGTCTATGTCCGGGGCGAGAACCTGCTCGATGAGGAGTATCAGGATGTGTTCGGCTATCACACGCCGGGCCGGGGCCTGTATCTGGGTCTGCGCCTTACTGGCGGCTAGTCCGGTGCATGCCTCGAATGTGACGGCGGTGCCGCGCGCGGGCGGAATCGCCTCGACCGCATTGTGTGCGGACGCCTATGTGCTGGCCGTGGCCGGGCCGGGGCGGATCTCCGCCCTGTCCTGGCAGGCCGCACAGCCGGTGTCCGCCGCGCCGGACTGGGCCCGCGACCTGCCGGCCGCCTGGAGCGATGCCGAACGTCTTTACACGCTGGCGCCGGATCTCACCGTTTTCGATCCGGGCGGGGGCGGTCGTACCGCCCGTCTCATGGAGCGGGCGGAACTGGACACGTTCGAGCTTGCCTGGAGCGACGACTTCGACGGCGTCCGCGCCAATCTGCTGGCCCTTGGCGACCGGCTGGGCGAAGCAGGCCGGGCGGAGGCGGCGATCGCCGACCTCGACGCCCGCCTGGATGCGCTCGCCGCGCGTACCGAGCGGCGCGGCATGCGCCCGCGCGTACTCTATCTCAGCGCCTCGGGCGGTTCGGCCGGAGCGGGGACCTATATCGATGCCGCCATCGCCGCGGCCGGCGGGATCAATGTCATGGCCCGGGACGGCATCTCCGGCTGGACCCGCTCGGATCCGGAAACCTTTCTGACCGTCGAGACCGATATCGTGTTGACCAGCTTCTTCACCGACGGGTTCAGATCGACCTTCAATCACGGCGTCCATCATGCCGCCTACCGGCATCTGCTGGAGGATGCTGCGCGGGTCGACATTCCGGCCGGCGACTGGCCCTGTGCCGGGCCGCGCCTGATCGATGCCGCCGAACGCATCGCCGATGCGCTGGACGCATGGGCGGGGACGCCATGACCGGATTTCGACTGATCCTGGCCCTCGCCCTCTTGCTGCTGGTCGCCGCGGCGCTTGCCCTGTTCTGCGGCGATGCCCGTTTGAACCCGGTCAGCCTGGGCCGGGCATTGAGCGGCGGCGAAACGCTGGACGCGCTCATCCTGCGCGAACTGCGCCTGCCGCGCCTGCTTCTGGGAGTTCTGGTGGGTGCCGGACTGGGCGGGGCCGGGGCCGTGCTGCAGGGATTTTTCCGCAATCCGCTGGCCGATCCGGGCATTGTCGGCGTCTCCGCCAGCGCCGGGCTGGGGGCCGTCTCGGCGCTCTATTTCGGCCTTTCGGCCGCGTTCGCGCTGGCCCTGCCGCTGGCCGGCGTGGCCGGCGCGGCTGCCGGGGTGGCCCTGTTGTTCCTGATCGCCGGGCGCGGTGCTTCCGCAACGACACTGATCCTGGCGGGTGTGGCGGTGAATGCGATGGCGGGGGCGGCAACAGCGCTGTTGATGAATCTCGCGCCCAATCCCTGGGCCCTGTCGGAAATCGCCTACTGGCTGATGGGCTCGCTGACCGATGCCAGCTGGAATGAGGTGATGTTCGCCGGCCCGCTGATCGCGACCGGTCTGACCGTCCTCCTGACCGCGCATCGCGCCATCGATGCGTTGAGCCTGGGCGAGGACACGGCCCGCAGCCTGGGTATCGATCTGGCACGCCTGCGACTGACCGTGGTGACGGGCACCGCCCTGGCCGTGGGCGGCGGTGTCGCCGTGGCCGGCGCCATCGGCTTTGTCGGACTGATCGTGCCACACCTGCTGCGCCCGCTCGTGGCCTTCCGTCCCGCTGCGCTGATCGTGCCGTCCATGCTGGGCGGTGCCTTGCTGATCACCTTGGCCGACCTGTTCGCGCGACTGATCTCCGGCCCCGGAATGCCGCTCTATCTCGGCGTGCTGACCGCGTTGACCGGTGCGCCCTTCTTCCTCTGGCTTGTACGCTCGACGCAAAGGGTGGCGCCATGAGCGGTCCGCAATTCCGGAATGCCCGTTTCGGATATGGCAGCCGGCTCGTCATCGACGGGCTGGATCTCTGCCTGGAGACACCGGGGGTGACCGCGCTGGTCGGCCCCAACGGGGCCGGAAAGTCCACCCTGCTCAAACTGGCTGCGGGCCTGCTGGCGCCGACCTCCGGCCGGGTCTTCGTGAACGGCCGTGCGCTTGCGGGCATGCCGGATCGCGACCGGGCCCGCACTATCGGTTATCTCGCGCCGGACGGGCGGTCGGCCTGGCCGGTGACGGTGCGGACGATTGTCGCGCTGGGCCGGGCTCCGTGGCTGAAGCCGCTGCGGCGGCTGAGCGGGACAGACGAGGCGGCGATCGCGCGCGCCATGGACCAGACCGGCGTGACCGGACTCGCCGAGCGGCGGTTCGACACCCTGTCCTCGGGTGAGCGGGCGCGGGTCCTGCTGGCGCGTGTGCTGGCTGGGGAAACGCCCGTTCTGGTCCTGGACGAGCCGACGGCGGCCCTGGATATCCGCCATCAGCTCGGCGTGATGGAAATTCTGAGATCGGCGGCGGCGCGCGGCGCGCATGTCGTGGTGGCGGTGCATGCGCTGGACCTGGCGGCCCGCTATGCCGACCGGGTCGTGGTGCTCAGAACTGGCGCGATTGCGGCCGACGGCGCACCAGCCGATGCCTTGGGCGAAGACGTGATGCGGGATGTGTTCGGTATTTCCGCGCCCGGTGGCATCCGGCCCACCCCGCTGGATATTCCCTAGAACCAATTCATCGGAACCAAAGTCGAAGAAATCGTTCAAGGTTGTCGAGCGGCCGCATTTCCGAACGGCAAAACCGGTTCCCGCCCATGCCGATAGGGCTTCAATCCTCGAAGACGATGGCCGGGGCCGGCCTGGACGCGGTGTCCGCGGCTTCCAGCGCGGCGCGGGCCGCCCTGCGGAAGGCCTTGCCGACCGGTCCGTCCTCCAGCGCGATGGGTTCGCCGGCATCCGAACGCGTGCGCAGGTCGGGGTGCAGGGGAATGTCGCCCAGATAGGCCAGGCCCAGCGTTTCGGCCTCGGCCTTCACGCCGCCGGATCCGAAGATATGGCTGCTCTCGCCGCAATGCGGACAGATGAAGACGGACATGTTCTCGATCATGCCCAGGATCGGCACATGGGTCTGTTCGAACAGGTGCATCGCCTTTCGGGCATCGTCGAGGGCGAGATCCTGGGGTGTGGAGACGATCACGGCGCCATCCACGGGAAGGTCCTGGGCGATGGCCAGCTGGGCATCGCCCGTCCCCGGCGGCATGTCCAGGATGAGCACATCGGCATTGCCCCAATTCGTGTCGGTCATGAACTGCCGGATCGCACCCTGGACCATCGGACCGCGCCACACCACGGCCGAGCCGGGCTTCACCACGAAGCCCATGGAGATGATCTTCACGCCGTGCGCCTCGACAGGTTCCACGCCGGCATCCGACTTGCGCAGGCCGGGGACACCGGTCAGCCCGAACAGGCGCGGCGCGGAAGGGCCATAGACATCGGCATCCAGGAGGCCGACCTTCAGCCCGTCGCGCGCCAGGGCGACGGCGAGATTGGCGGCGATTGTGGACTTGCCGACGCCGCCCTTGCCCGAGGCGACAGCGATAATGCGTTTGGCGGGTCTGGCAGCCGGCTTGGCGGCGGGCGCCGGCCGGGCCTTCGGTTTTCCCGACGGGCCCTCGCGATGGGCGGTCATTACCACGCGGACCCGCTCGATACCGTCCAGTGCCATCAGCGCCGCTTCGATGCCGGGCCGCAACCGGTCCAGATCCGGCGCGCCCGCAACAGGCGGAAACAGGATGACGGTGGCCGTAGAGCCGCTCACCAGGGCCGAGTCGACCCGCCCTGCATCGACGATCGGACGTCCGGACTGGCGTTCCGTGACAGTGTTCAGCGCCTCGCGCAGCTTCGGGTCCATGTCATGCCTCCAACTGTGCCGATGACATAGGCGCTGGCCCGGCCGGGATAAAGATGCGGCCGCAGGTAGATCAGGCGAGCCCGGCTTGCATGGCGATTCGGACGAGGCGAGCACTGGACCGCACGGCCAGCTTGCTCATCATGTTCTCGCGGTGCTTGCGGACGGTGGCCGGCGATATACACAACTCCCCGGCAATGACCTCGACCGGCTGTCCGCGGCCCAGGCTGCGCAGGATTTCCCGCTCCCGCGAGGTCAGCCGGTGCAAAGCCATCAGGCCCGGCGAAACCTCTTTGGCAACATCCGGCGGCCCGGCCTGTGGCTGATGACCGGGCAGGGCCGAGACCAGGTCGACCAGCCGCTCGACGGGGTCCTGCTTGTGATAGAGGAAGCCGGTGTGCCGCTGCATATCCGCGCGTTCGGCCCGCGACAGGGTCGATCCGGTCATCAGGATGCACGGCAGGCCGGGGGCGTGGGCGTGCAGATGCTCCACCGCCTCCAAACCGGTTTTTCCGGCCAGGCCGAAATCGATAATGGCAAAGCCGAGATCGTCGAACCGCGTTTCCGCCAGCAGTGGCGCCAGCCCTGTCAGAATCCTGACGTCCTGTGCCAGCGCATGACTTGTCAGCATCTGGGCGATGCCGTCGGCGACAATCCGGTGGTCATCGATGATCAGGGCGACTGGCCCGGCTTTTACGTTGGACTTGATCATTCTGCAAACTGTGATTGTTTCGCGGTTGCGGCGATATAAACACAAAGACTGCCGCGACTGGGCGGGGAGCGCCAGCGAAATGAGTCAGATCGAGCTTCCGAAACTCCGGCTGTTCACCGGCATGTTCGATGATGCGGCCCTGGAGAAGGACTATCAGGCCGCCACCCGGTCCCAGTCGCTAAAGCTGGCGGCATTTGTCGCGTCGGCGACGGCACTGATCTGGCTGGTATCGATCAGCCACGAGCTGCAGATCATCGACGCCTTCCCGGCGGCCATCTATCTGATTGCCGGCCGCGTCATCTTCGCGATTGTCGGCATTTCCGCTGCAGTCTACTGGCTGACCCGGCTCAATCGTCCGGAATCGGCGGCGGGAACCCGGCTTCTGACAGCCTGGATGCTGCTCTATTTTCTGGAAATCGCAGCCGTATCGACCACCTATCTCAGCCTCGAGGGCACGCTGGACGGCCTGGTCGACCGTTTTCTGGCGACGTCGTTCTGGATCACCCTGACGCTGGGGCTCGTGGGTATCGTCAATTTCGGCTTTCCCCGCCACAGCCTGCTTTTCGGGTTGGCGCTGATGGCCTGGTATGGGTGGTTGCTGGCCTGGTTCCATCCGCCGGACCTGCGCCCCTATCTTGTGGGCGGGGTGAGCATGCTGATCACCTTGTTCATCCTGTTTCTCAGCGTGGGCATGCTGGGCCGGGCAGGGCGGCGCAATCACTTTCTGAACCTGGTTCTGAAACAGGCCCGGGAGAAGGCGGAGCGCGTGAATTCCGTCCTGTCTCTGTTGCTCACCTCGACCGGCCATGATGCACGTCAGCCATTGTTTGCCCTGGACGCCAACGCGGCGGCCATGCGCATGGCACTGCAACGCGAGGACTTGTCGCTGGCCCGCGAGCTGGCGCATCGCCAGCGGGATTTGACGCGTACCGTGTCGCATATTTTGACCTCGGTCCTGGAGCTTTCCCGGGCGGAGCGGAACCTGCCAGGCTGGCAGGTGCGCGAGGTGGTACCGGTACAAGAGCTCCTCGACCACGCCGCCTCCCAGGTGGCCGACCTGGTGGACCTGGACGGCATAGATCTGCGTGTGCGGCCGTCCTCGCTGCGGGTGCAGACCAATCCGGCCATGATCGACCGCATCCTGCTGAACCTCCTGATCAATGCGGTGCGGCACTCCGGTGCCAGCCGGATTCTCCTGGGCGCGCGAAAGCGGCAGGGGCGCGTTTGTATCGGGGTTCTGGACAATGGACGCGGATTGGCCGAAATGCCCGTGGATTTGTCGAGCGCAGACTTCTTCGATCACCGCCTGTCGGGCCCGCAGGCCCGCTCGGGCTACGGGCTGGACCTGGCGTTCCGCATGACTCAGCTGATCGAGGCCAGCCTGGAGATTCGCTCGCGCCCGAATGCCGGTGTGGCGGCCATGGTCTGCGTCCAGGAAGCGCCGGCCCGCTGACGCTTCAAAAATACGACGATTGCCGTATTCCGGTTGTGCGGCGGATATGGTGAATCCATCCGGGAAAGCAGACGTGCAACCGGGAGAGCTGGAATGCATTGGCTGGACTGGATTTGGCCGGGAAACCGGCGCCGCCGCCGCGCCAGGGAGCTGGCCAACCGGCCGGATTCGCTGACCGTCATTTCCTCGGCTTCCTTCGAGCCCGGCGTGCCGCCCGCGGGTGGCTACCGGACGCCCCGGGCGGGGGAAGCGCCGATCGGGCAAGTGCCGCCACCGCCTTTTCCGCCCGGCCATCCCAGGCGCGAAATCGAGCGCCTGAATCACGCGGGATTCCAGGCCGCCCTGGAAGGCCACGAGGCCCTGGCAGACACGGCGGACCTGTCGCCGGAGGCCGATGGTGCAGAAGAGACACCGAACCGGCTCGAACCCGTGTCCTGACGGCAGAAATGCGAACCCGGCGCACGGGTCCTCACCCATTTCCCGTGCGTCACCCCCGCTGGTCCTGCTGTAGTGGCGCCAGTGAGAAACGGCCGGTACCACAAGGTGCCGGCCGTTTCGCCATCTTGTGGAACAGGTGCAAGCGGTGCGCGCCGCCCCGGCTGCTGTCCGGTTCGCGCCGGAGAAAGGCGGGCTGAAGTGGATGGTGGGCGATACTGGGATTGAACCAGTGACCCCTTCGATGTCAACGAAGTGCTCTCCCGCTGAGCTAATCGCCCATCCGTCGCTTGGGAGCCGGGTTTCTAGCGCCGGCCCGCGCGAAGTGCAAGGCGGCAATGTGCACGAACGGCGGGGGATCGCAGTTGGCGCAACGCCGCTCCGGAGCCGGTTCCGGGGCAGGATCGGTGCAGGCCGGACGGGCCGCGGGCAAATTCATGCTGGCGCTGTGAATGCGATATGACTTTTTTGCAACAATTGCGGCCGAAATGCGGAGAAAACGTGTCCGGCGCTTTCAAGCCAAAACGAGTTTGGACATAGTGCGGCGCAGGTAGGGGTCTCCCGACCAGGCGCGTACCAGAGTCCGGACAATTGGGCGGGCGCGTAGTTTGAAAACAAAGGGGTACAATCGTGAGCAACATTACGGATCGGGGGCGCTTGCTGCGCTCCACAATTCTTGCTGGCTTTGCTGCGACCGGCCTGGCCATGGCGCCGGCCTACGCGCAAGACGCCGATGAAGTGCCGGAGTCCGAAGGGGAATCCTCTTCGTCGCAAACCGAAGACCGCATCGTCGTCACCGGTTCGCGCATTGCGCGTGCGGGTATCGACACCGTCTATCCGGCGATTTCGGTCGATGCGCAGGTCCTCGAAGACCGTGCTTTCACCAACCTGGCCGACGCGCTGAACGAAGTGCCGACCTTCGGCAATCCGGACGCCACGCCGCAAGGCACCCAGAACACCTTCTCGGTGGGCCAGAGCTTCGTCGACTTCCTTGGCCTGGGTTCGCAGCGTACGCTGACCGTTCTCAACGGCCGCCGCTTCGTGTCGTCCAACACGCCGGTCATCTTCGGTGAAACCGGCGGTCTGCAGGTCGACTTCAACGTGATCCCGCTGGCCCTGGTCGACCGTGTCGAGACGATCTCGGTGGGTGGTGCGCCGATCTACGGTTCCGACGCCATTGCCGGCACCATCAACGTGATCACGCGCGACGACTATGAAGGCTTCGAGATCGGCGGCCAGTACGGCGTCACCGACGAGGGCGACGGCGAGCACAGCCAGTTCACCCTGGTGGCCGGTTCGAACTTCGACAACGGCCGCGGTAACGTCGCGCTGTCGATGGAGTTCTTCACCCAGGATTCCCTGGTCGGCGCCCAGCGTCCCTGGCTGACGGTCAACGACCCGAACATCCTGCAGGTCGGTTCCAATCTCTACATTGCGCGCGACCAGCGTCTGAACATTTTCACCAATGGCGGCATGATCAGCCCGACGCCGTTGAATATCCCGTCGATCGGCCTGGGGTCCTTCGGTGGCGATTTCTACCAGTTCAGCCCGTCGGGTGAACTGGTCGACTATACGCCGGGCACGCATATCGCCGGTTCGGTGTTCTTCGCCTATGGCGGCGACGGCCCCGACTTCTTCGACGAAGTCAACCAGCTGCAGTCCCCGCTCGAGCGCTTCGTCGTCCAGGGCATGACGCACTACGATATCTCCGACAATGTGCGCTTCTCGGGTGACTTCCAGTTCGCCAACACCTCGGCCGACGAACTGACCAACCAGGGCGGTTTCCAGACCTTCGCCTTCGGCGGCACGTCTGCGGCCCTGAACATCCAGGCCGACAACCCGCTGCTCACCGCGCAGGCCCGGAGCACGCTGGCAGGTCTCGGTGTGTCGGACTTCTATCTGCACCGCTTCAACAACGACATCATCGACTCGATGAACTCGAACGAGGTGCACCTGTGGCGCGCCACGGCCGGTCTCGACGGTGATTTCAACGTGGGCGGCGTTCCGTTCTACTGGGACTTCTCGGTCGTTCACGGTGAAAGTGACGCCGAATCCCGCCGCGAGATGATCATCGACGGCCGTTTCATCAACGCCATCGACGCCATGCGCCTGACGGCCGCCGATCTGGCCGCCGTGGACCAGGCCACCCTGCTGGCCATCTCCGGTACGGATACGGTCAACGAAGGCGACGTGATCTGCCGCGCGGCCTATGAAGCGGCTGCCGGTACGCTGGACGGTGCCAACGAGCCGCCGTCGGGTTCGGGTGTCACCGACGCCGACCTGATCTTCGTCAATGGCTGTATCCCGCTCGACATCTTCGGCGAAGGCCGTGCCAATCCGGCTGCCCGCGACTGGGTGACCGGCCTGGCCTACGGTATCTCCGACATCGAGCAGACCATCTACACGGCCAACTTCGGCGGCGAGCTGTTCCAGCTGCCGGCTGGCGGCTTCTCGTTCAACGTGGGTTACGAAGCCCGCGAAGAGCGTGCGAGCTTCCTGGTCGATGCGGCGTCGGAAGTGGCGCTCGGCCGGTCCTCGCCGATCCCGGCGACCGGTGGCCGCTACACCACCAGCGAATACTACGGTGAGGTTCTCATCCCGCTCATCAGCGACGATATGAACCTGCCCTTCCTGAGCTTTGCCGAACTGTCTGCGGCCTACCGCAACATCGACAACTCGCAGGCGGGCGAAGGCGAGACCTGGACTGTCGGCGGCCGTGTCGCCCCGATCCCGGCCCTGACCTTCCGCGGCAACTACACGGAATCGCTCCGTGCGCCGTCCCTGGTGGAACTGTTCACGCCGATCACGCAGTCCTTCTCGTTCGCGAGCGACCCGTGTGACTTCCGCTTCTCCGGCGAAGGCGACAACCCGTCTGTCCGTCAGGCCAACTGCGCCACGGATATTCCGGGCTACGATCCGAGCTCCTTCACCTCGAACGTCGTGAACGCGACGGCGGTGGGCCGTACGGGTGGTAATCCGAACCTCCGCAACGAGACTTCGGAAGCCTATGCCTTCGGCTTCACCTTCGAGCCGGATCAGTGGGTCGAGAACCTCCTGATCTCGATGGACTACACCAATATCGAACTGGTGGACGCCATCGGCGCGATCTCGCTGACCAACCTGCTGCAGGCCTGCTACGACTCGCCGGACTTCCCGAACGCGAATGCATGTCAGCAGTTCGAGCGTGATGCCTCCGGCCAGATCGTCGACTTCCAGACCGGTCAGGGCAACTTCGACTCCCTGGTCTATGAAGGTCTCGACCTGCTGGTGAACTATAACTTCGATGTGGCGGACCTCTTCGGCCGCTTCAAGGAGAGCTATGGTGAGCGCGATCTCGGCAACATGGAGATCACGGCCCGGATCAACCAGCGCCTCGAGCGTGGCACGAGCCTGGCCGGTGCCGACCAGCCGGACACGATCGGCGGCTTCAGCGATCCGGAGTTCGCCGGCACGTTCGACTTCGCCTGGACCAAGGACAACACCCGTGTGTTCTGGCGGATCAACTGGCAGGATGAAGCCCTTGTCGACCCGGCTGGCGAAGACACCTTCTACGCCATCGCCGCGGAAGACGCCGGCACCGAAACGGCCTCCGATCAGGTGACCTCGACGGATGCCCGTTTCATCCACAACCTCTCTGTCTCGCACATCCTCCCGGAAATGTTCCCGGGTGCTCCGCGTGACACGGTTCTCCAGCTGAGCATCAACAACGTGTTCGACCGCCGTCCGGACTATGTCGAGCAGGCGCTCGGCCACTTCGGCTTCGCCGAACGGTTCGGTCGCAGCTACACCTTCCGCATCCGCGCGGTGTACTAGGACCCGACCGTCCCGGACGGTTTTCGGATTGGGCCCGCCGGTTTCCGGCGGGCCCTTTCTCTTTGCGCGTCGGCCGGGCACGAAAAAGGCGCCGTCCCGGCGGGCGGCGCCTTGATCTTGTCCGGTGGTGAAGCCCTGGCCTCAGGCCGCCATCACACGGGCCACTTCATCGACCAGTTCACGCAGGTGGAAGGGCTTGGAGAGCACTTTTGCATTGGTCGGTGCGCCGGAGCCGGGATTGAGGGCGACGGCGGCAAAACCGGTGATGAACATGATCTTGAGCGCCGGATCGATTTCGGCGGCGCGGCGCGCCAGCTCGATCCCGTCGACGCCGGGCATGACGATGTCGGTCAGCAGGAGGTCGAACTGGGCCGGCTGTTCGCCGATCGCATCGAGCCCCTCCTCGCCGTCCGCGCAAACCATGACCTCATGCCCGGCACGCTTGAGCGCCTTGGCGAGGAAGTCGCGCATCGAATCGTCGTCTTCAGCCAGAAGAATCTTAGCCATCTTGGGTCCCACCCTTGAGAATCGTCACTGTGACGGCATCCTACAGGCGTCTGGTAAAAACCCGCTGAACGCGCTGTAGCGCTTGACCGGCGGTGTGCAGCTGCCCACTCTTTGGCAATGGCTGCTCCGGACACATCATCTCTCGCCTTGGGCATTTCGGCAAATCCAAATCACCGGCCAGACGGTTCGGAAGGGCCGGTCCGGATCGACCGGCCCGCAGGCGCCGCACCATGCCCGCTGATTCTGGCATCGCCGCACTCGGGCCGCAACTATGGCCGTGACTTCTCCGAACTGGCCTGTCTCAGCCTCGACATGCTGCGCCGGTCCGAGGATGCCTATGTCGATACGCTTATCGCCAGCGCGCCGGATTGCGGGGCCTGTGTCGTGCGCGCCCTGTTCCCGCGCGTCTATGTCGACGCCAATCGCGGGCCATGGGAACTGGACCCGGCCATGTTCTCCGACCGGCTGCCGGTTCAGGCCGACGATGTATCCCGGCGCGCCGCGTCCGGCCTGGGCGTTGTGCCGCGCATCGGCGTGGAGGGGCGGCCGCTCTACCGCCGCCGGCTTCGCTACGAGGAAGCGCGCGAGCGGTTGAGCCAGTGCTATGAACCCTATCACGCGGCCCTGGCGGGTCTGATTGGCGAAATTCGCGACCAGTTCGGTTTTGCCGTTGTCGTGGACATGCACTCCATGCCGGACCAGAGCGCGCGCGGCGTGGATTTCGTGATCGGTGACCGCTTCGGCACAGCCTGCGACCCGGCGGTCGTCGATGCCGTGGAGACGGATCTGGCCGAATTGGGATTCGTTGCAGTTCGGAACATTCCCTATGCCGGCGGCTATACCACGGAACACTACGGACGGCCCGCCGAGGGTGTGCATGTGGTCCAGATCGAGATCAATCGCAGTCTTTACATGGATGAAAAACGGGTCGTGAAATCCGCCCGATTTGCCGATTTTGAACGCGAAATGCGGAAATTTATCAGTCGGTTGTCGCAACGCGACTGGTCTGCGCTTGCATCGTCTTAATACTGCCTATTTCAGGCGAACACTGAGAACCGCCTTCGCCCGGCACGCGCTTTGCTCTCCTGAGACGTGTGCGTCCCATCGCGGCGCAATTCGAGACGCGAAGACTAGGCGGCGAGTAGTTATGACGAATGATATCGACCTTCATGTGGGCAAGCGCCTGCGCCGTCGGCGCCGGCTCCTCGGCCTGACCCAGCAGCAGCTGGCGGAATCCGTCGGGATCCGTTTCCAGCAGATCCAGAAATACGAGTGCGGGGCGAACCGGGTGAGCGCGAGCCGCCTGTTCGAACTTGCCGAATCCCTCGATGTCCCGGTGCAGTACTTCTATGAAGGCCTGTCCCGGCGCGACGAGGCGGCCGGCGAGACCACGCTGGCCGCAGACATTCTTTCCCAGAAGGAAACCGTGGACCTGATCCGGGCCTATTACCGGCTTGGCGAGCGTCCCCGCAAGCGCCTCCTGGAACTGGCCAAGTCGCTGGAGCCGGAAGAGGCGGCCAACGACGCGGCCTGAAAGGGCCTGGGCGTCTGACGATGCGCGGCGTCTGGCATGACCGTCCCGGTCGTGCTAGGCGCCGTTTCATGTCCACGTACAACCCGACCGCCGATCTCGAGATCGCCCACGCCATGGCCGACGCCGCGCGCTCGGCCTGCTTGCCGCATTTCCGGACCGGTCCCGCCGTCGAGAACAAGCTGTCCGGGGGGTTCGATCCCGTGACCGTGGCAGACAGGGCTTCCGAACAGGCCATGCGTGCGGTCCTGGCCGAGCGGGCGCCGGCCGACGGGATTCTTGGCGAGGAGTTCGGCGAGACCGCGGGCGGAAATGGCCGCCGCTGGGTGCTCGATCCGATCGACGGTACACGGGCCTTCATCGCCGGCCTGCCCAGCTGGACCATGCTGATCGCCCTGGAATACCGGGCGCGGCCCGTCATCGGACTGATCGACCAGCCGCATATCGGCGAGCGTTTCATCGGCTGGCCGGGCGGCGCCGAATATCGCCGCGGGGGCCAGGCACGCGCCCTGAAGACCCGGCCCACACGCCGGCTCGGCGATGCCATAATGTCCAGTACCGACGCCTTCCTGTTCGAGGCGGCCGTCGAGGCCGAGGCCTTCGAACGTGTGCGCCGGTCAGTGCGTCTGTGCCGTTTCGGGTTCGACGCCTATGCCTATGCCATGCTGGCGGCGGGCGGCGTGGACCTGGTCATCGAAAGCGGCCTTCAGATCTACGACGTGCAGGCCTTCATCCCGGTCGTCGAGGGCGCCGGCGGCGTGGTGACCAACTGGTCGGGCGGCGATGCCAGCGAAGGCGGACAGGTCGTGGCGGCGGCCACCCCGGAACTGCTCGACGAGGCGCTGCGCCTGCTGGCTCCGGCGGCGCTCTAGCTGTCGAACAGCACCCGCACCGGCTCCCGGCCGAACTCGACATGACTGACGGACCGGTTTTCCCGGTCGCGCGGACGGAACAGGGCGCGGTCCTCCTGCACGGTCAGGGCCGTGCGCGAACCGTCCTCGTCCACCGCCCAGGCTTCCGGCGCCGGACCGTCGAATTCAAAGATCACCGTCTTGAAATTCGGCGCGAACAGGGCCGCCACTCCGGCCGCACGGCGCATGGCCCGGTTGGCCTGCGACAGCCCGCCCAGCAGGTCGCCGCGTTCATACCGCGTCGCCGGTTCGCCGGCATAGGCAAACAGCATGGTCAGCGCCATAGATCCGCCCGGCTGGTTGACCCAGACCGTGGGCTCGGCGGCCAGGGCTCCGGCATCCGGGGGATTGGTGATCCGGCCCGTCCCGGTCAGCGCCAGTTCGATACGTTCGCCTTCATGCTCGTACCAGATCCGGATGTCTTCGGGCGGTACGCCCTGCTGGGACGCCACGACGTAGTCCAGCCGGAACCGGCTGCGCTCGTCCGGCGGCAGGTCCAGATAGGTTTCGCGATGCGGGAAGAGGCGGGGCAGGGGCCCCGCCTCGCGTTCCACATCCTCGGCCGTCGCCGATCCTGCCGAAGCAAGAAACGCGGCGGCTAGAAGTGCACGGATCATTCAGTATCCTCGGCTTCCGTGTCTTCGGACATCGTCCCGGCGGGCTTGCGGAAGAACAGGGTCATCCGGTCGCTTTCGCCGATGGCATCGAAATGCGCCCGGTCGAACTCCTCCGCGCCTTCGTCGCCTTCGGATGGCGACCGGCGCACCGGCGGCAGGGTCCATACGCCATAGGGGTGGTCGGCTGTGTCGGCCGGATTGGCGTTGATCTCCGACGTGTCCACCAGTTCGAAGCCGGCCTCCTGGGCCATGGCGATCACATAGTCCTGCTGGACATAGCCGGAACCGGCCATCGGATCCTGTTCGCGCGTAGAGGGCAGGCGGTGCTCGACCACGCCCAGAACTCCGCCCGGCCGCAGCGCATCGTAGAATTCACCAAAGGCGCGTTCCGCAAACCCGTTGGCCATCCAGTTGTGCACATTGCGGAAGGTCAGCACCGCATCGGCCGAGCCGTCCGGGACGGCCAGGCCCGACTGGCCGCCGAACTCCGCGAGCACGGCGTCGCCATAATGCGCATTCTCCGCCATGCGGGCCTCGAACGCCGCCCGCGAACGCCGCCGGTAGT
Organism: Maricaulis sp.; assembly: GCF_030149515.1. Classification (GTDB taxonomy): domain Bacteria; phylum Pseudomonadota; class Alphaproteobacteria; order Caulobacterales; family Maricaulaceae; genus Maricaulis. Next base: position 173,538 of record NZ_JASBRI010000001.1, on the reverse strand, counting down.
CGCTGGTCGTCGATGCCGGGAAGTGGGCCGCGACATAGGTTCCGCCATTGGCCGAGATCCAGGGCGCTAGGATATCGGCATACCAGCCGCCGCCGGGCCAGATCTCGACGACGGTCCAGGACGGGTCGATCCCGAAAAAGGCGAGTGTTTCCGCAGGGTGACGCCAGACGTCACGGTCCGCCGCCTCACCCCGCCATTCGCCGTCGAGAACGTTGGCCAGGTCCGACAGGTCGGGCTGGGCCGGTTCGGGGGCGGTGTCGGCCGCCGTGTCCGCCGGTGCGGCCGCTTCCGCGCCGGTCTCGGTTCCGGTTTCCGTCTCCGTGTCGCGATCGGTATTTCCGCACGCAGCCAGCGCGATCAGCGAGCTGCTCAGAAGCGCGCCCAGTACCAGTTTACGCATGTCGATGATCTCCCTCCATTTCGGCACAGTCCTAGCCAAGCAGAAAGTGTCGCGCAATCGCCGATCGGGGTCTTGCGCAACACGGGATCGTTACCCAATTAGGGACTGCGGGTCGCCATGACGGGGCCCGGACAGTGGCTGCGGCCCAATGTGCGCAGCCAGTTTCATCAACCGCCCGGCCGGATTGCCGGGACTGTTTGTCGCTCTGAAGGAGGATAGACTGATATGCGTACCGTTGATTTTACCCCTCTCTATCGTTCCATCGTCGGTTTCGACCGGCTTGCGGACATGATGGATTCCGCGACCAAGATCGAGTCGCAGGGATATCCGCCCTACAACATTCAGCATGTGGATGATGACGAATACCTGATCGAGCTTGCGGTCGCCGGCTTCGGCGAGGACGATCTGAGCGTCGAGGTCCAGGAGAATGTGCTCACCGTGTCCGGCCGGATCGGCGAGAAGGATGGCGAGGACGAGCGCCGCTTCGTACATCGCGGCATTGCCGAGCGCGCTTTCGAGCGCCGCTTCCATCTGGCCGATCATGTCGAAGTGACCGAGGCCGGCCTCAGGAACGGTCTGCTGTCGATCCGTCTTGTCCGTGAGATCCCGGAGGCTGCGAAGCCGAAACGGATCGAGATCAAGGCCGGATCCGGCAAGACCAAGGCCAAGCTGATCGAAGGCGGCAAGACGAAGGCCGCCTGACCGGATCGCCGGCACTCACGATTTCCCCCGAATTCCTGGCGGCGAACGCAAGTTCGCCGCCTTTTTCGTGCATCAGGCGGCGTTGAGATCGACCGCGCCGTCGATGGACGCCACGAGTTCCAGGAAGCGCTCCTCCACGCTTACACCGGTAAAGCAGGTGCCGGTGAACAGGGCGCGGCGCACATCGGCGCCGTCGAGGCGTGCATAGGAGAAATCGGCGCCTGTCGCCTTGACCTGGCGCAGGTCGGCGCCGCGCAGATCGGTGTAGCGGCAGCGCGTGCCGGCCAGCGATGCCGGCAGGACCCGGTCGCCTTCCAGCAGCAGCGGGCCGAGCTGGCAATCGCGCAGATCGGCATTGGACAGATTGGCCCCCGTAAGATCGGCGCCGCGCAGATCCGCACCGCGCAGTGAAACCATGCGCAGATCGGCTTTTTCAAGCCGCGCGCCCTGCAGCTGCGCGCCTTCCAGGTCCAGCCCGTACAGTGTGGCGCCGCGGGCGTGGAAGGCGGTGAGCGTCTTGCCGGCCAGCGAGTGGAGGCCGCGAAGGTCGGTGCCGTCGAACAGCGAGGGTTTGCCCTCGCGGCCGTCCGTGTCGCACCACAGGACATGGGCGGCGATCTGGTCGGCGACGGGGTTTTCAAGATCCTTTGCGTCGATCCCCACCGGTGTGTCGGTAAGGGCGCCATCCGTGTTCATACGGTCCTTTTTCGCCATCAGCATCTTGGCGCCGACCAGAACGGAATAGCTGAAATCGGTATCGGTCAGATCGGCGCCGGACAGGTCGGCTCCTTCCAGGTTGGCACCCTGAAAGGAGGAGCCGCGCAGATTGGCCCGGATCAGGCGTGTGCCCAGCAGCATGGCGTCGGTGAAGTCGGCCTTTTGCGCCGTGATGCCGGCCATTTTCGACCGCGACAGGTTGGCGCCGGTAAAATTGGCCGTGCCGGCGTCGTTTTCCTGGGCCTTGTGGCTGAGAACGGACAGTCCCTTTTCCTTGTCGATTTGCGCGATCGCACCCTCGCGCATGTCGGCCTCGGTCAGGTCGGCGCCGGTCAGATTGGCGCCCCGCATGATCGCGCCGCGCAGGTCGGCCCGGCGCAGGCAGGCGCCTTCCAGATTGGCGCGCCGCAGGTCGGCGGCAAAGAAGATCGCGCTGTTCAGCGTGGTGCCGGACAGATTGGCGCCGCGCAGCACGGCGCCGGAGAAATCGGCATCGGACAGGTCGCGGTTGGAGAGGTCGAGATTTTCCAGAACGCAATAGGCCAGGCTGGCCCGTGCGCCGCCCGACCTGCCGGACCACAGGAGTTCATGCCGTTCGCAGATCGCATCGACATGCGCCTGGGTCAGCGTCTTGAACTCGATCTTGCGGCCGGGCATGGGGGTCCTGTCGGTCGGAATAGCCAGAGACCCATTCTAACGCCCGAGAGTTAATACACGGTGTGTCAGCTGTGGCCGGGGCGCACGGCCAGGCCGCGGGCCAGCAGGCGTTCGGCAAATTCGCTTCCGGGCTCGACACGGGCCCGGCTGATGCCCGCCCGGCCCAGGGCCGTCAGTGCAGCCTCCAGACCCTCGTCGGCGACCGGTTCGAGAACCGCCTCGTATCCGCGCCGGGCCCGGTCGGCGAAGACCAGCGGATGGCCGGTTTCGAGCCGGTGGAAGAAGCCCGCATAAAGCCATTCGGCCTCGCGCCGGCCTGTCCCTTCGACCACGTCGATGCCGGCATCGCGGAGCATCGCGACACCGCGTCCGTCCACTTGCACATAGCGGTCCGGACTGGCCACCACTACGCGCGCGGCGCCCGCCTCGATCAGGCCGAGGGCGCAGGGCGGCGTCTGGCCATGGTGTGCGCAGGGCTCCAGTGTGACATAGGCCGTCGCCCCGCGTGCGCCGTCGCCGGCCCTGTCCAGGGCGATCCGTTCGGCATGGGGACGGCCGCCATCGGCCGTGGCGCCGGTGGCGAGTATCCGTCCGTCCCGGACCAGCACGCATCCGACCGCGGGGTTGGGGGCCGTGCGTCCCAGCTGGCCGCGGGCCAGCGCCAGGGCGAGCCCCATATAGCGCAGATCGTCGGTCCCGGTCATTGCGTCAGGGCAGGGGCGGCAGCGGCTTGGCCCGCGCTTCGTCGAGATAGCGCGCGGCGCGGATGGTCTCGCCATCCCCGGCAAGGTCGATCAGCAGGGGATTGCCGGTGGGAACCTCGATTTCCATGATGTCGGTGTCGGACACGTTGAACAGGAGTTTCACCAGGGCGCGAAGGCTGTTGCCGTGTGCCGCCACGACAACGTCTTCGCCGGTCTTGAGCCGGGGCTGGATGTCCGACCGCCAATACGGTTCGACGCGTTCCAGGGTGAGTTTCAGCGATTCCGCGGCCGGCAGGAGTTCGCGCGGAACGTCCTTGTACCGTTCGTCATTCACCGGATGATATTCATGGCTTTCCGGCAGGGGCGGGGGCGGCGTGTCGAAGGAGCGGCGCCAGATCTTTACCTGGCCGGCGCCGTGCTTCTGCCGCGTCTCGTCCTTGTTGAGACCGGCCAGGCCGCCATAGTGGCGCTCGTTGAGCCGCCAGGATTTGTCGACCGGAATCCACATCCGGTCCAGCCCGTCCAGTGTGAGGTCGAGCGTCTTGATGGCACGTTTGAGGACCGAGACGAAGGCGTGCGCGGGTTTGAACCCGCTATTGGCCAGCAATTCACCGCAGCGGCGCGCTTCTTCAATGCCCCGATCGCTCAGATCGACGTCGACCCAGCCGGTGAACCGGTTTTCCAGATTCCACTCGCTCTGGCCGTGGCGGATGAGGGCGAGTTGCGGCATGGCTGATGTCTCCCGGTCGCTGACAGTGCCGCAGCGATAGCCCGCAGGCCGCGCCGGGGCAAGGCAAAGCGGCGGCTCCCCGGGGGACATAACCATATGCAGGCGCTGCAGCCTGTGGTATAGCTTAGCCTGTAGAAGTTCCGGGTCGACGTGCCGAGTGGTTTGCGTCCCGTTCCGGGCCATCCCAATCTTGGTCGCCGAACCGTCTGGGGACGGGTGAGCACCTCACCCGGCTTTCGCCCGTCCTCCCAATTTGCGGCGATGACGATTGCTGGTCCCTCTCCGTCCCCCTTACGGACCACGCACAAACCGCCGCTCTGGCCGCGCACGTCTCTTCCCCGGACGTGCGCGGTTCTGGTATGGGACCTCCACGCGCCTTCCGGCCACCCTTCAGGAACTTCAAGGACCGCCCATGCCTGCATTCGATCCCGCCGTCTCGGCACGTCACGTGATCGCGACAGAACGGGACGGGCTCGATGCCCTCTACAACGCCATCGGCACAGACTTCACCGCCACGGTCGAACGGCTCAGCGGCATGGGCGGACGGGTGATCTGCGCGGGTGTGGGGAAGTCCGGCCATGTCGCGCGCAAGATCGCCGCCACGCTCGCCTCAACCGGCACACCCGCCTACTATGTGCACCCGACCGAAGCCAGCCACGGCGATCTGGGCATGATCGGCGAGACGGATGCCGTGCTGGCCCTGTCGAAATCGGGCGAGACGAAGGAGTTGGGAGACCTCATCGCCTATTGCCGCCGCTTTGGCGTCCCCCTGATCGCAATGACCGCGAAGCCGGACAGCACGCTTGGCCGGGCCGCCCATCATCTGCTGACCGTGCCGGACGCGCCGGAAGCCTGTGGCGAGACCCGGGCCCCGACCACGTCGACGACGCTGATGATGGCACTGGGCGATGCGCTGGCCGTGGCTCTTCTGGAATCGCGCGGCTTCACAGCAGCCGATTTCCGCACCTTCCATCCCGGCGGCGCGCTGGGCGCTGCGCTCGCTTCGGTGGGCGATGTGATGCATTCCGGTGAGGAGGTCCCTGTGATCGGCCAGGATGCGCTTATGAGCGAAGTGCTCATCGAAATGACCACCAAGAGCTTCGGTTGCGTTGGCCTGCTCGACGAGGCCGGCGTACTGGCCGGGATCATCACGGACGGCGATTTGCGCCGGCACATGGGGTCCGGTCTCGTCGAACGCCCGGCTCGAGATGTCATGACGCACGACCCGAAGACCGGGCGCCGTGATATGCTGGCCGCCGATGCCTTGCGGGAAATGACCGCCGGCCATCCCAAGATTACGCAGCTGTTCATTGTCGACGGTGACCGGCGTCCCGTCGGCATTCTCCATCTGCACGATCTTCTGCGCGTCGGCCTGACCTGAATCGCACAATCCGGCGGAACGCTCTGGTCGATGGCCCAGCTCGCAGCTATGTTTCCCGGGAGCCGGAGGCCTATGTACTGCCGGGCCGCAACGATCTCGAACCGGAGGCACGCGCGGCGGAGAGCCGGCGGGCTGGAGTGAGTATGCAGACACCCCTGACCCTGCAGGCGAGACGGCGGCTGCGGCCTTATCTGGTGACGCTGGCCGGGTTTTCACTCGCCTCCAGCCTGCTTCTCCTGGTGGCGCCGCTTTACATGCTGCAGGTCTATGATCGTGTCCTGTCGTCGGGCTCGCACGACACACTTATCTGGCTGACGGTACTCGCGGTCTTCCTGCTGGGTGTATACGGTGCGGCAGAGGCCGGCCGTCGCCGCGTCTGCGCGCTGGCAGGCGAGGAAATCGAGGCGCTGCTGTGCCCGAAGATCTTTGCCCGGTTCGAGCATGACACATCGGCTGTGCCTTCGCTGGGCAGGGATCTTGGCGCCGTCGGGCGCATTCAGACAGCGCTCCAAAACGGGTCGCCGCTTCCCTTCATCGATCTTCCCTTCACCCCGCTCTTTCTGATTGTCCTGTTCCTGATCCATCCGCTGCTGGGCGCGCTGGGGCTGGCGGGCGGCATCATCGTGTTCGGTGTGGCCGTCGCGGCCGAGCTGACCACGCGCCAGTCCTCCCAGGTTTCGCAGGCGGCGCTCGGCCAGGCGTCGGAATTTGCGGGCGGCCTGGAACGGCAACGCTCGGCAATGGCGGCGATGGGCCTGGTTCCGGCGGCCTATCAGCGCTGGAAGGTGCAGCAGCGGATAGGCCGGAGCCTGTCGATGGATGCGGCCAAGTCGGACGGCAAGTTCACCGCCATTTCCCGTTCTTCGCGCCAGGTCCTGCAGATCTTCGTGCTTGGCGTTGGTGCGGCTTTGGCGCTGAGCCAGCAAATTTCGCCCGGTGCGATCGTCGCCGCATCGATCATTCTGGCGCGCACACTCGGCCCCATCGACCAGATCGTCGGCGGCTGGCGCAGTTCGGTCCTGGCCTGGTCGGCCTGGATCCAACTGCGCGAGCGCCTGGACGGGATCGCCGACGATACCGCTTTCACCCCCTTGCCGAAGCCCGCGCCGGAGCTTGCGATGGACCGGGTCTCGGTCGTGGTGCCGGGTGGCGAGGAACCACTGATCCGGCCGTTCTCCTGGTCGGTATGCGGCGGCCAGCTCGTCGCCATTGCCGGAGCCAATGGCGCGGGCAAGACGACGCTGCTCCAGACCCTGTCCGGGGCCTGGTCTCCGGGGTCGGGCAGTGTGCGCCTGGGCGGGCGAAACCTGCATGAATGGATGTCTGCCGATCGTGGACAGCATATCGGCTATGTGCCCCAGGATGTCGAACTACTGCCTGCCTCCGTCGCCGAGAATATTGCCCGGCTGAAGGACGACGATCCGGAGGCCGTCATAGCGGCGGCCAGGACGGCAGGGGCGCACGAAGTGATCCTGTCCCTGCCAGACGGCTACGATACACGTGTCGGTCCGGGCGGCGTGCATGTGTCCGCCGGACAGCGTCAGCTGATCGGTTTGGCAAGAGCTATGTTCGGAACGCCGACCCTCCTGTTGCTCGACGAGCCCACAGCCAATCTCGACTCCGCCGCAGCGCCGCGCCTGATCCAGGCTCTCGCCAGGTCGGCGGAATCGGACACCATCGTCCTGGCCGCGACCCATGACCGGCGTCTGATCGAGCGCGCCAGGACGGTGCTCCTGGTGCGGAACGGTGATGTGATGGCCGCTCCGTCGGATCAATTTATCAAACTGGCGACCGGACCCGGCAGTTCAGCCCCTCCAGCCGGCCGGGGAGCGGCGGGATGACGGCAGGCACGGATCTTCCCCGCGGACCGTTGCGCGACCCGTTTGTCAGGCATGCGGCGGTGGCCTGCGCAATCGGTCTCGGCGGTTTCCTGGCCTGGGCCGGGCTGGCGCCACTGGCTGAAGGTGTGCCCGCGGCCGGGCAGATCGTGGTCGAAAACGACCGCCAGGTGGTACAGCACCTGGAAGGGGGGATCATCCAGGACCTCATGGTTCGCGACGGCGACCGCGTCGAGGCCGGCCAGCCCCTGTTGAGCCTGCAGGAAACGGCTTCGCAGGCGGCGCGCGACGAGGTGTTGCAGGAAATTGCCTCGCTGACCGGCTCGCTGGTGCGGCTTGATGCCCTGCGTGGCGGTGCGGAAGCTCCGGATTTCTCCGCGCTCGACGCGTTTGATCTCGGTGCGTCCGAACGGGCCGATATCGTGGCGCGGCAGCGCGACCTCTTCGAGCAGCAAAGACAGGCGTTTGAGGCCGATACTTCGGTACTGATCGCGCGGCGCGACGGGGCCCGGTCGTCGCAGCGCCTGCGCACCCAGCAAATCGTGGTCACCGAGCGTGCCCTCGCCGCGGCAGAAGACCAGCTGTCGCTGCTGCGGGAACGCTATGAGCGGCAGATGGCGCGGCTGGACGAATTGCGTGAACTGGAGCGGGAGGTGGCTGCGCTGGAGGCGGATATCGGCCGGCTTCGCACCGAAGTGGAAGACGCGGCCACGCTGGAGCGCGACCTGGATGGTCAGATCGAGCAGGTGGAGGCCGCCTTTTTCCGCCAGATCTCGGCGGATCAGCTTGAAGTGCGGACCCGTCTGGCGCAGGCCCAGGAACGGTTCAACGCCGCCCAGGACGTGCTCAACCGTTCGGTGATCCATGCTCCGCAATCGGGCGAAGTGCTCAATCTGCGCTTTGCGACCGAAGGCGGCGTGGTCCGTCCGGGTGAGCCGATTTTGGAGATCGTGCCCGACGCCGGGGAATTGACCGCGTCGGTGCGCATTCAGCCCGCAGACCGGGCAGCGGTCTATGAGGGGCAAGCCGTGCGTACACGGATGACCGCGTACAAGAGCTGGACGACACCGCGGCTGGATGGCGAAGTGGTGTCGGTGTCGGCGGACCTCAAGACGGATCAGGTCACCGGTGCGCCGTACTACGAGGTTCGGGTGCGCATTCCGGCTGAAGAAGCGGAACGTCTGGCCGGCCTCGATGTCACACCGGGCATGCCGGTGGAGGTGTTCATCTTTTCGGGCTCGCACAGGACCACGCTGGACTATCTGTTCGAACCGATCAGCGAGTCGCTGTTTCGCGGCGCTCGAACCGGTTGAGGCGTGTTCATGGGAGCTGGATATCGCGTTCTGGGCGTTGCCGCCGCCGTCTGTATTGCGACTGGCAGTCCGGCCTTTGCGCAGACGGATCCGGCTTGTCTCGGGTTTGCGGAGGCCATGCGTCTTTCCGCCCTGCGGGCGCCGGAAGTAGCTGCAGCCGAGGCGCGGCTCGACGAGGCAGAGGCCGAACGTCGCGAAGTGCGGGCCTTGCGCCGGCCCCAGGTTTCGACATTCGGACGCACGGCAAGCGGTGACAATGGCCTGACCAGCAACCGGCTGGAAAACCAGGTCGGTCTGCAGGTTTCCCAGCGCCTCTTTGACTTTGGCGATGCCCGGCTGGCCGAGACGGCGGCCGAGAACACGGTCGACCAGCGTGGGCACGAAATCGCGTCGCAACGCACCGATGCCGCATACACGCTCGCACAGGCCTATCTCACGCGGCTGGAAACGCTGGCGGTGCTCGAGGTGATTGCGGAGCGGCGCGACTATTTCGCCCGGCAGCGCGATGCCGTGACAGATCTGTTGAGCCGGGGCGGAGCCACCCGGGCGGACCGGGCACAGATCGAGGCGCAACTGGCCGGTGCGCAGGCCGATGCGATGGACCTGCACTTCGGTGCGGAGCGCGCGGCAACCCGGATCCGGGAATATACGGGCCGCCCGGCGGACACGTTGTGCGCCGGCGAGGCGGTTGCGGCGGATCTGGACGCGGCCCTCGCCGGGCTGGACACGCTGGACGCGGCGGTTGGCGATGCGCTCGCCGACAATCCGCAGGTGTCGGCCCGCCTGAGTGCGATCCGCAGCCTGGAAGCCCGTCTAGACCGGGAACGCCGGAGCCGTCTGCCTGTCATCGAGGCCGTGGGTATCGTATCCTATGTGTACGACGACCAGCGGGAAGACTGGGAGGGCCGCGACCGTATCGGTGTCGATGTTTCGGTTCCCCTCTATGCCGGCAATGCGCTCGGCGCCCGGCGGGACCGGGCTGCGGCGCGCCTGGCGCTGGAGGAAAGCGGATTGCGCGCCGTACAACGGGAATTGCGGGAACGGGCGGAAATCGCTTTCCGCCGCGCTATATCCCTTGAGGCACAGCTGGTCAGGCGCGAAGCCGTCGCACGAAGCCAGGCGGAGTATTTCGACGCCATTGCCGGCGAGTTCGAATACGGCTTGGGTACGCTGCCCGATCTTGTCGATGCGCGGCTGGATTTCGAACAGGCCCAGGTCGACGTCATATCGGCGCGCTATGAACTGTTGCGGCAGAAACTGGAATTGCTGCGCCTGACCGGGCGCATGCCGGGTGTGGACGGACGTCTTGGCCGTGAGTCCGCTCCGGGAATGGAAGGGGAGTGACATGAGCACGAACACCGATGCCCGCCGGCGCAATCTGCGCGGCAAGACGTTTTCTGCTGTTGCGCTGGCAACGGGCGGTGCGGCCATAATGGCCGGCGGGGCCCGTGCCCAAAGTGGCGAGGGCGGTGTTCCGGACGGCTACAGCGCGGCCGCCGAACTTCCCAATGTGTCGGAAATCGAACGCCTCGCCGACGGATCGGTGCGGATCACGCTGACCGACGGACGCACGCTGGTTTTCGAAGCCGCCGATGTCGCGATTGTGGATGGATATGTCTATCTCGCGGACCCGGCGATCGCCGCGGCCGACTTTGCCGTAGCAGGCGCGGCGGCGGGCGCCGGCGGGGGCGGTGCAGCGCTCGGTCTGCTCGGCGGCGCCGCCCTTCTGGGGGCGGCCGCCGGCGGAGGTGGCGGAGGTGGCGGTTCCAGCCCGCCCCCCCCGACCACGCCGCCGCCCGACCCGAACGAGGCGCCGTCCTTCACGTCGGGCAGTAGTGCCAGTGTCCCGGAAAACACGACCGGCACCGTCTACACGGCCACAGCGGACGATCCCGATGGCGACAGCCTCACCTTCTCCATTGTCGGCGGTGCCGATTCGAGCCTGTTTTCGATCAATTCATCGACGGGCGAGCTGACATTCAATACGCCGCCCGATTTCGAAAATCCCGGCGATGAAGATGGCGACAATGTCTACGAAGTCACTATCCGGGCTTCGGACGGCAGCGCATCGGTCGACCAGACTGTCTCAATCACGGTGACCGACGAGGACGAAGCGCCGGAATTCACGTCCGCATCGTCTGCGTCCGTGGATGAAGGCACGACCGGTACGGTCTATACGGCGGTCGCTGACGACCCCGAAGGCGAGACGGTGACCTATGCCCTGTCCGGCACGGATGCGGCGCACTTCGATATCGATTCCTCGACCGGCGCAGTCAGCTTCGTCACGCCGCCGGACTTCGAAAATCCGGACGATGCCGATTCGGACAACGTCTACGAGATCGTCGTCGAGGCCAGTGACGGGTCCAACACGTCCAGCCGGGCGGTTTCCATTACGGTGAATGATGTGGCCAGCGCCGGCACGCCGAGCTTCGTCTCCGGCTCGACATCGTCTGTCTCCGAAGGCCAGACCTCGGCCTATGTGGCTCTGGCGGAAGACCCGAACGACGATACGCTGAGCTATTCGATCGGCGGAGCGGATGCGGGCCTGTTCAGCATCGACAGCGAGACCGGCGAGATATCCTTCAACGCGACACCCGATTTCGAAGCGCCGGGCGATGCCGATGCGGACAATGTATACACCATCACGGTGACGGCCTCGAACGGGGCAAATACCGCCTCCCAGACCGTGAACGTGAGCGTGACGAATGTGTCTGACGAGGCCGGCGATGTGCCCGACAATGACACGACCGAGATTCACATGGTCTCCGGTGGGGCCTATGTGGGCGAGCTTGAGACGCCGGGTGACGAGGACTGGATCAGGGTCGAGCTGACCGCCGGGCAGCGCTATCAGTTCGATCTTTACGGATCGGGCTCGGAGGAAGTGGAAGACCCCTATATCCGTCTGTACGATGCCTCCGGCAATCTGATCGCCGAGAATGACGACATCTCCCTGGGGAGTATCCGGGATTCACGGCTGGGCTATACCGCCGAAACCAGCGGCGTCTACTACATTGAAGTGGATTCCTGGGAAGACGGTAGCGATGATGAGCGGACCGGCGAGTACACGCTGGAAGTCTCCCACACCGATCCGTTGCGGAACTGGTCCTACCAGGAAATCGCCGACTATCTGCAGACAGGGTTTGGCGGATTGCAGTGGGATGTCTCCTCCGGCGACACGATGACTGTGAATATCACCGGCCTGACCTCCGCAGGCCAGACCCTGGCGCGCGCGGCCCTGGAAATGTGGTCGGATGTTACGGGGCTGATTTTCAGCGAAGTGTCCGGTTCCGCGGACATTACCTTCGACGATGAGGAAGAAGGTGCCTTTGCCGGACCGGACTCGACGGCCGGCGGTTTCATTACCGCGGCAAGCGTCAATGTCGGGACGGAATGGCTCGATACCTACGGCACGTCGCTGGATACCTATTCCTTCCAGACATACATCCACGAAATCGGCCACGCGCTGGGCCTCGGGCATGCCGGTCCCTATGACGGATCGGCGACTTACGGAATCGAGAATATCTATCTCAACGATTCCTGGCAGGCGACGGTGATGTCCTATTTCTCCCAGAACGAGAACACGGAGGTCGATGCCTCGCTCGCTTTCGTGGTCGGTCTTCAGGTCGCCGATATCATCGCGGCGCATGAGATGTACGGCGCCTCGACCACGACCCGTGCCGGCGATACGACCTACGGGTTCAATTCCAATGCCGGAAATACGATCTTCAACGCCAATAACGGTTTCTCGAACGCCACGACCTTCACCATCTTCGACGCAGGCGGAACAGACACGCTCGACTATTCCGGCTCGGGCAGCGACCAGACGCTGGATCTGCGTGAGCAGGCCTATTCCAGCGTTCTGGGCCTGACCGGCAATGTCGGCATTGCCGCCGGAACGGTGATCGAGAACGGTATCGGCGGGTCCGGCGACGACAATCTGATCGGCAATGATGCCGACAACAGGCTGACCGGAAATGGCGGCAATGACCGCTTTTTCGCCTCCGGCGGCGATGACGTGTTCGTCGGCGGCACCGGTTCTGATACGGCCGTATTCTCCGGCTCGGCCGGCGACTACACCGTCACGACCAACGGGTCCGGCAATACCGTCGTCACGGATAACCGGGCCGGCTCACCGGACGGTGCCGTGGAACTGATCGGTGTGGAGACCATTGAGTATGACGGGCTGGACAACTATCCGGACTTCTTCGGCGACGCCGGACCGGACACGTCGGGCGAGGCCGTCGATATCGCTTCGCTTCCCATGGCCGGCAGCGATGCACCGGTGATGAGGCCTCTGGGCTCCGGCGCGCTCCAGGACCTGGTGTCGAACGATGCGGTGTACATCGAATTGCCGTTCGATCTGTCTCCGGCGATCTGGCCGGCCGGCGGACGGCCGGTCATGGAATGGCTCGGCGACGACGATCATACGGATCTGACTGACGGTCACGGCAAGCATGACGATCACCGGCATGTCTACCCGCATCTCGATCCGGCAGACCGGGCAGCCTTCGGGTTGGCGGATGTAGGGGATGGTATCGGGGATGTGGTCCTGGACGATGCCATCGCCTCGAACGGCCGCGATACCTGGCTGCACCTGACCCACGATGCTGACGGTTCGGCCCATGGACCGGCCGCCGCAGCGGTGCCGTACGCTCCGGCCAGCGCCTCGCATTTGCCGCCGGTCGAAATGGCGATCATTGCCGATGAAGGCGACATGCCGCCGAGTGTCGAAGAGGGCTGGCTCTAGCCGGTCTTTGCCCAGTCGCGCAGATCCCGGGCTATTGCGGCCTCGAACGATGGACGTTCGAGGCCGTAGGCATCGGCGATGGCCCGGCAGTCGAGCACGGAATAGGCGGGGCGGGGTGTGTCGGGATCGAATTCGGCCGACGTTGTTTGCCCGACTTGGTGTATGGCCGCCGGACCGCCGACATGCGCAAATATGCGTTCGGCAAATCCGTGCCAGGTGATCGCAGTGTTGCCGCAATAGTGGAACAGGCCACGCACCAGGTCCCGCGTGCCGGCGCGGCGTGCAATCGCCAGAAGGACATCGGCAAGATCGAGCGCGCTTGTCGGACAGCTGATCTGGTCGGTGACGACGCGCGGCGAGCGGCCTTCGGCGGCCATGCGTGCCATCGTCTTCAGGAAATTGTGCCCGAACGGAGAGAACAGGCCCGAGGTCCGCACGATCACATGGTCGTGCAGGCTTGCGCGGATCCGGTTCTCGCCATTCAGTTTGGTCTGGCCATAGACCGTAGCCGGCGCGGCGCGGTCGCTCTCCCTGTAGGGGCGGTCGGCGCGGCCGGAGAACACATAGTCGGTCGAGATATGAATCATCGTGACGCCACAGTCGGTGCATAGCCGGGCAAGCTCGCCCGGGGCGTCGGCATTGAGACGGCGGGCGGTATCGGGGTCGCGTTCGGCGCCCGAGACGTCGGTGAAGGCGGCGGTGTTCACAAGGACCGGTTCGGCCCCGGCTTCGCGGGCGCGATCGAATTCGCGCGTCAGGACTGCCCGGTCGGTGCGAGCGGCGAGGTCGAATTCCGGGCGTCCGAGACTGTGACAATCGATGCCTTCGCCAGCCGCACGAAGCGCCAGTGACCGGGCCAGCTGACCCGACCGGCCGACAATGATCACGACCGGTTTGGTCATGGTGTTGCCAGCCCGCGCCTGGCCAGGCGTTGCTCGTCCGGCAGGCGCGCCAGCGAGGCCTCGACCCAGACCTCATTCTCCAGATACCAGCGAACGGTTTGTGCCAGCCCGGACTCCAGGGACGCGGAGGGAGACCAGCCCAGCTCGCCGTGCAGTTTCGAGGCGTTTATCGCATAGCGGAAATCGTGACCGGGCCGGTCGGTGACAAACTCGATCAGGCGCTCGTGCGGAGCGCGGTCCGGCAGCAGGGCGTCCATTTCCCGGCAAATGGCCCGGACCAGTTCGATGTTGGAGCGTTCCGCATTGCCCCCGACATTATAGGTCTCGCCGAGCCGGCCGCGTTCGAGGATCGTGAACAGGGCGTCTGCATGATCGTCGACATGCAGCCAGTCGCGCACATTCGATCCGTCGCCGTAAACCGGTATCGCGCGGCCCCTCAGCGCATTGAGCGTCACCGTGGGGATCAGTTTTTCGGGGTTCTGGAAGGGGCCGTAATTGTTCGAGCAGTTCGAGATCAGAGTGGGCAGGCCGTAGGTCTTGTTCCACGCGCGCACCATCATGTCGGCCGACGCCTTGGAGGCCGCGTACGGGGAGTTCGGGCGGTAGGCATTGTCTTCGGTAAAGCCTGAATCTTCCGGTTCCAGCGAGCCGTATACTTCATCCGTCGAGACGTGCAGGACACGAAACCTCTCCGCCCGGGCGGCATTGCCATCGGCGAGAAACCTGCGGGCTGCCGCCAGAAGATTGGCAGTACCCTCGACATTGGTCTCGATGAAGACGCCCGGCTCGTCGATGGAACGGTCGACATGTGTTTCCGCAGCCAGATGGATGACCGCGTCCGGCGCATGGTCGGCGAAGACCTGGTTCACGGCCTCGCGATCGACCAGATCGGCGTGCACGAACGTGTAGGCGTTCGACGTCTCGACCGATGCCAGATTGGCCCGGTTGGCGGCATAGGTCAGCGCATCGAGATTGATGACGCGATGGCCACGGGAAATGGCAGTCCGCACCACTGCTGACCCGATAAAACCGTATCCTCCCGTCACCAGCAGTTTCATTGTTTCGCGGTCCCGTTGCTTCGGCCTCGGCCGGTCAATCCTGATAGCTGAAGGGCGAAGCGAAGTCCGCCCAGCTGCCGGCAGCCCGATCCTTGTCCGACAGGACCGCTTCACCGGCGGAGATGCCCCAGTCGATATTCAGGTCGGGATCGTTCCAGACTAGGCTGCGGTCATGCCCCGGAGCGTAATCATTGTCGACCTTGTAGAGAACCACGGTATCGGGTTCACGGGTGACGAAGCCGTGCAGGAAACCGCGCGGCACGAAGACCTGGGTCCCGTCCTCGGCGTCGAGCTCGATGGCACAGTGCTGCCCATAGGTCGGTGAACCGGTGCGGGCATCCACCATGACGTCGAGTATGCGTCCGGTGAGAACACGGACAAGCTTGGCCTGTTGGAAGGGAGGCAGCTGGTAGTGAAGGCCGCGCACCGTGCCGGTCTCTCGCGAAAGCGACTGGTTGTCCTGGATGAAATCCGTCGACAGGCCGGCGGCCGCCAAGTCCCTGCGGTTGTATGCAACCTCGAAATACCCCCGCGCGTCGGAAAAGCGAGGGGCCAGAATGCGAAATGCGCCCGGAAGGGCCAGCGGGTCCAGATGCAGGCTGCGTTTTGTCATGGGCCTGCTATGTCGTCATTTGGCGCTGGGCTCAAGATGAATTGCGGTATCGCGATCACACAGGGGGAGGCCCTTGAGGAGGAATGAGTTTGGGGCTTGCCCTCGTTTCTGGTCCTGTCCAAGTTCCTCCACCGGATTAACGGTGAGCCGGAACGGCTTGCCCGCCGAGTGGGAGCTTCGTTGTGAAGGGAATTATTCTGGCTGGGGGCAGCGGTACACGCCTTGGTCCGTTGACCGTCAGCACCTCGAAACAGCTCCTGCCTGTTTATGACAAGCCGATGGTTTACTACCCGCTGTCGGTGCTCATGCTGGCGGGTATCCGCGAAATCCTCATCATTACCACGCCGAAGGACCAGTCGCGTTTTCAGGAATTGCTGGGCGATGGCAGCCAGTACGGCATTTCGATCTCCTATGCCGAGCAGGCAGAACCGCGGGGCCTCGCGGAGGCCTTCCTGATCGGGCGGGATTTTGTCGGCGACGACCGGGTGACACTGATCCTGGGCGACAATCTCTTTTACGGCCACGGCCTGACGGACACTTTGAGGTCCGCGGTTGCGGAGCCCGGACCGGGGGCGACGATTTTCGCCTATCATGTCAACAAGCCGCAGCGCTATGGCGTGGTCACGATGGACAAGTCGGGGCGGGCAGTGGAGATCGAGGAAAAGCCCGAAAATCCGAAGTCCAACCGCGCTGTGACCGGGCTCTATATCTATGACAACAGCGTGTTGGATATCGCTCGGGAGATCCGGCCCTCATCCCGGGGCGAGCTCGAGATCACGGATGTGAACCGGACGTATCTGGAACGGGGCGAGCTGAAGGTGATCGAGCTTGGGCGCGGAATTGCGTGGCTCGACACCGGTACTTGTCAGGCCCTCCTTGAGGCCTCCGAATTCGTCCGGTCCCTGCAACGCCGGCAGGGTCTGCAGATCGCCTGTCTCGAAGAAATCGCCTTCCTCAACCGGTGGATTTCGCGTTCAGCCCTGGAACAGGTGGAGACCCGCTTTCGCAATTCCGAATATGGCAGGTATATCGGTCAGTTGTTGAGACGGAACCGGCCCTAATCGGATCGGTGCCGGTATTCCGGCAGCCTCAGGGAGATCGCATCTTGTCCGTATTGGTGACCGGTGCTGCCGGCTTCATAGGCTTTCACGCCGCCCGGGCGTTGCTGGAGGCGGGAGAGCGTGTCGTCGGCCTGGACAATCTCAACGCCTACTACGATCCCGTTCTGAAAAAGGCGCGTCTGGCCCAGCTGTCTGCCTGTCCCGATTTCCTGTTCGAAGCAGTGGACCTGGCCGACCATGACGCCGTTCTCGACCTTGTCCTTTCGGAAGCTCCGTCGCGGATCCTCCATCTTGGTGCCCAGGCCGGAGTGAGATATTCGCTCGAACATCCTTTCGCTTACGCCCAGTCCAACCTTGTTGGCCACCTGTCCGTACTCGAAGCGGCACGTGCGCTCGGAGAGCGCCTGGACCATCTGGTCTATGCGTCATCCAGTTCTGTTTATGGAGAGCGGTCGGCGGTGCCGTTCAATGAAACGGACTGTGCCGGCACGCCGGCCTCGCTCTATGCCGCCACCAAACGCGCCGACGAACTGATGTCGTCGGCCTACAGCTCGCTGTATGGAATTCCGGCTACGGGCTTGAGGTTCTTTACCGTTTACGGGCCGTGGGGCCGGCCGGACATGGCCTACTGGCTGTTTGCCGAACGCATGCTTGAAGGCCGGCCGATCGAGGTCTTCAACAATGGCGATATGGAACGCGACTTCACCTATATCGACGATGTCGTGGAGCCGCTGGACCGTGTGTTGAAGGACAATCCGGAGCGGGGGCGGCATGCCGTCTACAATATCGGGGGATCTTCACCGGTCCGCCTCATGGACATGATCGAGGCGCTGGAACGTGCCATCGGTGTTAAGGCCGAGAAAGTCATGCTGCCGATGCAGCCCGGCGATGTGACGCGAACCTATGCGGATACAAGTCGGTTGCAGGCCGACTATGGCTATGAACCCAAGGTGGGACTGGATGAGGGGCTTGCCTTGTTCGCGCGCTGGTTCCGGGCCTGGCGGGATGGCAAGGCGGGCTGAGGCCGGTCACGACGGCCCGGCGAATTCCCGGACCAGTTCAGCCGCCGCCGGGCCATGCTCCGGGTCGATGAGCGCATAGGCCATATTGGCACGCAGATAGCCCAGCTTGCTGCCGCAGTCGTAGGACTGGCCGGCATATTCCAGCGCATGGAAATCCTGGGACGCCATCAGGCGGACCATGGCGTCGGTGAGCTGGATTTCGCCGCCGGCGCCGGCGCCCTGATCGGCCAGCAGGTCGAAGATGTCCGGTTGCAGGATATAGCGCCCGGTGATGAAGAGATTGGACGGGGCACTCTCGCGCGGGGGCTTTTCCACCATGCCTTTCATCTTCATCAGTGGGCCGGAGCGGTCGACCGGATCGATAATGCCGTAGCCGGACGGATCTTCGCAGGGTTCGACGGCGATCAGATTGCCGCCGACCCGGTCGTACGCCTCGACCATCTGTGCCAGGCAGCTGGGCTGTGCCTGGACCAGCATGTCGGGCAGGAGAATGGCGAAGGCTTCATCGCCGACAATGTCGCGGGCACACCAGATCGCGTGGCCAAGGCCCAGCGGAGCCTGCTGGCGAACGAAGCTCATTGAACCGGGAACCGGCTTGTTGCGCTCCAGCTCGGCCAGGATCGCCGACTTGTTCTTGCCTTGCAGAGTGGATTCGAGTTCGTAGGCGGTGTCGAAATAATCCTCGATCGCACTTTTGTTGCGGCCGGTTACGAAGACGAAATGCTCGATTCCGGCTGCGCGGGCCTCGTCGACGACGTACTGGATGGCCGGACGGTCAAAAACGGGGAGCATCTCCTTGGGGATCGATTTGGTGGCGGGCAACACTCGTGTGCCCAGTCCTGCCACCGGGAGAACCGCTTTGCGTATTGGCTTCATCCTCAACCCCCTCGCTCAGAGAACCGAACGCCTACCCGATCGCTCCCCGAGCGTCCACCGCCGCGATTCACTTCGCGTAAGCCGATGAGTCGTATATAGGGATGCGGATCCAAAGCGGGTGTGGAAATGGGCAAGAAATACTTCGGCACGGACGGCGTCCGCGGGCTGACCAACAGCTTTCCGATGACTGCGGAAACGGCGCTTCGTCTGGGAATGGCGGCCGGCAAGCATTTCGTGCGGCACTCCGGTCGTCATTCCGTCGTGATCGGCAAGGATACCCGGCTGTCCGGCTACATGATCGAATCCGCCCTTGTGGCCGGGTTCACATCGGTTGGCATGGACGTGTTCCAGTTCGGCCCGCTGCCGACACCGGCCGTCGCCCTGATGACACGATCCCTGCGTGCCGATCTCGGGGTGATGATTACGGCGTCGCACAATCCCTATCATGACAATGGCATCAAACTCTTTGGTCCGGACGGCAAGAAGCTGGACGACAAGACCGAACTGAAGATCGAAAAGCGCATGGACGGCGGTCTGACCGAGAAACTCGCCGCGCCCGCGGATCTCGGACGGGCCAAGCGGATCGACGATGCCCAGGCGCGCTATGTCGAGATCGTCAAATCCACCTTTCCCCGCAGTCAGCGCCTTTCGGGGCTCAGGATCGTGGTCGATTGCGCCAATGGCGCTGCCTACAAGGTAGCGCCCACCGTGTTCTGGGAGTTGGGGGCCGATGTCATCCCGATCGGCGTCGAGCCCAATGGATTCAATGTGAACGAGGAGTGCGGATCCACGGCGCCGGGCCGCATGTGCAAGGAAGTGGTTAAATACCGGGCCGATCTGGGCATTGCGCTGGATGGCGATGGCGACCGGCTGGTCCTCTGCGACGAGAAGGGACGCGTGATCGATGGTGACCAGATCCTCGCCCTGCTGGCGCAGCACTGGAAGAAGACCGGTGAATTGCGGCACGATGCGATCGTCGGGACCGTCATGTCCAATCTGGGCCTGGAACAATTCCTGGATAGCCAGGGTATCGGGCTCGAACGCACCAAGGTCGGCGATCGCTATGTTTCCGAACGCATGACGGAGACGGGCATCAATCTCGGAGGAGAATCGTCCGGACATGTTGTGATGCCGGATTTCGCGCCGACGGGCGATGGCCTGATCGCCGCGCTGCAGGTGCTTCGTGTGCTCGGCGATCGCCGCAAGCCGGCGAGCGATGTGCTCCAGGTTTTCCAACCGGCGCCGCAATTGCTGGAAAATGTCCGTATCAAGCGTGGTGTTGCCCCGCTTGAAACCGAGGCAGTCCGTTCGGCCATTTGTGCGGGGGAAAAACAACTGGGTGATGCGGGCCGCCTGGTCGTGCGGGCATCGGGGACCGAACCCGTCATTCGCGTGATGGCCGAGGGCGACCGGAAAGTGATCAGCGCCGTGGTTGGCAGCATACGCTCGGCCATTGAAGCCACAGTGGCCTGACCGGCTGTCTTTCAGTGCGCCGGCGTGCTTTTGTTCCTGTGACCGGAAATGACAGGCCTCGCCCGGCGCGTCGCCGCATGCCGGGTGGCGCACTGTCATCCACTGTAGCAAACGCCCGCCGGGTCTTGCGTCGGGGCACAGCCTCGGCGATACCGGGCCGATCCATGGATGGGAGTGTCGGGCGATGCGCGTCGCAATGATCGGAACCGGTTACGTTGGGCTTGTCTCGGGAGCCTGTTTCGCAGACTTCGGTCATGAGGTGATTTGCGTCGACAAGGATGCCGGCAAGGTCGAGACGCTGAATTCGGGCGGCATCCCGATCTACGAGCCCGGTCTTGATCTTCTGGTCAATCGCAATGTTCGCGAAGGCCGTCTCAGCTTTACCCAGGACCTCGCCGAAGCGGTACGTACGGCCGAAGCCGTGTTCATCGCCGTGGGCACGCCTTCGCGCCGGGGCGACGGCTATGCGGATCTGTCCTACGTGTATGCCGCGGCCAAGGAAGTGGCCGAGGTGATGGATGGCTATACGGTGGTGGTGACCAAATCGACCGTGCCGGTTGGCACGGGCGACGAGGTCGAACGCATCATCCGCGATGCGCGGCCGAACGCCGAATTCGCCGTTGTGTCGAACCCGGAATTCCTGAGGGAAGGGGCCGCGATCGATGACTTCAAGCGTCCCGACCGGGTCGTCGTGGGAACCGATGATGACCGCGCCCGCACCGTGATGAGCGAGCTTTACCGCCCGCTTTTCCTGAACGAGACGCCGATCGTGTTTACCTCGCGTCGCACGTCAGAACTCATCAAGTACGCCGCCAATGCCTTTCTCGCCATGAAGATCACCTTCATCAACGAGATCGCCGATCTCTGCGAGAAGGTGGGCGCGAATGTGCAGGAAGTGGCTCGCGGCGTCGGTCTTGACAACCGGATCGGCGGCAAGTTCCTGCACGCCGGGCCGGGCTATGGCGGCTCCTGTTTTCCGAAGGATACGCTGGCGCTGACGCGCACTGCCCAGGATGCCGGCTCGCCGCTGCGCCTGATCGAGACGGTTGTTGATGTGAACGATACGCGTAAGCGGGCCATGGCCGACAAAGTGATCGAAGCATGCGATGGTGATGTCGGCGGCAAGACGATCGCCGTGTTGGGCGTAACCTTCAAGCCGAACACGGATGACATGCGCGAAGCGCCGAGTTTGCAAATTATTCCAGCGCTGCAGAAGGCAGGTGCGAAAATTCGCGCTTTCGATCCCGCCGGGACTGTCGAGGCGGAGAAATTGTTGGAGAATGTCGAGTTCGTGTCGGGCCCCTATCTGTGTGCCGAGAAGGCCGACGCTGTAGTGATCATCACCGAGTGGAACGAATTTCGGGCGTTGGACTTGAAACGGCTCAAGCAGCTAATGAGCCGGCCCGTGCTAATCGACCTTCGCAACATCTATACGCCCGAAGAAGCTCGTAATGTGGGCTTCTCTTATACCAGTGTGGGCCGTAGTGATGCCTAGGGACGGTGGTCCGAACGCTGATGTCCGCATCTACTCCAGGGGACGATATGACCAAGCCGCATGCAACGCTCCACCCCAACACTTGGATGTTCGAAAATGAAGCCCTAATCAAGCCGACAGGGTTTCGCGAGTACGATGCACGCTGGTGGTTCGGCCATTCCGGCTCGGACGTGCCGCCCGACCTCAACCTCTACGGCGTACAGGCTCTGGGCCTGGGGCTAGGCACTCTGATCCATGAACTCGGTGTCGAGCCGAAAATCGTGACTGGTCATGATTTTCGCAGCTATTCGCTGGGGGTCAAACAGGCGCTGGAAGTCGGACTGATGGCGGCGGGTGTCGAAGTGCACGATATCGGGCTGGCCTTGTCTCCTGTGGCCTATTTCGCGCAGTTTGATCTCGACATTCCGTGCGTCGCCATGGTCACGGCCAGCCATAATTCCAACGGCTGGACGGGAGTGAAGATGGGCGTGGAGCGACCGCTTACGTTTGGGCCTGCCGAGATGGGCCGGCTGCGCGAGATCGTGCTTGGCGGCGAGGGTCGGGCGCGCAGTGGTGGCGGTTACGTGCGCGAGGCGGGCGTCGCCGAACGTTATCTCGCTGACGTAGCGAAAGATGTGGATCTGAAGCGGCCGCTGAAAGTAGTGGCGGCTTGCGGCAACGGCACGGCGGGGGCCTTCGCGCCACAAGCGCTGCGGGCAATGGGTGCCGAGGTGATCGAGATGGATTGCGGTCTTGATCACACATTTCCGCGCTACAACCCCAATCCGGAAGACATGAAAATGTTGCACGCAATGCGTGATGCGGTGCTCGAGCATGGAGCCGATGTCGGGCTGGGCTTCGACGGTGATGGCGACCGTTGCGGCGTGATCGACAATGAGGGGCAGGAGATCTTCGCGGACAAGATCGGCCTCATGCTGGCGCGCGATCTGGCACCGTTGCACCCGGGTTCAACTTTCGTGGTCGACGTAAAGTCCACCGGTCTATTCACCATCGATCCGGTGCTGGCGGAACACGGATGCAAGACCGACTATTTCAAGACCGGCCATTCCTACATCAAGCGACGCTCGCGTGAGCTGGGAGCGCTGGCCGGTTTCGAGAAGTCTGGCCATTTCTTCCTGCAACCGCCGATCGGTCGCGGTTATGACGACGGGCTCGTGGCGGGGCGTGCCATTATGCAAATGCTCGACCGCAACCCGGAAAAGTCGATGGCCGATTTGCGCCGCGACTTGCCTGTCAGCTACGGCTCCCCAACCATGTCGCCGGCTTGTGCCGATGAGGAGAAATATGACGTGGTCGAGCAGATCGCCTCCACCTACAAGGCCAAGGCAGAACGGGGCGATCGTGTCGCCGGACGTCATATCGTTGCGGTGAACACGGTGAATGGTGTGCGCTTCGCTCTAGAAGACGGATCGTGGGGGTTGGTGCGTGCGTCCTCGAACACGCCCAATCTTGTTGTGGTTGTGGAAAGCTCTTCTAGCGCAGAAGACGTGAAATCCATCTTCCGCGAAATCAAGGCCGAGTTAGACAACTACCCGGAAATCGGGGCCTTCGATCAAGAAGTCTGAGGCCGGTGCGCGCTTTGGCAGCATGAAACGTCCGGCAGGATTTGTTGAGCGCCGAGCGAACAAACGAGGCGTGCGTCACTTCGCCATTATGGTTAGCTTCGCTTAACTCGGGTTGGCGCAAAGTTTCGCTACCCATCGGACAGGAGCCAGGAATGTGCGGGATCGTTGGCATCGTTGGAGCGAATCAGGTTGCGACCAGACTCGTTGATGGGCTGCGGCGGCTGGAATACCGGGGCTATGACTCTGCTGGTGTAGCGGTCTTAACGGAGACGGGGGACCTCAAGCGACGACGCGCCCGTGGGAAAATCGCTGAACTGGAAGCCCGACTGGCCGCGGATCCGCTCGACGGGGGTGTAGGCATTGCCCACACCCGCTGGGCGACCCACGGGGCCCCTACAGAAGACAACGCGCATCCACATGCGTCGGGCCCGGTGGCAATAGTCCACAACGGCATCATCGAGAACTACCAGATTTTGCGAGATGAGCTGCTTGCCGCGGGTTTCATCTTTCAAAGCCAAACTGATTCTGAGGTCATTGCCCATCTGATTGCGTCCGGCATCAAATCGGGCCTGAATATGGATGAGGCCTTCTCTGCAGCAGTGGAGCGTTTGCGCGGGGCCTACGCCTTGGCGGCGGTCAATGCCGAAGAACCCGGTCGAATCTGGGCAGCCCGTGCCGGTAGCCCGTTGGTCGTCGGTATCGGTGATGGGGAGGGGTTTGTTGGCTCCGACTCTCTTGCACTTGCAGGATGGACCAACAGGGTGATCTATCTTGAGGAGGGAGACCGGGCGGTCGTGACCTCCCAGGGCGCCCGGGTATTCGACTCGGATGGCAGGGAAGTAGTTCGGCCGGTTCAGATTTCGCGCGCTGTGGCGGGTTTTGCGGACAAAGGCGAATACCGGCACTTCATGGAAAAAGAAATCCATGAACAGCCGGACGCGGTGGCTCGAACGCTTGCGCGGTATGTTGACATTGATGCTGGCCGGTTCCGGACAGACGCACTGTTGGACTGGGCCAATGTCGATCGGCTTGTGGCAACCGCTTGCGGTACAGCCTACTACGCGACCGCCGTCGCGAAGTTCTGGTTCGAACGGCAGGCCCGGCTTGCGGTGGAAATCGATGTGGCTTCGGAGTTCCGCTATCGCGATCCTGTGATTTCGAAACGCGATGCCGCATTGCTCGTGTCGCAATCAGGCGAGACAGCCGATACGCTGGCCGCTTTGCGTTACTGTCGGCAGATGGGGTCCCGCACACTGGCGGTCGTCAATGTGGCAGAATCCTCCATCGCGCGTGAAGCGGATGCGGTCGCCATGACCGAGGCTGGGCCGGAGATCGGCGTGGCGTCCACCAAGGCCTTCACGGCTCAACTCGCTGCGCTCGTCTGTTTGGCTGTAGGAGCTGGCAGGGCGCGGGGTGTTTTGGACGAGCGGGCCGAACGGGAGCTGGCCCGTGTCGTGCTTGAGACGCCACGCCTGATCAATATGGCGCTAGCCGCCGAGCCGGAAATCGAGCGGATCGCGCATCGGCTTACAGCGGCCCGGGACGTGCTCTATGTCGGGCGTGGAGTTTTCCATCCGCTTGCGCTGGAAGGCGCGCTCAAGCTTAAGGAGATCAGCTATATCCATGCCGAAGGCTACGCTGCAGGCGAACTCAAGCATGGCCCCATAGCGTTGATCGAGGAAGGAACACCGGTGGTCGTTACAGCGCCCTATGACGGCCTTTTTTCCAAGACCCTGTCGAACATCCAAGAGGTATCCGCGCGAGGTGCTGAGGTTATACTGATCACTGATTCAAGAGGGGCTGAAGAAGCGGACAATACGGCGGCGCAGACGGTGATGATGCCGGAATGCCCTGAAATTGTCCGTCCGTTGGTGGCGGCCGTTCCGGTCCAGATGCTTGCGTATCACATCGCCGCCCTGAAGGGGACGGATGTGGACCAACCCCGCAATCTTGCCAAGTCTGTCACCGTGGAATGACTTGGCAACGCCGGGCGACGTTAAGTGTGGGCGAAGTGTCTGCAGTGGTGGAAACGCTCGGTCCGTTGCGGCCGTTTGCGGCACGCGTTCCGCACGAGGCTGGCAAATCAGCAAGATACCGTGCAACAGGATGGACACTCAGAAGCGGCTCATTTACCCCAACGTCGACCCTTTCCGAACCCAGAGACCGTAATCAGCTGTCATGACAAACCAGATCCGACAGTATGACCCACATGCGGCGCAAGGCGTCCGTGGCTTCTGGAATGATATTTGGACCGGTCTCACAATGGTGGAGTTGTGGCGTACCTTCGCCTGGGATGAGATTAAGCAGCGCTATCGCCGAAGCGTCTTGGGCGTATCCTGGATCGTCGTCTCCTTTCTGATGTTCGTAGCCGGCGTTTCGTTTTTCTTTTCGGGGTTTTCGGGCCGTGAGTTAGACAGCTTTATTGTCTATGTAGCGCTCGGCTATGCGGCCTTTATTTTTATAACTGGCAATTTTATTGACGGATGCCAGGTCTTTACGTCGTCCCACGTCTGGATCAAGGCGATGCCATTGCCGTATTCGGTTCATGTCTACCGCAGTCTGTTTAGGTCGTTTCTGATCTTTGCCCTGCAGATGGCGGTGGTGGTCCCCATTATGATGTGGATGGGATGGCGACCTAGTTTCCTGTCCCTACTGGCTGTTCCGGCCTTGTTGGTCTACGTGCTCAATGCGGTGGCGGTTCAATACATGCTGGGACTGGTTTCAGCGCGATTTGAGGATGTCGGTCATTTGGTAACATCTATCACGCGCCTACTGATTTTTGTCACGCCTATCCTATGGGTGCGCGAGGGACTGGACGGAACGCGCGCATTTGCGGCGGACCTGAACCCGTTGACGCACTATGTTGAAATTTTCAGATCTCCCCTCTTGGGAGAAATGCCGAGAACGACGAGCTGGCTGGTCGTATGTATCTTGACCCTGGCGGTTTGGGGAGCAGCAACCGGTTTTGCCGCTGCGTTCCGTCGCCGATTGCCATACTGGTTGTAAGACTCGGTCATGTCTCGAATCCTCGTACAGCAACTCGCCGTTACTTACCCGATATTCAATCGGGCGCGCAGCTCGCTCGATACGCAGACTGCAGCGCTCGATCCCGGGGAAGATTTCGGGGGCATTCAGAGACTGGTGCGCGACAAGCACGGTTACATCAAAGGTGTTCGGGCGTTGGAAGATGTGTCGTTCGAGGTAAACGAAGGCGAGCGCATCGGGCTGGTTGGAGCCAACGGTTCCGGCAAGACCACATTGTTGCAGGTCCTCGCGGGTATATATCCACCGGACAATGGATGTGTTCTTGTAGATGGGCGGACAACCAGCCTGGTAAACATTAATCTGGGCATGCGCAGTGAGGCGACAGGCAACCAGAACATCACTCTAAGGGGGCTCGCGTCCGGACGGACCCGGGCGGAAATCGAGGAACGCCGGAGCGAAATTGCAGCTTTTGCAGGGCTGGGCGAGTTCATCGACCTCCCGGTGGAGACCTATTCGGCCGGTATGCGTATGCGCCTGAATTTTGCGATCGCGACAGCATTTGAACCGGATATTCTTATTCTGGACGAATGGCTGTCGGCGGGCGATGCAAAGTTCCGTAAATTGGCGAGCGAACGGATGGCAACATTTGTTGGTCAGGCCGGCATTCTAGTTCTCGCTTCTCACAGCCAGAGCCTGCTGCTCAGCAATTGCACCCGTGGTCTGTGGCTTCATGACGGACGAATTCGGATGGACGCACCGATGAATGAGGTGCTGTCCGCCTATGAGGAGAGTGGTCACAAGCTGTCCCTAACGCGGCAGTGAGGGCGGAGCGGCGAATAGATGTGGCGGCACCCCGTCGGGATAGGAAACTTGTCGGAGCACATGTGATCGCCAAGTTACGTGATTTTATTCAAAAGCTCACGGCCCTCATGAAACGGCTTGGTCGACAGTGGCGACGTGGCGGGCGAGCGCGCTCGCCCAAGAAGCTGGAAGCGTTTCGGATCTTAAAGAAGCGAGGCGTGGCGGTCGGTGCGGTGATTGATGTCGGCGTCCTTCAAGGCACGCCCGAATTGATCGACAATTTTCGCGACGTTCATCATTTCCTGTTCGAGCCGGTCGATGAGTGCGCCCGGCCGATCCGGCGGGCGTATGAAGGGCTGAATTTCACGCTGATCCAGAAAGCAGTTGGGTGTAGCGACGGGGAAGCGTCTTTGCGGATTCTAGGCGAGGCGGGATCAATGAATTCCAGTGCGCATCTGGACGGAGTCGCAACGCAAACCCCCGCTCGCCAGATCGATGTTGTGTCGCTCGATTCCTTTGCGGAGCATCTTGGTTCCGTGGAAAATTGCTTGCTCAAGATCGATACGGATGGCCACGAACTGAGCGTCTTGCGAGGCGCGAGCGTATTTCTGAACAGTTGCAGTATTGTCGTGGTCGAGGTAACTCAGGTCAATATGGCGGATGTTGTATATTTTATGTCTGAGCATTGTTTCAATATTTTTGATATAGTTGAGCCATGTTATTTTGACGAATCTTTATGGCAGGTGGATATAATTTTTCTGCGAAATAGCATTCACGATAATATATTCGATAGCATCTCGGATAATAATTTTGATAAATCTAAATACGAAATATATAGATAAATATCACATATTGCTAAATATCGCTTCGTCCTCTGTATTATATATCGGATCGAGTGAAATTTTCTGATATTGTGCTTCCATGATAAATCCGTTTTTTTGGATGGATATATTGTAGTTATCGAGCGAAAGCATAAAGTATTGCCCTCCGAGGTATCCATCGACCGCTTCTGGTGAGCTGCTCTGATCCTTCGTGACAAGCACCGACCATCCCTGGACTTCTTCCGGTATATCAAGACCGGTATCAACGAGGCTGATCACAGTCGACCTGATCTCCCGGGCCTCAACAAAATTCCTTGTGCGTGCAGTAGCGTCGGATATTTGCTGAAGCATCGAATACAGCGGCGCGAGAGCCACGGCGAGCAAAGCGATGGCGGCGAGTGCCTCGATGACACTGAAGCCGGCCCGAAGATGTTTGGCTTTTGCGATGGAGTCCATGTCAAACAATCTGTGCGCCCACAGCCGCGATACCGTATCCTAGGGCTAGGCCCGGTACAAACGCGATCCGTACCGAAGCGTCGCTTCTCCAAGGGCGTTCGATGACTACACTAGCCGCTACTGACATCAGCAGAGCGGGTGCCAAAAGGGCCGGATTGACCCAAAGACCGCACGCGCAAGCGAAGAGAATATCACCCAGCCCAAGAGCGGTTGATCCACGCCGCACGGTTGTTACGAGACCTGCCAGCCCCAATATGGCCATCGAACCGGCGGACGCTACAAGCGAGGACATCAAGGTCGACGTAAGCGCGGCGTGGGCAAGGCCCGCAAGCGCCACGGCAAAAGTGCCGAGATCGTGCACGCGGCGGATCGCAAGGTCCAACGCTGCTGCCGATGCAGCGGTACCGCAGGCCCCTGCAAAAATAAGGCTGGAAACCGGCTGGCGTGCAACCCAGCCGAAAGTCATTGCCATGGCGATGGCGATCGCCAGGGCCAGGAGGAATACGTTTCTGCGCCGCCGTCGCCGCCAGATACTCATAGACGACGCGGTTGCCAGACCGGTAAGTGTTGCCATCACTCCTGACGCGATACCGACGAGTGCAAGGAACGCTGTTTCGTCCATCACTCGTCAGCAGTTCGGACCTGCATCGGGTGCTCATGTTGCAGGAACGTGTCGCCCGCGCCGATCCGGGAAACGAAGGCGTCGTTTATTTCACCGCGGAATGCATCCACAATGCGTTGTCGGTCGGTCCGGTCGTTCAAGATGAACGGCGTGACGAGAACGAGCAGGACGCGTTGATCGTTGTTGAATGTTTCGGTCTTGAAGAGGTTCCCCAGCAGAGGCAGATCCTGGAGCAGCGGCGCTCCGGTGGAACCGCGATTGACCGTCTCGCTGATCAAACCGCCGAGAACCGCGGTCTGGCCATCTTGCAGTGTGATAGCCGACGTCATCCGACGATTGGAAATGATCGGACTACCGATTGCCTGATTGGGGTTTTCGTCGGCAGAACTGACTTCCTGGGTGATAGCTAGATCGATGCGATCATTGCTGAACACCCGGGGTTCCACCGTCAGAAGTACGCCGGTCGACCGGTACTGAATCGATTGCAGAATGTCCGTGGAGCCGGAATCCTGCGTGTTGGCCGCACGCTGAGACGTGATGATGGGAACATCGGTGCCCACCTGAACTTCGGCCGACTCACCAGAGCGGGCTACAACACGCGGTGTTGAGAGGATGTTGATGCGGGAATTGGTGGCGTTAGCGGCTGCTTCCACATCGACCTGACCTGATGTGACCACCGCAGACAGGCCGCCGCTGGATAAGCCAAGTCCGTCACGGGTACCCAGCTGCACATCGCCGCCCATCGTATTGAGAAAGAACTCCAGGCCGAAACGCGTGCTGTCGCTGAACACCACTTCGGCGATTGTCACTTCGACAAGAACTTCCGCCACCGGTGTGTCCAGCTGCTCTAGTATGCGCACCAGATTGTCGTATTCATCGCGTGCGCCGGTAAAAATGAGCCGGTTGCCAAACGTATCGACCGCAAGTCGGGAATTGAGCGAGCTCGTCGAGGATGCGGTGCCGCCCGCTTCGGTCTCGGGCCCAGCCGTCTGGCGCGAAGCTTCACCGAGTACGGCGCGGACAACACCGGCGATATCCTCGGCGTCGGTGTTGCGCACCTGGTAGACATAGGAACGGGTAGCGTCTTCCCGCTCCGCTGCCTGCTCAAGGCGCCGCGCAGTGGCAATCAGATGGGCCAGATTGTCTTCATTGTGGGCAAAGATCAGGATCTGGTTGGTTTGTTCCAGCGCCAGCATCGACAGCGGCCGGACCTGCCGGGTGCCCAAGCCGACCTGATAGCCTTCCAGGGTAAGGATATCGACCAGCGATTGGGCCAGTTCCGAAGCTTCCCAATTTCTAGGCGACAGCGTCACCACGGCAGCGCCGGCGAAACGCGCGCGATCCAGCTGTTCAATCAGCTGAAGAGCACTGTCGACCACATCGGACAGGCCAGTGAGTGTCATCGAGTTGATGTCGCGCCGGACTTGGATCGATAATTCCTGCTGGTCTGGGAAGGCCTGGCGGAGAATCGCATCCATTTCCGCTGCGTCGATGAACTCGAATTCCACGAACTGGATCACGGGACGAAGGGGGGCAGAGACGCTTGCCCGTGCACGGGCCCGGATGACCTGCGGCATATTGCTGCGCAGATCGCTGCGTTCGATCACCAAGGCCATTCCGTCCTGCACGTCGATCGCCAGGCCATACTCGGCGATGGCGGCTTCGAACAGGCCGAGAAAGGTCTGCGGCGTCATATCCTGAACGCTGCGCAGCGAGACGATGTCGCTGCGGTCTGCAACGCCCGGCCCGAGAGCGTAGGGCACGCCAAGGATTTCGCCGAGAGCCGTATCTATGAAGGCGGCCAGCGGCTGGGCCGGCAGTGTGGCGTTGATCGTCGGTCCCGAGGGCGTCAGCGTATCGCCGAGCGCCCCGGATCCCGAGCTGCGCGAACCGCCCGGCACAGTGCGGCGGCCGGTAACGATCTCGTCAGAGCCGGCTTGTTCGAGCGCGGCCACGTCCTGGCCCTCGGTGGCGTCGTCTGCGGCTCGCGCTGCCTGCTCTGCGCGGCGCGCTTCGAAGACTGGGTTCAGCCGGGAATCCGGCGTAAAGGTTGCGGCGGTGCACCCCGAGAGCGCCACAAGGCCCAGCGAGCCGAGTGTGAATTGCCTGATTCGAGTCATCACTGCCCTACATCATTGGATACAAATACATCAATTATCTGATAGTCCCCGTTCCGCTCCAGCCGGAGCGTTCTCGGGCTTATCTCGGCAATCACCCAGCCGTCAAACAGTTCCTCCCCAGGCACGAATACGTCGGTGAGGCTCGCTTCGCCGGCCGCATACAGCCGCCACTCGGCCTCCCGCCGGACAAGCGCGCGGATCGCGGGACTGCGCGCAGCCGCATCCGCTTCGCTGCCTGCGCCCGGTTGAGCCACACCCGTTCCGGCCTCCGGGTCCGTCTCGCCCCGGATCTCGGCGACCGTCCGGGCTGCGGGAAAGAGATTGGTCCGGCCGAGCCGTTCGACGAAGGCCTGAACGTCGGCGCCGTCGGGACCGGCAAGCGCGGTGAGGGAACTGGCCTGTCCGCTCGAGCCGGCCGACGGGGTGGCGGGCGGCAGGAGCAGCCCGGCAAGGGCTGCGAGCGCGCAGAGCACGCCCGCGGCGGCGAATCGGAGCTGCATGAGTGGCATCACGAATCCGCCCCGTCGATGATGGCGGGCGCGACCAGACGGATCGTGACGGGCCGATTGCGGCCCTCCCACACCAATTCTGCAGGGCGCAACTCGCCTTCGGCCTCCGTAATCGCCTCCAGGAAGGTGGCGAAGCCGCCATCGTTGCTGCGCGCGGTGAGTTCGACCTCGAAAAGAATCGCCCGGTCGGACAGGGCGTCGCTGCGCAGCACCTGAACCCGCGGAGAGTTAAGCCGGGCCAGCCGGGCCGCGGTTTCCACCGCGCCGAGAATCTGGGCGCTGGCCAGACCGGTTGTGGCGCCGCGCCAGAAGCGGGCCTCGACGGCGGCGACCTCTGTATCTGCTTCGCTGAGCACGCTGTTCCAGTCGCGCTGGTCGAGCGCCGCTTCCCGGCCCGCCAGTTCGGTGCGCACGGTGGTCAGTTGTTGGCGCAGCGCAGCATTGCGGGCCGACATATCCATAACGGCGACGAAGCCGACCAGGGCCAGCAGCACGATGAGACCCAGTTGGGCCCGTACGGTAAGGGAGGTGGACAGGCGCTGAATCAGGACATTCAGGGCGTTCATGCCGCATCCTCCTGCACGCCGGCCAGTTGAACGAGCTCCGCCCGCACCTCCCACTGTCCTTGCGTGCGTGCCCGGCGGATTTCCACATTCGCCAGCGACGGTGCATTCTCGAGACGGCGTACGATCTCGGCCGGATCGGCGTCATTGCCGGCGCCGAGAATCGCTTCGACGCGGCCGGGTGCGATCTGGAATCGCTCGAGCCGGCCGCCCACAGCCTGGGCCGCCTCGGCGAGATCGGCCGCCGGGGCGAGGGGATGCGCGAGATCGAGCGCCGCCCGGTAGCTTTCCAGAAGTCGGGTATTGGCCTGGTATTGCCGCAGTGCATCGAATTGCGCCGAACTTTCGGCCACGACGCCCTGCAACTGGCTGCGGGCGCCGTGGAGATCGAAGCTCAGCCGGGCCTGCGAGCCGGCGGCGTAAAGCAGCGGTACGCCGACCAGCAGCAAGACAGCCAGTCCGGTATGCAAGGGCGTCAGCCGCGAGGTCCAGTCCCGCACCCGGATGCGCAGCGTGTCCACAGTCCCGGCGGGCGCGGTGTCGGCATCGTCAGTGGCCACGCCGCAGGCGCGCACGAACAGGTCGATATCCTGTTGCGAGGGGCGGCGCGGCCAGAAGCGGCTGGCGAACAGTTCGCCCTGGCGCACCAGCTGACCTTCATAACCGTCATGCAGTTCGCGCAGGCGGAACCCGTCCTCCCGGGGCGGCGCGGCGAGGGCCGGTTCGGGCATCACCCACGCGCCCTCGGGAACACCCAGGCGGGCCAGAAGGGTGCGGTCCCAGGACCAGGCTGCGGCGTGGCGCTGGCCCCAGACGATGTGCAGGCCGGGATCGGCAAAGGGGGCGCGGTTGCGCGCGGCGAGCTCGACTGCACGGCGCACGCGGTCGTCCACGCGTCCGGCCGGCCGTTCCACCCGTTCGAAATGCAGCAGGGCGCGGCTCACAACGAAGCGCTCGCCGAACAGGACCGCGCGCGGCAGGGCCCCGGCAGGCCGCGGCGCGGCCCCCCCGGCGGTGATGCGGCGATCAATCGGCCTGAGGAAGTTGGTCAAGCGCGTCGACCTCTTCGACATGGAACGCCCCCTCGACAATCGATCCGCCCACAACATACGAAAACGCGATTTCATAGGGTTTGTACAGGTTTGCCATCGTCAGGTCGATCCGCGTGAGCTGTACGAACTCCGCCGCGGGCCGGTGCGTGACGATCAGGAAGCTGGGACCGGGTATGGCGGAATTGTCGGCCAGCGCATCCAGTCCTTCAATCCCCAGATCCTCGTACAGGACCAGCCGGTCCCGATCTTCCAGCGCATCCATGGCGCGCTCCACGGCAGGCGTGTCGTCGCCCAGCAGCAGGTGAAGCCAGTATTCCGGCACCAGCCGGGCGCTCATGGCTGACGGGCCGCCGGCAAAGGCAAACAGGTCCATCATCCGCGGATCGGCGCACAGCGCCACCTCCTCGGCCCAGCCCAGCGCCCCGCAGGCATCCGAGGCGGTGCCCAGCGGCGCATTGCGCGGCCGGCGCCCCTCGGGATAATCGTCCGCTTCGGCCCCGCCCAGCTGGCGCAGATCGTCCTCGTCCACGAAATCGGCCAGGCGGGCCGCCAGCCGCCGGGCGTCGGGCCGCGACCGGCCGAGCGCCAGCAGCAGGGCTTCCGCCGCCGGGCCGGGATCGTCGGTCAGGCTGAGCAGCCCGTTGGCCGCCACCAGGCGCACAATCACCGGGCCGTTTTCGCCGTCGACGCGGTAGGGGGCGCCGGTGGCCGAAACGCCGTCGCCGCCGATGCCGAACCCGCCGGAGATCGGATCGGGGTCCAGCATGCCGCCGACACGCAGATCCGACAGCCCCATCGGCTCGGTCAGCAACAGGCGCAGCATCTGCGTTTCCACCGCCCGGAAATCGGCCAGCGCCGCCTCGCGCTCGACCATGCGGGCCAGCGTGGCATTGGCCGCACTCATCACTGTATAGGCCGCGCCCAGCAGCACGGCGACGATGGCGATCGTCCACAGCGCCAGCGGGAAGACATAGCCGCGGCGCAGCCGCCCGGCCGCGTGGAGGCGCCGGCGCCTCACAGGATATCGTCCAGATCGCTGCCGCGCAGCGGGGCCTCGGCCCCGCCTTTCACGGCGACGGCCCACAGCGTCCGGCCCTCGCCATCGACCACCATCACCAGTTCGGGCGGCGGACGGAAATAGACATGACTCCTGTCATAGTGCGCGTCGGGCGGCCAGGTCTCCAGCACCGCCGGCGGTTCGCCCGCATAGAGCGCCCCGGTACTGCGGTAGGCATAGCGGAACTCGGCCTCCGCCGCCTCGAATCGCATCGCCTCGATCTCGCGGCCGCCTTCCGAATAGACCAGCACCGTGCCCCGGGCCGCTGACCGCAGCTCCAGGGCAAACTCCGCCGGCGTGCCGTGCGGCGCAAGGACCGGGCGCCGGGTGGCGCCGGCAAGCGTCTGCGCCGTGCCGGCAAACACGCCGGGCGCGTCGAGATAGTCGGCCACCGATCCGGCCAGCGCATCGGCGGTGGCGCTGTGCGAAAACTCGCTCTCCAGCGCCCGCGCCAGCGCCGCATCCACACCGGACGTACCGCGGGCAACCGCCATGATCGACTGCAGCAGCACCAGCGCCGTGATCGAGGCGATCACCAGCGCGATCAGGGTCTCCAGAAGGGTGAAGCCGCGTGCCATCATGTCCTAGAATGAAAACGAGCCATGTGGTAGTTTCATGTGCTAAGTGAAGGACAAGCGCCGCGCATGCAAGCCCCCGGTCCGGGCGCGGCGGCGTGGCGCGTGTCTGCGGCCTTCCATGCCGGGGCAGGCCGGAAGCGTGGCGCCCGGGATAGCGCAGCGCCTGGGCAAACGAAGCGCGGCGCCTGGGCAAACGGAGCGCAGCGCCTGGGCAAAACGGAGCGCGGCGCGTAAGAAAACGGAGCGCGGCGCTCTGGAAAGTGTCCCCGCCGGGTGCGCCGGCGTCGGAAGTGGCAGGGGTTAGGTTGTAGGGGTTGAAACGGGTTTGACCATGCGGATTTCAGAACTTGCGTCCCGGACAGTCGGTGGCATCGGGGCTTTTTGCGGTATCCCGCCGCGTCCGGCCGGGCGTTCCCCGCGGGGGCGCGTCCTGCGTCTGCGCGCGGGCTATTCGCTGATGGAAGTGCTGATCGCCGTCGCCATCATCGCCACCCTGGCGGCCCTGGTGGCGCCGCGCCTGTTCGGCCAGCTCGACAGCTCCAGACAGGCCGCCGCCCTCACCCAGATCCGCATGGTCGAGACCGCGCTCGACACGATGCGCCTCGATCTCGGCCGCTATCCCACCCAGGACGAGGGCCTGGCCCTGCTCGTCGCCCCCAGCGCCGATGCCGGCGCGGTCTGGAACGGGCCCTATATGGATGGCGGCCTGCCGGAAGATCCCTGGGGCACGCCCTTCCAGTATGAGGCCGGTGACGATCTCTCCCGCCGCGGCCGGGTGTTCAGCCTGGGCGCCGACGGCGCACCGGGCGGCGAGGGCCTCAATGCCGATATCGATCCGCGCCGTGCCGGCCAGCCGGGCGACGATATCGGCTAGGGGCAGGCCCATGG
The DNA here is from genome assembly GCF_030149515.1 of Maricaulis sp. GTDB lineage: Bacteria > Pseudomonadota > Alphaproteobacteria > Caulobacterales > Maricaulaceae > Maricaulis. The sequence goes on along the minus strand of NZ_JASBRI010000001.1, from coordinate 137,832 downwards.
CGAGCAATCCGGCGCGCTGGATCCGGCCGGGCGATAGCGCGTCCGGCAAGGGGCGTCGGCGCCGCACCGGCCGGCAATCCGGCTACAGCCTGCTCGAAGTGCTGATCGCCCTGGCCATCCTCGCCCTGGCCGTCGCCATGTCCATTCCCTCCATGTCCGCCATGCACGAACGCCACCAGGTGCGCCAGGCCTTCGCCGGGCTCAATGCCTGGATCCTGGACCAGCGCACCGGCGCACGCCTGGCCGGCGCGCCGGCCCGCTTCGAACCCGGCCCGCTCGCCCTCCCGTCCGGGGCGATGCCCCGGGGCTGGCAGGCCGAACTGCTCGAACCCTGGCGGGTCTTCCCCTCCGGCGCCTGTGCCCCCGGACGGGTCCGCATACACTCGCCCCGCCAGCGCATCTGGGAACGCCCGCTGGCCGTCCCGCAATGCCGCGCCCGGCTGCGCGTGCCCCCGGAAGGCGGCTGACGGGGCAGGCGGATGACGGGCCAGGCGGATGACGGGGCGGCTGACGGACGGCTGAACGGGCCGGCCCCGGCCGCGTGCCGTGCGGCCGCCGGACTCTGAACGGATAGGTAGCATGGCAATCCGGACACAGGTGGCCGCCAATCGGGCCGCCCCCTGACGGCCCCGGCCGGGCCGGGCCGGGCGGAAACTGTTGCGAAACTGTTTATTTCTCAACCATATGACAATGAAGCCTTAAGCCTGCGAAACCCCGGCATCGCCGCCCCCTTTTTGCCCGATTCACAGTTGACAGCTTCCGGGGGATAAGCTTTTCTCCTGCTCAGCGTCGCGAGGGTTCTCGGGCGCGAAAGGTCTTAAGGGGAGGAGTTGTCGTTAAGGCTTCCGCTTTGGCGAGGGCTGTCGAACTTGGACCCGGATCGTTTGAAAACCGTCGTGGCAGCTGTCATGGCCATGACTTTTATGTGTAGGAAAGAGGGGGACTCCCTATGAAAATGGTAAAACTTCTCACTGGCGCGGCGGCTATCGCCCTTCTCGCCGGTGCGGCTCAGGCCCAAGAATATTCGTCCGTTGACGGCACAGCGGGAACGGATTTCGTTAAAGACGATATCTTGGCGAACGAGTGGGATGGTGATCTTGCGGGTAACGTCATCATCGGGTTTAGTTCTGGTGGTGACGACCTGTTCTCTACTGTCGGTGGGGGTGAAGTCGTTTCGTTTGACGTTACGCTGACCAATGCTCGTTTCTCGACCTCGGTTGCTGCTGGTGTGTGGAACACCAACGTGGGTGCCGGTGGCGAGTGCGAATTTGGTAATGTCGCCCGCGGCGGCGGTTCCGGCCAGTCCTTCATCGGCTGGGACAGCCAGGAAGCTAACCTCAACGCTTGCGACAACGCCGATTTTGACGCAGACGTTGGCGATCTGACTCTGCCGATCGAGCGTATCGACCCGTCGCTGCCGGTCTCGATCGAAATGTCGTTCGCGCCGGTTGGCAGTGCTAACTTCACGGAAAACACGGTCAATGAAGACCTTGTTACTCTGAAAGACGCCTACACGCCGTCTGTTACGGCTGGCACCGAGGCGGACAACCTGCTGTCGATCGACGGTTCTGCCACGGCCGGCGGTTTCACCGGCGATCTCGGCAACCTGACGCTCGGTTTCGACGGCACCGGCCCGATCCGGACGGATGCCTTCGCTGCAATCGCCGCGGGCAATGGCGTGGACTCCGTCGAAGTGGTCATCCAGTTCGACGACATCACCGGTGTCGCTTCGGTCACCGTCGACAATGCTTGCGTTCTCGACGATGTTGCCAACACCGCGACTTGTGACGTGGACGTTGCCGATGTTGACGATGGTGACGTTGACGTGACCTGGACCCACAATGGCACCGACATTGTCGCCGAACAGACTCCGACCGCCACGATCGATGTGACGTCCGCCACCGATTACGATGTCGCGGGCTTGGCCGCTACGGCTCTGGCCCCGATCACGTATGATGACGGCCTGGAAAGCATCACTCTGCAGGATCGCAATGGTGACACTGCGGAGTTCGCCTGGGTTAACCTGCGCGCTTCCGGCGGTACCTCCAACGCGTTCCGCGTGACGGGTATCGAGTCCGATCTGGCGACGGTCACCGGCGAGTGCGTCATGGTGCACGTTGGCGCCACGAGCGCTGCGCTGCCGGGCGACTCCGAAGCCTGCATCGGCGGTGCCACCGTCTCGGCAAGTGAAGACGGCACCTGGACGGCCACCTTCCAGTCGGCCGATCTGGCCGCGGCTCTGGGCATCACCACGGAAGCCATCAATGGCGACGTGACCTTCTCGGTCAAGATCGACGACTCGATCGGTGCTGGTGCTCCGCAGGTGGAGCGTCTCCTGTCCCGTAACGGTATCGTGACGGGTACGGGTTTCGACCTGAACCAATAAGCCGAGCTTCAGCTCTGCGAATTGGGAAGGGCGGCTTCGGCCGCCCTTCTTTTTTGTGCGCGGCCGTCCGGTGCGTGCTTCAGTGGCGGGGCTTGCCAGCGGGGCGGTGGCGCGGTCTAACTCGACGGGTGGAACCGCCGGGCGTTTTCCGGCGGGCGCGAGCGTGAAGGCCATGGCGGGGGAGACGGTCATGGCAGGGGTCGGGATCATGGATCAACGCCGCATCGGTGAATTGCTGCAGGAGGCGGGCGCCATCTCGGCGTCCGATATCGAGCAGGCGCTGGCCTATCAGCGCGAGACACCGGTCCTGTTCGGCCAGGCGCTGCTGCGTCTCGGCGCCGTCGCCGAGGAGCGCCTGCTCGCCGCGCTCTCCGATCAGCTCGGCCTGCCGCTCGTCCCGCCCGGCGACCTGCCGCGCGAGGAGGCCGCCTACGCCCTCGCCCCCGCGGCGCTGGGCCTGCCCCTGCGCTGGCTCGGCGAAAAGGGGGCCGTCCTGTGGTGGGCCGCGCCCGGCGGCAACGATACCGGTTTCGCTCCCCTCGATGGTGAGGCCGCCGCCTCCGCCTCTTCGGACACCGCACAGCTCGTGGTCTTCGCCCGCAATCCGCTCGATCCGGGCCTCAACGAACGCCTCGGCGCCGCCTGGTCCGGCCAGACCCGCATGGTCCTCGGCCCCAACCGTCTGCTGGAAAGCGCCCTGGCTCGCCTGCAATCGGCCGGCGCGCGCACCCGCGAAAACGCGCTGACCGATGTCGAACGCCTGCGCGAAATGGCCGAGGAGGCGCCGGTCATCGATTTCGTCAATGCCGTGTTCGAGGACGCCCTGCGCGACGGCGCCAGCGACATTCATATCGAACCCTTCGAGCATGAATTCCAGGTCCGCTTTCGCGTCGACGGGGTGCTGCGTCTGGTCCAGACCCAGCCCAAATCCCGTTTCGACGCCGTCGCCTCGCGCATCAAGCTGGTCTCGGCCATGGACATCGCCGAGCGCCGCCTGCCCCAGGACGGCCGCCAGACCGTGCGCTTTGCCGGCCAGGACATCGACCTGCGCGTGTCCTCCCTGCCCGGCGCCTGGGGCGAAAGCCTGGTCCTGCGCCTCCTGCGCAAGCGCCAGGAACTGCCCTCGCTGGACGGTCTGGGCCTGATGGGGGCCCAGCGCCAGGTCTTCAACCGCGTAATCCGCGAGCCCAACGGCGTCATTCTCGTTACCGGCCCGACCGGCTCGGGCAAATCCACCACGCTCTACCGGGCGCTGGAACTGGTCAATGACGGCCAGCGCAAGATCATCACCATCGAGGATCCGGTGGAATACGACATGGACGGGGTGACCCAGGTGCAGGCGCGCGCCGATATCGGCTATGACTTTGCCCGCGGCCTGCGCGCCATCCTGCGCCAGGATCCCGACGTCATCATGATCGGCGAAATCCGCGACGGCGAGACGGCGCGCATCGCCATCCAGGCCGCGCTCACCGGCCATCTCGTCTTTTCCACACTGCACACCAACACCGCGCTCGGCGCCATCGAACGCCTCACCGATCTGGGCGTGGAACCGTTCCTGGTCTCCGCCTCGTTGCGCGGCCTGCTGGCCCAGCGCCTCCTGCGCCGCCTGTGCACCGAATGCGCCGCTCCCGCCCCGCCCGACGCGGTGAGCGCCGCCGAACGCCTGATCGACCAGGCCGCGGCACGCGGCGTGCGCTGGCCGGCGGGCGCGCTGTCCGAACCCGCCGCCTGGCGCGTTCCGGCCGGCTGCGACGCCTGCCGCGGCCAGGGCTATACCGGCCGGATCGCCGTCTACGAGGCGGCCGCTATTGACGGCGCCGTCAAGGAAGCCATCGCCCAGAATGCCGGCCAGGAAGCCATTCTCGACGCCGCCCGCCGCGCCGGCTTCCTCTCCATGCTTGAGGACGGCCTGCTGAAGGCGCGCGCCGGCACCACCTCTATCTCCGAAGCGATGCGTGTGCTCGGCGGTGCCGGCGAGGACCCCGGCCTGGCCGGCGCGCCGCACGCGGCGCGGGCCTAGGCTCCAGGGGAGGCGGCACGTCATGGCCAGTTTCGCCTATAAGGGCCTGAAGAAGGACGGGGCACCGGTCGAGGGGCGGATCAGCGCCACGGATCAGCCCGGGGCGATCAGCCAGCTGCGCGCCCAGGGCATTCTCGCCTATGAGGTGCGCGCCGTCGACGGCGAGGGCCGCCGCTTCGACCGCCGCCGGGCCCGCCCCAAGGACCGTCACCGTTTCATCCGCCAGCTTGCCACCCTGTTGCGTGCGGGATCGCCGCTGCTGGCCTCCTTCGACAGCCTGCTCGAAGAGGAGCCCTGCCGCGAACTCAACGAGCAGATGCGCGCCATCCGGTCCGATCTGCGCGGCGGCGGGCGCCTGTCCCAGGCGCTCACCCGGCACATGCCGGAACTGCCCGACTACGCCCCCCGCCTGGTGGAACTGGGCGAGGCGACGGGCTCGCTCGATGCGCGGCTCAACGAGGTTGCCGCCCAGATGGAGCGCGATCTTGCCTCGGTCGAGGAAGTGCGCAACGCGCTGGCCTATCCCGCCTTCCTCGCCGTGGCGGGTGTGGGTGCGGTGATCTTCATCTTCATGTTCGTGGTGCCGCGCTTTTCCGCCCTGATGGACAATGCCCAGGCCGAAATCCCGGCGATCTCACGCATCGTGCTGGGCATCGGCCAGTTCTTCAACGCCAACATGCCGCTGGTGCTGGGCGGGGCTGTCGTGCTGATCATTCTCGCCGTGCAGGTCTGGCGCACCCCCGCCATGCGCCGCGCCGCCACCGCGATCGCCTTCCGCACGCCGGTTCTGGGGCGTTTTCTCGAGGCCAGCGACACGGCGCGCTGGGCCCGCGTCACCGGTACCGCGCTCTCCGCCGGGGCCGGGCTGATCGACGCGCTTGCCCTGGCCGAACGCGGCGTACTTTCGCCGCGCCGGCGCGAAGGGCTGGAACAGGTGCGCCGCGCCGTGCGCTCGGGCGAGATGCTGGAAGTGGCCCTGCGTGCCCACACCACGACCGATGCCATGACGCTCAACCTGGTGCGCACGGGCCGCCTGTCCGGCGCGCTTGCGGAAATGCTGATCTTCGTGGCCGAGGCCGGCGAACAGGATGCCCGCAATCTGGCCAAACGCCTCACATCGATGGCAGAACCGCTGGCCATCGCCTTCATCGCCTCGATCATCGGCCTGATCGTGATCAGCCTCGTTCTGGCGATGTCCAGCCTCTATAGTTTCGACATCACCTGACTTCCGGGCTCACAGCCAGCCGTGGTCCGCGCAGAACTCGCGCTGGGCGGCGGTGAATTGCGACAGGTCCGCCTCGCGCCAGCGTCCGCGGCTTTGCGGCACGAACACGCCCTGGCAGGCCCGGTCCAGCCGGTCCGGGTCGGCTCCGCCGCCCAAGGCCGACCAGACCTCGCCCAGTATGGCGGACGGTGTCTCCACGAAGCGTTCATAGTCCAGCATCGCCGTGCGTCCGGGATAGCGCACCTGGCGTTCCATCTGCGCCTTGTAGGCGCGGATCCACACTTCCAGCTGCGCCGCGGGCACCGAATCGAAGCGTTCCGGCGCAATCCCCATGTCCGGTCCCCACCGTTTCAGCTGATTCAGATTGGCGCTGAAGGCCATGTCCAGCGGGTGGCGGTGCACGAACAGGAAGCCCGCATCCGGCCAGGACTCCAGGATGGCGTCGGCGAACATGTGGCTGTTGGGCTCCTTGATCATGAAGGGTGCGCTGCCGGCCGGTCCGCTCCGCTCCACGATCGCATCCGTCAGGGCATCCAGCGGCGGCGCCAGCCGGTGGTCCCCGGTCTGTGCGATGGCCCGCATCGCCGCCAGCCGTTCGGCCGGGGCGGGCAGGGGGGTGCCCATCCAGCCGGTGCGCACAAACAGATAGGTGAAGGCCAGGCAGTCGCGCGACCGGTTCAATGCCGGACCATGTCTGTAGCCGAGCTTTTCGAACGCTTCCGCCACGGCACGCGTTCCCGAACCGCCCAGGGCGCCGATCGCGAGCACGTGCGGTCTCAGGGCTTGGACGGATGTTGTCATCGGCGGGCTCCGGTGATCTGTAGCGATGGCTCGTCGCCGCGCGCCGCTTCCGCTAACCTCGCGCGGCGCCGTGACGGGGATGGACCGAGGGGATGTCCGGAAATGAGTAAAGGCACCTGCTATATCGTACTGGGGATGCATCGCAGCGGCACGAGTGCCCTGACAGGAACCCTGCTCGAGGCCGGAGTTTATCTTGGACGTGTGCTCGATCAAAGTATCAAGCGGAACCCCAAAGGGCTGCAGGAAGCGCCGGCCGTGCTCTACATGCAGGAGGACCTGCTCAAGGCCAATGGCGGCTGCTGGCACGAGCCACCGGACGTCATAGAATGGGGGCCCCTGCACACCGCAGTGCGCGACCTGTTCATCGAATCGCGCGCGGATATGGCCTGCTGGGCCTTCAAGGATCCGCGCACTCTCATCACCCTGGACGGCTGGCTGGAGGCCCTGCCCGAGGCCAGGCCGCTTGGCATATTCCGGCACCCCATGGCCGTCGCCCGATCGCTGGAGAGCCGCAACGGCTTTCCGATCGAAAAGGGACTGGCGGTCTGGCTCGCCTACAATTCACGCCTGCTGGACTGGCAGCAGCGTCTGCATTTTCCAGTCGTGCAATGCCTGAGCGATACCGTGGCCATGCAGAACAAGCTGCGTGATCTGCTTGCCGCGCTGGACCTGGAGACACGGGCTCCGCTCGATTTCTTCGATGCCAACCTGCAGACCGTTCGCGAATCCGAAGAGGACAGACTTCCCGATCCGGTCCGGAGCGTATGGGATGGCCTGCTTGCCCATGCACTCTGACACCACCATACGACCACTATCGACCCGGCTGTTCCCCAAGTTCAAAGGGGCCAGCGCCTACGCCCTGAGCGGAATTGCCGCCCGCTGCGACTGGATCGTTCTCTCGGACCGTAGCGAACCCTTCGTGGAAGACCGGTTGCAGACGGATGTCGCGACTGTACGCACCATCTTTGTTTCCTTGCGCTCGCACGAAGCGGCGCTGCGGCACCTGTTCGACACCGTTGTTCCCCGTCTGACCGCGCCCTTTGTACTGGTCACAGGGTCCGAGGATGTCACGCTACCCAACCAGACTGACAAGCGCTGGCCGCCCCTGTCCGAAGAGCTCCGCAACAAGTTGGTGCAATTGCTCGATAATCCGCTTCTCATACGGTGGTTCTGTGAGAACATGGATGCGCGGATCCATAGCAAGCAGGAAGCCCTACCACTGGGCCTGGTATTTCCCGATGCAGAGCAGGATGTTGAGCTGCCAGTGCCCGATTGGGGTGATATCGGACAGCGTTACCGGCGGGTATTGTGTGCCCACCGCGTTCGTGACGGCGCACAATGGGAGACACGCAAGACAGTCACAGAGCTGGCCAAGGCACATTGGCGCAGCTTCGCGACGATCCTGGAGGAACCCGTGAGCGAAGCTGCGTTTGAAGCGCTAATCCGCTCCCACGCTTTCGTGTTGTGCGTGGAAGGTGGCGGGCTCGATCCGTCCCCCAAAGCCTGGCAAACCCTGCTCCACGGTGCCATCCCGATCGTCCGCCGAACGCCGCTGACGGAGGCCTATGACGGGTTCCCGATAGCGATTGTGGATGACTGGCGAGGTTCCGCTCTCAACGCGGACAAGTTGGAATACTGGTTTGAAAAACACTTCCGCAGCGGACGGTTGATGGCGCAGCGCGATCAGGTCATCGAAAAACTTGGCCTGGACTATTGGTGGCGTCGGATCCGGTCGTGCTTGCCAGGAACTTGAACCTGCTCAGCTTTCCTGCAGGATCGCCTCCTCATGGGTGAGGAACCAGTTGTACGCGTCGGCCAGCCCGTCCCGCAGACCGATCGAAGGTTGCCAACCCAGGGCGCGGATTTTATCGGCGCTCATCAATTTTCGGGGCGTGCCGTCCGGCTTGCTCAGATCTTTTGTCAATTCTCCCTCGAAACCGACGACATTCATGACCTGGCGCGCCAGCTCCTCGATGGGCAGGTCTTCCCCCGAACCCACATTCACATGGCCGGCGTCAGAATAGACCTTCATCAGGTGCACAAGCGCATCGGCGCAGTCATCGACATGGAGAAATTCACGTCTCGGCGTGCCGGTGCCCCAGATCTCCATCGATGGTGCGCCCAGCCGCTTGGCTTCATGAGCTTTTCGAAGAAGCGCCGGAATGACGTGCGAATTCGTCGGATGATAGTTGTCGCCGGGGCCATAGAGGTTTGTCGGCATGGCGGAAATGAAGTCCGCCTTATATTGTCGCCGATAGGATTGGCAAAGCTTGATTCCGGCGATCTTGGCGATCGCGTACCACTCATTCGTCGGCTCGAGCGCACCGGTAAGCAGCGCATCTTCCACGATAGGCTGTTCGGCAAATTTGGGGTATATGCAGGACGATCCGAGAAACAACAACTTCTCCACGCCCACCTGGTGTGAGGCATGGATAATGTTCGAGGCGATCATCAGGTTCTCGAACAAAAATTCTGCTGGATACGTGTCGTTGGCCAGGATACCTCCGACCTTAGCCGCAGGGACGAATACCGCGTCCGGCCTCTGGTCACGCATCCACCGTGCCGTGGACGCTTGGTCCGTCAGATCCAGCTCCTGACGCGAAACCGTTAGTATTTCACTCGGCCGCTCGCGGTGCAGGCGCCGGACCAATGCCGAGCCGACCATGCCCCGATGACCGGCGACCCAGATCCGCTTGCCTTCCAGCGTGTACATCGGGCTATACCTCACCGTGATTGGAACGGTAGGCCGCTTCGGTTTCGATCACCTTGAGATCGCTTTGCACCATCTCGCTGACGAGGTTCGGGAATGAGGTGTGATGTTGCCAGCCCAATACGTCCTTGGCTTTCTTCGGATCGCCGATCAACAAATCAACTTCCGTTGGCCTGTAATAGCGAGGGTCAACCGCAACCAGTTCACGGCCCGTCTTCGTACAGCGACCGATCTCGTCCACGCCCGAGCCATTCCATTCAATCGTGACGCCCACTTCGTTAAACGCCAGTTCGACGAACTCCCGAACCGTGTGGGTTTCGCCAGTGGCCAGGACGAAATCGTCCGCCTTGTCCTGCTGAAGAATTCGCCACATTCCCTCAACATAATCGCGGGCATGACCCCAATCCCGTTTCGCGTCCAGATTGCCCAGATAGAGCTTGCTCTGACGGTTCTGGTGTATGGCCGCAACGCCGCGCGTGATCTTCCGGGTCACGAAGGTTTCTCCCCGGGTCGGGCCTTCGTGATTGAACAATATCCCGTTAGAAGCGTGCATATTATAGGCTTCTCGGTAGTTCACCGTGATCCAGTAGGCATAGAGTTTTGCCGCTGCATAGGGGCTGCGGGGGTAAAAGGGCGTAGTTTCGCTCTGCGGTACTTCCTGAACCAGCCCATAGAGCTCCGAGGTTGACGCCTGGTAGAAGCGTGCCTTCTCCTCGAGGCCGAGAATACGGATGGCTTCGAGAAGGCGCAGGGTGCCAATGGCGTCAGCATTGGCTGTGTATTCGGGTGTCTCGAAGCTAACCATCACGTGGCTCTGAGCGGCCAGATTGTAAATTTCGTCTGGCTGTATCTGCTGAACCAACCTGATCAGGTTGGTCGAGTCTGTCATGTCGCCGTAATGCATGAAGAAGCGCGTACTTGCTTCATGTGGGTCGACATACAGGTGGTCGACCCGCTGGGAATTGAACGAAGATGCCCTGCGCTTTAGCCCGTGGACTTCATATCCTTTGTCCAGCAGGAGTTCGGCAAGGTAAGCTCCATCCTGTCCGGTGACGCCGGTAATCAGTGCACGCTTCGTCATGAAAATCTCGGTACTCGAAAGATGGGAACCCAGTGTGAGCTGCCCTGTTAGACTGTCGCTCAACCGATGACAAGTTTTCGCCTGACCCTGCCGGACGCCCATATGTCGCGGGCAGACGGGCGCTGGTGACGCGAACTTGTTGCCCGATCCCTTGTGGGTTATCGGAGAGTATAGAGACGGCAGGAAAAGGGGTGTGAACTTGTTTCATACGATTGCGCATTCGGATCTGGCGCTTGGGAGCGATGCCGGCTCAGCGCTGGACGGTGCGGCCGAGCCGTTCGATCTCGAGGCCCTGCTAAAGCGCTTGCGGAGCGATGCGAAATCGCAGTTAATCGTCTGGGCGGCGCCCCTGCAGGAACTGATCGCAATCAGCCTCATGGCAGGGACGAAAGCCACCAAGGCGCTGGATGGCGTTCAGGCGCGGGCCGAAGACGTTCTGAAACTTTATAGGCAAGCGCGCCGCCAGGTTCTGATCTTACCCGCCGATGTCAGCCGATTGTCGTCGAATGAGGTATCGCGCGCTGCAGCGAGCTATTTCGAGAGCCGGACACGGCTCGTGTTCAAGGTCGGGCCGGAAGAAGCACCCGAGATCACCCCTGCATTCCTTCTGTACCGATTGGCAGCAGGAGCCGCTGTAGACGCTAACCCGTCACTCAAACGGCTGGACCAGGAACTTACGGCCAGTATGGCCCAGCTGGTGACGGATCCTGGTGTCACGAAGCGGGACGCGGACACTGTCTTGGAAATTCTGCCGGACCTGCTCCGCAGTGCGCCGGCCGCCGAAATCCTGCCAGCTGGTGTGGATGAGGGCCCAGTGGGGCCACTCGATTCCGTGCGCGCGCTTGTCGCGGAGCTGCAGAGTGCCCTACTGGCCTGCCAGCAGGAACTTGAATGGTATCACCGCTTGTCTACGCAGAAGACCGGGGGGCTGGAACAAAGACGGCTGGAGCGAGAGCTGGCCGCGACCCGCGCAGACCGGAACGGGCTGCGTGACCGGCTGGCAGAACTGGAAAAACAACACGCATTGGCGCTGGAGGACGCCGGCCAGCTTCGAGCGGCTCTTCACGAAACCCGAAGCTCCACATCGTGGAAATTGACGGCGCCCCTACGCAAGTTGCGCGGTAGTGGCGTGTCCAGCGAGGCTCGTGAGTAATGGAACAGCTACTCAATCCTGCAGGCGGTCGCTACGGGCTGATCGTGCATATCGGTTGCGGCGAGGATGCGGGGCGCTTCTGGGAAGAGCGGGCGGATGACCTGGTGCTCGTCGAACCGGATCCTGACCGGGCGCTTGCCGTGCGTGATTGGGTCGAGCGTAGCGGCAAGGGCACTTTTGTCCAAGCTGCAGTGGCCGAAGGGGCTGGGGAGGCGGCGTTTCTGCGGACAAGCTTCAGCGATATGAACAGTCTTCGAGCCATGACTGGCGCGATGACACTCTTCCCCGGCCTCCAGTCTCTAGAGTCGGTGCCAGTCAAAACGATCCCCCCCCGGGGCGTGCTCGCCGGCCGGGATCTGGAGAGGATCGCCGGTGCTACTGCACTGGTTGTCGATGCCCCATCGGAGGCGTGCCTGGTGCTTGCCGACCTCGATGATGCCGAGCTCCTTGATTTCTTTGACGACATCGTCGTGCACGTACCGGAATCGCCTTTACATCAGGGCGGAGCGGACAGGGCGGCGCTGGAGGGCTGGCTGAACCAGACGGAGCGTCGGATTGAATGGGAAGCCAATCCCAGCGATCCCGAACTCCGCTATGGTCGTATCCGCCGGGATTGGGTGGCGCGGAACAAGCGGCAGGAGCGACAGATCGCAGACTTGAAGCGCGCCCTGGAAGGTATGCGCAGCGAACGCGACGGCTTCAAGGACGAGTTGGAGGCGCTTCGAAAGGAAATCGGGACCTGCAAGCAGGCGCGTGACAAGGCTGCGCAGGACGCCAAGGCGAATCTCGATGCCCTGGAGGCGAAGCGGCAGCAGCAAGAGGCGCTGAAGCAGGAACTCGAATCGGTCAGGGAGGCACGTGCCAAGGCCGCGGAAGAGGCTCAGGCCGCCATTGACACCTTGGAAGGCATGCGCAGCGAACGCGACGGCTTCAAGGACGAGTTGGAGGCGCTTCGAAAGGAAATAGTGACCTGCAAGCAGGCGCGTGACAAGGCTGCGCAGGACGCCAAGGCGAATCTCGATGCCCTGGAGGAAATGCGCAGGCAGCGTGACAGCTTGAAGATTGAATTGACGGCCGCCCAGGCTCGTGCAGACGAGCAGAGCCAGGCCGTCCAAAGGCTGGGGTCCGAGCTGGAAGGCCTGCGCGACGACAACCGTCTGTCGCTGCGGATACAGAGAATAGCTCAAGCCGATCTGGCCGATCTACAGGAGCGTCATTCCGCACTGGCAGACGAGAAACGGCAATTGGAGAACTTTCTCGACGAGCTTGCCCACAAAGTAATGTTGGCCTCCTCGACGGAGGACCGCGCAGTGTCCGATACACGGGCCAAGAAAACGGGCTCGGCGTCCAGAACGTCTGCAAGACGAACGACGAAGGCTGCTACCAAGCGCCAGGCCAAACCGTCATGAGCGCACTTACCCCGGGGTCTGCGGCAAACTCGCTGGTGGCCGACGGTCAGTTGGCCAGGCCGACTGTCGACGCGATCGACCGGTTGAGCAAAAGCGATCTCAACCGGCTGGCCGGTCTTTTGAAGCAGCGTCCTCCTCGAGAGGCGGTGCCGATCCGCACCATACACCATTTTGCTTGCACCGGCGGAACGTTGATTGCCAAGGGCCTGCAATCGCAACCGAACACGCTTTTGCTGAGCGAAATGGACCCGCTCAGCACCATTCAGTTAACGACCCAGAGATCGCGCTTCGCTCCGACGGACCCGATCCTGCTGGCGCGCAGTGCGCTCAGTCCGATCAGCGATATCACCGCAGTGGAAATGTTCGTTGCTGCCATGAAGGTGCTCCACGATCGCATGAATGGTATCGGGCGAAGGCTTATCCTTCGCGATCATGCGCACTCACAGTTCTGCACCGACGTTGACTGGCGTCAGCGTCCAAGCCTCGCGGATATGCTCACTGAAGTGGCCCCGCTCCGGTCGATCGTCACGGTACGGCATCCGATCGATTCATTTCTTGCGCTAGACCGGAACCAGTGGTGTCATTTCTCTCCGCCAACGCTCGACGAGTATGCAAGGCGCTATCTGGCTTTCCTGTCCACCTATGAAAATGTCCCGATCGTGCGGTATGAAACTTTTGTTTCCGACCCCGACGAGACTATGCGCGGTATTTGCAAACAGCTGGATCTGCCCTACAACTCAGACTGGAAGGCATTAATATCAGTGATGAGGCTGTCGGGGGACAGCGGCCGCCGGGGAAACAAGATCGCACCGCGCGTTCGCAGGGAATATTCGGAAGAACTGGTCCAAGAGGCTCAAATGAGCACCTCCTATCAGGAGTTGTGCGTCAGATTGGGTTATGACGCCGAAATTGATAGGTTTGGCGGCGGTGCCGAGGGCTAGTCAGTGAAATCGATAGTGAACGACCCGTTGCCACAAGAAATTAAGAAGGTGAGCGTGTGACGATTTCTCTTTTCATGCCGTATTTCAGTCCTGCTGAGGAGGGCAGGCGGAAAGAGCTTGAGTTTTGTCTTGAAAGAAACAGAGGCAATGACCGCATTGCGCACATTTATCTGATGGTCGACGATGAATCGGTCGTGGATACTGCAGGTGGGCACGTAAGCGTCATCAGGATGGACCGGCGCCCCACCTACCAGGATTGGACGCAGCTCGCCGAGGCATGCTGTCCCGATCACATCTCGATTTTGGCTAATGCCGACATTTATTTTGACGAGACTGTCAGCCGGCTGGAAGAGGTGTTTGAGGCCGATCCGACGGGCTTCGTGGCGCTAAGTCGGTATGAGCTTCAGGGCAATGAAACCAGACTCCATCCGAACCCGCACTGGTCCCAGGATACGTGGGCCTATTTACCCGCCAAGGCGTCCAATCCCGACCGCGATCGCTGTCTCAATTTCCCGCTTGGCGTGCCACGCTGCGATAACAAGGTGGCGTATGTCTTCGCGGTCTATGGCCATGCAATCTACAATCCATGCCGCGAGGTCCGCAGTATACACGTACATGAGACGGGATTGAGGACCTATGACAAGAAGGGCGATATGCGCATCGTTGGTGGTGTCGCCATGGTTCATGCAAGCGATGGGATAAAGGATCCGGCAAAGCTGGATTTGGAGATGTGGCCGATCAAGAGCGAGCAGTTCGAGGCGGTCAAGATCAACAAGTCACTGGAGCGCTGGGCTCAGGAACGCGGCACACCGCTGCCGCCGGTCAAGCGGCCCCAGCCCATATCGGACGACGATCCGCTTAGGGCGCTCTCCCGTACAGCGTTTACCAACATAGAAGCGTCGCCGCGCCCAGCACGCAGCGATGATCTCTATGTCGACCGGAACATTGTGGCTTACGATACGCATTGGCAGCATCCCGCGATCACCGAACAGCATGCGTTCAATCAGGTTCGTCTCCTAGCGCTACGCCAGGGCGGCGCGGCCTATCTTGGCTTTCCTTGGGCGACGCTAATTGATGTGAGCAATCACAATTTGACAGACAATGACCGGCTGAACGAGTTGCGGGATGGTTTGGAGCGTGCCGCTAAGGCTGTTGCTGGATATGAGCGGGTTGTCACGGTCTGCCAGCATATCCACATGCTGAAATTTCCGGAACTGTTCGATGCGGCGGGAGTGACGGATGTTTTCTGGTCCCACGCCACCCACGCGCAGGTCCGGTTCGGGGCGGATGACAGTATCGCCATCCATCCTTTCCCATTGTATCCCGTGCAGGTCGCGGATGGGTCGGACGAGCCCATCGAACAGCGGAAGTATCTATTCTCCTTCGTAGGGGCAAAGGCCACGCCGATCTATCTGACGCAATCCAGGACCTATCTTCTGGAAGAGTTGAAGGATCACCCCCGTGGTCTGGTTCGTGACCGCGATACGTGGCATTACAACAAGATCGTCTACGATCACCAGATTCTCAAGCGGACCGACAATCACCTCGGTCTTGTAGATTCCAAGGCCTCGGACGAGTTCAGAGAGATTATGGGGCAGACCCAGTTTGCCTTATGCCCATCCGGAACGGGGCCGAACTCCATCCGGTTGTGGGAGGCCATTGCGAGCGGGGCCATTCCTGTGGTCTTGGCCGATACTTACAAATCCCCCGGCTCACAAACAATCTGGGAGCAGGCTGTCATTCATTGCGCAGAGGACCGCAACAGTATCCGGTCCCTGCCGGAGCGGCTCGAGGCGCTTTCCTCCGATGTGGAAGCCCTGCGGCGTAGGCGGGCGGCCCTGAAGATGCTAGCCGCTCGGTACGGCCGTGCGAACTTCGTCCCAGATGTCCTGAACACGCTACAGAAGTGACGAAACCTGGCAGCGGATCGGCCGGCGCAATTGCGTTGGCTCGATGGCGTTAGAAAGTGAATATGACAATGGTGAGCCACGACCCGATCTTCTCCGAATTCCAACCCGTCAAAGTCGAAGCCGATGGTGCTTCGGTTTATGATTTTCTGGGAGTGGCGACCCAGGCCCGCTTCAAGAAGGGGTGGGAGAGGTTCGCGCCGTCGGCGGGCACGATCTATCAGCCGAATCTGCCTGTTCTCAACGAACATTATCTCGACTGGGTCGTCGTGCTGGAAAGCGTTGCACGTGCCCATGACACCTACCGGGTCGTTGAACTCGGGGCAGGCTGGGGGACCTGGGCATCTGCTGCACTTGCCGCCTGCCGCCAGAACTCGCGGATTGGCTCTGTGGAGGCTGTTGCAGTTGAAGCGGATCTCACACATTGGAACTGGATGAAAGACCATTTTGCCCAGAACGATTTCCCGTCCGACGGCGTCCACCTGATCCACGGCGCGGTTGGTGCGAGATCAGGCAAAGTGTCGTTCCCAGTAATCGATAACCCGGACGAGGACTATGGCGCTTCGACGCGCAACCAGTCTGCGGCTGAATATGTCAGTGTGCGGGCCTACACGATCCGGGAGGTGCTCGACCTGTTGTCGGGGCCTGCCGACTTCATGCATGTCGATATCCAGGGCGCGGAGTATGATGTCCTCCCGACTGCGATGGGCCAGATGAATGACAAGGTGAAAGCGGCTCTCGTCGGCACTCATATTTCCTCGGAGCATCACCATTCCATGGTGAAACTGTTCAAGGATGCCGGCTGGCGCATCCGCATGAATTACGAACGCGGACAGTATTGTGAGACGCCGTATGGCCGAATCCAGCTCGGCGACGGTGTCGTCGTTGCGGAAAATGCAAGGTTCGTTTAGAGGACAGGCCGGGAGTCAACGGAAGTGCCCGTGGCCTAGTTGAATATGGGCCGCTCTCACGTTGACGAGCCGGAGAGCGCCTGTCAGAGGCACGGGTTATACGGTTGGGATAGTTGCTAGAGGGGGCCGGTATGGATCGGGCCGAATTCGATCAATACGCCGATGCGTACGACGCGCAACATGCCGCCAATATTGCGATAACCGGAGAAGCTCCGGACTATTTTGCGGAATACAAAGTTAGAGAGACCAGTCGGGTCGCGCGTCAACACGGTACAGAGCCCAAAATCATCGTCGATTTTGGATCTGGCATCGGAAATACGCTCCCGCACATGAATACATACTTTCCCGATGCGCAAACATATGCCGCAGACGTTTCGGAAAAAAGCCTTCAAATTTCGGAAAGACGATTTCCCGGTGTTGCGGAAAACCTGCTGATAGATCGATCAATTCCACTTCCGGACGAGAGTGTCGACCTGGCATTTACCGCTTGTGTTTTTCATCATATTTCTCCTGAAGAACACGGGTATTGGCTAACGGAAGTCCGCAGAGTCTTGAGAAAGGGTGGTTTGTTTGTATTGTTCGAACACAACCCGCTCAATCCGCTGACAGTTCACGCAGTAAATACGTGTCCTTTTGATGAAAATGCTGTTCTGATCCGCAGCGAGCTGATGAAGGCACGCTTCCAGTCGGCTGGATGGGAAACCATCGAAACCAGATTTCACGTCTTCTTTCCGGGGGTTCTAAAATGGATGCGACCCGTTGAGGCGCTCCTGAAGTGGCTGCCGCTCGGAGGTCAATATTCCATAGCCGCTCGGAAGTAGAAGGGTGCTTATATTAAATCAAATGTTTAAATATATATCCACCGGTGTATTGAACACTGGATTGGGCGCGATCTCCATATTTTCATTGCAGTTTATCGGCGTCAATTACGTTCTCTCAAACATGCTAGGCTATTCCGCCGGTTTGGCGGCAAGCTTTATTGTGAATAGAGCGTGGACGTTTCGGAGGCGCGATGCCGTTTCAGCGTTCGAAATAGCGAAGTTCATGATTGTATTTTTTATATCATATACCATAAACATAAGTGTTGTAATTGTATTTGTTGAGATCTTGAAGGTAAATTCTTATTTGGCTCAAATGGCGGGAATTGTTTCCTACGGCGCCATAAATTTTGTCGGATTACGTTACGTCTTCATGCGGGTTGATTCAGCGGAGAAGGGGGAAGGTGATGCTGCCTAGGCTTGTGGTCGTGGTTCCCTGCTACAATGAGCAAGAGGTCATTCCCGTCAGTGGCCCAGTATTTATCGACGCTATTTCGGAACTTGTTGAAAAGGGGTTGGTGTCGGACGACAGCTATGCCCTTCTTGTCGATGATGGCTCTCGTGACGAGACTTGGAGCCTCATTGCTCAATTGGCCGCGAGCTCAAGCCGAGTTCAGGGGGTCAAATTGTCCAGGAACCGCGGTCACCAGATTGCCGTGTATGCGGGCATTGCGAATGCACAGGGAGATCTCGTGGTCACCATTGATGCGGACCTGCAAGACGACCCTGCTGTCATTGAGCTCATGGTGCGGAGGCATCTGAAAGATGGTTGTGACGTCGTTTATGGGGTGCGGGCCGATAGAGAAACCGACACGGTATTCAAGCGAACAACGGCGGAATGGTACTACAAGCTTCTGAAAAAAATGGGCGTGGAAGTTGTGCACAACCACGCCGACTTTAGGCTGATGAGCCGGCGAGCCGTGGACAGCTTTCTCGAGTACAAGGAGGTTAACTTATTCTTGCGCGGTTTGGTGCCGATGCTGGGTTATAAATCCGGTATCGTGGAGTACTCCCGGTCTGAACGGTCGGCAGGTGAATCGAAGTATCCACTTGCTAAAATGCTGTCGCTCGCCTGGGAGGGAATAACATCACTGTCAATCAGGCCATTGCGGTTTATAACCGCTCTCGGTGTAGTGATATCAATGCTCGCCTTCGCCACGTCGATTTTTGCGTTCGGAGCAGCAATAGCGGGTGTGAGCGTTGAGGGCTGGGCATCCGTGATCATCGCGATCACCTTCTTCGGCGGCGTGCAATTGTTCGCATTGGGCCTTATAGGTGAGTACATCGGAAAGTTGTACCTCGAGGCCAAGCACAGGCCCAAATATTTTGTCGAGGAAAGGACGTAGGCGATGAAGGCGAACGTATTCGCCCGGGCAATCTTGCTTGACGCTGAAAAATTTCTAATTGAGATTGGACGTGGCGCCCGAGATGAATTGGTCGATCGGCGCGGCACAATTATTTATTTCTTGGTGTTGGGTATATTTACCTACTTTATTTTCTTATCTCAATTCTTATTGGACAACCACGCGTTTCGAATGCCCTGGCTGGCGGAGAACGAGCAAGTCCAAAATGGCCGATGGATGGGACCGGTGATCGGCTGGATTCACTATGGCGCAAATGTTCCCGTAGTGATGCCGATGCTATCTATTTCCGCAACAATTTTATCAACGTTAATCGTTATTAGAATATACAATAATAATATAAAAACCAGCGCGCTATTGATATTTGGGTCTTTAATTATTGTTTGCCCCATAAATTTGGCGTTTTTTTATTATGGTTTTATGTCGCCGATATTTTTCTTCGCTAACGCATTTGCTTGTGCATCCGCTCTGTTGCTGAGTAGGTTGAGCCTGTGGAGATTTGTCATAGCGGTCGCAATGATCGTCTTCATGTTCGCGACTTATCAGGCGGCAGTCGGTGTCTTAGCCGTATTAGTACTGACAGGGGTAATATGGCGATCCTGCGCCAATGAAGGCACCGGCCGCCAAGCCGACGCAAACATCATATCCCGAGTTGTTGTGGTGTGGGCACCCGCTTTGGGTGCGCTTTGCGCGACGATTTTGGGTCTGACTGTATATATGCTTAGCATTCAGTACCTGCCGGACAACGGGAAGGCGATCGATATTTCTGACTTCGGGGCGTTGGCCAATCGTGTCAGGCAGGTGTCATTTGTAGCGTTTCGGCACTTGCTGGCGACGCAACCAGACATGCTTGATGCGTCGAAGGCGGCGTTTGGTATGCTTGTTGTCGCGGCGGTCATGACGTCACTTGTTTCTGCTCGCACCAACCTTGTCTCGCTGTTCAGCCTCGTTGTGGCTTGGCCATTGGCAGTGCTGGCAACAAAGGCGATATTTTTTATATCTGATCCGGGAGGTATATATCAATATAGGTACAATTCTGGCCTTATTTATTTTTACGCCTTTTGCGCCTTATTTACCCTCGAGCGCCTCCCCCGGGGGGTGGTGCGTAAAGCAATGCTGGCGCTGTCTCTTTTCGTGATCATCGTCTCCGTGCAAGCTGATCTTGTCCGGCAACATGTCCTGCTGCGCGGCCAGCAGCGTGACCTGGCTACCTTCAATCGAATTCTGTACCGAATTGAATCACTTGAAGAGTTCGATCCCAATCAACGCTACGATCTGGTGCGGGTGGGGCATCTTCCGCGATACCGGCTTCAGCTGCTTCGATCGAGGGGCCGGGACTGGGATGAGATCGCCGACGGGCACATGGACTATGGCGAGATTTCCGACCTTTGGGTCGACGATCACGTCTTTGGACTTCTGGGGTCGGCCGTCAAACTAACCTACGGGCCCACGCAGACGGCTCAACAGATCCGGGAAGAAGGGCTGTTGGAAGGTCGTACGCCTTGGCCCGCGCCCTCTTCCGTCTTCATCGATGGGGACAGGATTGTCATTTACATCGGCTAAGTGCCTATTTTGTAACCGAAAAGCATGGGGCGCGAAATGAAGCGCATTCTGGTTGTAGGGGGTGCCGGCTATATTGGCTCGCATGTTTGCAGGATGATCGCGGCACGGGGAATCGAGCCGATTGTTTTCGACAACTTGTCTTCGGGTCACAGGCACGCGGTGAAATGGGGGCCTCTGGAAGTCGGTGATATCCGGGTTCAGGGTGATATTGAACGGGTACTGGCGCGGTACAAGCCTGACGCCGTCATGCATTTTGCAGCGTGTATTGAAGTGGGCGAAGGCGAGCGGTCTCCGCTGAGGTTCTGGACGAACAACACAGGCGGTGCGTTGAACCTGTTGAATGCAATGGCGACGACCGGTGTTGAAAATCTGGTCTTTTCGTCAACATGTGCCGTCTACGGACAGCCCGAGTTTGTCCCAATTTCGGAGCGACAAGCGTGCCACCCCCTGAGCGTTTATGGACGTAGCAAGCGGGCGGTCGAACAGATCCTGTCAGATGTAGCCAATGTTGGTGGTGTGAGGTGTGCGATTTTGCGCTACTTCAACGCAGCAGGCGCCAGTCCGGACGGGGATATCGGTGAAGAACACGATCCGGAAACCCATTTGATTCCGAACGCCCTTAAGGCTGCTGCAGGTATCGGGCCGAAAATGAAATTGTTCGGGACCGATTATCCGACCCGTGACGGCACGTGCATCCGCGATTACGTCCATGTTCTGGACTTAGCAGATGCGCATCTCGCGGCCCTGGACATGCTCAAAATGGGCGAGCGGAAGATCGTGGCCAATTTGGGGACTGGCGATGGTGTGTCAGTCCTCGAGATCCTCGGCGCGATCGAACGCATCACAGGGCTGACACCAAAGTACGAGGTTTGTGAACGCCGGCCGGGCGACGCTCCGGTGTTGTCTGCTGACACGGCCTACGCGGAAGAGCTACTTGGGTTCAATCCGGTCAGGTCGGATATTGACACAATCATTGAAGATGCCTGGCGTTTTCACCGACGCCAATGGGGCATCTAGCTGGGAGCTCTCAATAGGTCGTCCTTCCGGTCGACTTTTACCTTGCTACTTACCTCGACATCCGCTCGCTGAGTTCATCCAGCTCCAGTTCGACCATGTGCCGACTATAGGCGGAATGGGCGATGGATACATGGCTTTCTTCGATGGCCGTGAGTAGAGAGTGGGCGATCCGCCGCGTCTTGATCGCCATGGCAGCGATCATGCTAAATGAGGCGCCCAAGCCCAGCGCCAGGACGATCCAGATCGTTGCCGATGGCATGATTGCGGCCATCGTCGCGCCCATCGTTAGAAGGCCGAGGCCTGCGGTTAGGAAGCGCCAGTTCCGGCGAGCGACACTGACCCATCCGGCTGCGTCAGAGACGGTGTGTGGACGTGGACGATTCCGCGTTTCGACCCCGGTCTGGGCGTGCAGTGGTATCTGGTCACGCAGCCCCTTCCGTGTGATGACCGGAGGGTCGTCTTGCGCAAGTTCCGTTTCCAGGCCGGCGTGTGAGCCGGGGTCAAGCCGGCGAGGCACTAGCGGGACCAAAGTGCCGAAGCGGGCCCGGAACTCCGGCTCGACCTCCGACAACTCGCGCCTCAATACGCTGTCGACCTCGCGCATGTAGACGGCGCGATTGGCAACAGAGCGCTGCCCCTCTCGAACCCGAAAACATCCGAGCATCGAATCTACTGAATATAGGTCGGCATGCCGGA
This sequence comes from Maricaulis sp., assembly GCF_030149515.1. Taxonomy (GTDB): domain Bacteria; phylum Pseudomonadota; class Alphaproteobacteria; order Caulobacterales; family Maricaulaceae; genus Maricaulis. The sequence continues at coordinate 115,833 of NZ_JASBRI010000001.1, read as the reverse complement.
AGAAACGGGCCCAGAGTTCGAAATCGTTTGCGACTTTCAACTTCGTATCTAGCCCGCCACCCGCCTCCTCCCATAGGCTACGCCGCCAGAAGGTGGATTCTTGCTGAATCCAGAGATGGTCTCCGGAGAGGAAGCGGAGCCTGGACCAGCGCTTGAGTGGGCCGACATAGGAGAGCTTCCCGGCCTCATCGCATGTAGACGGTAGCCCTGTGATCCACGACACTTCCGGGTAGCGGGCAAAAATTCGACTCACAATGGAAAGGCAGCCCGGCAGCAACACGTCATCCGAATTGATCCAGCCCATGATCTCGCCATGTGCATGGGCAAACCCCTTGTTGATGGCGTCGGCATGGCCATCGTCCCGCTCAATGATCACCGAGGCGACGCTGTCCCGGTAGCGATCGAGGATTTCAATCGAGCCGTCCGTGCTGGCCCCGTCTACAAGTATGTAATCCAGCTCGGCGTAAGCCTGCCGCTGCACCGACTGAATCGTCGCTTCGAGAAAATCGGCGCCATTGTAGTTCGGCGTTACTAGGCTGATGGTAGGCCGCCGGAAATAGGTCATGGTCGCTGCCGACGGTGTCTTAGGGTGTGCGCCCACAGGGAGACTGTGGACTTAATGGCCGGCCAGTGGCCGGCGTAACGCCGCACAACCGTGTAGACTTCCCGCAGCCTCTGAAGCGAGACCTCGCCTGTCTTGGTGTCATCGCCGACGTAAACATCTGAAAGTCTCTGTTCCGTATGAAAGAAGCGGGCGCCGCAAGCATAGAGGCGAATCCATAGCTCCCAGTCCATCACGTAGTGCAGACTGGTGTCGATACCATTCGCTGCCTCCAGCGCTTTACGCCGAACGAAGCAGGAGGGCTGCGAAATGATATTCGATCGATACAGCAAATCCGATACGGCCTCGACTTGGTCATGCATTCCGATGTGGCGACCGTTTGCGTCTATAAATCCGGATCGACCGTAGATGACGTCAACATCGGGATTCGCATCGAAGATCTCGCCGATTGTCTTCAACGCTCCCGAGGCCAGCCGGTCGTCGCCATTCAGCCAGAAGACGATATCGCCGCGGGTGTGACGCCATCCCTCGTCGATCGCATCTGCCTGGCCCTTGTCCGGACCGTGACGGCGATAAGCAAAGGACAGGTTGCTGCGGTCAGCGGCTTCTGCCACGCGAGGATCGCCGGAGGCGTCCACAAGCGCCACTTCCAGATTGACCCCCTGCGCAGCCAAGCTCGCGAACGCTGCCGGTATGAACGCGTGCCAGCTTCCAACTGGAATTGCGGCCGCAAAGGAAACTGTCGGTGTCATAGCCTCGGCCACCCCAACCCATTCGCGAAGCCGATGGCCTCGAAGGCCCGATCCGCGCCAGTCACTTCTCTAGCCCGAAATCGAATGCAATCCAAAGTGCAGGTGCATCCCTTCGCTGCGAACGGAATCATGATCTTGTCCATTGATCGCAGTCGCGTCTTTTCCGAGTGGCTAAAGCAGGAACGTCTCACGGGCCAACGAATGGTCGTCGCTCGAACGACAGTCTGGAAAACCGAAATGCTTCGTGAATTTATCCTTCTGAAGTCAGCGCTTATAGGTCGGTCAATAGCAAGCGCACGGCGCAACGAAGGCAGGAACGGATCGAACCGATGACCGACATGATTCCCTTTATCGATCTCAAGGCACAGCGAGCCCGCATTAGGGAGCGCATTGATATCGCAGTTGCGAAGGTGCTCGATGAGGGGCGTTACGTTCTCGGCCCAGAAGTGTCGGAGCTCGAAGCGAAACTCGCGGATTTTGCCGGGATAGGCCGGGCGCTCAGCTGCGCCAATGGGACAGACGCAATCCTGATCCCGTTGATGGCCTGGGGAATCGGTCCGGGTGATGCCGTCTTTGTTCCAAGTTTCACCTTTGCTTCGACCGCCGAGGTGGTCGTGCTTGCCGGCGCGTCGCCGGTCTTCGTCGATATCGACCCGGACACATACAATATGGCCCCGGCCAGCTTGGAATCCGCCATTGCGCGTGTAAAGGCGGATGGCAAGCTGAATCCGCGCGCCGTTATCGCCGTCGACCTGTTCGGACAGCCGGCCGACTATCCGGCCTTGGCGCCCGTCGCACGGGAGCATGGATTGAAGCTGGTTTCCGACTGCGCCCAGGGTTTTGGCTGCACATTGAACGGGCAGTCGCCGCTCCATTGGGCCGACGTCCTGACGATCTCGTTCTATCCAGCCAAACCGTTGGGCGCTTATGGTGATGGCGGAGCTGTCCTGTGCAAGGACGATGACCTGTTCGACGTGATGAAATCCGTCCGCGTCCACGGCGAGGGGGCGACGCGATACGAGTACGCACGCATTGGCCTGAATTCGCGTCTCGATACCATCCAAGCTGCCATCCTGTTGGCCAAGCTTGATGTGTTCGCCGGGGAAATTGAGGCGCGCCAGCGGGTGGCGGACGCGTATCAGGCCGGTTTCGGCAATGCAGTGAAATGCCCCCGGACAATTGCCGGGGCGCAATCGACCTGGGCGCAGTACACGATCGAATCCGGTAATCGGGATGCTTTCCGCACGCACCTTGCGGACAAGGGCGTTCCGAGCGCAATCTACTATCCCATTCCGCTGCACAAGCATGCGCCTTATGCCGGATTTCCGGTTGCTCCGGGCGGGCTGCCGGTCACCGAGGCGGCGGCCGATAGGGTGGTATCGCTTCCCATGCATCCGGACATGCCGGCGGATCATATCGACCGCGTCATTGATGCGGTGACGGGGTTTGTGGCCTAGAACCCGCGTCGTCGCTGATGTGCGGGTGCACAAGATGCGGTAACGCCCGGGTGGTTTTCTGCGTCCGTCTATCCTAAATGCGTCGGGGAAAGCTTCCCGGTGTCGGGGGGCTGGACACCGATAGCACCGGGGATGACATGGGTGGTATAGCGCAAACCGTGCGTTCGTACGCGGAGCGGTTTAGATCGACGCAAGCCGGCACGCGCGAGCGTCCGCTGTCGGCGCACCTCAAAACGCTCGAGGCCGAGAGCATGCATATCATGCGCGAGGTGGCGGCCGAATTCTCTAATCCGGTCATGCTCTATTCGATCGGCAAGGACAGTGCCGTCATGCTGCATCTGGCGCTGAAGGCCTTCTACCCCTCGCGTCCGCCCTTTCCGCTCCAGCATGTCGACTCGACATTCAAGTTCAGGGACATGATTGCGTTCCGCGATGCCATCGCCAAGGAGCTTGGCCTGGAGGTGCGGGTCGAGATCAATGAGGAAGGCCGGGCCAAGGGTATCAATCCCTTCGACCACGGCTCGCAAGTGCACACCCAGATCATGAAGACCGAGGCCCTGCGCAACGCGATGACGCGGCACGGCTATGATGCGGCCTTTGGCGGTGCGCGGCGCGACGAAGAGAAATCTCGCGCCAAGGAACGCATATTCTCCTTCCGGGACAGCAATCACAGCTGGGATCCGAAGAACCAGCGTCCCGAACTCTGGCGCAACTACAACACCAAGATCCGCAAGGGCGAATCGATCCGGGTCTTTCCGCTGTCGAACTGGACCGAGCTGGATATCTGGCAGTACATCCTCGAAGAGGACATTCCGATTGTGCCCCTGTATTTCGCGGCCCGCCGCCCGGTCGTGGAGCGCGACGGCCAGCTGATCATGGTCGACGATGAACGCCTGCCCCTGAAGAATGGCGAGACGCCGGAGCTGAAGATGGTGCGCTTCAGGACGCTCGGTTGCTACCCGCTCACCGGCGCGATCGAATCCAGCGCGCAATCCCTTGAGGAGATTGTTCTGGAGATGCTGACAGCGCGGACTTCCGAGCGTTCCGGCCGTCTCATCGACCATGACGAAGCCGGGTCGATGGAGAAGAAAAAGCGCGAGGGCTATTTCTAATGAATGTTCAGACCACCCGCGCCGAAGTCATCGAACGCCTCACCCATTCCGGGCAGCGCGGCGTCCTGCGCTTTCTGACTTGCGGATCCGTCGACGACGGAAAATCGACCCTGATCGGCCGCCTGCTTTACGATTCCAAACTTCTGTTCGAAGACCAGATCAACGTTCTTGAAAAGGACAGCCGCAAGCACGGCACCACCGGCGACGAAATCGATTTCGCGCTTCTTCTCGATGGCTTGGAAGCCGAGCGCGAACAGGGCATCACAATCGATGTGGCCTACCGCTTCTTCGCAACGGAGAAGCGGAAATTTGTCGTGGCCGATACTCCCGGCCACGAACAGTATACCCGCAACATGGCGACCGGTGCCTCGACCGCGGATGCTGCGGTCATGATGATCGATGCGCGCAAGGGCGTCCTCGTCCAGACGCTGCGCCACACCTATATCGCCAGGATGATGGGCATCCGGCATATCGTGCTGGCGGTCAACAAGATGGACCTGGCCGATCACAGCCGCGGCCGTTTCCATGAAATTGTTGCGGAATACCTCAAGAGCGCGGACGATCTCGGCTTCGAGACTATCACGCCGATCCCGATGTCGGCGCGCTATGGTGACAATGTCACCAGGCGTTCCGAGGCGATGGCCTGGTATGACGGGCCGACCCTGATCGAATATCTGGAAGACCTGGACATCGATACGGAGATCCAGAACGAGCCCTTCCGGATGCCGGTCCAGTGGGTCAATCGTCCCAATCTGAATTTCCGCGGCTATTCCGGCACCATAGTGTCGGGCACGATTCGGCCCGGCGATGCCATTGTTGTGGCCCATTCCGGCGTTGGCGCGAATGTGGACCGGATCGTTTCGGCCGATGGCGATCTCGAACAGGCGGTGGCCGGCGATGCCGTCACCCTGGTGCTCAATCACGAAATCGATGTGTCGCGGGGCGATGTTCTCGCTGCAGCTGACGCGCGTCCGGAAGTGACCGACCAGTTCGCCGCCGAGGTGTTGTGGATGTCCGGCGAAGACCTGCTTCCGGGCCGGTCCTATCTGCTGAAAATCGGAACGGCGACCACGCCGGCGACGGTATCTGCGCTGAAACACCGGATCGACGTGAACACATATGAGAAGAAGCCGAGCCGCAAGCTGGAAATGAACGGCATCGGCATGTGCAATGTCTCGACCGCACGGCCCATCGCTTTCGACCCTTACCAGTCGATCCGCGACATGGGAGCCTTCATCCTGGTGGACCGCTTTTCCAACCAGACGGTGGGCGCGGGCATGATCGAGTTCGGCCTGCGCCGGGCGTCGAACATCCATCAGCATGCCATGGACGTGACCAAGGACGCCCGGTCCGTGATCAAGGGCCAGAAGCCCGCCATTCTCTGGTTCACGGGCCTTTCCGGTGCCGGCAAGTCAACTGTGGCCAATGCAGTCGAGCGCAAGCTGGCGGCAGCGGGGCATCACACCTACTCGCTCGATGGGGACAATATTCGCCATGGTCTCAATCGCGATCTCGGCTTTACCGATGTCGACCGGGTGGAGAATATTCGCCGTATCGGCGAAGTCGGTAGGCTCTTCGTGGATGCCGGTCTTCTCGTCACCTGCTCCTTCATCTCGCCCTTCCGCTCAGAGCGGCAGATGGTGCGCGAGCTCGTCGAAGACGGCGAGTTTATCGAGGTCTTCGTCGATGCCCCGATCGAGGTGTGCATCCAGCGGGACCCGAAAGGTCTCTACAAGAAGGCACAGGCCGGCGAGATCAAGAACTTCACCGGGTTCGACAGCCCGTATGAGCGGCCGGAAAATGCCGAAATCCATATCGACACCACGACCGTTTCCGCCGAGGAGGCCGCAGACCAGGTGATTGCGAAACTGCGGGAAATGGGCCGTCTGGGCTGACTTCGTCGGGACGCGCGCGATTTTTGAGACTGGCCGGTCAGGCCGGGCGTCCCCAGGCGATGAAGGGGCCGTTGAGATAATCGGCTGCCTGTTTGGCATACAGGAATTCCCCGCCATCGGGCGTGAGAACGCTGCCGCCGGCCGCGTTCAGGACGGCATGTCCGGCGCCCGTATCCCATTCCTTCGTGGGTCCGAAGCGCGGATAGACATCGGCACTGCCTTCCGCAACGAGGCAGAATTTAAGGGACGATCCCGCCGACACGGTATTCGCGACGCCCTGGGCTTCGGCAAAGGCCAGGGTCTGCTCGTCGACATGCGAGCGGCTCATGACCGCGGCCAGGCCTTCTGCCGGCCGCGGCCGTGTGGTGATGCGCTCCAGCGTGTCGGCGGATACCGGTTCGCCCGCCTCGAGCTTTCCGGCCCAGGCGTCACGGCCGCCCAGGAAAATGCGTTCGCGCGCGGGCGCGAAAACACACCCAGCCGTTGGCCGGCGGTTCTCCACCAATGCGATGTTGACGGTGAACTCGCCGTTCTTGTTGATGAACTCCTTCGTGCCATCGACCGGGTCGACAAGAAAGAAGGCGCCCTGGGTCGACGGTCTCATGCCCGCCTCGAAACTCTCTTCGGCGAGGACCGGAACGCCGGGAAAGGCCGCGTCGAGTTCTGCCAGGATCACGTCTTCGGCCAATTCGTCGGCGTCTGTTACCGGCGACCGGTCGCTCTTGCCGCGAGCGTCGAAATCGGAATTGTAGACCGTCATGATCTTCACGGCGGCCAGGCTGCAGATGCGGGCAAGTTCGAACGCAACCGAATTCTTGTCGTCAAGGCGGGACATGGGTAGAGACTCGTCACTAGCTGGGCCGGCCGCAGAGCGGCTGTGCCCTGCAGCCACCGGCATAGGTGAATTGGATAGTGCCGCCAAGCCCGAATGACCTCGCCCCGGGCAGTCCGGCCACCGGAAGTGCGGTAGGCGGGCAAGGGGGCATCGATCGGCTGAACCGCGGCCGGATGGGAAAAGCAATGCCGCATACGTCGGATATCTCAGTTCTGATTGTCGCCTATCGCAGCCGGGACACGATCGGACGCTGTCTCGATGCGCTCGCCGCACAAACCGTCAAACCCCGCGAAGTTCTGTTGCTGGAGAACGGGTCTCCAGCGGCCGAGCGGGTCTCGGTATCCGATGTACCCGACTGGGTGCATATGGTCGAAAGCGATGAAAATCTGGGCTTTGCAGGCGGGAACAACCGGCTGGCAAGGCTTGCAACGGGCCGGTGGCTGGCCCTGCTCAACCCCGACGCCTATGCCCGTCCGGACTGGATCGAGCAGCTCTGCGAGGCGACCGGGCGTTATCCCGGCATCGCCCTGTTCGGCTCGACACAATATTCCGCGGAAAGGCCCGACCTGCTCGACGGCGCCGGGGATGTCTATCACGCGACAGGACTGGCTTACCGGGCCGGTTATCTCAGGCCGGCATCGATGCTGCCGCCAGAGGGCGAGGTCTTCGGTCCGTGCGCCGCCGCGGCGCTGATCCGGAAGGATGTGTTCGACATGCTCGATGGCTTCGACGAGCGCTTCTTCTGCTACAATGAGGATGTCGATCTGGCTTACCGGGCCCGGCTCCTCGGCCACCGGGCCATCCAGCTGTCCGGTGCGGCGGTCGATCATGCCGGCTATGCATCGTCCGGCCGCCGGTCGGAATTCGCCACTTACTACGGTGTGCGCAATCGGGAATGGGTATTCTTCAAGAATACGCCGGGCTGGCTGCTCGCCGTGCTGTCGCCGCTGCATGTTGCAACGGTACTCGCGCTATGGCTCTCAGCGGCGCGCTTTGGCCAGTTCACACTTTTCGGCCGCGCGCTCCGCGACGCATGGGCGGCATGGCCTGAAATGGCGCGGTCTCGGCGCCTTCTGCAGCAATCGGCGCGGATACCGCCATCGCGGATTGCGGCGGCCATGGCATGGAATCCGCTGCGGCTGCTCTCCCGGTCCCCGGATATCCGGCCATACCCGGACGGGCAGGCTAGCACTCGAGAGGCTCGAGCGCGGTAAGCGTTACGCGTGCAATGTCGACTGCATTCCGGTCATTGTCCCAGTCCGGCCAGATGCCGATATAGCCGTGTGCCCAGTCGCAGCTCTGGGGCGAAAGATCGAAGATGATTTCGCCGTACTCGTCCGAAACCGTGTGGCGCTGCCAGGAGTCCTGCCCGACATTCGGGACAAAGAAGTTGAAGCGAACGCCGTCGGCAGGCGCCGGCGCGGCCTGCCTGACGCGGAAGGTGAAGCGGACCCGGTGGCCTTCGAGCGCCGACAACTCGTCCGGGGACAGCGTGAAGAAGGCGCCGGCCGACTGAATGCCGTCCAGCGGCCCGCGCACCGCGCTGACCCGCAGGAATGTCGTGTCGCCCTCGGTGAGCAGTTCGGCCGTCAGTCCGTTTCCGGTCGTGATCGCGTTCAGGCTGTCGCCCTCATAGGCCAGGCCTTCGGCACGGATCTCTTCCGGGGCCCGGTGCGTTACGTCGCCAAAGCTGAGAGCGCCGGCAATCATGCCGCCGGCAATGAGGGAGGCGAGGGGGTAGAAGGCCCAATCCGGCAGGCTGATCATGGACTGTCCGTGATTTGCGATGGATCTGCTCGATGCGGTTGTTTGGCCTGCTACGCCCGTCAGGTCAATTGAGGAGCAGGCGGGATTGCTGTGACTGAGCTGGGATCCGGACGGACTCAATTTGGCCATCTGCAAAGTGTTCAATGTCGCCATGAGTCAGCCGCTCCGGAGAAGAAGTTGACGTTGCACTTGAACTTTTGGCCGACGCAGCCGATTCTGGGCGTATGAACGTGCGTCCCGAAGTGCCCGACAGTCCCATTGATGCAGCCGTTGCCAGGCTTGACGGCGCGATGGCTCGCGTCGAACGCGTGGCCGGCCGCATGCGGGCCCGTGTCGAGCGGGCCGAGGCGGAGGCCGACCAGTCTCGCAATGCCGACGACGACCGGGCGCGGCTGGCCGAGGCCCTGGACGTTGCCCGTGGGCGCGAGGCTGCCTTGCAGGACGCCGCACAGGAAGCGTCCGATGCGCTGGACCGCGCTATTGGCGAGTTACGCGCCATAGTAGGCGAGGAGTGAGGCGGCATGTCCAGGGTCACAGTCACGCTCAATGGCCGCGAATTCACCATTGGCTGCGAAGACGGCCAGGAAGCCTATCTCAAGGATCTGGCGCGCACGCTGGACGCGCGCGTCTCCTCGATTGCCGGCCAGGTCGGACAGATCGGCGATCTGCGCCTTCTGCTCATGGCCTCGCTCATGCTGGTGGACGAACAGAAGGATGCGGAGCGCCGCGTGGAAGCGCTGGAGTCCCATGTCGATCGCCTGCGCAACGAGCGCCATGGCGCGGCGAGCCTGCAGGCCGAGGAACGGGAGCGGATTGCCGCGCACCTGATCGGCATCGCCGAGCGTCTGGAAGCGTTCGCAACGAGTCTGGACGACCTTCCACCCGAAGGCGGAGATGGTGAGGACCAGGCAGCCGACACGCTCTTTGCAGAAGCGCGCGCTTGAGCCCGTGCCGATTAGACGCCACATAGAGGCGTGGCGGTCGTCTGCTGCGTGCGACTGGGGCGTTGATCCCGCCGACCGTACATCTCCACGAGGGAACTGCCTCTGTTCGGGACCGTGGTCTCTTTCACGCGGTGCCCACCTGAATTGTCGGGTCAGTGGGGATACACACGCGCCGACGGCGCAAGCGGAGCCGCCACACCATGTCCGCTGACGATCCAAAGGCCGCGCTTCGGCGCCGCCTCCTCGCGCTGCGGATGGACGTCTCTGCGGCCCGGCCCGATGCAGGCGCCGCTCTTGTTGAACACTGGCCTGAAGCCTGGGCCCTTCCGGCCGGATGTGTAGTCGCCGGCTACCGGGCATTGCCTGGCGAGATCGATCCGGAACCGCTGATGCGCCATTTGGCCTCGCGCGGTGCCGAACTGGCGCTTCCGGTCACGCAGGCTCAGGACGGTCCTCTCCTGTTTCGCGCCTGGTCGCCCGGCGATCCGCTGCAACGGGCCGCTTTCGGCGTCGAGGAGCCCACCGGCGAAGCACCGGCCCGGCATCCCGATCTGGTTCTGGTCCCGCTGCTCGGCGTCGACAGGCACGGCATGCGGATCGGTTTCGGAAAGGGCTATTATGATCGAACCCTGGACCGTCTGCGGACCCTGGCGCCGGTTCGCGCGGTCGGATTGGCCTTTTCCGAACAACGACTGGACAGCGTGCCATTCGACGATCACGATCAACCACTTGACGCCTTGGTCACGGACAGCGGGTTTCACTTGTTCGGGACGGACAAGCCGGAAAGCGGCGCAGGAGGGCGGACATGACGTTTTCGGTTCGATACGATGCGACCCATCTCGCGGCGATCCTGGCCCATGAGGGACCGGTCGACGAGCCGGAGATCCGTGCTTCGCGCGTCGAGCTGAAAACCGTGGCCAATGCCGAGGGGGCCGCAGGAGCGGTTATCGATATTCTCGATGCGCAGATCGAGGCCACGCCCGTCGACATTATCGAGAATGTTGAGGCGCTGACCCGGGATCTCAAACCCGGTACGCGCCTGGCCTTTGTGGCCCGTGAGGCCGATCAGCAGACCGTGTCGATGATCGTGACGACGGTGGCGCATTCCTCCGGCCTGAGGGTTGAGTATTTCCCGAGCCTGGATGGTGCGCTGGAGTGGATCCGGGCCTACGCCGCGTAAAGAAAAAGCGCCCTGCCGGAACAGGGCGCTTCTCCAGGTTTTCCAAGCCGGCCGGGCCTAGTAGCGATAATGCTCGGCCTTGAACGGGCCTTCCTGCGGCACGCCGATATAGTCGGCCTGATCGCCCGTCAGCTCGGTCAGCTGGGCGCCCAGCTTGGGCAGGTGCAGGCGGGCGACCTTCTCGTCGAGATGCTTGGGCAGGATATAGACCTCGTTCTTGTACTGCTCGCCCTTCGTCCAGAGCTCGATCTGGGCGAGCGTCTGGTTGGTGAAGGAGGAGGACATCACGAAGGAGGGGTGGCCCGTGGCGTTGCCCAGGTTCACCAGACGGCCTTCCGACAGGAGAATGATGCGGTTGCCGTCGGGGAATTCGACCAGGTCGACCTGGGGCTTCACGTTCGTCCAGTTGAAATTCTTGAGGCTTTCGACCTGAATCTCGTTGTCGAAGTGGCCGATATTGCAGACGATCGCCATGTCCTTCATGGCGCGCATGTGGTCGACGGTGATGATATCCTTGTTGCCTGTGGCGGTCACAAAGATGTCCATCTGGCCAATTACGTCGTCCAGGCGGACAACTTCGAAGCCATCCATGCAGGCCTGCAGGGCGCAGATCGGGTCGATCTCGGTGACATAGACCCGGGCACCGGCACCGCGCAGCGATTCCGCCGAACCCTTGCCGACATCGCCATAGCCGCAGACGACGGCCTTCTTGCCCGCCATCATCACGTCGGTGCCGCGGCGGATGGCGTCGACCAGGCTTTCGCGGCAGCCATAGCGGTTGTCGAATTTCGACTTGGTGACGCTGTCATTGACGTTGATGGCCGGGAAGGGCAGCTCGCCGCGCTTGGCCATCTGATAGAGGCGCATGACGCCGGTGGTCGTCTCCTCGGAGACGCCCTTGATGGCTGTCTTGGCCTTGGTGAACCAGCCCGGGCTTGCTTCAAAGCGCTTCTTGATCTGGGCGAAGAGCGCGGTTTCCTCTTCCGACTTGGGATGCGCCAGAACGGACGGGTCGGCCTCGGCCTTCTCGCCGAGGATCAGATACATCGTGGCGTCGCCGCCATCGTCCAGGATCATGTTGGCGGTTTCGCCGTCGGGCCAATGGAAGATGGCGTCGGCATAGTCCCAATATTCCTCGAGCGTCTCGCCCTTGTAGGCGAAGACCGGGATCTGCCGGTCGGCAATGGCGGCCGCGGCATGGTCCTGGGTCGAGAAGATATTGCACGAGGCCCAGCGCACTTCCGCGCCAAGCTCGACGAGGGTCTCGATCAGCACCGCGGTCTGGATGGTCATGTGCAGCGAGCCGGCAATGCGCGCGTCCTTGAGCGGTTGCGATGCCTTGTATTCCTCGCGCAGGGCCATCAGGCCCGGCATTTCGATCTCGGCCATCTCGATCTCGGTCCGGCCCCATTTGGCCAGCGAGATGTCCTTGATGACGTGGGGATTGTCAGCGGCGAACTGGGTTTTTTCCGCAACAGCAGTCATGACCTCAAGGTCCTTTGTGGTTCGGGTTTCAATCGGGGCGCTTCGCTTTGAGCGCCGGGACGGTCGGGGCCGGCGCGCGATGCAGACCGGCCCCTCTTATCGCTTTGGCGCGGCTTAGGCGAGCCCGCGCAGTTCGTCGGCAATGTCGGTCTTCTCCCAGGAGAAGCCGCCCTCATTGTCCGGCTTGCGGCCGAAATGCCCGTAGGCGGCCGTGCGCGCATAGATCGGCCGGTTGAGCTGGAGATGGGTACGGATGCCGCGCGGCGAAAGATTGACCAGCTGGCGCAGCGCATCCTCCAGTTTGACCTCGTCGACCTCGTTGGTGCCGTGGCAATCCACATAGAGCGACAGAGGTTTGGAGATGCCGATGGCGTAGGAGACCTGGATCGTGCAGCGCTTGGCCAGGCCGGCCGCGACGACATTCTTGGCCAGATAGCGGCAGGCATAGGCGGCCGAACGGTCGACCTTCGTCGGGTCCTTGCCGGAGAAGGCGCCGCCGCCGTGCGGTGCCGCACCGCCATAGGTGTCGACGATGATCTTGCGGCCGGTCAGGCCGGCATCGCCGTCCGGGCCGCCGATCACGAAGGTGCCCGTCGGATTGACGTAGAACTCGTCTTCCGGCGGCAGCCAGCCCTCGGGCAGCACGTCTTGCACCACCGGACGCACGAGTTCGCGGATCTGGTCTTGCGAGATGCCGTCCTTGTGCTGGGTGGAAACGACGACCGATGTCACGCCGGCCGGCACGCCGTTCTCGTAGCGCATCGTCACCTGGGACTTGGCGTCGGGCTCGAACTCGGGACGCTGGCCGTTCTTGCGGAGTTCGGCCATGCGCTTGAGAATCTTGTGCGAATACAGGATCGGTGCCGGCATGAGCTCCGGCGTCTCGTCGGAGGCATAGCCGAACATGATGCCCTGGTCGCCGGCACCCTCGTCCTTGTCGTCACCGGCATCGACGCCCTGGGCAATGTGGGCCGACTGTTCGTGCAGGAAATTCTGGAAGTTGGAATTCTTCCAGTGAAAACCATCCTGCTCGTAGCCGATATCGCGCACGGCTTCGCGTGCAGCCTGCTCGATCTCGTCATTGTCGATCTCGGCGGCGCACCGGACTTCGCCGGCCAGCACGATCTGGTTCGTGGTGGTCAGGGTCTCGCATGCCACGCGGGCTTCCGGGTCCTTGGACAGGAAGAGGTCGACGATCGTATCCGAAACACGGTCGCACACCTTGTCCGGATGGCCTTCTGAGACACTCTCGGAGGTGAAGATGTAGGACGGTCTGCTCACTGCGCATATCCTCATATAAAGATCACTTTATATGGCGGATAGAACAGATACGGCGGCGGGATGCAAGCCTCTTGGTGCGGCCGCTGCGATTGCCGGGACCGCCAACATCATGGCCTCTAGCCATCCGGCTCACATAAAGATATCTTTATGTCTCCATGTTTATGTGGCATGGAGTAAGGACATACCCGTTTCACACGCCCCGCCTGGTTGCGGGGCAAATTGAAGGTGTCTCATGAGTGCCGATGGAAGTCCGATACAGCCGCGTGGCGGCTTGAATGTTTCCTTCGAATTCTTCCCGCCCAAGACCGAGGCAATGGAGGAAACGCTCTGGGAATCGATATCCCGGCTGGAGCCGCTCTCGCCCGATTTCGTCTCGGTGACGTATGGCGCGGGCGGGTCGACGCGGGACCGGACGCACCGCACGGTGCGCCGTATCGTGCAGGAGACCGGTATCCGTCCGGCCGCCCACCTGACGTGCGTGTCGGCCACGCGCGAAGAGATCGATGGTGTAATCAAGGACTATTGGGAGGCAGGCATCCGCCACATTGTGGCCCTGCGTGGCGATCCGCCTGACGGTATCGGCGAAACATACGTGCCCCATCCGGGCGGGTATGCCAACGCGGCCGAACTGGCGTCGGGCATCCGCAAGGTCGGAGATTTCGAGATATCCGTGGGCTGCTATCCGGAAAAGCATCCGGAAAGCCCCGATTTCGACTATGATCTCGACCTTCTCAAACAGAAGATCGACAACGGCGCGACACGCGCGATCACCCAGTTTTTCTTCGATCCTGACGTGTATTTCCGCTATCGCGAGCGGGCCGAGCGGGCCGGTATCACGATACCCATCGTGCCCGGGATCATGCTGCAGCCCAATTTCAAGGGTCTCAAGCGCATGGCCGGGCTGTGCGGTGCCAACCTGCCCGCATGGCTTCACGAGGCCTATGAAGGGCTTGAAGACGATGCGAGTACGCGCCAGCTGGTGACGGCCCACATCGCAGCGAAACTCTGCAGCCAGCTGCAGGCGGGCGGTGCCGAATACTTCCACTTCTATACGCTCAACCGGGCCGAGCTCGCACTGTCCACATGCCAGCTCCTCGGCGTGAAGGCCGAGCAGCCGGTGGCGGAAGGAGTGGCATAATGACCCAATCCGGACGCATCGAAAAACTCGGAACCCTGGCCAGGGAGCGTGTGCTCATCCTTGACGGTGCCATGGGTACCCAGATCCAGGATCTCAAGCTCGACGAGGACGGATATCGCGGCGAGCGCTTTGCCGAGTGGCAGGTGGCCATCAAGGGCAATAACGACATCCTCAACCTGACCAGTCCGGAGGCTGTCAAGGCAATCCACAAGGCCTATTTCGAGGCCGGGTCGGATATCGTGGAGACGAACACGTTTTCCGCCACTTCGATTGCCCAGGCCGATTATGAAATGCAGGATCTGGCGCCCGAAATCGCCCGGGAAGGGGCGCGGCTGGCGCGGGCCGCCGCCGACGAGGTCGAGGCCGAGACCGGCAGTCCGCGCGGGGTCGCCGGCGCCATCGGTCCGACCAACAAGACGCTCTCCATCTCGCCCGACGTCAACGATCCCGGCTTCAGGGACATCGATTTCGACTCGGTTCGCAATGCTTATTACGAGCAGGCGGAAGCAATGGCCGAGCATGTCGACTTCTTCCTGATCGAAACGATTTTCGACACGCTCAATGCCAAGGCCGCGATCAAGGCATTGCTCGATCTGAAGGCCGCTACGGGTATCGACCGGCCGATCCTGATCTCCGGCACGATCACCGACCGGTCCGGCCGCACCCTGTCCGGGCAGACGGCCGAAGCCTTCTGGTACTCCGTGCGTCACGCCAAGCCCTGGGCCGTCGGCCTGAATTGTGCGCTGGGAGCCGAAGAGATGCGGCCCTACATCACCGAGATCGCGCGCGTCGCCGACACCCGCATCATCACCTATCCCAATGCGGGCCTGCCCAACGATATGGGCGAATATGACGAGACACCCGCAGAGACGGCCGCCCAGGTTTCGGACTGGGCCGAAAACGGCCTGGTCAATATCCTCGGCGGCTGCTGCGGCACCACGCCCGACCATATCCGGGCCATCGCCGAGGCCGTGAAGTCCGCCAAGCCGCGCCGCCCTGCGAGGCGCGAGCGTGCCATGCGGCTATCCGGTCTCGAACCCTTTGAGCTTTCCGCCTAAGGCACAGAATTCATGACAGTATCCGTACCTACCTTCGTCAATGTCGGCGAACGGACGAATGTGACTGGCTCGGCGAAGTTCCGAAAGCTGATCACCGACGGCGATTATGCCGAGGCAGTGTCCGTCGCCCGCCAGCAGGTCGAGAATGGCGCCCAGGTCATCGACGTCAATATGGACGAGGGCCTCCTGGACAGTGTCGAGGCCATGACGACCTTCCTGCGCATGATCGCCGGCGAGCCCGATGTGGCGCGCGTTCCGGTCATGATCGACAGTTCCAAATGGGAAGTGATCGAGGCCGGTCTGAAGAATGTCCAGGGCAAGGCGATCGTCAATTCGATCAGCCTGAAGGAAGGCGAGGACCAGTTCCGCGAACAGGCGCAGACCTGCCTGGCCTACGGCGCTGCGGTTGTCGTCATGGCGTTCGACGAGGTCGGCCAGGCGGACACGGCCGATCGCAAGTACGAGATCTGCGAACGGGCCTACAAGATCCTGGTCGACGAGATCGGCTTTCCGCCGGAAGACATCATCTTCGACCCGAATATTTTCGCCGTGGCGACCGGGATCGAGGAGCACAACAATTACGCCGTCGATTTCATCGAGGCGACACGCCGCATCCGCGAAAACCTGCCCGGCTGTCACGTCTCGGGCGGGCTGTCGAACATCTCCTTCTCCTTCCGCGGCAACGAGCCGGTGCGCCGGGCCATGCACTCGGTCTTCCTCTATCACGCCATCAAGGCGGGGATGGACATGGGCATCGTCAATGCGGGTCAGCTCGATATCTACGACGATATCGACGAGGAACTGCGCGAACTGGTCGAGGATGTCATCCTCAACCGCCGCGACGATGCCACCGACCGTCTGCTGGAGGCGGCCGAACAGTATCGCGGCCAGGGCGGCGGCACGACCAAGGAACGCGATCTGCGTTGGCGCGAGGCTCCGGTGGCCGAACGCATCCGCCACGCCCTCGTGCACGGCATCAACGAGTTCATTGTCGAGGATACCGAAGAGGCGCGCCAGGAGTTCGAACGGCCCCTGCATGTCATCGAGGGTCCGCTGATGGACGGTATGAATGTCGTCGGCGATCTCTTCGGCGACGGCAAGATGTTCCTGCCGCAGGTGGTGAAGTCGGCGCGTGTGATGAAACAGGCCGTCGCCCATCTCATCCCCTACATGGAAGCGGAAAAGGAAGCTGCCGGCGAAGCGCAGTCGTCCGCCGGCAAGGTCGTCATGGCTACGGTGAAGGGCGATGTGCACGATATCGGCAAGAACATCGTCGGCGTCGTCCTTCAGTGTAACGGGTATGACGTGATCGACCTGGGCGTGATGGTGCCCTGCGAGAAAATCCTGGAAACCGCGCGCAAGGAAAAGGCCGACATTATCGGCCTGTCCGGCCTGATCACGCCCTCGCTCGACGAAATGGTGTTCGTCGCCTCCGAGATGGAGCGCCAGAAGGTCGACATCCCGCTGCTGATCGGCGGGGCTACGACCAGCCCGGCGCACACCGCAGTGAAGATCGATCCGTCGATTTCCGTTGCGCCGGTCGTGCATGTGCTCGATGCCAGCCGGGCCGTGGGCGTGGTCTCCAAACTCCTTTCCGACAAGCGCGACGATTATGCCCGGGAAGTGCGCGAGGACCTGGCCAGGATCCGCGAACGCCGCCTGGCCGCGCGCTCGGCCAAGTCGCGCGTTTCCATAGAAAAGGCCCGGGAAAGGGCCTGGGACTGCGACTGGTCGGCGCACACGCCGCCGAAACCGGTATTGCAGGGCGTGAAGGCCTTCGAACCCGATCTTGAAACCCTGACGAAATATATCGACTGGACCCCCTTCTTCTTCACCTGGGAGATGAAGGGCTCCTATCCGGCGATTTTCGAGGATCCGAACCGGGGCGAGGCCGCCAGGGCGCTGTTCGACGACGCCCAGGCCATGCTCAGGCGCATTGTCGAGGAAAGGTTGCTCAAACCGCGTGCCGTGTGCGGCATCTGGCCGGCCAACCGGGTTGGCGACGACGCCGTGCTCTATACCGGCGACAGCCGCAAGGAGGTGCTCGCAACCTTCTACGGCTTGCGCCAGCAGGCGGCAAAGTCGAACGACAAGCCGCATTTCTGCCAGTTCGACTTCCTGGCTCCGGAGGGGATTGATGACTGGCTGGGCGGTTTTGCGGTAACGGCCGGCGACAATGTTGAACTCCTGGCGGAATTCGAAAAGACGAAGGACGATTACAGCTCGATCATGTTCAAGGCCCTGTCCGACCGTCTCGCCGAGGCCTGCGCCGAATGGCTGCACGAACAGGTGCGCCGCGAGGACTGGGGCTATGCGCCGGACGAGGCCCTGTCCAACCGCGAACTGATCGGCGAGGCCTATGCCGGGATACGTCCTGCGCCCGGCTATCCATCCCAGCCGGACCACACCGAGAAGCGCACCCTGTTCAAACTGCTCGATGCGAAAGCCAATGCCGGTGTGAGCCTCACCAACTCCTTTGCCATGACCCCGGCCTCGTCGGTGTCCGGCCTCTATCTGTCGCATCCGGACAGCTGCTATTTCGCGGTGGGCCGGATCCTGCGCGACCAGGTCGAGGACTATGCGGACCGCAAGGGCTGGACCGTCGAGGAGGCCGAACGCACCCTGGCGCCGATCCTGGACTATCAGCCGGGCGTGAAGGAAGACGCGGCGTGAGCGCCGGACTTGTAAAGTCGGCGGTCGGGATAGGGCGCGTGGGTCACCACAAAGGCTAGGTATTCACCGCGTATTTTGCGGCGAATAGGGTGGCTGATCTCCGCATTTTTCCGTGCGCCGGATGAGGGCCATCCCAACGCATCCGTGATGTAGGGCCGTCCCCCGCAGACCTGCATCAGCGATGACTTGGACTTTGCGAAGCGGATGGGCCATATCGACGGCCTTAGTCAAGCGGAGCCTCGATTCATGCGCCTAGCCTTTTTCGGAGATATTGTCGGCAAGACCGGCCGCCGCGCGGTCGAGATGCACCTGCCCGATCTCCGCAAGCGGCTGGGTCTGGATTTTGTCGTGGTGAATGCGGAGAACGCGGCGGCCGGATTCGGCACGACCGAAAAGATCTGCAACCAGCTGTTCGATCTCGGCGTGGACGTGCTCACCCTGGGCAATCACGCCTGGGACCAGCGCGAGGCCCTGACCTATATCGAGCGCGAGCCGCGCCTGTTGCGGCCGGCCAACTATCCGGTGGGGTCCACACCCGGCGCGGGCGCCAATCTCTACGATCTGCCGGACGGACGCCGCGTCCTGGTCATCAATGCCATGGGCAATCTCTTCATGGAGACGCTGGACGATCCCTTTGCGGCGGTCGAGCGGGAACTCTCCGCGGCCCCGCTGGGGACGGTGGCGGATGCCGTGATCCTCGACTTCCACGGAGAGGCGACGAGCGAGAAGACGGCGATGGGTGTGTTCTGTGACGGCCGGGCGAGCCTGGTCGTGGGGACGCATACACACGTGCCGACGTCCGACACCCGGATCCTGCCGGGCGGCACCGCCTATCAGACCGATGCCGGCATGTGCGGCGACTATGACAGCGTGATCGGCATGGACAAGGAAGAGCCCCTGCGCCGCTTCACCACCCGCATGCGCACGGCCCGTTTCGAGCCCGCCACGGGCGAGGCGACACTGAGCGGCGTATTCGTGGAAACCGACGACGCAACCGGCCTGGCAACACGCTGCGAGCCCATCCGGATCGGCGGCCAGCTGTCGGAACACATCCCGGCCTGACCGGACACCGGGCTGTGTTCTCAGCCGGTTGCGCTCGGCATTGCGCCAGCGTGCGGGAGCGATAGCATCGGTCACCCCCGGCCGTGACGACGATCACTCCGGTCCGGTATAGTCCCGCTGCACGCTCTGGTCAGAACAGGCGGGACCGGCTGGGGATCGCGGTCTGGCGATGCGTGTCGGGAGTGAGGGGAACGGTCTTCCTTCGCGCAAGCAGCGGCCGTTGCGATATGGGGGAGGCGATGTTCAGGCAGACAATCCGGTTCGAACGGGCACAGGACGCTTTCGTTTTCGACCGGCACATCGCCGAATTCCTGCGGTCATGCGGCGCGGCGGGCGACAGTGCGGGAGCGGACGCCTGCCTCTTCACGAGCAGTCTCCAGGATGACGAGGCGCATATTCGTGTTGTCCAGACCGACAGTGCCGATCTTCTCGGCCGGTTGCTGATCTATCTTACCAGGCGCGATTTTCCGCCGACGACACAGGGCCGGGCCGGACGGGATCGCTGAGACTGTAGGCCGGTGCGCGGTTCCGGGCTGTCACGAGCTTGAACGTGTACCGCGCCTGGTAGTAGGCATACCGGCATGGCGACTGTGCCTCCGGCTTGATCCGTTGCGCCGGGGCGGGAACATTCGGGCGCGGCACAGACAGGGGTTTTCAGTGACACGCATTGTTCCCGTCATCATGTCGGGTGGTTCCGGGACCCGGCTCTGGCCGCTGTCCCGCGCCGCGCTGCCCAAGCAGCTGCATGCGCTGGTCACCGACATGACAATGGTGCAGGAAACCGTCCGCCGGGTCTCGGGTGCGGGCGAGGGTTTCGATTTCGAAACGCCCATCGTCGTCCTCAACGAGCGCCAGCACGATCTGGCGCGCGCCCAGCTGGAGGCCCTGGGCACGGCGCCGTCCCACTATGTCGTCGAACCTTTCGGCCGCAATACCGCGCCGGTCGCCGCGGTGGCCGCGGAGCTGGTGCGCCGCGTGCACGGCGAGGAAGCGCTGATCCTCCTGCTGCCGGCCGATCATCACATCCGCGACGTGCCCGGCTTCCGCCAGGCCGTTGGCGTCGGGGCGGGACTGGCCGGACAGGGGCATGTCGTCACCTTCGGGATCCAGCCGGACAGTCCGGAAACCGGCTATGGCTATATCCAGCGCGGCGAGGCACTGGAGGGCGGGTACACGGTGGCCAAGTTCACCGAAAAGCCCGACCTGGAACGCGCCCGGGCGTTTCTCGCCGATGGCGGCTATTACTGGAATGCCGGGATCTTCCTGTTCGGTGCCGGCCGCCTCCAGGCCGAAATGCGCGCGCATTGCAGCGACGTGCTGGACGCCTGTACGGCGGCGGTGCAGCGGGCGGAGGTGTCGGGCAGCAAGATTCTGCTGGATCCTGAGCCGTTCGAGGCCTGCCCCTCCATCTCCTTCGACTACGCCGTCATGGAGCGCACCGACAAGGCCGTGGTCGTGCCAGCCGATGTCGGCTGGTCGGATGTCGGCGCCTGGAGCGCGCTCTGGTCGATCGCCGACAAGGATGCCGACGGCAATGCGGTGCGCGGCGATGTCGAACTGGTCGGGACGCGCAACAGCTATGTGCTGTCCTCCGGCCAGAAGGTCGGCGTGATCGGCGTTGAGGATCTGGTCGTCGTGACCACCGAGGATGCCGTCCTGGTGACGCGCCGCGACACCTGTCAGGACGTCAAGACGATAGTGGAGCGGCTGAAGGCGGAAGGCCGCGGCGACCTGCTCTGATATTCCCCGTTCTGCCCTGCCCAGTGGCCAATTCCCGGCATTGTGGGTATGCAAGGCGCCTCGAATCCGCAGGAAGAGGGATCCCGACCATGGCCGGACATTCCAAATGGGCCAATATCCAGCACCGCAAGGGCCGTCAGGACAAGCTGCGTTCCAAACTGTTCTCGCGCCTGTCCAAGGAAATCTCCATCGCCGCGAAGATGGGCGGTCCGGACCCCGACGCCAATCCGCGCCTGCGTCTGGCAATCGCCAATGCCAAGGGCCAGTCGATGCCCAAGGACAATATCCAGCGCGCGATCGACAAGGCGTCCGGCGGTGACGGCGAGGCCTATGAGGATATCCGTTACGAGGGCTTCGGCCCGGCGGGCGTCGGTGTGATCGTCGAGGTCTCGACCGATAACCGCAACCGCGCCGCAGCGGAAGTGCGCACGGCCTTTGCCAAGAATGGCGGCAATATGGGCGAGACGGGCTCGGTCGCGTTCATGTTCGATAATGTCGGCGAGATCCGCTATCCGCTGTCCACCGCGGACGAGGACGCGATGATGGAAGCGGCGATCGAGGCCGGCGCCGAGGATGTGACGTCCGAAGACGGCGACGAGGACGAGGAAGGCCAGCATGTCATCTATACGGCGCGCGAGGATCTGATGGATGTTGTCGGCGCACTGTCGGAGAAGTTCGACGACCCGGCTTCGGCAAAACTGGTCTGGCGTGCGCAGAACCTGATCGAGGTCACGGGCGACAAGGTCGCCACGCTGATGAAGATGATGGAAGCGCTGGAAGACTGCGACGACGTGCAGAATGTCTACGCCAATTTCGATGTCTCGGATGAGGATATGGCCGCGCTAGGCTAGGCCCGCCGCGGCGGCGGTCATCACGGGGGGACGACGTGGCCGAGATACGCCGATTGCTGGAATGGGGACGTCATCAGGCTCTGCCCTTCTGGTCGGACCACAGCTGGGACGAGCGCGGCGGCGGCTTCTACGAAACCCTCGACCTGCAGGGCGCGGGTGTTCGCGGCGATGTCCGCCGGGTGAGGGTTCAGGCACGCCAGGCCTATGTTTTCGCGCGATGTGCGCATGAGGGATGGCTCGACCGCCTCGATCTGGCAACCGGCGGCCTGGACCGGCTTTACAAACTCGCCTGGAATGTCGGCGGCGAACCGGGCTGGGTGCATACACTCAATGACGACGGTTCGGTGCGCGATACGCGCCGGGATCTTTACGACCAGGCCTTTGTCATTCTGGCCTGCGCCTGGGTCTACAAGGCGACCGGCGAGACGCGCTATCGCGACATGGCCTACGACACGCTGGCCTTTCTGGACGATCACATGGCCGACCCCCGGGGCGGCTATGTGGAAGCCATCGGCGCAGACCTGCTGCCGCGGCGGCAGAATCCCCACATGCACCTGTTCGAGGCCCTGCTGGCCCTTTACGAGGTTGCCGGCGATGAAGGGTTGCGCCCGCGGCTCGACGCCATCCGGACGCTGTTCGACAGGCATTTCTACGACAGCGGACATGGGGTCCTGCGCGAGTTCTTCCGCGCCGACTGGGTTCCGCACGGGGAAAAGGGCCATATCGTCGAACCGGGTCATCTGTGCGAGTGGGTCTGGTTGCTGGCCGAATACAGCCGGTTGACCGGAGCGCCGGCCGCCCCGGCCGGTGTTGTCCTGTTCGCGCAGGCCATGACCTCCGGCGTGAATACACGCACGGGCTTGCTGATGGCCCGCATGACACCGTCGGGCGAGGCTCTGGACGCGGGGTCGCGCACCTGGATGCAGACCGAGTGGGTTCGCGCCGCGGCGGTCGAGGCGGTTCGTGGCAGTGCTTGCGGCGAGAAGGCCCTGAAGTCGGCCTGTGCGGCGCTCTACCGGCATCATCTGGAGCCGGCGGTCCCCGGCGGCTGGATCGATGCGGTGGCGGAAGACGGGAGCGGTGTATCGTCGGACATGCCGGCCAGCACGCTCTATCATGTGCTTGGCTGTCTGCTCGAACTGGATGCGCTGGGGACCCGGGAGCACTGATCGGATGCTGACCATATTGTCTTATGGGAGCGCTACCATTACCCTCGTCGCAACACGGCATGAATAGGACAATCCAGTGCTCACTCCCGACCTGCTTCAACACGCCGATCGCCTGAAGGGCGAGACCCTTCGCGCTCTTGCCGACGCGGCCGGCGACCGGGCGAACCGTATGATCCGGCGCGCCGCCGGCGTGGAATTCGACGCGACCAAGCAACGCCTCGATACGGTGACGCTGGATGCATTGATCGATGCCGCGCGAAAGGCCGGCCTCGAGGAGAAGCGCGAAAAGCTGCTTTCGGGCGGGATTGTCAATCCCACGGAAGGCCGCCCGGCGCTGCACATGGCGTACCGGCAGGGCGCACGGATCTCCGGTTCGCAGGAGGCCGAACTCGTCGAGCGGACGCAGGCGCAGACCCGCGCCTTTGCCGAGCAGGTTCGCAGCGGGGCCTACGCGCCCTCGGGCAAGCCGATCGAACGCGTGGTGAATATCGGTATTGGCGGATCCGATCTGGGGCCGCGCCTGATTGCCGATGCCCTGGCCGATCACACAGGTTCGGGGCCGCAGATGCGATTTGTTGCCAGCCTGGATCCCAGCGATCTCCAGCACGCGGTGGCGGGCGCGGACCCGGAAACCGTCCTCTTCATCGTCGCATCGAAATCCTTTTCCACGCAGGAAACCCTGATGTCCGGCGAGGCCGCACGCGACTGGCTGGCCGGCAAGATCGGCCCGGAACGGGCGGGTGCCCATTTTGCAGCGGCCTCGGCGGCGCCGGACAAGGCGCGCGCCTTCGGTATCGACCCGGACAGGGTGTTCGATTTCCCCGATTGGGTGGGCGGGCGCTATTCAGTCTGGTCGGCGGTTGGTCTGGCACTGGAGATCGGGCAGGGCCCGGACCTGTTCGCCGATTTCCGGGCGGGCGCGCGCGACATGGATTCCCACTTTGCCGTTGCTCCGCTGGAAGACAATCTCCCGGTCCTCAAGGGTCTCGTCGATGTCTGGAACCGCGCGGCCCTGGGCTATCCAAGCCGCTGCG
Source organism: Maricaulis sp. (assembly GCF_030149515.1). Taxonomy (GTDB): domain Bacteria; phylum Pseudomonadota; class Alphaproteobacteria; order Caulobacterales; family Maricaulaceae; genus Maricaulis. Next base: position 91,838 of record NZ_JASBRI010000001.1, on the reverse strand, counting down.
TGGCCGCCTATTCGGCCCGGCTGGGCAAGCTGGCCGACTATTTCCAGCAGCTGGAGATGGAATCGCTTGGAAAGTCCGTGACCATTGCCGGGCATCCGGGGCCGACGCCGGGCGGTGCGCTCGTCTGGGGCGGGTCCGGAACGGAAATCCAGCACTCCTTCTTCCAATGGCTGCATCAGGGCAAGGATGTCGTGCCTGTCGACTTCATCGGCATCGCCCGGCATTTCGCCAGCGACAATCCGCGCGAACGGGCGCTGGCGGCGAACATGGCCGCACAGGGGGCCGCCCTGCTGGACGGCCGCCGGATCGATCCGGCGGTAGAGCCGGCGCTGGCTTCGCACAAGTCGATGCCCGGCGGGCGGCCTTCGGCGACCATCCTGCTCGACGATTTGACGCCGCGCACACTTGGTGCGCTTATCGCGTTGCAAGAGCACAAGGTTTTCGTCGAGAGCGTGATGTACGACATCAATCCGTTCGACCAATGGGGCGTTGAGCTGGGAAAAGTTCTGACCAAGGGGATTTTGGACGGCGACATATCCGAGTATGACGCGTCGACGAAAGCCTTGCTGGCCCGTACCGGTCTGATCGGAGACTGATCTCCGACGAGCGCCGGGGCCGCCAATCGGCAGAGCGCAGGAGATCGCCGGATGAAAGCTTCGAACGGAACGCCGCTGACGGATATGGCGAATGCCATCCGTGCCCTGTCCATGGATGCCGTGCAGGCCGCCAATTCCGGCCACCCCGGCATGCCCATGGGCATGGCCGACGTTGCCACGGTTCTCTGGTCCCGCCACCTGAAATTCGATCCGGCCGCTCCCGCCTGGGCCGATCGCGATCGTTTCGTGCTGTCGGCCGGCCACGGTTCGATGCTGCTCTATTCGCTGCTCCATCTGACCGGTTTCGAAGACATGACGCTGGATCAGATCAAGCGGTTCCGCCAGCTTGGCTCGATCACGGCCGGCCATCCCGAATACGGGCACACCCCGGGGGTCGAAGCGACCACCGGACCGCTGGGGCAGGGCATCTCCATGGCGGTCGGCATGGCACTTGCCGAGCGCATGCTGAACGCGCGCTTCGGCGACGAACTGGTCGATCATCGTACCTGGGTAATCGCGTCGGACGGCGACCTGCAGGAAGGTGTCAGCCATGAGGCGATATCCCTGGCGGGCCATCTGGGGCTCAACCGGCTGTGCGTGCTCTGGGACGACAACGAGATTTCCATCGACGGCCCGACCGAACTGTCGGAATCGACCGATGTTCTGAAACGCTTCGAGGCGGCCGGCTGGGCGGTGTCCCGCATCGACGGTCACGACCTGGCAGCCATCGATGCCGCGATCGAGGCTGCGAAAACCTCGGACCAGCCGGTGCTGATCGCCTGCAAGACCACCATCGGCTACGGCGCTCCGACCAAGGCCGGCAAGGCTTCCAGCCATGGCGCGCCGCTGGGCGATGAGGAAATCGCCGGAGCCCGCAAGGCGCTGAGCTGGGAACACGGACCGTTCGAGATTCCCGACCCGGTCGTGGAAGCCTGGCGCACGGCCGGCGCGCCGGACGAACACGTGGCCTGGACCGAACGCCTGGCCGCCTCTGACAAGGCCGATGCTTTCGTGGCACAGCTGTCGGGCGAGCCGGGGCAGGGCGAGCTGACGGCGCTGGAAGCCTGGCGTCAGAAAGTGGCCGAGGACAAGCCCGCCCTGGCAACCCGTGCCGCCTCGGGCAAGGCGCTTGAGGCCATCATTGGCGAGTGGCCGGCCCTGGCTGGCGGCTCCGCGGACCTGGCCGGCTCCAATCTGACCAAAACGCCGGATGTCGGTGTAGTGAAGGCGGGCGATTATGCCGGCCAGTATATCCATTTCGGTGTGCGCGAGCATGGCATGGCGGCCTGCGCCAACGGTATGTCGCTGCATGGCGGGTTCCGGCCGCATGTTGCGACCTTCCTGGTCTTCGCCGACTATTGCCGCCCCTCGATCCGCCTTTCGGCCCTGATGGGCCAGCCAGTCGTCTATGTGATGACACACGACTCCATCGGCCTGGGCGAGGACGGTCCCACGCATCAGCCGGTCGAGACCCTGGCCTCGCTGCGCGCGATGCCGAACGTCGAGGTGATCCGCCCGGCGGACGCGCTGGAGACGGCGGAGGCATGGGAAATGGCGCTGAAACGCCTGGAGGGACCCACCATCCTGGCCCTGTCGCGCCAGAAGGTGCCGCATTTGCGCGACGATAACGGCCGCGACAACCGCTCCGAGCGAGGCGCCTACATTCTGGCCGATACCGACCGGACACCGGATGTCGTGCTGATCGGGACGGGTACGGAAACCGCTCTGGCGGTGGACGCTGCAGCCGCGCTGAAGGCGGAGGGGATCGAGGCGCGCGTCGTCTCGGCGCCCTGCCTGGAACGCTTCCAGGCCCAGGACGCGGCCTATCGCGCCCAGGTCGTGCCGGCCGGCATTCCGTGCGTGGCGGTGGAAGCGGCCCTGCGTTTTGGCTGGGACGGGATCATTGGCCGCGAGGGTGCCTTTGTCGGCATGACAGGCTTCGGCGCCAGCGCTCCGGCCGAGGCGCTCTATGACCATTTCGGCATCACCGCGAAGGCAGTCGCCGATGCCGCGCGAGGCCTGCTGAAGTCCTAGGGCGTTTGTCGCTTTAGCGATGTTCCGACAGGAGCGGGGCGGACGGTCCCGTATCCGGCTGCTGTCCGGACGGGGCCGGCAGGTCGGGCAGGGCGAGGCGACCGATAACGCCGCAATCGGTTGAGCCGAGCCAGATCGACCCGCCCGCCGTAATATCCACGTTGGAGAGCAGGCATAGCCGACCGTCAGGGTCGTGCAGGGTGTCGAGCGGGGCACCGGTTGCCTCGTCCATGACGAGCACGAAACCCTGAGCAGGTCCGCCGGACGGTCGCATCCAGCCGGGAAGTTTGGCGATCAGCCGCGCAAGCGGCGGATTGCGGTGCAGCGTCCGCATCAGCGGGATGCGGCGTGTGGACATTGCGACGAACAGGCGGCCCTGGCCGTCGGAGTCGATGCCGTCGGGCAGGCCGGGCAGGTTGTCGGCGAGGATGTCGATATTGCCGGCATTGGGACCATCGATCCAGAGCCTGAGAATGCGATACCGGAACGACTCGGCAATGAAGAGTGACCGGCCGTCTGACGCCAACTCCATTCCGTTGGGATAGTATAGCCGGTCCCGAACGAGGCGGGACTGATGCAGTTCGGGGTCCCAGGCATAGATGGCCCCGCTCGGCCTGTTCTCCAGCAGATCGTAGATATAGCCCGGATTGTTCGCGGAATGACCCCAGCGCGTCGAGGAATCGGTGAAATAGATCGTTCCGTCAGGTGCCGCTGCGAGATCGTTGATGTAGCCGTAGGAATGGGCCGGCACGCCTGTACTGACGAGACGGTGGTGCCCGGTATCCAGATCGAGAGTGTACAGTCCGGAGACGGCGGCGATGCCCAGCACCCCCGGCCGGACCCAGTCGAGCCCGAGTATCCGCGTGTCGGTGATCTGCGCGACATCCTCCAGCATCGGCGCGCCGTCCGGTGCGCCGGCGGCCAGGCGCTGGATGCGCCCGTCCGGCGTGCCGAAATAGACCGTTCCGTCCTCGCCGGTGGCAATTCCCTCGGCGGTGCCGGCCGGCCCGGCCGGATAGAGGGCCGCTTCGCGCAGGGCCGCGTCCGGTGCCAGCGGGCCCGTCATGGCCGGCGGCTCCGGCTCGTCCCAGTAGGCGGGGCTGACCGGCGCCGGCCACATGACCCAGAGGGCGCCGAAGATGGCGACGAATCCCAGTGCAATGGTGATCGTTCTCACGCGCATACCGTTTCGCAAATCTGTTCGTGCAAAAGAAATCGCGGCCCGGAACGTCCGGACCGCCGACGCGAGGCGCATGTAGTCTTTTGTCTATACAAACCGCAAGGGTCCGCCGGGTACTGAATTATAACCAGGCGGTAACCATGCCGGCGCTCAGCTGGCCGGAACGATCAGCCCGAAGGCGTGCAGCCGGCCCAGCGTGTCACGCGCCGCGCCTTCGTCCATCTCCTTGAAAGTCTCCAGGGAGATGGTTTCGCCGTCGAGCAGGACGTGCAGACCCGGCTCGGCGGCTGCAGGAAAGCGGACCTCACCGCCCGCCGTCACCAGCACGATATCGTCTCCGTCGCCTGCCAGGCGCCAGGGTACGAAGCGGCGGAGGGTGAATCGTGCGCCCTGTGCGGCCGGGTCCGCATAGCCCGTGATCGTGCCACGCGTATCGGGCATGCGCGAGCGGATGAAAGTGTCGGCGAACAGGTCCATCGACGAATCGAGATCCGCATCCCGTGCGAGCGCTTCGATCAGGGATTTGAAATAGGCCCGGGCGCCGCTGCGGTCGAAATCGGGACTGGCAAAGCCCGGTGGCAGCGAGCGCCGGAAGGCTGAATGACGCAGCGCCACCTCCGACACGGCCTCGAGCATCAGGTCGGCCCAGGTCTTCACGATCAGGCCAAGCGTGATGTGGAGCGAGGGTTCCTCGCCGCGTGTCGAGGCATCGTGCATCAGCCCGCGGGGAACATAGGCGCATTCCCCGGCCTTGAGCACGAATTCCTCCACCGGGTCGCCGACTTTGTGGTCTTCCGGCTTGAAGCCTTCCCCGCGATAGGGATTTTCCACCGGCGTGTCGTAAAGGCGCCAGTACTTTTCGCCGGACACCTGCATGACGAACACGTCGTGGTCGTCGTAATGGGTGCGAAAGCCCTGATTGTGCGGCGGTGTGAGGTAGATATTCGTCTGCACCTGGCAGGAGAACAGCGCCTCCATGGCGCGGCAGAACTCGCCGAGTACGGGATCCGACATGTGCAGCTGGGGCAGGATGATGGTGGCGCCCTGCCGGTATTGTTCCGCCACGCCGCCCCGGTCGATGTGACCGGTCTCGAAAATGAAATCCTCCTGCCGGACTGGCGGATCGGATCGCGCCATGTCCAGCTGGCCGGCGCGCAGGTCCAGGCTGGTCACGATCTCGTCAATGCGCTGGATCGACAGGAGGTCGCCGTAGCGCTCCGGATCGTCGCGGTGCGCCACCAGCGCGGTCTGTTCGTGATAGTCGCGAAAGAATGTGCCGGCATCGACCGGATCGAGAAGACAGCGGATCGGATCGGTCAGCCAGAGCGGATCGGTCATTCGGGCAGGTCCCAGATTTGGTGTCCGCAGGCGCCCGCATGCGGCGGCGGCGCGGAAAAATTGTCCCGGTGTTGACGGGAAAGGGCCGGACCTGCGACCGGTGTCACAAGGCCCGGCCGCATGTCATCGGCGTCTAGCAATGACGGCCATTGCCGGCGGGGTCGGCATAGCTGCCGGTATCGCTGTCGGTACAGTTGCCCCGGCGCCCGCCACGGCCACCGCCGACGGGATCGTAGGGATCGCTGTCGGTGATGCCGCCGCCGCGATTGCCGCCGCGTCCATTGCCGACCGGATCGGCGTAGCGGCCGCTGTCATTGTCGGTGATGCCGGAGCGATAGCCGCCGCCGCGCCCGCGGCCGACGGGGTCTGCATAGCTGCCCGTATCGTTGTCGGTGATGCCCGAACTGCCGCGCCCGCGCCCTGGCGGATCGGCATAGGTGCCGGTATCGCTGTCGGTAACGCCGCCGCCGCGGCCCCGTCCCACCGGGTCGGCATACTGTCCGGTATCGCGGTCGGTGATGCCGCCGCCGCGCCCATTGCCGGGCGGGTCGGCATAGCGGCCTGAATCGCTGTCGGTGATACCGGTATTGTAACCGCCCCGTCCGCCGCCGACCGGATCATAGGGATCGCTGTCGGTATAGCCCGTCGAGGCGCATCCGGTCACGGTGCCCGCGGCCCCGGTGGTCAGGGCCGCGCCGGCGACCCGGGTCAGGAAGGAGCGGCGGGAGAGCTTTCCGCGCTTTGCCATGGTTCAGTCCTTTGCCGCCGGATCAGTAGCCGGGACGGCCACGGCCGGCCGGGTCGGAACACCCGCCGGTATCACTGTCGGTCGTTCCGCTGCGCACGGGCCCGCGCCCGCGTCCGCCCGGATCGGCGCAACTGCCGCTGTCACTGTCGGTATAGCTTGAGCTGCCGCGGCCATTGCCGGCCGGGTCTGCATAGCTGCCCGTGTCGCTGTCGGTGATACCGCTGGTGCGTCCGCCGCGGCCATTACCGGCCGGGTCTGCATAGGCGCCTGTATCGCTGTCGGTGACACCGCTACTGCCGCCGCCGCGGCCATAGCCCGCACGGTCGGCATTGGCGCCGCCATCGCTGTCGGTTACACCCGTACGGCCATAGCCTGCGCGGTCGGCATAGTTGCCGGTGTCGCTATCGGTGTGGCCGGTATAATTCTGTGCCTGAGCGGTCCCGGTGACCACGGACGCCGCGCCTGTCGCGACAGCCGTTCCGGCCACCCGCGTCAGGAATGAGCGCCGGCTCAGCTTCCCCTTCTTCGCCATGTCTTGCTCCCATGGATGGCGAGTATCCTCCCCAGGAAACCGCCCGCGTCCCTCATGGCGCGGCAAACAGCCCGTTCGGGCCAGTCTGCATTGCCGCACCCCGGTAATTTACGCGCGTGCGTTGAGCCCGGTCAAACAATACCAGGAATAATAATAGCGACGGTATTCAATGTGTTAGAAGGTTTATTGAAACTGCTTCTCAGTATACTTGCGTCTGACATTCAGTCTCATGTGTTTCTGCGGCTCATTCGCATTGCAAGGGCGCATTGCGTTCACGACTTGTTCCGGGTCGGGGCTTGATGATAAGTCTGGAGCAAACAGGGGGCGTCATGTCGGCAGCGGTCAGAATTCTTGGCATCGATCCGGGCCTTCGCCGGATGGGATGGGGCGTGATCCGGGCGGAGGGCACGCGGCTCGGAGCGGTCGCACACGGTGTCGTCGCTCCGCCCGCCGATGCGCCGATGGCTGTGCGCCTGGACTACATTTTCCAGGCGGTGACCGATCTGGTTGCGGAACATGCTCCCGACGAAGCGGCGATCGAGGAGGCCTTCATGGCGGCGAATGCGTCGTCGGCGCTCAAACTTGGACATGCCCGGGCCGCGGCCCTGCTTGCGCCGGCGCGGGCCGGACTGCCGGTCGCGGAGTATGCGGCGCGCCTGGTGAAGAAGAGCGTCGTCGGCACCGGAGGGGCAGAAAAGGACCAGGTGGCCGCAATGGTCGGCGTCCTGCTGCCCGGCACCAAGGCCAGGGCGGACGCCGCCGATGCGCTGGCGGTTGCCATTTGTCACGCCCATCACCGCAGGTCCGCCCGCATCGGGAGCGCGGCATGATCGGCCTGCTCAAGGGGATCGTGGAAGCCGTGGGGGCAGACGAAGTGGTGCTCGACGTCAACGGGGTGGGCTATCTCGTCGGCGCCGGCTCGCGCACCCTGGCCCGGCTCGAACCCGGCCAGTCCGTCACATTGCACATCGAAACCCATGTGCGCGAAGACGCCTTCAAACTCTATGGCTTCCTGGACGACATCGAGCGTGCCTGGTTCGTGCATCTGCAAAATGTCCAGGGCGTGGGGGCCAAGGCCGCCTTTGCCATTCTCGACACCAGCCCGGTCGGCGAAATCGCCAATGCGGCGGCGCTCGGCGACAAGGCGACGTTCGCCCGCGCCAAGGGTGTGGGTCCCAAACTGGCAACGCGCATCGCCACCGAATTGAAAGACAAGGCACCGCCGCAGGGCCGCAGTTTCTCGATCGGCCTGCCGGTGCATGCCGTGACCGGCGACGGTGGCACCCCGCCGCCGGCGCCGGCCGCCGCTGTCAATGGCGGTGCGCGCGACGACGCCGTCTCCGCATTGATCAATCTGGGCTATCACGAAAGCCTGGCCCGCCAGGCCGTGGCAACCGTGTTGCGCGAAACGGGAGACGAGGCCGCGCTGAACGAGGTTATCCGGCTGTCCCTGAAGGAGCTCGCGCCGTGATGGCTGTGCCCCGCGCGGCTTCCGGAGCGGAGCGGATCAGTCTAGACCCGTTGTCGTCATGACAGACCTCACCGATACATCCGGCGACGACCGTCTGGTCGATCGCGATCTCCAGGCCGGCGACGGGCGGGACCGCGCCTTGCGGCCGGAGAGCTTCTCGGACTTCGTCGGGCAGAAGGCGGCGATCGCCAACCTTAAGGTCTTCGTGGAGGCCGCGCGCCGGCGTGAGGAGGCGCTGGACCATGTCCTCCTGTCCGGCCCGCCGGGACTGGGCAAGACGACCCTGGCCCAGATCGTGGCGCGGGAGATGGGGGTGGGCTTTCGCGCAACATCGGGGCCGGTGATCGCCAAGGCCGGCGATCTCGCCGCCATCCTGACCAATCTGGAACCGCGCGATGTCCTGTTCATCGACGAGATCCACCGGCTCGCCCCGGCAGTCGAGGAAATCCTCTATCCGGCGATGGAGGATTTCTGCCTCGACCTGGTGATCGGCGAGGGGCCGTCGGCGCGGACGGTGCGGATCGAGCTGCCGCCTTTCACTCTCGTTGGCGCGACCACGCGGGCCGGGCTTCTGGCGACGCCCCTCCGCGACCGTTTCGGTGTGCCCGTGCGGCTGGAATTCTACGACGAGGCCGAACTCGGTTTCATCGTCACGCGTGCAGCCGCGAAGTTCGGCATTGATGCCACGCCCGATGGCGCCCGCGAGATTGCCCGCCGGGCACGCGGCACGCCGCGCGTTGCCGGCCGGCTGTTGCGCCGTGTGCGCGATTTTGCCGAAGCCGAGGATGCCGCCGAAATATCCGCCGCGGTTGCCGACCGGGCGCTTAAACGGCTCGAAGTCGATACGCTGGGGCTGGACAGCCTCGACCGTCGCTATCTCAAGGCCCTGACAGAGAGTTTCGGTGGCGGGCCGGTCGGCGTGGAGACCCTGGCGGCGGCCCTGGCCGAGGCTCGCGACGCGCTGGAGGATGTGGTCGAACCCTTCCTCATCCAGCAGGGCTTCATCCAGCGCACCCCGCGCGGCCGCCTCGCGGCACCGCGGGCCTGGGAGCATCTCGGCCTGACCCCGCCACAGGCGGGCGGCGGTCAGAACGGCTTGTTCGGGAAGTAGTCATGGCTGCAAGGATGACACCTGCGGCCGGCGCGTTCGGCGACGACCGGATCCACCGCCTGCCCGTGCGGGTCTATTACGAAGATACGGACTTTTCCGGCATCGTCTATCATGCCCGATATCTGCACTTTCTAGAGCGTGGCCGTACCGAAAGCCTGCGCGCGCTGGGCATCCACCATTCCGAGCTCGCCGCGCAGGCGACACCCCTGGCATTTGCCGTCCGGCGCATGAATATCGAGTTCGAGCGCGCTGCGCGGGTCGATGATGTCCTGATCGTCGAGACTTTCTATCGGCCGCAAAAGGGCGCGCGTCTGATGATCGGCCAGCGGATCTGCCGGGCCGGCGAGACGATCGCAACAGCCGATGTTGAAGCCGTTTGCATTGACGGCGCGGGCCGGGCGAAACGGCCGCCGCGTGAGATGGCGGCCCGCTGGGCCGGGTATGTGATATCCGGAGACTGAGGCGTTCCGGCGGTGCTGCGATTGCTGCAGAACCGTCACTTGCCGATATTCCGGGACAGCGTTACCCCTGAAGTTGAAAGGGGGTTCAGCTGTGGACGAAATCCGCCATTCCCGTCGTCCGGACGATGTGAATGCCCCGGCAGAGCCGGAGCGGCCTCCCAATTTCGACTTCTCCGTCACCCGTGTGCTCCAGGACGGTGACGCCATGTTCGTCAAGGCGGTGCACGAGCCGGACGGATCGGCGGCCTCCTGGCTGACCATGAGTCTTATCTGTGCTGATTCGAACGGTCTGATGTCGGTGCGCCGGCAGATCTCGGCGCGCTATCTTCAGCAGGATTGCCTGTGCTCGTCCCTCGCGGCCTGCTCCCTACCCAACGGATCGCGTGAAGAAACCGCCGGGAGCAAAGCTGTCGTGCAGCAGTTCATCGACGAGGTGGTTCGCGGCCAGCAGCTGAAAAATCTGGACGATTTCATCGATCGCAGCGTTTTCGTGTCCCATACGCCGGGCGGCTGCAGTCATCCGGATCGTCTGGCACAGCTGGTTGCCCGCCGCCGTCCGCGGCCCGGATTGCGCTATCACGGCGTTGACGACTTGGTCGGGGAGGGCAGATTTGTTGCCCTGTTCTCCTGCTTCGACACCGAGGGCGTCCACTTTCGCGCCTGCGACCTGTTCCGCCTGGCCGGCGGCCGGATCGTGGAGCACTGGGATGTCGTGGAACAGGTCTCCGCCCATACCGTTGCACACAATGACGAGACTTGATCGCGCGGCAGAAGTGTTATCAGCTCCCGAAATTCGCCTTAATCGCTGTGCATAGCGCCTGGGGACGATGCCGGGTGGGGGTTCGGGCATCGGGCTTGCATGGTATCAGGCCGGAAGTAGTCACACGGTTCGCTGCCGGTAGGCGGGCCGGAGCCAGAGGGTAGGGTTCATGGAATCGAGTGTCGTCGACATCGCGCAGGCGGTTGAGGGCTTTTCCTTTTATGCGCTCTTCATGCGTGCCGATTGGGTCGTGAAGATCGTTATGGGCATTCTCGCCTTCATGTCGGTCTGGTCCTGGGCGGTTGCCATCGACAAGGCGTTTCAGCTGCGCGGTCTGCATGCCAAGGCCCGCCATTTCGAACGTGAATTCTGGTCCGGGCGGTCGCTGGACGCCCTGGCCGACCAGTTCGGCAAGACGCCGAAGGACCCGTTCACCCGCGTCTTCGCCGCCGGACTGCGCGAATGGGAGGGCGAGAATGCGGGCAGCCGGGTATCGAAGGCCGCCGGCGCGGAAGCCGGGCGCGAGATGACGAATTGCGAGGGCGGCCTGGGCATTCTGGCAACCATTGCTTCGGCGGCGCCCTTCGTCGGCCTGTTCGGCACGGTGTGGGGGATAATGAATTCCTTCCGCGCCATCGCCGCCTCTCAGGACACCAATCTGGCCGTCGTTGCCCCGGGTATTGCCGAGGCGCTGTTCGCGACCGCGCTGGGCCTCCTGGCTGCCATCCCGGCGGTGATTTTCTTCAATGCGCTGTCGGCCAATCTGGCCAAATACGGCGCCAAGCTGGACGGTTTCGTCGACGAGCTGTCGGCCTTGGCCGACCGGGATGCGCTCTAGGCCATGGCTGTTTCGCTCGACAACAACGGCGGATCGGGTCGCGGACGCGCCCGCTGGAAGCCCAAGGCGGAGATCAATGTCACGCCCTTCGTCGACGTGATGCTGGTATTGCTGATCGTGTTCATGATCACAGCGCCCCTGCTCACTGTCGGGGTCGAGGTGGAATTGCCGCAGACCGAGGCGCAGAACCTGCCGGCTGACCAGGAACCGCTGACCATCACAATTACCGCCGATGGCCGGATCTACCTCCAGGAAACTGTCGTCGGCCGCGACGAACTCGTGCCCCGGCTGACGGCGATTGCCGGCACGGGCTATGATGCCCGCATCTTCATCCGGGCCGATGATGGAGCGGCCTATGGCGAGGTGGCGCGCGTGATGGCGCGCATCAATGCCGCGGGCTTTTCCAATCTGGGCCTGGTGACGGACCCGATCGAGCGTTAGCGAGGTCGCCCGTGCGAGGTGTTGTCCTTTCCCTTCTCGTCCACGCCGGAATCCTGGCGGCGGGACTGGTGTATCTGCCGCGCGCCGCCCAGGTGTTCGAGGACACGCCCATCGTTCCGGTCGAACTGGTGACGGTCGCCGAGCGCACCAATGTCCGTGCAGCCGCGCCGGAGCCCGAGCCGGAACCCGAGGAGGCAGTCGAGGACACCGTCGAGGACGAGATCGAGACGCCTGAGCCGCAACCCGAGCCCGAACCGGAACCGGCCCGGGCGGAGCCAGAACCCATAGATCCCGAACCGGAGCCCGAACCCGAGCCTGCTGAAACGCAACCGGAACCGGTCGAGGAGGCGCCCGAACCGGAGCCGGCCCGCGAAACTCCGCCGGTGCGACCGGAACAGCGGCGCGACACAACACCCTCTCTTGAGGACATGCTCGGCAATATAGAACGCCAGGTCGCAGAGGTCCGCCGCGAAACCGGAACGCCCGACGAGGGCGAACGCCGCCGTTCGGCCGGCGCCGGTGACGCGATGACGGCAACGTTGCAGGACCTGATTCAGAGCCATCTCGCCCGCTGCTGGCGGAATTCGCTGGATGCGCCCGATCCGGACGAACTGGCTGTGGAAGTGGTGTTCAGCCTCAACCGCAATGGCGAACTGGCCGGACCGCCGCGCCTGGTGGACCAGGCGCGGGTACTGAATTCGCCCAACCCCTATTTGCGCGTTGCGGGGGAACGGGCCTTGCGCGCGGCGACCCAATGCGCTCCCTATCCGCTGCCGCCCGAATATTATTCGCAATGGCGTCAAATTACGGTCAACTTCGCGCCGTCCTTATACAGCCGCTGATCCTTCATCCGGAGCCTGCCGCATGACCCGTCTTCTCGCCCTTGCCGCCGCCCTTGTTGCCAGCCTTGTCTTCACCGGGCTGTCCATGGCCCAGGAACCGCTGCGCGTCGATGTAACCCGCGGCAATCTGGATCCGCTTCCGATCGCTCTGCCCGACTTTGCCGGGGAGAGCGAGGAAGCCCTCTCGCGAGGCTCGGACATCACCCGGGTGGTGACCAACGATCTGGCCTCCTCCGGCCTGTTCGCCCCGATCGATCCGGCGGCCTATATCGAGGATATCGAGAATATCGATCTGCGCCCGCGCTTTTCAGACTGGCGCGTGATCGATGCGTCGGCCCTGCTGGTCGGCTCGGTGACAATCCAGGACGACGGCCGTCTCGTGGTGGCCTTCCGGCTGTGGGATACGCGGCTGGAGGAACAATTGCTGGGCCTGCAATACCGCACTGCACCGGAAAACTGGCGCCGCGTGGCGCACAAGGTGGCCGATGCCGTCTATCAGCGTCTGACCGGTGAGGAGGGTTATTTCAACACCCGCATCGTCTACGTCGCCGAGGGTCGTGGCATCGAGGGCGAACCGCTGCGCCAGCTGGCAATCATGGACCAGGACGGGGCCAACCCCTCATTCCTGACGGACCGGTCCTACATGGCGCTCCTGCCGAACTATTCGCCGAACTCCCAGGAGATCACCTATGTCTCCTTCCTCGAGGGGCAGGCGACGACCTATCTCTACGATCTGGAGACCGGGCGCCAGGAAGCCCTGTTCAGCTCGGCGATGCGCAGTGCCGGTCTCGATCCGGACGGGCAGAGCCTGTCGGCACGGTTCTCGCCGGACGGTGAGTCGCTTGCAGTTTCGGTGGAGACGCGCTCCGGTCACGACATCCATCTCTATGACCTGCGCACCCGCTCGCTGGACCGGCTGACCCAGCATCCGGCCGACGATGTGGAACCCTCCTTCTCGCCGGATGGCGAGCGGATCGTCTTTTCCTCTTCGCGCGGCGGCGGATCGCAGCTCTACACCATGAACCGCGACGGTTCGGACGTGCAGCGCATCACTTTCGGCAATGGCCGCTACACCACGCCTGTCTGGTCGCCTCGCGGCGATTTGATCGCCTTCACGAAACAGTCCGGCGGCACATTCTCGCTCGGCGTGGTCAGGGCGGACGGTTCGGGCATCGAACGCATTCTTTTTGAAGGCTATTTCGTGGATACGCCGGCCTGGTCGCCGAACGGCCGTGTCTTGCTGTTCACACGCGGGGAACCGCGCACGGACGGTACGCGTTACGAGATCTGGAGTGTTGATCTGGCAGGTTTCAATCTTAGGCGGCTGGCGACGGGCGGCATGGCGTCCGATCCCGCGTGGTCGCCCTTGATCGAGTAGAGGATTTCTGCGTAACGTTCGTGGCGATATGCGGCGCCATTGGGGGGGTCGCGTTTTCAGTTGCGTCACGCGAGTCGTGATCGAGAGTATGCCATTGGTCATCACGGCCTGGCTGCATGAGGGTGTAACATCATGAATATCAAACTGTTTGCCATTGCGGCGCTGGGCGCCTTCGCGACGGCTTGCGCGTCAACGCCGCCGGCCGACGACCCGGAGCCGATTGAACCGCCGCGTTCGGCCGAGCCGGTCGATCGTGGCCCGAGTGAGCCGGCCGGACCGACGCCGGGTTCGACCGAGCATTTTGTCCAGACGGCAGGCGACCGTGTCTTCTTCGGCCTCGATCGTCACGATCTGACCAATGAAGCCCGTGAAACGCTGCGCCGCCAGGCGGCCTGGCTGGCCAGCTATTCGGACGCCCGCATCCTCGTCGCCGGCAATTGCGACGAACGCGGTACGCGCGAATACAACCTGGCCCTGGGCGCCCGTCGTGCGAATGCGGCCCGCGACTATCTGATCAGCCAGGGTGTCGATCCCTCGCGGATTTCCACCGTGTCCTACGGCAAGGAGCGTCCGACCTGCACGCAGTCGAACGAGCAGTGCTGGGCGATCAACCGCAATGCGACGACGTCGATCGTCGGCAGCGGCTACACCAACTAGCGGGCATCTGCCTCGCTGACAGCAAAACGCCCGTGGCGGTTCCGTCACGGGCGTTTTCGCTGGGCTTGCGGTCTTCGGGGCCGCCGCCGTAATTTTGCCGCGCTCGTTTGTAAGGTGCGCATCATGATCAAAGCTCTCAGTGTAACCGTCCTGACCGCGGCCTTCGTGCTGACGGTTCCCGCCCACGCCCAGTCGCGCCGTGAGCTGGCCGAACGCATCGACGCCGCCGAGGTGCGCATCGGCGAGCTGGAAGACCAGTTCATGGCCGGCGATCCCGTGGCCGAGGCGCTGATGCGCCGGATCGACGAGATGGAATACCAGCTGCGCGAACTGACCGGGGAAACCGAACGGCTGAACTACGAGAACCGGCAATTGCGCCAGCAGGTCGAGGCGCTGGAAGCGCAACTTGCTCCGCCGCAACCGCAGGAGACGCCGCTGGACGATGAGGCAGTGGCCTGGATGCGGGATGGTCTGGACGAGGTCGACGGTTCGCGGATCGCCATTGTCGACCCGAATGATCCCCACGCCGAGGCCCGTGCCGCTGCGACCGGTGTGCTCGGAGCACCGAACGGCATGCGGGCTGCCGAGGCCGGCGAGATGGCGCCGGCAGTCGAGGCGGATCCGGCGGGCCTGTTCGACCAGGCGCACGCCAAGCTGCTGGACGGCGATTTCGGCGGTGCCCAGGTCGGTTTCGAGACCTTCGTGAACGAGCACCCCGATCATGCCCGTGCCGGCGAAGCCTGGTACTGGCTGGGCGAAACCTTCTTCGTGCGGTCGGATTTCGCCGAGGCCGCCGACGCCTATATCGCATCGCTGCGCAGCCGTCCGGACGGCGAAAAGGCGCCAGACGCCCTGGTGCGCCTGGCGGCGTCGCTCAACGGGATGGGCCGGCAGGCCGATGCCTGCGCCACGCTCGACCGTTTTTCCGGTCAGTTCCCGAATGCACCGGCCGCCTCGCGGGCCCGGGCCAACCGGGAATCCCTGCGCGCCGGCTGCCGGTAGGCGTGCGCGCGTCGATTCCCGAACGCGTCCACGACTGGCTTGACCGGCACGCCGCGCCCGAAGGCGGGCTGGCACTCGCCTGTTCCGGCGGCAGCGATTCTCACGCGCTCTTGTTGATGGCCTCAGCCTGGGCGCGCTCCCGGGGGCGGTCCCTGCACGTTTTCACAGTCGATCACGGCCTTCGCCCCGAAGCGCGCGCGGAGGCACGGAGCGTGGCCGGGCGGGCTGCAGAACTGGGTCATGCGGGCGAAGTCCTCTCCTGGACCGGTCCGAAACCGGACAGCGGCGTGCAGGCGGCCGCCCGCGATGCCCGCCACCGGCTTCTGGCCGCGGCGTGCCGCAAGGCCGGGCTGGCCGATCTGATGCTCGCCCACACGCAGGACGACCAGACGGAAACCGTCTGGATGCGGCTGGCGGCCGGCGGCGGCTGGCGCGGATGTGCCGGCATGGCGCCGGCGGGCCCGTCTCCGGTCTGGCCCGGGGGGCGCGGGCTGCGCCTCTTGAGGCCATTGCTGGAGACCTCGCGCGCCGATCTGCGCAACTGGCTGCGCGAGCGGGGTGAGGACTGGGTCGAGGATCCGTCCAACTCCGATCGCCGCCATGCCCGCATCCGTATTCGCGAAGCCATGGGCGGATATCGTGCGGCAGGGTTCGACCCGTCCCGGTTTGCCCGTCTGGCCCGGGAAATCCGTCATCTCGTCGAGGCCGAGGGGCGGGCGGCCCTGAACCTGGCCCGCGGAACGGTTGTCGTTCACGGCTGGGGCGGGGCCGAGCTGGACGCGCCGGCACTGCAGGCCGCGCGGCCGGCGATCCGGCGGCGCCTGCTCGAGGCGCTGATGCTGGCGGTGTCGGGACAGGAGCGCCTGCCCGGCGCGCACGCGATCGACCGTATCGAGGGCGCCCTGTCCGGCAGGCGCACGGCTACGGCCGGGGGTGTGCTGCTGACGGCGTCCGGCGGAACGGCGTGGCTTGTGCGCGACCCCGGCGCCGTGCTGGGCCGGGTCGACCGGCCGGCACCCCCGGCGCTGGCTGGCGACGTCTGGGATGGCCGGTTCGCCATCGCGCCCTTGCCCGACGGTTGGCATGCGGAACCGCTGGGCCGGTCATATGACGGCCTCGATTGCCGGGCTATACTGGATGGTGTGCCCGGGATCGCCCGCTCCGGACTTCTGGCGCTGCGCCGGAAGGGGGAGATTGCCGCCCTGCCGGGCCTGACGGATGCGGATCGCAGCGAAGTAACAATCACGCCGCTGCTGGAGCACAGATTTTGCACCCGGCTGGTACCGGGCGGTGCGCCGCCATGGTTTGATACGAAATGACGCAGCGCCGCGGCGGCGGATACTGTAGGCTGTTCTGGCAATGCAACGGCACAATGCCCATATCCGGTCGATAATGACCGCCTGTTTGAACGGAATGAACGCATGCAAATGAGAAATCTCGCGATCTGGGCCCTGGTCCTTGTGCTGTTGCTGGCCCTGTTCCAGCTGCTGCAGAATTCGTCGCAGACGGCACCGTCGGCCAGCGAGGTGACCTATTCGCAATTTCTCGCCCGCGTCGAGCGCAATGAGATTTCCCAGGTGACGATCCGCGGCGACGAGGTGCGTGCGCAGAGCGGGACCGGCCAGACCATCGTGGCCACGTTGCCGCCCCAGGACAACGAGACCGTCCGCCTGCTGCGCGAGGCCGGTGTCGATATCCGCGTCGAGGAAGAGGCCCAGGAGGGCAACTTCCTTGTCACGATGCTGCTGAACTGGTTCCCCTTCCTGCTGCTGATCGGCGTGTGGATCTTCTTCATGCGCCAGATGCAGGGCGGCGGGCGCGGCGGCGCCATGGGCTTCGGCAAGTCCAAGGCGCGGCTTCTGACCGAACATCACGGCCGCAAGACCTTCGACGACGTCGCTGGCGTCGACGAGGCCAAGGAAGAATTGCAGGAAGTCGTCGAGTATCTGAAAGACCCGTCGAAATTCCAGCGCCTGGGCGGCAAGATCCCCAAGGGTGCGCTGCTGGTCGGCCCTCCGGGCACCGGTAAGACGCTGCTGGCCCGTGCCGTGGCCGGCGAGGCGAATGTGCCCTTCTTCACCATTTCCGGCTCTGACTTCGTGGAAATGTTCGTCGGTGTCGGTGCGTCCCGCGTACGCGACATGTTCGAACAGGCCAAGAAGAACGCGCCCTGCATCATCTTCATCGACGAGATCGATGCGGTGGGCCGCTCGCGCGGTGCCGGCCTGGGCGGCGGCAATGACGAGCGCGAACAGACGCTGAATCAGCTGCTGGTCGAGATGGACGGGTTCGAGGCCAATGAGGGCATCATCCTGATCGCCGCGACCAACCGTCCGGACGTGCTGGACCCGGCGCTGCTGCGTCCCGGCCGCTTCGACCGCCAGGTCGTGGTGCCCAATCCGGATATCATCGGCCGCGAGAAGATCCTGAAGGTTCACATGCGCGATGTGCCGCTGGGCTCGGATGTCGATCCCAAGGTGATCGCACGCGGTACGCCGGGCTTCTCCGGTGCCGATCTCGCCAATCTTGTCAACGAGGCCGCCCTCCTGGCGGCGCGGCGCAACAAGCGCCTGGTGTCGATGCCGGAATTCGAGGACGCCAAGGACAAGGTCATGATGGGGCCGGAGCGCCGCTCCATGGTCATGACCGAGAAGGAAAAACAGCTCACCGCCTATCACGAGGCCGGTCACGCCATGGTGGCGCTGAACATGCCGTCGACCGATCCGGTGCACAAGGCGACCATCATTCCGCGCGGCCGTGCGCTGGGCATGGTCATGCAGCTGCCCGAGGGCGACAAGATGTCGATGACGCGCGAGGAGATGACCTCGCGTCTGGCCGTGATGATGGGCGGCCGCGTGGCGGAAGAGCTGAAATTCGGCCGCGAGAAGGTCACCTCCGGCGCCGCTTCGGACATCCAGCAGGCCACCCGCCTGGCCCGCGCCATGGTGACCAGCTGGGGCCTCAGCGACGAACTGGGCACGATCGACTATGCCGACGACCAGGGCGAGGTTTTCCTGGGCCAGCAATTGGTGCAGTCGCGTTCGATCTCGCCGGAAACCTCGCGCAAGATCGAGGCCGAGGTGAAGAAGCTGGTCGATCAGGGTCTGGCCGATGCCAAGCGCATCCTGACCGAAAAGCAAAAGGATTGGGAAACGCTCGCCGAGGGCCTCCTAGAATACGAGACCCTGACGGGTGCGGAAATCACCGACCTGCTCAACGGCAAGCCGCCGCAGCGCCCCGAAGAGGACGACACCCCGCCGCCCACAGCGCCGGCCAGTGCCGTGCCGACGACCGACGCGGAGGAAGAGGGGCCGGAAACCGGGCCGGAACCGCAGGGGGCTTAGGCGCTTGCGTGCCAGAAGATCAGAAACCCCGGGCCGCTGGTCCGGGGTTTTTTGGTGGGGCGAGGGTGCTGTCCCGGAGTGTCGCGATCGTCGCGGCCGCCCGGTGCAGGTGCACCACAAGGGATTGGCTGTTCGACCCCGCAGGTCGCCGACCGTCCGGTCGGGCCCTTGCCAACCTGTCTGCCCGGGACTAGCAGAACTGCATGGCCAAACTCCGTCCCCGCCGCAAATCTGACCTGCCCTTCATCATGGGTGTGCTGAATGTCACGCCGGACAGTTTTTCCGATGGCGGCCAGTGGATCGATCAGGAAGCGGCGGTCTGTCGGGCCCTCGAAATGCTGAATAACGGTGCCGACATCATCGATATCGGCGGAGAGTCCACCCGGCCGGGGGCAAAACCCGTCCCCGAAGCCGAAGAGCTCAAACGGGTCATTCCGGTGATTCGGGCGCTGCGCGAACGCACGGCGGCGCGTATCTCGATCGATACGTTCAAGCCCGCCGTGGCCCGCGCCGCGATCGAGGCCGGGGCGGATATCTGGAACGATGTCATGGCGCTGCGCCATGAGGGAGCGGTAGAGACTGCGGCCGAGCTGGGCGTGCCCGTGATCCTGATGCACATGTCAGGCACGCCCCAAACCATGCAGAAGAATCCGCAATACGAAGACGTGGTCTCCGACGTGTGCGATTTTCTTACCGAGCGCGCCGACATCGCCATGGGCGCCGGTGTGACGGCGGACAGTATCTGGCTCGATCCGGGCATCGGTTTCGGCAAGTCGCTGGACCACAATCTCGCCCTCATGCACGATCTCGACCAGGTTATCGCCCTGGGCTATCCCGTTCTCTTCGGCGCTTCGCGCAAACGCTTCATTGCTGCCATCGACGACGGTGCTGCAGAGACGGAGCGGCTGGGCGGTTCGCTGGCCGCCGCCCTGCGCGCGGCGCAGGCCGGCGTGGCCATGGTACGGGTGCACGATGTGCGCATGACGGTGCAGGCGCTGAAAGTGCAGGCCGCGATCCGCAAGGGCCGGTCCTGACACAACGCTGCTGACACCAGGCTGACGGGAGGCATTCATGCCCGGCTCTTCCTTCGATCCCCGCAATACCTATGTCCACCTGGCGCCCAGTGGCGCGTCGGAGATCGACACTTCCGGCGATTTCTGGGGCGATCTCGCCAGCGGCCGCAAAGTCTATCCGGGCCGTATCGCGATGGTGCTGGCGATGACGGGCGATTTCCCGCACTGGGAGCGCCATCCGGCCGGAGAGGAATTGGTGATGATGCTGTCAGGGCGGATGGATGTGATCCTGGAGGAGCCCGAGGGTGAACGCCCGGTCCCGCTCGGCCCGGGCAAGGCAGTGCTGGTACCAGCGGGCGTCTGGCATCGCGGTGTGGTGCACGAGCCCGGCGAGGCGCTGTTCGTCACCGAAGGCGAGGGCACCGAGCACAAACCCATAGGGGACGCGTGATGAGCTATACGCTGTACGGCCAGTCGGGCTTCGGTTCGGTCTGTGTGGAGGCCGCACTGGAGCTGCTGGGGCTGGACTATGAATTTGTCGAGGCCGACCCGCTGGGCGACGAGGCCAATCGCCGGCGCGTTACTGCCATAAACCCGGTGGGCCAGGTGCCCGCGCTGATCCTGCCGGACGGGTCTCCGATGACGGAGAGCGCCGCCATCCTGACCTATCTCGGCGATCTCCATCCCGGGGCCGGCCTGGTGCCGGCGCCGGATGCGCCTGAGAGGGCGCAATACCTGCGCTGGATGAGTTTTCTGTCCGCCAGCATCTATTCCACCTTCACCCTGTCGGACGATCCTTCGCGCTATCACCCCGATCCCGAGGTTCAGGAAGCGCTGCGGCACAGCGCCAATGAGCGCCGCAAGGCGATGTGGACGATCATGAACGAGGCGTTCGAGGGGTGCGCCGGTCCCTGTCTCCTGGGCGCGAATATGAGTTTTCTGGACGTCTATGTTGCGATGATGAGCTTCTGGTCGCCCCGGCGCGACTGGTTCGAGGCGAACTGCCCCCATCTCGCCGGTGCCGTGCACGCGCTGGAGCGTAATCCGGTCATAAAAAGGGTCTGGGCCCGCAACTACGATGCGGAGGCGCTGGCGTGAACGCGGGGCTCCTGGGCCCGTGGACCCTCCTGGTCCTGGGCGGTCTTCTGGAAATGGTCTGGGCGATCGGCTTCAAATATGTCGGCCGGGACGCGCCCCTCTGGCAGCAGGGCGGTGTGGTGCTGGCGCTGATCGGTTCGATGACGCTGCTCTACATCGCCATGAAACACCTGCCCGCCGGCACGGCCTATGCCGTGTGGACCGGGATCGGCGCGCTCGGCGTGGCGACCGTGGGCATCCTCGTTTTCAAGGAACCGGCTACCCTGGCGCGGATCGTCTTCCTGGCGATGATCCTGCTGGGAATTGTGGGCCTGAAGGCGACCAGCGGCGGGGGGCAGGCCTAGCCGAAAGGATCGTCGATCGACCTTGACGGCGCCGTGAACCAGCGCGGGCCCTGCGGTGTCATGTAGAAATGATCCTCCAGGCGCACACCGAATTCGCCGGGAACGCAGATCATGGGCTCGTTGGAAAAACACATGCCGGCAGACAGCGGCGTATCGTCGCCGCCCACCAGGTAGGGGCTTTCGTGGATGTCCAGGCCTATACCGTGGCCGGTCCGGTGCGGCATGCCGGGCAGGGCATACCCCGGACCCAGGCCATGGCGTTCGTTTACGGCGCGGGCCGCCGCGTCCACGGCCGAACAGGGTGCGCCGATACGGGCGGCTTCGAACGCGGCGATCTGGGCCTCCTTCTCCACATTCCAGATCTCGCGTTGGCGCGCTGTCGGTTCGCCGAAAACGTAGGAGCGGGTGATGTCGGACTGGTAGCCATGGATGGCGCAGCCGCAATCGATCAGCACCATATCGCCCTCTTCCAGAGTCTTGGGCCTCGCGACGCCGTGCGGGAAAGCCGTATCCGGTCCGAACAGGACAATGCAGAATGTTGAACCGCCAGGTGCACCGATCCTCTTGTGGGCGGCGTGAATGAACTCTGTCACCTCCCGGGTGGAGATGCCGGGTCTCAGGATGCGCGCGGCCGCCTTGTGCACCTCCAGCGTGGCGGTCTTGGCGGCCTGCATCAGCGCGATCTCGCCGGCATCCTTTTCCCGGCGGGCGCAGAGAACAAGTTCGTCGCCGTCGCGGCAGGCGCCCGGCCAGCCGAATTCGAGCGCCCGGGCAACGGTGAGGGGGGTGGCCGGATCGATGGCGAGATCGCCACCCGTCAGCAGCGATCCGGTCAGCGCATAGGGATCCTCATGCTCCTCCCATCCGCGCAGAGGCGCGTCCAGGCGCATAAAACCCTCGATCGTGCCGCGTTCGAACTCGGGGCCGACATAGGTCAGGTCGCCATCGGCCGTGAACAAGGCGCCGACCAGCCGTTCGGAGGGCCGCCAGACGAGGCCGGTGTAATAGGTCAGGTTGCTGCCGGCATTGAGCCAGGCCGCGGCGAAACCGTCAGCCCTCAATCGCCGTGCCAGGCCGTCCAGCCGCGCACGATAGCGATCTGCGGAAGTGGGGCGGCAGTCATTCAGCATGGGGTTGAGCCGGGCCAGCTCTGCGTCCGGCGTGGAACCGCCGACGCCGCGTGTTGCCGTTTCCGGTGCCTGATTCTCAGTCATGGCAAGCTTTCCTCGCGATCCGTCCTATCCATGGCCCCCGGGGAGGCCGGCGTCCAGTTCGGTTGCTACAATCGCAGAAGGAATTTCTCCAGGCGCTGCATGTCCTTGGGCAGATCCGCCTCGAAGCGCAGCTGCTGGCCGGTGACCGGATGGTCGAAACCCAGGATTGCCGCATGCAGGGCCTGCCGGCGGAAATCCTTCAGCTCCCGGCCATTGTCCGCTGTCGCGAGCAGATTGCCGCGCTTGTGTCCATAGACCGGATCGCCCAGCAGCGGGCAGCCGATATGGGCCATGTGGACGCGGATCTGGTGGGTGCGGCCGGTTTCCAGACGGCATTCCACCTTTGCCGCCAGCCCCGTGCCGACGGCCATGTCCGGCGCCTGGCCGTAGCGGGCCAGGGTGAGGTAATTGGTAATGGCGTGTTTGCCGGCCTCGCTGGCCGGATCGCGCGGCACGGTGAATTTCTTGCGGTCCTGCTGGGAGCGCACGATCTGCGTCTCGACCCGTCCGGCCTTGGGACTGGGCGCATTGCGGGTGAAGGCGACATAGGCGCGCTCGACACTGTGGGCGGCGAACTGGGCGGTCAGGCCCTGATGCGCGGTATCCGACTTGGCGGCGACCATCACTCCGGACGTGTCCTTGTCGAGCCGGTGCACGATGCCGGGACGTTCCACACCGCCAATACCCGACAGCGAGCCGGCGCAATGATGCAGCAGGCCATGCACCAGCGTGCCTGTCCAGTTCCCGGCGGCCGGGTGCACGGCGAGGCCGGCCGGTTTCAACAGCACGATCAGGTCGCCGTCCTCGAACAGGACGTCGAGATCCATCCTTTCCGGCGTCGGCTCGGCCGGGCGGGGGGCGGGAATGGCGAGCGTATAGCGCGCGCCCTCCACCACCTTGGCCGATGGGTCGGTGAAAACCGATCCGTCGACCCGCAGTTGCCCGTCCTCGATCAGTGCCTTCAGCCGCGAGCGCGACAGCGTGTCGATCTCGGCCGCCAGCCAGCGATCGAGGCGCGCGCCTGCGGCCTCGCTGGAGGCGGTAAGCTGAGTGGTCTCGGCGATCCCGGTCATCTCCGGACAGTTCCTCAACCGGTGCAGGAATGCAACGCACCGTCTGTTGCTGTAGCGCGTGATCTACCTGTCACGGCCTTGTCGGCAAAGCGTCATTGCCAGCGCCCCCCATGCTTTACGGCGTCCGGGCCGGCGTCGACGTCTGACACTGGACCGGGACGCGTGACCGCATGCTGCGCGTCGCTTCATCTGCCCTGCGAGGATGTGGGGGAAGGCCGTGTGCCGGGGCCTGGGGGAGTTCGGCGCACGGCCTTCCGGCACGTATCGTAGTGAAGTCGTCGCGAATACGGTTTAGTGGTCTTCGATATCGAACCGCGGGGGACGGCATGACGAAGACATCTCTTACGCGCCGCGGCGCACTGATCGGAGCGGCGGGAACCGGTCTGGCCGCCAGCGCCTGTTCGCCGAAGCCGGACACCTTCCAGCCCCGCGGCGAGGGGCATTTCCGCCATGGTGTTGCCTCGGGCGATCCCGACCAGACCTCGGTGATGTTGTGGACGGCGCTCAGCGACGATGCCGGCGGCTATCGCGGCGTCGAGCTGGCGCACGACGAGGCTTTCTCCGACATTGTTTTCCAGCAGGGCGAAGAGCGCACCTATATCCGGCCCCAGCCCCTGGGTACCCTGAAGATCCTGGCCACGGGACTCCAGCCCGGAAGGCGTTATTTCTACCGTTTCCGCCTGGGCGAGACCTATTCCCCCACGGGCGTCACCCGCACCTTGCCCGAAGGCGCGGTCAGCCGGTTCCGCATCGGCGTGTTCTCCTGCTCCAATTTCCCGGCCGGGCATTTCAATGCCTATCGCGAAGCTGCCGGGAATGGCGATCTCGACCTGGTCGTCCATCTGGGCGACTACATCTACGAATACGGGTATGGCGGCTATGCCACGGGGAATGCGCAGGCGCTGAACCGTGTACCCGATCCGCTGCACGAGATCGTCTCCTACGAGGACTATGTGGCGCGCCACGCCCAGTACAAGTCGGATCCCGACCTTCAGGCGCTGCACGGTGCGGCGCCCTGGATCATGAGCTGGGACGATCACGAGACGGCCAATAATTCCTGGACCGGTGGCGCCCAGAACCACAATGAGGGTGAGGGCTCGTGGGACGACCGGCGCAACGCCGCCCTGCGGGCCTGGTATGACTGGACGCCCTCGCGCGAGCCGGACGATCTGCGCCATCGCTACGGCGCCTACGAGATCGGCGATCTGGCGACGCTGTGCCTGATCGAAAGCCGGCTGTCCGCGCGTGACCAGGAAATCCTGCAGGACAGCTTCCCGGTGGCCTCCGATGCCGACATCGAGGATTCCGAAGTTCTTGCCGCCGTCGAGTCGTGGAAGCGCGATGTAGTGGGGGACGGGGACCGCGAGCTGATCGGGCCGGAGCAGATCGCGCGTATACGCGAAGCCTGCGCGGCGTCTGTCGCAGCGGGCAAAACCTGGCGCATCCTGGCCAACCAGGTGATCATGTCACGCGTGAATTTCCCGGACTTCTCGCGGGAAATGCCCGGCTGGCTGCGCTGGTGGGCGACGCGGGATAGCGAGTTCGCGCGCAATTTCATCCTGCGCACGCGCTTCGACATCCCCTTCAATCTGGACATGTGGGACGGCTATCCGGCCGAGCGCGAACGTCTGTTTTCGGCCCTGCGCGACGCGCAGGCCGATGTCATCACCATCACCGGCGACGTGCACTCCTTCTGGGCCAACGATCTGGTCGATGCGGGCGGACACCGGATCGGCACGGAATTCGTCGGCACTTCGGTGACCTCGCCTTCGCCCTTCTCGTCCTTCAAGGCGCCCGGTGTCGATTACGGACAGATGATGGCCGATGCGAACACCGATGTGCGCCACTGCAATATGGAAGACCACGGCTATATCCGCCTGACCCTGACGCCGGAGGCGGCGGAGGCCGAATACGTTACCGTGTCCACCATTCTTCAGCGCGACTATCGTGCCGGGCTCGACAGCCGCTGGCGTCTGGAGCGCACTGCGGACGGCTCGGTTCCGGTGGTGGAGCGAGTGGAATAGGAAACCCGGGGCCGGCCTTCTCCGGCACCTTGACGGGAAGGCGGGCTACGGCGCTCAGACGTCGCACACACCTGCCGAACGCTTGAGCCGTGTTCCTACATCGACGATCGCTTCGATTACCGGCAGGAGCTCGCGGCCCAGTTCGCTGAGGGAGTATTCGACGCTGGGCGGGGAAGTCGGCTGAACGGTGCGCATGACGACGCCCTTGGCGACGAGTTCCTTCAGCCGGGCCGAAAGCACTTTCGCCGAGATCGGCGGTATGTCGTTTTCCAGCTCGGAAAAGCGCCGCGGTCCACCGCTCAGATGCCAGATCACATACGGCGTCCAGGCACCGCCCAGCAATCTCATGCACTCGTTCACGGGGCAACCCACCCCGTCGTCGAGCGGAGCGGACCGGTTGTGCCGGCGTTTGAGCATGACTGTGCCTCCCGGAAGCAGCTTACCACAGGGATAGTACAAAATATTCCTTACCTGAAGCGACAAGGTTACATTTCGTAATCAGGGATCCCATCTGAGCCTCCGACCGCATCGGACAGGAGGCCTTCAGGATGGCGGATGCAAGCGAAGCTCAACGGCGTATCGGACTGCGCCACCCGATTGTCCAGGGACCGTTCGGTGGCGGATTGTCGACGGTAGAACTGGCCGCCACTGTTTCAAATGCTGGCGGGCTGGGCTCGTTCGGAGCGCATATTCTCGATCCGGACGGGATCGAGGATCTGGCTGCCGAACTGCGGGCGGCGACGGACGAGCCCTTCGCCCTCAATCTCTGGGTTTCCGACCACGATCCGGGCGGCGACCCCTTTTCCCGGGACGCCTTCGACGCCGTCTGGCCGGTCTTCGCTCCCTTCTTCCGCGAATACGGGCTGGACAAGCCCGAGCCGCAGGCACGCTATCATCCGCGCTTCGAAGACCAGGCCGAAGCGATCCTGGAGACCCGCCCGCGGGTGTTTTCCTTCGTGTTCGGCATTCCCGACGCGGTGACGCTGAAAGCCTGCCGCGAACGCGACATCCTCACCCTGGGCGCGGCCACGACGCTGGCCGAAGCGGAAGCGCTGGATGCGGCAGGCGTCGATCTCGTTCTGGCGACGGGATTTGAAGCCGGCGGTCACCGCCCGGCCTTCCTGGAACCGGCCGACAACAATCTCGTCGGAACATTGCCCCTGACCCGGCAGATCGCGGCCCGTCTGAAACGGCCCGTCATCGCGGCGGGCGGTATTGCGGACCGGGCCGGTATCGATGCCGCCCTGACACTGGGCGCCGGCGCCGCCCAGCTGGGCACGGCCTTTCTGGCCTGCGCGGAGTCCGGCACGAGTGATGCCCATCGCGACGTGCTGTTTTCACCACGCGCGCGCCATACGGTTCTCACCCGTGCCTATACCGGCCGTCTGGCGCGGGGCATTCCCAATCGCGTCATTGCCGAAATGGAAGCGCGTGCGGCCGATCTCCCGCCTTTTCCGGTCCAGGCCTGGTTCCTCGGGCATCTCAAGCGCGCCGCGATCGAGGCGGGCGACGAGGATTTCGCATCGCTCTACGCCGGCCAGGGTGCGCCGCTTCTCACGCATCGCCGCGCCGGCGATCTCATGACCGAGCTTACCACCGCTTCACCCGCCCGCGCGCCGGCCCCCGCCGGCGCGTGATCCTCCCCCACCGAAGAAGGAAATTATCCATGAAACTCTATTTTTCCCCCGGCGCCTGTTCCCTGTCGCCGCATATCGCCCTGCGGGAAGCGGGTGTGGACGTGGAACTCGAACAGGTCGATCTCGCCAGGGGCGTGATCGCCGCGTCCGGCCGGTCCTTCCGCGAGGTCAATCCGAAAGGTTATGTTCCGGCGCTCGACATCGGTTCCGGCGTGCTGCTGACCGAGGGCGCGGCGCTGGTCCAGCACATCGCCGACACATATCCCGATGCCGGCCTGGCGCCGGCGCCGGGCACGCTGGAACGCACCCGGGTAAATGAATGGCTGACCTTTCTGTCGTCGGAATTGCACAAGTCCTTCGGCCCTCTGTTCAACCCGAAGGCCCCGGAAGCCGACAAGGCGGCGGCGATCGACAAGGTTCGCAGCCGGCTCGACTACATCGAGCAATCTCTGGCTGACGGCCGGGATTACCTGACCGGTCCGGATTTCACCATTGCCGACGCGTATCTGTACACCCTGACCAACTGGGCCGGCCCGACGGGCGTTGGCCTGGGCGAGCGGCCGCGTCTGGCAGCCTTCATGGACCGTGTGCATGCGCGTCCGGCAGTCCGGGCCGCGCTCGAGGCGGAAGGCCTGCTGGAAGCGATGTAACGCTGCACACGAGAACGGGCGGCCCGCCGGGCCGCCCGTTTCTGCTGATAAACGGCGTCCGCGGCCTATTGCGCGGACTGTTGTGCCTGCGCGGTTTCGCGGATGCGAGCGGCGACGCTTTCATCGTTGCGGGCGGCATTGGCGATGGAATTGTACTCGACCACCGTCAGGCCGGCCTCTTCCACAATACCCGCCATCTGGGCCTGGGCGTCCTGCTGGATCTGCTGCTGGGCTTCCGGCGTCTCCGCGGCCTGGATTTGCGGCTGGATCTCCTGGACGAGCGCATTTATGCCCTGGGCGGCCTCGATGAAGGCAAGGACCTGCTCGTCGGTCAGTTCGAAGGTCTGGGGTGCCTGTTCCTGCATGCCGGCGGCGTCCTGGGCGAGAGCCGGAGCAGCGGCGGTCCCTGCGGTCAGGGCGGCGGCAAGGGCGGCGGCGAAAATCTTTTGCGTCATGTCGATGTCTTCCCGGGTTGCGAAACGGTATTGAGCCCAAACACGCTCAATGTATTGGGAACGCAAAAGCCCTAACAGCGATCCATGATAATTGCACCCCATGGCCTGCAGGCGCACGGGGTGCAATTTATTACATCGCTATTACAACGCTTTTATTGGCCGTTTGTTTCCTAGGCCCGTTCCACCAGGCGCATGAAGCGGTCCTTCAGTGCGGCGTCGGTCTTGAATTCGCCGGTGAAGGTGGTGGTGATGGTCGAGACGTTCGGATGGTGTACGCCGCGCGTGGTCATGCACTGGTGCTTCGCATCGATCAGAACTGCCACGCCGCGCGGGCTCATCGCCTCGTTCAGGGCGTCGGCGATCTGGGCCGTCATCGTCTCCTGCGTCTGCATGCGCTTGGAGAAGATCTCGACGACACGGGCGATCTTGGAAATGCCGACGACGGAATTCTGCGGCAGGTAGGCGACATGAGCCACTCCGAGGATCGGCGCGAGATGGTGTTCGCAATGGCTCTCGACATCGATATTGGTCAGCATGACCATGTCGTCATAGCCCTGCACATCCTCGAAGGTGCGGCCCAGGGCCTGCAGGGGGTCGGCCTGATAGCCCGAGAACCACTCTTCCCAGGCTTTCACGACGCGCTTGGGCGTATCGATCAGGCCTTCGCGGGCGGGATCGTCTCCGGCCCAGGAAATGAGCGTGCGGACGGCCTCTTCGGCCTCTTCGCGGGTGGGACGGGTGTTGGCAGCGCCAGCTAGGCGCACGGCTTCAGGTGTCACGGCGTCCATCCTCATGGATCCTTTCGTTGTCGGGTCGGCTCCGCTGGTATACGACGCAGCCGTAGTGCCGGTTTCCGGATCGAGGATGCACAGACCGCTCTTTTTGCAGGGCGGTGCCTGAAATCCTCTGTTTCCACGCTTGCGCGCTTGCCCGTATTTAAGGCTTCCCAGCGCCGTTTCCAATGATAGGACCGCATGCGGCGTATGCATTTTTCAGTATCTGGATAGTTGGCGGATAGATAGCATCATGAAATCGCTTACTCTTTACGACACGATGGCGCGAAAAAAACGCGTTTTCGAACCGATCGACGAGAGCCGGGTGACGATGTATGTCTGCGGTCCGACGGTCTATTCCTACGCCCATATCGGCAATGCCCGCCCGCCCGTCGTGTTCGATGTGCTGCGGCGCGTGCTCGCGCATCTATATGGCGAGAGCGGAGTCGTCCTGGCGGCCAATATCACCGATATCGACGACAAGATCATGGCTGCAGCCCGCGAAAGCGGTGAAAGCATCGAGGCGGTGGCGACCCGGTTTGCCCGCATCTATCGCGAGGATCTAGACGCGCTGGGCATCGCCCCGCCGACGCTGGAACCCAAGGCGACCGATCATATCGGTCCGATGATCGCGATGATGCAGCGCCTGGTCGATACCGGCCATGCCTACGAGGCCGAGGGCCATGTCCTGTTCTCGGTGAAGTCCTATGAGGCCTATGGCGCGCTGTCCAAGCGCTCGCTGGACGACATGATCGCCGGGGCCCGTGTCGAAGTGGCGCCCTACAAGAAGGACCCCTGCGATTTCGTGCTGTGGAAGCCGTCGTCGGAGGACGAGCCGGGCTGGGACAGCCCCTGGGGCCGTGGCCGTCCGGGTTGGCATCTGGAATGTTCCGCCATGTGCGAGGCGCATCTGGGCGAGACGATCGACATTCATGGCGGCGGCATCGACCTGGTCTTCCCGCACCATGAAAACGAGATCGCCCAGTCGACCTGCGCCCATGGCGGCAAGACGATGGCCAATTACTGGCTGCACAACGGCTTTCTCAACATGGGCTCGGACAAGATGTCCAAGTCGCTGGGCAATGTTGCGCTGATCCGGGACCTGTTGAAGACCTGGCCCGGCGAAGTGCTGCGCTGTGCCCTGCTGACGGCGCATTATCGCGCACCGCTGACCTGGAATGCCGACCTGCTGGCCAAGACCCGCCGTTCGCTGGACCGGATCTATGGCGTGCTGCGCCGGCTGGGCGATATCGAGGCGGTCGCGGCGGATGTGCCCGAAGCCTTCCTCGATGCGCTGCTGGATGATCTCAACACCCCGAAGGCAATGTCGGAGCTCTTTGCCCTCGCCGGTGCCGCCAACAAGGCGGAAACCGCGGAGGAGAAGGCCCGTGCCAAGGGCGAACTCCTGACAGCTGGCGCCCTGATGGGGCTGGGCCAGGACAATCCGGACGCCTGGTTCGGCCTCACCGGCATGAGCGAAGCCGAACGTGCCGAAATCGACATCCTGATCGAAAAGCGCCAGAAGGTCCGCGCCGACAAGGACTGGGCCACGGCCGACGCGGTGCGCGACGAGCTGAATGCGCGCAAGGTCCAGGTCGATGACGGCCCGGAAGGCTCGACCTGGCGGATCGTGGTGGAGTAACTGCCATGGCCCTCAAGGGCTTCAATGTGATGCTCCAGGCCGAGGACGGGATCGGCCCGTGCTTTGTCGCCTATGGCGTTGTCGCCCCGGATGCGGACCAGGCGGGCCGTCTGGCCGAAGGCGCGGCCCGGGCCGAGGGTTTCTGGGCCATCGAGATCGACGAGGTCTGGGAGCCGGAACCGGACGAGGGCGAAGATCTGGGCGATATCCCCGAAGTGCTGGGCCGCACGGACCCAACCTATCTGGACGAGGACGAGGCGGACTGGGATTAGGGGCGGCGGCCCGCGGTCTCATCGCCCGCTTTTCGCGGACGTACGCAATGCTGTCCGCGCCGTCCCGGCCGAAGCTCGAGGCGAGACGCCCTACCCCATGGCAAAGCCGGGCGAAACCGCTTAAATAGAGCCTGCAATGGCTGAAGAACTCTATTCCAATGCCGTCCTGCGGCTGGCCGCGGATATTCCGCGCATCGGGCGTCTGGCGCGCCCGCAGGCGTCGGCGCGAAAGGTGTCGCGCCTGTGCGGGTCCGAGGTGGAGGTCGACATCGTCATGCAGGGCGACAAGGTCGCCGACCTGGCGCTGCGGGTGAAGGCCTGCGCGCTGGGGCAGGCCTCGGCCTCCGTGCTGGCGCGGCAGGTTATCGGGGCCTCCCAGCGCGAGCTGGAAATGGCCAAGGACAGCCTGCTCGCCATGCTGAAACAGGGCAAGCCGATGCCCCGCGGACGATTTTCCGAACTGGCTGTTCTGGAGGGCGCGCGCGCCTATCCGGCCCGCCACCAGTCCGTCATGCTGGCCTTCGAGGCGGTAACCGACGCGGCGCGCCAGGCGGGCACCGGGCGAACTCCGGCCGAGCTCACTGGATAGGGCTGTCCGGGCCCGCCGCGCCGGCGGGTAACAACCGGACAGTCCGCAAATATCCCGATTGCACCCCGAATGCTTTACTGCGGCCCGTCTGCCGCGCTTGATGTCCACGGTGGACAGCGCGTACGGCGGCGTTAAAAGGCTTGAATCCATATGCGTTCGACGGAACGGATCGATAGGCCGAAATCCCGGTTGCCGGGCTGGCTGATGATTGGCGCACTGCGCGTCTATCAGCTCTCCCTCTCGCCGGTCTTCTACGCGCTGGGCGTGCGATGCCGGCATGAGCCGAGTTGTTCGCACTACGCCATCGGCGCGATCAGGGGGCAGGGCGCCTGGCGCGGTTTCTGGCTGACGCTGGGACGGCTTCTGCGCTGCCGTCCCGGTGGCACATTCGGTTTCGATCCCGTGCCGCCCATGCGCAAGGATACGCCCTGGTGGCGAGTCTGGGCCTTGCGGCCCCGGTTTTCGCAACAGGGCCAGGACAGGTTTCCGCCGGCGGGCCGCGCCGACGACAAGGACATGTAGACATGATCAATGTGACGCTTCCCGACGGATCGAAACGCGAACTGCCCGAAGGCGCCACGCCGCTCGATCTGGCCGAGGGCATTTCCAAATCCCTCGCCAAGGCGGCCATCATTGCCGAGGTGGACGGACAGGAATGGGACCTGACGCGGCCCCTGGAGGGCGATGCGCAGGTCGCCATTGTCACCCGCAAGGATGACAAGGCGCTCGAAGTGATCCGCCACGATACCGCCCACGTGCTGGCCCAGGCGGTCCAGGATCTCTTCCCCGGCACGCAGGTGACGATCGGTCCGGCCATCGAGGACGGCTTCTACTACGACTTTGCCCGCGAGGAACCCTTCACACCGGAGGATTTCGAGGCGATCGAAAAGCGCATGGCCGAGATTGTCGATGCCGACCTGCCCTTCGTGCGCGAGGTCTGGGACCGCGATGAGGCCATCGCCGAATTCGAGAAAATGGGCGAGCACTACAAGGCCGAACTGATCCGCGATCTGCCGGAAAACGAGACGATCACGATCTACCGTCAGGGCGAGTGGTTCGACCTGTGCCGCGGTCCCCATCTGCCTTCCACGGGCAAGATCGGCAAGGCGTTCAAGCTGATGAAGGTGGCCGGAGCCTATTGGCGCGGCGATCATCGCAACGCCATGCTGCAGCGGATCTATGGCACGGCCTGGGCCGACGAGAAACAGCTCAAGACGCACCTGCATCGCCTCGAAGAGGCGGAGAAGCGCGATCACCGCCGTCTGGGCAGGCAGATGGAGCTCTTCCATTTCCAGGAGGAGGCGCAGGGCCAGGTGTTCTGGCATCCCAACGGCTGGACGCTGTATCGCACGGTGCAGGACTATATGCGCCGGCGCCTGGAAGCGGCGGGCTATGTGGAAATCCGCACGCCGCAGCTGATGGACCGGAAATTCTGGGAGGCTTCGGGCCACTGGGACAAGTACCGCGAGAACATGTTCATCTCCTCGATCGACCAGGAAGAGAAGGTCCTGGCGGTGAAGCCGATGAACTGTCCCTGCCACGTCCAGGTGTTCAACCAGGGCCAGAAATCGTATCGCGACCTGCCGCTGCGCATGGCCGAGTTCGGTTCCTGCCACCGTTATGAGCCTTCCGGCTCGCTGCACGGGTTGATGCGGGTGCGCGGGTTCGTGCAGGACGATGCACATATTTTCTGCACGGTCGAACAGATCACCGACGAGGTGAAGGCCTTCTGTGAACTGCTGAAATCGGTCTACCAGGATTTCGGCTTCGAGGAACCGCGGATCAAGTTTTCCGACCGGCCCGAGGTTCGCGTCGGTTCGGACGAGGTCTGGGACAAGTCCGAAGCTTCGCTGAAGGAAGCGGCGGAGGCGTCGGGCCTGGACTACGAGCACAATCCGGGCGACGGCGCCTTCTACGGACCCAAGCTGGATTTCGTGGTCAAGGACGCGATCGGCCGGGAATGGCAGACGGGCACGATCCAGTGCGATTTCAACCTGCCGGAACGTCTCGATGCGACCTTTGTCGGCGATGACAGCGAGAAACACCGGCCGGTCATGCTGCACAGGGCGATCCTGGGCTCGCTGGAACGCTTCCTGGGCGTTCTGATCGAGAACTATGCCGGCAAGCTGCCCTTCTGGCTGGCACCGCGCCAGGTCGTGATCGCCACGATCACCTCGGATGCGGATGCCTATGCCGAAGAGGTCCGGGCGGCTATGGCAAAGGCCGGACTGCATGTCGAGACCGATCTGCGCAACGAGAAGATCAACTACAAGGTCCGCGAACATTCGGTCGGCAAGGTGCCGGTGATTGCGGTTATCGGCCGCAAGGAGGCCGAGGAGGGCACGGTGGCCCTGCGTTTCCTGGGCGAGGACGGCAAGAAGCAGGAAGTCCTGCCGCTGGCCGAGGCGATTGACCGGTTGTCGGCAGACGCGCTTGCTCCCGATCTGAAACGCGCCTGAGACAAGACCGGGAGGCGCGAACCGTGCGCGACGACACCAGGGCAGGCATAGCCGGCATCGCCGGTTTCGGGCTTTCCTTCCTGTTTGCAATAGCGGGAAGCCTGTTGATCGCTCCCTGGGTCGCCCTTCTCGCGCTGGTCGCGCTTCCCGTCGATCCGGCCTTCTGGCGGATGCGGCGTGTGCCCTGGGGGCTGCTGGCCGGCGGGGCATTTCTCGCCTGGGTAGCCCTGTCGGCCCTGTGGTCGCCCTATGAGGGGACGGGACAGATCTGGCGGACCTGTCTGGGCATTCCGCTTTATGTGCTCTTCGTTGCGCGCATCGGACAGCTCGGCGAAGCATGGCAGCACCGCGTCGAAGCGGCGATGATCTTTCTGGTCACGGGCCTTGGCCTCTTCCTGCTCGCGGAAGCCCTGTTCGACGGTGTCGCCACTCGCGGCTTCAAGTTGGTCGAGGAGGGCTATGCCGTTTCGGAGGCGGCAGCGGACGTGCAGACCTTCGTCAATCGCAATCTGGGGCATGCTGCGGTGCCGCTGCTGTTGTTGAGCGTGCCTGCGGGACTGGTCGCCTGGCGCGAAGGCGGGCCGCTGATCGGCATTGCCATTGTGGCCCTTGCGGCGATTGCGGCCTTCAGCTTCGACACCCACGTCAATGCCGCGGCCTTCATGCTGGCGTTCGTCGCCGCCGGCCTGGCCGTTTTCTGGCCGCGCACCATGATCACACTGGTATGCGGCATAACGGCCGGTATCCTGATTGTCATGCCCTTGGCTCTGCCCGAACTGATTGCCGCGCTGCCGCAAGGCTTCAAGGATGCCTTGCCCCTGTCGTGGATCTGGCGCCTGGAGATCTGGTCGTTTGCGGGCGAACTCATCCGGGAGAGGCCGTGGTTCGGCTACGGCCTGGATGCCTCGCGCCCGCTCAATCGGGAGCTCGCACTGCAGGGCTTCACGGTCGAAGCCCTCCCCCTTCACCCCCACAATGCGACTTTGCACATCTGGCTCGAGACCGGCGCCGTGGGCGCCGTGCTCCTGGCTCTGGCACTGGTTGCCATGGGGGGGCGGATCGCCGCTGCAGAACAGCTTTCGCGGCTCCAGGCAGTTGGCGTGGTCTGGATATTTGTGGTCTATGTGTCCCTGATCGTGTTTTCCTACGGGGTCTGGCAGGAATGGCACCAAGGAACGGTAGCGTTGGCGGCGACGTCGGTATTCTTTCTCGGCGCGAAGAAGAGGAAGTCACGGACGAGCCGCGTCTGAGTGTCGTCACCGTATCCTGGCAGACCGGCCCGCATTTGCTGGAATCGGTGGCCTCTATCCTGAATGCTCCCGGTGTAGACGAGTTCATCCTGGTCAATCACGGCAATCCGCCGGATATGGTCCGCATGCTGCGCGAGATGGCGGCGGAGAGCGACCGGTTCGTCCTGGTGGAATCCGGCGGTAATCTCGGATTTGCGCGAGGCTGCAATATCGGCGCGCAGCGTGCCAGCGGCGATCTGGTTATGTTTCTCAATCCGGATGCGGTGCTCAGGCGCGGCGTGGTGCGCCAGCTCAAGGCCTCGGCTTCAGGCATGGACGCGTCGCCCTGGGTGATCGGTGCGCGGATCGTCAACCAGGACGGGACGGAACAGCGCGGCGGGCGCCGCGGCGAGCTGACGCCGGCATCCGCCCTGGTCAGCTTTCTGGGCCTCGAGCGCTTCATTCCGGGCTTGCGCAGTCTGCACCGGGAGGGCGAACCGTTGGGCGACGATCTGACCGATGTGCCCGTTGTCTCCGGTGCGGCGCTGATGATGCCACGCACGGCATTCCTTGAATGCGGCGGCTTCGACGAGCGCTATTTCCTTCATGTCGAGGATATCGATCTGTGCCGGCAGGTGCGCCAGGCGGGCGGGCGCGTGTGTTTCGAGCCGCGCGCCACCATCCTGCATTATGGCGGCACGAGCCAGTCGTCGCCATTCTTCGTCGAGACCCACAAGGCCCTGGGTTTTGTGAAGTATTTCTGGAAATACTATCCTGGCCCCCTGCAACGCCTGACGACGATGCTGATGATCGGGCCGATTTTTGCGGCGATCTGGGCCCGTGTGATCCTGCAGCGCTGCAGGAATACCGTCCGCAACAGTCTGCAGCGAACGCGGGCCCGCATGCGCCTGAGCCGGATCCGGAAGCAGGCCGGCCGCTAGCCGGCCAAGGCCCGGGGAAAGCCGCCGGTTTTGGACAAGGCGGATTCCACCGGGTGTTTCAGTCCGTCGGTTTCAAGCCATTTCGCCGTCGCGATCAGCTTGTCGAGGTCGAGCCCTGTCTCGATACCGGCGCGACCGAGCATGTAGACAACATCTTCGGTGGCCACATTGCCGGTGGCGGCCGGCGCGAACGGGCAACCGCCAATGCCGCCGACCGAGGCGTCAATTACATCCACCCCCGCCTCGATGGCGGCATAGATATTGGCCATCGCCGTATTGCGCGTGTTGTGAAAATGCATGCGCAGACGCATGTCGCCGCTTTCGGTGCGCACCAGGTCCAGGACCTGGCGGACCTTCCAGGGGTCGGCCACACCGATCGTGTCGCCCAGGGCAAACTCCATGGCGCCGGCGGCGCGGGCGCGTGCAGCAAGGTGGGCGAGAACCTTGGGGTCGACCTCGCCGTCGAACGGGTCGCCGAAGGCCACCGAGACGGTCACCGAAACCGGCACGCCTTCGTCATGGGCGAGCACGGCGATGCGGTCGAACAGGTCGGCGGTCTGTTCCGGCGTGGCGTTCTGGTTTTTCAGGCCGAATCCCGGCGAGGCGACCATGACGTAGTTGATTTCGTCACAGCCCGCCTCCAGCGCCCGGCGCATACCGCGTTCGTTCAGGGCCAGCCCGATATACTTTACGCCGTCCAGGCGCGGCACACGCTGCATCACCTCGTCGCTGTCGGCCATGGCGGGAACAAGTTTCGGATGCACGAAACTCGCCGCTTCCATGCGTCTGACACCGGCGTCGATCAGCCGCTCGACGAATTCGATCTTGGCGTCTGTCGGCATCATGGCCGGATCATTCTGCAACCCGTCGCGCGGGCCGACTTCAACGATTTCGATCTTGCGGGTCATTGTGGTCGTCCATTTCCGGGCAGGGTGTGAAAAACACAGCGAGGACGGTGTCGGTCCCCCGTGAGTAATTGGTGCCGGCTATTGCCGTGCTGCCGGACGGGCAGGGTAGGCCATTGCGGTCCAGGGTCCACCGGCGCGGTGCACCCTCATCGCCGGTGGCCGCCATCGCCTGTCTCAACGCGTCGTCCCGCCACAGGTCCAGCACCACCAATGTGGGGTCTTCCCGGCTTTCCGCAAAGGCCAGGACCTCGCCGGTCGTGCCCAGGACGGTGTCACTGCCCAGGGAAAAGACGAGGCTGGGCTCGGTATAGCTCGACGCCGTGACGATCGCGTCCGGTGGCACACCGGTCAGGGATTGTGCGCTATCCCTCACGGCACGCACCCGGTCGGCCAGGCGCACCGCCTCGGCATTGGGCAGGGCCGCGCCGCGCGCGGCCAGGTGCCATCCCAGCCCGGCCAGAACGGCCAGGATCAGGGCCGTCGGGCCCGGCCGCAATCGCTCGCTGGTCAGGCTTGCAGCCGCCAGTGCGACGAATATCGCCAGACCGGAAAACACCCAGATGGATGTACCAAGGCCGGGGCCCTGTTCCAGGCCGGTTCCGTATCGCGCGTAGATCACGGGCAGCGCCACGGCGAAGACCAGGCCACCGCCCGCAAACAGGGCCCGGCCGGTCCAGCGTTGCCAGAGCGCCGCCTTCCCCAGTTCTACCAGCCCCCAGCCCGCCACCAGCGCCAGGGCCGGAAAGGCCGGCAGTACGTAGTGGGGCAGTTTGGTGGGCAGGAATTCGAACACGATCCAGGTCGGTACCGCCCAGGCGACAAGGAAACGGGCGGCCTCGGCTCGCTGGCTGCCGGACCGCAGGGCGTCCGCCAGCCGCCCGACCCCCGGGACTAGGAACAGGACGGCCGGGAAAAATGTCAGCGGCAGCAAAAGCAGGTGGTAGCCCGGCCAGCCGCCATGGCGTTCGTCTGCGGAGACCAGTTTCGGCCCCAGATCGTCACCCAGCGCTTCACGCAGAAAATTGCCGTCCGTGGCGATCTGGATCGTGACCAGCCAGGGCACCACCATCGCGATGGCGAGGACCGGTCCGGGCCAGAAGACGAGGAGCGGTTTCAACCAGGCGATCCGGCGCTCCCAGACGATGAGTACGGCGGCAGTCAGCCCCGCCACCATCGGCGTCACGGGGCCCTTGATCAGAACGCCCAGGCCCAGCGCGAACCAGAAAACAAGCGCCGAGCGCCAGCCGGCGGCGCCAGTGCGCAGATTCGCCAGGGCGGCCATCGCCAGGGTCGTTGCGCCCACCAGCACGGCGTCGGTCTTGGCGATGCCGCCCTCGATACCCAGCATGACGCTGGCTGCGAACAGGGCGGATCCGGCGAACGCCGCTTCGCGTCCGAGCAGTCGCTGACCGCCCCAGAAACAGGCGAGCGTTGCCAGTATTGCGCCTAGTACGGAGGGCAGGCGATAGGCCCATATATCGCGCGCCTCGGCACTGGAGAGAGCCGCCACGCTGACCGCCTGCATCCAGTGGATGCCGACCGGTTTCTTGTTGCGCTCGTCGTCGAGATAGTTGATGCGGACAAAATCACCGCTTTCCAGCATCTGCGCGGTGGCCTGGGCATAGCGGCTCTCGTCGCGGTCGAGCGGGGGCAGGGTGAAGACGCCGGCCAGGGCGGCAAGGGCCGCGATCAGTCCGACGATGAAATAGGCGCGCCAACCGCGGGCAAGCTCGGCCATTCCTGTTCTCCGCTGGGGCGGACGTGAGAAAACCCTCGCGTCCACGGCCAAACCCGGTATGTAACGGGCAAGCCCCGTTTCGCAAGCTCAAGCCGTCACATATGAGCCAGACCAGCCCCACCGTCCCCGATATTTCCGTTGTCGTTCCGGCCTATAACGAGGCCGGTAATGTCGTGCCGCTTGCGCGCGAGATCGCGGCCGCGCTGGCGGGGCGCAACTTCGAAATCATCTTCGTCGATGATTGTTCCGGTGACACCACGCGTCAGGAACTGGCCGACGCCAAGGGCGAATTGCCCATGCTGCGCGTGATCAGCCACCGGCACAATTCCGGCCAGTCGCGTTCGATCCGCACCGGTGTGATGAATGCGCGCGGCGCGATCGTGTGCACGCTCGACGGGGACGGACAGAATCCGCCGGCTGACCTGCCGGTCCTGATTGATGCGCTGATGCGTCCGGATGCGCCGCAGGATCTGGCCCTCGTCGGCGGTGATCGCACGGCCAATCGCCAGGACTCGGCCTGGAAGAAGTTCGCCTCGCGCCTGGGCAACGGGATCCGCAAGCGCATGCTGGGCGACAATTGCAACGATACGGGCTGCGGGCTGAAGGCCTTCCGGCGCGCGGCGTATCTGGAATTGCCCTTCTTCGATCACCAGCACCGTTTCATCCCGGCCCTGATGATTCGGGAGGGCTATACGTGCGAGTTCCGGCCCGTCACCCACCGCCCCCGGGCCCACGGCCAATCGAAATATACGAATTTCGGCCGTCTTTTTGCCTCTTTGACAGACATGATGGGGATGATGTGGTTAAATTCCCGCGCGCGTAATCCGCGCGGAAGCGACGAGTTCTAGTTTGGCGCGGCCCGGCGGGCCGCTCGGTAGGAAAGGGACGCGACATGGCCGGAGGCGGGGATAACGGCGTATTGTTGGGTATGACGGCGGCCAATCAGGCGCAACGCGCACGGGGCCGCGGAAATGGGGGAAGTTCGATGTTCAATGTAATTCCACTCCTGATCGTTCCGGTGATTGCCTATGCGGTCATCGTGATCTTTTCCGGCGGCGATCCGGCCGCTGCGGCCGCGTTGATGGACAATGCCATCTTCTCGATTCCGCTGGTTTCCGGCCCGTGGTCGATGAAGGTCGGCGATCTTCTGATCATCCTGGCCATGCTGATGCTGTTCATCGAACTGGTGAAGTCGGCCGGCACGGGCACCGCGACGATTATCAATCACGGCCTGTCGATGGCGGTCTTCGTGATCGCGATGGCGCTGTTCCTGCTGGTCGGCCGGTTCGGCACGTCGGTCTTCTTCCTCATCACCATGATGGCGCTGATGGATACTGTGGCCGGTTTCGTGGTGACGATCGTGGCAGCCCGCCGCGACCTGGCGGTCGGCGGGGAATAGACTGCCTACAGCAGGACGAAGAGCAGACCGGCACCCAGGCTGATATCCAGCCAGAAGCCGACACGCCGGGCGGTGACCTTCGGGATACTCATGCGCGCCGCTCCCATTTCGGGGGCGGCGTGCGCTTCTGGGCCGCCTGTTCATAGGTGCGGCGGAAGCGGGCCACCTCGCTGGGGTCGGCTTTGAGGCCGCGACGCGGGGCGTCGCCGATGATCTGGACCATGACCTCCGCCGTGGCAGGGCGGGCCCGCACAAAGGAACGCTCGCCTTCGCGTGCGTTCGTCTGCGGGGTCGGGACGGGAACAAGAGCCTGCTCCTGCCTCGGCGGACGGTCGTTGGAACCGCGCGCGCGGCCGGCCGGCTCAACGCGCCGGCTGGTCGGGATCGGGACAGGATATGCGCTGCGGATCGTGGTCATGCCCCTGAACTCGCAAGGCGGATGCCAACTCTTAATGAGAGGTTAACCGCGATTCCGGGGCAAAAACAGGGTTTCAGGACTGCAAATACACATCAGCCGGCCCGCCTGGCGGACCGGCTGGCTCATATCGATACGAATTTGTTAACGCTGGCCGGGCGCCGCTATTTCTTCTTGGTGTCGAGCAACTGATCCAGCTTGGCCCGCATCGCGTCGAGTTCCTCACGCATGGCGGTGAGGTCCTCGCTCTCCTTTTCCGGCGCGGTCCTGGCAGTGTCGCTGCCATCCTCGCTGCCCTGCTGCTGGGTGAAGGGCGAGAACATGCGCATCGCCTGGCCGAACATTTCCATGTTGCGGCGCGTCTGCTCCTCGAGCATGGCCATGGAGGCCTGCGGCGAGGACATCGCCTCGGTCATGCGTTCGCGGAATTCCTCCTGCTGCTGGGCAAAGGAGTTCATCGACATCTGCAAATAGCCGGGCACCACGCTCTGCAGGCTGTCGCCGTAAAAGCCGATCAGCTGGCGCAGGAATTCGACGGGCAGGAGATTGGCGCCGCGCGACTCCTCCTCGAAGATGATCTGGGCCAGAACGCCGCGTGTGAGGTCCTCGCCGCTCTTGGCGTCGACGACCTGGAAATCCGTGCCCTTCTTCACGAGGTCGCGCAGATAGTCCAGCGTGACATACTGGCTGGTGGAGGTGTCGTAGAGCCGCCGGTTGGCGTACTTCTTGATGACAATGTCCGGCGACTTTCCGTTCGATTTTGGCACCGCTGACTCCCCTGTGGCACGTCCCGCCGACTTGTCGCGCCGATATTACTCGACACAGGCGTGTTGCTATTTCATGTAACGGTGTACGCGCTTAAGGTGGTGTGCTGCAAGCGCGAACGCAAACGGCCGATCGAAACAGACGGTATGGGGGATGCAATGAAACGCACGGCAATCGTAACCGGTGGTACGCGCGGCATCGGTGCCGCGATCAGCCTGGCCCTGAAGTCGGCGGGTCACACGGTCGTGGCCAACTATGCCGGAAATGACGATGCGGCGAACGCCTTCTCGGCGGAAACCGGCATCGCCGTGGTCAAGTTCGATGTGGGCGATTACAACGCCTGTGTCGCCGGCCTTGCCGCAGCCGAGGACAAGGCGGGGGCGCCTGCCGACATCCTGGTCAACAATGCCGGTATCACCCGCGATGGCATGTTCCACAAGATGACACCCGAGCAGTGGCGCGACGTGATCCGCGTCGATCTGGACAGCCTGTTCAACATGACCCGCCCCCTGATCGACGGCATGCGCGAGCGCGGCTGGGGCCGGATCGTCAACATTTCCTCGATCAACGGCCAGAAGGGGCAGATGGGCCAGGTGAACTATTCCACGGCCAAGGCAGGCGTGATCGGCTTCACCAAGGCGCTGGCCCAGGAAACCGCGCGCAAGGGCATCACCGTCAACTGCGTGACCCCGGGCTATATCAATACCGAGATGGTGGCCGCAGTGCCGGAAAAGGTGCTGGAAGGCATCATCGCGGGCATCCCTGTCGGCCGGCTGGGCGAAGCCGGGGAGATCGGGGCGCTGGTTGCCTATCTGTGCGGCGAGGACGCGGGCTTCATCACCGGATCGACGCTCACCATCAATGGCGGACAGTACATGGTGTGAGGATGGTTTGGGCTTTGCCCCAAATTCGCCCTCTTGCCGGTGATGATGCTGTCCGGGATGACACGATTCATTTTTGCCATACTGATCGCCGCACTGGCTGCAGGCGCTGCTTCGGGAATGCAGAATCCGCTGCGCGACCGGCTCTTGCGCAACGAGCGTGCAGAGGAAGTCACCGGCTGGTACCAGCGTGCCGATACCGGCGAATTTTTCCTGTTCGACCGTTCGGGCGAGGCGGCGCTTCTGCGCGAACGCGATGACGCGAATGCGGAAGTCCTGGTGCTGTATCCCAATCGAGCACCGGGCGGTGGTACCGCCTTCATCACCGATACCGGCCGAGAGGTGATCCGCCTGACCGGGCTGGGCGGCGCCACCTATTTTCCCGCCGACGCGCCCAATGGTGTCATCGTGGAATTTGCCAGCCCGTCCGGCGCCCTGACGCCCGCGCCGCGTTCACCCGGCGAAGTGCGGGCCCTGGCCGAAGATCTGGCCCGTGACCTGGCGCACCGTCTCGATCGCAACATCTCGGTGGAATACGCTCCGGCCCCGCGCGCCGGTCTGGGCGTCCAGTATGACGCCCTGCGCCTGATCGCCCATGCCTTTGCCATTGCAGGCAGCGACCGCCGGTTGCGCGATGTGGAACAGATCAATCTCGTGCTCGGCGACCAGCCCTCGGCCCATCGCGACGGCGATGCACTGATCGTCGTGATCGCGCCCCAGCTGGGCTATGCAGGCCGTCCGAGCTCGGCCTATCTCGCCGATGTGCTGCTGGGCGCAGACAGCTAGAGCGCGCCGCCCGGGGCCCAGCCGTCCGGGGCCAGTTCGAACCCGTCGAACTCAAAGCCCGGCGCTACCGTACAGCCCACCAGGGACCAGCCGCCGGTCGAACGGGCGCTCTGCCAGGCGGCCGTGGGCACGATGCCCTGGGGGCGCTGTCCGGCCGCCAGATTGGAGCCAAGGGTCAACGTGCGCGCGGTCCGGCCGTCCTCGCTGATCGACAGCGCGAGCGGCGCGCCGGCATACCAGTGCCACACCTCCACCGCGTCGACGCGATGCCAGTGCGACACCTGGCCCTCGGCGAGGAGATAATAGATCGCCGTCGAGCGTGCGCGGCCGTTGGCCGTATCCGGGTCGCGAAAGGTCTCGGCATACCAGCCGCCTTCGGGATGCGGCTGCATGCCCAGGGTTTCGATAATGTCGTGGAACGGCGTGGTTTCCATCAGAATGCATCCTTGCGGCGGCGGATTTCGGCGAAGACTTCGGCATTGTCAGCCGTTTCAAGGCGGAGATGTTTGCGAATGGCGGGATCGGCCGCACGCAGGAAAGGATTGGCCGCCTTCTCCGCGCCGATCGTGGTCGGTACGGTCGGTTCGCCGCGGGCGCGCTCGGCCTCGACCTGGGCGGCATAGGCGGCCAGATCGCGATTGTCCGGGTCGACGGTGACAGCAAAGGCAGCGTTGGCCTGGGTGTATTCGTGGGCGCAATAGATGCGTGTTTCGTCGGGCCAGCCGGCGAGACGGCTGAGACTGGCCCACATCTGTTGCGGCGAGCCTTCGAACAGGCGTCCGCAACCCAGTGCGAACAGCGTGTCGCCCACAAAGGCGAGACCGTCATCGGCGAAATGGTAGCAGACATGGCCCAGTGTATGGCCCGGCGTGTAGTGGACCCGCGCGGCGTGTGTGCCGAGGTTCACCGTATCGCCATCGCCGACTTTTAGGCCGATGTCCGGAATGCGGTGCGCGTCATAGCCGGGCGCGATGATTTTCGCGCCGGTGGCGGCGCGGATCGCGGCATTGCCACCGGCATGGTCGAAATGGTGATGGGTGTTCCATATCTGGGTGATGGTCCAGCCGGCCGCCTCGGCCTCGGCGAGGATGCGATCGGCGTCAGGCGTGTCGATCGTGGCCGTCTCGCCTGTATCCGGGTCGTGCACGAGAAAGCCGTAATTGTCGGAAAGACAGGGAAATTGCCGGATCTGGAGGTCGCTCATTGTCGATTCCGCCGGTTTCGCTAGTGTGAGCCGTCCCGCCCTACATAGGGCCCAGCCGGGAGTATGACCAGTGCGCCGCGACGCCACTGAACTCGACCGCTTTTACCGCACCCGCCAAGGGCGCACCGCCCGGCGCATGATCGCGCGGCGGATTTCCGCCCTGTGGCCGGATGCGCGCGGGCTGGACGTGCTGGGCCTGGGCTTTGCGAGTCCCTATCTGGCTGCATTCCAGGCCGAGGCGCGTCGTTGCGTCGCCTTCATGCCGTCCGAACAGGGGGCAATCGTTCCATCCGCCAAGGGCGTGCCGACGGCGCTGGGTGACGAAGTGCGCCTGCCCTTTACCGAGGCGATGTTCGACCGCATCCTGCTGGTTCATGCGCTGGAAGAGGCCGAGGCGCTGCCGGCGCTGCTGCGCGAAATCTGGCGGGTAATGGCGCCCGAGGGCCGGGTGATGCTGGTCACCGCTTCGCGTACCGGTGTCTGGGCACTGTCCGACAAGACGCCTTTCGGCCATGGCCGGCCGTTCACGCGCAGCCAGATTTCCCGGCTGCTGGAAGATGCGCTGCTGGAGGCGACTGCGTGGTCGTGTGCGCTCTATGCCCC
The DNA here is from genome assembly GCF_030149515.1 of Maricaulis sp. Lineage (GTDB taxonomy): Bacteria > Pseudomonadota > Alphaproteobacteria > Caulobacterales > Maricaulaceae > Maricaulis. The sequence continues at coordinate 46,993 of NZ_JASBRI010000001.1, read as the reverse complement.
GCCTTGGGGCTGGACCACACACCGCCGCATTGCATCGGTCTGGGAAGAGATCGGCGAATATGCCTGGCCAGGCCTGGGCGGAGTGATCCTGGCCGAGGCCGTCAAGCGGACCGGGGCGGCACTGCCGGCCCGGCGGACTGCGCCTGCACGCGCCCGCGCACTTGAAGGGCGCAGCCGCCCCGCGCTATCTCCCCGTCACCTGTCCGAACGGACGCCCAACGACTGAAGAAGGACGTTTCATGGGTATTCAGCCTCGCGCCGGCATTCTCGACATTCGCCCCTACAAGCCCGGATCGTCGGAAGCGCCGGGGGTCGAAAACCCGGTGAAACTCTCTTCGAACGAGAATGCGCTGGGGTGTTCGCCCAAGGCCGCCGCGGCCTTCGAGGCGGCAAGCACGCGCCTGCACCTTTATCCCGACGGCGGCGCCACCAAGCTGCGCGAGGCGATCGCGCGGGAAGAGGGGGTGGATGCGGACAATATCGTCTGCGGCTGCGGGTCCGACGAACTGCTCCAGCTTCTGGGCCGGGCCTATCTCAATCCCGGCGACAAGGTCGTGCAGTCGCAATACGGTTTCCTGGTCTATCGCCTGGTGGCCATGCAGTGCGGGGCCGAACTCGTGTGCGCACCCGAACGCAATTACACAACCGATGTGGATGCGGTGATCGGGGCGGCCGGAGACGATGCCCGCATCGTCTTTATCGCCAACCCCAACAATCCCACCGGCACCTATATTCCGGACGCCGAGATCCGCCGTTTGCGCGATGCCCTGCCGGACACCACCCTTCTGGTGATCGACGCCGCCTATGCCGAATTCGTCAGCAATGCCGACTACAATGCCGGCATGGATCTGGCGCGCGAGCGCGACGATGTTGTGGTCACCCGCACTTTCTCCAAGATCCACGGTCTCGCAGGCGCGCGTCTGGGCTGGGCCTATGGCGACAAGTCCATCATTGACGTGTTGCACCGGGTGCGCGGCCCCTTCAACGTCAACCTGCCGGCCATTGAAGCCGGCGCTGCGGCGATTGCCGACCGGAGCTTCATGAAAAAGTCCGCCGATCATAATGCGGAATGGGTCGCCTGGCTGCGCCAGCAGATCGGCGGCCTGGGCCTGGAAGTGACGCCCAGCGTGTGCAATTTCGTGCTGATCCATTTCCCGGACACGCCGGGCAAGAGGGCGGCCGATGCGGATGCGTTTCTGACGTCGAAAGGCCTGATCGTGCGCGGGGTGGAGCCCTATGGCCTGCCCAACGCGCTGCGCGCCACCGTCGGCAAGGCCGATGACAACCGGCGTCTGGCCGAGGCGCTGGGCGAGTTCGTAAACGCTTAGCCGTCGATGCCGCCGAGGCGGACAGGCCCCAGATAGATGCCGCCGTCATGGATGCGGAAGGGCAGGGAAACGCCCTCCGGTCCGCGGGGCGCCAGCATCGCTGCCAGGCGCAGGGCCTGCTCGTTCTCCTGCGGCACAACACCGGCCTCGACCAGGGCGTCGGCGAGTGCGTCCGGATCGGTGATGCGCAGCGACAGGCGGCCATCGGGGCGGGCCAGGGCGTCGATGGTGAAATCGCCGGTGCCCGTGATGTGCGCCGGCCCCCATTCCAGTTCGGACTCGGCAATATGCAGCACGCCGCCGGCATCGCGCCAGGCCAGTGCATTGGCGCCGCGCGCCAGGGCCGACCACTGGGTTACTTCCAGATCGACGCGGGCGATATGCGCGGTCCCGCCGAAGGCGTTTTCCACCTGGCGGTCCAGCACGCCGGCCGCAGCTGTCACACCGCGCGCGGTGACGCGCAGGCGCAGCCGGTCGTCATCCTCGACCAGGCCTGAGAGCAGGAGTTCCTCGATCGAGCGGATATCGGGCGGCAGACCGGCGTGGGTCGTGATGTCCAGATCGCGCAATTCGGCACCGACGCGTTCGGTGTCTCCGTTTTCGTCATAGACAAGGCTGATGCGTGCATCCGTCGCGTTCAGCTCCAGCGCGCTGCCCGGCTCGGTATAGTCCTCAAGGAAGAAGGGGCCGCCGAAAGCAACGATCCAGTGCGAGAAATCGTGTGGCATGGCGTTGGCGCGAAGGGCCGTGAGGTGGGCAAACCAGCCGCCGTCGCTGTCCGGCGCACGAAAGCGCGGATTGTCGATATGGATGGAGAAACGGTACGGGTAGCCGCCCACGCCGATCCCGGCATGTTCGATCGTGTAGCCGGCCGCTTCCTGCTCGGCGATCCAGCCCTCGACACCGGCGCGGATGCGTGTCCCGGCATATATCCAATAGGCCGAATACAGCACCAAAAGCAGAACAATGCCGCCAATGGGCCAAATCAGTCTGGACCGCGTCATGCCTGGCCTGCCTTCCCCAACTATGCCGGGTTCAACCGGTCCCGGCGAGAATGCGGCTATCCCTCGCCCATGCCCTCGAGTTTGCCGGACGCCGCATTGATGCGCTCATGCAATTGCCGCAGGAAGGCCGGTTTGTCGAGGCCCGGAGGTATGGCGGGGAGGAATTCCACCACGATCCGGCCCTTTCGTTTCAATCCGCAATAGGATTTCAGGAATACGCCGGAATTCAGCGCGACCGGCACACAGGGCACGTTCATCGACAGGTAGAGCCCGGCAATGCCGGGTTTGAAATCGGGCGCCTCGCCGGGTGCCACGCGGGTGCCTTCCGGAAAGATCAGCACCTGGCGGCCTTGGCTGCCGCGCCGCGCTGCGTCCCGAAGCATTTTTTTCAGTGCCTTGGCGCCGCCCGTCCGGTCGATGGAGATGTTGCCCAGCTTGACCGCAAACCAGCCGAAGAAAGGCATGTAGATCAGGGATTTTTTCAGGATGATGGCCGGGTCCGGCAGGATTTCCCAATAGGCCAGCGTTTCCCACATGCTCATGTGTTTCGACGCCACCAGCGCGCCTTCGGCGGGCAGGTGTTCGCGGCCGCGCACCTCGAAGGTGATGCCATAGATCCAGCGCAGGCCGAACCAGAGGCCTTTCAGGTAAAGCCGCAGATAGGCACGCGACCAGCTGCGCGGGGCCAGCAGAAGCGGCAGGCCGATCAGGCCCATGGCCACCATCAGCCCGTACATATATAGATAAAAAACGTAAGATTTCAGCGTGTTCATCAGGCTTGTTCCGCGCGCGGGGCGACCGAATACCGTACCCAGACGGCGGTGTATTTGGCGTATTCCTGCAGCCAGAGCCGGGCGGCACGTGCATTGTGCCAGGGTGGGGGGGTGCGGACGGGATAGGGGATCAGTTCGACACCGGGCATCAGCGTTCTCATCTCCAGCAGGCTGCGCGGCAGATGATAGTCCGAGGTGACGATGATCAAGCTTCGATAACCGTTCTCGCGCACCAGCATGCCGGCCTCGCGGGCATTGCCGATCGTGTCGGTCGCTTCGCGGCCGAGCACGACGCAGCAACTGAATTCGGCATCGGTGAGCCCCGTGTGACGCTTGATGTCGTCGACTGTGGCCGAGGGGTGGACGCCGGAGATCAGCAATTGTGGCGAACGGCCGTCGCGAAGCAACTGCCCGCCGGTGGCCAGCCGGCCTGTATCGCCGGTCAGCACGATGATCGCGTCGGCGCGCTGCGAGACGGGCGGCGGGTCGTAGCGGGCCACCCTTATGGCATAGGACATGAAGCCGCCGATCAGAATGGCGACGAAGAGAAAGGCCAGGGCACGCAGCCCGTCCCAACCCCGGATCATCGGCGACTCCCGTCCGACTGTTGGCCGGCGGTGCGGACCGCGGCCGGTGCTGACACTGACTCAACCAGCCGATCCCGGCCGTTTCGTGGCGACATTCTACCAGCGTCCCCTCAGGTCCGAGACCACGGCCAGGCGGGCGGAAATGGCGGCGGTCAGGCCCGCCAGCAGCGGCGCGCCGCCCAGTAGCAGGAGTTCGAACGGGGCGGCGTCCCATTGCGGCAGGAAAAACGCCATGTCGGCGGGAGCGCGGCCCAGGCTGACCAGGATGGAGACCAGGGCGGCGATGACCGCGCCGGCGACACCGGACTTCAGGCCCAGCATGAAGAAGCGGCGCTGGAACAGGCCGGCGATAAACCGGTCCTCAGCCCCGCACAGGTGCAGTGCATCGATCACATCGACCCTGGCGGCCAGGCTGGCCCGGGCTGCGAAGGCGACGACGGCGGCCGCTGCACCGGCCAGGAGGGCGAGCAGGGAGAGGCCCAGCGTCTGCGCCGTACGCGCGGCGCGGCGCACTGCGCCGGCCCAGCGCGAATGATCGTCCACGGAGGCTGCAATGCCCGCGGCATCGAGCTCGGCCTGCATGGCCGCCACGGCGATGCCTCCGTCCCGGACGGTGGCGGTGTCGAGTTCCACCTCCACCAATAGCGGCAGGGGCAGGTCGTCGGGCAGATTGCCCTCGCCCAGCCAGGGTGCGAGCAGCGAGAGGGCGTGATCGCGATCGTGCGCCGTCGCATCGCGTACGCCGGACAGGCCGCGCGCGATTTCGGCGGCCCGGGCGGCGTCCTCGCTTGTGTCGCGGTCGCCCACCGGGCGGACTTGAATGGTCAGGCTGCCTTCCAGATCGCTGGTCCAGGCCTGTGCCTGTACCCACGCGCCGCGCGCACCCAGGGCCGCAATACAGGCAAGAAAGACGAGGATGGCCGCGACAAGGAAAAGCGGTCGATCGCGCCCGGTATCGGGCGGCAAGAGCCGGCCGCTGCCGCCTGAAGGCGGTTTGGGCAAGGCATCAGTCATCGCCATCCTCCCCCTCGTCCGCCGATACCCGGTTTCCGGCCGGCCGGCCGGCCTGTGCGACCGAGTCCAGCGCCTCGCGGCCATCCGCTTCGCGGGCTTCGGCGTGCCGCTGGCGCTCGCTGCGCGGCGGGCGGATATGCAGATGCCCGTTCGACAGGGTCATCACCGGCGCATCGATCATCCGCACCAGCTGCAGGTCGTGGGTGGCGATGACGATGGTCGTGCCCAGCTTGTTCAGTTCGACGAAGAGGCGCAGCAGCCGCATGCCCATTTCCGCATCGACATTGCCCGTCGGTTCGTCGGCAATGAGGATTTCCGGCTGTCCGACCACGGCGCGGGCGATCGCCACGCGCTGTTGTTCGCCGCCCGACAGCGTCGGCGGCAGCGCCGTCATCTTGTCGCCCAGCCCGACCCAGGCCAGCAGCTCGGCCACGTCTTCGGCATAGTCGGATCGCTTCCTCCCGGTGACGCGCAGGGGCAGGGCAACATTGTCGAACACGCTCAAATGATTGAGCAATCTGAATTCCTGAAAGACCACGCCAATGCTCCGGCGCAGATCCGGCAACTCGCCTCGCGGCAGCGTCGCGGCATCGCGGCCGAAAAAGCTGATCAGTCCGCGCGAGGGTTTGGCGGCCAGATAGATGAGTTTGAGCAGTGAAGTTTTGCCAGCACCGGATGGTCCGGTGAGAAATTGGAAAGAACCGCGTGGTAAATCAAACGACAAATCGCGCAGAATCTCCGGGCCGCGTCCGTATCGCATGCCGACATTGTCGAAGCGGACGACCGGTTCGGGATCGCTGTGCGGGGAAGCGGTCATACTCGGGCTGATGGAGAACCTCCACTGACGCGGGTGAGCCAAGTAGGACGAAACCGACTCACTATGAGCATAGTACTCAGCTGTCCGTCCTGTTCCACGCGTTATCGCGCCAGTCCCGATGCGATTGGCGCGGCCGGCCGGCGTGTGCGTTGCGCATCCTGCGGCCATGTATGGACTGCCGAGGCTGAAATTCCAATGGATCAGGCCGGTCCGCAAGAGGCCGCGGCAGTCTCCGAAGCGGGAATGCAGGAGCCGGCGGCCCAGCCCCACAAGGCCTTCCGGGCGCGGCAGGAAAAGAAGCGCCACACCCTGTCGCTCGCCGCTGCGGGCGGGGCCTGGGGTGCGCTGATGGCGGCCTGCGCCCTGCTTTTCGTCGGCGCCTGGATCTTCCGTGTCGACATCGTCACCCTGTGGCCGCGTGCCTCTTCGGCCTACGCCGCGGTCGGCGCCGAAGTGAACCCGTACGGTTTCTCGATCGGCGAGCTGGATATCCGACGCGAGACCGATCACGGCGTGCCGCTGCTGGTGATCGAGGGGGATATACACAATTTCGACCGCCGTTCGCGCGATGTGCCGGGGCTTCGCGCCATCCTGCGCGACAGCGAGGGGGCGTCGGTTCTTGAGTGGCAGGTCTCCATGCCGGCTGGCCGGGTCCGGCCGGGCAAGCGCCACGACTTCCGCACCGTCGTGTCCGACCCGCCGCCCCACGCGGTGGAGGTCGAGGTGGTGCTGATGAGCGAAGCAGCCAGGGGCAATGTCGCGCATGAGGCTCCCCGTCCACGGCCGGGGCACGAAGATCCCCCGCAAACCCGGACGGCCGGAGCTGACGGGCATCGCTAGCACGTGTTGCCGGGGACGGAGGATGGCAATCTGTCCTCCCCCTTCTCGCCAATCCCGGACGGCCGGCGCGCCCCGTCGGCGTTTCGTGTATTGCCGGTATCCGGAGTCGCGCATGTGAGCGGTTCCCGGCTCTGGGCTGTGCTCCGGCGGGCAAGAGCGACGGGTAGAGGCGCTCAGAACCGGTCGAGCAGGCGTTCGATATAGTCTAGTTCTTCCTGGGTCAGCCCCGTGTCGGCGGCGCGGTCGCGCAGGCGTTCCAGGATCTCGCGGGCGCGGGCGCGGCTCATTTCGTCGGGAATGTCCACGCCGGATCCGTCGGCAAAGGCGCCTTCGGCCGGGCGTCCCAGCGGGTCGCGATTGTCTTCGCCGGACCCGGCCTGTCCCTGCCCCTCTTCCATGCGTTCCAGAAGCTCGCGGGCGAGTTCCTCGGCACCGGCACGCAGGTCGGCCAGAGCCCGTTCCTGGGCGGCCAGTGCGCCGTCGGTATCGCCCTGGCGCAGGGCGTTCTCGGCCTCGCGCATGGCCTCGCCCGCTGCATCCAGGCTCTCCCGCCCTCCCTGGCCGGGCAGGCTTTCGGCGGACTCACCGAAACGTCCCGCCAGCTGTCCCTGGGCATCGGCCAGTTGTTGCGTGTTCGAACCGCCCCCCTGGTTCTCGGCCAGCGATTGCGGGCCTTCGCCGGACTGGCCGCCTTGTGGCTCGGCCGGCTGACCACTGCCTTCGCCGTCACCCGGTTGCTGCTGGTTCAGTCCGAAGGTCTGGTCCTGCAGGTTGCGCTGATCGCCGATCACTTCGCCGAGCTCTTCCAGCGCTTCGCGCATGGCTTCAGAGACAGGGTCGGACTGCTGGCCGTCACCGCCACCCCGCGCGAGTTGCATCTGCATGTTGCGCAGCATTTCGCCGAGCGCGGCCAGAGCCTGGCGAGCATCGGCCGTGTCGCCCAGCTCGGCGGCTTCGCGCAGCGCTTCCAGCATGTCCTGCAGGGCCTGGGTGTCGACCGAGGGACCGCTATTGCCTTCGGCAAACCGGCCCTCTTCGGCGGCCTCGCGGGCCAGGGCCGCCATGTAATTCTCCATGGCCGCTTCATAGGCTTCGAACAGGGCCGCCAGCTCGGTCTCGTCGGCGCCGCGGGCCAGGGCTTCCATCAGGGCGCGCTCGGCCGCGCGCAAGGCCGCCTCCGCGTCGGCCAGCGAACCCAGTTCAGCACGCAGGGCGATATGCCACAGGTCGGTTTCCAGCCCGTGCAGGCCCTCCTGGCCGCGCGAACGGCGCAGCCGGTGCACGGTTTCGCGGATGCCCAGATAGACCACCGGATCGTCGAAGAAATGCTGTGGCGCATCGGTGATCGCATCCAGGGCCCGTGCGGTGTACTGGAGGCCGTCCGGAGCGCGTTCGATCCGGCGCTGCGGCTCCTCGGCCAGATAGGGCGGGCCGGGTGGAATATCCTCGGCGGTGAGGGCCGGGCGTTCGGGCAGTGGGGCATAATCCGCCGATGCGGACATGACACCGCGCCGCTGTTCGGCGACGGCACGGGCAAGCGCGTCCAGAAAGACGCGCTCAGGCAAGGTCACGCCCAGCGGCGGGGATACGCCCTCATTGCCGGCGGCGTCGCTGGCGACCATGCGGATGGTCACGCGCGACCCGGCCAGCGGATGGCGGGCCGTTTCCAGCCGTGTGCCCAGGCCCTCCGCCTCGCCGCGCAGCGGCGTCACCCCGACGGCATCGATTTCGAGACGCTGCCAGGACGCATCGCTGTCATTTTCGGGGCGCAACTCCAGCGCATAGCCGGTGGGGCCGTAGTCGTCGGTGACGGAAAAGCGCAGATCGAGTTCGCCCGCGGCGGTCGCTTCGGGAACGGAAAGCAGGCGTACACGGGGCGGATTGTCAGGAATGATGGACAGTGTCCAGGTCTGACGCGTGCCCGGCGCCGCCAGGCGCGCTGTGGCATCGCCATCGACGGGCGCGCGGATCTCCCACACGCCGTCACCGATCGAATTGGGTTCGGCGCGCGCCGTGCCGGCCTCTCCGCGCAGGGTCAGGCGCGGTGCCCGGCGGCTGCCGGCGATCCGGGCCACGAAGGTCGAGCCCTCGGGCACGTGGGCGCTGTGTTCGTCTGCGGCCAGGAAGACCGGTGCGCGGCCCGTATAGGCAGGCGGATCGATCCAGGCGTCGACGCCGAGCGTCTCTCCGCCCGCGATAATCGGGGTCAGGCTGAAGGCTTCGCCCAGCCGGTCGCGCGCCGCCGGACCGGCGATCAGCCAGGCCGAAGCGACGAGCACGGCGAAGACCCCGCGCAGCGCCCATACGTCGGTTCTGGCCCAGGCCGCACGGGGCCGGCGGGCATGGGCCCCGGCCAGGCGCCGGGCCATGCGGTTACGGTGTTCGGACCAGACCGAACGCGCGACGGGATCGCGTTCGACGGGCTCATCGGCCAGCGCTTCGTGAGGCCGCGCCTCGATCCCGCTGTCCTCTTCCACCCGGCGGGCGATCTCGTCCCGGGTCGGCCAGGCAAAGCTGTGCAGTCCGCGCCAGGTCAGCCAGGCCGCGGCCATCAGTGTGCTCAGCGCATAGAGCGCACGCCACGGGTCGCCGATCCAGTCCCACAGACCCAGGAGGGAGAGGATGGCAAAGGCCGCAAGCCAAGCCAGTCCGGGCCAGAGCAGGGGCACGGAACGTTCCCAGAGAAGGGCGAACAGGGCAACGAGGAGCGAACGGCGACGCATGGGCGAAAGCCTATCATGACGGCGTGAATACACGAGCATCGCCTGCATTACGATTTTGAGAGCCGGCGCTAGCTGTCGCCGTCCTCATGTCCGGAGCCGTCGGCGCCGTCTTCCTGCTCAGGCGGGTCGCCCCACAACGGGGGCGGACGGTCCAGATCGCCGCGCAGGCCGCAGGCGGTAACCGCCAGGGCGCCAAGCACGGCAAGGGTGAGACAGGTAAGACGCTTCATGGCTATTTCCCCAGGCGAGCCTTCCAGGCAGCCAGCTGTTCGCGAATGCGAACCGGTGCGGTGCCGCCGAAACTGGTCCGGCTTTCCATCGATGCCCGCGCACTCAACACGGAAAACACGCGTTCGTCGATGCCCGGTTCGATGCTTTGCATGTCGGCAAGGTCCAGCGCGGCCAGCGGCACGCTCTTGCGTTCGGCCATCTTCACGATGGAGCCGGCGATATGGTGAGCTTCGCGGAAGGGTTTGCCCAGCTCGCGCACGACCCAGTCGGCCAGGTCGGTCGCGTCGGAATAGGCTTCGCCGGCTGCCGCCTCCATCGCCGCGCCATTGAAGGAGAGATCGGCGGTCATGCCGGCCATGGCCAGAAGGGCAAGCTCCAGATCGTCGATCGCCTGGAAGACCGGCGCCTTGTCTTCCTGCAGGTCCTTGGAATAGGCCAGCGGCAGGCCTTTCACCACGGTCAGGAGACCGGTCAGCGAACCGATGATCCGCCCCGGCTTGGCGCGTACCAGTTCGGCGGCGTCGGGATTGCGCTTTTGCGGCATGATCGAGGAGCCGGTCGACCAGGCGTCCGACAGGGAGGCAAAGCCGAAACGCCGCGTGCACCACAGCACGATTTCCTCGGCAAAACGCGACAGGTTCACCGCGCAGATCGAGGCGGCCGAGAGCACTTCCAGGGCGAAGTCGCGCGCGGCGACGCCGTCGAGCGAATTGGCCATGGGGCGGTCGAAACCCAGCGCCTTCGCCGTCATATCGCGGTCTATGGGAAAGGCCGTGCCGGCCAGAGCCGCGCAGCCCAGCGGGCACTCGTTAAGACGCCTGCGGGCATCGGCGAAGCGGCCCCGGTCGCGCTGGGCCAGTTCAACATAGCTCAGGAGGTGGTGCGCCAGGGAGACGGGCTGGGCGGTCTGCAGATGGGTGAAACCGGGCATGACCTGGTCGACATGGTCGTCGGCCTGCGCCAGCAGTGCGCGCTGATAGGCGGCAAGCTGGCGATCGATCCGGTCGCAGGCATCGCGCAGCCAGAGCCGAAAGTCCGTGGCGACCTGGTCATTGCGCGAGCGCGCCGTGTGAAGCCGGCCGGCCGGCTCGCCGATGATTTCCTTGAGACGCGCCTCGACATTCATGTGCACGTCTTCCAGTGCCGCAGACCAGGCAAACTCACCGGCATGGACCTCCTCACGCACTTGTTCCAGGCCCCGGCGGATTGCCGCAGCATCCGCGCTTGAAATCACACCGGTTTCGCTCAACATCTGGGCATGGGCGAGGGAGCCGTCGATATCCTGATCGGCCATGCGCTTGTCGACATCGACCGAGGCATTGATCGCCTCCATCACCGCCGACGGCCCCGCCTCGAATCGACCGCCCCACATCGCGCTGGAGCCGGGGGTGGAAGCAGTCGTGGGGTTTTTCGTGTCCTTGGCCATGAATGTCCCGCCGGTAAGGAGAAGAAGATGAAGATGTCGCCCCTCAAGGCAGGACTGATCGCCATGCCCGTCTTCGGTTTGCTGGCTTTCCTATACGTGGTGTTCTCGGCCATGGACAAGGGCGATGCCGGAGGGCTGGACAGCTACGCGCGGGGCGCCATGCGCAATTTCGTCTCGCGGGACGATGCTCCCGCGCAACCCGATGTCGCCTATGTCGACGAGAACGGCGAAGAGGTGCGCCTGTCGGACTATCGCGGGCAGGTTATCCTGGTGAATTTCTGGGCGACCTGGTGCGGTCCCTGCGTGGAGGAGATGCCCGCCCTGGACCGGTTGCAGGGCGAGCTGGGCGGTGGGGACTTCCAGGTCGTCACGGTCTCGCTGGACCGGTCCATGGATGACGTGCTGGCCTTCTTCGAGCGCATTGATCTGGAACATCTCCCGATCATTCACGACACCAACCTGGCCAGTTTCTCGCGCATCCAGACGCCGGGCCTGCCGACCTCGATCCTTTACGACCGCCAGGGCCGCGAGCTGGGCCGTGTGACGGCACCGGCCGAATGGGACAGCGAGGATGCGAAGGCACTGATCCGCGCCGCGATTGCTCGCGGGGTGTGAGGATGCGAGCGCGGTGATCGACCGCGCGATCTGAGGAAAAGAGGCCCGTCCACAACGCGGACGGGCCTTCAAGTTGGATTCCTTGCCCGGAGGGATAAGCCGGGACAGGAATACCCGATCGGGGAGGAGCGGGTCGGCGTCTGTCTACGGGCCCAAGACGACGCATTGATGACGAAACCGAGACTCTTTCACGTCGAACGTATTGTTCATAAATCGTTGAAACAAAAGAAAAGCCCCGGACCCGAAGGCCCGGGGCTTCCCCGTTAGACTGGCGCTGGGCCTAGTAGGTGAAGCGCAGGCCGAAGACCGACGACCAGCCGTATTCCTCGAACTGTTCGATGCGGTCGATCCCGTCCGGACGGGTCACGGCGCGGTAGGGCTCGTCGGTGACATTCTTCAGATCGGCGAAGATCTGGAGATTGTCGTTGAGCTCGTACTTGGCCGAGAGGTCGAGCTGGGAGTGCTCGAGGACGAAGCGGTCCTCGTCGGCCCCGCCGCGGATCTCGTCGAGATATTCCGAACGGGTCGACAGGACGGCGCGCAGGTCCCAGGGGCCCCGGTCATAGCCCAGCTGGGCGTTCCAGACACGGTCGGACTGACCCGGCAGGGCCACGGTGCGGCCGTCGCTCAACACCGCTTCGCTTTCTGTCCAGGTGGCGTTGAAGCCGACGATGAAACCCTCCACCGGCAAGAAGTCGAGCGCCTGCTGGTAGTTGAATTCCAGGCCGGAGACATCGCCTTCCGGCAGGTTGATGTAGGAGCTGGCCTCGTCGAAGAAGCGGCCGTTCAGCGTGACGCTTTCATAGCCGATCGGGGCGATGATGTTTTCCAGATCCTTGTAGAAGTAGCCGAGGTAAACGACGGCGTCGTTGTTCGGATACCACTCGAGGGAGACGTCGAGATTGTGGGCTTCCAGGCGCTCGAGATCCGGATTGCCGAATTCGCCCTCGACCTCGTCATCGTCATTCTGCTCGACCAGGATGCGCGGGGCGAACTGGTCCGGGTTGGGACGCTGGATCGAGGCATGATAGCCGGCGCGGGCGATCACGTTCTCGGCCAGTTCGAAACGGCCCAGCACTGAGGGCAGCACGTCGGTATAGTCGTCGGAGACGGACTGCGGATTGACAAAGAGCGTGTCGTCGCCGAGCACGATGCCGCCGACCATGGAGTCTTCTTCAGCGAGGAAGACCTCATAGCCGTAGCCCGACACGTCGGTCTGTTCGATACGCACACCGCCGACGATGCGGGCCGGGCCATTGTCCCAGCCGCCCATGACATAGCCGGCCGTGATATCCTCGGCGATGCCGTAGCTGGCGCCTTGGCTGTCGATGATGCTGTCGATCGGTTCGAAGTCGAGCGCGTCCCGGTTGGCGAAGAAGAAGTCGCGGACCGTCGACGGGTTCGGCACCGGACCCAGGCGCGACTGGCTGTAGTCGACCGTGCGGGCGACGTCGGCCAGCGTGAGGGCATCGGAGCTGTCATAGACGTCGAAGTCCAGCGCATACTTCTTGTCGCGCAGGCGCAGGCGCACACCGCCCTGAACGTAGGCCGCGACACCCTGGAAGGTGAAGTCCTGGCGGATATTTACCGCACCGGCATATTCGCGGTCCTGGGCCAGGCCGTTGGTCAGCTCGAAACCGGCATTCTCGTAATTCGAGGCGTCGAAGACGGCCTGGGTCGTGGCGCCGCCCTCATAGCCGATCGACGGCATCAGCGGGTTGGAGCTGTCGATGATGAAGGTCTCGCCATTGGTGAACTCGGCCGCGAAGTCCGTGTCGAGGCGGTTCGGCTCTTCCTCTTCGGAATGCACGTAGGAGAGCGACCAGTCGATCGTCGTATTGCCGTTGAGCCATTCGCCGCCGAAATCGGTGGCGAAGATCAGCTGGGTTTCCAGACGATCCTTGACGTCGCGGTCGATCTCCATTTCCGAGGCGCGCAGGATGGCGACATTGCCCGAGGAGTTGACGTCGTCATAGTCGGCGTCTTCCAGCTTCAGCTCGACGCGGTTGCGGTATTCCTGATCGGAGAAGTCCGAATAGGTGGAGCGCAGGTAGAAGCTCAGCTCGTTGGATGCCTGGTAGTCGAAATTGAGGACCGCCGTCGTGCGTTCGCGCGTGATCTGGTAGTTGCGCATTTCCACTTCGTTCGGGAAGGCGACGTCTTCGCCGATCTCCCAGCCGCCATCGACCTCGAAGCTTTCCGAGCCGAAGACGCGTTCCTGGTAGGACAGGGAGGCGGCCACGCCGAGGCGGCCGTCCAGGAAGTTGTCGGCGAAGTTCGCCGAACCGCGCCAGCCGAACGCTTCCTCGCCGTCCGAGTAGAGCGTGGCCGCACGGGCACGGAAATAAATGTCGTCGACGTCGAGGCCGGACATGGTCTCGATCTCGACATTGCCGCCGACGCTGTCGCCGTCCATGTCCGGGGTCAGGGTCTTGTTGATCACGACCGAGGAGAGAACGTCGGCGTCGATCACGTCCAGGCCGACCTGGCGGTCTTCCGCTTCCGGCGAGGTCAGGCGCACGCCGTTGATCGAGGTGGAGACCAGGTTCGGCGACAGGCCGCGGATCGAGACGAAGCGGCCTTCGCCCTGGTCGTTGAGCACGTTCACGCCGACGGTGCGGCGGGCGGCTTCGGCCACGTTCTCGTCCGGGAACTGGCCGATGGCGTCGGAGGTCAGGACAGCGACATTGCCGTCATTGGCGCGCTGGCGGGAGAGCGCCGAGTTGAGAGCGCCACGCTGGCCGATGACCAGGATGTTTTCGACGAAATCGACATCGTCACCCATCAGGATACTGGTCGACACGGTGTCGTTGACGCTGTCGAGCGTAATCGTGGTTTCCTCGGCGTCGGCGCCGACATAGGTGACGCGGAGCGTGTAGGTGCCGGCGGCCAGGCCGACGATGCGGAAAGTGCCGTCAGCGGCGACCGTGGCGGATTGGCCGGTTTCCATGATGCGGACAACCGCGCCTTCCAGGCCAACGGTTTCGGATGCGTCGGTGACGCGGCCGGTCACGGTACCGGCATGGGCGGCCGTGGCCGCCGTGAGCGCGAGCACCGAGGCGGTGCCGAGCATGGCGATCGTTCTGGTCATGTTAGTCCCCCTGAAAGGATGCACGTATCGCTTGGCCCGAACGGGCAAAGTCGGCGCCTCTATGGGGGTGGAGTGACGACAGGTTGATGACGCCGGCGCTGCACTTCCATATCATTCGCATGTAAAATTTGTGACGATGCGAAACTGCATCACTTCGTAAATGAAGTGTCATGATTGCGGGCATGTTGCGGCCGTCCGGCCGTGCTATGCGCAGACAGGCCGTGGTTTGGAGGGACAGGATGAAACGGATTGCCGCAATCGCGACGCTTGTCACGGGGTTGGCCGCCTGCAGCCAGGGCCTGCGTGCCGTCGAGATCGAGGCCCAGCTGGAGACGGCCAGCGTGGCCGGCACCGGCGATGCTGCCGACGACCCTGCGGTCTGGGTGGCGGCGAATCCGTCCGACAGCCTCGTCTTCGGCACCGACAAGGACAATGGCATCTATGTCTACACGATGGATGGCGCCGAGCATGCCTATCTGCCGGAAGGGCGGCTGAACAATGTCGATGTCCGCCACGGTTTCGCGCTGAACGGCCGGACGGTCGACATCGCGGCGGCCTCGGACCGGTCGAATATCGGCATTGCGTTCTTCTTCATCGATCCGGACAGCCGCGCGGTCACCTATGCCGGCGCCGTGCCCGTCGACGTGACCGAGCCCTACGGTTTCTGTCTCTATCGCAGTCCGCGCGACAACAGTCTGTACGCCTTCGTGTCGGACAAGGAGCCCGGCACTTTCGTGCAGTCGCGCGTCGGCTGGGACGGCGCGGCCGTGACGCTGGAGGAAGTGCGCCGCATCCCGCTGGGCACGATCGCCGAGGGCTGTGTAGCCGACGATCGCACCGGCCAGCTCTACATGAACGAGGAAACCGTCGGCGTCTGGACCGTCGGGGCGGAGCCGACGGATCCGGCTGTGCCGCAGCAGATTGCGGTGACCGGCGACGGAGAGATCACGGCCGATGCCGAAGGCGCGGCCCTGCTGCCACGCGGGGAAACCGGCGGCTGGCTGGTCGTCTCCAGCCAGGGCGACAATGCCTATGCCGTCTACGATCTGGAGACGCACGCCTTTGTAACCCGCTTTCGCATCGCCGACGGCGCGACGGACGCCGTGACCCACACCGACGGTCTCGACATTTCGGTCGCCAATCTCGGCGCGCATTTCCCGGGGGGTATCCTTGTCGTCCAGGATGACGAGAACGATACCGGCGGGCAGAACTTCAAATTCGTCGACCTGCGCTCGGTAATGGCGATTCTCGACACACCGCAGGACGCCGAATAGGTTTTTTGATCCATGGTGCTTTTCGTCCTGATCGCGATACTGGCGGTTCTGGCCTATCTCTACGGTCAGAAGCGCCGGGCTGCGCAGCGCCTGCGAGAAGCGGTCAATCTGACTGTCGACGAGGCCCGGCAGAATATCGGCGCGCTGGCGGCGGGCCGCGAGATCGGCCGGGACAGGTTTGACGCGGCCCGTAGTGCCGGAGCGTTCGAAACGGCTCCGATCCATCTGATCGCAACGCTGCACCAGGCCTATGATCGTCCCGATGCGGAGCGCTTCCAGACCGCAGTCTCCCAGCTGGAGGAATACCGCGAGTTTCGAGGTTGGACTGCGTAACCGGGCGCCTCTAGGCAAGCGGGCGGCAATCGCTAGTCTGCAGGCATGACGCTTGCCCCGGTCAATCTCGTCCAGATCGCCCTGATCGCCATCGGCATGCTCGGCTTCGTCCTGACCGTGACGCGGCCGCGCCTGCGGGCCCTGGCGGCGCTGATGGCGATGGCGGTTCTCTGGATGGTCTTCAACTTTCTTGAGGAGACAGCCGGCTTTCGCGATGTATGGCTTGTCACTCCGGCCTTCCGCCTGGCCTATCCACCGCTCTTTTTTCTGCTGACCCGCGGCCTGATCTTCCGTGGTGCTTCACTGCATTGGCGCGACTGGCCGCACGCCGTGCCCTTCCTTGCCGGACTGATGCTCACCGGAAGCCTGCTCGGACTGGTCGAACTGGCAGCCCGCATCAGTCTGATGGCCTACTCCACCGCAGCGGTCTGGCTGGTGCACCGTTTTCACCTGGCCAGCCGCCGGCAGCGCTCTGACGCACGCGGAATTCGCATGTTCTGGATCTATGGTGTGGTCGCGGCTTTCCTGGCCGACGAGGTGTTCGACCTGTTCCGCATGGACTTCGCCTGGGCGCAAACGCGCTGGCCCTGGCTGCTCTCGCATGACGCCTATTTTCTCTCGCTGTCGATCTCGCTTGTCATGACCGTGATCCTGATCGTGCTGGCGATCCGGCGGCAATCCCTCTTCGAGGGGCTGGATGGCGATGCGCTGGCGGCCGAACCGGATAGCGGGCGCGATGCCTCCTGCTTTGCCCGGCTGGACGAGACAGTGCGGCGCGATGCACTCTACAGCGAGCCGCGCCTGACCCGGGCCGAGGTCGCGGCGGCCTGCGGGCTCAGCGAACGTGCTGTATCGGAAACGATCAAGGCGGCGACGGGCCGCAATTTCAACGACTACATCAATGCCCTGCGCATCGAGGATGTTAAGGCGCTGCTCCAGGCCAGGGCCGGGGGAGGCGACGGCTCCTCCCTGCTGGATATCGCCTATACGGCGGGCTTCAGTTCCAAATCCGTGTTCAATGCCGTGTTCAAGCGAGAAACCGGGCTGACCCCGTCCGCCTACTTCGACCGGCTGAACGCGGTGCGCTGAATTCCGGACGTCCGGAATCCGGATACCGGACGACGGGCAGTCCTGGCCGACGTTGTCTGCACCTCGTACCAGCGCGAAACGGGAGTTCACGATGCGCCGTTCGATGTCGATGGGCCTGGCGGTCCTGTGCCTTGTTATTTGCCTGGCCGTAACCGCATGCGGATCGCCGGCGGCGATGCGCCCGCCGCCGGCTGTTCCTTCCGCCTATCTGTTCCACAATGTCCGGGTTCTGTACCCGGACCGGGCCGAGGCCGGTCCGACAACGACAGTCCTGGTCGTCGACGGCGTGATTGCCGGGGTGGGCGTGCCGGACACCGGTACCCTCCCCGAAGGGACGCAAGAAATCGATGGGGCCGGGCGCGTCCTGATGCCGGGCCTGATCGACATGCATGTGCACATCTTCGACGAAGCCGGTCTGGCGGCCAATCTGGTTCATGGCGTCACGACCGTGCGCAATCTCGGCGGCATGCCTTTCCATCCCGGTCTGGCCAGGCGCATCGAGGCCGGCCGGATCGCCGGACCGCGTCTGGTGTCGACGGGACCGATCATCAACGAGCGCGGCGGCCGCAATGCCAATCCCCTCCAAGTCCTGGTCGACGGTGCGGACGAGGCCCGGGCGGAGGTCCGGCGCCAGCATCGCCGCGGCTACCGGCATCTCAAGGTCTATTCCAATCTGAGCCGCGAGAGTTTCGCGGCGGTTCTCGATGAGGCGGCGGCGCTGGGGATGAGCGTCAGCGGGCACCCGGTCGAGGGACGGCCGGCTGATCCGATGGAGATCGGCCACACGCTCTTGGCCGGTCTGGCTACGATAGAACATGCCGAGTCGATCGTCTGGCACGGCCTGGACGACAATCCCGATCCCGCCGGCATGACGCGCCTGGCAGCAGAATTCGCCGCGGCCGGCGCGACCGTGTCGCCGACGCTGGTCGTGCACGAAAACCTCAGCCGTATCGTGGAGACCCGCGGCGCCCATCTGCAGCGGGCCGACATGACCGGTTTCAATCCGGTCGTGGCCGGTTTCGAGCGCGACACCTACGAATTCTGGACGGCGTACCGGAACGAAGACCGCACGCGCATGCAGGGAGTCTATGAAGAATTCACCGGTGCATTGCATGCGGCCGGCGTGCGCCTTGTCGTCGGCACCGATGCGGGCATCATGGCGACGCCGCACGGCGTGTCGGTATTGCGGGAAATGGAATTGCTGGTGCGGGCCGGACTGACCCCGCACGAAGCCCTGCGCGCCGCGACGGTCAATGCTGCCGATGTGCTGGGCCTGGCGGACCGTCTGGGCAGGGTCGAGCCGGGCTATCGCGCCGACCTTGTCCTGGCCGACGCCGATCCGCGCGTGGACTTCCAGATCCTGCGCCGGCCGGCTGGCGTTATGAGGGACGGGGTCTGGTACGATGCCGTGGCCTTGGCAGAACTCCGCGAGGCCGCCCGGCAACCCGGCGCCTGGCGCACGCGCCGCCGGCTCCTGATGCATTTTCTGCTGAAGTAGACAAAAACGCCCGGCCGTTCGGCCGGGCGTTTCCAATCCGATCGGCGCGTCGGGTTCAGCCCAGCGCCTCGTCCAGTTCCGGCAGGACCTGGAACAGGTCGGCGACGAGACCGTAATCGGCGACCTGGAAGATCGGCGCTTCCTCGTCCTTGTTGATCGCGACGATGACCTTGGAGTCCTTCATGCCGGCCAGGTGCTGGATGGCGCCGGAAATGCCCACGGCAATGTAGAGTTCCGGGGCGACGACCTTGCCGGTCTGGCCGACCTGGTAGTCGTTCGGCACGAAGCCCGCATCCACTGCCGCGCGCGAGGCGCCCACGGCGGCGCCCAGCTTGTCGGCGATCTTGTCCAGCAGGTGGAAATTGTCGCCGGACTGCATGCCGCGGCCGCCCGAAATGACGATCTTGGCCTGGGTCAGTTCCGGACGATCCGACTCGGAGAGTTCCTCGGAGACGAATTCCGACTTGAACGGGCCCGAGCCGGCGCCGATTTCCTCGATCGAGGCCGAGCCGCCATCGCCTGCCTTTTCGAACGTCGTCGGACGCACGGTGATGACCTTTTTCGCGTCGGACGACTTCACCGTCATCATGGCGTTGCCGGCATAGACCGGGCGGATGAATGTATCGGCGCTTTCCACTGCGGAGATGTCGGAGATCTGCATCACGTCGAGATGCGCGGCGATGCGGGGCATGAAGTTCTTGCCCATCGTCGTTGCGGCAGAGAGGACAGCATCATAATCGTCCATCATCGGCGTGACGAGCGCGTCCATGGCTTCGGCCGTGGGCTTGTCGAAGGCATCGGCCTCGGCGTGCAGAACCTTGGCGACACCGTCCAGCTTGGAGGCCGCTTCGGCCACGGCCGAGGCGGCCTTGCCGGCGACGAGGACATGGATGTCGCCGCCCAGCTCTTTCGCGGCGGTGACGACAGCGCGGGTGGCGTCGTTCAGCGCGGCATTGTCGTGTTCGGCAATAACGAGAACCGTCATGATCAGATCACCCCCGCTTCATTCTTCAGCTTGTCGACCAGTTCGGCGACGCTTTCCACCTTGATGCCGGCTTCGCGCTTGGGCGGTTCGGTGACCTTGAGGACTTCCAGGCGGTTGGCGATATCGACGCCGTAATCGCCGGGCGATTTGGTGTCGATCGGCTTGCGCTTGGCCTTCATGATGTTCGGCAGGGAGGCGTAGCGCGGCTCGTTCAGGCGCAGGTCCGTGGTGACGACGGCCGGCAATTGCAGGGCCAGGGTCTGCAGGCCGCCATCGACCTCGCGGGTCACCGTGGCCTTGCCGTCGGCAATCCCGACCTTGGAGGCGAAGGTCCCCTGCGGCCAGTCCAGGAGCGCGGCCAGCATCTGGCCGGTCTGGTTGGCATCGTCGTCGATGGCCTGCTTGCCCAGCATCACCAGTTCCGGGCCTTCTTCATCGACCACGGCCTTGAGAAGCTTGGCGACTGCGAGCGGTTCGACGGTCTGATCGGTCTCGATCAGGATGCCGCGATCGGCGCCCATCGCCAGGGCCGTGCGGATGGTTTCCTGCGCCTGGGCCGGGCCGATGGACACGGCGACGATTTCAGAGGCGACGCCCTTTTCCTTCAACCGGATCGCTTCTTCCACGGCGATCTCGCAGAAAGGGTTCATGGACATCTTGACATTGGCAAGGTCGACACCCGTCTGATCGGGCTTCACGCGGACCTTCACGTTGTAATCGACGACCCGTTTGACGGGGACGAGAATCTTCATGCTGGGGCTCCGGTTGGCCGCGCGCTGGAATGATCTGCGCACCTACAAAGAATAGGCCGCGAACCTGCCTTCGCGCGTGCGGTAAGTCAATGCGTCCAGCTGGCTTACGCGTGCGTCAATTCGCAGCTGCGGTATTGTTTGCGGTATGGCGGCCGTGACCGAAGATGAAACGGGATGCGTGGCCTAAGTGGGCGTCAAATCTATCTCTTGTTCGACGCTGCGGGCCACGTTTCGATTTTTGAGTATGTTTTTCTTATGCCGAAAGAGGACGATCGAAGAGCGTGCCCGCGAACGGGCACGCCTTGCCCTGCGGTTCTTGTCCGTTGAGCTTATTCCGCCGCAGCCGACACGAGTTCTGTCGAGATGAAGAGCTCGATCTCGTCCGAGACGTAGGGCACGGCATAGCCCATGTCCCATTCAGACCGCATCAGCGAACCGGTCGCGGTGAAGCCCAGCTTCGTGCGGCCGTCATTGGTTTCGCCGGTATTGTTGAGCGTGACATCGAGAGTTACCGGATGGGTCTGGCCATTCATCGTCAGCTCGCCGGTCATCGTACCGGTTTCGCCATCCTCTGTCTCGAAGCCGGTGGCCACGAAGCGGGCGGTCGGATTGGCCCCGGTTTCGAAGAAGTCGTCAGAATTCAGGTGACCGATGAAACGCTCGTGATGGGCTCCGGCCCAGATGCCGTCGACGAGGTTGAACGTGACTTCCACCGTCGAGGCGGACGGATCGTCCAGATCGAGGTCCAGTGTGCCGTCGTAATCGGTGAACTGGAGACGCTGGGTTGAATAGCCCTGGTGCGTCCAGCTGGCTTCGATGAGGGTGTGCGACTTGTCGAAGTCGAACGCCACCGGCTCGGCCTGGACGGCGGTGCCGACAAGGGCGAGGGCGGCGGTGGCGGTAAGAAGGCGGGTCATGCGGCAATCTCCGTCTGCGCTGAACTGTCGCACCCAGAGATAGACATTCGTGCGCCGATGTCGACCGTGGCGTAATCACATCCGTGTTTCCGTGGCGGAAACAATGCCCTAGCGGTCCTTCCCCGGCACCCAGAGTACATCGCCGCCCGCGTCCAGATTGGCGATGCGCGCCATCACGAACAGCAGGTCGGACAGCCGGTTGGCGTATTTCAGGGCTTCCGGATTGATCCTGGCACCCGATGCGGCGAGCGCCGACATCTTCCGCTCTGCGCGGCGGCAGACAGTGCGGGCGAAATGCAGGCGGGCCGAGGCTTCGTCTCCGGCCGGAAGGATGAAGGATGTCAGCGGTTCCAGC
Source organism: Maricaulis sp. (assembly GCF_030149515.1). Lineage (GTDB taxonomy): Bacteria > Pseudomonadota > Alphaproteobacteria > Caulobacterales > Maricaulaceae > Maricaulis. The sequence goes on along the minus strand of NZ_JASBRI010000001.1, from coordinate 25,341 downwards.
TGGGCGTTGAGCCGGTCGATTGTCGCTTCCAGGCGCGCAACCTGGGCTGCGGTGATGCGCAGGGGTTCGAAGTCCGGCGGTTCCTCGCTCTCGGGCACGCACAGATCGGCGCCCAGATCGAACAGGTCGTTCTGGATCCGCGCCAGCTCGGCATCCAGTTCATGCCCGGCTGACAGGGCAGCCCGGGCCAGCCCGATAGAGGAATTCGTCTCGTCGATGTCCCCGTAGGCGTCGACGCGCACGTCGTGTTTGACTGTCTGCGACATGTCGCCGAGCCGGGTCGAACCGGTATCGCCGGTGCGGGTGTAGATTTTCGTCAGACGGACCATACCCGTCTGTTTAGCGCTCCGCCCGGGAGAAAGGGAAGGGAGGGCCGCATGCTCGCAACGCTGTTTCTCGCGACGGTTCAGATCGTCTCGGCGCAGGCCGCACGGCCCGTCGCCGAGGATGCCGTACTGGCCGGCATCGCCGAAACGCTTCGCGCCGCCGCCGGTTCGCCGGGTGCGGCCGTCATGCTGTGGGAGGCGGATACGCTGCGTGTCGGAACCGCCGGGGTACGGGCGCTTGGCGAGGAGGCCGCCATTGCGCCGGGCGATCTCTGGCATATCGGATCGAACACCAAGTCAATGACGGCGACCCTGGTGGCTCGGCTGGCGGAACGCGGCATCGTCGGCTGGGACGATACGATCGGCCAGCACCTTGGCGGCGCCATCGGGGACATCCATCCCGATTACCGCGATCTCACCTTCCGCCATCTTCTCAGCCACCGGGCGGGTCTGCCGGCCAATGCCGGCATGGTGGCCCTGATGGGTTTCGCCCTGCAGGGCGACGGAGCCCCGCGCCCCGATCAGCGCCTGGCATACGCCGAAACCGTACTGATGCACGCCGCCCAGGTGGAGCCCGAATCCGGGTTCGGGTATTCCAACGCCGGCTATGTCGTGGCCGGAGCCATGCTGGAACAGGCCACAGGCGAAGACTGGGAGACACTGATCCGGCGTGAGGTCTTCGATCCGCTGGGCATGGAGACGGCGGGCTTCGGCGCACCGGGACGCGCCGGCCGCATCGATCAGCCGCGCGGCCACCGGCCGGGGCTGATCGGCGGTCTCAACGCCGTTGCGCCGGGACCGAGGGCCGACAACCCGCCCGTGATGGGACCCGCCGGGACGGTGCACGCGTCCATGGCCGATCTCGCCCGTTATCTCGACATGCATCTGGCCGGGGCACGCGGCGAGGCGACGGATTATCTGTCGGCGGAGAGCTGGGCGATCCTGCACACACCGCCATTCGGCGGCGACTACGCGATGGGCTGGGCCGTGCGCGACGGGCTGATGATGCACGGGGGATCGAACACGATGTGGCTGGTGATCATGCAGATAGATCCCGCCGGAAACCGGGCCATGGTGGCCGGGGTGAATGACGGGCGGATCGAGTCCGTCCGCCCGGGCGTGCAGGCAGCTATCGAAGATCTGGGCGACTAGCCTCCGAAATTCTCGCGGACCAGGAAGATCACCACGATCAGCACGATCGCGGAGAATTGCAGCACCACGCGAAGCCGCATCAGCTTGTTCGAGCGCGAGCGTGCCTTCTCGTCGCCGCGATAGAGATTGATGATACCGAAGGCCAGCACCACGACGACCGCCAGCATGGCGATGTAGAGCAGGCCCGTGAGAATGGTGTCCATGATCAGCTTCTCCAGCGCAGCGTGGCGGGCTTGACCGGGTTTTTGAAGTCTTCGCCCGTATCGCGATGCTTCTCCCAGGCCCGTTTCAGGGCGAAATACCATTTCGCCTGCACGTCGGCATCGTGGATCAGCATGAGTTTGGGATCGTAGGCCAGGCCGACCTGCTGGTCGTTCACGGCGTCGCGGTCCTGGCCGACAAATGTCTGGATGCCGCGTTCGATCAGGAAATTGGGTGCGATCGTCGGCAGCCAGTGGTTCCAGTAGACCACGATGGTGATCGCCGTGGAACGCTCGTTCGTCGGCGTGACGGCGGTGAAGCCGGTGAAATGGCGGCCGCCGGCATGCACGTATTCGGTGCGCAGGCCGGGCAGCTGGAAGCGGATCTCGGTCTGCGGCCGGCCCATGAGCCGGTAGAGGTAGGAATTCTTGGACGGCACGTGCGGCAGCATGGAAAAACCGCGCTCGACCGGGCCGAACTGTTTTTCCTTCTCGTGTACCGACTTGGCCGAACGCCACCACCACTGCCGGTGGATGTAGGGGATGTGGGCGGGGTCCATGAGGCCGATCACGGCGTGGTCGACATGACAGTTGAACACGTCGTGCACGACGAGTTTCGGCCGGGCTCCCTCCGGCAGGTCCAACCTGGGCGGATCGACGGCGGGGACCGCGCCGGCATCTTCTTCGCGGGCGTAATAGATCCAGATCAGACCCTGGTCCTCGTGCACCGGGAAGGCGCGGGTACGGATTTTCGACAGGTCCATCGCCTGCGCCTGGTCGGCCGTCAGCGAGGGAATGGCCGCGCAGCTGCCGTCGGTGCGGAAACGCCAGCCGTGATAGGGACACTCCACCTGGGTTTCGTCGCCATGGCGCTGTGCCCGCCCGCCGGACAGGAGAGTGCCGCGATGCGGGCATATGTCCTTCAGCGCATAGGCCCGGCCCTGATGGTCGCGCCCAAACAGGACGGGCTGTCCCAGCAGCTCACGATGGAGATGCTGGCCCGGTTTGAGCTCGCTCGACAGGGCGCCGAAATACCAGAGATCACGCACGAACATGTGCGCCTGATAGCGTGATCGGTGCGTCCTGCCTAGCATGGAGGGCGCATTACATGTGCGGCCTATCGTCTTGCCGCATGGCACGGGGCGGGCCTAGACTTGTCTCCGGCGCTGGGGCGTGAACGGGGACGAACGGATGAATATCCCGTCTTTGGGGGTTTTCGGCCCGGCGGCGCTGGCGCTCGGCCTGTGCGTGAACTGCTCCGCTCCGCCGGATCATCCCGGCGACGGCGAATTGCCACCCGCGGCCCTGGCCGCCTTTCAGGATCATCTTGCCGGCATCAGCGACGGCGCGCTTGTCTGCCCGGATGCGGAGATCGAAGCGGCGCGGCGGGTGACCGCCTTCATCAATGCAGACGCCGAACCCGACTTCGTGCTCGAGACGCGGGTACTGAATTGCCGGGAGACGCGTGGCCGTCCGGCTGTCGCCTATTTCTGCGGCTCCTTTGCCTGTGCCTTTCCCCTGCTCGTTTCCGGCGAGGAGGGCTGGCAGGTCGTCACGCTGATGTCGGGTAATCATGTTCAGGCGCGCGAGCACTATCGGGAAACCCGGCTGGAAGTGCGCGAGATCGCCCGTTCGGAACCGGGCGGCCGCGCCGTCGCTGTGCGCGAATATGCCTGGCGCGACGGCGCGCTGATCCGCATCGGCGAATGGGTTGAGAGTTCCGACGCCCGTCTGGGCTCGCGCTAGTCGCTGGCGTGACCGGCCAGCTGTGCCATGAAATCCGCGCCCATCTGCGGCTCAATGACCAGGACTTCGGGCTTGTCGAAGCGCTGGGCCACGGCGCCGCCCTCGTAGAAGCGATAGTCGGTGCCGGCAAGGTCGGGGGCTCCGAAATGAGCATCCATCGCAGCCTGCAGCCGGTCAGCTTCGCCCTCGCCGGTGAGGATCCAGGCAAGCACCAGCGTGCCGTCGCCGAAGACAAACTCGATCTTGCGTTCGAACCCGGCATAGACATAGCCGAAACAATTGATCTGGGTCTGGGTGGCTGGTTGTGCCGGCAGGCTCGGCGGGTCGATATCCCGCTCCTGAAGGATCGGGCATGCCGCATCCAGTTCCGCGCGCAATACGTCGATCGAGGTGCCGGGCCGGATCTCGCGCGGTACCGATACATCGATCTCGCCATAGGCCAGCGGTTCGCGGCGCAGCAACGGATTATGCCAGGCGAACAGATTGGTGTGCAGCCCGTCCTCATTGACGATGTGGACCGTATTGTCTGCAGCATCGACCAGCATTTGTGCCGCCGGATAGGCCGTCCAGCCGCCAAAGGCGAGCGCGTCGCCGGCCTGCCGGGACAAGGGGGCGGCGTCGCCGAAAAGCTCGATATGGACGAGATGCCCGTCGGCCACGACGAAGACGCCCCGCACGAACTGCGCGCCGTCCGCCGTCGTGAAACCGTCGCAGACCAGATGGGCCTCGGTCTCTGCGGCCAGTGGAAAACGGGCGCGGTCCGGTATGACAGTCTCGACATGGCTGCATTGCGCATCGAGCACGGACCGGACCGTAGCCTCCCGGGCGCCCATTGCCAGATCGGCATGAAGCAGGCTGGCGGCGCTGGTGGATGCGTCGCTTGCCGCCAGGGCGAGAGCGAGGCTTGCGGCGTGGATCAGGGGCATGAGTGTCCTCGGCGTTGGATCCCGTATCGCGAACAGGATGCCTTTCACCGCGGAAATGGATGCAGCTTGCCGGATCCCGATCCAGTCAGGTGACGGAGGGGCCGGCAAACCGGGCGCGGATATCTTCCGGCGAGGCGCCCGCCTCGCGCATGGATTTCAGTGTGGCTGCCTTGTTGCGTTTGGCGAAACGCTGCCCTTTTGCGTCGGTCAGCAGCCGGTGGTGGCGGTAGACTGGGGTGGGCAGGTTCAGCAGTGTCTGCAGCAGGACATGCAGCGGCGTCATGGCAAAGAGGTCCTCGCCGCGGATCACATGGGTGATGCCCTGCAGGGCATCGTCGTGCACGACGGCGATGTGATAGCTGGTGCCGACATCCTTGCGCGCCAGGATCACATCGCCCAGCGGATCGGGATCGGCGGCTATTTCGCCTTTTCCGTCTTCGAGAAAGTGCATCGCGCCGAAGCGTTCACCCAGAACCTCGCGGCAGCGCGCCTGCGACAGACGCCAGGCATAGGGCTCGCCGGCAGACAGGCGCTCGGCCTCCTCGTCCGAACTCAGGGGCTCGGCGGGACCGCGATAGATCAGTCCGTCCGCGCCCTCGCCGGCATGATGCGGCGCGCGGGCAATGTCTTCCAGGATTTCCCGGCGCGTCTTGAAACAGCGATACACCACGCCAAGGCCGCGCAGGTGTTGCAGCACGGTTTCATAATCGTCGAAATGTTCGGACTGCCGCCGTACCGGCAATTCCCAGTCAAGTCCCAGCCAGAGCAGATCGTCGTAGATGACGTCGTCGAATTCCCGCTTGCAGCGCACGGTGTCGATATCCTCCAGCCGCAGCAGGAAGCGGCCGTCTGCCTCGCAGGCCGCACGGAATGCCGTCCACGCCGAAAAGGCATGGCCGAGATGGAGATGGCCGGTGGGCGACGGGGCGAAGCGGGTAGTGAAGGTCATGGGCGTGGCGACTCGGCTGTGGCGTATATAGGCATTGCGGGTGGACACGGCCAAACCGGGGGCATGATCCGTCCACGCCTCTTGCACCCACCGCCCGCATCCCGCTATTCCCCCTCGCACTGCACGACACCGGAGCCCTTCATGAGCAGACCCATCGACGGACCGCGCCTGGCCCCGCGCGACGGACAGGCGCCGCGCAAACTCGTGATTTTCCTGCACGGTTATGGATCGAACGGGCAGGATCTGATTGCGCTGGGTCAGCACTGGGCGCGCGACCTGCCGCATGTACAATGGGTCTCGCCCGACGCGCCGGACCCTGTCCCCGGTGCGCCGGGGGGATTTCAATGGTTTCCCATTTCCAACCTCGATCCGCACCGGATCGAGGCCGGCGCCGCCCAGGCCTGGCCGGTCGTGGACGCCTTCATCGACCAGGAACTCCAGCGCTACCGGCTGGGCGAACAGGATCTTGTGCTATGCGGCTTTTCCCAGGGCACCATGCTGGCCTTGCATGCCGGACTGCGGCGCAAGCGGCCGCTGGCGGGGGTCATGGGCTTTTCCGGTGCCTTGCCGGGCGGGGCGCGTCTCAAGGAGGAGATGACGTCGAAACCGCCGATCATGCTGATCCATGGCGATCAGGACCAGGTCCTGCCGCCGGGCTTCATGTTCGACGCGCTGGAGCATATCGCCGCGGCCGGCCACGGAGCGCAGTGGCATATCTCGCACGGGCTGCCGCACTCGATCGGCGAGGACGGGCTGCGCATCGGCGGCCGGTTCATCGGCAATGCCCTGGCGGGGCGTTACCGATAGGCCACAGCGCGTTGGCGACACGCAAGATTCGCAGGACCGTCATGGGATTGTCATGCGAACACTTGTAACGTCCCTACCAAGCTCTGGACGTGATATGATTCGGGTAAACGAATCCGCGTCTTGTACGCGACAGGAGGTGAGCTTTCAGGACCGAGGTCCAAAAGACACACTCTCTCCGGGACCGATGGACCGGTCGCCATGAGGGAGGTCGCCATGCAGGTGCTTGATCGGGCGCCGCAGGGATGGCCTTGTTTGGTCCTGAATGCGGACTATCAGCCCCTGAGCTACTGGCCCCTGTCGACCTGGCCGTGGCAGGAGGCCATCAAGAACGTCTTCCTGGAACGCGTGGCCGTGGTTTCCCATTACGACGAGGTCGTGCACTCGCCGAGTTTCGAGATGCATGTGCCGTCGGTCGTGGCCCTGCGTGAATACATCGCCCAGGACCGCAGCCCCGCCTTCACACGCTATAATGTCTGGCTGCGCGACGGCTTCCGGTGCGTTTATTGCGGTGCCGGCGGGGTGGATCAGCTGACCTTCGACCACGTCATTCCGCGCCGCTCCGGCGGCAAGACATCGTGGGAAAATATCGTCGCCGCCTGCGGGCCGTGCAATCTGAAGAAAGGCGGGCGCACGCCGCGCGATGCCCGCATGCCACTGCCGCGGCCGCCGCAGCGCCCCACCATGCACGAGCTGCAGGCCCAGGGCCGGAAATTCCCGCCGAAATTCCTCCACGAAAGCTGGCTCGACTATCTCTACTGGGATATCGAACTGGAGCGCTAACCGCTCCGGGAGCCCTGATGCCCACGCACATCGCCCTCCTGCGCGCCGTCAATGTGGGCGGCACCGGAAAACTGCCCATGGCGGAGCTGCGGGCGATGGCGGCCCGTCTCGGCTTCGACAATCCGCGTACCCATATCGCCAGCGGAAACCTGGTGTTCGAGAGCGATCTGGATATCGGCTCTGCAGGGGCCCGGCTCGAAGCGGCGCTGGAGACCTATGCGGGCAAGCCGGTCGGTGTGCTGATGCGAACGCCGGCGCAGATGCAGGCTGTGTTCGAGGCCAATCCCTTCCCGCAGGCGGCGGGCAATCGCTGTATCGTCCTCTTCCTCAATGGTCCGCCGCCCGCGGACCTTCAGGATACACTGCGTCATCAAGCGGATGAGATCGTGGCTGCCGGACGGCACGAGGTCTACATCCATTACGGCGAGGGCATGGCGCGATCGAAACTGGTGGTGCCTGCGGCCAAGGACGGAACCATGCGCAATCTCAACACCGTCGCCAAGCTGGTCGAGATGAGCGGGGCCGGTTAGAGGGCGACTTCAAGCCAGGGCAGTTTGCGCCCCTCGAAAACGTCGGAAGGCCGCATTTCCACGCGTTTTGCCCCCATGTGCAGATATGCGGGCTCGGCATAGGGATCGGACAGGATGGTCATGACCGTCTCTCCCTTCGCGCGGAGCTGTTGCTTGGCGTGTTCGAACAGGGCACGGCCCGCGCCTGTGCCGATCGCCTCCGGCGCGACGAAGAGAAGGTCGAGCGAGCCGTGTTCTCCGCCCGGTTCGATCTGGCAGACACCGAGCAGTGTGCCCTCACCAGTCTCGGCCACGGTGGTGAAACCCGCCTCGATCGCCTGGGAGGTCACCTTCAGATAGGGCGAGACAGCGGCCATGAAGGCCGCATCATAGCCCCAGTACGCCTTTGATTTCAGGCACAGGCGGGACAGCGCCTCTTCCTCATCCGGGCGAGCCGGTCTGAGACGCATTGCGCCCACGGGTATCAGGCCGAGGCCTGGCCGATGGCGCCGTGGCAGTGCTTGTATTTCTTGCCGGATCCGCACGGGCAGGCCTGGTTGCGGGCGACGCGGCCCCAGGTCTCCGGCTTGTTGGGATCGGCCGGTGTCGGTGCCCGGCGCTGGGTCGGGGCAATGCGCGGCGCCACGGGCTGACCCTCGGCGCCGTCCATTTCGTTGCGGCCGGTACGAGGATCGATATGGGTTTCCTGCATGTCCCGGGGCGCCTCCGGTGCTGCCGGCGGGCGCTCGAAGCGCAACAGCATCAGCTGACGCGTCACCTCGCCGCGCAGATTGTCCATCATGTGCTCGAACAGGGAGAAGGCCTCGGTCTTGAACTCGTTCAGCGGATTGCGCTGGGCGTAGGAACGCAGCCCGATCATCGAGCGCATGGCATCGAGATTTTGCAGGTGTTCGCGCCAGTTGATGTCGATGGCCTGCAACAGGATCGACTTCTCGACGCGCCGCATCAGGTCCGGCCCGGCCGTGGCGGCCTTTTCCGCAAAGGCCTTGTCGGCGGCGCCGGTGATGCGTTCCAGGATTTCCTCGTCGGCGATGCCCTCTTCCTGCGCCCAGTCGGCGATCGGCAGATCCAGGCCGAATGTGTTGCGCACCTCTTCGGCGAGACCGTCGACATCCCACTGGTCGGCATAGGCCTTGGGCGGGATGTGCGCGGCGACCAGGTCCTCGGCGGTCTGGTGACGCATGTCCTTGATGACGTCGGCGACATCGTCGGACGTCATGAACTCGATGCGCTGCTCGAACACGGCCTTTCGCTGGTCGTTCATGACGTCGTCGTATTTGAGAACATTCTTGCGGATGTCGAAATTGCGCTGCTCGACCTTCCTCTGCGAGGTTTCCAGTGCCTTGGACATCCAGGGATGCTCGATCGCCTCGCCTTCCTTCATGCCCAGGGTGCGCATGATGCCGTCCAGGCGTTCCGGAGCAAAAATGCGCAGGAGATCGTCCTGAACGGAGATGTAGAATTTCGACCGTCCCGGATCGCCCTGACGGCCCGTCCGGCCGCGCAGCTGATTGTCGATGCGGCGGCTTTCGTGCCGTTCCGTGGCCAGCACGTAGAGACCGCCGGCGTCCAGGGCCTGCTGCTTTTTTTCGGCCACATCGGCAGAGATCTTCTCGCGCTGCTGTGCGATCTCGGTCTCGGTCGGCTCCCGGCCGGCTTCCTTCTGTTCGGCCTGCCAGGCGGCCAGGCGCATCTCCACATTGCCGCCCAGCTGGATATCGGTACCGCGGCCGGCCATGTTGGTGGCGATGGTCACCGCGCCCGGTACCCCGGCATCGGCAATGATATAGGCTTCCTGCTCGTGATAGCGTGCATTGAGCACTTGGTGCTTGATCTTGCGCTTCTTGAGCATTTCCGAAAGCAGTTCGGATTTCTCGATCGACGCCGTGCCGACCAGGACCGGCTGGCCGCGTTTCACGCAATCCTCGATATCCGCAATGGCGGCATCGTATTTTTCCTGGGCGGTACGGTAGACGCTGTCTTCCTCGTCGATCCGTGCGATCGGCTTGTTGGTCGGAATTTCGACCACGCCCAGCTTGTAGATGTCCATGAACTCGTCGGCCTCGGTGAGCGCCGTCCCGGTCATGCCGGCGAGCTTGCCGTAGAGGCGGAAATAGTTCTGGAAGGTGACCGAGGCGAGGGTCTGGTTTTCCGGCTGGATCTCGGTGCCTTCCTTGGCCTCGATCGCCTGGTGCAGGCCGTCGGACAGGCGCCGGCCCGGCATCATGCGGCCGGTAAACTCGTCGATCAGGACAACGCCATTGTCCTTGATGATGTAGTCCTTGTCCTTGACGAAGAGCTTGTGCGCCTTGAGCGCCTGGTTGACGTGGTGGACGGTCGCAATGTTCTCCACATCGTAGAGATCGCTGTCCTCCTTGATCAGCTCGCGCTCCTTGAGGAGGCGCTCGACCTCTTCATTGCCCTCTTCGGTCAGCAGGATCGACCGGGCCTTCTCGTCGATCTCGTAGCACTCCTCGCCCAGGAGCGGGATCAGCTGGTCGATCGTCTTGTAGAATTCGGTCCGGTCTTCGGTGCGCCCGGAAATGATCAGCGGGGTCCGCGCCTCGTCGATGAGAATGGAATCGACCTCGTCGACGATGGCGAATCCGTGACCGCGCTGCACCATCTCCTCGACCGAGTATTTCATGTTGTCGCGCAGATAATCGAAGCCAAGCTCGTTATTTGTCGCGTAGGTGATGTCGCAGGCATAGGCTTGGCGGCGTTCCGGATCGGTCATGCCATGCGCGATCACGCCTGTGGTCATGCCCAGCTTGCCGAAAACCTTGCCCATCCATTCCGCATCGCGCCTGGCGAGATAGTCGTTCACGGTCACGACATGGACGCCCTTGCCGGCCAGCGCGTTGAGATAGCAGGGCAGGGTGGCGACCAGCGTCTTGCCCTCACCGGTCTTCATCTCGGCGATCGAGCCCTGGTGCAGTACCATGCCGCCCATCAGCTGCACGTCGTAGGGGCGCAGGCCCAGGGCGCGCCTCGCGGCTTCGCGCACGGCAGCGAAGGCTTCGGTCAGCAGATCGTCGAGCTTGTCGCCCTGCTCGAGACGGTTGCGGAATTCCGCCGTCTTCGCTTTCAGCTCGCTGTCGGAAAGCTTTTCGTAGTCGGGTTCAAGGGCGTTGATCTTTTCGACCGTTGGCCGCATGCGGCGAAGTTTGCGGTCGTTCTCGGTTCCGAAGATCTTGCGGGCTATGGACAGCATGTGCTCTGGCTTTATGTACGATGACGACGGCCTCCGGCGGTCGGGGTCCGTCCCGTACGCCGAGGACGCCAGCATTGCTTTGAAACGTCAGGGTGACTTAAGGATGGGGCGGATAGGTGTCAATCAAGCGGCGCGGCGGCAGCCGGGCGGCAAATTCCCGTAAAGGATTGCTGGCGTGGTGTTTCTGCGGGTTTTTATCCCACTGCTGTTGATTGCGGCCGGTCTGGTCTCATGCGGTCCCGAGCCGCGCCGGGCTGCCGAGCCGGAGGCGCCGCCGCCCGCGGTGTCGCCGGATGAGACCGATCCGGTCGTCGCGCGGGTCGATGGAACGCTGATCCGCCGGTCTGATGTGGAACGCGAGGCCATGGCCCAGGCCGAAGGGGAGCTGGATATGCCTCCGGCCCCCGGCGAGGGCGAGTTCGAGCGCGTACTGGAGGAGCTGATCGACCAGCGGCTACTGGCGCTGGAGGCGCGCCGCCGCGGGCTGCACCGGTCCGAGGAGGCGCGGCGGCGCCTGGCCCTGGCGGAAGAGCGGATCCTGGGTAATGTCCTGGTGGAGACGGCGCTGGCCGATGCGGTCACAGAGGAAACCATCCAGCGCATCTATCAGGAGCAGATCCAGCTGATCCCGCTGGGCGAGGAAGTGCGTGCGCGCCACATTCTGGTGGAGACCCGCGAAGAGGCCGATGCCATTGCCCAGCTCCTGGCCGAGGGGCGGGATTTTGCCGAACTCGCTGTGGCGATGAGCCAGGATCGTGCCACGCGCCTGGAAGGCGGGGATCTGGGTTATTTCACGCGGGGCGGCATCCTACCGGCCTTTGGCGCCGTGGCCTTTTCAACTCCCGAGGGCGAAGTCTCGGCACCGTTCCGGACCGAGTTCGGGTGGCATCTTCTCACTGTCGTCGACCGCCGCCGCCAGCCTCCGCCCTCGCTGGAACAGCTGCGGCCGAACATTGTGCGCTTCTATACGTTCGACCAGCTCGAAGCGCTGATCGAGGGGCTGCGCGAGGAGGCCGAGATCGATCGGCCGGAATTGCCCATTACGGCCGGACCGGGGACGAACGGAAATGGCGAGGGCGGCAGTGCCGATCTGCCGGAAGACGGGGACACGGACGACGCACCGGGTTAAGCCCGCATTCATTGCGTTTTTGCACGCGTCCTTAAGGGAGTTCAGGCACCATGACCGCTCGTGGCCCCAAACCGGTGATCCATGTCGCTGCCTGTGCCTTGCTGGATACCGATGGACGGATCCTCATTGCCAGGCGGCCCGAAGGCAAACCGATGGCGGGGCTTTGGGAATTTCCCGGCGGCAAGATCGAGCCGGGCGAAACGCCGGAGCAGGCCGTGGTGCGAGAACTGCGAGAAGAGCTGGGCGTGGAACCGTGCGAACGGTGCCTGCACCCCTTTGCCTTCGTCTCCCACCCCTATGACGACTTCCATATCGTGATGCCGCTCTTCCTGTGCCGCACCTGGGACGGGTTCCCGCATCCCCACGAAGGCCAGGAGATCGCCTGGGTCCGCAAGGAGCGTCTCATGGACTATCCCATGCCCGCAGCCGACCGCCCGCTGGCGGCGGAACTGAGGGACCGTCTGTGATCGCGCGCCTCGCCCTCTTCCTGCGCGACACGCGCGGCGCCACGGCGATCGAATATTCGATGATCGCGGTTGTCATCTCAATTGCGGCTGTGGCAGGTCTGGCCATGATCGGCCCGGCCGTATTGGGCATGTTCCAGGACGCCAGCGCGCCGTTCTAGGCTGTCATGGTGTTCCCGCTTCCCGACGATACCGGGAAGAAGCCCGAATTTACCGTCCCGCCTTCTCGTCCAGCGACTGTTCCTTCACACCCAGCGCATCCGCCAGGCGATGTGTGGCCGATCCCGGGCGTTTCGGCTTGGGCTGGTCCGGATGCGGCGCCCAGCCGGCGGCGTGGACGATCTCGAAGGTGGCGCGGATGCGGCCGTCGGGATCGGAGAACTTTTCCCGGTAGATCTCGCCGGCACGGAAGAACAGGGCGCGGGTGGCCGGTTTCGGCCGTTCGGCCAGGACCGACGTCTCGCCCATGCCCCGCAGATCGTTCATCAGGGCGAAAATATTGTCGTATCGCACGGTGACGCGGTCGATATCGGCCACCGGCATGGCAAAGCCGGCGCGCTGCATGAGAGCGGCCATGTCGAACGTGCCGGCATAGGGCGAGATGCGGGCGCTGACCCCGCCGGTCAGCTCGCTCTCCGCCGTCATCAGGCATTGCCTCAACTCGGTCAGCGTCGCTCCGCCCAGCAGGGCGCCGGCAAAAAAACCGTCAGGCTTGAGCGCATGATTGATCTGCACGAGCACGCCGGGTAGGTCGTTGGTCCAGTGCAGGCCCCAGGGGGCCAGTACCAGGTCCAGGCTTTCCCCGGCAAAAGGCAGGGCCTCCTCGTCCAGCGCAAGGGCCGGCGTGTCGAGCGTTGCGGCGACACCGGCTGCCAGATCGCTCTGGACGGCCCAGCCGGTCTTGCCGCCAGCCGGTCGTGAGGCGAACTCGTCGGTCAGCCCCGGACCGCCGCCCAGGATCGCCGTGCGTTGAAAGTCCCGCGTAATGCTCTCGACCCGATCGCAGATATCGTCGAATGCGCGGCGCACCAGAAAGTTGTAGTCTGCCAGTTTCGCCGCGGCACGGTTGCGGCGCCGGGCCAGCAGGGACCGGTCGAACAGGCGGGGCAGGGTTTCGGTGTTCATGACCGGGATATGCCTCCTGCCGGTCCGGGAGGAAAGGGGGGAGCTGTGTGATCGCACACGCCTTGCAGCGATTATCGGACCTGGCCTGGCCGCCGGTCTGTCCGGTCTCCGGCGCAGCGGTGGAGGAGAATGGGCGCCTGGCGCCCGCCGCCTGGCACGGACTGACTTTCCTGGATGCGCCGTGGTGTTCCACCTGCGGCCTGCCCTTTCCCTATCCCGGTGCGGGCGGCTCACAGGCGGCCACGCTGTGCGCCATGTGTATCGCCAGGCCGCCGGTTTTCGACAAGGCCCGGGCACCGCTGGCCTATGACGATGCGTCGCGTCCGCTGGTACTGGGTTTCAAGCATGGCGGGCGGCGCGAAATGATCGACCGGTTCGCGCGCTGGATGACGGTGGCCGGCGGTGACTGCCTGGCCGATGCTGACGTTATCTTGCCCGTTCCCCTGCACTGGCGCCGGCTCTGGTCGCGCCGCTACAACCAGTCTGCGCTGCTGGGGCGGGCGCTTTCGGCGCGAACCGGCTTGCCGATGGAGACGGACCGGCTCCTGCGCAAGCGGGCCACGCCCAGCCAGGCGGGTCAGAGCGCCAAATCGCGCAAGCGCAATGTTGCGGGCGCCTTTGTCGTGCCGGACCGGAACAGTGTGCAGGGACGTCGTTTCGTCCTGATCGACGATGTCTTCACCACCGGCGCCACGGCAACGGCCTGCGCGCGGGCGTTGAAACGGGCGGGGGCGGTGCGTGTATACGTTATGACACTGTGCCGCGTTGTCAGGACGAGCGATCCGACTATCTAGGGTCCATCCAGGAGTTTGTTATATGGCAGATGTGACCATCTATACCCGTCCGATGTGCGGCTATTGTGCCCGGGCGGTATCGCTCTTGAAATCCAAGGGCGTGAATTTCAACGAGATCGATGCCGGTTTCGACCAGGCCAGGCGCGAAGAAATGATGCAACGCTCCAATGGCGCACGCACCTTTCCGCAGATTTTCATCGGCGACATTCATGTCGGCGGCTGCGACGACATGATGGCGCTGGAACACGCCGGCAAGCTCGACTCGCTGTTGTCCGCATAATGGCCCGGCTCGACGTCGCCCTCGTCCAGATGCGCTCCGGGATCGACCCGGCGGCGAATATTGCCGCGGCAACGGATCTGATCCGCAAGGCCGCGGCGACAGGGGCCCGTCTGGTCGCTACGCCGGAAACCACGCATCTGGTCCAGAAGGACGCGGCCGAAGCGCTCAAGGTCATGCATGCGCCGGAGACGGAACCGGCCATTCCGGCCTTCGCGGCTCTCGCGAAAGAACTGGGGATCAGCCTGTTGATCGGATCGCTGGCGGTGCGCACTGCCGGGCGCAAGGCCGCCAACCGGTCCTTCCTGTTCGCGCCCGATGGCGGCCTGGTCGCAACCTATGACAAGGCCCACATGTTCGATGTCGGGCTGGGTCAGGGCGAGACCTATCGCGAAAGCGACAATTACCGCGCCGGCGACCGGCTGGTTGTCGCAGAGGCCGAGGGCGCGCGGCTGGGCCTGTCGATCTGCTATGATGTCCGCTTCGCTTATCTCTATCGCCGGCTGGCCCAGGCGGGCGCGCAGATCCTGACCGTGCCGTCGGCCTTCACCCGGCCGACAGGGCGTGAGCACTGGGAGGTTCTGTTGCGTGCGCGGGCGATAGAAACCGGCAGCTATGTCCTGGCGCCCGCCCAGGGCGGGCTGCACGAGGACGGACGCCGCACCTGGGGCCATTCCATGATCGTCGGTCCGTGGGGCGATATCGTTGCCACGCTTGAAGACGATGAACCTGGTGTTTTGACAGCCTCGCTCGATTTGACGAAAGTCGAGGAATCCCGGCGCCGTATCCCGGCCCTCACGCATGACCGGGATCTTCAGGGGCCGGACGAAATGACGAGACCATGATCCGCTACGCATTGGTGTGTGACCGGGCCCATGAGTTCGAGGCCTGGTTTTCAAATTCTGCTTCTTATGACGACCAGGTCGCGCGTGATCTCGTCGAATGCCCCCATTGCGGCTCCACTCTGGTGCGCAAGGCGGTGATGTCGCCGGCCGTTGCCACCGCCGGAAGGCGTGAGGACGACATTCCGCCGGAGAAGCGCCTGAAACAGCTTGCCGACCAGGTGAAGGCGCATATCCGCAAGAACTTCGACTATGTCGGCGCCGAGTTCGCCCGCGAGGCGCGCGAGATGCACGAGGGAAAGAAGCCGCAGCGGCTGATCTATGGCGAAGCCAGTTTCGGCGACAGCCGCCAGCTCGCCGACGATGGTGTCGCCGTTACACCCCTGCCGGACATGTTCGCGCCGGTGCCGCCGAAGAAGGCAAACTAGGCCTATTCGGGCCGCCACCCGCGTTCCGCGGCGCTGATCTCCTCCTCTGCGGAAAGGGCGTCGCCCTCGATCAGAACATCCATGTGTTCGAGTACCGCCGGTGGAAGTGCGCTTCCGGCGGTACGGATTTCGGTCTCCTGACCGGCGGCGGGCGCGGCCAGTTCGATCTGCCAGGCACCGGCATCGCGGCATGCGATGCCGGCCGTGTCCGAGGCCGTGAAGGTACGGCAATAGCGGCCGTCGGCACGGCGAAAACTGACTTGCACCGCTATGTCGCCGCGCCCCGGCCCCGGACGGTCCAGCGCAGCGGCGAGCGGACCTCCCGGAGCGAGCCGCCCGTTTTCGACGGTCAGGATGCTGCGGTCCCCCGGAATGCCGAGCTGGGTGCCGGCAAGAACGCCCAGGACCAGTGCTGCGGCCACGGCGGCCCATTGCGGTGCCTGCCAACCCTGCCGCAGGCGGTCCAGCCATTGTGAAACCGGGTTTGCAGCGGTCGCCCTCGGGCGCGCCGCCCTGGCCGGTCTTATCAGCGCTTCGAGACGGGCAGGCACCGGTTCGTCGAGCACGGGATCGTAGTGTTCGGACAACGTTCCGCGCAGCGCCTGCATGGCGTCGAACCGGGCTTTGAGTTCGGGATCGTTCGCCAGGGCGGTTTCCACGCGCGCCGCCGCGGCGGCATCCAGCTCGCCATCGACATAGGCCATCAGCATGTCCTCCTCGATCGTCACTGCGGAGTCTCCTTGCCCGGATTGAGGACGGCTTCCAGCGCGGTTCGTCCGCGCGCCAGACGGCTGGTCAGCGTGCCGATGGGGACGTCCATCACGGCCGCCGCTTCCTTGTAGGACAGCCCTTCGACAAGGACGAGGGCAACCGCCAGGCGTTGTTCTTCCGGCAGGGTTTCCATCGCGCGGTCCACCGACATCGCGCGCACGCGCCGTTCGAATTCCGGATCCTCCCGGCCGATATGCGCACCGGCATCTTCCGGTGCAAACCGGGCATCGCGCCGCTGACGGAACCTCACCTCATCGATCCAGGCGTTTTTCATGATACGGTACATCCAGCTGTCCAGACGCGTGCCGTCCTTCCATTGGTCCAGGCGGGCAAGGGCGCGTTCCAGTGTCATCTGGACGAGATCGTCGGCGTCGGCCGCATCGCGGGTAAGCGAACGTGCGAACCGGCGCAGCCGGGGCAGCAGAGCGATGATCTCGTTTTCCAAACGCGGGGTTCTCGCGCTCATGCCCTTGCACCGACAACGACGGGAAGAAAGACTTTCTTCCATGCGTTATCACAGACGGAACAAAAAGCGCAGCCTGCGGAGCTATGTGATGATCGGCGGACGGATCGTATGCGGACTGGCAGCCGCCCTGGCGCTGGGCCTGGCGATACCCGCCGATGCCCAGCTCCCCGTCGATCTTCCCGACCTGCCAACCGGGCGTGTCGACGACGTATTGCGGGACCGGATCGATCGGACACGCGACCAGGTGGACGAACTGCGCGAGGATGTCGAGGACACCCGCCGGGAAACCCTGGACACGCTCCTGCGGCAGAATCCGGATGTTCTGGAACGCGGCCCGGACCGCTCCGTCATCGTGCGCAACCAGATCACGGTGCTGGCCGAAAGCCGCTCGGCACTTGGTCTCGTCCTGGGCCAGGGTTTTGCCCTTGTGCGCGATCGCCCGCTGCCAGGGCTGGGACTCAGCCTGTTCGTGCTCGAAGCCCCGCCGGGGCTATCGACGCGGCGGGCGCTGGACCTGGCTCGCCGTATCGATCCGGGCGGGCTTTACGACTTCAACCATATCTACACCCGGTCCGGCCATGCGGCGGCGCTGGTGTCGGCCCAGTCCGCGCCCCGCCACCTGCGCGTCGGGCTCGTCGATACGGGGGTCGAGCCCGGCCATCCGGCACTGGCGGGATTTCGTGTTTCGACGCGGGCCTTTCATGGCGCGGCCTATCTGCCCGCTGCGCACGGCACGGCTGTCGCTTCGCTGATAGGGGGCGGCTACCTCTATTCGGCGGACATCTATGGCGACGGTCCGACCGGCGGATCGCTCGACGCGCTGGTTGCGGCGCTGGGGTGGATGTCCGAACAGGGCGTGGCGGTGGTCAATGTGTCCCTGGTGGGGCCGGAAAACCGGCTGCTGGAACGGGTCGTCTCGCTGCTCCTTTCGCGCGGCCACATCGTGGTCGCCGCCGTGGGCAACGATGGTCCTTCGGCGCGGCCGCTCTATCCGGCGGCCTATGACGGCGTTACCGGCGTGACCGGTATCGGCGAGCGCGGCCGGATCCTGCCCGAGGCCGGCCGGGGCGATCATGTCGACTTCGCAGCTCCCGGCGCCTTTCCGCGGGCAGCCCGGGCGAGCGGTGGCTATGGACCCGTACGCGGCACATCCTATGCGGCACCGCTGGTGGCGGCCATGCTGGCATCGCGCCTCGACCGGCCGGATCCGGCGGCAGCCCGCCGGGCCCTGGACAGTCTGAGGGCCGAGGCCCGCGATGCCGGGCGGCGTGGCCGTGACAATACCTACGGCCATGGCGTCGTTGGTGAAGCGACATTCCGCACCGCTGCAAGCGGAAACTGATTTTTCGGCCATGAAGCGGAAGAAAACGCTCCGCCGGATCGTTGTCCTTCCTGTCAGCCGGTTCGAGACCGGCGCAGAACAGGGAGAGATCGATGAAAACGCCCTTCGCCTACATTCTGACGGCCGGTCTTCTGACGGCGGCGCTCGCAACGGGTGCCGGGCAGGCACAGGTGACGTCCGTCACTGACACCGCGGCCCGGGCGACACAGGAAACCCGGATCGACCGTTTCGGCCACAACGATCTTCGCAGCCGTACCGACGTGACGGGACATGCCCGCCAGAGCCTTCGGGTTGGCCGGCCGATGAGCCGGATCGAGCAGATGCGGCTCGAGCGTGCCGAACGCGATGCGCGCCGCGCGCAACGCACTGCCCGCACAGCAGCGGATGTTCGCGGCAGTGCGGATGCTGCCGCCCGTGGTGCCGTCCGGGGCGACAGCACTGCCCATCAGGCAGTGCGCGGTTCAGCCCGCGGTTCGGCTCGCGCCAGGGCCGAAGTGCACGCGCCGGACACGGCGCCGGTGCGCCGGGAAGCCCGCGAACAGGCGGTTCGTGCGCGGGGTGAAGTCCGCCGCGCCCGCAATACGCGGCCGCAGGTCTCGGTCGAGGCCAATGGCCGTGCCAGCGGCTCGACCCGCGCCGACAGCAACGGCAATGCGTCAGCCCGTGCTTCGGTGGATGCAAGCGCCCGCGCGCGCGCCGGCAATCCGGACCGCTAACCACCCCAACACCCAGAACAGGCGCTGCACAACGGAGGCGCCGATCCTGGCGCCAGCGGCCGGCGGGCCGCAAAAATCCTCCCGCCCGGGAATAAAACCGGCTGCTGGCGCGTTCTTTCCAGTGAGGGACCAAAAAAGGAGGACGACATGACCTGCTTCAAGACGATCATCCCCGCCCTCGGCGCGTTCGCTGTGCTGGCCGGGGGAGCCGCCGCCCAACACTACCACCACCAGTCTTCGGCGCGGTTCGAGTATCACAGCTCCTACTATGAGCGCGGCTATCATGCGCATGATTTCCGCTATTACCGCGGAGCCTGCCGCACCCGCTCGTCCGGCGGTCTCGGCCTGGGGCTGAGCCTGGGTGGCGGCGAGATCCTGAGTGCCAATATCGGCGGTCACAGCTGGACCGAATGCGATCGGGGCCAGTTCGTCTATGCCCAGTACGACGCCTTCGATCACAACCGCCCGACCTACTGGCACAATCCGGACACCGGCCGGCGCGGCGTTATCCGCCCGGACCGGCGCTATCACTCGCACGGTCGCGAATGCGCTTCGGCGCATGCCGAAGTCTATGACCGCGACGGCGACTATCAGAGCTTCGGCTTTGAGAGCTGCCGCGACGGATCCGGCCGCTGGCACTACGAGGGACGTACCGGCTATTGACCGGGCCTTGCGCAGGGAGACGGCGCCGCCTTTCGGGCGGCGCCGTTTTCGTATGGAGCGTCAGGCCTTGTCCGCCACCACCATATAGTTCACCGACGTATCCGAACCGAGGGAGAACTGGTCTGTGACGGGATTGTAGGTGACGCCGACGGGCTCGCGCAGCGTCATTCCACCCTCGCTCAGCGCGGTACGGATTTCGGCGGGTTTGACCAGTTTGCCGAACCGGTGCGTACCCCGCGGCAACCAGCCCATGATCCACTCCGCTCCGACGATCGCGAGCGCAAAGGCCTTGGAGGTGCGATTGATGGTGGCGCAGATCATCAGCCCGCCCGGCTTCACCAGTTTCGCGCAATCGATCAGGAAGGTGTGCGGATTGGCGACATGCTCCATGACTTCCAGATTGAGCACGACGTCGAAGGGATCCTCGCCGGCCTCGAGCAATTGCTCGGCGACGCCGTGGCGATAGTCGATCCGGAGCCCTTCCTGTTCGGCATGTACGCTGGCGGTCTTCACATTGGCCTCGGCCGCGTCGACGCCGGTCACGCGGGCGCCGAGCCGCGCCATGGGTTCGCACACCAGCCCGCCGCCGCAGCCGATATCGAGAATGCGCAGACCCTTCAGGGGGGTGTCGCCGGCGCGGCCGAAATGCTCGCAGATAGTGTCGCGGATATAGCCCAGGCGCACAGGGTTGAACTTGTGCAAGGGTTTGAACTTGCTGTCGGGATCCCACCATTCCGCCGCGATGCGGGAAAATTTCTCGACCTCCTCCGGATCGACCGAGGGGCGGGTCAGCGTATCGGGCGCAGTTGCCGTGGCCATTCCAGTTTCTCCTCGCAGGCGTAATCGACCATCATTGCGTTCGAGCGTTGCGTGCCGGGCCGTGTCCGCTTACCTAACCGCCGGCGCATCGCTACACGTCTTGGCCATAATATGGCCCTGCCGGTGCCGCTAATCGAGCCCGGTGCGACGTTATGGGCGTACCGTTCAGGCAGGGGAAGCACGAGGGACAGGCCAATGACGCGGGTGGTGGCAAAATTCGGCGGCACCTCGGTGGGTTCGGTCGAGCGTATCCGCCATTCTGCCGGACTTGTCGCCGATGCGGCCGCGCGGGGCGAGACAATGGCCGTCGTCGTCTCCGCCATGGCCGGCGAAACCGACCGCATACTGGGCCTGGCCGGAGAATTCGGCGCGGGTCTGGGCGACGCGGAGACCGATGTTGCGCTGGCAGCCGGCGAGCAGGTCTCGTCCGCACTGATGGCGCTGGCCCTGCGCGAACTGGGCCTGAATGCGCGCTCCTTCCTGGGCTGGCAATTGCCCGTGATCACCGACGGACCGCCCGGTGCCGCGCGCATTGCGGGCATGGATGTTTCGGTTCTGGAGACGGTGCTGGAACAGGGCATCGTACCGGTGCTGGCCGGTTTCCAGGGCATTACCGGCGAGGGCGATGTCCGCACGCTGGGTCGGGGCGGCACCGATCTGTCGGCGGCGGCTCTGGCGGCCGCGCTGGGCGCGCGCTGCGATATCTACACCGATGTGGACGGGGTCTACACTACCGATCCGCGTATCGAACCGGGTGCCGGCCGGCTCGAGGCGATCAGCCATGACGAGATGCTGGAACTGGCGGCCCAGGGCGCGAAAGTGCTGCAGACCCGGTCCGTCGAGTTCGCCAAGGCACGCGGCGTGCCGATGCGGGTTCTCTCTTCCTTCCTGGCGGCGGGTGAGAGCCGCGGCACGGATGTGGTAAAAGAGACCGGCATCGCGGAACGGCGCATTGTCTCCGGCGTTGCCTATGCGCGCGATCAGGCGCGCATCGCGCTTCTGGGCGCGTCCAGCCGGTCGGACCTGGCGGCGCGGACCTTTGCCCTGCTGGCCGACGCGGAGATCGGTGTCGACATGATCGTCCAGGCCCAGGCGCGCACGCCGGGCACGGTGAATATCGAATTTTCCGTGGCCCATCGCGATCTCGATCGCGCCCAGGCACTTCTGGAGGGCGAGCTTCCGGGGGTCGACATCTCTTCGGAGACCGGGCTGGCGAAAGTCTCCATCGTCGGGGCCGGACTGCGCCAGCGCGCGGATGTGGCGCGATCCCTGTTCGCCGTGCTGGGCGATCACGGGATTTCGGTCAGGGTGCTGGCCACGTCGGAAATCAAGATTTCCGCGCTTATTGAGAACGATGCCGTGGAACGTGCTGTGAGAGCCTTGCACGCGGCCTATGGATTGGATCAGGTGTAGGCATGGAAGACATGAAGACAACGCCCATGCGCGATCCCCGCCGACTGCTCAAGCGCATGCGTGAGCTCATGGCGGTGCAGGAGCATGCCCAGGCCCGCCTGGATCATCTCACTGCCATGATCGCGGAGGAAGCGGGTTGGGACGTCTGCTCGATCTATCTGGCCCGCCAGTCCAATGCGCTGGAACTCTGTGCGACCTACGGCTTGAAGCCGGAATCGGTCCACCATGTGCGCCTGCAGCCGGGCGAGGGCCTGGTCGGCCTGGTAGCGCGCCGGGCGCGGCCGCTGTCGACCTCGAATGCGCGCGCGCACCCGGCATTTTCCTACAAGCCTGAGACGGGCGAGGAACCCTTCAACACCTTCGTCGGCGTGCCGATCCTGCGCGGCGGCCGCATGGTCGGCGTGCTGACGGCCCAGACGGCGCAGGAGCGTCAGGTCGCGGGCGATGAAATCGAGACGCTGCAGACCGTGGCCATGGTGCTGGCCGAGATTGTAGCCTCCGGCGACATTGTGGAATCCGAGGAAATGGCCGGGCTGGACCTGCGTCAGTCGCGGCCGGAACGCTTCCAGGGCGGGGCGTTCTCCGGTGGCGTGGCCAAGGGTGTGGCGGTGTTGTTCGAGCCGCATGTCGAGTCGGCGCGGCTGATTGCCGACGACCCCGCCGGCGAAGAGGAACGGCTCGACACGGCGATCAGCGCATTGCGCGCCTCAATCGACGACATGCTCGACAGCGGGCGTATTCCTTTCGGCGGACCGACGCGGGACGTGCTGCAGGCCTACCGCATGTTTGCCCACGACCGGGGCTGGCTGGAACGCCTGCGCGAGGCCGTGCGCCGCGGGCTGACCGCGGAGGCGGCGGTCGAGCGGGTCCGGAACGAGAACCGCGCCCGCCTGATGAAGGCAGCGGATCATACTTTCCGCGAACGCCTTCACGATCTGGAAGACCTGGCCAACCGGTTGTTGCGGCATCTCGAAGGCGGGGTGAAGACGGCGAACCTGCCGGACAATGCGATCATCATCGCGCGCAATATCGGCCCGGCCGAACTGCTCGATTTCGATCGCGAAAAACTCAAGGGCATCGCCCTGGAAGAGGGCTCGGCCTCGTCGCATGCCGCGATTGTAGCCAAGGCGCTCGGGATCCCGCTGGTCGGCCGGCTGGAAGGCGCGCTGGACCGGGCCGAGGACGGCGATCCGGTGATCCTGGATGGCGAGTTTGGCCTGTTGCACATCCGCCCCCAGCCCGATGTGGTGGAAACCTACGAAGCACGGATTCGGACGCTGTCCGAGCGGCGCCTGGCCTATGCCGAGCTGCGCGGGCCGGCCGTGACCGCCGACGGTGTGCGGGTCGGCCTGCACATGAATGCGGGCCTTCTGATCGAACTGATGGCGCTGGACGAGATCGGGGCGGATGGCGTCGGCTTATTCCGGACCGAATTCCAGTTCATGGTGGCGGAGACATTGCCGCGTCTGTCGGCCCAGGCCGCGGTCTACAAGGCGGTGCTCGATGCGGCCGGCAACAAGCCGGTCGTGTTTCGCACGCTCGATCTGGGCGGCGACAAGGTGGCACCGTTCGCCCCCTCGACCGTGGAGCCCAACCCCGCCCTGGGCTGGCGCGCCATCCGCATGGGGCTCGACCGTCCCGGCCTGTTGCGCTACCAGCTGCGCGCCCTGATCCTGGCGGCGGCCGGGCGGCAATTGCAGGTTATGTTCCCCATGATTGCCGCGCCCTGGGAGATGCGCGCCGCGCGAGACATGCTCGACCGTGAACTCCTGCATGCCAAGCGCGCCGGCCACGATCTGCCGTCCGAGGTCAGGGTCGGCATCATGCTGGAAACGCCCGGCATGGCCTGGGCGCTCGAACACGCCATCGACAGTGTCGACTTCGTTTCCGTCGGCGCCAATGACCTGATGCAGTATTTTTTTGCGGCCGACCGGCAGAATTCACGTGTCTCGGAACGGTACGATGTTCTCAGCCCGTCGGCACTCGATCTGCTCAAACGCATAAACGATATCTGCGTGGCGCACGACACGCCCGTCTCGGTTTGCGGTGAAGTGGCGGCCAAGCCGCTGGAGGCTGCAGTACTTGTGGCGCTTGGTTATCGAAACCTTTCCATGGCCGCATCCAACATCGGCCCGATCAAGAAACTCGTCTCGGGACTCGATGCCCGGAAACTTGGCACCTGGCTTGCGAGCCGCCTTGCAAGCCCCGCGGACAGCTTGCGCCCTCTCCTCCTGGAAGCGGGAGATGAGGCGGGACTGCCCCGCGAGGCAGTTGAAAACGGGCGAGTGATTTGATCTTATAAGGAAGCGGTAAGGGTAATTCCCCCAGTCGCGTTCCAAGGGTGACAATCGCTCCGGATGAGAGAGCGGTGGATGGTTATGTCAGGTCAAGCGTCCGGTACGGATTTCGTACCCGTCGATGCCGTCTATACCGATGACGGTGTTGGTTATGTCAGTATGACGGCCGGTGAGCGCCTGCGTGAGGCACGCGCCCGCATGAACCTGTCGCTGAAACAGGCCGCCGATGCGACCCGCATCCGGTCCGATTATCTGGAGGCGCTGGAGACCATGGATTCGCGCGGCCTGCCGGCCCGCGCCTATGCCATCGGCTATCTGCGCACTTATGCCAGCTTCCTCTCCCTGGAACCGGCGGGCGTCGTCGAACAGTTCAAGCGCGAGGTCGATACCGAGACCGGGCGCGCTCAGCCGACCGCTGCCGCCAAGACGCGCGAGCCGATCAAGCTGCCGCGCGGCGCCTTCGGGGCTATCCTGATCCTGATCGCCCTGGCCAGTGTGGCCTGGTGGTATGCCGAACAGACCTCCGGCAATCCGATCCTGAACAATCTGCCTTCGCCGCCCGATGCGGCGCCGGAATGGGCGCGTGCGGATTTCGACGCGCGGTCGCCGGCCTCGGTCGATGCGATCTGGAGCGATCTTCCCATCGGCGCCGATCCGGCCGGGATCGGCGATGTGGTCATGCGCGCCGAAGCACCGACCTGGATGGAAGTCCGTGATGCTTCCGGACGTATCCTGTTCTCCCGCGACGTACTGCCGGGCGAGACCTATCGCGCCCTCGAGCCGGGCCTGACGGTTTCGGCGGAAGATGCGGGCGCCATCATACTCGTGCGCGACGGCGAGGTGATCGGGCCGCTCGGCGAGCCGGGCATGGTGGTCGAGAACCTGCCTGTCCTGCCTGAGCCGGCCACGGTGGCGGAAAACCAGCCGCGCTGAACCCGATCTGCGGCAATTCCGCTGATAATGCCCTGACCGGTCGAAACCGCGCGGGCGACACGTTATATGCAGGGGGAATGTGCGATGCGGCGCGGCTTGTGCGCGCCGCCATGGAGCCACCCTATGACCTCATCCGACAAGGATCCCCGCAGTGTGCGCCCCTGGCGCATGATCGAGCGACGCCCGAGCCGGACTATCCGGATCGGCGGACTCGAGGTCGGCGGCGATGCGC
>NZ_JASBRI010000027.1 GCF_030149515.1 Maricaulis sp. | reverse complement strand
ATCTTGTCGTGCGCGGCATGGCGATCGGTGTCTGGGACTGGGATATACCGGCCAATTCCCTGGACTGGTCGCCCAACGCCCTGAGAATTCTCGGTCTGGGTCCGGATCACGAAGTCGGCGATGCGGGCTTTTTCTTCGACCGCGTGCACCCGGACGATATCGGCATGATGCAGGACGCGATCCAGCGTCATTTCGAACACAATGAGCCCTATGCTCCGGATTTCCGTATCCGCCACAAGGACGGGCATTATGTCTGGTGCCACGCCACGGGGCAGGCAATCCTGGACGAGGCGGGTAACCCGGTTCGCATGGCCGGCTCGATCCAGGACATCACAGCCGACCGCGCGATCAACGAGGCGCGGCGCAAGAGCGAACAACGGCTTCGTGCCATCACGCAAAGCGCTGTCGATGCAGTGCTCACGACCAATGCGAAGGGGATCATCGAACAGGCCAACCCGGCGTGCGAGTACATATTCGGCTACAGGCCGGACGAGCTGGTGGGAAGCAATATCCGGGTCCTGACCCCGACCGAACACCGCCGGAAGCACGACTACTATATCCGCCACTACATCGAGACCGGCGACAGCGACATTGTCGGCAAGGTCCGAGAGGTGGAAGGGATACACAAGGACGGGCATGTGATCCCGATCGAGCTGGCGGTGACCGAATACAAGGCCGGCGACGACCGCATCTTCATTGCCACCGCCCGCGACCTGACTGCCCGCAAGCACGCCGAGGCGGAGCGCGAGAATTTTATTGCCCGGCTCGAGGAGACCAACGCCGAGCTAGAGCGGTTCAACTTCGCGGCCTCGCACGATCTGCGCGAACCGCTGCGGATGATCGGCAACTTCTCGCAGTTGCTGTTGAAGAATTATCGCGAGGAGCTGGATGACGACGGCCGCAGGGCGCTGGAGATCTGCGCCGGTTCAGCCCAGCGGATGCAGGCCCTGCTCGACGATCTGATTTCCTTTTCGCGCGCCAGCGACGATCTCGGCCAGATCGAGGCCTTCATGCCCGCCGACATGATCGAGCTGGCCCAGCAAAACCTGTCCGATGCCATGGCGGCGAGCCAGGCAACCGTTCACACCGTGCACCTTCCCGGCAGTTTCCGGGCCAATCCGACCCGGTTTTCGCGGGTTTTCCAGAATCTGATCTCCAATTCGATCAAATACGCCCCCGATGGCGAGACGCCCCGCATCCAGATTTCGGCGGCGCCGTATGAACAGGGCTGGCTGTTTACGCTGTCGGACAATGGAATCGGGATGAAGCCGGAATATTGCGAGCAGATTTTCGAGCCGTTCAAACGGCTCCATCCGGCCTCGAAATACAGCGGGACCGGGATGGGGCTGGCCATCTGCCGCAAGATCGTCAACGGCGCCGGTGGCCGCATCTGGGCGGAATCCCAGCCAGGCAAGGGCAGCCGCTTCTACGTGTACTGGCCGGAACGCCAGGAAACGGATGCATCCGTGCCGGCGAACAGGCAGGATGAAGCGAACGGGCCGGCTCCCGCGCAACATGGAGGACAGGCATGAACGATACCCGCAAGACTGCCGACATACTCCTGGTGGAGGACAATGAAGACGATGTCTTCCTGACCAAGATGGCCTTCGAGGACAGCGGGTTCGACAGCAGGATCCACGTCGTCAGCGATGGCGAGAAGGCGCTGGACTATCTCTACCGCCGCGGTGAGTTTGCCGGGATGGCGCCGCCCGACCTGATCCTGCTGGACCTGAACCTGCCCAAGCTGAACGGGATTGAAATCCTCGAACGGATCAAGGCGGATGACGCGCTTGCGGTGATTCCCGTGGTCATGCTGACCAGTTCGCGCGCCGAGCGCGATATCGTTGCCAGCTACCGTCATCATGCGAGCGGTTATGTCTCCAAGCCGTCGGAGTTTTCCGGCCTTGTCGACATCGTTCACGCGATCCGGGAATTCTGGTTCTCCACCGTGCTTCTCCCCCCGCCGGCCAGACCTGCCTGAGGGAGGGCCGGTCCGGCCTCTCCGGACGGGAGGCCGGATCGCGCCACATCCCGGCTAAAGCACGGTCAGCATGGTGGCGACCAGTGGATGGCGCACGATATCCCTCGCTTCCAGCCGGCACACCGCGATGTCTTCCAGCGCTTCCATCTTGTCGGCGATCTGGGCGAGACCCGACATTTCCGGCAGCAGATCCGACTGGGCCGGGTCGCCGGTGACGACCATGGTGGAGTTCCAGCCCAGCCGGGTGAGCAGCATTTTCAGCTGGCCGTAGGTGCAGTTCTGGGCCTCGTCGACGACGACGAAGGCATTGTTCAGCGTACGGCCGCGCATATAGCCGATCGGCGCGATCTCGATCAGGCCTTCCGCCATCAGCACTTTGAGTTTTTTCGGCGACAGCCGGTCGGCCAGCGCGTCGTAGAGCGGGCGCAGATAGGGTGCGAGCTTCTCTTCCATGGCGCCGGGCAGGAAGCCGATCGATTCGCCGGCCTCCACCGCGGGGCGGGACAGCACGATGCGGCTGACTGCACCCGATTCGAGCGCTTCGACACCCTTTGCGACAGCCAGGAAGGTCTTGCCCGTGCCAGCCGGTCCGAGCGCCATGACCATGTTGTGCGCGTCGATCGCCTTCATGAGTGCGGCCTGGCCGTCCGAGCGCGGCTTGACGTTCTTCATGAAGCGCTGATCGCGCATCGGCTCCTTCTCGTCGGGGCTCCAGCTGGTGCCCGGGAACAGGGCCCGCACCTTGTCCTCCTCGGCGTGATAGTGCGCGGTGTTGAATTCACCCGCACGCTGGCGGCGCTTGACGTTACGCTTACCCATGGCTGGAACCTCCACACATGAAAAACCCCTCGGCAGGGCGGCGAGGGGCGGAAAAAAACGGGGCTGCAGGGACAGTTCGGAGACTCGAAGGCTGCGGTGCGCGCGGCGCCGGATCCTGGCGGGCTGGGTCGCGGAGCGGTCATGGCCGTCTACCCGGTGCCTCCCTTGGAGTTGCCGAAACGATGCAAGGCCTCATGGTCTCGAATCGCGGTTACAGTTTCATTCTAACCCGGTGAAGAAGTTCTGAACGAGCGTGTTGCGAAACTTTCACGCAAATAAATCTGGAGACGGAAATGGCTTTGTATGCTTTGGACGATTCGCAGCCGCAAACGCCGGGCGAGGGAAAATTCTGGGTCGCACCGGACGCCCAGGTGATGGGGCGAGTGACCCTGCATGAGGGTGCCAGCGTCTGGTATGGCGCGGTCGTGCGCGGCGACAACGACCCCATCGTTATCGGCCGGGATTCCAATGTCCAGGATCTGTCGGTCCTGCACACCGATATCGGCTGGCCGCTGACCATCGGCGAGGGCGTGACGATCGGCCATCGTGTCATGCTGCACGGCTGCACGATCGGCGATTATTCCCTGATCGGTATCGGCGCGACCGTGCTCAACGGCGCGAAAATCGGCAGGAACTGTATCGTCGGGGCACACGCGCTGATCACCGAAGGCAAGGAAATCCCCGACAACTCCCTGGTTGTCGGCTCGCCGGGCAAGGTGATCCGCACGCTCGACGAAGATGCGGCTGCCATGCTGCGCGCTTCGGCCGAACACTATGTGGAGAACTGGAAGAAACACCGCGAGCACTTGCGCCGGGTGGATTGAGCCTAGTGCGAGCGGCTCCACAACTCGCGGATATTCTGGTCGGCGTCCCGGCCCAGATTGAACCAGGCAGCGCGATCGTGCGAGGCGTCGATGACCAGCAGCTTGTCCTCGCGTGCCAGAATGTGACTGAGCTCGTTGCGCAGGACCGCCGATGTCGTCGGGCCGCGCAGCAGCCACACGCCGGGCGTTATCTGTTCCAGATCGCCATACGCCGACAGGGCGGTCTTGAATTCGGCGGCGCTCTCGGACTGGATTTCGGCAATCACGACAAAATTCGCCGGCCGCGCGCCCGGTGTCACGCGCTTTTCCGGGGCCGGGCGCTGTTGCGTGCCGCCCAGCCACTCGCGGAATTCGTCGATATCTGACGCCTGTGTCCAGATGCCGTCACGCTCCGGGGAGACCTGGGAATGCGCAGCGATTCGGCCTTCGCCCACGAAGGCCCGCATTTGCTGCGGCGTATACGGGCCGTAGACACGGCCTTCGACTTTTACAAACCAGGACATTGCGATTCCGTCATCGCGAGGCATTTCGGATCTCTCTCGCACTCAAACAACTACCGTCTACGGGTCGGATACGGCAAGATTCGGGCCGTTTCGGCGAAATCGACCGCAGATGGCGACAAAAAGTATCGTAACGCGATTATGCTGCTTCAGGACCGGTGGCATTTGCCTGGGGCGGATCGAACACGACCGCGAACCCGTTGTCCAGAATGCGCGCCACACGTCCTGACATCTCACCGACACGCAGCGGTTCGCCGACCCGGGGGCGTTCCAGGCATTCAAAGGCCGCGCCGGTCACGGACACATCGAGCACATTGGCCTGGATGACGACACCGTCCTCCAGATGGATGCGGGCGCGTCCGCGGCCGGGCTTGCGCGGCGCGGTACGATCCTCGTCCAGGCCCAGCCGGTCCTTGTTGAAACGCCAGGTGATGGCGTCGGCCAGCTTGTCGCGCTTTCGCTTGGGCGCATTGAATGTAACGGAGAATTCTTCGCCCTCGCGGCGAACGACCGTGCCTTCGATCCGTCCCAGACTGGGAATCATCAGGATGACCCGGGCGCGATCGACGGGCATGATCCGCGCCATAACGCGGGCGCCGCCGGGGGATATATCGAGAATGCGGCAGGCATTCTCGCCGATGCTTTCCGACCAGAACCGGCCATGCAGCAGCAGCGGCACGCGGGCATGGCGGCGCCGTTCCTGCGCGCCGCGGGCGGCGATCTTGATCTTGCGGCGGTCCAGCCGGCCCGGCTCGTGATGCATGTCGGCATCCTCCTGCATTCCAGCAGGCTACCGGCGATGCGTTAAAAAGGGCTTGCGTCTACGCGTCGTTTGCGACGCGTTTCGGCCAGGGTGTCCCGGTATCGAGCAGGCCCGGGACGATCGACCCCGACTGGGCGGGGGGATGGACTTCCCGCAGCGCCGTGCGCACCACCGGACGGCCGCGGAAGGGGTCGGTCGAATCCAGCGGCTGGAACAGTCCGAGTGTGCGGTCGATTTCGCCGGACGGGCCGCGCAGCGGGAAAAAGGCGATCTCGACCGGCAATTCGCGCATGTCCATGGAACGGGCGCGGGCAATCAGCGAAGCCGGAGATGTGCCGGTTATGGACGCTTCCAGGACCGCCTGAACATGAGTGCGGTCGTGGCCGTGCCAGAGTGACAGGAAGTTCTGTTCGCGGAATTCGCGCTGGTAGAGATCGCACAGATGCGTGCCGGCAAGCCGGAAAATGTGGTGCTGGGGATCGGCCCGCCACAGGATAAAGACATACCCCAGGAGCTGGGCGATGTCCTGTGGCTCGATATCGGCCCGGTTCGGCGTCGCTCCGCCATTGCGCCGGGCTTGCCAATAGGTATGCAGGGCTCTCGTTTGCGGGTGGCGCATCCCGTGTGCTCCCAATCTCATCCAGTCCGGATCGTCCCAAACGGCCGTGCCTGTCCCGGCCCGGTCCGTTGCGCCGCCGGTTTCAAGTTCGGGGCCATACCCGCACCGGGCGAGGAGGATATGCCGGCGTTCGCCGGTGGCGCGAGCCGCGACGCCAAAACGGCCCGGTGCTTGCAACGGGTGGGCTGGAACGTAAGGAGCAAGTCCATGCGCGTATCAGCCCGGCACGCTTTTCTGATCCCCGCGAGCGCGGCGCTCGCCCTGTTTGCCGCGCCGGCCTCGGCTGGCGGCGGTGGCGGGAATGGTGGGGGCGGATGCTGCACACCGCCCCCCCCGCCGACCTGCTGCAATCATGGCGGGGGGCATACGGTGAATGTCCCGAACATCAATATCCATGGCGGCAACATCAATGTCGGCGTGAATGTCTCGACGCGGGTCAATGTCACCACCAATGTCAATGTCGACGCATCGGCCAGTGCCAGTGCGAATGCGAACGCCGGCGCATCCGGCCGGGCCGGGGCGGGCGCCATCACCTTCATCGGCGGCGGGTCCTACACGCCGATGACGACGGCGCCGGCGGCAACCGCGATCACGGGCCTGAACGTTGTCGGTCTCGAAGCCGAGGCCGAGTACGAATACTATGAAGAAGAGCGCACGCGCTGGGTCGAGGAATGGCGGGTCGTGCGCGCCGTGTGCGTGGATGACAATGGTACGCCGCATCCGGCGTCCCGTGTCGATGCGGACGAACGTGTCGGCGCCACTTTCGACGGTGAGATCTATCGCTGCATGGCCGGCACGGCGATGCAGGTGACGATCGGCTGGCTGCGCGACAGCGAGTACGACTGGTCCGAAGCCCCCACCATCATGTGCCGCAAGGGGGAGGCCCTGCGACACTCGCCGGGCGGCCGTCTGTACTGCGAGACCCAGGAAGCTCGCCGCAATTGCAATGAACGCTCGCTGCTGCGCCGTCATGGCCCCGGCGTGAAGCTGGTCTTCATGCGCCGCGAGGAACGCTATACCGAACGCGTGCGCCGCGAAGTGGAACGCGAGCGGGTCGAACAGGTTTCCATGACGCTCATGCTCGATGGCGGCGTCGGCGGCTATCGCTGACCGTCATCCCACAGTCTCACATGCCCACTCGGCATGCCTGCCCCGGCTGACCCAGCCGGGGCTTTTTTTGACCTGGACCTGCACAACCGCGCCATCCCGGCGCCGTCAGGTCCCGGAACGCGCTCTGTGCGGCCCCGGGGGAAAGAATGCGGGGGCAGGCCTGGCGTGCGGCTTGTCCCGCACCCCTTCCTTGTCTCCGGCGCAACCGCGCATGGCGAGTTGCGTGCTGTTTGACGTCCAACCAGCCCTTCCCCCGGACCCCGTTCCGGGGTCTGGCGAAGGCGGCACCGCTTCATCGCTGCAAGCCTGCCGCCCGCCGACGAGGCCGCGTCGCCTCAACCGGGCCAGGCAAAGGGCCGGGGAAGCAGAACGGGGATATAGACAAATGAGGAAATCCTGTGCCGCGCATGGCCCAGACCGGCCGGAAACGAGAACCCCGGACGCCACAACACGGCGCCCGGGGTTCGCCACCTCCCCCGAGAGGTCGGTGGAAGCCTAGTTCCCGGAATGGGGATTGACGGTCTGGTAGGTCGCGGAATTGCCGATGGCCGTGGCGGTGCCCGACAGGGTTCCCCCCGTCGTCATGCGGCCGGTCACGCTGGAATTGATGGCGGCGGCATTGGTCTGGTTATTGTTGCCATAGGCCGTTGCGGGGCATTCCGAACAGATATAGGTGGTCGCGGCATTGCCGAAGGCGGTGGCCGAGACCAGGGCCGCGCCCCCGGTGCCGCCGTCGAAGCCGGCTGTCGCATTCACGGTCCCGGTATTGGTCTGGTTGAGGCCCATCCCCGCATCGGCGCCGATATTGGAAATGATCGCCGAATTGCCGACGCCTTCCGACGAGACCGAGAAGATGTCGACGTCGAAATCGCCGACCTCGACCACCGATTCGGCCGTGACCGCGCCGGAATTGTCCTGCTCGCCGGCAATCTGGGCATAGCCGTTCTCATTTTGCACCCAGACCGAGTTGCCGTTCGCGGATGAAACAGCCGTGGCGTTTTCGGCGCCGCCGCCCGCCTCGATCCGGGCGCGGCCGGTCACGTCGCCGCGATTGTCCTGGTCGACATCGACGATCTGGTCGGGACCGAGATAATAGCCCTGGATCTGGGCCGAATTGCCATTGGCTGCCCCCAGCACGGTCGCGGCATAACCCAGCCCGCCCGTCGGCGCGAGGACATAGCTGTCTGCGCTGACATCGGCGCCGGAGTCCTGGCGCAGGGCGTGCGTGTTCTCGCCACCATAGCTGACCGCGTCATAGGCGTTGGCCGAAGCCGTCGCCGTGGTGACCGAGGACATGGCATAGGCGCCGACAGCGAGCTGCGAGCTCGCCGAGACGCCGGAACCGTCCTGGGCGGTCTGGGCGATCTCCGCATCCATGCCGTTATCATTGATCACGCTGACGGAATTGCCCTGGGCCGCCGACGTCGTCACCGCGGTTCCGTCGATGATGACGGCGCTGGTTTCGGCGCGTGCATCGACACTGCCCGAGAAGGTCTGTTCCGAGCGGATATCATGCCGTTCGACCACGTCGACGGTGAGTGCGTTCGCGGATCCGATGGCCGACAGGTGTGCGGCATCGGCCTGATCGGTCTCGCCCTGGGCCGTAACGGTGATCGCGGCGTCCAGGTTGAGCTGTCCGTTCAGGATCTCAGTCGTATCGTCCGCGAAGGTAGGTGCGCACGTGAGCGTCGCGGCGATCATGCCCGCGATCGACGGTTTGGCGCGCTTGGACATTCGAGGTCTCCCTGGAGCCGTAGGCGGTGGAGGCGTTGACGCCGCCGGTGATATTGGTGTGCGACCCGCCGCCGATCGGATCGGAATAGGTGCAGGCTGAGGCCGGGTCGACACCGTAGAGCTGGGCCGAGATTTCCAGCACGGCGCGTTCGATCACCGAGCGCACGGCCAGCTGGACCGGTTCCAGCGAACGGCCGCCGCCGGAGATATCGATCACCGCGTCGTCCCAGAAGGCGAAGATGCCGGCAGAAATTTCGCGGCCGATGATCTGCTTCTGGTAGGAAATCACGTCGACCGTTTCCATGGTGCGCGTCTCGTTCAGACGCAGGTCGAGGCCGATATTCATCACCCAGGACCGGCGGTTGAACAGTCCGGTCGGGTCGCTGTCGACCCGGTCTCCGGCCAGCACGTCCACGCCATTGGAGCGGATATTGTAGTTCAGCTCGGTAATGCCGCCGACCAGGTGAAAGTCGGAACCGGGCAGGGAGGCGGCATGGATCTGGCGCTGCTGGCCGTTGGTATCGCGGATCAGCGAGTTGTTGGCGTAGCGCAGTTCCAGTTCCGAGACCGAGGTGTCGAAACGTTCGACCAGGCGGATGCCGGCCTTTGCGAAGGCCGAGATCGCCATCAGGGAGGCGCCCTGGGTCACGGCAGCGCCGCCCTCCAGCGAGGCGCGGCCGGTGTAATCCGACAGGCGGCCCACGGCGATGCGCGGCGATTGCAGATTGTTCTCGCGGGCATAGCGGGCCAGG
This sequence comes from Maricaulis sp., assembly GCF_030149515.1. Classification (GTDB taxonomy): domain Bacteria; phylum Pseudomonadota; class Alphaproteobacteria; order Caulobacterales; family Maricaulaceae; genus Maricaulis. The sequence goes on along the minus strand of NZ_JASBRI010000027.1, from coordinate 5,158 downwards.
CAGACCAGAGCCTCGGAATAGGGGGTCGGATTGGCAGTCACCGGCGCGCCGCCGATCGGCTGCGCGTAGAGACCGTCCGCACCCCCGCCATTTCCGGTGGAGGCACACCCGGTGAGCGCCAGGGCGCCGGCCAGGGTAGCGAGAAGGAGTTTAGTCTTGGTCATTGTCGGTACTCACATTGCCGTTGGCATTGGCGTTGGCGTTGATGTCGCCATTATTGGTCTGGGTCGAATTGACGATGACGGTGTTGTACCGGCCCGTCACATTGACATTGAGCTGGTTGCCGATGGCGGTCGCATTGGACCCCACACCGCCGCCGAAGAGGCCGGTTTCGCTCGAGACGCCGACCCCGGTCTGGATGATGCCGTCGATGATCACGCGATTGCCCGCCTGGGACCGGGCCGCCGCGCCGGCACTGGACGAAGCGCCCGACCAGGCCTGGCTCGACATGGCCGTGGTGTTCGAACCGTAGGGGATTTCCCAGCCGGCCGTCGTTTCCGCCTGTTGCGCCTGCGCCGCCGAAGCGAGCAGGACGAGCGCCAGGCCGGTGCCGAATGCGATGGGAAGGTTGCGCGGTTCCATGTCGTCGTGTCCTCTTAGACGCGTGTCTCGACCGTCGGGTTGCAACGCGCGTGCCAGCGGGTGTGAGGCGCTAAATACGTTCCCCTGCTGGGGGAATTCGCTTTTAAGACGAGTTCCGGTGCCGTCCTGGGCCACAGCGGAACGGGTTTGAGGAGTATGGGTGTGCCGCTACGGGACGGGCCGCGAGCCCCGGTTTTCAATGCCATGCCGACAGCGGTACTGCTCCTGTCGGGAGCGATTCTTGCCGTGGCCGGGCTGGGCTATCTCTCGCCCGAATTCGGCAACTGGGTCTTCGCGGCCTGCGTGGTGATCGCCGCCGATCCGGGCATGGCGCTGCCATCCCAGCCCCTGGGCCATGCCGTGCCCTATGTGCTGCACGTCTTCCTGCATTTCGGCCTGCTTCATCTGGCCATGAATCTCGCGGTGATCGTCGGTGCCGGCCGGCCAGTGGGACTGGCATTCGGAACCGGGATACGCGGATCGTCGGGCTTTCTGGTGCTGTTCTTCCTGTGCGCCGCCGGCGGGGCGGGGCTGCAGGTCCTCATGCATTCGGGAGATTTGATGACGATGGGCGGTGCCTCCAGCGGGGCGTCCGGCTTGCTGGCGGCGGTCGGCTGGGTCATGGGCGGCTGGCGCGGCATGCTGCGACTGGCCGTGCCCTGGATCGGGCTCAATCTTCTCGGCGCGTTCACCGGTCTGGTGATTCCCGTACCCGTCGGATGGTTCGCCCATGTCGGGGGAACGGTGACGGGGGCGGTTCTCACCCCGGTCCTGCTCGGCCTGTTCGGCGAGCGCCGGGCCTGATTACCAGATCCGGTCGATCCGCCGTTCTCCGTCCATTTCGAATCCCTTGACGATCAGGCCGCCGTCCGCCGGGACCGAAACGATCAGGCTGACGCCGGTCGTCCCGTCGTCCCGGCGCTCGCGTAGCCGCGTTTCCAGGGCCAGCGCTTGCTCGCGGGAGGCATAATAGCGCTCGGTGTTGAACCGGGCCTGGATCCATTCGCCTTCGCCGGCCCGGTGCGTCCGGCGGATTTCGCCGGTCTCCGGATCGGTCTCCTCCACCCATTCGCCATGGGCCGGGCCGACATGAAGGACGCGGCCCAGTGCGACAAGGCCGGATCCGGGCGGCTCGCGATGGATGGAGACGGGCCTGGCGAGGCTGCCGGCACCCGTCTCGAGCACGACAAAGATGCGGTCGCCGGCGGTGAAGTCATCGTCACCGTCCAGGGCGGCGGTCGCCAGCCGGTTCAGCGGGGTGCGGATATTGGCGTAATGGCCCAGGAGGATGTCGCGCGGGTCATAGCCCTCGACGGGGAGCAGGATTTCCGCGCCATTGGCGCGCCGGTCGAGATGGGAGGCCAGCATGACGCCGAGGAAGGCCGTCATGGCCGCTGCAATCAGGCCGAGGCGAAGCGTGCGGGTCATGCCGGATCTCCTTCCGATGCCACAGCGGCGGGGCGCCGCCGCCATTTCAGCAGGGCGTAGCTCATGGCGAACAGGATCAGGCCGCCGACCAGGAAGAAGAGGGCGGTGTCCAGGAGGCCGCCGAACGTCTCGGCATAGACATAGAGTGTCTGGCCGACGAAGGCGGCAATGCCCACCGATCCGGTGGCGCGGCGATTGCTGTCGCTGCCGATCACGATCAGCGCGACCGCACCGCCATAGATGACCAGGCCGAGCGCCAGCCGCAGGGTCATCGACTCGCCGTCATCCGGGGCAATGTAGGGCAGGAGGAACACGATCGCTCCGGCTGCCAGAAGGCCCGCCGTTGCCGGCAGGGAGGTCCGCCGGGCGGCCATGCGCAGGGCGGCGATCAGCGCGACCACGCCGGCGGCCGGCAGGGCAAGCACGGCATATGCGCGTCCCAGGGGGGCCGTCTGGCTTGCCGCATCGCCGTCGAGATGGAATTGCAGGGCCAGGGCGAGGCTTGCCGTGACGACGGCAAACCAGGCGGCCATGATGCCGCCGCCGGTGACCCCCCGGTCCCGCGCCACGGCGCCGGTCAGGGCGATGGCGCCGAATATAAGCGTTGCCGCCGCGTGCAGGCCGATATCGGCAATCGCGGCCAGCGCGTCATACCGGTGCAGCAAATGCCCGACCCAGAAAACCAGACCCAGGGCGAGCAGGTTCAGCGAGACCCTGGACGACAGGCGTACGGCCAGGACGGCCGTGGCCAGCCAGAGCGGCAGATAGGCCCAGACGATCCCCGTGAAGAACGGGTTGAACACTTCCAGCCCGGCCCACAGCGCGCCGAGCAATGTGGCGAGGATCAATACCGGCCGCGAGGGGATCGCAAGGGCTGACGCCAGGCCGGCCGCGGCCCAGATCAGGACGGCGGTGTTTCTGAACGAGGTCATGTTGAAGGTCTGGGCGGTCAGCAGGATCGCCGCGCCGAACAGGGCCACGCCGAGAATGGCCAGGGCGTGTCCCAGGGCCGGGGCATTGCGGTCGAGCGCGCGGCCCGCGCCGGCCATGGCCAGCCATAGCGCCAGGACAATTGTGCCGAAGCGGATCATGCGGGGCATGGCATCCCAGTTCGCCGCGACAAAGGTGAGGGCGGACATGGCAACCAGCACGGCGCCGAGAATCGCCAGGGCGCCCGTCGCGGTCCAGGAGCGGCTTCGTTCGCCCGCATCGGTGAGAATGGCGTCCCGGTGGCCGGCATCGACCCAGCCTTTCCCGATCCAGCGGTCGAGATCCTTCGTCAGGCGCGATCTGTATCCCATGCGCGATTCTCCCCGATCGTCTTCCACCGGACGGGGATAGAGTGACCGAGGCCGTACAGCCTGTCCATGAAAGCCTGATTCACACCGCTCGCAGTGCCGGGACTTGCCACTCCGTGCCTGTGCAATCCTGTGTTATGATAAAAACGGATCCGCGCAAGACCGGACCAGGAAAAGGGAGGCGGAGCATGATTGTCGAGGCGATCCTGAAGACCAAGGGGCGCGATGTCTTCACGATTTCGGAAAACGCCAAGCTGGACGAGGCGGCCCATTCGCTCGATGCGAACGGGATCGGCGCCCTGGTGGTTGTCGACGATGCCGGCAGGCCCGTCGCGGTGCTTTCGGAGCGGGACATTGTCCGTGAAATGGCGCTGCACGGCGTGGCCGGGCTCACACGACCCGTCTCCCAGGCCATGACCCCCGCTTTTGTCACCGCCAAGCGGGATGCCACGCTCAGCGAACTCATGGTGCTGATGACCGATCGCCGGGTCCGGCATGTGCCCATCATGGACGGCGACACCATGCTCGGAATCGTGTCCATCGGTGACGTTGTGAAGGCCAAGATTGCCGACATGGAGGCCGAAACCGCGGCGTTGCAGGCCTATATCCGGTCGTGATCGACGGTCTGCATACGGCCTAAAACCTGTCAACGCAGGCCGATCCGCACTGCGCTGACACAAAACTGCAGGAAAATGCGCAGGAGGGGGTTGCGTCCTGCGCCGCGTCCTGTAGAACCCCGCTCACACCGGCGCTGCCGCAGCGGTTTTGCCCTTGCGGACGAGCGTCGTTTCTATATCATGCGAGGTCTTGTCGTTATTTCAGGGAAAGCCGGTGCCTCAACCGAAGCGCCGGGCAGCCAAATTTTCGCCGGTTTTCGAGCCAGCCAGAACGAACTGCACATCTCTGGGATTTGTCGATTGACTTCAAAAACGGCGCGGCCTAAACACCGCGCTCCTCGCCGGGGCGGCCTCCTGAAAAGGGCCGGGCCGGAGAGGGAAAGCCAGCCGGCTTTCAGGGTTCATAGGCGCTTTATCAAGTCCGCGCCGAACGGGTTTTCGGAAGAAAATTCAATCGGATCGGACGCGCTGCACAAACCCTGAAAAACGCGGTTGACTTGAAATCAGGGTGGTTTAAAAGCCGCCCTCCTCGCCGGGGCGGCCCAACAGATCGGGCCAAGACGGAGAGGGGAGCCAGCCGGCTCCGGAGCTCACATAGGTGCCAAGGATCACGCACCGGCGATGTTTTCCCCGTGAAAATGACCCGGTCCCGAGGCTCTGCAGAAAGCTCTGAAAATACCGGTTGACTTGAAAATCGGGCGGCACTAAACACCGCCCTCCTCGCCGCGGCGGCTCATCGGAGCCAAGGCGGTTCGGACCAGGCGGCGGAAGTTGTTTCGGTTCGGCTCTTTGACATTGTTGGTTTGGAAAGAGAAACGCAGGCGGCGGTGTTCTGCGGTGGGTCAGACCACCACTCGACACCTACGCAAAAGCGTTTTTCTACGACGATTTTGGTTCGTCCGGATCAGTGTTGAACTGATTTGGGCGAGACCACAATCCCGTTGAACTTTGAATGCCAAGCGTAAGGATCACAACTCAACCTGAGAGTTTGATTCTGGCTCAGAACGAACGCTGGCGGCAGGCTTAACACATGCAAGTCGAACGCCCCTTCGGGGGAGTGGCAGACGGGTGAGTAACGCGTGGGAACGTACCTTTCGGTTCGGAATAGCCCCGGGAAACTGGGTGTAATACCGGATACGTCCTTAGGGAGAAAGATTTATCGCCGAAAGATCGGCCCGCGTTAGATTAGGTAGTTGGTGGGGTAAAAGCCTACCAAGCCTACGATCTATAGCT
>NZ_JASBRI010000017.1 GCF_030149515.1 Maricaulis sp. | reverse complement strand
GGCATCGAACAGCTCCAGGATCATGTCGACACGCTGATCGTGATCCCGAACCAGAATCTTTTCCGTATCGCGACCGAGAAGACGACCTTCGCCGAGGCATTCTCGATGGCCGACCAGGTCCTGCATTCCGGTGTGCGCGGTATCACCGACCTGATGGTGATGCCGGGCCTCATCAATCTCGACTTTGCGGACGTTCGCGCCGTGATGAACGAGATGGGCAAGGCGATGATGGGCACCGGCGAGGCCTCCGGCGAGAAGCGCGCCGTGGAAGCCGCCCAGGCGGCGATTTCCAACCCGCTGCTGGACGATGTGTCGATGAAGGGGGCCACCGGCGTCCTGATCAATATCACCGGCGGCTACGACATGACCCTCTACGAGGTCGACGAGGCCGCGAACGAAATCCGCGCCGAGGTCGATCCGGAGGCGAATATCATTGTCGGTTCCACGTTCGACGAAAACATGGAAGGTTCGATGCGCGTTTCGGTCGTCGCGACCGGGATCGACGCGGAAGCCGTCCAGGCCGAGACCCGTACGCGCCAGCGTACCGGCCACAGCGCTGAACGCACCAGCCCGAACGACGCCATCCTGCCCTGGAAACGCACCGGATCCGACCGTCCGGGCCGCCTGACCGGGGACACGCGGGCCCAGGCCCGGCCTGACCCCCTGGTCCGCCGCGCAGAGCCGGAGTTTCGGGAGCCCGAGACGGAAGCGGAGCCGATGAAGCGGGCCGTCGGCGCGGAGGACCTCTCCGATGCGGTCGCCGAAGCCGATATCGATCGCGACACCGATCCCTATCTGGCCGATGCACGCACACACCCGGAACGCCGGGCGGAAACCCCGCAGGTCGTGCAGGACCAGGCGCGCCTGGCCCAGGAAGCGGCCAGCCTGAACGCGCGTTACGAGCAGCGCCGGGGCGAGGCCCAGCCGCAGGCGGAAACCCAGGATGATGGCAAGCGGGGCGGCTTCTCCCTGTTCGGACGCCGCCGCAAACCCGCGGAACCGGCGCCCAAGGCCGCACCGGTGACCAAGAGCGCTCCGGTCCAGACCCCGACCACCCAGCCGCGCCCGCAGTCGGGCGATCTTTTCGGCGACAGCCTGGACGAAGGCGATCTGGAAATCCCGGCCTTCCTGCGCCGCCAGGCCAACTAGCTCCAGCTGCCGATGTCATGACAACGGCCCGCCTCCCGACACAGGAGCGGGCCGTTTCGATTCCGGATTTGCTGCAATCGCGTAACAAAACGCAACAATGGTTTAATTGATCGCTGACAGGCCGTGGTGTTGGGTGCAGGCGAGGGACGGCGCTTACCGCCGGACAGACTTGCTTCGCCATGTTGGGACACCATAGAGCAGACGGCGCGTAACAGTGATTAACCGGCACACATTGGCGGCCCCAGTGGTCTGCGCAGGCATCGGCCTTCATTCGGGCGAACGGGTTCGTATCGTCCTGCAGCCGGCCTCCGCCGGCGCGGGCATCACCTTCGTGCGCACGGATGTCACCGATCGTGACAACCGCATCGCCGCGCGTGCCCACGCCGTCAGCGAGCTTCGGCTGGGCACGACCATCTGCAATCGGGCGGGTGTCTCGGTCGCCACGGTGGAACACCTCATGGCGGCATTGGCCGGCCTGGGTGTCGACGATGCGCTGATCGAAGTCGACGGTTCGGAAATCCCGGTCATGGACGGATCCTCGGCGCCCTTCGTCAAGCTGATCAGGCAGGTGGGTCTGCAATCCCGCGCCGCGCCGCGCCGCGCGATCCAGGTGCTCAAGCCGGTGACGGTCGAGATGGACGAGCGCCGTGCCAGCTTCCTGCCGGCATTGAAGCCGATGATCGAGGTGGAAATCGCCTTCGAACACGCTGCAGTCGGCCGTCAGTCCTGCATCTTCGACGTGACCCCGGAAATTTTCTCGGCCGACATCGCCGGGGCGCGCACCTTCGGTTTCAGGAAAGATTATGACGCCCTCCTGGCCGCCGGCCTGGCCCGGGGCGGGTCGATGGACAATGCCGTGGTGCTGGACGAAACCGGCATCGCCAATCCGGAAGGCCTGCGGTTCGAGGACGAATTCGTGCGGCACAAGGCGCTCGACGCGCTGGGTGATCTCTACCTGGCCGGCGCCCCGATCATCGGCCGTTACGCCGCTGAACGGCCCGGCCATGCCATCAACAATCTCGCCTTGCGCACACTGCTGGACGACGCGACCGCCTGGAAATGGGTGAACATGCGCGACGAGGCCCGTCAGGACGTCGCCCTGGCGCATTCCTGAGCTGTCTTTTGCCCGGTCACTGACGGGGCACTTTTGCCCCGGCCAATCATCCGCTACAAACGCTATCGAACGGGTGGCCGGCCGGCCGCCACAGCTGTTGAGCCGTGTCCTGATGACCCCTTCATTGCGTACCCTGTTGCCGCTTGTCCTGTCCGCGCTTGTCGTGGCCGGTTGCCAGTCCAACCGCCCCCGCGAAGATCTGGCCTATGTCGAACGTCCCGCCGAAACGATTTACGGCGAAGCCTTCCAGAGCATGGATCGCAACCAGTACCGGCAGGCCGCGGCCCAGTTCGACGAAGTCGAGCGTCAGCACCCGTATTCGGAATGGGCCCGCCGCTCTATGCTGATGGCGGCCTTCGCGAATTACCAGTCGCGCAATTACGAGGAAGCGATCTCCGATGCCGAGCGCTTTATCTCGCTGCACCCGGGCAATCGCAACGCGGCCTACGCCTATTATCTCGTGGCGATCTGTTACTTCGAGCAGATCATGGATGTCGGCCGTGACCAGGCCGCTACCCAGCAGGCGCTGAACGCACTGGAACAGGTGGTGCGCCGCTTTCCGGACAGCCGCTACGCCACGGATGCACGGCTGAAGATCGACATGACGCGTGACCATCTCGCCGGCAAGGAGATGAGCGTCGGCCGCTGGTATCTGCGCCGCAATTATCATCTCGCCGCCATCAACCGCTTCCAGAACGTGGTCCGCGATTATGGCACGACCACGCATGTGCCGGAGGCATTGCACCGTCTTGTGGAATCCTATGTCGCGCTGGGCGTCGACGACGAGGCGCGGCAGGTCGCCGCCGTGCTCGGTCACAATTTCCCGGGCAGCGACTGGTATCAGGACAGCTATGATCTTTTGACCCGCGAGGGCATTACGCTGGACGAGGCTGTGGGTCGCGACGATCCCTCGTATTTCGAACGCGCCTGGCGGCGCCTGTTCGGCTAGGGACCGGGGGCGCGAACGCCTGAATGCTGCTCTCCCTCTCCATTCGCAATGTTGTCCTGATCGACACGCTGGATGCGGTCTTCGAGAGCGGCTTGTGTGCCCTGACGGGCGAGACAGGCGCGGGTAAATCGATTCTTCTGGGGGCGTTGGGCCTGGCCGCCGGCGAGCGGGCAGACCGTACACAGGTGCGTTCGGGCGCCGAAGAGGCCCAGGCCATAGCCGAATTCGAGCTGGCTGCCGATCATCCAGCCCGCGCGCTTCTGGACGAGGCGGGCATTGCGGTGGAGCCGGGCGAGCCGCTGATCCTGCGCCGGCGCCTGTCCGGGGACGGCCGGTCCCGGGCCCATGTCAACGACCAGCCCGCCAGTATCGGCCTGTTGCGCTCGCTGGGCGATGTCCTGGTGGAAGTGCATGGCCAGCATGACGGGCGCGGGCTGATGGATCCGAAAACCCATCGCAGCTATCTCGACAGCTTTGCCGGTCATGACGAGCTGCGCACGGCTTGCCGTGAAGCCTGGAAGGCGCTGTCCGACGCCCGCCGCAGGCGCGACGAACTGGTCGCGGCCAACAAGGCCTCGGACGAGGAAAAGGCCTTTCTCACGCATGCGCTCGAGGAATTGGAGCATCTGTCGCCGAAAACCGGGGAAGAGGCGGAACTGGCCGACGAGCGCCAGTTCCTGCAGGGCGCCGAACGGGCGCTGGGCGATCTTCAGGAAGCGCAGGAGGCGCTGGCCGGCGATGGCGGCGGGCTGGAGGGTCGGCTCAATGCGGCCCTTCGGGGGCTGGAACGGGTGCGCGGCCATATCGGCGAGGGCGGGGGTGCGGCCGGCGCAGCGCTGGAACGCGCCTCCGGTGCCATCGATCGCGCCCTGATCGAGTTTGCCGAAGCCGAGGATGCCCTGGCCGATGCGGCCCAGGCCTTCGATGTCGAGCCTGGCCGCCTCGATGCCGTGGAAGAGCGCCTGTTCGCCCTGCGCGGCCTGGCCCGCAAGCATTCGGTCGAGGCCGCCGACCTGCCGGCCCTGCACGGCCGGCTGGCCGAACAGCTCGATGCGATCGAGAACGCTGCCGACCGGATTGCCGAGGCGGACAAGGCGGTAACCGCGGCCAGGGCCCGCTATGACGATGCCGCCCATGCCCTCTCGCGCAGCCGTGAACAGGCGGGCGAGGCCCTGTCCAGTGCCGTGGCCGGTGAACTCCCGCCGTTGAAGATGGAGAAGGCCCGCTTCCGGGTGACTGTCACCTCCGACGATGACAGGGCCGGGCCCGAGGGCCGCGACAGCGTCGTCTTCGAGGTCGCCACCAATCCCGGTTCGCCCTTCGGCCCCTTGGACAAGATCGCCTCCGGGGGCGAGCTCTCGCGCTTCGGTCTCGCCCTCAAAGTGTCCCTGGCCGGTGAGGATGAAGGCCTGGTTCTGGTATTCGACGAGGTCGATCAGGGTGTCGGCGGTGCCGTGGCCGACGCCGTCGGCCGGCGTCTCAAACGCCTGGCGGAGAAGGGGCAGACCCTTGTGGTCACACATTCGCCGCAGGTTGCCGCCGTGGCCGACCATCACTGGAAGATCGTCAAGGATGATGACGGGAAGGGCGGAGTGCGCACCTCGCTGATTCGCCTTGAGGGCCAGGAACGGCGCGAGGAGATCGCCCGCATGCTGTCCGGAGCCGAGGTCACTGATGCGGCACGGGCCCAGGCGGATGCGCTGATGGCAGTTGAGGCTTAGTCTTTTCCCGGTCCGATTCGAAGACGAGGATGGCCGCCGATGAGCGCACTCAAGGATGTCGAGGATCTCACGGCCGAAGAGGCCGCTGCCGAGCATGCGCGCCTGGCCCGGGAGATCGCGGCGCACGACAAGGCCTACTATCAGCTCGACGCACCGAAGATTTCCGACGCCGCCTATGACAGGCTGCGCCAGCGCCTTGAAGCGGTGGAGGTGCGCTTTCCCGATCTCGCGCATGCCGACAGCCCGACCCAGCGGGTGGGTGCCGCACCTTCGGGCAGGTTCGGCGAGATCGTGCACGCGGTGCCGATGCTGTCACTGGGCAATGCCTTCAATGACGACGATGTGGCGGATTTCGTCGGCCGTATCCGGCGCTTTCTCGGCCTGGGCGAGGACGAGCCCGTGGCCGTCACCGCGGAGCCCAAGATCGACGGCCTGTCGGCCTCGATCCGCTACGAGAAGGGCCGGATCGTCCATGGTGCCACCCGCGGCGACGGCCAGACCGGCGAGGACGTAACCCGCAACCTGCTGACCCTCGAGGATATCCCGGAAACCCTGCCAGGGACCGGCTGGCCGGAGGTGCTGGAAGTGCGGGGCGAAGTCTATATGTCGCACGAGGATTTCGCCGCCCTCAACAGGCGGCAGGAAGGCGCGGGCAAGCCCGTCTACAAAAATCCCCGCAATGCCGCCGCCGGCTCCCTTCGCCAGATCGATCCGGCGATGACTGCGCAGCGGCCGCTACAATTCTTTGCCTATGCCTGGGGCGAGGTGAGCGAACGCCTGGCGGATACGCAATTCGAGGCCGTCTTGCGCCTGTCGGAGTGGGGTTTTGCGACCAATCCGATGATGCAGCGGTGTCATGGCGTGGACGATCTGGTTGCCGTCTATCGCGATATCGAGGCGCGAAGGGCCACTCTGGGCTACGACATTGACGGTGTCGTCTACAAGGTCGACCGGCTGGACTGGCAGGAGCGGCTGGGTTTTGTCGCCCGTGCGCCGCGCTGGGCGATCGCCCACAAATTCCCGGCCGAACAGGCCACCACCGTTCTGGAAGCCATCGACATCCAGGTCGGCCGCACCGGCGCCCTGACCCCGGTGGCACGGCTGAAACCGGTCACGGTGGGCGGTGTCGTCGTCACCAACGCAACCCTGCACAATCAGGACGAGATCGAGCGCAAGGATGTCCGTGTCGGCGACACGGTGGTGATCCAGCGCGCCGGCGATGTCATTCCGCAGGTCGTGAAAGTGGTCGATCCGGATCGCGAAGGCCGGGGCGCGCCCTTTGTTTTTCCAACAGAATGCCCGGTCTGCGGCAGCCAGGCCCTGCGTGAGCACGATCCAAGGACCGCCAAGCTGGACGCCGTGCGACGCTGTACCGGCGGGCTCATCTGCGCCGCCCAGCTGAAGGAACGCCTCAAGCATTTCGTCTCCCGCAAGGCCTTCGACATCGAAGGCCTGGGCACCAAGCAGATCGAGGCCTTCCACGAGGAGGGGCTGATCCGTGAACCGGCTGACATCTTCACCCTCAGGGCGCGCAACGAGGCGGGCGGGATCACACCGCCACTGCAGGAGCGCGAAGGCTTCGGGGAGACCAGTATTGCCAATCTGTTTGCCGCCATAGAAAGCCGCCGCACGATCGGTCTGGGCCGGTTCCTCAACGCGCTGGGCATCCGCCATGTGGGTGAGAATACGGCCCAGCTTCTGGCGCGCACCTATGGCAGCTGGACCGCCTTCCGCAACGCTGCCGAACGCCTCGCCGACGAGGCCGTGCGGGCGGAGATGCTGGGGATTGACGGCATCGGCAATGCTGCTGTCGAGGCGCTGGACCAGTATTTCACCGAACCGCACAATCGCGATCTCCTAGACCGGCTGGCCGCCCAGCTGACCATCCAGGATGCCGAGGCCGTCTCGTCGGACAGCCCGGTCGCCGGCAAGACCGTGGTCTTTACCGGCACGCTGGAACGCATGACCCGCGACGAGGCCAAGGCGAAGGCGCAATCGCTGGGCGCGAAAGTCTCCGGCTCGGTCTCCTCGAAGACCGATTATCTCGTTGCCGGTCCGGGTGCGGGATCGAAGGCGAAGAAGGCGGCGGAACTGGGTGTGACCACGCTCAGCGAGGACGAGTGGTTCGCGCTGGTCGGGGAATAGAAAAAAGGGCCGTCGCCTTGAAAGCGACGGCCCGAGTGGAACCCGATGGTGGCGGGGTCTGGTAAAGCCTAGAAGGGCATCAGCAGGTCGTAGATTTCCTGGCCGTAGCGCGGGCGCTGGACGTCGGAGAGATGTCCGCGGCCGCCATAGGAAATGCGGGCCTCGGCGACCTGTGTATGGGCGATCGTATTGTCCGAGGCGATGTCCTGCGGGCGGGCGATGCCGGTGATCAGCAGCTCGCGCACTTCATTGTTCACGCGCACTTCCTGGCGCCCCGCGATCACCAGATTGCCGTTGGGCAGGACCTGGGTCACGATCGCGGCGACGGTCAGGGAGATGCTTTCCGTACGGTTGACCGAGCCCGATCCCTGCAGCGAGGAATTCGACCCGAGATCGGTCAGCGAGGACGGATCGATATTGTCGTTGAAGAAGCCGGTCAGATCGGCACCGAAGAAGTTCGTCAGGTTCGAGTCTTCTGCCGAGGCGCGCGACCGGTTGGTCGTGTTCTGCAGCTGGGCGCTGTCGGAAATGTCGATATTGACGGTGAGAATGTCGCCTTCGCGCGCGGCCCGCGGATCGCCGAAGAAGGTCGGCGAATTGGCGTTCCACAGCGAGTTGGTCTGCGAGGTGTGGCGGCGCGGCGCGGCATAGACCGGCATCGGGATCTGCGACGGCCCGGTTCCGGCGAGACCCGCCGGGTTCTCGATCGGCGTCATCGGCGGGGTCTGGCCGACATAGGAGAGGCGGTCGGTGGCGGCGCAGGCCTGCAGGGCCGCCGCGCCGATGATGAGGATGGCAAGTTTGCGGATCATGGGAGGCTCCTGAGGCTTAGCTGTTCGAGGCCGGCGCCATGCCGACCAGGGCCCGGCCCGGCCCGTCGACCAGGGCTTCGACCGTGCGGTTGGATTGCAGATTGACGAACCGGGCGATCTCGCCGTCGGCGGCATTCTCCATGGCGCGGGCGCGCACGGAGAGCTGGATGCCCGGAGCTTCGAAGACGAGGGTGACAAGCTCGCCCCGCTCGACCATCAGCGGGCGCTGCAGGTCGTAGGAGCGCAGCGGCTCGCCGGCCCGCAGTGTGCGGCGGGCCTCGAAGCCGATCAGCGCGTCCGGATCGAGGACGGCATCGGGACGCAGACGGTCCGAACGGTGGGAAATCCATTCGATGTCGCCGCCCGTGATCTCGGTCCCGGCCGGGATGGCACGGGCGAGCACCGGCACGTCGACCGTGGCATAGGCCCGGCCTGTCACCCGCACCGGCCGGGCGCCGTCATAGGGCGTGATTTCCGCGGCCAGCATGCCGGAACGCGCGTCATAGTTCAGCGATACGATCTGCGGCCCCCCGGCGGACTCGAGGGGTGCATGCAGGGCCATTGCGGTGTTGGACAGCTGAACCTCGTGCACCCGGCCTTCCTGGGCGAAGAGCTCGCCTTCCAGGATGCCGGTCAGCATGTCCGCCCCGATGCTGCGGCTGGCACGGGAGACCGTCAGGCGGCGCACGCCGGCGGCATTGGCCCAGTCGAGGTCGTTCTCGGCGGCGATGCGGCGGACATAGTTGACGTCCAGCGAGGTGCGGCTGCCCGGCTCCGGCGAGCGGGCGACGACGACATCGGCGGCCGCGCTGTCGATGCCGAAGAGATCGCCCAGCGTGACATGCGGGCCTTCGACATTGAGCGTCTCGCGCAGCACCACCGCTTCGCCCGCCAGGGCCGGCCCGGAGGCCAGTCCGGCGGTGGCCAGGCAGGCCAGGGAGAGGATTGATTTGCGGATCATCGATCAGCTCCCGTTAGCGTAGGTTGGACGAGGCGGCGAGCATCTCGTCGGAGGCAGTGATGACACGGGCATTCATCTCGTAAGCCCGCTGGGCCTGGATGAGTGCGGTGATTTCGGAGACGGCATTGACGTTCGCGGTTTCGACGAAGCCCTGGCGGATCGTGCCATAGCCCGGCGAGCCGGGCGTTCCGACATTGGCCGGGCCCGATGCGGCGCTCTCCAGGAAGAGATTGTCGCCCATGGCCTCGAGGCCGGCCTCGTTGAAGAAGGTCACCAGTTCCAGCTGGCCCAGCGTTTGCGGTTCGGTCTGGCCGTCGATCAGGGCCTGGACCTGCCCCTGTGCATTCACGGAGACTTCGCGCGCATCCTGCGGAATGGCGACGCCCGGAGAGACGGTATAGCCGTCCGCCGTGACGATCTCGCCCTCCGGGCTGATCGCGAAATTGCCGGCGCGGGTATAGGCATCCGAACCGTCCGGCATCTGAACGCGGAAATGGCCGCGGCCGGAGATGGCCAGGTCGAACGGATTGCCCGTATTCGACAGCGAGCCCTGTTCGGTGATGCGGTAGATCGAGGCCGCCTGGACGCCGAGACCCACCTGAACTCCGGTCGGCACGATCGTGCCGGCATCGGACGAGTTCATGCCCATGGCCTGGACGTTCTGGTAGAGGAGGTCCTGAAACTCGGCGCGCTGGCGCTTGAACCCGGTCGTGTTCATGTTGGCCAGATTGTTCGAGATGACCTCGACATTGAGCTGTTGGGCCTGCATGCCCGTAGCGGCGGTGGTGAGGGAGCGCATGGTTCAACTCCTCCTTAGCTGACGCGGCCGAGGCGCTCGATGGCGCGCTTGTTCAGGTCTTCGGCGTCGTTCAGGAATTTCGAGACGGACTGGTAGGACCGCATGATGGCCATCATGTCGGTGAGTTCGAGAATGGACTGGACATTGGAGCGTTCGACATAGCCCTGCCGCACGACGGGATCGAACATGGCCTGGGGCTGATCGTCGGGATTGTCGGACGCGGGGATGGTGTAGCGGCCATTACCCTCTTTCGACATCACCGAGCGGTCCGGCATCTCGAACACGCCGATCCGGCCGACCTGCACACCGTCCTGCATCACCGTACCGCCATTGATGATGACGGTCTCGGAGGCGTTGGGATCGAGCAGGATGGGCGCGCGCGTGTCGGCATCGAGCACCGGGGCGCCGTCGGCGGCGACCAGCAGACCCTGGGCGTCCGTACGGAAGCGGCCGTCGCGGGTATACTGTTCCTCGCCGTCCACCTCGACCGCGAAGAAACCCTCGCCCTCGATGGCGACATCGAAGGGGCGGCCCGTCAGCTCCATTTCGCCCTGGCTGAAGTCGCGGCCCATGCCCCAGGTATTCACATACTGGAGGTCGGCGGGGCCGTCGGCATGCTCGGCCGTGCGGGCGGGCTGGTTCTCAAGGAGGAGCGATTCGACCTTGAAGCCGGCGGTGTTGGCGTTGGCGATGTTGTTGGCGATCACGTCCATGCCCCGGCGAAGGGTCATCTGGCGCGTGAGGCCGATCATGATTGCGTTGTCCATCGGGCGGTTTCCTTTCTGGATACCTCAATTTCCGCCGTCGTGTCGCAGCGGTTGCCCTGCCTGGTGCACGCTCCGTGCCAAGGTTAATTTTCTTGGTTATCAGGGGGTTGGGTGGATGGAGGTGCGGGGCAGGCCTTGCCTTTGCGGCAAAGGCGTCCGGGCAGGTGGGAAGAAGTTGCCGGGCTCGGCGCCATCACTACGAAACGTTAACCGCGCTGACCGTTAATGGTTTCAGACGATTCTTCCGTGTGGAGCCTGCGGCATGTCCGACGAGAATGACGACATCGAAGACGAAACCGAAGGCGAGGAAAAGCCGAAGAAGAGCCCGATAAAACTGGCTCTTTTCATTGGCTTGCCGGTGCTGATCCTGCTTCTGGCAGGTGTCGGCGGCTTCCTCCTGTTCTCCGGTGGCGGCGATGACGAAGCCGGGCACGCCGACGCCGCGCAGGCCGGGGACGGCGAGCATCACGAGGCATCGGCCGCCGATACGCATGGTGGCGAGGTCTTTTATTATGACCTGTCCGAAGGCGAGGGCGCGGTCGAAACCATCACGACCAATATCCGCTCGTCCGACGGCCGCCCGGTCATCCTGCAGCTGGAAGTGTCCTTCGAATCCAGCAATCCCCAGCTCGGTGCCGTGCTGGAAGCCAATGTCGACTCGATCATGGACCAGTTCATCATGTTCCTGCGCGAGCTGCGCGAGGACGACCTCTATGGTTCGGCCGGCATGCATCGCGTGAGGCTGGAATTGCTGCGCCGCGTGAATCTCGCCATCGAGCCGGCCCAGGTGGATGCCGTGCTCATCCAGCAATTCATGATTGTCGACTAACCCCAACAGGATCGAACGCTCAATGTCTGACGATTTGGATCAAGACGCGCTGGCAGCCGAATGGGAGGCCATGGCCGAGGACGGTGACGACCTCGACCTGGCGTCCGAATGGGAGGCAATGGTCGGCGGCGATGACGAAGACCAGGAACTTCCCACGGTCGGCGGCGGTCCGGAACGCATCCTCAACCAGGATGAGATCGACAGCCTGCTCGGCTTCTCGCTCAGCGATGACGATGCGGCCGACAAGTCCGGCATCCGCGCCATCATCAATTCGGCGCTGGTCTCCTATGAACGCCTGCCGATGCTGGAGATCGTCTTCGACCGCCTCGTGCGCCTGATGACGACCTCGCTGCGCAATTTCACGTCCGACAACGTGGAAGTCTCGCTCGACAATATTTCCTCGATCCGTTTCGGCGACTATCTCAACTCGATCCCGCTGCCGGCCATCCTGGCCGTGTTCCGGGCCCAGCAGCTGGACAATTACGGCCTGCTGACGGTCGACTCCAACCTGATCTACTCGATCGTGGACGTGCTGCTCGGCGGCCGCCGGGGCACCTCGGCCATGCGTATCGAGGGACGTCCGTACACGACGATCGAACGGATGCTGGTCGAGCGCATGATCGAGGTCGTGCTGGACGATGCCAAGCAGGCCTTCGCCCCGCTCACCGAAGTCGATTTCGATCTTGAACGGGTTGAAACCAATCCCCGTTTTGCGGCGATTGCGCGTCCGGCCAATGCCGCCATCCTGGTCAAGCTGCGCATCGACATGGAAGACCGCGGCGGCCGCATCGAGCTCATGTTGCCCTATGCCACGCTCGAACCCATCCGGAAAATGCTGCTGCAGCAGTTCATGGGCGAGAAGTTCGGCCGCGACAATATCTGGGAAGGCCACCTCGCCACCGAGCTGTGGTCGACCAATATGGAAGTTCACGCGGTACTCGACGAACAGCGCCTGCCCCTGGGCAAGGTCGCCGATCTGAAGGTGGGCGACACGCTCTTCCTCGATGCCACACCGCACAGTGAAGTCGAATTGCGCTGCGGGCAGGTTCCGCTGACGCGCGGCCGGATGGGCCGTATCGGACACAATGTAGCCCTGCGCCTGAACGGTCCGCTGTCCCCGGGCGCCAAGAAAGCAATGATGAGGTTCGCATGACGCTCGCAGCTCTGGTTTTCGAAGGCCTCGTCGCCGCCCTGCTCCTGGTCGCCGTGGTGATGTGCTGGCGGGTCGACCGCCGTCTGAATGCCCTGAAAAAGGGACAGGACGGGGTGCAGTCCTCTGTCATCGCCCTGAATGAGGCGACCGACCGGGCGCGCGCCAGCCTGGCTGCTTTGGAACGCGCCACGGCCCAGTCGGGCAAGGAACTCGAGTCCCGGGTTGCGGAGGCCCGCAAGCTCTCCGACGAATTGCGTTTGATGGCCGGCCAGGCCGACCGTACGGCGGAAAGCCTGGCGTCCTCCCGCCGCCCCACGCGCCGCCGCGCCAGCGAGTACTTTCCCGAAGGCGCCGGCTCGCGCGTCATCAACGATCTGAAGGACGTCCGCTAGATCCATGCGTGAACCGATCCGCCTGCTCACCGTGCTCGCCGTCCTCATGGGCGGCCTGTTCGGCCTGAAGACCCTCTCGGTCGCCAATGGTGCTGCCGACTGGTGGGACGCCCACGCCGCTACGCTCGTGTCCGGCGAGGGCGAAGCGCAGGACGGCGATGGCGATCATGCGGACGAAGATGCCTCCGCACAATCCGGCGACGCCGCTGAAGACGCCGCCGAGGCGGCCGCAGAGCCCGCTCCGGCGATGCCGGCCGGCGAAGTGTCGGCGGCCTTTGCCGAACGCATTGCCAATGGTGTGCGTACGGCCGAGGAAGAGCGTGTGATCTATCGTCTGCGCGAACGTTCGGCCGAACTGGACGACCGCGAGGCCCAGCTGGAAACCCGCGAAGCACTGATGCTGGCCATGGAACAGCGTGTCGACGGCAAGATCGAGGAGCTCAATGCGCTGCGCGACCAGATCGAGGAATTGACCAATTCCCTGTCCGAGCGCGAGAGCGAGGACATGCAGGTCATCGTGGCCTGGTACGGCGCGATGGATGCCCGCGATGCGGCTGAACGGATCGCCACCCTCGACATGACAACCCAGTTGCAGATCGCCGCGCGCATGTCGCAGCGGCAGTTCGGACCGATCCTGGCCGAAATGGCACCCGATGCGGCGGCCCGGCTGACCGAACGCATGGCGGCCCGCAGCGATTTGCCGGACACCGTGGCTGAGCTGGAGGCCCGGCTTGCCGAAGGCGGCTAGACATATCGCCACTCTTGCAGGCAGCCTGGCGCTGGCCCTGCTCGGTTCGACAGCCCTGGCCCAGACGGCCGGGGCCTTTGTCGTCGAGCGGAACGGGACCGGTGCGCGAATCCTGATCGACTATGACGACCGCGTCGCCGACAGCCGGCCCACGGCCGAGGCCACGGTCCAGCATACCGTGTTGATCGCACGGCTGAGCGAGCCTTTGAGGGCCGATACCGCCGACCTGGCCGAACAGCTGGGCGATCTGGCCGCACGGGCGCGGCTGGATCCGGACGGGGCGACACTGCGAGTGGCGCTCAATCGTCCGGCCGATGCCCATGTCTCGTCGAGCTATGACCAGGTGGCGATCGATCTCGTGCCACTGGGCGCTCCGGCGCCGGATGGCGTCGTATCCCCGCGCGAGGCGCGTGAACGCGAGGAGGCCCGGCGCGCGGCTGAACTGGCCGCCATGCCGGCACCGCCTCCGCCGCCCGCCGATCCGCTGCCCGTGCAGTATCGCGTCGGTCAGGCCACCGAATACACGCGCATCGAATTCCTCTGGCCGCGCGAGGTTGATTTCACGCTGAGCCAGGATGGCCGCGAGGCGGAAGTGCGCTTCGCACAGCCTGCAGACATCTCGCTGAACCGGCTTGCCGGTTCTCCGCCGCGTCATCTTGAAACCGTCTCGGCCCGGCGCGAGGGTGATGAATGGGTGCTGCGCCTGACTGTCGATCCCGGCGTGCAGGTGCGGGCATGGGGCGAGGGCGGCCGCGTGGTGGTGGATCTGCCCGATCCCGATACCGTCGATGCGGCGACCCTTCTAGCCCAGCTTGGCGGCGTGGATGCCGAGGATGCAGACGAGCCCGCGTCCGGCATTGACGAGGCGGCCCCGCCGGCCGCTGCGCCCGAAACCGGGACCGATCCGGAACCGGCCGGGCCGGCCAATCTGCAGCCCGCTGCCAGCCAGCCGCCGGCCGCCCAGCCGGCCGGAACCGCGGCAGCCGACCCGGTCGAACCGGGCGCCGACCCCGTTCCCGACAGCGGCACGGTGCGCGCCAACATGTCGGAATACAACGGCGACCTGCGTGTGGAGTTCGACTGGGCCGCGCCGCTCGGTGCCGCGGTATTCCGCCGTGGTGAGGCGGTCTGGATCGTCTTCGATGCCGGGGCCGACCTCGATCTGCGCGAACTCGACACCACCAATCGCCGGCATGTGCGCGATTTCAGCGCCGTGCGGGGTGAGGACTGGAGCGCTGCCCGTATCGTCGTGCCCGCGGCCTCGCAGGCCGAAGCGCGCATTGACGGCAGCCGCTGGACGATCGTGTTCTCCGAGAGCATCCAGTCACCGCCCCGGCCTATCCAGGTGCGCCGCGATGCGCGCCGGTCCCGGCCGGGCCGCATCCTGCTGGACATGGCCGAGGCGCGCGAGATTCGCTGGGTCGACGATCCCGTGGTCGGTGACCGGATTGCGGTCGTCACGGCCGGTGCGCCCGTTCAGGGCCTGACCGCCCGCAGCGAATTCGTCGGTGGCGCATTGCTGCCGAGTGCGCAGGGCGCCGCCGTCGAGGCGATTGCCGAGGATATCGTGATCCAGCTCACGGGCTCGGGGGCAGCCATCGGCCGTCCGGGCGGGCTCGACCTGACGCCGGCCGGCGGTGCATCCGGCCGCCCCGACGAGTCGGTACTCGCCAACATTTCCTCGCCCGCGCTGATGTATTTCGATGCCTGGGATGGCGACGGTCATTTCCCGGAAGAATGGCGCGCGCGCTTGCGCCGGGCCGCCCTTGAGGACGGAACCGACGGGCAGGTCGCACTGGCGCGCTTCCTTCTGGCCAACCAGCTGGCACCCGAGGCGCTGGGCATGATCGAACTGGCGGTCGGGGAAGAGCCCGCGCTGGCGAATGATGCCCATATTCGCGCCATGCAGGGCGTGGCCAGCTACATGATGAACCGGCTGGACGATGCCGAGGACTATCTTGCCCACGCATCGCTTGCGATGGATCCGGCTGCCGACCTGTGGCGGGCCATGACGGCGGTGGGGGAAGAGCGCTGGCAGGATGCCCGCCGGCGTTTCTCCAACGGCGAGGCCACGATCTACCACTATCCGCCGGACTGGCAGGCCCGTTTCCATGTGGCGCATGCGCGTGCGGCGCTGGAGCTGGGCGACTACGCCGCCGCACAGGACTATCTCTACCGTCTGGAAACCGGCGAACCCGGTGCGCGCACCCGTCTCCAGGCGGACTATATCGCCGCGCGCCTGGCGGAGGCGGAGGGCGATATGGAAGGCGCGATCGCCGCGCTGGAAACGCTCTCCCGGTCGGGCGATGCGCCGATGGAGGCGCTGGCCCTGTTCGATCTCTACCGGCTGCAGCTGGCGACCGGCGCGATCACGCGCGCCGAAGCGATCGACAATCTGGAAAATCTGCGTTTTCGCTGGCGCGGTGACACGATCGAGCTGGAAACGGTGCGCATGCTGGGCGAACTCTATGTCGGCTCGGGACAGTATGCCCGCGGACTGGAAACCATGGACACGGCCCAGGCGCGTTTCCCCAATACCGAAGCCGGCCGCCGCATCGGGGAGGGCATGTCCACCATATTCCGGCGGCTCTTCCTGGAGGGCGAGGCGGACCGGATGGACCCCGTCGAGGCCGTCGCGATCTTCTACCAGTATCAGCACCTCGCGCCCATCGGCACTGACGGGGACCGCATGATCCGGCGCCTCGCGGACCGGCTCATCGCCTTTGACCTGCTCGACCCGGCCGCCGAATTGCTGCAGCACCAGGTCGAGAGCCGCCTGCGTGAACCCATGGCCCGGGCCCGCGTGGCAACCGATCTAGCGATCGTCTATCTGATGGACCGGCGCTACGAGGATGCGCTGAATGCGGTCCGCACGTCGCGCGTGGCCGGCCTGCCCCGGCCTCTGGTCAATGAGCGCTATCTGCTCGAGGCGCGCGCCCTGTCCGAGCTGGGCCGCCACGACCAGGCGCTGGAACTGATCGCAACGGATCAGTCGGAACCGGCAAACCGCCTGCGTGCCGATGTGGCCTGGACCCAGCGCGACTGGGCGTCGGCCGGCCGCCGGCTCGAAGCCCTGCTGGGTAACCGGTACACGAATGACGACGCGCTCGATCTGTCCGAACAGGCCGATGTGATGCGCGCTGCGATTGCCTATTCCCTGGCCCGTGACACTGCGGGATCGGCCCGGCTGGGCAGCCGGTACGGCGCGTTGATGGCACAGACCGACCAGACTGCGGCCTTCGAACTCCTGACCGATGCCGATGCCCCGCCGGGCAATGCCCGATTCTCGGACCTCGCGACCCGCATCGCCAGCATCGATACGCTGGACGCCTTCATGGAGCCCTTCCGCGACCGCTTCAACAATGGTGGCGGGCCGAGCTAGGCGTTCATCGTTGGCGACCGCCGGCCCGGCCGCTAACCCACCGTCCCGAAACTCTGCATCAGCGATCCGGTCACCAGGCGCCAGCCGTCGATCAGCACGAAGAAGATCAGCTTGAAGGGCAGGGAGATAACGATCGGCGGCAGCATCATCATGCCCATCGACATGAGGATGGAGGCCACCACCAGGTCAATGATCAGGAAGGGAATGAACAGAAGAAAGCCGATCTCGAAGGCACGGCGCAGCTCGGAAATCATGAAGGCCGGTGCGACGATCCAGAAGGATGTGGCTTCGGGTGTTTCCGGCGGCGGCTGTTGCGACATGTCGATGAAGAGGGCGAGATCGTCCTCGCGCGTATGGGTCAGCATGAAGGTCTTCAGCGGACCGGTCGACAGGTCGAAGGCTTCGGTCAGCTCGATCTCGTCTTCCAGCAGGGGCTGGATGCCCTCTTCGTAGGACTGGGTGAAAACCGGCGCCATGATGAAACCGGTCAGGAAGATCGCCAGCGAGACGAGGACCGCGTTGGGCGGGCTCTGCTGCAGGCCCAGCCCGGTCCGCAACAGCGACAGCACCACGACGATGCGCACGAAACTCGTCGTCATGATGACGATGGACGGGGCCAGCGACAGGACGGTCAGAAGCGCGATCAGCTGCAGGACGCGCTCGGTGAGCTGGCCTTCCGTGCCGGTATCGATAGTGATGCTCTGGGCATCCGCGCTGGCGCCTGCCAGGGTCAGAACGCCCAGGACGAACAGGACGATACAGGCCCACAAACCCTTCCGTCTCATGACGCGGCCTCCAACGGCATTTCGGGTTCCGGCGGGGCCGGTTGGCTGGCCAGGACGGTTTCGGCCTCGGCGCCCAGCAAGACCACATGTTCGGTGGCATCGGCCTGTACGATCACCAGGCGCCGCCGCGGATCGATGACCAGCGTCTCCTTCAGCCGCAGCCGCCGGTGATTGCCCATGGCGAAACCGCGCAGCCCGGTCACGTTCTGCAGAATCCAGCCCTTGCGCACGGCGTGGCCGAACAGACCCAGCGCGCCGACCAGGATCGCAAGCACCGCAACGGCGAAGAAATAGTGCGTCCAATCGACGATGTCGGTCATCGCTGTTTCCGCCTCATAAGAGATGAATCGTGTCTGGGCTGATGCGGTTAAGTGCGCGTTAACCGTGCCGGCGCACCTTCGATACCGGTAGAAAAGGGGATTCGCGCATGCGGCCCGATGACGTCCCGGTCCTGGGACTTCTTCGACAATCGATGAGTTTCCACGCCGAGCGCCAGCGCGTGCTCTCGGAGAATGTGGCGAACGCGAATACGCCCGGCTACACCGCGAAGGATCTCGACGTGGCCGACTTCCAGCGTGCGCTGCAGCGGCAGATGCGCAACGAGGCGTCCGGCCCGTCGTCGGGGGGCGTGCGCATGGCGGCCACCGAGGCCGGGCACATGCGCGGCTCCTCGGACGCCGTGGCGCGCACCTGGGACAGCATGGACGCGCCGGATTCGGAAACCACCATCAACGGCAATTCGGTCGTTCTGGAAGAACAGATGGTCCGCGCCCAGGACACGCGCATGCAGTACGAAAGCGCGTTGACCCTGTATCAGAAAAGCCTCGGCCTGCTTCGCATGGCGATCAAGCCGCCGGCGCGATAACGGAGTTGACTAGATGAGCAATGCGTCTGACGCGATGTCGATTTCCGCCGCGGGCATGCGGGCCCAGGCGGCCCGGATGCGTATCATTTCGGAAAACATCGCCAATGCCGAATCGACTGCGCGCGAACCGGGCGGCGATCCCTATCGCCGGCAGATCCCGGTTTTCCAGGCCGAGCTGGATCGCGTGACCGGCCTCAATACGGTCCGCATGAGCGATGTGGACTACGACCAGTCCGATTTCACCCTGGAATTCGATCCGGGCCATCCCGCCGCAAACGATGACGGGTATGTGAAGACGTCCAACGTCCAGACCCTGGTTGAAATGATGGATATGCGCGAGGCGATGCGGTCCTACGAAGCCAATCTCAACATGATCGAGAACAGCCGGCGCATGGAACAGCGCACGCTGGACCTGCTGCGCCGCTAGAACACGCGCGCCGCCTTGAGAAACAAGGATAAGGGATAACCATGGCCGATCTCGCTGCCGTCCAGGCCTACCAGGCCGCCGTCCGTGCGGCCCAGGACTCCGCATCCGGCAAGACGCCGGGGGAAGACGAGGCAACCGCACTCAATTTCGGCAATATGGTCTCCAGCGCCATCGCCGACACGTCGAACGCGATCGGCCAGGCCGAACAGATGACGGCCGCTGCCGCGGCCGGCGAGGCCGAACTGCTGGATGTCGTAACTGCGGTTTCCGCAGCCGAGATCACGCTGGAAACCGTCGTCGCCGTGCGCGACGAGGTGGTCCGCGCCTATCAGGAAATCCTGCGCATGCCGATCTAGGGCGTGTCCGCAGCCGCCAGATGAAAAGGCCTCCCCTTCGGGAGGCCTTTTGTCGTTGGGCCGTTCGGCCGCGCCTATTGCGCCGCCTGCGTTTCCTCGATCCAGGCGTTCACGCGCTCCTCCAGCACCGCCAGCGGCATGGCACCCTGGGTCAGCACGACGTCGTGGAAATCGCGGATGTCGTAGGCCTCGCCCAGCGCCTCTTCGGCCATATCGCGCAGGCGCAGGATTTCCAGCATGCCGACCTTGTAGGCCGTCGCCTGGCCCGGCCAGACGATGTAGCGGTCGATGGCCGCCCGCACATCGCCCTCGGGATTGGGCGTGTTTTCCAGCAGGTACTGCACGGCCTCTTCCCGCGTCCACTGGTGATAGTGGATGCCGGTGTCGACGACGAGGCGGCAGGCGCGCCAAAGCTCCATCGCCAGCCGGCCGAAATCGGAATAGGGGTCGGAATAGAAGCCGAACTCCTTGGGCAGGTACTCCGAATAAAGACCCCAGCCCTCGGTATAGGCCGTATATCCGCCAAAGCGCCGGAATGCCGGCACGTCGTCGAGCTCCTGCATGATGGCCAGCTGCATGTGGTGGCCCGGACTGCCTTCATGATAGGCCAGCGCCTCCATCTGGTAGATCGGCATGTCGGCCATGTCGCGCAGATTGGCGTAATAGACGCCCGGGCGCGTCCCGTTCGGGGCCGGGCGCTGGTAGAAGGCCTTGCCCGCCTGTTGTTCGCGAAACTCCTCGACCCGGCGCACGACAAGCTCGGCTTCCGGGAAGGTGTTGAACATCTGCGGCAGGGTTTCGCGCATCGTGTCGATCAGGGCTGTTGCCTCGTCGAGATAGCGCTGCCGGCCTTCGGGCGTATTGGCATAGTAGAATTGCTCGTCGGTGCGCATGAACTCGAAGAAGTCCTGCAGCGTGCCGTCGAAATCGACTTCTT
Organism: Maricaulis sp.; assembly: GCF_030149515.1. GTDB lineage: Bacteria > Pseudomonadota > Alphaproteobacteria > Caulobacterales > Maricaulaceae > Maricaulis. The sequence continues at coordinate 43,796 of NZ_JASBRI010000017.1, read as the reverse complement.
CCATGATGGCGCGCATCTCGCCGTGGATGCGGTCCACTTCGGAAAGGCCGAGCTGGTGGATCTCCTCGGCGGAGAGGTCCATCGTCGTATAGCCGTTGAGCTGGTGATTGTAGTATTCGCCGCCGTCAGGATGCTGCCAGGCCCCGTCATCGGTCGAGGCGGCGGCTTCCTGCTCCTCGAACAGGGCGATGATGCGCTCATAGGCCGGCCGGACGATCCCGGTCAGGGCGGCTTCGGCCTCGGCGATCAGGCGTTCGGCCTCGGCCGGTTCCAGATCCAGCGCCTCGACCTTGCCGCGGAAGTCGGCCAGAAGCGGGCTCGGTGTTTCGCTGTCGTCGAAGGGCGCACCGGAAATGACATTCCGGGCCGTCTCGATCATCGGCTGGTAGGTCCAGCGCGGCGACAGGATGCCGGCCTCGGCAGAGCGCCGCGAACCGGCGATGTTCTGGTCGAGATACTCGCCCATGCCTTCAAGGCGTTCGACATAGGCTTCGGCGTCTTCCAGCGTGTCGACCCGGTGGTTGTTGATCAGGAAGGTCGGTGCATTCATGTGCGGGCCGGACAGCGGGGTGAAGGTGTAGCCGTGATCGCGCCAGCGCCAGCTTTCGGCCTCGCGTTCGGCGTCGTATTCGAACAGGCGCCACGACAATTGCGCATTTTCGTCCAGCGCGTCGAAATCGAAATTCTCGCGCATATAGGCCAGATTGGCCTGGCCGATCTCGTAGCTCTCGCGGGCATAGGCCTCGCTGGCATTGTTCCACTGGCCGTAATTCGTCTTGCGGCCCAGATAGGTCTGGATCATCGGGTAGCGTGCGAGATTTTCCTCGAACACCTGTTCGAACCAGGCATTGAGGCGATCGGATTCGGTCTCAATGGCCTCGCCGTTGCTGGTCACGGATGTCTCGCTTGCCGGCTGTTCGGTCTGCGCCGGTGCCCGGGTCTCGTCCTCGGAAGGCTGCGAGCACGCGGCCAGCAGGGCGAGGGCAGACGCGCCGGCGAGCCAGGTTTGTGTCGGTGTCTTGATCATTGTCATTGTCCCCATCGATTGCCGGGTTGAGCCGGGATTGCCGGGTTCCGGTGTCCTGCGGTTCGCAAGGCGCCGAAACGCCAAATCGACAGCAGCCGCTGCCCCCGGGGGCAGCGGCTGTCGCCTGGTCGTTTCAGCATAGCCCCTTGTCGGGCCTGGCTGTCAAATTCTATGCGGCTATTCGGCCGCCTGTTTTTCGGCGATCCAGTCGTCCACCAATTCCTCCAGCAGGGTCAGCGGGATCGAGCCATTGGTCAGCACGACATCGTGGAATTCGCCCCAGTCAAAATCCTCGCCCAGCGCGTCCATCGCCCGCTGACGCAGCTCAAGAATGGTCAGCATGCCCACCTTGTAGGACACGGCCTGGCCCGGCCAGACCATATATCGGCGTACCTCGTTGACAATGTCGCCTTCGGGCATGGGCGTGTTGGCGACCATGTAGTCGATGGCGTCCTGTTCGCTCCACTGCATGGCGTGAATCCCGGTGTCCACGACCAGGCGTGCAGCGCGGAAGACCTCGTAGGAGAGGCGGCCGAAATCCTGGTAGGGATCGGTGAAACCGCCCATCGTCTTGCCCAGATTTTCCGCATACAGGCCCCAGCCTTCCGAGAATGCGGAATAGCCCTGCAGCCGCTGGAACATCGGCACATTGTCCAGTTCCTGAGCCAGGGCGATCTGGAAGTGATGGCCCGGCGCACCCTCGTGATAGGAGAGGGTCTCCATGAGATAGGTCGGATTGTCCCGCATATTCGCGAGATTGACGTAGTAGGCGCCCGGTCTTGTGCCATCGAGCGATCCGCGTTCGTAGAAGGCGCCGGTCGCCGTTTCGATACGATACTCCTCGACCGCGCGTACTTCGAGATCGCCTCGCGGCAATGTGTCGAAATACTGCGGTGCGATCTCCATGATGTGATCGACATAGGCTGTTGCCTGGTCGAGATACTGCTGCCGGCCCTCTTCGGTGTCGGGCAGGTAGAACCGGTCGTCAGTGCGCGTGAATTCGAAGAACTCGGCCAGGGTGCCCTCGAAGCCGACCTCGGCCATGATGGCCCGCATCTCGTCATGGATACGGGCAACTTCGTCCAGGCCGGTCTGGTGAATGTCGGCGGCGGTGAGGTCTGTACGTGTGGTGTAGTTGTCGAGCTGGCTGCGATAATAGCCCTCGCCCTCCGGCAGGCTCCAGGCACCCCGGTTGCGCCCATCTGCCATCCCGGCATGACGCTGCATGGTTTCGATCAGCGCGGTATAGGCGGGCCCGACTTCGTTCAGCAGGGCCTGGCGGGCCCGTTCGATCAGCTCGTCCCTGGCCGCCTGATCGATATCGAGGGCGCCGACCTTGCCACGGAAATCGCCCATCAGCGGGCTGTCCTCGCCGCTGTCGTCGAACGGCGCGCCGGTGATGAAACGGCGCGCGGCCTCGATCACGATGGGATAGGCGAAGGCGGGCGCCAGTACGCCGCCCTGCGCCCGGTCTTCGGCTCGCGCGGTGAAGGTTTCCAGCACGTCGCCCATACCGTTGAGGCGGCTCAGATACGCTTCGGCGTGATCCGCATTGTCTATCCGGTGATAGCCGATCAGCGTGGTTGCCAGCCCGGTGTGCGGGCCGAAGAACTGTGTGAAGACAAATCCGTGATCCCGGAATTCCGCCTGCTGGGCGTTGTTGGTCTCGATGAATTCGGCGAACCGGTAGGACACCTGCGCCTCCGGGGTGAGCGCGTCGTAGTCGAAATTCTCGCGCATGTAGCGCAGCCGGGCTGCGCCGCGCTCCAGACCGTCGCGGAAGGCCTGTTCGGACGGATCGTCCCATTGCCCGTAGGCCTCCAGATCGTCGATCATGCCCAGATAGGTCTTGCCTGTGGGCGAGTGGCTCAGCTCGATCTGGAACTGTTCGTCGAACCAGGCATAAAGACGCTCGGTCTCGGTCTGTTCGGTGGCGGTTTCGGGTGCGGGCTGGGCCGCATTCTCGACCTGTTCGACCGGCGCTGTGGCCTCGTCGGACGGTGTGCAGGCGGCCGCAAGAGCAAGGCAGCTCGTGCCGATCAGAAGGGTGCGAAAGCGCATAATGGATAACTCCCCGCGTTTACCAGAATTGACTCTTTCTTAACGTCGAAAGCCCATTCGTAAACATAATTAACCGTAAGCCCGATTCCCCTCGCAGAAGGTGAGGCCGCAGACGTGACAGGACCGGAAGTCCTCGATTTTGCCCGGGAAGCCATCTGGCTGATGCTGGCCATGTCGGCGCCGATCATGCTGGTCGGACTGGCGGTCGGTGTGACCATTGCCCTGTTTCAGGCCCTGACCCAGGTGCAGGAAATGACGCTGGTCTTCGTGCCCAAGATCATCGCTATTTTTGTCGCGCTCCTGATCTTCCTGCCACTGATGGGCGCGCTGATGTCGGGCTTCATGACCGTCATTTTCGACCGGATCGCCCAGCCATGATTCCCCAGGCGCCCGAAATTGTCTTTGCCGCAGGACTGGTGTTCGCGCGGATCGGCTCGATCCTGATGCTCATGCCGGGCTTTGGCGAACCGTCTATCCCGGTCCGCATACGGCTGGCCTTTGCACTTCTGGTCTGCCTCATTGTCGGTCCCGCGATCGCACCCGTACTGCCGCCGATGCCGGCCCAGCCGCTGGCGATGACGGCCCTGGTGATGGGGGAGGTGGTGGTTGGCCTGATGATCGGCGCGGTCGCCCGTATCTTCATGTCGGCCGCGGCCGTGGCCGGACAGGTGATCGGCATGCAGACCAGCCTCGCCATGGCGCAGAGTTTCGACCCGTCGCAGGGCCAGCAGGGTGCGCTGATCGCGACCTTCCTCAACCTCACCTTCCTCGTGCTGCTGTTCGCGACCAACATCCATCATCTGCTTTTGCAGATGATGGTGAACTCCTATTCGGTGTTCGATGCCGGCCGGATGCCCTCTCTCGCCGACGGCGCGCAATGGGCGCTCGAGGCCTTCATCGACGCATTCCGCATTGGCGTGCAGCTGGCCGCACCGCTGATCGTGTTCGGGCTGACCTTCTATCTTGCCCTGGGCGTGCTGTCCCGCCTGATGCCGCAGGCGCAGATCTTCTTCATCGCCATGCCGTCCAACATCATGGTCGGCCTGTTCATCCTGACCATCGCGCTGGGCGCGATGGCCGCCGTCTGGCTGGAACGCATGCAGCGTTTTGCCGTCGACATGAACTAGGGAGCCGTTCATGGCCGAAGGCGAAGACGACAGCCAGAAAACAGAAGAACCGACACAGCGGCGGCTGGACGACGCGCGCGAAAAGGGCGATGTCGCCAAATCCCAGGAAATACCGGGCTGGTTCATCCTGGCCACCGGCCTGGCGCTGCTGTCCTTCATCTTCCCGGCGATGGCGCGGAATCTGGCTTCGGACATGCAGGTCTTCTTCGCCGAGGCGCACAATTTCGCCGTCGATCCCAACGCCGTGATGAACATGATGCAGCGCACGGCCTGGGAAGTGGCGCTGGTGGTCGGCCTGCCGATCCTGTTTCTGGCCGTTGCCGGGTTTGCCGGACACTACGTGCAGCAGGGCCTGCTGTTCACCACCGAGAAGATCCAGCCCAAACTGTCCAAACTCAATCCGGTCGAGGGGTTCAAGCGCAATTTCGGTCCCCAGGGGATCGCCAACTTCCTCAAGGGGATCGGCAAGATGGCCCTGGTGGCCGGTGCCGCCTTCGTGGTGCTTTATCCGAAACGCGAGATCCTTGCCGGCCTGCCGGCGCTGGATATCGCATCGGTCCTGAGCATTGTGCGCCAGTCCGCGATCGAGCTCTTGCTCGCCGCCCTTGTCGTCTACGCGATGATTGCGGGACTGGATTACCTGTTCCAGCGCCAGAGCTTCATGAAGCGCAACCGAATGTCACGGCGCGAGGTCAAGGACGAGCTGAAACAGTCCGAGGGCGACCCCATGGTGCGCGCGAAGCTGCGCCAGATCCGCCAGGAACGTTCCCAGCGCCGCATGATGACAAAGGTCCCCGATGCCACGGTCGTGGTGACGAACCCGACCCACTATGCCATTGCCCTCCATTACGAGCAGGGTGAAACGCCGGCGCCCGTCTGCGTGGCCAAGGGTGTGGATGCCGTGGCCCTGCGCATACGCGAACTGGCCGAGGAGCATTCCGTCCCGATTGTCGAGGACCCGCCGCTCGCCCGGGCCCTGCACGCGACAGCCGATCTTGACGAGGAAATCCCGGCCGAACATTTCCAGGCCGTGGCCAAGGTGATCGGCTACGTTCTCTCTCTCGCTCAGGGGCGGCGCGCGCGCTACCGTCCGAGCGAGTAAGCTGTTGCCTACGCCTTTCTGATTCGCGCCGGAGCAAAGACATGGCCGAAACCGCCGCCCCCGATCCCAAATCCCGGAAAAGTCTCTGGTCCCGGCCGATCAGCAAAGTGGCCTTCTGGGTCTGCGGCGCGATTGCCATTGTCGCCTTCGGGGCTGCGGTCGTGGCTGCCGGCGAGGATGGCTGGCAGGGTTTCGTCTACCTGTCCGGCCTGGCGGCCATCGGATTTCTGGTCCTCTACGCCATCGCGGCCGGGGAGACGGCCGGCCGGAACCTGCGCCGCAAGATAGACCGCAACCGCGCGCCGACGCCTGCGCAGCTGGGCTTCCAGGCCATGGAGGGGTTTCCCGAACCGGTCCTGATCACCGACCGGCGCGGTGCGCCGCGCTGGGGCAACAAGGCCTATCACGCCCTGGCCAAGCGTGCGGGCGGCTTCGGCCAGAGCTTCGGCCTGCCCACGATCGACCGCATCTGGGCCGGGTCCGGTGGCGGCGACGGAGTCGTCTACCGGCTGGCCCGCGCAGCTGCGCGCGGCGACGGGGCGTGCGAATTGCTGCCCCCGCTCGATCTCGGCGAGGGAGAGATCCAGCGCTTCCATCTCGAGGCCAGTTCCCAGCCCGGCGAACTGATTCTCTGGCGGCTGGTGGCGGCAGGCGAGCGCGATGCCGGCTCCGCCCTGACCCTGGCCGACTGGTGCCTGCACGCGCCGGTCGCCCTGTTCTCGCTGCGCGCCAATGGCGAGATTGCCAACGGCAATGCCACGCTGCGCGACTGGCTGGGCCTGGCCGAGGGCGCGTCTTTCCCGCCCCTGAAGGACGTGTTGACCGGGGACGGAGCCAAGGCCGTCATTCTGAGCCGCGGCGGTGAAGGCGTGGCTCGCATCGATGCGCGCATGAGGGCGCGCGACGGGATCGAGAGCCCGGTGGCCCTGGTCGTCGAGTGGACACCGGGCGATAGCGGCATGGCCCGTGTCGTGATGTACGGCCTGTCGGCCACCGGCGCGCCGCCGGGCGTGACCCAGGCCATGGCCGGTGCCCAGGACCGGCCGGCCGGGCGGACCATGGAAGACATGTTCGCCAACGCGCCCTTCGGCGTGGTGCGCCTCGACGGGGCAGATCCGGAAACCGCGATCATCGAGGACGTGAACCCGGCCCTGGTCCAGTTATCCGGCGGCCAGGCGATCCCGGGCATCAAGTTCTGCGACCTGTTCAACTGGGACGACGGCCGCTCGCCCGACGACGCGTTTGCTGCGGCCATGGCCGGCAGCGGCGATCCGGCCGAGGCCCAGCTCGCTTCCGACGACAAGCCGACCTATGTCCACCTCGCCTTCGCGCCGGCGCGCGGCGGCAAGCGTGTCGCCTATGTGATCGATGTGACGGCCTGGAAGGAGATGGAGCGGCAATTCTCCCAGTCCAACAAGATGCAGGCCGTTGGCCAGCTCGCCGGCGGGGTCGCTCACGATTTCAACAATCTGCTCACCGCCGTCCGGCTCAATTGCGACGAACTGCTCAACCGTCATCCGGTGGGCGATCCGGACTATTCCGAGCTCCAGTCCATCAACCAGACCGTGGCCCGCGCCGCCGGTCTCGTGCGCAAACTGCTGGCCTTCTCGCGAAAGCAGACCTTCCGCATGGAGACGCTGGATATCGGCGATCTGCTGTCCGACGTTTCGGTCCTCCTGCGCCAGATTGTCGAGGAGACCGTGCGCCTGGACATCGTGCACGGCCGGGACCTGCCCATGATCAAGGCCGACAAGGGCCAGCTGGAAACCGCCATCATCAATCTCGCCGCCAATGCGCGCGATGCCATGCGCGACCAGGGCGGCGGTTCACTGACCGTGAAGACATCGAAGGTCTCTTCCGAAACCGTCCGCAATGCCGGCGCTCCCAATCCGCGCGAAGGCGACTGGCTGGCCATTGCTGTCACCGACGAGGGCCACGGCATGGACGCGGCCACGCTGGAAAAGATATTCGAACCCTTTTTCACCACCAAGGAGGCCGGCAAGGGTACCGGGCTGGGCCTGGCCACCGTCTACGGCATCGTCAAACAGTCCGGCGGCTTCCTCTTCGCCGAGAGCGAGGTCGGCAAGGGTACGACTTTCACCATCTATCTGCCGGGCCACACCCCCACCGCCGAAGAGTCGGTGGAGCTGGAACAGGCCGAAGTCGCCAGAACCGTCGAAAAGGCCCCCGAAGACCTTTCCGGCCGCGGCCGCATTCTCCTGGTCGAGGACGAGGACGCCGTGCGCGCCATTGCCGCCAAGACCCTCGCCAAGCGCGGCTACGACGTTGTCGAGGCCTGCGACGGCGAGGAGGCCTATGAAATCCTGGAAGATGACGAGGAGGGGTTCGACCTGCTGATCTCCGATGTGGTGATGCCGGGACTGGACGGGCCGGGGCTCCTGGAGAAGGCGCGCGACATGCTGGAGGGCACCCGTGTGGTCTTCATCTCCGGCTATGCCGCCGAACAGTTCTCCGACACCCTCTCGCGCGAGCAGGGCGTGAGCTTCCTGCCCAAGCCCTTCACGCTGACGCAGCTGGCGGAGAGGGTGAAGGAGGAGCTGGGGGAGCGAGGGGAGTAGGTTCCGGAACTCGATGCCGAGTTGATCGCGGAGGGAGTCGCGACGGTTCTCCTGGCCTCTGCGGTGCCTTTTGTTCTCTGGTTCGGCCACCTGAATTGCAAGAACAAGGACGGCACGTCCAAGGGGATTGGCTGACCAGAAAGATGGGGACACAAACCCATTGCCGGACAATTGCCTAACGAGCCGAGCCGCCATCCTCCCCTTCTCCCCGGCCGGGAGAAGGGGAGAAAAAACGGAAAACGCCCCCGATCCCGTGCGCAAAATCGTTTCCGGGTTCCACGGCCTCGCCGGGGCCTGCATCCATAACCCTGCCGTCGCGCATCTCATCCGCGAAGACGCAAATGGGGACAAGGATGATCCGCACAGCTCTCGTCGCAGCCCTGGCTGCTATCGGCCCGCTCGCCCTGTCGCCGGCGGCGCCGGCCCAGACCCCGCCGCGGCCCGAACCGGTCGCCGAAATCCTCATCCTGGGGACGTATCATTTCGCCAATCCGGGCCGCGACCGGTACAACGCTCAGGCCGACGACATGCTCTCGCCGCGGCGCCAGGCCGAGATCGAGGCCCTGGCCGACCGTCTGGCCGAATTCCGGCCGACCATCGTGGCCGTCGAAGCCGATCCGGGCTCGGATATCAACGAGCGCTATGCAGACTGGAGGGCGGGCGAGGCGGAGCTGACGGTCAATGAACGCCAGCAGATCGGTTTCCGCCTGGCCGGCATGATGGATCTCGACAGCGTCGCCCCTGTCGATGCGAGCCATCGTTTCATGGCCTATGAAGACCTACTCCTGGCCTACCGGGAACTGGCCGGCGGCGGGCCCGACCCGCATCTCGCCGAGGTCGAGGCGGCGTCGGATGCGCTCGGACGCGGTTTCACGGCCGAGACCGAGGCCCGGCAGGCGGCTCATACCGTCGGCGAAGTGCTGGCCTGGATGAATACGGATGCGGCGCTGGACGCCAATCACGACTTCTACCTGGCCTATTCCATCCGCCGCTGGGGAGCCGACGGGAATGCCGGCGGCGCCCATACCGTCGGCAACTGGTACACGCGCAATATCCTCATCTTCCAGAATATCCTCAAACAGGTCGAAGACCGCCAGGGCGACCGCGTTCTGGTCGTCGTCGGGCAGGGCCATGCGGCCATCCTGCGTCACCTGGCCGACCAGTCCCCCTGGGTCACGCTTGTCAATCCGCTGGACTACCTGCCCGAGGTGCCGGACGCGCCGGAATAGCGGTCAAAGCCGAGCAGGTTGAGCGCGCGCGGCAGGGACCGGCATGCCGCGAGCGAACACGATTGTTATGAAGCCTCCCTGTGAGACTGGGCCCTGTTTTGGCGCATCGGTGCGCGTGCCATCGGCACCTGCAGGCAAGGTCTTTAGATATTACAAAAGCAAGCTCTATCAATGTACATAAATGACGTCGGTATAAAGAATTCTGGATAGTGCAATTATGTAATATATTTACGAATATAGAGCACGATACATCGCCTCAATGATCAAAATTTGGTGCAAGTAAAGTTTTGAAACTGAGGTAAGCAATGAGCGTTAATATAAAGGAAATAATTTATACAAGTGAGTTGTGTTCAAGACTTTCTTTGCGTAATATCCCGAATATTCTTGCCTCCATACATGAAGTCGGGCGTCGTAATAATTTCAGAGATAGAATCACCAGTGTCTTGTTGTGCGAGGCCCGGCGCTTCGTCCAAGTAATCGAGGGGCCCGAGATTGAGGTGGATAATCTCATGGAGAGGCTCTACTGCAACGAGCACCACCAGGATATTCGAGTGGTTTCCGAGGGGTGGAATTGGTGCAGAGGGTTTTCTGGACATCCCCTGACGATCCTCAATCCGTGGGGTGAGGTGCTCGGGGTCAACAAACTCGACGAAAGCAATAATGCCGTAGCCGATGCGGTGAGGCGCCGGATACTGCATCGGCTCCGCGAACAGATCGGCAGGCCGTGTCCGAACTCGTCGGGTCCCGAGCGTCTCATTCAAAAGGCTCGCGCCTAAGTCACCAATTGGGGCGTATTCGGTGGGCGAGCGGGTAGTCGATCAGCCAGCAAGTGCCCCAAGCAGGCAGATAGATGGGAAATGTGATGTATCCAGGTCAACTTCCCTGCGATCCGGTGAGGCTGCGCCGGCTTGTCTCGTCGCGTGAGCAAGTCGATGCGACCCATTACCATCTGCTCAATCTGGACGCGCTGGCCAGGCTCTACGGCGACGAGTGGCCGCGCAGGAAGCGCCGGATATTCGATACTTGCGAGATGTTCCTGTCCAAGCGCGTCGGGACGAACGGACTGGTAGTTTCGCTTGCCGACGGATTTCTTGTTTTCCTCGACCCGGACATGGGCGGCGATATCGAGCTGCAGCGTCAACGTATACAGACCGAGCTGTCGGAGTTCTTTCTCGGTTCGTCCGAATTCGACACCGTCCAGATTTCCAGCCGGAACGTCCAGCTGGCGGCAACCGATCTGCTTGGGAGAGACGGGAGCGGGCTGGTTGAAGACGCTGCGCCGCGCGAGACTCCGATCCAGACACAGCAGGCGGCCAGCGTGCCCGGCTTGCCGTACTTTTCGCTGGTCTACAGGCCTTTCTGGGCGGCCGCGTCGAGCTGCATAGCAGCATGTTTGGCCGAGCCGGTATCCACGGCAAGACGCCATGGCGTGCGGACCTATCATCGTGTGCTGCAAGGCGATGTGTCGACTTCCACCGTTCATGAGTTCGACAGCGCGGTCCTCGCACGAGTACTTTGCTCCATCGAGGCCGATCTTTCGCCAACAGCCTGTCCCGTTATCGTACCCGTCCACTTCTCTACATTGGTGACGCCCAGGCATCGCCAGCCCTATCTCGCCGATCTCATGCAGTTGCCGGCCGGGACGCTCTCGAATGTGTATCTGAGGATTGTCGGAGCGCCGGCCGACGCGCCGTCCCGAAGTTTTACAGAGGTGACGCGGCTGGCCCGGGCATGTTGCCCACGCGTGCTGTTCGATGTTGATCTGCAGAGCTTGCGTTTGGAGCGTTTCGCGGATGCACGGCTGGACGGCTTTCTCTTTCCGTCCCCCGGTCCGATGCCCGGAAGCGACTGGTTGCGCCGCTACGGTCTGGTGAAGGGGTATCTCCGGATGCGGGGCATCAAGCTGGGCATGCTGGATTGTCATACAACCCGTCTGCTGCGGCACATGGTCGATTCACAGGTGTCCTTCGCCGCCGGAGATGTGTTCGGGCAGCCCACGGGGACGATTCCCCGGATGCGCCTGCACGATCCGTTTTCGGGAGCGCTGAGGGAACCAGGACCCCAGCCGGTGCGTTCCGATTGCAGAGGCGCTCTGTGCCGAAAGCCGCTGCTGTCCGGTTTTTCGACAGAAGACATGCCTCATGGATAAAAGGCGCCGGGAAACTTCCTCTTGCCTTGAAACGATTTTCTTCATCACCGACACAGGGGCGAAAAGTCCGGGAAGGTGTGAGTGTGAGGATTGCTTACTACAATAAAACAACAACTAACGTTGATGATACGATCCAGTACATGAATGAGATCCTGGGGCTGGACCGCGTTACGATTGTGCCCGTTACGGGAGCGTACAATTGCGAGCGGAAGGGCTTCCAGGTGCTGGACGAGAGGGGGGCGCCGCGTCTCGCCTGTGCGCGTGTTAAGCAATCCGCCTGCCTCATTTCAGCCTATTCCCGGGACCCCGCATTGTTGCTGTCGATTCCGGTTCGCGGCCGGCCGGTTAAGGCGATCAGCCATGTGACTCCCTGCGGGGGAGCGGTGGGTGCCGTGGAGGACGAGTGTATTGCCCACGTGCCGGACGGGGCGGACTACCTCGTGTTTGCCCTCATGGGGCAATCCGTCGGACAGGTGCTGTCCTCGGTCAACGTGACGCGTGAGCCGTATGAGCAGCTTATCCGTGTCTACAACTGGGCCCGCAAGGATCATCTCACCGACGCCGTCTATGCATTGTGGGACAGCATGGAAGGGTCCGAGGGGGGCTCATGGGACCACGGCAAAATATCGGATCTGAATGAACTTTCTCACCGGCTGGTGCGGATCGAGGACGCAGTCAAGCAGGACATCCAGAAATTCATTCGCGGTGAATCCACCTGTTCGGCCGAACCCGACCAGCTTGTGCTGTCGCGCGCGGCAACTGTCTTTTCGACCGTCCGGCACAGGTCCTTATCCAAGGAGGAGCTCGTCTCGCTCGTCGGAACATCGGCAAAACGGATCGAGTTCGCCGTCGGACGGCATCTCGGTATGAGCCCGAAGCAATGGCATCTCATGCAGCGGCTCGGCTATGTGAGATCGGCACTCAAACGTGCCAATCCATATTCGACAAAGGTAGCGGATATCGCGCCGTACTTCGGATTCAGGCACCACGGGCGCTTCTCTCAGATATATCGCCGTGTCTTCAACGAGTATCCCTCGACGGCCCTCAAATAGTTCTTCTAAAGCCCCTGTGCGTCCAGCAGGGTGCGGTATTCGCGGATCTTTTCGACATAGCGCACCGGTTCGTGTCCGCGGGCATAGCCATAGCGCAGGGTTTGGTAATAGGCCGGGTCCGAGAGCAGGGGCAGGGTGGCGGCAAGATCGTTCCAGGCATTCTTGTCGCGGCCCAGCCGCTCCGCCAGTGCGCGGGCATCGTACATGTGGCCCATGCCGACATTATAGGCCGCCAGGGCGAACCAGATCCGGTCCTCGCCGGTCACCTCTTCCGGTACGCGTTCATAGAGTTCGGCGAGATAGGCCGTGCCGCCCTCGATGCTCTGATAGGGGTCTGTGCGGTCTTCGATCCCCACGCGTTCGGCCGTCGAAAGGGTGAGCATCATCAGGCCGCGCACGCCCGTCGCACTGACGGCGTCGGGGTCCCAGTGGGATTCCTGGTAGGCCTGCGCGGCCAGCAATTCCCAGTCGAACGGGACGGTCTCGGCGGCCCGTTCGAAGGCCGGACGGTAGTCGGGCAAGCGCTCCTGGACCCGCCGGACGAAGTACGCAACATCGACATAGTCGAATTCGCCGAAACGTCCGAACCAGCGTTCGTCCAGCTCCGCCAGCAGCCCGTCGCCGTGCGCCTGTGCAAACCAGTCCGCCAAAGCCGCGTCCAGGCCTTCGATCCCGGCATTGAGCGCCCAGGCAAGCGGGCGTTCTTCGGTCAGTTCCATCGCCACGTCCAGTTCGGGATACCGCCGCCGGGCGAAGTCGGCGAGATGGGAATCGGACACCGTGCAGTCGAAGGTGCCGCGATCGACACCGGCCAGCAGCGGCATGGCCGAACCCGCCGTGCGCGCACTCCAGCGCAATTCGGGATGGTCGGCGGCCAGGCTTTCCAGCGTCTCCTCGTAACTGGACCCGGCCAGGATCCGGATCGATGTCCCCGGCAGGTCCTCGAACCGTGTCGGGGCACGCCCCCCGCGGCGGCAGATCAGCTCTTCCGTGACCGCCTTGTAGGCCGGACCGAAAGTCACCCGGTCTCGCCGTGCAGGCGTCACCGTCAGATTGGCCGCGGCCAGGTGACCCTCACCGCGCTCCAGACTGTCTAGCAGACCGTCGATGTCCCGGCGTGTCTCGAAGCGTACATCCAGGCCCAGGTAACCGGCAAAGGCGCGGGCAAGGTCGACCTCGTATCCGGCCGGCTCGCCATTCTCGACCGTGTAGGTTGTCGGCCCCTCCAGGGTCAGCACTACCAGCGCCCCGCGTGTCCGGATATCTGCCATCGAGGCGTCGTCCAGACCGGTTTGCGGCGGCCCGCAGCCCGCAAGCGCTGCGGCCGTTGCAGCAAGGGCAAGCCCCTGTATCAGGCGGCGGCTGAAATGTCCCATGGGACCGAAGTCTAGTTGGTTTTCGGGCTGGATCAATCACTCGCCGGGGTGCCGGAATCGGGCTTTGTTCCGTTTTGTTAACCATAAGATGTTCCGCTTGTGTTCCCGGAACAAAACTGGTACGCCTGACCTCGGTTGCCCGCATCCCGGGGGCGTGAAATAAGGGAAGAAGGCTATGAGCAAGGGCGCGATTCGACTCGTGAAGGACGACAAGAACACCGACAAGCAGAAGGCCATCGAGGCCGCGTTGAGCCAGATCGACAAGGCGTTCGGCAAGGGCTCGGTGATGAAGCTCGGCCAGCGTCCGAATGTGGATATCGAATCAATATCCACGGGCTCTCTGGGGCTGGACATTGCCCTGGGTATCGGCGGCCTGCCGAAGGGGCGGATTGTCGAGATCTACGGTCCGGAGAGCTCGGGCAAGACGACGCTGGCCCTGCACACCGTGGCCGAAGCGCAGAAGGCCGGCGGGGTCGCTGCCTTCGTCGATGCCGAGCACGCACTCGACCCGGTCTATGCCGGCAAGCTGGGCGTGGATGTGGGTGAACTTCTGGTCTCCCAGCCCGATGCCGGCGAGCAGGCACTCGAGATTGCCGACACGCTGGTGCGCTCCGGCGCGATCGATGTGCTGGTGATCGACTCGGTGGCCGCGCTCACCCCGCGCGCCGAACTCGAGGGCGAGATGGGCGATTCGCTGCCCGGCCTGCAGGCCCGCCTGATGAGCCAGGCGTTGCGCAAGCTGACCGGCTCGATCTCCAAATCGAACTGCCTGGTGATCTTCATCAACCAGATCCGCATGAAGATCGGTGTGATGTTCGGGTCTCCGGAAACCACGACCGGCGGCAATGCGCTGAAATTCTATTCCTCCGTCCGCCTGGATATCCGTCGTATCGGCGCGATCAAGAATCGCGACGAGGTGATCGGCAACCAGACGCGGGTCAAGGTCGTGAAGAACAAGGTCGCCCCGCCCTTCCGAGAGGTCGAGTTCGACATTCTCTACGGCGAGGGCATTTCCAAGATGGGCGAGCTGATCGATCTCGGCGTCAAGGGCGATGTGATCGAGAAATCGGGATCCTGGTACTCCTACAATTCCGAGCGCATCGGACAGGGCCGGGAAAATGCCCGCCAGTTCCTGCTCGACAATCCGGATATCTCCGCGGAGATCGAAAGGAAGGTCCGCGCCAATGCCGGCCTGATTGCCGAGGAAATGCTCACCGGCCCGGATTCCGGAGAAGACGAGGCCGCCGCTAGCGCGGGCTGATTCTGCGGGATGTGAAGCCGGACAAATCCGAAAACGAAACGCCCTTTCTGCACACCGGGAGGGGTGTTTCCTTCGCGGCTTCAGGCTGCGGTTTCAGGCCATGGCAGGCGGTTGGCCACCCATACGGTTCCGGCGCTCTGCGACCGTGCCATCCCGGTCATTCCGGCCTTCGCCGGGACGAGCCCGCGGGACGGCCGGGCCTGTTCTCCACCAACGCCCTTCTACCGGAAGCGCGGCACGCCCTGTCCAGGACGCTCCGGCCGAGGACCCGGGCGAAGCGGACATGCAGGAGATCCCGGTTCCGCGGCCGGGCGATGCGCGGAGAAGGGTAAGCAGAAGAACACGCTCCCCCGGACCCCGTTGCGGGCCATGCGAAGGCGGCATGGCGTCATCGCTGCGGAACCGTCGCTCCCGGTGAGCCCGTTCCCCCCTCGGCCGGGCCCGGCGCAAGGCCGGGGAAAACGGGGCGTGGAAAGGCGGGGGAGGACCACGCCGGGTTCGCCGTCCTGTCACCCAATCACAGCTCTCCCCTGACGCCGCGCTTGGCCAGCGCGGTGCAGGTTTTTATATGTCTCCTGATGACAACATGTGTGGCATGGGCGACAAGTCCCGTCCCGCACGACCAGCAACTCGACGGACGCAAATTCCATGGCCAGCCTGCGCGACATCCGTGCCACCTTTCTCGACTACTTCGCCGGTCACGAGCACGAAGTGGTGCAGTCGGCCCCGCTGGTGCCGCAGGACGATCCGACCCTGCTGTTCGTGAATGCGGGCATGGTGCCGTTCAAGAATGTCTTCACCGGCAAGGAAACGCGCGCCATTCCGCGCGCGACGACATCGCAGAAATGCGTGCGCGCCGGCGGCAAACACAACGATCTCGACAATGTGGGCTATACGGCCCGCCACCACACCTTCTTCGAAATGCTGGGGAATTTCTCCTTCGGCGACTATTTCAAGGAAAAGGCGATCCACCATGCCTGGGAGCTGGTCACCCGGGAATTCGCCCTGCCCAAGGACAAGCTCCTGGTCACGGTCTTCTCGGAGGACGAGGAGGCGCGGGCGCTCTGGCGCAAGATCGCCGGCCTGCCGGACGAGAAGATCATCGGCATCGCGACCTCCGATAATTTCTGGTCCATGGGCGATACCGGTCCGTGCGGCCCGTGTTCGGAAATATTCTTCGATCACGGCCCGGAGATACCCGGCGGCCCGCCCGGTTCGCCGGACGAGGACGGCGACCGTTTCATCGAGATCTGGAATCTCGTCTTCATGCAGTTCGAACAGATCGACGCGGACACGCGCATCGATCTGCCCAAACCCTCCATCGATACCGGCATGGGGCTGGAGCGCATCGCTGCCATACTTCAGGGCAAGCACAATAATTACGATGTCGACCTGTTCGCCAACCTGATCCGGGCCGGTGAGGACGTGCTGGGGGTCAAGGCGGAAGGCGATGCCCTGGCCAGCCACCGCGTGATCGCCGACCATCTGCGTTCGACCTGTTTCATGATGGCCGACGGCGTTTCGCCCTCGAATGAGGGCCGGGGCTATGTCCTGCGCCGGATCATGCGCCGCGCCATGCGCCATGCGCACCTTCTGGGCGCCGACGAACCGGTGATGTGGAAACTCGTTCCCGCCCTCAAGGCCGAGATGGGCGATGCCTATCCTGAACTGGGCCGGGCCCAGGCCCTGCTGGAAGATACGCTCAAGGTCGAGGAGGAGCGTTTCCAGCGCACGCTCGGCCGCGGGCTGGCACTGCTGGAAGACGCCACGGAAGGCCTGGGCGAGGGCGGTGTACTGCCCGGCGCGACCGCGTTCAAACTCTACGACACCTACGGATTTCCGCTCGACCTCACCCAGGATGCGCTGCGCGCCAAGGGCATGACGGTCGATGAAGCCGGTTTCGACAAGGCCATGAACAAGCAGCGCGCCGATGCCCGCGCCAGCAAGTTCTCCTCCGGCGATGTGGCGCCCGAAGCCGTCTGGTTCGGCGTTCGCGGCAAGGCCGGCGCATCGGAGTTTCTCGGCTATGACGGTACGCACGGCGAGGGCAAGCTCCTCGCCATTGTCGCCGGCGGTGCCGAGGCCAAGGCGCTGGGCGAGGGCCAGAGCGGCGAACTCGTCTTCGACCGGACACCCTTCTATGGCGAAAGCGGCGGCCAGTGCGGCGATAACGGCCTGATCGCGTTTGCCGACGGCGCGGTCTTCCGCGTCGAGGACACCCAGAAGCGCGCCGGCGACCTGCATGCCCATATCGGTGTGATGGAAAAGGGCGAGGTGACGCTGGGCGACCAGGCCAGGCTCGTGGTCGATGCGCCGCGCCGCACGGCTACCAAGTCCAATCACTCGGCGACGCACCTGGTTCACGCGGCCCTGCGCGACGTGCTGGGGCCGCATGTGACCCAGAAGGGGTCTTATGTCGGTCCGGACCGGCTGCGCTTCGACTTCAGTCACAACAAGGCCGTCACGGCCGCCGAAATCGCCGCCATCGAGACGCAGGTCAATGCGGTGATCCGCCAGAATGCCGCCGTCTCGACGCGCGAGATGAGCCCCGACGCGGCGATCGAGGCCGGCGCGCTGGCCCTGTTCGGCGAAAAATATGGAGACAAGGTCCGCGTGCTCACGATGGGCCGGGCGCTGGACGAGGCTGACAAGCCCTATTCGGTCGAACTGTGCGGGGGCACCCATGTCGCGCGCACGGGCGATATCGGCCTGTTCAAGATCGTATCGGAAACGTCGGTCTCCTCCGGCGTGCGCCGGATCGAGGCACTCACCGGCGAGACGGCGCGCCGCCATGTCGAGGAACAGATCGGCTATGCCCGCGCGGCGGCGGATGCCCTGAAAGTAACCACGGCCGATCTTCCCGCTCGCGTGACTGCCCTGCTGGACGAGCGCAAGAAGCTCGAACGCCAGCTGGCCGAAGCCAAGAAACAGCTCGCCATGGGCGGCGGCAATGGCGCGGCCCCGGCCGGACCGGAAGAGGTGAACGGCATCAAATTCATCGGCCGCGTCGTCGAAGGCGTGGGCGGCAAGGATTTGCGCGGCCTGATCGATGAGGCCAAGGCCCAGATGGGCTCCGGCGTTGCCGCCTTCATCGGTGTCAATGACGGCAAGGCCGCCCTGGCGGTTGGCGTGACCGACGATCTCAAGGACCAGCTCAGCGCTGTGTCGCTCGTTCAGGCCGGTTCGGCTGCCGTGGGCGGCAAGGGCGGTGGCGGGCGTCCCGATTTTGCCCAGGCCGGCGGTCCGGACGGCTCGAAGGCGGGAGCCGGCCTCGACGCCATCCGCGCCGCCCTCGCCGGTTGATGCCGCGCAAGGCGAAGCCAGCGGGATCCGGCGTCCAGATTGTCGGTGACAAGAATGCCGGACGCGCTGTCGCGGCAGCGCGCCAGGCGTTCAACGCGGCACTGGAAACACGCACGCTGGGCGCGGTCGAGGCCGTCCTGACCGAGGATGCGCTACTCGTGCCGGGCGACGAGGCCCAGCTGATCCGGGGCCGGGCGGCCCAGCTGGAAGCCTGGCAGTCGATTTTCACCCAGATGCCGGATGTGGCCTATGTGCGCGCACCGGCTCGCATCGAAATCGGCGAGGACGGCCAGCTGGCCGCCGAGACCGGACGCTGGCACGGCGCCTGGTCGACGGACGGGATGTCGATCCGCTATTCCGGCCGCTATTTCGCGAAATGGCGTTTCGATGGCCTCGACTGGCGGATCGAGGCCGAGACATTTGTCACACTGAAGCGCTCGGCTGAATAAACTGCGTCGACCCTGTCACAATCCGGTAGGCCGGCACGTCTGGTCCCTGAAGCAAGGGAGTTCCAGATGTTCCAACGCAGTCTTCTTTATCTCGGCGCCATCTTCTATCTGGCCAATGGCCTGGCCATGCTGGCGGGGCCGCAATCCTGGTTCGGCACGACACCGGGTGTCAGCGCCACCGGCGGCTATAATTTCCACTTCATCGTCGATATCGGCTTTGCCTTTCTGGTCTCCGGCGGTCTGGTCGGCTTCGGCGTGTGGGCACGCCAGCGTGCGCTGGTCGCCGCCGGTTTGGCCTGGCCGGTGCTGCATGCGCTGTTTCACCTGATCGCCCTGGCAATTCACGGTGCAGCGTCGCCGGCGATCTGGGCGACGGAGCTGGGCGGCGTGATCGCCCCTGCCGCAATCCTGACCGGCCTGGCCGTACGCGCCCCGCTAGACGGGCTGGGTGCGGGCATGGGCGGCCTGGTCCATAACGCCCTGCGAAAGTTCGAACGCCAGTGGACCTACGACGCCACCTATCAGCACCGCCTTGTCGATCTCGCGCCGGACGCCGTGCCGTTCCTGGCGGCACTGCAAAGGCTGGGCGGATTGCAGACCGGCACGCCGCGGCCGCTCTTGCACGGGGCGTCCCTGGCCGCCGCACTCCACGAGGACTGCGGTCCCTGTGCGCAGATCACCATCGACAGGATTCTCGCCGACGGGGCCGATCCGGACCGGCTTCGAGCCCTTGTCCGGCGGGATTTCGATGCGGCCGATGCGGTCTCCGTGCAGGGTTTTCGTTACGTGGAGGCCGTGCTCGCCGGCGATCCGGCTGCGGTCGAGCAGTGCGAGGTATTGCTGGACCGGTTCGGGGAAAGCGGGCTGGCAGCGCTGTCGCTGGCCGTTGTCGTCTCGCGAACCTATCCGACGCTCAAGAAGCTGATGGGCTATGGCGCGGCCTGCCAGACGCTTGACGTAGCCGGTCAAAGCGAAACAGTCGTGGCCACATGACGTCCGCTGCCTCCGATCTGCCGGTCTTTCAGGCCGAACGCCCGCGTCTTCTGGCCATCGCCTATCGTATGCTCGGTGAGCGCATGGTGGCAGAGGATGTGGTGCAGGAGGTCTGGTTGCGCTGGGACGGCGCGGACAGGACACAGATCGACAATCCCCAGGCCTGGCTGACATCTGCCACGACCCGCCTGGCGATCGACGCGCTGCGCAAGGCAAGGGTGCGCCGGGAGACCTATTCCGGTCCCTGGCTGCCCGAGCCCTGGCTGGAGGACCCCTCCGCAAATTTCGCCGAACGGGTGGAGACCGCCCAGCAGGCGGAGCTCGCCCTCCTGTGGGCCATGGAGGCCCTGACGCCCGACGAACGGGCCGCATTCATCCTGCACGACGCCTTCGACACGGGATACGCCGGGATTGCCGCGATACTGGACAAGAGCGAGCCGGCCTGCCGGCAGCTGGTCACGCGTGCCCGGCGCAAGACGCGCGACAGTGCGGCCCGGCCAGGCTCGGCGCCGGACAGCATCATGACCCTGCTGGCACGGATCATGACGGCCTACGCCAAGGGCGACCTGGCAGCAATCGCGGCGCTCCTGGCCGAGGATGTGCTGGCGATCAGCGATGGCGGCGGCAAGGTTCGCGCGGCGCTGCGCCCGCTGATGGGCACGGCGGAAACGGCGCAGGTGATGCACGCGCTGGCCACACGCAAGCCGCCGAGCCGCCCGCCGGATGTCTTGTGGATCAACGGGTGTCCTGCAATCGGGATTCTGGAGGGCGGGGCCGAGGATTTCATCATGACGGTGACGCCGGCCCGCAGCGATTCTGGCCGGATCGGCTGGATCTACGTGATGCGCAATCCCGAAAAACTGCCCAGGCGCGCCTAGGCGCCAGCCTTTTCGCGTTCGGAGACCGCCTTCTCCTCATTGCCCACTTGGGGCCGGGACATCGCAAACCGGCCCGACCAGCCGCCGGTCCGCCAGATACCTTCGATCAGGTCACCGGTGGCGTTGACCTGTCCGGTGTAGGTGACCGAATGGGTGACGCCGCCTGTCCCGTCATAGGTCTTGGTCAGCAGGACATAATCATCCTGGCGGGTTCCGCTGAGATGGGCGAAGAGCCTGTCGGTGAAGGGCATGCCGTTCGTGTTGGGCTCATCCACCCGGCCGGAAATGCTTCCGTCGCGCTCGTCGATATTGGCGATGAACGATACCGGTGGCTGATCGACCGGATATGCGTATTCGCCGAACCAGACGCCTGTCAGATCGTCATGCATGCTTCGCCCCTCGCAAGGGGAGTCCTCTCGTGTGACAGCGCGTGCGTCAACCCTCCAGCCAGGCGCGTGCCTCGGTTTCGCCCGGAAAGGCGCGAAGCTCGGCGCGGGAATGCGGTGTGTAGCTCATGGCGTGAAGCTGGATAATGGCCATGTGTTCAGGGCGTTCGAACACCATGGCGACCTTGATCTCGGCATCGCCGTCGACCTCGGCCCGGCGGGTTTGCATGTAGGCCTGGAACTGCCGCAAGGCGTCGAAGTCCAGATCTCCCAGCCTGGCGTCATGCCGGATGATGACCAGCATGTCGTATTCAGGCGAGTAGTCGGGACGGGAGAGAAGCGCGTTGAAATTCTGGCTCAGCGTCTCCGCCGAGACGTGACCGCCAATGCGCCAGTCGATCAGCCGACCGCCGGTGTCGATCTTGAAGTCACTGCCCAAAGCCGCACCCCTGACAACGCTGGACAAAAGATATGTCGCTTCGGGGCCAGGAAAAAGGGCGAAACGTGCCGGAGCCGCCCATTTTCACACGCTCGCGAAGGGGGGAGAGGGCCGGCCGGCCATCGCCGGACGGTTTTCACGCGACCTGGTCGAGGGCGTTTTCGGCCGGGGCTATACCGCGTTCCGGCTCTGTCCGGAAACGGAGTTGCGCGCGGCGCTCAGCCAGTCCCTTGCCAGATCTTCGAACTCAAAGAGCCGCTCTTCGGTCAATTGCCGTTGTGGAGCCGTGCGCTGCCAGAAGGCGATGATGCCGTGAGACAGCGGATCGTTGCACACGATGGCGCTGCGGCGATTGTGCGATGGTGGGGGCACGTCGCGTTCGAGCATGCGCTGCGCCAGTTCGCCCGTCATTTCCGGCGACATGTCACCAAGCCTGACATGCTCCAGTACGGACAGATAGTCATAGCTTTCGGACCAGCCGGGATGCTGCCGTGCAGCGGAATAGCCGTCGAGCACGCCCTCTACGGATATCTGACCCGACAGGCGGTAGACGCACAGGCTGTTCTGCGGCTCGAACTCAAACCTGAAGTTCACGCTCTTCTACCTCCAAGGGCCCGACAATAGATCGCCGGCGCGTGAAGGCTCAAGTAAATTCCCGGCACGGACCGGAAGCCCATGAAAAAGGGCGCGAGCCCTGCGGTTCGCGCCCCTTGTTCACAGAGAATTTGTGCAGGTTCAGGCTGACGCCATCGCCTTCTGGAAATTCTCGTCGACCTTGTCGAGGAAGCCTTCCGTGGACAGCCAGCCCTGCTGGTCGCCGACCAGGAGCGCCAGGTCCTTGGTCATGTAGCCGGCTTCGACCGTCTTGATGATGGTTTCTTCCAGCGTCTTGGCGAACTTCATCAGCTCGTCATTGCCATCCATGCGGCCGCGATGCGTCAGGCCCTGGGTCCAGGCGAAGATCGAGGCGATGGAATTGGTCGAGGTCTGCTCACCGCGCTGATGCTGGCGGTAGTGGCGGGTGACGGTGCCATGGGCCGCTTCCGCTTCCACCGTCTTGCCGTCGGGGCTCATCAGCACCGAGGTCATCAGGCCCAGCGAGCCGAAGCCCTGGGCCACGGTGTCGGACTGCACGTCGCCGTCGTAATTCTTGCAGGCCCAGACGAAGCCGCCGGACCATTTCATCGCCGCCGCGACCATGTCGTCGATCAGGCGGTGTTCGTAGGAAATGCCCTTGGCCTGGAAGGCGTCCTTGAATTCGCTGTCATAGATCTCCTGGAACAGGTCCTTGAAGCGGCCATCATAGGCCTTGAGGATCGTGTTCTTGGTGGAGAGATAGACCGGCCAGCCGCGCTGCAGGCCGTAATTGAACGAGGCGCGGGCGAAGTCGCGGATCGACTCGTCGAGATTGTACATGCCCATCGCCACGCCGGCGGAGGGGAAGTTGAAGATCTCGTATTCGACCGGTTCGCCACCGTCTTCCGGCGTGAAGGTCATGGTCAGCCGGCCCTTGCCGGGGACGAGGAAATCGGTGGCGCGATACTGGTCGCCGAAGGCATGACGGCCGATCACCATCGGCTGCTGCCAGCCCGGGACCAGGCGCGGAATGTTGGAGATCACGATGGGCTCGCGGAAGACCACGCCGCCGAGGATGTTGCGGATCGTGCCGTTGGGCGAGCGCCACATCTTCTTCAGGCCGAATTCTTCCACACGGGCTTCGTCCGGCGTGATCGTGGCGCATTTCACGCCCACACCGTATTTCTTGATCGCATTGGCGGCGTCGACCGTGATCTGGTCATCGGTCTCGTCCCGCTTCTGGATCGAGAGGTCGTAATATTCCAGATCAATGTCGAGATAGGGCAGGATCAGCTTGTCCTTGATCATCTGCCAGATGATGCGGGTCATCTCGTCGCCGTCGAGCTCGACGACCGGTGTATCGACTTTGATCTTCGCCATGGGTGTTCTGCTTTCTTTTCGGACGTACGGAAGTCGCGCTAGGACAGCGCATTCAGGAAATTCGCGCGCTCTCTAGCATCGGCGCGCCGCAAGGTGAAGGCCCGGTCCCATGACCCCAAACCCCGGTACGCCGGCATTCATACTCCACACCCCCCAGCTGGGCGAGAATATCGGTGCGGCGGCGCGGGTGATGGGAAATTTCGGCTTGCCGGAGCTGATCGTGCTCGATCCGCGCGACGGCTGGCCGAACGACAAGGCTGTCACGATGGCGGCCGGTTCGCCGGTGCTGGACCGGGCCCGTGTGGAATACCGCCTGGGCGATGCCACGCACGACCTCAATCGCATCTATGCCACCACGGCCCGGCCGCGCGGCATGGAAAAACCGGTGCTTACGGCGCGGGAGGCCGTTGCCGAGATGCGCGCAGCGATCGCGGCGGGCGAACGGGTGGGCGTGATGTTCGGGGGCGAGAAGTCGGGCCTGCCCAACGAGGCCGTCACCATGGCAGACGCCATCATCACCCTGCCGGTCGACCGCAGTTTCTCCTCGCTGAACCTTGCCCAGGCCGTCGCCGTCATCGCCTACGAATGGAAGGCGGACGAGGCCCTGCCACCGGAATTCGAACCCGTCGCCGGCGTCGCGCGGCGCGAGGACCTGGAAGGCATGTTCGAGCATTTCGAGTATGAGCTCGAGCGTGCGGGCTATTTCTATCCGCCGTCGAAAACGCCGCTGATGGTGCAGAACCTGCGCAACGCCTTCATTCGCGGCCGATGGACCGAGCAGGAGGTGCGCACCTTCCGCGGAGCGGTCAAGGCGCTGGCCCTGGGCCGGGGCAAGGCACGGGTGGTGCGGGAGGACTGATCGCGCGCCGACCCCGTGACATGGAGGCGGCGTCATCCGGTCACGGCTCTGGCGCGCCCTGCTTCCGTCCGCTCAGCCACCAGCCGAACTGCCGGTTGCGACGCATAACGGGCTCGACCGGGGACAGGACAACGCCCAGCCCGGTGAACAGGCGCGCCATCGCCGCCATGTCGCTCTCGCTGCGGGCGGCCGCGGCCAGCGCGTCGAGGCGGGCGGCATAGTCGGCAATACGGTCTCGAATGCCGTTCGCCCGGGCGAGAGCCTCGTCCGGTGTCAGGGTCTTGCGCTCCCGCCACAGCGCGTCGAGCCGGGCCAACCCGTCGACGGCCGTGTCCGTGGCCGGCAGGGCCGCGATACTGTCGCGAGCGGCGCGGTGACGGTCGGTTGCCTGCTGGGCGAGCTGCAGATAGTCGGCACGCCCCGCCAGGCCTTCGCGCCCGGTTTGCGCTTCGATACCCAACAGGGCCCTGATGGTCTCGACGATCCCGTCGGGCGCGACGAAGGCGCGGGCGCGCACGGCCCGCCGGGCCGTATCGGCCAGAATGGCGCCTTCGCGGGCGTGTACGAGCAGGCCGAGACCGCCGCCGGGGCGCAGGACCCGCACCGCCTCCCGTGCGGCCGGGCCGGTGTCTGCGTATTCGAAACCGAATTGCGACATCACCCCGTCAAAGCCGGTGTCCTGGAAGGGCAGGGCGGCGAGGTCGACCCCGGGATACAGGCTCACACCGTCGATTTCGGGAAGCCGGTCGGCGATATCGACCCCGGTCACGGCAAGGTCCGCCGGGTGCTGCCGGGCCAGCCGGCTCACCGAACCAGCCCCGCAGGCCAGATCCAGCAGCTGCGCCCCGGGCGGCAGGCTGTTGAACCAGGGCGACCAGAGGTCTGCGAAGTCGACGGTTTCGCCGCCTATGGCGACGGACTCGCCGACCCCGTCCTGCCAATGCCGGCCCCACAGACCGGATGCAGCGGAGAGGGATTGCGTTGACATGGGGTGTCGATAAGGGCTGGAACGGCGGTGTCAATTCCCGGTATGCGCAAGCGGGCATTGACAATCCCGTCCACACAGGTAGAAACCCCGCTTCCCTCGCCGGGCCAGCCCCGGATCGTTTCACCTGACGGGACGATGCGTGAACCGCCGTTTTGATCGCGTGCCGTGAGGGAGGGCGCGCCGGGCCGCATCGAATAGAGAGAAGATGTCGAAGCGTCATTCGCAGAAATACAAGATTGACCGCCGCATGGGTGAAAACCTGTGGGGCCGTCCGAAGTCTCCGGTCAATGCCCGCTCCTACGGCCCCGGCCAGCACGGCCAGCGCCGCAAGGGCAAGCTGTCGGATTTCGGCCTGCAGCTGCGCGCCAAGCAGAAGCTGAAGGGCTATTACGGCAATATTACCGAGAAGCAGTTCCGCCGCACCTATGACGAAGCGGCCCGCCGCAAGGGCGCGACCACGGAAAACCTTGTCGGCCTGCTGGAATCGCGACTGGACGCGATCGTCTATCGCGCCAAGTTCGTGCCGACCGTGTTTGCCGCACGCCAGTTCGTCAATCACGGCCACGTCAAGGTCAACGGCTCCAAGGTCAACATCCCGTCCTACCGCTGCAAGCCGGGCGATGTGATCGAAGTGCGCGACCGCTCGCGGTCCATGGCGCTGGTGCTGGAAGCCCTGGAAAGCCCGGAACGCGATATTCCGGATTATATCGACCTGGATCCGAAGGCCATGAAGGCGACCTTCGTGCGCATGCCGGAATTCTCCGAAGTGCCGTACCCGGTTCAGATGGAACCGAACCTCGTCATCGAATTCTACTCCTCGTAAGAGGACGGAAATCGATCTGAAAAGGGCCGCTCCGGATATCCGGGGCGGCCTTTTTCGTGGCGGCGGCCGGGGGTGTCAGCGGTCTGTCGGGGGCTCGCCGGTTTCCCGGTCCAGGCCCAGCCAGCGCGCCAGCGCCGAGGCGGTCAGCCCGTGAAACAGCAGGGAAATCACCACGATCACGAACACCAGATTGAAGAAGGATGGGGTGATCGGGCCGGGGCTGATGACCGGAAAGATCGACAGGAAGATGGGCACCGATCCGCGCATCCCCATCCAGGCGATATAACCCTGTTCACGCAGGGGCAGGCGGCAGGGCATCAGACAGGCAGCGACCGCGGCCGGCCGGGCGACCAGGAACAGGATCGCGGCAAGGGTCAAACCGGCCAGGGCGAGTTCGGGCAGCGCACTCGGCGTCACCAGCAGCCCCAGCAGAACGAACAGGCAAATCTGGGCAATCCAGGACAGGCCGTCATGGAACTGGATCGTCCGGGTCGGCGGGACCGGGGCATGATTGGCGACAACGAGCCCGAAGAGGTAGACGGCAAGGAAGCCCGATCCGCCAATGACGCCGGTGCCCGAAAACGCCATCAGTCCGATGGACAGGATAAAGGGCGAGGCCAGGCCCGACGGCAGCCGGACCCGGTTTTTCAGGGTCGATGCGGCCCAGCCCGCTGCCAGGCCGATCAGTGCGCCCAGGCCCAGTTGCTGCAGGAGAAGCGGCAGTGTGTCGGCCAGGCTGACCCAGGTGAGCGCGGCGCCCGTATCGACGATTTCGACCATGGTGATCGTCAGGAAGATGGCCATCGGGTCGTTGATCCCCGACTCGACCAGCAATGTCTGGCGAGGTCGCCGGTCCAGCACGATGCCGCCGCTTCGCAGGGACATGAAGGTCGCGGCTGCGTCGGTGGAACTGACGACCGCGCCGAAAAGCAGGCCTTCGGCGAGCGGGGCACCGAGAACAAGGCTGTAGCCGACGCCCACGACCAGAGCCGTAACGATCACGCCGGGGCCGGCCAGCAGCGCGGCGGGCAGGGCCGCGGCGCGTACGTCCCGGAACCGGGTGTCGAGCCCGCCCGACAAAAGGATCAGGGCCAGACAGACCGAGCCGATGGAATGGGTCAGCGAAAAGCCCTCGAACAGGATCCCGCCGGGCCCGTCTTCGCCCAGCAGCATGCCGATCACGAGAAACACAAACAGAATGGGCGCCCGAAACCGTGTCGAAAGCGGAATGAGCAGGATGCTCGAGGCAATGATGAGCGAGACGAAGAAAAGGTATTGAGTCATGGAATACCCATCATTCTAGCCATCGTCGCGATGGTTTCGAAAGCTCTGTGTGTGGTGCCCGGTGACGTGGCAGAGGCGCCCGGTCATGGAGCGTTCGTGCGATGTCCACTCGCCTGTCACGAGTCCGTGGTTGATCGAATGTGAATATCGGCTTCGATGCGTGGTCCGCTCCGGCCCCGGGGCAAGACCTCGGCCGGTCGCGGAGTGTATTGGGGCTGTAAACGGGGGTAGGCGTGAAAGCTGTTTGGGGTGCTTTCGCCGGGGTGGCCATCATGATGTCCGCCTGTTCGACCACACAAACCGCGCAGACGCAGGACGGCGCGCGATCCGGACTGATGGCGGCGCTGCCGCCGATGCCGTCCGTTCCGTCACTGCCGACGATCCGGATTTCCGACATGCGCGTGCCGGGCACGGGCCGTCAGGCGCCCGAAGTCGATCCGTCGCTGGAGCCGGTGATCTACTGGCGCGTGATCCCGGACGACATCCTGATCGTTCATGCCGACTCGAACGGGTGTACCGCACGCTCCGACTTCATCGTGAATGTCGAGCAGTATCACGAGGACATCTACACGGTCCGCCTGGAGCGTCATTTTCCGGACCGGTGCAGCGGGGATATGCCCTGGGGTGTGCAGCTGGGCTTCGGTTTCGAGGAACTGGGCGTGCCCGTGGGCGGCCAGGTCGTGGTCCTCAATCCGCTCGATCAACGCCCCTGGGACTGGTACGAACAACGCACCCAGATCGCCTCGCGGCGATAGTGCGGGCGCGCCGAGGTCCGAAGGCCGGGGCGGGCATACGGGCCGAAGCCCGTATTGCTTGATCTATGCTGCCTCGATCAGGCCCTGGTCGCGCAGATAGGTCTGCATCTCGCCGGTCTCGAACATTTCCTTGACAATATCGCAGCCGCCCACGAATTCGCCCTTTATGTAGAGCTGGGGAATGGTCGGCCAGTTCGAGTACTCCTTGATTCCCTGACGAATCCCGTCGTCTTCGAGCACATTGACGCTCTCGAAATCGACCTGGAGGTGGTCCAGCACGCGGGCGACCACGGAGGAAAAGCCGCATTGCGGGAAGACGGGCGTGCCCTTCATGAAGAGGACGACGTCATTATTCTCGATCGTGGACTTGATGACGTCCTGGGCGGTGGCCATGGGGTAACTCCTGCTTGGGTCCGGCCTTAGAGCTAGGAAGCCGTACCGGCACGTTCAAGCGCGGCAAGGCGGGCATTGGCGGCCAGGTTGGTGTGGCGTGTCGTCAGACAGACTAGCGCATCGGCGGGGGCATTTTCGAGCGCCCATTTCAGGGCCTCCGGTGCCGCGCGAGCGCCGTCGCCCGGAACGGTACGGGTCAGGCGCTGTTTCACGCTGCGGACCGCATACCACAGATCGCTGCGCGAACGCGGCCAGTCCAGGCGGCGCGGGGCGCCGGCCATGACCTCGATCCCGATCACCGTATGGCCGCTTTCGCGGGCGCGCCGGAGCCGGGCGAGGGCCGTGTTGTCCAGCCCGGAATTCACGGGCGCCATGATGGCATCGAACACGCCGAGCGAGATCGCGTGATCCAGCTCCGGCCCGCGTCCGCACACACCGATATGGCGCAGCAATCCGCGTGCCTTGAAGGCTTCGAGCCGGCGGATCAGCCGGTCGTCCATCTCTTCCCGGGCGGGGCCGTGCAACAGCAGCAGGTCGATCCGGTTGCATTTCAGCCGGTCCAGGGATGCCTTGAAGGACATCTCGATCGCGCCGGGCGAGAAGTCGCGCCGGCGGCCGGCATGAATGCCTGCCTTGGTCGCCACGAAGACCCTGTCGCGCGGAAACCCGCGCAACGCTTCGCCAAGCCGGCGTTCCGCCTCGCCATTGCCATAGGCCGGGCCGGTGTCGAAAAAGGTCATGCCCAGACCGACCGCGCGACGGATGAGGGTGTGCGTTTCGCGTCGGGGCAGGCCCCAGCCCGCATGCGGGCCGGTGACCCCGAAGCCGAGACGGGAAAGGGCCTTGTCGCCGATCACCTCAGGCGTCCGGTACGCGTGTTTCCAGGGCGAGTGCGTGCAGTTCGCCACCCATCTTCTCGCCCAGTGCCGCATAGACCATCTGGTGCTGTTTCACGCGCAGCTTGCCGCGAAAGCTCTCGGCCGTGACGACGGCCTTCCAGTGGTCATTGTCGCCGGCGAGATCCTCCATCTCGACCTCGGCATCGGGAATGCCGGCCTTGATCAGGGCGATAATGTCCTCGGCAGGCATGGGCATGACGGCTCTCCGGTCGCTGACGTGCCCGTGAGCGGGCGTGTTGAAACGTGGCTTTCACCCGGCATGGGGCTGACACATATAGGGGTCAGGCTAATCGTCACCGCCGCCCGGGAAAAGACCATGAGCCTCCTCCTGGCTGTCAAAACCACACTTCGCCTTGCCCTGGGGCTGGTCAATCTCGGTGTGCTCTTCGTTTTCCTTGCGGCCGCCGCCCGGGCCGGCGAGCAGTATGTCGACCGCGAAGGCCGTCCGGTCGGCGGGCATGACGTGATCACCTATCACACCGAGGACAGCCCGCGGATGGCGCACGCGGATATAACCGCGGACTATAATGGCCTCACCTGGCACTTTGTCAGCGAGGACAATCGCGACCTCTTCCTGGCCGATCCCCGGCGCTATGTGCCGGCCTATGACGGTCACTGCGCCTATGCCATGGCGAACGGGAACAAGGTGCGGTCCGATCAGCTGGCCTACCGGGCCGTCAATGGCGTGCTCTACATGAATTTCAACCGGAATATCCAGGAACGCTGGGACCGCGACATCCCGGGGTATCTGGAACGGTCCGAAGCCAACTGGCCGGACCTGGAAGACGAACCGGCCGCAAGCCCCCGGGGCTGGTTCTTCTAGCCTGCTGAAAGCTACGGAAATTTCAGTGGGGTTGTCGCGACCGCCATGGCAAGCTCCCCCGGAATTCACGACTTGTCCGGGGGAGCACATGCGTTCCGTTCTGTTTTCTGCAGCGATGTCCATTTCCATCTTCGCCCAGGCCGGTTTGGCCCAGGGCGAGCCGGCACTCGATCGGGCGCAACTGCTCGAGGATCTGCGTATGCTCGCCGCCGACGAGATGCAGGGCCGGGAGGCGGGATCGCCGGGCGGTGCGCTTGCCCGGGCCTATATCATCGAGCGGCTGGAGGAGATCGGTGTTCCGCCCATCGGTGAAAGCTATGAGCACAGCTTCACTTTCACGACCCGCGAGGATCCGGAGAAGACCGTTACCGGCTTCAATATCGTCGGCCGGATCGAGGGCGTGTCCGACAGTGACCGGGCGATGGTGGTCACCGCACATTACGATCATGAAGGCATGCGCGGCGACGAGATCTGGAACGGTGCCGACGACAATGCGTCCGGCGTGGCGGGCGTATTGGCCATTGCCGCCGATTTCATTGCGAATCCGCCGGAGCACGATGTGATCCTTGCGCTTCTCGATGCCGAGGAGAAAGGGCTGCAGGGCGCCCGCACCTTTGTCGCCGAGCCGCCCGTGCCGCAGGAGACGATCGCCTTCAACCTCAATCTCGACATGATCGCCATGTCCGAGGAGGGGATACTCTGGGCCGTCGGGACCTATCACTACCCCTTCCTGGTGCCGCTTGTGGAGGAGGTCGCCGCCCGCGCCGGAGTGTCCATGCCCATGGGCTTCGACGAGCCGAGCGAGGATCCCAGCGCCGACTGGACGTACGCCACCGACAGCGGCGCTTTTCACCGTGCCGGCATTCCCTTCATCTATCTCGGCGTCGACTATCATCCCCACTATCACCAGCCCAGCGACACCTATGAGAACATGACGCTGGACTTCTTCCAGGATGCGTCCGCCGCGGTTGTTGATTTCGCGCGGGAAGCGGATGAAAGGCTGGACGCAATCGGCGAGGCGGCGGGACGGTAGGGTTTGAAACCTTTACCGCCCTTGTTGACACCTACGGGTATCATGTGAAACCTTCAGGTATCAAAATGGTGCCTGGAGGTATACCCATGTCCTTTCTCAATCCGTCCTCTAGGGCCGAGGCGAGCGACAGCCTGGCCATCCTGACCGGTGCTGGAACCGCTCTGGCCGGACTGATCTATGCGGCCAAGGTTGTCGAAGTCTATGCGGGCGGCGCGATGGCCACATGGCTGGACAATGCCCAGCTGGCCGGCGGTATCGCCGTGCTCGCCGTGTTCCTGCCGCTCTTCTATTATCTCAAGACCCGTTTCGGCGGCACGGCCGTGAATCCCTGGAAAGGGGATGATTTCTTCGGAGCTGTCCTGAGGCGGGCCGCGATGACCGCCTTCTGCGCTGTCATGCTGGGCATGATCGTGTTGACGACACTGGACACGCTCCTGCTCTCGCGGGTATCGGCGGAAACCCTCGTCGACGGACTGATCGCATTCGCCCTGTTCGTGTTCTCTGTGAGCTTTTTCGTGCTCGGTCGGAGCCCGGGCGATGGGGGCGCCGTGGAATGAGTGCCCCGCTTGCAAACCGGATCCGCGTCTTGCGCGCCGAGCGGAATATCAGCCAGAGCGAACTGGCGGCGGCGATCGATGTGTCCCGCAAGACGATCTCGACGGTCGAGGTCGGACGCTTTGTCCCGTCCACCGTGATTGCCCTGAAGCTGGCCCGATATTTCGGCGTGCCCGTCGAGGAGATTTTCACCCTCGCGGAGGACGGCTGATCCCGTCGGGGGAAGGGATGACACGCGGCGTTATTCCGCCGCTTCGGCCAGATGCCCCATCAGTTCCGGCAGCCAGCCTTCCCAGGCCGCACGCAGGCGGTCGAGTTCCAGCGGGTGGGCGCCGTTGACGGTGATTGCCGTGCCACCGGCCAGGCCGACGACATGCACCGGGATCTCGTCCGCCTTGGCATCCTGCAGGATGGCGATGGCGTCCTCTTTCTCCGCCGCGATCAGGTAGCGGCCCTGATCTTCGCCGAAGAGGAAGCCGTGCATGGGCGGGGACTTGCCTTCATGCGCCAGCTTGATGCCGCAGTTCGAGGCCAGTGCCATGTCGGCCGCGGCGCAGGCCAGGCCACCGTCGGAAATGTCGTGGCAAGATGTCAGCCGGCCGGCGCGGATCTGGCCGCGCACGAAGTCGCCATTGGCCTTCTCGACCGCCAGGTCGACCGGCGGGACCCCGCCGTCCTCGCGTTCCTCGATCGTCTTGAGATAGACCGATGCGCCCATCGCGCCGAGCGTTTCGCCCACGACCAGGAGGATGTCACCCTCCTTGAGGCCACCGAAATGCGCACGCCGCTCCAGATCGGGGATGAGGCCGACACCGCCGACGGCCGGCGTCGGCGGTATGGCTACGCCATTGGTCTCGTTGTAGAGGCTGACATTGCCCGAAACGACCGGGAAATTGAGCTTGCCGCAGGCCTCGGCCATGCCTTCCACACAGCCCACGAACTGGCCCATGATCTCGGCGCGTTCCGGATTGCCGAAATTCAGGCAGTCGGTGATGGCTATCGGATCGGCGCCTGTGGCGGTGAGATTACGCCAGGCTTCGGCCACGGCCTGCTTGCCGCCCTCATATGGGTCGGCATAGCAATAGCGGGGCGTGCAGTCCGTGGTGATGGCCAGCGCCTTGCCGGTGCCGTGCACGCGCACGATGGCTGCGTCGGACGGGTCTTCCGAGCTCGCCGTCGTATCCGCCATGACGTGGCGGTCATACTGCTTCCAGATCCAGGCCTTGGAGGCCATGTCCGGGCTGGACATCAGCTTGAGCAGAATTTCGCCCATATGGCCGGGCTGGGCGATGTCCTTGGCGTTCAGCTGGGCGCGCACTTCCGGGGCAAAGAAGGGACGCTCGTATTTCGGCGCGTCGTCGGCCAGCGGGGCGACCGGGATGTCGCACACGGTCTCGCCCTTGTGGGTCAGTACCATGCGGCCGGTATCCGTGGTCTCGCCGATCACGGCGACGTCCAGCTCCCATTTCTCGAAGATCGCCTTGGCGACGTCCTCGCGGCCCGGCTTCATGATCACCAGCATGCGTTCCTGGCTTTCCGAGAGCATCATCTCGTACGCCGTCATATTGGCTTCGCGCTGGGGCACGGCGTCCATGTTCAGATGAATTCCGATCCCGCCCTTGTCGGCCATCTCGACCGAGGAGGAGGTGAGGCCGGCCGCGCCCATGTCCTGGATGGCGGCAATGGCATCGGTGGCCATCAGTTCCAGGCAGGCCTCTATCAGCTTCTTCTCGACGAAGGGGTCGCCGACCTGGACGGTGGGACGTTTTTCCTCCGAGGCATCGTCGAACTCGGCCGAGGCCATGGTGGCGCCGTGAATGCCGTCGCGGCCGGTCTTGGAACCGACATAGACGATGGGCTGGCCCGGTTCGGCGCCGCGGGCGTAGAAGATCTTGTCGGCGTCCGCCAGGCCAACGGCCATGGCGTTGACGAGAATATTGCCGTTATAGCCGGCGTGGAAATTGGTCTCGCCGCCCACGGTGGGCACGCCGACGCAATTGCCGTAGCCGCCGATGCCGGCGACGACGCCGGAGACCAGGTGCGTGGTCTTGGGATGGTCCGGCGCGCCGAAGCGCAGCGCATTCATCAGCGCCACCGGGCGCGCGCCCATGGTGAAGACATCGCGCAGGATGCCGCCCACACCCGTCGCCGCGCCCTGGTAGGGCTCGATGAAGGAGGGGTGGTTGTGGCTTTCCATCTTGAAGATGCAGGCCTGCCCGTCGCCGATATCGATGACGCCGGCATTCTCGCCCGGCCCCTGGATCACCTTCTCGCCGGATGTGGGGAATTTGCCCAGATGCGCGCGCGACGACTTGTAGGAACAGTGTTCCGACCACATAACCGAGAAAATGCCCAGCTCCACGAGGTTGGGCGCCCGGCCCAGACGGTCGAGAATGACGGCGTATTCCTCGTCGGTGATCCCGTGTTCCTTGACGATCTCGGCGGTGATGCCTTCGGCGTATTGGGTCATGTCGGTTACGCGCTTCCCAGCAGCGATTCAAAGAGTTTCAGTCCGTCCGTGCCGCCGTGCTTCTCGTCCACGGCACGTTCGGGATGGGGCATCAGCCCCAGGACATTGCCCTGCTCGTTGGTAATGCCGGCGATGTCGCGGGCCGAGCCGTTGGGGTTGTTGCCATAGCGGAAGACGACCTGGCCCTCGCCCTCGATGCGGTCCAGCGTGGTCTCGTCGGCGAAGTAGTTCCCGTCGTGATGGGCGATCGGCACGACCAGTTCGGCGCCGCCCTCATAGCGTGAGGTGAAACGGGTATTGGCATTCTCCACCTTCAGCTTCGCCTTCTCGCAGACGAATTTCAGGCCGGCATTGCGCATCAGCGCGCCGGGCAGGAGACCGCTTTCGGTGAGGATCTGGAAGCCGTTACACACGCCCAGCACCGGCGCCCCGGTGGCGGCATGGGCGACAATGGCCGGCATGATCGCCGAGCGCGAGGCCATGGCGCCGCAGCGCAGATAGTCGCCATAGGAAAAGCCGCCCGGGATCATCACGAATTCGGTGCCCTCGGGCAGTTCGCTTTGCTGATGCCAGACCATGGCGGGCGCATGGCCCGTGACCTTTTCGATGGCGTCGTGTGCGTCGCGGTCGCAATTGGAACCGGGAAAGACGATGACGGCGGATTTCATATCGGCCGGACCCCGCTTATTCCAGCTCGATCGAGTAGCTCTCGATCACCGGGTTGGAGAGGAGTTTGCGGCACATCTCGTCGACACGGGCCCGGGCCTGATCGACGTCCTCGCCGGCGAGATCGAGCTCGATCAGCTTGCCCTGGCGGGCGTCCGTGACCTCGTCATAACCCATATTGTGCAGCGCGCCGGCCACGGCCGCACCCTGGGGATCGAGAACGCCGGGTTTCAGATAGACGTGGATTTTCGCTTTCACGGGCTCGACTCGCTTCTTGGGTCACGAAATTGCGCCCTGCATAAAGCGGTATCGACTTCGGCGCAATTGACCGGACGAAGCAATTCAGCAGGGCAGGGTTGTTCCGTCCTTTCTTCCCCGCTTGCGGGAAGACGTGCGATGCGCAGCGCCGTGAGGCCCTTGAGCCTGTCGCCGCAATTCCCCCGTCTGCGCGGCGGCCCCCCACGCCAGTGGGGTAAGGCCGACGCTATTTCACGGCGCCGTCATTCGCCGGCACCTGGCCGCTTTCCTTCATGATGCCCAGGCGTTTGGCCACTTCGGCATAGGCCTCGGTGACATTGCCCAGATCGCGCCGGAACCGGTCCTTGTCCATCTTCTCGTTGGTGTCCATGTCCCAGAGGCGGCAGCTGTCCGGGCTGATCTCGTCGGCCAGCACGGTGCGCACCATGTCGCCCTCGTAGTAGCGGCCGAATTCCAGCTTGAAGTCCACCAGGCGGATGCCGGCGGCGGAGAACAGGCCGCACAGGAAATCATTCACCCGCAGCGTCATCGCCATCATGTCGTCGATCTCCTGGGGCGTCGCCCAGTTGAACGCGGTGATGTGCTCTTCCGACACCATCGGATCGCCCAGCTCGTCCTTCTTGTAATAGTATTCGACGATGGACCGGGGCAGGGCCTCGCCCTCGGGCACGCCGAGGCGCTGGCTGATCGATCCGGCGGCGACATTGCGGCAGACCACTTCCAGGGGAATGATCTCCACCTGGCGCACCAGCTGTTCGCGCATGTTCAGCCGCTTGATGAAATGCGTCGGAATGCCGATCCGGCCGAGGCCGAGCATGATATACTCGGAAATCCGGTTGTTCAGGACGCCCTTACCTTCCAGCGTGGCGTGCTTCTGATTGTTGAAGGCGGTGGCGTCGTCCTTGAAATACTGGACGAGCGTGCCCGGCTCGGGACCTTCGTAGAGAATCTTGGCCTTGCCTTCGTAGAGTTTCTTGCGGCGGGACATCGGCGAACGCTCCGGTGGCGGCCCGGCTCCCGACAGGAGCCTTTCTGGCCTGAAAAAGCGCGGCGCGGCCCGATTCGAAACCGGACCGCGCATCGGCGGGGGAAAATATCCGTGTGCGCGTCCCTCTGCAACGCCCTGCAACGGTACGCTATCACTATGAGCCGAAGAGATTGATTTACCCCGGCGGGCGAGCTAGTCACACCGGCAAACACCCCATCCTCAAGGAGGCACCCATGTCGGGCTTGGACGATCGCGAAAAAGGCTTTGAGAACAAGTACGCGCACGATCAGGAGATCGAGTTCAAGGCGACCGCCCGGCGCAACAAGCTGCTCGGCCTGTGGGCCGCAGCGCAGATGGGGATCGAGGGCGAGGCTGCGGCCGAATACGCCAAATCGGTGATCGTCGCCGATTTCGAGGAAGCGGGCGACGAGGACGTCTTCCGCAAGATCCGCAAGGACTTCGACGAAAAGGGCGTGGACCTGTCCGACCACCTGCTGCGCAAGCAGATGGACGAGTTGCTGGCCAAGGCCCGCAAGGAAATCCGCTCGGAAGGCTAGGCGAGCCAGGCCGTCCTGCCCCGTCAGGGGGCAGGATGTTCCACACTCTCCAGCCGTTCCACCACGATCAGCCAGCGCTCCAGCGCCTCGCGGATCTGTTCCCGTCCATAGTCCATCGTGACAATCTCGAAGACCTGGCCGGTCTCCCGGTCCATCAGGACGAGGAAGCCCGTGCGGCCGTCCATCCGGTCGTAGAGGGGCGCGATGCCCTCCTCCACGGCGAGATCGCGCAGGCCGCCGCGTTCGCCCCAGGTGAAGTTGAAACGCACCCAGCCGATGGGCGCCTCGCCGAACGCCTCGCGCACATCCTCCACCCGCGGCTCCAGGATGCGGCAGGCGCTGCACCAGGACGAGCGAAACATGGCTGCCACCAGGCGCGGCTGCCCGGCAGATACCGGTTCGTCCCACGATGCGCGGACAAAATTCGGACCGAGAAAGGCGGCAAGGGCGACCAGAACAACAAGAACAAGGCGCATGGACGGGATTTCCTCTTCGCCCCCGATCTAGGACGGCCACGACGCTCTGTCAGCCGGCCCCGCGATCACGCCTGTGTCATGTCGTCGGGCAGGCTCAGCCCGTCGCGCTCATTGTCCCAGATCATGGAGACGATCTGCCATCGCCCGCTCGGACCCTTGTAGAACTGGAAGGCATTGATGCCGCGGCGTTCGGGATCGGCATCGTCGGGATGGTGTTTGGCCTCATAGCTCGACCAGGCCTGGGCCATATTGCCGAAAACGCTGATCCTGTTGACCAGCGCGACCTCGTAGAAATCGGTCGTGGAGAGCAGCGCATCGGCATTGGCGCTGTATTCGTCGAGCGAGAAAATCATCATCCAGGGCTGTCCCGCCTCGTCCACCCCGGTGCGCATCTGGCGGCATTCGGGATGAAAGATCTCGTCCTGGCGCGACCAGTCGCGCGGTCCGGCCGGTCCGGAGACCATCGCGTAGCAGTCCTGGATCAACTGCTCGATCTCGGCCTCGTCCTGCGCACTCATTCTGCCGGCTCCGGTTTGACCAGGCCCGGCAGCCCGTCGATCGACCGGGCATTGCCGGCATAGCGCCGCTCGCGCCATTCCTCCTCGGAGCGGTGCTCATTATAGCGCAGCAGCTGGTCGCGCTCGCCCTTGAAGTCGTAGACCGGCACGCCCCAGCCGCAACTGTCGGCGATGCGGTGGATCTTCGCCGTGACGACCGAGCGCGCCTTGGGATATTCCGGAAAGAGGGCCAGCTTCTCCGCAAAACCGTCATCGTCGAAACAGGTGGCCGTACCGGTGCCGTAAAGGCGCAGGATATTGGCCATGCCCTCGAAGGCGCAGAACATGAAGGTGATGCGCCCGTTCTGGCGCAGGTGCGCGATGGTTTCCACGCCCGAACCGCCCAGATCGAGATAGGCCACCTCGTTGGGTCCCAGGATACGGAAACTGTCATGGCCCTTCGGCGAGACATTCACATGCCCCTCATCGCCGGACGGAGCCGTGGCGACAAAGAACATCTTCTGCCTTTCGATGAAGGCGGTGAGGCGGTCGTCGATGGAATCGTAGAGCTTGGACATGGGGGGAATTTAGGGGGCTCTTCCCGGCAAGCCAACAAACGCATTTGTCATCCCGGCCGAATGCCCCGCGCAGGCGGGGCGTAGAGCCGGGACCCATACGTGCCGATCTAGGCCGTAAGCAGGCTCGATAACGGCGACAGCGGGATGAACACCGGGATTATGGGTCCCGGATCTCCGCCCGGCTCAAGGCCGGGCATGCGTCCGGGATGACAAGCGTCGATAGTTGGAACGCTATTCCCCGAACACCCGCTTAAAAATCGTGTCCACATGCTTCATGTGATAGGCCTCGTCGAAACAGGCCTCGATCTGCTCATTGGAAAGCAGGGCGGTGACTTCGGCATCGGCCTTGAGATGATCGACCAGCATGCCGCCCTCGTCCCAGGTCTTCATGCCGTTGCGCTGGACCAGGCGATAGCTGTCCTCGCGCGAGGCGCCGGCCTGGGTCAGGGCCAGCAGGACGCGCTGGGAATTGTGGATGCCGCCATAGGCGTTGAGGTTTTCCTGGCAGCGGTCGGCATGCACGATCAGCTTCTCGATCATGCCGGCGGTGCGGTGCAGGGCGAAGTCGAGATGCACATTGGCGTCCGGGCCGATGCCGCGTTCGACGGAGGAGTGGGAGATGTCCCGCTCGTGCCACAAGGCGATATTCTCCATCGCCGGCGTCACGGCCGAGCGCACCAGGCGCGCCTGGCCGGTCAGGTTCTCGGTCAGGATCGGATTGCGCTTGTGCGGCATGGCCGACGAGCCCTTCTGGCCCGGCGAGAAATATTCCTGCGCCTCGCGCACTTCGGAGCGCTGGAGATGGCGCACCTCGATGGCGATATTCTCGATCGCCGAGGCGATCAGGCCGAGCACGGCGAAATAATTGGCGTGGCGGTCGCGCGGGATGACCTGGGTGGAGATCGGCTCCACCGTCAGGCCCATCCGTTCGGCGACATGTTCCTCAACCGCCGGATCGACATTTGCGAACGTGCCGATGGCACCGGAAATGGCGCAGGTGGCGACCTCGTCGCGCGCCCGCACGAGGCGTTCGCGATTGCGGGCGAACTCGGCATAGAAACGCGCGAATTTCAGGCCCATCGTCGTCGGCTCGGCATGAATGCCGTGCGAACGGCCGATACAGGCGGTGTATTTGTGCTCCTCGGCGCGCTTTTTCAGCGCTGCCAGCACGCGGTCGAGGCCTTCAAGCAGCAGGTCGGCCGATTGTTTCAGCTGCACCGCCAGGCAGGTGTCCAGCACGTCCGAGGAGGTCAGCCCCTGGTGGACGAACCGGCTCTCCTCGCCGACATGCTCGGCCAGATGGGTGAGGAAGGCGATGACGTCATGCTTCACCTCGGCCTCGATCTCATTGATCCGGTCGACATCGAATTCGACGTCTTTCGCTTTCCAGACCGCCTCGACCGCCGATTGCGGCACCACGCCCAGCTCCGCCAGCTTCTCCGTCGCATGCGCCTCGATCAGGTACCAGATCTGGTACTTGTTCCGGTCCGACCAGATGGCGGCCATTTCCGGACGGGTATAGCGGGGGATCATGTGCGGGCTCCGTGTGCTCGGTGGAGAAGCGCGGGGGATGCGCCAAGGGGCGCGAAAGGTCAAGTGGCGGCCGCGCCGTCACGCTCCGCCTCTCCCCGACCGGGGAGAGGAATCAAAGGTGAGGGGCGCGCGGCAAAGCCGCGCCGCTTAAGAATCCGACCGCGCCATTCGCGCGTGATGGACGGCGTCGCCGATGGCTTCCATGACCGCGTCCGTGTCCGTCAGGATGGCGTGGTTCCAGAAGCGAAGAACCTGATAGCCCCCGGCTTCCAACCGGGCCGTGCGGCGGGCGTCATAGGTCTCCTGGTTGGCGTGCTGGCCACCGTCGGCCTCGACGATGATCGAGAGATCCTTGCACAGGAAGTCGGCGATGTAGGGACCGACCGGGACCTGCCGCCGGAACTTGGCGCCGGCCAGGGCGCGGTTGCGCAGCCGAGACCAGAGCCGGGCCTCCGCCGGGGTTTGCTGTTTGCGGAGTTTGCGGGCGCGGTTTCGGTGTGGATGGCGCATGCCGGGACAGTGCGGGGTGTCTGGCGGTTTTATCCGTGATGACGGTCATGGTCTTGGTGGCCGCTGCGCGGCCGCCCCTCATCCGCCCTCCGGGCACCTTCTCCCCGGTGGGGGAGAAGGGGTTAAAGCGCCCCCCAATCCACCTCGCTGTGCCGGTCCAGCGCCACGGCTCCGTCCGGCATCTTGTATTTCAGCCCCGAGCCGCAATTGAACAGCACGCATTCCGCGTCCCGTGCCACAAGCCCGTCGCCCATGGCCTTTTCCATGGCCGCCAGTGTCGCGGCGCCTTCGGGGCAGAGCAGGAGGCCGTCCTCGCGGGCACAGCGGGTGCGGGCCGTTTCGATGGCGTCCTCCGACACGGCCAGCGCGGCGCCGTCGCTCTCGCGCACGGCATCCAGGATCAGGAAATCGCCGATGGCCTTGGGCACGCGGATGCCCATGGCGGCGGTCCGGGCGTCTTCCCATTCCTCGGCATGGCGTTCGCCGGCCTCGAAGGCTTTCACGATGGGGGCGCAGCCCTCGGCCTGGACGGCGAACATTTTCGGGCGTTCCGGACCGATCCAGCCGAGTTTTTCCATCTCGTCGAAGGCCTTCCACATGCCGATCAGGCCGGTGCCGCCGCCGGTGGGGTAGAAGATCGCATCGGGCAGTTTCCAGCCCATCTGGGCGGCGAGTTCCAGGCCCATCGTCTTCTTGCCCTCGATCCGGTAGGGCTCTTTCAGGGTGGAGACGTCGAACCAGCCCATCTTGTCCTTGCCGGCGCCGACCAGGGCGCCGCAATGATGGATATAGCCGTTCACCTTGAAGACGTTCGCGCCCTGCAGCGCCATCTCGTCGAGATTGATCTGCGGCGTGTCCTCCGGGGCGAAGCACCAGCTCTCCATCCCCATCCGGCTGGCATAGGCGGACAGGGCCGCGCCGGCATTGCCGTTCGTGGGCATGGCGAGGCGCCTGATGCCGAACCTGTGGGCCATGGCGACAGCGAGCGCGAGGCCGCGCGCCTTGAAGGAGCCCGTCGGCAGGCGGCCCTCATCCTTCACCCAGACCTTGCCGGTCGCGCCGGAGGCCTTGCCCGTGGCGGGCACGTCGATCAACGGCGTGTCGATTTCGCCGAGACGGCAGATATCGGCATTGTCCCGGACCGGCAGCAATTCGCGCCATTTCCAGAATCCGCCCGGCCGGGACCAGATCGCACCGCGGTCCACTGCCACCTTCATCGCATCGAGGTCGTAGCGGGCCAGCAGCGGTTTTCCGGCCTCGGAGAGATTGTGCGGCTTGTCCTTGTCGTGGTGCTTGCCGGTTTCCGAACATTCCAGATGGGTGAAGTAGTTGGCGCGATTGTGCATGGGCGGGAGCTCTTTCTGGTTCGATGCCCAAGCTAGGCCATTGGCCGGACAGGTCCAGAGGCCGTGTGAAGCGGCCGTTTGGACCAGGGGAGACGGACCTTGGGTCCGTCTCCCGGACAGGCAATAATGTTTATGGCGGCACCGCCGCGCTTCAGCTGCCATCGCAGGGAGAGACAATATGGCCAGGGTGATCGGATTGGGCGGCGTGTTCGCGCGCTGCAGCGACGCGCAGGCGACCGGGCGCTGGTATGCGGACGTGCTGGGGATCGATCTGGCCGATTTCGGCGGCGCGCATTTCAGGCCGCAGGACTTTGTCGCCGCCTATGGCGAGAGCGCCATGACGGTGTGGAGCCCGTTCGGTCCGGACATGCACGAATACATGGAGCCGGGCACGGCGCCCTTCATGATCAATCTCGTCGTTGACGATCTCGACGGGGTGCTGGAGCGCGCCCGCGCACACGGGGTCGAACCGGTGACCGAGGAACCGGTCGAGTACGATCAGGGCCGTTTCGCCTGGATTGTCGATCCCGACGGCGTGAAACTGGAACTCTGGCAGCCGGGAAGTCCGCCTATATCAGACCCAGCGTCTTGAAACTGGCCGTGTTCTCGCGGCCGATCACCAGGTGGTCGTGCACCACGATCTCGAAGGGCTGGCAGATCTCCATCAGCGAGCGGGTCATCTCGATATCGGCCTGGCTGGGTGTGGCATCGCCGGACGGGTGATTGTGCACCAGGATGATGGCCGAGGCCTCGTGCGCGAGCGCCCGTTTGACTACCTCGCGCGGATAGACGGGGGCATGGTCGATCGTGCCTTCACCCAGAATCTCGTCGGCGATCAGCTTGTTCTTGCGGTCCAGGAAAAGCACGCGGAACTGTTCCGTCGTGGCGTGCTGCATGGCCGTGCGGCAATAGGTGATGAGCGCCGACCAGGACGCGATCGCCGGCCGGCCGATCACCTGTTCGCGGGCCAGACGCTCGGCCAGCGCCTTGATCAGTTTCAGCTCGGCGGCGGTCTTCTCGCTGACGCCCTTCACGGTCGTCAGCTGTTCCAGCGGCGCCGTCGCGACCCCACCCAGATCGCCGAAACGGGCGATCAGGTCTTTCGCAATGGGTTTGACGTCGCGGCGCGGAATGCAACGGAACAGGTAAAGCTCCAGCAATTCATAATCGTGAAGCGCCAGACCGCCCGCTGTAGTTAGTTTTTCGCGCAGTCGGTCGCGATGGCCGGTATGGTGCGCGGTCCCGGGCATGGTTCAGATCGTGTAGGGAGGCTTGTCGAGACCCTTGGGCGAGGTGGTGAAGATCTCCACCCCGTCCTCGGTGACGCCGCAGGAATGCTCGAACTGGGCCGAGAGAGACTTGTCGCGCGTGACCGCGGTCCAGCCATCGGAGAGGACTTTCACATCCGCCCGGCCGAGATTGAGCATGGGTTCGACGGTGAAGAACATGCCGGGTTTGAGTTCAGGCCCTTCGCCATGTTCACCGAAATGCAGCACATTCGGGCTGTCGTGGAAATTCTGACCCAGGCCGTGGCCGCAGAAATCCCGCACGATCGAACAGCGCCGCGTCTCGGCATATTCCTGGATGACGGCGCCGATCGTGCCCAGCGTGACGCCCGGCCTGATCGCATTGATCCCGGCCATCATCGCCTCATGGGTCGTGTCGATCAGGATTTCCGCCTTCCGTTTGGGCGTGCCTGCGACATACATGCGCGATGTGTCGCCATGCCAGCCATCGACGATGACGGTGACGTCGATATTGAGAATATCGCCGTCCTTCAGGGGTTTGGGTCCCGGAATGCCGTGGCAGACGACGTGATTGATCGAGGTGCACAGCGAGTGGCGATAGCCGCGATAGAACAGGGTCGCGGGGGTGGAGCCGTGATCGAACGCGTATTCGCGGGCCAGCTTGTCGAGATACTCAGTCGTAACGCCCGGCGCGACTTCGCCCGCCAGCATGTCGAGGATTTCCGCAGCCAGCCGACCGGCCTTGCGCATACCGGCAAAGCCTTCGGGCCCGTGCAGCTTGATGCGGCCGTCGCGCGGTGCGCCGGCAGCGGTCTCGTCGGTTACAATGTCGTACGCAGTCGTCAAATCCAGCCCTCCAGACCTACTTATATACAAGAGCGCGCGCCGTTT
>NZ_JASBRI010000006.1 GCF_030149515.1 Maricaulis sp. | reverse complement strand
CTGATACGCCGACTTTTCATCGCGGTGCCGCCGCGCTATAGGGAGGCGACATCGCGATGAACGGACTGCATCAAGACCAGACCGGTTATCGCGGCGGAAGCCAAAAAGCCTGGCGCCCGCGCCGGGCTTTTTTGCGTTCCGACCCCAACCTGCCGATCGAAAGACTGGAGCCGCACCGATGACCGAAGTCCTGATGCCCAAAGCCACTGCCGTCTGGCTGGTGGACAATACCTCGCTGACCTTCGAACAGGTTGCCGAATTCTGCGGTCTTCACCCGCTCGAGGTCAAAGGCATCGCTGACGGCGACGTCGCGGCCGGCGTTCGTGGTGCTGACCCGATTTCCAACGGCCAGCTGACGCGCGAGGAAATCGAGAAGGCGGAAAAT
This sequence comes from Maricaulis sp., assembly GCF_030149515.1. GTDB lineage: Bacteria > Pseudomonadota > Alphaproteobacteria > Caulobacterales > Maricaulaceae > Maricaulis. The sequence goes on along the minus strand of NZ_JASBRI010000006.1, from coordinate 74,312 downwards.
GACTCGAACTACCGCATGTCGGTGGTGAAACCGAAATATGCCGACTTCCATACGCCCGCCAAACGCCGCGGCCCGCGCTACACGCCGCTTTCGCGCCGCCAGAACCGGCCGGATGCCATTGCGTGGCTGGTGCGAAATCACCCGGAACTTTCCGATGCTCAGATTTCCAAGCTGATCGGTACGACCAAGACCACGATCCAGGCGGTGCGCGACCGCACGCACTGGAACTCCGCGAACATCAAGCCCACCGACCCGGTCTCGCTCGGGCTGTGCACCCAGATCGATCTCGACGACCAGGTGAAGAAGGCTTCTGCCCGCCGGCGCAAGCTGGAGGAGGAAAACCCGGAAATGCTCGCGGATACCCTGAAGGCGCAGGACGAGCTGCAGGCCGAGGAAGGCGAGAACATCAATCCGGAAGATATCGATCTCGAGACGCTGTTCGGCGGTTCCAAGGACTGATCCGGCACTGAATTCCCGGATGAAAGGGGGCGGCTCCGCAGGGGCCGCCCCCTTTTTCGTGGGGTGCCGGCCTCCGGCTCCGGGAAAGGTGGTATCGCGTCCGATGCCGGTTGAGGAACCAATCCCGCAAGCGGTCGGCAAGAACGGGTTGCAGCGCAGCGCCTTGATACTTCAAGGTTTCTTGCCGCCTCACCGCGCGTTTCAGTTTCCAAGCCATGCCGAAGGAGATTTGTCCGACAAAAGCCCTTGCTGGCTTCGGTATGTATTCACGAAGGCGCCGGTCGAATTTTTCCGAGGCAATCGGCCTTCCCGAAATCCCCATATTGTCAGAAAGCCATATTTTGCGGGATTGACATCGTAGGACAATCGCGCAAACGTTTGCCCGTCGATACGCTTGCATCGGAATGTCCCGACCGAACGCTGTGGAGATGGCGGGAGGTTCCGGCGTTCGTCATCGTCAAAAAGCCCGACATAAATGCCTACAAAATTGGTAGCGCTATTAAACACGTCAGGGGGAGGACAGTAATGTATTTCGAAATGGTGGTGCGCGAGCACCGGCCTCCCCATCCATGTCTGCCGGCAGATCCCGGCTAGGCGTGCAGGGCCGTCGCACGGACTGGTTCCGTGACCGGACATTCATCACAAGGGGAGGACACAATGAGTATCAAGTCAGACAAGATAGCCACGATGGCGCGGATGGGCCGGGTCGGCCGTCTCGCGCTTCTGACCGGCGTATCGTCGATGGCCATAGGGGCCGCAGCGCCGGCTTTTGCCCAGGACGACGACACGACCGACGTCATTACGGTCACCGGTGTGCGCGGGTCGCTGGAACGCGCCATGGATATCAAGCGCGACTCGCACGGCGTGGTCGATGCGATTTCCGCCGAAGACATCGGCAGTTTCCCGGACACCAATCTGGCCGAGTCGCTGCAACGGATCACCGGTGTGTCGATCAACCGGGTCAACGGGGAAGGCTCGCTTGTGACGGTCCGTGGTTTCGGCTCCGGGTTCACCTTGGTCACGCTGAACGGCCGCACCATGCCGACGGCCAATGTCGAGACGATCGGCGGCGACCAGTCGGCCGACCTCGATGGCGATCTGGGCACCTCGCGCTCTTTCGACTTTTCCAACCTCGCCTCGGAAGGCGTGAGCTCGCTGGAAGTCTACAAGACCGGACGCGCGGAAATTCCCTCCGGCGGTATCGGCGGCACGGTGAATATCAATACCCGCCGTCCGCTGGACTATGCCGAAGGCCTGACCGGTTCGATCGGCGTGCAGGGCATGCATGATACCGGTGTGGAAAGTGGCGAGGAGCTCACGCCTGAACTGACCGGTCTGATCAGCTGGGTCAATCCCCAGGAGACCTTCGGGATCTCCCTGTTCGGCTCCTTCCAGGAACGCGACAGTTCCTCGCGTTCGGGCACGGTCAACGGCTGGAATGTCGAGCGCGGCTCGGCCTTCCTCGATCCGGGCAATGGGCGGGTGAATGCCGCAACGCAGATCACCAACCCGCCTGCCGCGGACGATCTTGTCTCCTATCCCAATGACAGCCGCTATCACCTTGCAGAGGCGCATCGCGAGCGGGTCAACGGGCAACTGGTCGTACAATTCCGTCCCACCGACGCGCTGACGCTGACGGGGGATTTCACCTACGCCAACAACCAGACCGACGAAGCCCGCACCGACCAGACGAACTGGTTCAACCGGCCCTTCAACGAGGTGATCTTCGATGGCAACCCGCTGGTCTCGTCGACGGTCTACCTGCAGGAGAACATAGCGGGTGTGAAGGATATCGGCTTCGAACAGCAATTCCGCTCGCTTGAGGACACGATGGAATCCGTCGGTTTCAACGCCGAATGGTGGGTCACGGATAGTTTCTCGCTGACGCTCGACGCCCATACCTCGTCTGCCGAAAGCCGGCCGAACGCATCCAATGGTGCCAGTTCGACGCTGATCTCCATGGGGGCCCCGGTCATCGCTGCGCACTCGGTCGATTTCCGCAGCGGCTTCCCGGTGCAGCGCTACACAATGGACGACAGCGTGCGCGGCAATGGAAACGGCATCCTGGATGCCGCCGATATCGGCACCCAGGTGGCGCGCACCATGGCCGTCAATCAGCAGAACGATATCGATGAATTCCGCCTCGATGGCCACTGGGACCTCAATCCCTTCAGCCAGGTGGACTTCGGCGTCGGTTATCGCTCGTCTACCATGGAACGCACCCAGTTCCAGACCCAGCAGACGCTGGGTGACTGGGGCATCAACAATGTGGGCGATGTGGAGCAGTATGCTCCGGGCATGATGGAATCCTACTGCCTGGGCTGCCTGTTCGACAGCTATTCGCCGGGCGATGCCGATGTGGCATTCCGAGCCAATGCGGTCGACCTCTACAATGCCCTGTCGCCGGCCTATGCGGGCCTGGGCAATCCGGTGAACGTGACTGCAGACAGCTACAACGTCATCGAGGAAGAGATTTTCTCGGCCTACGCGCAGCTGATCTGGGAAGGCGAGTTCGCCGACCGGCCGGCCAATCTCGTGATCGGTGCACGCTACGAAGACACGCAGATCACCGCGGGCGCCGAAATCGCTGTCCCGCAAGCGATCGTCTGGCAATCCGACAATGATTTCAGCGTTGTCACGTCCAGTGACGAGCAATTGGTGACCCAGGAAGCAGGCTACGACAACTTCCTGCCGGCGATGGACTTCTCGATCGAGCTCAGGGACGACCTCGTGGGCCGTGTGTCCTTCTCCAAGACCATTGCACGCCCGTCCTACAGCCAGATGTTCGTGGCCGACGATCCGGACACGCCGCCGCGGCCGACCGCGCTCGGCGGGATCGCCGCGGGTTCGACGGGCAATGCCGGCCTGCTGCCGCTGGAATCGGACAATTTCGACATTTCGCTGGAATGGTATTTCGACGACGCCAGCTATGTCTCGTTCGGCTTCTTCGACAAGCGGGTCGCCAACTTCATCGGTACGGGCCAGACCACGCAGACCCTGTTCGGGCTGCGCGACCCGAGTTCGGGTGCGCCCGGGACGCGGTCGGGCGATGCGCTGGATATCCTGTCGGATATCGGTGCCGACCCGACGGATGTGAACCTGTTCACCATGACGGCGTTGCTGGACAATTTTGATACCGCCACGGCCCGCTCCATGTTCGAGGCCAATTTCTCGGGCGGGGCGCTGGACCAGGCCTTCATCGACAGTACGCTGGCGGCCTATGACGTTTCCCCGAACTCGAGCGATCCGCTCTTCCAGTTCGAGGTGACCGGGCCGATCAACAATCGCGAAGGCAAGATCCACGGTTTCGAAATCGCGGCGCAGCACTTCTTCGACAACGGGTTCGGCATCCAGGCCAACTACACGATCGTGGAAGGCGATGTGGAGATCGATGTGGGCGCCGATCCGAGCATCGACCAGTTTGCGCTCGTGGGTCTGTCGGACACGGCCAACCTGACACTCATCTACGAGAACTACGGCTGGTCGGCGCGTCTTGCATACAACTGGCGTGACGAGTTCCTGTCCGACACCAACCGGGGCGGCGGTTCGCGCAATCCGGTCTTTGTGGAGGCGTTCGGCCAACTCGACCTGAACGTCAACTACGACGTCACGGATGCCCTGGAGGTCTCCTTCGAGGCCATCAATATCACCGGCGAGGATCTGCGGCATTTCGGCCGCGACGACTCCAACCTCTGGTACGCTCAGGAGCTGGATCCCCGCTACCTCGTCGGTGCCCGCTACCGCTTCTAGGTACATTACCCCGGTACCAAAGTGGTAATTCCACTCACTCCTCACCTGCGGCCGCCACTTGTGGGCGGCCGCCTCTTCTTTTCCGGACCGTTGAACCGTCCGGCCATTTGTCCGACGATGTCGGCCGACAATACTATGGAAGGTTGGGATGACCCATACGGTACCGCTGGACAATGTAATCCATAAGGATCTCCGGGTGGTTACCCGGCATGGCGCGGAGTTCGCCGACAATATCAATCAGGTCCTGCTCTTCCCGACTGAGTTCGGCGATGCTCACCGCGAGTATCCGATTTTTTTCCGCCGCGACGCGGAAGGGCATTTCCAGTCCGTGGCGCTGCTGGGCCTGGACCGGGACGAGAATCTCTTTCTGGACGAGGCGGGCTGGCAGGCCCGCTATATCCCCGCCGTACAGGCTCGTGGCCCCTTCCTGATCGGGATGCAGGAGCATGAAATCGATGGCGAGACGCGCCGTGAGGCGATGATCCATGTCGACATGGAGCATCCGCGTATCGTGCCAGACGGTGAGGAGGGCGAACCGGTATTCCTGCCCCACGGCGGCAACTCACCCTATCTGGAACACATCTCCCACATACTCCGCCTGATCCATGACGGTGTGGAGATCGCCCAGCCCATGTTCGAAGCCTTCGAGGCCGCGGGTATTCTCGAGCCCGTCGCGGTCGAAGCCGCGCTGAGCGACGAGGAGCACTACAAAATCCCGGGCCTCTTCACTGTCAGCGAGGAGCGCCTGGCCCGGCTCGACGGTGCGGCCCTGGAACAGCTTAATACGGGTGGCTTCCTCGGAGCCGCCTTCCTGGTGGCAGCATCGATGGGCAATGTGAACCGGCTGATCGAGTTGAAGAAGCGCAAGCGGCAGGCTGGCTGAACTGCACAAGTACGGAAATCCGATCATGGCCCGCCCCGAAATCGCAACGAAAACCCGCCAGATCGATGGCCTGACGCCGGACACGGTCCGGTTCGAAGACTGGTTGGAGGCCGGTGAGCCGGTGATCTTCAAGGGGCTCGCCGCACACTGGCCCCTGGTCGAGGCCGGGCGCCAGTCGGCCGAAGCGGCGATGGCCTATCTTGAGGGCTTCGACGGTGGCCGCCCCGTGGTAGTCTATACCGGCGCACCCGAGATCGGTGGCCGATTTTTCTACAATGACGACCTGACCGGGATGAATTTCCAGGCCGCACGACTGCAGCTGGCCGAAGTGTTAGGGCGTATCCGCGCCCTGGACGGGCAGGCGGATGCGCCGTCGATCTATATCGGTTCGACCGATCTGGACACATATCTGCCGGGGCTGAGGGCTGCGAACGATCTCACTCATGCCCAGCCCCTGTTCCAGTCCTGGCCGCCCATCGCCAGTATCTGGATGGGCAACCGTACTACCGCGGCGGCGCACTGGGACATGTCCAACAATATCGCCTGCTGCGCGGTCGGCCGGCGGCGTTTCACCCTGTTTCCGCCGGATCAGGTGCACAATCTCTATCCCGGTCCCCTGGAACCGACACCCGGCGGTCAGGTCGTCACCATGGTCGATCTGCGCGATCCCGATTTCGAGCGCTTTCCGCGCGCCCGGAAGGCATTCGAGGCGGCCCAGCTGGCCGAATTGGAGCCGGGCGACGTCCTGCTTTACCCGGCGCTCTGGTGGCACGAGGTGGAGGCGCTCGATCCGTTCAACGCCATGATCAATTACTGGTGGAACGCCGTGCCGGGTTTCATGGATACGCCCATGAACACGCTGCTGCACGCGCTGCTGAGTCTGCGCGACCGGCCCGGGGCGGAAAAGCAGGCCTGGCGGACCATGTTCGATCATTATGTCTTCGGTCCGGCGGAACGGGCCGGCGAACATCTGCCCGAGCATGCGCGCGGCGCGCTGGGGCCCATGGACGACACCAAGGCGCGGCGATTGCGCGCCCAGTTGCTGCAGCGGCTGAACCGATAGAGCGGGGGAGAGACCATGACGGCAGATCAGACGGTCAGGCGCGTGGTCGTGGCTGGCGGGGGTACTGCGGGCTGGATCGCTGCGGCGGCGCTGGCGCGGCAGCTCGGGCCGCTGCTCGAGATTACGCTGGTGGAGTCCGACGCCATCGGCACGGTCGGTGTGGGCGAGGCGACCATTCCGACGCATCGCACTTTCCATCATCTGATGGGCATCGACGAGCGTGATTTCATGCGCGCCACCAAGGCAACGTTCAAGCTGGGGATCGCCTTCGAGAACTGGGCCCGCAGGGGCGACCGTTATATCCACTCCTTCGGCCAGATCGGCAAGCCGACCTGGATGGGCGAGTTCTATAATGTCTGGCTGGGCGCGCGCGCCGAAGGCGAGGGTGGCGAACTGGGCGAATACTGTTTCGAACTCCAGGCCGCCGAAGCGGGCAAGTTCGCGACCTCGGACAAGGCGCGCATCAACTACGCCTATCATCTCGACGCCAGCCTCTATGCCGCCTATCTGCGCAAACTCGCTGAAGCGCAGGGCGTGACCCGGATCGAAGGCCGCATCGATACGGTCGAACAGGATGGCGAAACCGGCGATATCACAGCGCTCGTCCTGGAGGATGGCCAGCGCATTGCGGGGGATCTCTTCATTGATTGTACCGGCTTCCGCGGCCTGTTGATCGAGCAGACCCTGAAAAGCGGGTTCGAGGACTGGCATCACTGGTTGCCCATGGACAGGGCTCTGGCCGTGCAGACGACGTCGGTGGGTCCGGCACTGCCCTATACGCGCTCCATTGCCCATGGTGCAGGCTGGCAATGGCGCATTCCGTTGCAGCACCGGATCGGCAACGGGCTCGTCTATTGTTCCGATCACTGTTCCGATGATGAGGCCCGCGATGCCCTGCTGGCGAATCTGGAAGGCGAATACGTTACCGAACCGCGGGTTATCCGCTTCCGTACCGGACGCCGCCAACAGGTCTGGAAGCGCAATTGCATCGCTCTCGGCCTGGCGTCGGGCTTTGTCGAACCGCTGGAATCCACCTCGATTCATCTCATCCAGATCGGCATCACGCGGCTGATCCAGCTTTTCCCCTTCGGCGGTGCCAATCCCTCGATCGCGCGGCATTTCAACGAACTTTCCCGCAACGAGCTGGAGCGCATACGCGATTTCATCGTGCTGCACTATAAACTCACCGAACGCGATGATACGGCCTTCTGGCGTCAGTGCCGCAGCATGGACATTCCCGACAGCCTGGCCCAGCGCATCGCGCTGTTCCGGGAAAACGGCCTGGCCTATCAGGCCGGCGACGACCTGTTCCGCGTTGACAGCTGGCTCCAGGTCATGCTGGGCCAGCGGCTGGAGCCGAAAAGTCACCACCGGTTCGGCGCCCTAATGACAGCGGACCAGCGCCGCCAGGTTTTCGAGGGCATCCGCACGAATATCGCCAGGGCGGTGGCCGGGATGCCTTCGCACCAGGATTTTGTCGACGATTATTGCGCGGCCGAACCTGTCTAAATAAGACGGCGGCCCGGATGCCGGGCCGGACGACTGCATGCCGTCGAGCCGCGAGATCGATGCGCAGCGACTTTATCTCGACATCGAAACCACGCGTTTCGCCGATCGGCTGGAGGTGCGCGACAGTGGCGCCGGTGCGGACAGTGCGCCGGCCACGGCCGGTTCCGGTGTCGGATTGGCCAGTATCCGCGCCCGGCTTGAAGCGCTCTACGGCGAAGGCGCGTCGATGGAGGCGGGCCCGCAGGACGATGGAGGGTTCGCCCCCAATTCTGCACCTGCCGTTCCGGACTGCGGCCGATCGCGACAAGCAATCACGGGAGAACGAGGTCGACGCGCGTACTTCTGTTCCATGACGAGCCGCTGGCCCTGCGCCGGCTGGAAACCCTGCCGCCCCGGCGGCCTTGGGTCGAGGTCGTGGCGACGGCACGGAAATCCGTGTCGGCCGGGCCTTCGAGGCACGGGTCAACGCCCTGCTGGCCCGGCCGGTAACCTGACCGGACCAGAGAGCCGGGCCAAGGCCTATTGCGGTTCGGATTGGGGCTCGTCGCCCTCTTCCGTCATCTCTTCGGCCGCGTCCTGCATGTCGTCGGCGGCCTCGTCTACCGCTTCGCCGGCGTCTTCCATCGTATCGCTGTCTTCGCCGGTCATCTCCTCGATCGCGGCATCGGCGTCTTCGCCGGCCTCTTCAGCAGGGCCGTCCTGCGAGCAGGCGGCAACGCCGGTGGCGGCGAGCAGGGCAATCAGCCAGTGGGTGGTTTTCATTTCATGTCTCCTTTCAAGGAAGTTCCCCCAATGAAACGTGGGCAACATAACGAAGTTCCGCTCGCCTTACACGCGAAATCCGAGCCCATGCGCTTTGCGGGGTCATCCGGGGGCTCCGCCACGGTTTGGTCGCGCAAATGCCTTGGCCGGCCATGGATCGAAGACAGCTCCCGTGCGTTTGGGAAGGTGCGCAGGTTCTTGAAAGCCTGCTGCATCGGTCAACCAGATGGAGAAATACCGATGAAGAAGACAGTTCTGATCGCCTCCGTTGCCGCGCTCGGCCTGGCAGCACCGGGCTTTGCTCAGGGCAACGGGTTCGAGGACGCCGATACCGACCTGAGCGGCGGACTCAGCCTGTCCGAAGTCCAGGCCATTGCCCCGGATGTGACGGAGGATGGTTTTGCTGCCTATGACCATGATGGCAATGGCGAACTCAGCGAAGCCGAGTATGAGGCCTGGAAGATGGCCCGGCCGGACGACGGCTCACGCCAGGTTGAGGAGACCGAAACGGACTCGCCCTATCGCGGCTAGGACCATGACGGTCCCTTCGCGCAAGACGCCCGCCCCCTCCGGGGCGGGCGTTCCTGTGTCCATAACCCGTTATGGAACGGATGGCGGGCCGGAGCGTTGCTTGGGCAGGATTTCCGGATGGATCGGGAGGTTTCCATGAAACCGGGAGAAACCCAGTCGCGGGTGCTGACCTATCTGGCGCTGTTCTCGCTGTCCGTCATCCTGCTGGTGGCCCAGTTCAGCTGAGTTACTGCGCCGGTGCAGGCTCGGCCGGGCGGGCGCCGGCGAAGAACAGGACCTGGCTGATCGTGGCGGCCACGGTTTCCGGCATGAAGGGCTTGGTGATCAGATAGGCCGGTTCCGGCCGCTCCCCGGTCAGAAGGCGCTCCGGATAGGCGGTGATGAAGATCACGGGAACCTCGTTGTCGGCCAGGATCTCATTGACCGCATCCACCCCCGAGGATCCGTCCGCGAGCTGGATATCGGCAAGCACCAGGCCGACGTCGCTGGTCCGGAACATGTCGACCGCTTCGCGGTGCGTGCGCGCTGTGCCGGCGATAGTGTGGCCGCTGTCGCCCACGATGGCTTCGATGTCCAGCGCCACGACGGGCTCGTCCTCGATGATCATGACACAGGTGCGCAATCCGTCCTCGATGGCGCTTTGCGCCTCGACGAGCAGACGGTCGATATCGTCGTGGGACAGGTCGAGGATGAGGGCGGTGTCGCGGGCCGAGAAACTTTCGACCGCGGTCAGGAGCAGGGCCTGGCGCGCCTTGGTGGGGATCCGCGCAAGCCGCTGCTGGGGCTCGTCGCCCGAGACCGGCGTCCCGGTCTCCGCTCGCCAGCGGGCATGGAAAAGGCGGTAGAGCGCGACACGTGGAGGCAGGTTTTCGTCGATTGTCACATCGCCACGGGCGGCTGCCTGCAGCGCATCGCGCACGGCATCGTCGCCCAGGGCCTGGTCGCCCGTAAGCAGGCGCGCGTGACGGCGCAGATAGGGAATGTGCGGCTTGAGGCTTTCCGAGAACGCCATTTGCACCCTGGTCGTGTTGTTTCCACAAACTCTCTCGTCACTATAACGCATGCTGCGACGCAAGGGTTCCCGGACCGCATGAAGTTTTTGCGGAACGGATGGCCCGCTGGCGCGTTTTCTCAAACAGGCCGTGCTTTCGCGCCGGCCCATGTTAGAGTCAGCGGAGCGTGCGGCTTGGACCTGATGCATACGATGCGAGACGAAACCGGAGATTCCCGCCCCCCAAAAGCCGTCGATGCGGACACGGCGCGTTCGCGTCAGCAGCTCATCGGCCAACAATTGCGCACCATGTATCACAGTGTGCTGGACGAGGGCGTGCCGGACGAGTTCGAGCAATTGCTCGCGGCTCTGGACGGGGATAGCGGCGAGGGCGGCGAAATTGCCGGTTCGCGTACGGACCGGTCCGGGGAGGATGTCTGCGATGGCTGACGATCCCTCCCGCTGTGAACTCGACGAGAGCGAGTTCAAACGATTGCTGCACGATGCGATTCCGCACATGCGTGCGTTCGCGCGAGGTCTCACGGGCGATGCCACCGCGGCGGACGACCTGGCCCAGGATGCCCTGCTGCGTGCCTGGCACCGCCGTCACCAGTTTCGCGCCAACACGAATTTCAAGGCCTGGGTGCTCACCATCGTGCGCAACCAGTTCTACTCGGACAAGCGCCGGTCCTGGCGTCAGGTCCAGCTGGACGAGGAAACCGCCCGGGAAACCCTTCCCGCCACGGTGGATCAGGATGGTGTGCTGGCACTGGACGAGGTGCGTCGGGCGCTGGCGGAATTGTCGCCCGAACATCGCGAAGCGCTGATGCTGGTGGGTGCGGGCGGGTATGCCTATCAGGAGGCGGCCGATATCTGCGGCTGCGCGGTCGGGACGATGAAAAGCCGGGTCAACCGGGCCCGGGCGCGGCTCATGGAGGTGCTCGATGCCGGGCCCGCCCTGGGGCGCGGCGGTGACGGTGTCAGCGCATCGGATGCGCTCGACACGCTCCTGACCGAGCTCGAGCAGATATCCGAGTGCCGGTCGGTCGGCTGACGGGCCGGCGCGCGCCAGAGCCGGGCCGGGGACGCGGGGCGCGCGACCAGGGCCGGGGTCTGCGCCTTCAGCTGCTGGCCGTCCTGACGCTTAGCCTCAGCCCGCTTCTGGTCCTGTCGGTCGCCCAGGGCGTTGTCGAATTCCGCGAGGAACGCAGCGAGCAGCGCGACCGGTTCCATGCCATTCTGGTCCAGGCTACGGCCGATCTCGATGCCGGACTGGAACGCTCCGCGGGCGTCGTGGCGGCCCTGGCCAGCTACCCCGATCTGCCCTCGCTCAGCGGCAATCGTTGTACGGAGACGCTCCGGGCCGTGCAGACGGCCCAGCCGATCTATTCCAATCTCAAACTGATAGACGCTACCGGCGACGTCGTGTGTGCCGCGCTGGAGACCGAGGAGAGCGTCGGCGTCGCCGAGCGCGAATGGTTCGCCCGCTTGCGCGGCGGTGAAACGGAGACCTTCTCGGAAATCTATCTCGACTGGACGTTGCACCGGCCGGTGATGACGGCCGCGCATGCGCGACGGGACGCCGACGGGTTCGCCGGGGCGGTGGCCGTCGATATCGATGTACGCTCGGCGATGGATCTGTTGCGAACCCAGGATCTGCCCACGCAGATGTATCTGGCACTCAGCGATGCCCAGGGCAATCTCGCCTACATTTCCGAAACCCCGGAGGCCGACCGCCTGACCGGATTGCCGCCGGACGTGCTCGACGCCGTGGGCGAAACCGGCGACCCGGTGCTTCTGGAGAGAATTGAGGGGGCACCGGGCAAGTCGCTTCTGGTAGCACCGCTTGCCGGGCGGGATATCCAGCTGGCTCTGACCGCGCCTTCCCTGCTGCTGGGCAGCTGGGCAGGCTTCGACATCGTTGGCACCGTGCTGGTCCCCTCTACGATGTGGCTGCTGGCGCTCCTCTGTGTCTCGCTGGCGGTGGATTTTTTCGTATTGCGCTGGTTGACCTATCTGGGGCGCATGGCGCGCCTCTACGGGGCGGGCCGACTGGGTCTCCAGCCCGTGCGCGCCAGCCGGGCGCCGGCCGAGATCCGCACACTGGCCGATACGATGGCCTCGATGGCCAACGATCTGGAAACGCGAACCGAGGAGCTGGAGACCGTCGCCGAAGAACGCGGCGCGCTGCTCCGGGAGATCCACCACCGGGTGAAGAACAATCTGCAGGTGACGATGAGCCTGCTCAACATCCAGGCGCGGCGCACGGCCGATGCCGAGGCGCGCCGTGTGCTGGCCGAGGCGCGAGGGCGGATCAATGCGCTCGCCCTGGTGCACCGCACGCTCTACGAAAACGACGATCTGCGCACCGTGGCCATGCGGCCCTTCCTTGAGCAATTGCTGCACTACCTGTGCGAGGCTTCCAGCGTGTTCGGCACCGAGGTCGCCACGCGGGTGGAGGCCGAGGATATCGAGCTCGATCCCGACCACGCGATTCCGGCGGCCCTCTTCGTCACCGAAGCCGTCACCAACGCCTACAAGCATGCCTTCGGCGAAGGTGTATCGGGCCATGTGACGGTGAAGCTGACCCGGGAGGCCGACGGACGCATCGCCGTGGCGGTCAGCGACAATGGACGCGGGTTCGAGGATGCCGACTGCGAGGGCATGGGTAGTTCGCTGATGCTCGCCCTGGCGCGGCGGCTGGACGGGGAGATGGCCCGTGGTACGGGGCCCGAGGGCGGCGCCTGCGTGACGATCCGGTTCGCATCATGAAAAAGGCCGGTAGCACATGCCACCGGCCTTCCTTGTCGTGGCTGTCAGGCCAGCCTATTCGCTGGGCAGTTTGCCTGCCTTGAGGATTTCGCCCATGCGGTCGAAATGCCCGGTGGCTTCCTCGTCGGTTCCCCTGGAAGCCAGGCTGACGACGACGATGGCGACCGTCGCGGCGATGAAGCCCGGGATCATCTCGTAGAGCACGCCCGAGAGTTGCAGGCCGTAGATCCACAGCAGCACCGTCGCGGCACCGGTGATCATGCCGGCGATCGCCCCGGCCCGGGTCATGCCGCGCCAGAACAGGCTGATCAGCACGATGGGGCCGAATGCCGCACCGAAACCGGCCCAGGCGTTCGAGACCAGCGAGAGGATGTTGCTGTCGGGGTCAAAGGCCAGGAAGATCGCAACCAGTGACACGACCAGCACCGATATCCGGCCGACCAGGACCAGCTCCTTCTGGCTTGCGTTTCGCCGGAGGAAGACCTTGTAGAAGTCTTCGGTCAGCGAACTCGACGACACCAGCAATTGCGACGAGATCGTACTCATGATCGCAGCCAGGATCGCGGCCAGCAGGAAGCCGGCGATATAGGGATGGAAGATGACCTGGGAGAGCAGGATGAAGATCGTCTCCTGGTCGCCCAGCACCACTTCGCCGTCACCGAAAGCGCCGGTCGTCTCGATATTCTCGAGTTCGTTGAATGTAGTCGCATCGGTCGGGGCTTCGACGACGCGCGCCACCGGCACGCCCTCGGCGACCTGGATGTTCTGGCTCTTCACATAGGCCAGACCTGCCGCGCCGGTCAGCACAGCGCCGACCACGGTGATGATCATCCAGCTCATGCCGATGCGGCGCATCACGGCGACATCCTTCAGCGTCTTCACAGCCATGAAGCGCACGATGATGTGCGGTTGGCCGAAATAGCCCAGGCCCCAGGACATGGTGGAGACGATGCCGATCACGGCCAGCCCCAGGCTTTCCTGCGGTATCATGGACAGATAGGCCTTGTCCCAACCGCCCATATCGACACTCAGCGTGCTCAGTGCATCGCCGGTCGGCCCGAAGCCGCCCAGCTGCATCACCGTCACGACGGGTACCAGGACCAGCGCCACGAACATGATGCAGCCCTGCACGAAGTCGGTCAGGGAAACCGCCAGGAAGCCGCCGAACAGCGTGTAGGCGACCACGACGCCGGCCGTCAGGAACAGGCCCAGGCGATAGTCCAGGCCGAAAGAGGCTTCGAACAGCTTGCCGCCCGAAACCACGCCGGCCGAGGTGTAGAGGGTGAAGAAAATGATGATCACCACCGAGGACAGGACACGCAGGAAACGGGTCTTGTCGTTGAAGCGTTTCTCGAAGAAGTCCGGAATGGTGATTGCGTCGTCGGCGATCTCGGTGAAGACGCGCAGGCGCGGTGCAACCAGGCGATAGTTGAAATAGGCGCCGATGATCAGGCCGATGGCGATCCAGGCTTCCGACATGCCGGTCGCGAAAATGGCGCCGGGCAGGCCCATGAGCATCCAGCCGCTCATGTCCGAGGCGCCCGCGGAAAGCGAGGCCACGGCCGGGTTCAGCTGGCGCCCGCCGAGCATGTAGCCCGATACGTCGTCCGTGGACTTGCGATAGGCGTAAAGGCCGATCGCCATCATCAGGACGAAGTAGAGCGCAAGGGAAATGAGAGCTTCAATATCCATGAGCTTGCCTTGGGTTACTGGATCAGGAAGGGATGAGGGCCAAACGCGGGGCGTCAGGCGCGGGTCTGGCCGTCACCGTGTACGAGGTATTTGAAGGAGGTAAGCTGCTCGAGCCCGACCGGGCCGCGGGCGTGCATCTTGCCCGTCGCGATGCCGATCTCCGCACCCATGCCGAATTCGCCGCCATCGGAGAATTGCGTAGAGGCGTTGTGCATCACCACGGCCGAGTCGATCGTGTTCAGGAAGAGGGCGGCAACATCGGCGTCCTCGGTGACGATGGCATCGGTGTGGGCCGAGGAATGGGCGGCGACCCAGTTGAGGGCGTCCTCGATGCCGGCGACCACCTTCACCGAGATGATGGTGTCGAGATACTCGGTATCCCAGTCGCTTTCCTCCGCCGGTTTGATCCGGCTGTCGATTGCGGTGGCGGTCTCGTCGCCGCGGAATTCGCAGCCAGCCATCGAGTCCAGCAAGGGCGGCAACAGGTCGGCGGCCACGGCCTTGTCGATCACCAGGCTTTCGGTGGCACCGCACACGCCTGTGCGACGCAGTTTGGCATTTTTGACGATGGCCTTGGCCTTGGTCAGGTCGGCGCTTTCGTGCACATAGGTGTGACAATTGCCGTCAAGGTGCAAAAGCGTCGGCACGCGCGCCTGGTCGCGGACCAGCGAAACCAGCCCCTTGCCACCGCGCGGGATCACCAGATCGACGTATTTTGTGCATTGCAGCAGATGCTGCACGGCTGCGCGATCAGTGGTGTCGACCATCTGGATGGCATCGTCCGGCAGATCGGCTTCGCGCAGGCCTTCCTTCATGCAATCCACGATGATGCGGGTGGAATTCAGGCTTTCCGACCCGCCGCGCAGGATCACCGCATTGCCCGATTTCAGGCAAAGCGCGCCGGCATCGGCGCCGACATTGGGCCGGCTTTCATAGATCATCCCGATCACGCCCAGCGGCACGGCGACACGTTCGATACGCAGCCCGTTGGGGCGTTCGGTGACGGCCAGCTGCCGGCCGACCGGATCGGGCAGTTCGGCGATCTGTTCGATCGCATTCGCCACGGCCTCGATACGCTCGCCGTCCAGCATCAGGCGATCGACGAAGGCATCAGGCTTTCCGGCCTCGCGCACGCTTTCGACGTCGGCCTTGTTGGCTTCGAGAAGATCGTTGGCGTGCATGCGCAGGGATGCGGCCGCGGCGATCAGTGCGGCATTCTTGCGTTCCGTGGAGGCCGTCGCCAGCTGGCGCGCCGCATCCTGGGCCTGCCGTCCAAGTTGTTCGATATAGGCTTGCATACGATCTGACATGTCTCGTTTACTCGGGTCGATTGTCGGAGAGTTCGGGGCGCGCCGCAACTAGCGCAGTTCAACGGCGCGATTGTAGGCGGCTTCTGTGGTTTCGGTCATGAGCCGGTCCAGCAGTCCGTCGCGGCGCAGGGCGTTGATGCCGGCCTCCGTCGTGCCCCTCCTGCTCATCACCGAATTGCGCAGCTCTTCGAGGCTTTCCTCCGAGCGGAGGGCCATCTCGACGGCGCCTGCCATGGTTTCCAGCACCAGGGTTCGCGCGGTGTCAGGGGTGAAGCCCAGGCGCTCGGCCGCGGCCACATAGCTGCGTGCGATCTCGAAGACATAGCCCGAGCCGGAACCGGCGACCGCGGTGATGCGATCGATTTCCTCTTCGCTATCGAGCCAGATTGCCGAACCGGCCGCCCTGGCCAGCTTGTCGGCAAGGTCGCGGTGATCCGCAGTGCAGGCCGGGTCGGCATAGAGCCCGTTGACGCCGCGGCCGATCAGGGCGGGCAGGTTGGGCATGATGCGGACCATGGGCTTGTCGCCGAAGGCCCGCTTCAACGATGCGACGGAAAAGCCTGCGGCAATCGAGATGTAGCATCCGTTCGCTGCAAGAAAGGGTGCGTAGGCCGGGACCACGTCTTCAATCTGCTGCGGCTTTACGGCGATGATGATGGCGTCGAAACTCCGGCCAGCAAGCGCGTCCGGGGAGCCGGCATGGCCGCACCCGTCCGGAATGACGCCCGGCGTCCGGTTCACCGCGGTAAACCGGGCCGGAACCTCATCCAGCCAGCGGCGCAGCATGGCTCCGCCCATCTTCCCGCATCCGACCATCAAAATGTCCATCGCACACCTTTGCGGCTGACGTGATCTCACAACAAATGCGCTCGACGCGCCGGTGGGCGCATCGAGCTGCTGATGAGCGATTACATAGCAGGATATATTTCGAATTCAAATGAGTTTTGCGGTTGCGAGAAAAATCGGGATGGCAAGCAATTGTTTAGCTCTGGGCCATAAAATATGATGACCCTGCAGCATTTTTGCAGTGCAGCATCCCATTTGTGGGGTTGAAAAAATTTGAATACAAAATATTTTGCGCCCATCGAATTTTGCGGAGCAGCATGGCGCCGCGTCAAACGGGAGCCTCGTGTGAGTGACAAGAAACGCATCGTCGTGAAGATCGGGTCCAGCCTTCTGGCCAATGATGGCCGGCTCACACTGAGATACGCCTTCATGCACGGGCTCCTGGCCGATATCGCGCAACTGCGCGAGGAAGGTCATGATGTCATCCTGGCCTCCTCGGGTTCTGTCGCGCTGGGACTGAACGCCATCAATGCCTCGCCGGAGGAGGCCGGCGTTCTCGACAAGCAGGCCGCAGCCGCTTGCGGGCAGCCGCTGTTGCTGAACGCGTACAAGCAGGTCGCCCACGAGCACGGTTTCGACATCGCCCAGATCCTCGTCACGCTGGACGACCTGGAGGACCGCCGCCGCTTCCTGAATACGAAGAACACGATCCAGCGCCTGTTCGAGCGTGGCATCATGCCGATCGTGAACGAGAACGATACGATCACCACCGAGGAAATCCGGGTGGGCGACAATGACCGTCTGGCCGCCAAGGTGGCGCAGATGATTCAGGCCGACCACCTGGTCCTGCTGACCAATATCGACGGTCTTTACGATCGCAATCCGGAAGATCCGGATGCCGAATTCATCGAGACGGTCGATGATGTCAGCGAATATCTCGAAGTGACCGGCGGCACGAGCTCGCTAGGCTCCGGCGGCATGCTGACCAAGATGCGCGCCGCCAACATGGCCCAGAATGCCGGTGTGACAACCCTGATCGGCCAGGGCGAGATCGAGCGTCCGGTCTCGGCGCTGCTGAAGAATGAGCGCCGACACACCACGTGTGTCGCCAAGGGTACACCGGCCTCTTCCTGGGCTGTCTGGCTGACCAATCGCCTGCACCGGGCCGGCGGCCTGGTCCTGCGCCAGGATGCCGCGACGGCGCTGCGCGAAAGCCGCACCGGCGTCAGCCACGAGGATATCGTCAAGATCCATGGCGATTTCCAGAAGGGCGATGTGTTGCACGTCTATGGTGAGGACGGCGAAGAGCTGGCCCGCGGACTGACCAATTTTTCCTCGGACGAGACCATGGTGCTGGCTCGCCATACCGACCAGGACGTCAAGGAATTGCTCGGTTATCACGCCCGTCCCGAAATCATAAATCGGGACAACATGGTGATGCTGGAAGACAATCACCTGCCCTGGGACGCGCCGACCCAGTCGCTCAAACTGGTCGCCTCCTGAATCTCGCGCACGATCTGTGCTGAAAACTGCCGGAACCGGACGGATTCCGGCAGTTTTTCCTGTCTTGACCGTCTGTGTATTGCCGGTAGCCGGTCCGGGCGGGACACCAGATATTGGGTCCCGGGGGGCTGTCCGGCCTGCCGGGTAGTGCGAGCTTTCGGGGTATTTCACCCCGATCGATCTTGCGAAGCGCAGAGACCCTGCGTTTCGCCGTACCGCAAGCTGGAAATTTCCGGATGACCGGTCCACACTTGCCGCAACGCAACAATGTGCAGGACACGAGTGTATCATGGATGGGGCTGAACGTCCGGACGGCAAGCCGAAGAAGGACCGCCGTCCGACACCGGATGAACTGGCGCAGGGGCTGGTGCGGCTGCTCGATGTCGAGGAACTCGACGTCGATCTTTATCGCGGCCACCGCAATCCCGGCGGCAAGGGGCGCGTTTTCGGCGGCCAGGTGATTGCCCAGGCGCTGATGTCGGCTGTCGGCTCGGTGGATGACGAGCGCGTCGCGCACTCCCTGCACGCCTATTTCATGCGTCCGGGCGACGAGGACTTCCCGATCATCTACCGTGTCGAGCGCGACTATGACGGGGGCAGTTTCTCCAACCGCCGCGTTATCGCCATGCAGCGCGGCAAGCCGATCCTGAACATGACCTGTTCCTTCCAGCGCCGGGAGAAGGGGCTGGAACACCAGGCAGACATGCCCGATGTTCCGGCGCCGGAAACGCTCAAGACCGAGATCGAGCATATCCGTCAGTACGAGGACAAGCTCGATCCGCGCCTGTTCAAGTTCCTCACCCGCGAGCGCCCGATCGAGATCCGGCCGGTTGAGCCCTGGTCGCATATCGATCCGGAAAAACGCGCGCCGGTGCGCAATATCTGGTTCAGGACGTCGGGCGATATCGGCGACGACCCGTTGATGCATCGCGCCGTCCTGGCCTTCGCCTCGGACATGGCGCTGCTGTCGACCTGCATGCAGCCGCACGGCGTCAGCTGGCTCAGCGGGAACATGCAGGCGGCCAGCCTTGATCACGCCGTGTGGTTCCACGACGATGTGCGCATGGACGAATGGCTGCTGTACGCCACCGACAGCCCGTGGTCGGGCGCCGGCCGCGGCTATAATCGCGGCAGCCTGTTCACGCGCGAGGGGAAGCTGGTCGCCTCGACGGTGCAGGAAGGCCTGATCCGGCTGCGGGATTGAGTGCGGTCTCCCGCAGCGGCTTGTGGCGAGGCGATAACCCCGCCCCAAGGCTGTCGCCGATGCCGGTCTAGAGAACCTCGAAGAGCCCGGCCGCGCCCATGCCGCCGCCGACGCACATCGTCACCACGACATATTTCGCGCCCTGGCGCTTGCCCTCGATCAGGGCGTGGCCAACCATGCGGGCGCCGGACATGCCGTAGGGATGGCCGATCGAAATGGCACCGCCATTGACGTTGAGCCTGTCATTCGGGATGCCCAGCTTGTCCCGGCAGTAGAGCACCTGAACGGCGAAGGCTTCGTTGAGCTCCCACAGGCCGATATCGTCCACCTTGAGGTCGAAACGCTCGAGCAGTTTCGGCACCGCGAAGACCGGGCCGATCCCCATCTCGTCCGGCTCCGTACCCGCCACGGCCATGCCCATATAACGGCCCAGCGGGGCGAGGCCGCGCCTGGCGGCAAGTCCGGCTTCCATCACAACGCAGGCCGAGGCGCCGTCGGAGAGCTGGGAGGCATTGCCGGCGGTGATGGTGCCGCCTTCGATGACGGTATTGAGGCCCTGCAGGCCCTCCAGATTGGTCGTGGGCCGGTTGCCCTCGTCCTTTTCCAGCGTCACCTTTTCCTGGGAGGTTTCGCCGGTTTCCTTGTTCACCACGATCTTGGTCGAGGCCATGGGCGCGATCTCGTCGTCGAACTTGCCGGCCTCCTGGGCAGCGGCGGTGCGCTGCTGGGACTGCAGACCGTACTCGTCCATACGCTCGCGGGAAATGCCGTAGCGCTTGGCGACCACTTCAGCGGTCTGCAGCATCGGCATGTAGATGTCCTTGTGCATGGCCAGCAATTCCGGGTCCGGCTGCACGCGCATCTCCTTGGTCTGGACCATGGAGATGGATTCCACCCCGCCCGCGACGACCACATCCATACGGTCGACGATGACCTGTTTGGCGGCGGTGGCGATGGTCATGAGGCCCGAAGAGCATTGCCGGTCCATCGACATGCCCGCCACGGTAACCGGAAGCCCGGCGCGAAGGGCGGCGGTGCGTCCGATCGTGTGCTGCACGCCCTGCTGCAGGGCGGCACCGACGATGCAGTCCTGGATTTCCGCCGGATCGACCTTCGAGCGTTCGACGGCGGACTTGATGGCGTGGCCGGCAAGGGTCGGCGAGGGCGTGGCGTTGAAGGCGCCGCGATAGGCCTTGCCGATCGGCGTGCGGGCGGTGGAGACGATGACGGCATCACGCATGGGAGTTCTCTCGTTCTTTGGCTGAGCGGTTGGGCGATGAAGTATCCGGCGTCGACCTGCGCCGGAGCGGCAGCGGGTGTTCCATCTTCGAAGACCGGGATTGGCCGGCGCGGCGATCGTGCGTTGTTTTTGTCATGGCGCTGCGTCCGGCCGTCTGTCGCTGGAGTGGAGACAAGGTTTTAGTCGGCCCAGCAGTGCACAGGCAAGCGAAAACCGGACCGCTTCTTCAAATTTGCGCACCTCGGCAGCGAAACACGTATCTCTGTCATGCGAAAACCGTTTTTGTCCGTGCCCTTGCCGGTTTTCAAAAAACAGGTATGCTCGTACCCAAGATACGAAAAATAGCAATCAAGGCGCCCTCATGGCTTGGGATTTCGAAACCGATCCGGAATTTCAGGAAAAGCTGGACTGGATGGACGGCTTCGTCAAAGACAAGGTCGAGCCTCTGGCGCATCTCGGCTTCCATCCGGCCGACGTAAAAAATCCCAAACGCAATGCGCTGATCCGCCCGCTCCAGGCGCAAGTGAAGGAGCGCGGGCTGTGGGCCTGCCATCTTGGCCCCGAACTGGGCGGGAAGGGCTATGGACAGGTCAGGCTGGGTCTGATGAACGAGATTCTCGGCCGTTCCCCGTTCGCCCCGACCGTGTTCGGCTGCCAGGCGCCGGATACCGGCAATGCCGAGATCATCGCCCATTTCGGAACCGGGGCGCAAAAGCGGAAATATCTCAAACCGCTCCTGAATAACGAGATCGTCTCGGCCTTCTCGATGACCGAGCCCCAGGGCGGCTCCGATCCGCTCCTCTTCACATGTTCCGCTGTCGAGGATGGTGATGAATGGGTGATCAATGGCGAGAAATGGTTCTCCACCAACGCCAAATGGTCGGAATTCCTGATCGTCATGGCGGTCACCGATCCCGACGCAGAACCTTATCGCCGCATGTCCATGTTCATCGTGCCGACCGGGACGAGGGGTGTGGAGATCGTGCGCAATGTCGCTGTCTACGGCCAGCAGGACGGTTCCGAAGGCCATGTGCGCTATACCGATGTGCGCGTGCCCAAGGATCATCTTCTCGGCGAACGCGGCGGTGCCTTCGTGATATCTCAGACACGCCTGGGCGGCGGCCGTATCCACCACGCCATGCGTACGGTCGGGGCGTGCAGGCGGGCGCTCGATCTCATGTGCCGCCGTGCCGTGAGCCGGCGCACACGCGACGGGGCGATCGCCGACAAGCAGGCGGTGCAGATGCAGATCGCCGACAGTTATATCGAGCTGGAACAGTTCCGGCTCTTCGTCCTGAAAACGGCGTGGATGATCGACAAGTACCGGGACTACAAGAAGGTGCGAAAGGATATCGCGGCCATCAAGGCGCTGATGCCCAAGGTCTATCGCGACATTGCCGGCCGCGCCCTGCACCTGCACGGCTCGCTGGGCGTATCGCCGGACATGCCTTTCGCGGCCCAGGTGATCGGATCCTATGTGATGGGTATCGCCGACGGTCCGACCGAGGTGCACAAGGTCACCGTGGCGCGCCAGCACCTTCGCAACTACCGCAACGTCGCCGACCCGGATTTCCCTGACTACGCCATGCCGCAGCTCAAGGAGGCCGCGCTGGAGAAATATGGCGATATCGCCGACACGGTCCGCGATCTCGAGGAGACGCTCGGGGCGTAGGCACAATACCGGGCCGGACGCTGGGCCGGTCCGTCGCGCGTGACGCCGAAAACGGCGCACGGAACATGGGGAGGAGGGCTGCGCCGATGCCGGGGCCGTTCGCGCATGTCCGCCACACATCGTCTGTGGAGGACGCATGACAGACACAGTATCGCCGACGGCTCCGCCGCCGCTGAAACGCCGGACCAAGTTCTTCTACGGCCTGGGCTCCATGGCCTACGGCATCAAGGACGTGGCCTTCCGGGTCTTTCTCCTGTGGTACTATAACTATGTGATTGGCGCGCCGGCGGCGCTGGTCTCGGCCGCCATCATGGTGGCGCTCGTCATCGACGCGATCTCCGATCCGGTCGTCGGCCAGATCTCCGATAGCCTGCGAACGAAATGGGGCCGCCGCCATCCGCTGATGTATCTGTCGGCGATCCCGGCTTCGGCCTCCTTCCTTTTCCTGTGGTTTCCTCCGCCGGGCCTGGAAGGTGCAGGACTGTTCATCTACCTCGTCCTGCTTGCATCGGCCGTGCGCACCTTCATAACGCTCTATGAAATCCCAAGCTCGGCACTGGCGCCGGAACTGGCTACCGATTACGACGAGCGCACAGCCATCGCCAGCTATCGCTATTTCTTCGGCTATATCGGCGGGATCGGGCTTTATTTCATTGCACTTCGTTATCTCCTGCCGCCGACCGAGGCCCACCCGCACGGCGTGACCAATCCGGACGGCTACATGGCCTTCGGGATTATCGGAGCGATCATCATGATCTCCTCCGTCCTGGTATCGACGGTCGGGACGCATCACCGGATCAAATATCTGCGGCAGCTGCCCGCGCCCGAAGCGCGCAATCCGCTGCAGACGTTGATGCTGATGGGGAAGACCTTCTCCCATCGCGGCTTCCTGGCGATCCTCTCCTTCGGCGTCCTGAAATACACCGCCATCGGCATGAGTTCGGCTCTGACCCTGTATTTCGGCTCTCTCTTCTGGGAGCTCGACAGCCGCCAGCTCTCCATCCTGGCGCTCGACGCGGCGCTGGCGGCCACGCTGGCCCTCATGGTGGCGCCGCGGGTGTCGAAATTCCTGGGCAAGCGCAATGCCGCCTTCGTCCTGGCGGTCACGGCGATCCTCTTTGCTATCGCGCCCTATGTCCTGCGGCTGTTGGGCAGTTTCATTCCCAATGGCAGCCCCTGGTTGTTGCCGGCCCTGTTCGTGCTGTTGTCGATCTACGCCATGTGCGGGATCTCGTCCGCCATCCTAGTCCACGCCATGATCGGCGATGTCATAGACGACAGTTCCCTGCGCACCGGACGTCGAGCCGAGGGCCTGTTCTACGCGGCCAACTCCTTCATGCAGAAATGCTCCTCAGGCCTGGGCGTCTTCGTCGCCGGTCTTCTCCTGACGGCGGTCGGCATGCCGGAAGGTGCGCGCACGGCCGGGGTCGATCCGCAGATCGTGACCAATCTGGTCCATGCCTACATCCCGGCGATCATCGTCATGTATCTCGGCGGCGCCTGCTTCCTTTATTTCTACCGCATCGACCGCAAGAGCCACGAGGCCAACCTGGCCTCGATCCGGGCGCGCGAATCCGGTGCCATTATCGGCGCGACGGCCCAGGAGAGCGTGGATGCCCCCGCGCGTCCCGGCGAACAGCCCGGAGCGCCGTCATGACCGCCGTTTGCATACCAGGGAGTCGCCATGTCGCTGCGTAACGCCGCCTATATCGCCGGCGCGTTCGAACACCCCACCCGTCTCGCACCGGATATCTCCACGCCGCAACTGCACGCCGAGTGTGCCGCCGGGGCACTGGCCGATGCCGGCCTGTCGCTGCAGGACGTGGACGGGTATTTCTGCGCCACCGACGCGCCGGGCTTCGGGCCGATCTCGATGATCGACTATCTCGGTCTCGATGTCCGCCACGCGGATTCCACCGAGATGGGCGGGTGTACCTATATCGCCCATGTCGCCCATGCGGCCCAGGCGATCGCCGCGGGCAAGTGCAAGGTGGCGCTGATCACCTTGGCCGGCCGCCCGCGCTCGGAAAGCGTCATGCGGTTCCGCCCCGGCGCACCGGAACAGGATTTCGAACAATGGGTGGGGCTGACCAATCACACCTCCTACGGCATGTGCGCGGTGCGGCATATGCATGAATTCGGCACGACGTCGGACCAGCTGGCCTGGATCAAGGTCGCGGCCTCCCATCATGCCCAGCACAATGAAAACGCCATGCTGCCCAAAGTGGTCACGGTGGAAGAGGTGCTGGAAAGCCCGATGATCGCCGATCCGCTGCACCGGCTCGATTGCTGCGTGACGACCGATGGCGGCGGGGCGCTGGTCGTGGTGGCGCCGGAGATCGCGAAGTCGCTGAGCCGTCCGCTCGTCGCCCTGCGCGGCGCCGGCGAGGCGACAAAAGGACCGTCCGGCGGGCTGGGGCTCGACCTGACGGTGTCCGCCGCGGCGCGGTCCGGTCCGGCGGCCTTTGCCGAGGCCGGCGTGAGGCCCGCCGATATCAAATACGCCTCCGTCTATGACAGCTTCACCATCACCGTGCTGATCCAGCTGGAGGATCTCGGTTTCTGCGCCAAGGGCGGGGGCGGCAAATTCGTCGCCGACGGAAACCTGATCTCCGGTACCGGCAAATTGCCCTTCAACACCGATGGCGGCGGGCTGTGTTCCAATCATCCCATGTTCCGCGGCGGCATCACCAAGGTGATCGAGGCTGTGCGGCAATTGCGCGGAGAAGCCCACCCGGCGGTGCAGGTGCCCAATTGCGATCTCGCCGTCGCCACCGGCATCGGCGGTTCCCTCGGCGCCCGGCATGGCGCGGCCACTGTCATCCTGGAGCGGCAATCATGAGCGAGCGCACACTCACCGCACCCCGGCCCAATCCCGAAACGCAAGCCTTCTGGGACGGCGCGTCGAACGGCGTGCTCAAGATCAAGTCGTGCGGCGCGTGTTCCAGACCGCATTATTACCCCCGCGCGCACTGTCCGCATTGCGGATCGCCCGATACGGGCTGGGTGGAGACCCGGGGCGAGGGCGAGATCCATTCTGTCTCGGTGATGCGCCGTGGCGAGGGCGCGCCCTTTGCCGTGGCCTATGTGACCCTCGCCGAGGGGCCCGCAATTCTGACCAATATCGTCGACTGCGATCCCGATACGCTGGCCGTCGGCCAGAAAGTGCGCGTCGTCTTCAAGCCGACCGAAGACGGCGCGCCGCCCGTTCCCATGTTCACACCGAGTGGAGACTGATCATGGCCACTGCCGAAATGACCAATCCTGCCGATGCTCTCGAAGACTTCCGCACGGAAGCGGCCGGCTGGCTCGCCGAAAACTTCCCCAAATCCCTGGTGGGCAAGGAGAACCTGCTTGCCACCGTGGAAGGCGGAGGCGACAGCGACCCCGAGGCCGTCGCCTGGAAAAAGGCGATGGGCGAAAAGGGATGGGGCACGCCGACCTGGCCGAAGGCCTATGGCGGCGGCGGGCTCTCCTATCGCGAAGCGCGGGTGCTGCAGGAAGAGATGGGCAAGATCGGCGCCTGGAATCCGATCGGCGGCATGGGCGTGATGATGCTCGGGCCGACCTTGCTGGAATTTGCTTCGGAAGAGCAGAAGAAGATCCATATCCCGCCGATCTGCCGCGGCGAGATCCGATGGTGCCAGGGCTATTCCGAGCCGGGCGCGGGATCCGATCTCGCCAGTTTGAAGACCAAATGCGAGGACAAGGGCGATCACTGGCTGGTCAACGGCCAGAAGACCTGGACGTCGGGCGGCCAGTGGGCCGACTGGTGTTTCGCCCTCGTGCGTACTGACACGACGAGGAAACACGAAGGCATCTCCTTCATCCTGCTGGACATGAAGACGCCGGGCGTGGAGGTGAAGCCGATCCGCATGATCTCGGGTACCTCGCCCTTCTGCGAGACTTTCTTCACCGATGTGAAAGTGCCCAAGGAAAACCTGGTCGGCGAGCCAGGCCAGGGCTGGACAATCGGGAAGCGCCTCCTGCAGCACGAGCGGACCAATCTGTCCGGCGGCGGCCGCATGAGCCGGCAGCACGGGCCGTCGCTCTCGGACATGGCCAAGCGCTATGTCGGTACGGATGATGAGGGCTGCATTGCCGATACCGATCTGCGCATGCGCATCGTGCGTCACGAGATGGCGGCCCGGGCCTTCCAGGCCACGGCTCGCCGGGTGATGCTGGAGTCGAAAGGCGGAAATATCTCGCTCGCCTCTTCCATCCTGAAGAATGTCGGCGCCCGTATCACCCAGGAACGCGCCGAGCTGACCCTGGAAATCATGGGCATGAATGGGCTGGGCTGGTCCGGCGACGGATTTTCCCAGGAGGAGCTTGGCGCGACGCGCGGCTGGCTTTGGGGCAAGGCGGTGTCGATCTATGGCGGCACGACCGAGATCCAGAACAATGTCATCGCCAAGCGCATCCTCGGGATGCTGGACCATCAATAGGGCAGGGGAGACACGATATGGCCGTCCTTAATGAAGAACAGACCATGCTGCGCGACATGGCGCGCGACTGGGCCAGGACGCAATCCCCCGTCACCGCCTTCCGGAAGGTGCGCGATGCCGGCGCGGCGATCGGATTTGATCCCGGGGCCTTCGCGGCCCAGGCCGAGATGGGCTGGACCGGTGTGATTATTCCGGAAAACTATGGCGGCTCGGATTTTGGCTATCTCAGCCTCGGTCTCGTGCTGGAGGAAACCGGCCGCACCCTGACTGCCAGCCCGCTGGGGACAACGACGCTGGCCGCCGCCAGCGCGTTGATCCTCGGTGGCGACGAGGCGCAGAAACAGGCCTGGCTGCCGAGAATCGCCTCCGGCGAAGCGATCGCGGCACTCGCGGTGGATGAGGGTGCGCGTCACGACCCCCGGGCCATCGCGGCGACGGCGTACAAGTCCGGCGATGGCTGGACGCTGTCCGGCACGAAGGTCTTCGTGGCCGAAGGCGATGCAGCGCACCTGTTCGTGGTGGCCGCGCAAACCGGACAGGGTATCGGGCTCTTCCTTGTGCCCGGTGATGCGCAGGGCGTCTCTCGCGTCTCGCGCAATATGGTGGATGCGCGCAGCCATGCGGAAATCGTCTTTGACAAGGTGGTGCTTGGCGCCGATGCCCTGATCGGGCCCGAGAATGGCGCAGGCCTGCTCGACCAGGTGCTTGACCGGGCCCGGGCCGGTGTGGCCGCGGAAATGCTGGGCCTGGCGGTCCAAGCGTTCGAGGACACGCTGGACTATCTGAAGACCCGCGAACAGTTCGGCGAGATCCTTTCGCGCTTCCAGGCCTTGCAGCACCGCATGGCCAACCAGTTTACCCAGATCGAGCTGATGCGCTCCGTCGTCGAGGGGGCGCTGGAAGCCATCGATGCCGGGCGCGACGATATTGCCGAGAAGGTATCCCTGGCCAAGGCAACGGCGTGCGAGACACTGCATCTGGTCTCGCGGGAAATGATCCAGCTGCATGGCGGGATCGGCATGACCGACGAGCACCATGCCGGCTTCTACATCAAGCGGGCCCGCATCCTGGAAAACGCCTGGGGCAATGCCGCCTTCCACCGGGAGCGCTTTGCGCGCCTGGCGGGGTATTGAGCGGCGACGCGGACCGTTCCGTTCCCGCCCCGTCCGCCAACCGCGTTCGCGCGGATGGCGGCGCGGGCCGGGAGCGGGCCTATGACCGCTTTGTCGAAGGCAATCTGAAGCGTAACTACCTCGCCCATTTCACCCACGGCATGCTGGGCATGACGGGGTTTCGCCTGATCTTCGCACCGACCTTCGTGCCGGCCTATCTCCATATGCTCACCGGCTCGCCCTTCATGGTCGGGCTCGGTCAGTCGCTGATCCAGGCCGGGGCTATCGCTTCGCCGATCATGGGAGCGGCCTCCATCGAGCACCGCCGTCACGTCATGCCCGCGGCGATGACCATCGGCGTTCTGATGCGGCTGCAATTGCTGGGGCTGGCCCTGGCCGGCTGGTTCCTGACCGGGTCGCTCCTCTTGCTGGCGACCTTCGTCTTCCTGTTCCTCTTCGGCTTCTTCCTGGGCTCCCAACGGGTCGCTTTCCAGGTTGTTCTGGCCAAGGTAATCCCGACCCGTCTGCGCGGGCGTCTGCAGGCCTGGCGAAACCTGGCCGGCGGCGCGATCGCGGCCGGGCTGTCCTGGTGGGCCGGGGTTTATCTCATCGACCCGAATGTCTTTGGCAACGGCTATGCGACAACCTTCATGGTCGCCTTCCTGCTGACCAGTGCGGGCCTGCTGGCGCTCTACCTTGTCATGCGCGAGCCCGGATCCCCGACGGTGAAAGCGCAGATGCCCGTGCTGGACCGGATTCGGGAATTCCCCATCCTGCTGGCCGATCGCGACTACCGGAATTTCCTGATCGCCCTGGTTTTTGCGACCATGGGGCGGATCGCCGTGCCGTTCTGCATCATTCACGCGGGCCGGCAGATGGAAGTCGACGGTGCCGTCATCGGATTGTTTTCGCTAGCCTTCCTGGGGGCCGATACCGTGACCAATCTGATCTGGGGCACACTGGGCGACCGGTATGGCTTCCGCTTCACCTTCATCGGCACGGTGGCTGTCTGGCTGATTTCCCTTGTGGCCATGATCTTTGCCATAGCGCCCTGGCATTTCCTGCTGGCCTTCTTCGGGCTCGGCGCGGCGATGTCGGGCAATATGATGAGCGTGACAACTCTGGTCCTCGAATTTGGCCATCGCGACGACATTCCCATGCGCCTGGCCCTGTCGACGACAGCCGAGACCACGGTCGCGACCCTGGGACCCCTGCTCGGAGGGCTGGTTGCCATGGCCTTCGGGTTGATTCCGGTTTTCTCCCTGGCGATCGCGAGCCTGGCTATCGCTTTGGCTGTTCTAGTGTGGGCAGTACGCGAACCGCGGCACCTGAATTTGGTTGACGTAAAGGAGAGCCACGGCGGCATTAGCCAATAATAACTCGCAAACGTCGTTTAAGTTTCTTGACTTGATCAAACCTCATTGTTCTAATCGAATATGCGGTATGTAAAAAAACCAAACAGCCGCATCAGTCTGGGAGGAGATTATGACTGTGAAGGGACTTATGCGTGCGAGCAGCGCGCTGACAGCCCTTGCGCTGACTGCGGGCTTGGGCGCCCAGGTGTCGGCGCAAGACGACGCCCGGGGGCGTCAGGCCGAGGATGTGATCATCGTCACCGGTTCCGTAATTCAGGGGACGCCCGAGGATGCGGCGCTTCCAGTCGACGTGCTGTCGGCGGAAGAACTCGCCCGGTTGGGCAATCCCTCGCCCGTGGAACTGATCAAGGCGCTGCCGGTATCCAGCGGCGTCATTGGGGACACCAACCAGTTCGACAGCCGCTCGCAGGCGACCGAGGGCATGGCGTCGGTGAACCTGCGCGGTCTTAGCCCGCAGCGCACCCTGGTCCTGCTCAACAATCGCCGGCTGGTGCCCGCGGGCACGGGGGTTCCCTTCGTCGACGTAAACCTGTTGCCGCACGCGGCCATCGGGCGCGTCGAGATTCTCAAGGACGGCGCGGCGGCGATCTACGGCTCCGACGCCGTCGGCGGTGTGGTCAACTTCATCACGCGCTCGGATCAGGAAGGTTTCCGTATCGGGGGAGACTACACCTTCATTTCCGACAGCGATGGCGACTACACCCTGCATGGCAGTTTCGGCCATCAGACCGACAATTTCCGCATGCTGCTGGCGGCGGGCTTCCAGCACCGTTCCGAACTCCTGGCCATGGACCGCGACTATGCGGTTCGGCCCTTCGAGGAAAATCCCGAGGGCGGCTGGACCGGCGGCGGCAATCCGGCGACCTTCCTGCCGCTCGGTGTCATTCCCGGTGTGGGTGTCGCGCCGATCGGCGGTCTGCGCGCCGACCCGGACTGCGAAGTGCTCGGCGGCTATGTCACGGCGGCGGGCTGGTGCCGGACGCAATACACCGGCTTCGACGCCCTGGTGGAAGACGAGGACCGCTACCAGCTCTTCGGCCAGTTCGAACTCGACCTGTCGGACACGGTGACCTGGGATCTCAGCCTGCTCTACGGCAATGATGAAGTCCCGCGCTATCGCAGCTCGCCGACCTATCTGCTGACCCAGCCGCCGTCGGCGTCGGTGGGTGGGTCGCCCAGCGGCTTTATCGTTCCGGGCAACAATCCGGGCTTCATCCAGATGGTCACCGAAAACCCGGGCATCGTTCCGGCCGGAACCGTCGCCACCCTGTTCCCCACCCTGTTGTTCCGGCCGATGCTGGCCGGTGGCAATCCGGCACTACGGGATGCCGGAAACGAGCTGGGTTCAGGCCTGGGGCGCCGCGAGAACGAGTCGTTCCGCGTCTCTACCGGGCTGAGTTTCGACATCAGCGATACCAGCCAGTTCAACATGGCGCTGACCTATCACAAGTTCGAACGCTATTTCGACGGCAAAGATTCGTTCGGCGACCGCGTTCAGCTGGCCCTGCATGGCTATGGCGGCCCGAATTGTACGCCGTTCGCCGGCGCGCCGGGCACCGGAGGCTGCATGTGGCTGAACCCGTTCGGCAACCAGGCCCCGCGCAATCCGGTCACCGGCGTGGAGCGTCCCGGCGACGAGCCGAACCAGAACAGTGCCGAACTGATCGACTGGTTCTTCGTCCAGTCCTGGTCCTTCCCGGAAACCGAACTGTTCGTGTTCGACGCCACCCTCAGCGGCGAAACCGGTTGGGAACTGGCCGGCGGACCGGTGCTCTATGGTCTCGGCGCGCAATACCGCCAGAATACGTTCGCGGCGACCTACGGCCCCAACAACAATATTGCCGTCAATCCGTGCCGCGACACGCCGGTCAACGGCAATACGACGTGTAACCCGGCCAATGGCGCCCTGGCTTTCCTGGGCACGAATGCCGATGCGGAAGCCGATAACGACGTCTATGCCATCTTCGGCGAGCTGCAATTGCCGGTGACGGACGATTTCAACGTCCAGCTGGCCGCTCGCTACGAGGATTATGGCGGGGGCACGGGCTCGACCTTCGACCCGAAGGTCACGGCCCGCTGGCAGCTCAACGACACCTTTGCCCTGCGCGGTTCGGTGGCGACTACCTTCCGCGGCCCGCCGGCCCAGCAGCTGGCTGACCGCAATGTGACCTCGCTGCAGGTGATCGCGTCGAGCTTCCGTCCCGTGGATGTATTCGGCAATCCGAATCTGGCACCGGAAACGGCCACCAACTACTCGGTCGGCCTGTTGATCGACAACGGTCCGTTCACGGCCAGCGTCGACTATTTCCGCTACGAGATCGAGGACACGATCACGTCGGAACCGCTGTCAGGCATGGTCGCTACCATGTTTGCCGATCCTTCGAACTGCACCGACCCATCCTTTGACGGCCTGCGCGAGCGTTTCCAGTTCAATGATGGCGGTGGCGTTCCGGGGGCGGGGACCTGCGCCGTGGGGAATATCTCCCGTGTGCGTACGGGCTGGGTCAATGGCGGCAGCCTGACCAGCTCGGGCATCGACTTCATCCTGAACTACGACTTCGGCGACTTCGCCGGCGGCGACCTCAATGGCGGTATCACTGCCACCTACATGCTCGGCAACGAGCTGGGTCCGGAAACCGTCGAGGGCATTCAGGTTCAGGACGGGTTCGACGGGGTTGGATTCCTGAATTTCCAGACTACGGCCTATCCGGTGCCGGAATGGAAGGCGCGGGGCTTTCTGGAATTCACGCGCGCCAGCTTCGATGCCCGTCTGACGGTGAACTATATCGACAGCTATCGCGATCAGCGGGCCGATGCAGGCACCGGTCCGTTCGCTCCCAACCCCTACATCGCCGGAAACCCGGTCCTGATGCAGGGTGCGACGATCGACAGCCAGGTCACCACGGACATCAACCTGCGCTACCACTTCGGCGAGGCCACGACCTTCACTGTCACGGCGCTCAACATCACCGATGAGGAACCGCCGCTGGCCCGTCTGGACTACAACTACGATCCCTTCACCGGAAATCCGCTTGGCCGGATGTTCCGCGTCGGCTTCAGTTCCGAGTTCTAGGCTGACGAGTGTACTCACGAGAAAGGCCCCGACCGCCGGTCGGGGCCTCTTTTTTGTGCCGGATCAGCCGAGATAGGGCCTGGGCGGGTCCGCGAACAGGCCATAGGCGAGTGTCGAGCCGTAGAAGGCAAAGGCCTTCTCCGGCGGCACGCGCTGGATCCAGTTGCGCAGGTCGTAGGCCGAGTTGAGGGCACCCATCAGGGCCTGCGAGGCGATCAGCGGGTCGATGGCCTTGATCGAGCCTTCGGTGATGCCGTCGATCATCATGCCGGCAAAGCGGCGGGCCATGCGGTTGGAGCGCTCGATGACATCGTCGCGCAGCTCGGTCGGCAGGGCTTGCAGGGCGGTTGTGCGCAGCAGCGGGAACTCGCTGTAGAGCTGGACGTTCAGGAGTGTGGCGATAGAGGAGCAAACCTGCTGCCACTGATTGCCGCCGGCCTTGGTCGCGGCGCGCTGGACCAGCGAGACCCGGCCATAGGCGCGGCGGAAGCACTCCAGAACCAGCTCGTCCTTGGCCTCGAGATGGTGATAGAAGCTGCCCTTGGTGACATTGAGTTCCGAGGCGATCTGCTCGACCGAAGCGCCGCGATAGCCGCGTTCATTGATCAGGAAGGTGGCCGCGCGGGCAAAATTGCCGGGCATGCCTTCGATGCCGACCTTGAGCGAGGATTCGTCGATTGGCAGAAGCTTCGGCGTCCAGGCCGCGCCCTTGGGCGCGAATCCGGTCTCGAACAGTTCGATCATGCGCCCGCAGACCCGGGGATAATCGCCGGCGGAATACTGGGTGATCCAGGCCGGCAGCCAGAACATGTTCTGCACCAGGACATGGGCCCGGATCGTGCCCAGCACTTTTTCGTCCTCATTGCGCGGAGCGTCGAAGAAGGTGCGAAGCTTGCGGAAGACCTGGACATAGCGGGCCGTCAGATCGCTGTTGTACGGCTCGTTGAGGGCGCGGATGTCCGAAAGCACCGCGATCGGGCGCTCGTCGTCCGAATTGATCGAGGCCTGAAGGTCGAAGGTCAACCGGATGTAGCGTTCGATCCGCTCCTGCGGGGTCCGGCCGCGCCCGGCCTCCTCGATCAGGGCCTCGATCCGCTCCAGCGAACGCTCGAGCACGGCCGCCGCCAGCAATTCCTTGCGCTTGAAATAATAGGTGATGCTGGTCGTGTTGAGATCGACCAACTGCGCCACGTCGACAAACGTCATGCCGCGCACGCCGTGCCGGTTGATCAGGGTCGCGGCGGCGTCGAGGATCATCTCGCGCTTTTGCTGGAACCGGCGCGTCTTGGCGCTGTCCATGGCTTTGGGAGTCGCATTCATATCATTCGCTTAGCAGAGTTCGCCGGTATCGTCACGCAAACGGCGAACTGATCTGCTTCTCCTTCCGTCTATGCATCATAGCAGAAACGGTATGGAAATAAGTGGTGAATCCGATATCCAGTAATATTGCCGTTAAATCAAACGGTTTGCGGATAAGTGTGTGGCTGGAACGCGCACGATATAAACATTTACCGAATATGTAGTATGTTGTAGCGTCCCGTCGAATCCGGCCGGACCGGTGCAACGGGGGTGGAAACGAGCCTATGGATGCGGATGCTCGAACCAAGGCGCGCAGCGAAGATTTCGATATGGACCGGCTGGAAGCCTGGCTCTCCGGCGCGATCGACGGGCTGGAAGGGCCGGTCTCGCTGCACAAATTCCCCGGCGGCCAGTCCAATCCGACCTACCGGCTCGACACCGCCCGCGGGTCCTATGTGTTGCGCCGCAAGCCCTTCGGTCCCGTGCTGCCATCCGCGCATGCGGTGGACCGCGAATACCGGCTGATCTCGGCTCTGCATCCCACCGGCTTCCCTGTCGCCCGGCCCTGTGCACTGTGCAAGGACGACAGTGTGATCGGCTCCATGTTCTATGTGATGGAATTCGTCGCTGGCCGTTCGCTGGCCGATGGCACGCTGCCGGAGGAAACGCCCGAAGCCCGCCGCTCGATGTATACGCAGCTCACGCAGACCCTTGCACGGCTGCACACTATAGAACCGGCCTCCGTCGGCCTTGCCGGCTATGGCCGGCCGGGGAATTATTTCGAACGCCAGGTCGGGCGCTGGACCAAGCAGTACAGGGCCTCGCAGACCGAGGCTATCCCGCAGGTCGAAAACCTGATCGACTATCTGCCGCGCACCGTGCCGGAGCAGACGCGGACGGCGATCATTCACGGCGATTACCGCATCGACAATGCCCTGTTCGAACCCGAAGGCCCGCGCATTCTGGCCGTGCTGGACTGGGAATTGTCGACCCTGGGCGACCCGCTGGCCGATTTCACCTACCTCGCCATGCAATGGGCGCTGCCGGCGGGAGGCGGAGGGTCCGGCCTGCTGGGTGTCGATTTCGCGGCCACCGGAATTCCCGGTCTTGATGAGACGGTCGGGCTCTATTGCGAACTGACCGGGCGCGACACGCTGCCCGGCCTGGACTGGTACTTCGCCTACAACCTGTTCCGGCTGGTGGGCATTCTTCAGGGTATCCGGAAACGCATCATCGACGGCAATGCCTCCAGCGACAAGGCGGAGGCGGCGGCCGCGCGCGTTGTGCCGCTGGCCGAAGCGGCCTGGGATTTCGCCCGCAAGGCGGGCGCGAAATAGCCAAGACAAGGAGAGGCGCGACATGTCCCTGTTCAGCCTGGAAGGGCGCACCGCCATCATTACCGGGTCCTCGCGGGGGATCGGCCGGGCGATCGCCGAGGAATATGCCGCCCATGGCGCCAATGTCGTGATCTCGAGCCGCAAGGCCCCGGCCTGCGAAGAGGTGGCCGAGACGATCAATGCGAAAGGCGCGGGCAAGGCGATCGCCATTCCGGCTTCGATCTCGGAGAAGGAGGAGCTGCAGGCGCTGGTGTCCAGGACAAGCGAACGCCTGGGTCCGGCCGACATCTGTGTGTGCAATGCCGCATCCAACCCCTATTACGGGCCGATCGGCGGTATTTCCGACGACCAGTTCCGCAAGATCCTGGACAACAACATCCTGTCCAATCACTGGCTGATGCAGATGGTTCTGCCCGACATGATCGAGCGCAGGCGGGGTGCGCTGATCGTGGTCTCCTCGATCGGCGGCCTGCGCGGCTCGCCGACGATCGGGGCCTACAACATCTCCAAGGCGGCCGACTTCCAGCTCGCCCGCAACTACGCCGTGGAGTACGGCCAGCACAATGTGCGCACCAATTGCATTGCGCCGGGCCTCATCCGCACCGATTTTGCCCGTGCACTGTGGGAAAACCCGGATGCTGAAAAGGCCTTCAACACCAGCCACCCGATGCGGCGCATGGGTGAGCCGCGCGATCTCGCCGGTGCGGCGGTTTTCCTGGCCTCCGATGCCGGAGCCTATGTCAACGGCCAGATGATCGTGGTCGATGGAGGATCGACGATATGACCGTCTATGTGATCGCCCAGGTCGAGTTTACCGACGAGACCCGCTATCGCGTCTACCAGAAGGCAGCCACGAAACTCTTCATGGAGCGCGGTATCCGCGTGCTCGCCGCCGACGAGGCGCCCGTGGTGCTGGGCGGGGACTGGTCGGGTGACAAGGTGGTGGTGCTGGCCTTCGAAAGCGCGCAGGAGGCCCGGGACTTCCTTGAAGGGCCCGAATACCGTGCCATATCGGCGGACAGGGAGGCAGGTGCCAAAACCGTCTCATTGATGATCAGGGGGTTGTGATCCATGCAATACCGGCAACTCGGTTCCAGCGACCTGAAGGTCTCGGAGATCGCCCTGGGCACCTGGCTCACCTTCGGCGTGGGCATCGAGCGTGAGAAAGCCGTCGCCAGCCTGGATGCGGCCTTCGACCTGGGCATCAATTTCATCGACACGGCGAATGTCTATGGCACGGGTGCGGCGGAAAGCCTGCTTGGCGCGGCCCTGAAGGACCGGCCGCGCGGCAGCTACATTCTGGGCACCAAGGTCTTTTTCCCGATGGAGGGGGGCGAGTACGGACTGTCGAAGGAGCAGATCGAGAAACAGCTCGATGCCTCGCTGAAACGCCTGAACACCGACTATGTCGATCTCTATCAGTGCCACCGCTACGACAAGAACACGCCGCTGGAAGAGACTATGGCGGCGCTGACTGCGGCGGTGAAGTCCGGCAAGGTGCGCTATATCGGGTTTTCCGAATGGTCGCCGCAGCACATCCAGGACGCGCTGGATCTGGCAGGGGTGGAGAAATTCATCTCCAGCCAGCCGCAATATTCACTGCTCTGGCGGCGCCCGGAAGGCAAGGTCATTCCGCTGTGTGCCGCCAACGGCATTTCCCAGGTGGTCTGGTCACCGCTGGCCCAGGGTGTGCTGAGCGGCAAATACCTGCCCGGGCAGGCGCCCCCGGCCGACAGCCGTGCGGCGCACGAGACCATGGGCGAACGCATCAACCACTGGACGCGGCCCGAAGTGATCGAGGCCGTGCACCGCATGCAGCCGCTGGCCGAGGAGGCCGGTGTGTCGATGGCGCAGTTCGCGCTGGCCTGGGTGTTGCGCGAGCCGAATGTGGCCGCCGCCATCGTCGGTGTCAGCCGGCCGGAACAATTGGCGGCCAATGCCGCGGCCTCCGGTCTGTCGATCGACCCGGCCCTGTTTGAAAAGGCGGAAGCCATAGCCTCGGAGATCCCGCCAGAGTGAGCCTTGTTGATATCCTGAAATCGGCCGAATGGGGGGAGAACACCCTCGCGGCGACCCTCCCCGATACCTGGATGCAGGGCCGTACCGCCTATGGCGGGCTCAGTGCGGCGCTGGCGCTGGAAGCAGCCATGCGCTGCGAGCCGGACCTGCCACCGCTTCGATCGGCGCAGATCGCCTTTATCGGTCCGCTGGCCGGCGAAGTGCAGGCCGAAACGCGCCTTTTGCGCCGGGGCCGCACGGCCGCCTATATCGAGGTCGAGGTGTTCGGAGGTGGAAAGCTGGGCCTTAAAGCCCTGTTCGTCTTCATGCTGGAGCTCGAGTCGAGCATCGACTATGCCGACGAGGCGCTGCCGGATGCGCCGCCCTATGCCGAGGCGGCGCCGGCCATGAACCATCCGGATCCGAAATTCTTCACCAACAATCTGGAATATCGCCATGCCTTGCCGGTCGGTGAGCGTGATACACCGGACTTCCTGCGCTGGGTGCGGCTGAAGCAGCGCGACGGCCTGCATCCCATGGTCGAGCTGATGGCCGTCGGCGACGCCCTGCCGCCGGCCGCCATGGCCCTGTTCGATGGCCCCGGTCCGATCAGTTCCATGACCTGGATGGTGAATCTCCTGATGCCTCAGCCCGCTACGTCCGACGGCTGGTGGCTCTCCCGCACCACGGCGGACTACGCCCGGGGCGGCTCGTCGAGCCAGAAAATGGCCCTGTGGAATGCCGATGGCAAACCGGTGCTCACGGGCATGCAGAGCGTCGCGATCTTCAAATAGGGCAGGGCTTTTCCTTACCAACGCACGTCGGGGAGAGCGGGCTAATCCCCGTAGGCTGCGGCTTGGCTTTCGACCAGGCCGATCAGCTCCGCCTGGGCGATGCCCACATCCAGCAGGTGCAGGCCCCAGTCGGGGAGGGTTTCACCATTGCTGACCACATCGCCCACAATGTCGTCGGTGCGCGGATCGGACGGATCGCCATGGACGGTCACGGAGAAGTAGTGGCCGGCATCGTCATGGATGCACTGGCCGGTCAAAAGCCCGGGCACGCGGACATAATCCGTTTCCACCTCGGGGCCGCCCTCCACCCAGGGTCCAGCCTCGGCGGACGATGTGAAGGCGCCGCGCGTGGCCAGATAGGCGCCGAGTGGGGCGTCCGAATTACCGGCGAGATCGGCCGGATTGGTGCACATCACGTCCAGACCGTCCTCGGCAACCTTGCCGAAGCGGGAATTCTCCGGCGGCGGGGCATCGGCGCGGAAGGTGACATACCCGATGACGCACCCCGTCTGGTCCGGGCCTTCGCAGGTCGGAATATGTTGGAAGGAACCGCCGGCAGTCTCGCCCTCGGGAGTAGTGAGATTGTAGCCGATCAGCATGGCCGAGAGCATGCGCTCCTGGACCGGCTGGCCGTCCACGACCCGCGCGACGAGCTGTTCCAGCATGCGTGCACCCTGGGAGTGGCCGATCAGCACGAAGGGGCGCCCGTCATTGTCACGATCCAGATAGTGCTGGAAGGCCGCCTGGACATCGAGATAGGCCAGGGCGCCGTTCTGCGGCAAGATCTGGCCTTCACCGGTCATCATGGCGCGCAGAGCCGTCAACGTGATCTGCCGGTACATCGGTGCAAAGGTGCGGCAGACCGAGCCGAAGCGGGCAAACTGGGCTGCGATGACCCGGTATTCCTCGTCGTTGGCAGCCAAGTCGCTGTTGACGCCCGGATCATTGGAAACCGTGGGATAGACATAAAAGCAATCTACCGCCGGATCCTCGGCCGCGACGAATGTCTCCGTTTCCGTCGATCCGTCGGCATGAACAATCGTGGTGTCGAGGTCGATATCGCAGGCATCTTCCCGCCCGGGCCGGCACAACCAGTTTTCCGCCGCGTCATAGTCTGGCGGCGTATATTCGCCTGGTTGGGCGAGGCCGCTCATGCCGGCCAGTATCAGAGTCGCGATCATGCTCATGACAGTCTTTCCCTCTTCCCGTGATGCGGCCGGTCAGGCCGTCTGTCTGTCGTCGGTCCATTCGGCGAATAGCGGTTTCAGTTCGTTCTTGAGGATCTTGCCGTTGGCATTGCGCGGCAGCGTGTCGTCGGAAAACAGGATTTTCACAGGCACTTTGAAGGCGGCAAGGTGCTGCCGTACCCAGTCCCGCAGTTCGGCTTCGGTAGCATTCCGGCTGGGCGCCAGGTGCACGACGGCCGCTGGCTGTTCGCCCAGCGTGCGGTGCGGAATGCCGATCAGGGCGGCATCTGTAACGGCCGGATGATCGTAGAGAATATTCTCCACCTCGCTGGAATAGATGTTCTCGCCGCCCCGGATGATGATGTCCTTGGCGCGGTCGACGATGTAGCAAAAACCCTCGTCGTCCAGTCGAGCGAGATCCCCGGTCCGGATCCACCCATCCATGAAAGTTTCGGCGGTGGCTTTCGGATTGTTCCAGTATTCTGCAACGATTTGAGGCCCTTTGGCCCAAAGCTCGCCCACCTCTCCGGCCGGCAGTTCCCGGCTCCCGTCCGGGCTCATGATCTTCAGATCGGAAACCGGAACCGGCGGGCCGCAACTGTCCGGCCGATTGAGATAATCCTCGGAAGAATGGCTGGTCACCGTTGCCGAGGTCTCGGTCATGCCCCAGCCATTGCCCGGAAGGGCGCCGAACACCGAATGGATCTTGCGTACCAGGTCCGGCGCCGACGGTGCACCGCCATAGGCAATCGCCTCCAGCGAGGACAGGTCGTACCGTTCCCGGTCGGGATGCTCGATCAGTTGCCAGGCGATGGTGGGAACGCCGCCGGTGACGTTGACCCGTTCCCTCTCAATGATCTGGAACGCTTTAACCGGGTCCCATTTGTGCATGAAAACCATGGTGTTGCCGGCAAAGACGGCGCCCATCAGGCCTGCATTGCAGGCGGTTACATGGAATAGCGGAATCACGGTCAGCATGGTCTTTGGCGTCGGCGCGGGCGGCAGCTCGCCGCGCCGTGCAAACGAGCGCGCCGCGCCATAGGCCGAGGACAGGATATTGGTGAGAATGTTGCGATGGGTTCCGAGCGCGCCCTTGGGATGACCCGTTGTGCCCGAGGTGTAGAAGATGGTTGCCGGATCCTCGGGCTGGATATCGATCTCCGGCAGGTCGGTGTCGCGCAAGGCGCTGTAATGCCTGGGATCGCCGATAATGTCTTCAAGGCGGTGGGCCGGGGCGGCCAGAGGGGTTTCCGACCGGCAGACCAGGGCATGTTCTAGCGAGGACAGCGTATCGAGGGACGGGCCGATGCGTTCCCAGCGTTCGGCGTCGCAAACGACGGCCCGGGCACCGGAATCCTTGAGCGCATAGGCCAGTTCCGGAGCGGTCCACCAGGCATTCAAGGGCACGACGATGGCGCCCAGGCTGGTCACAGCAAAGAACACCACCGGCCATTCCGGCAGATTGCGCATGGTCAGTGCGACGCGGTCGCCCTTGCGAATTCCCCGCGCCTGCAGATCGGCTGCGAGTGCCGCCGTGGCCCGGAGCCAGTCTTCATACGAGACCCGCTCGTCTTCATAGATGGTAAAAAGGCGGTCGCCATGGCTGCGCGCATGGCGCGCCAGATCCGGAAGGCTGGGCAGGGCGTTCTTCCACACACGTGTGGGAACACCCCTGATGTCAACCGTCTCCATCTCGAAACGTGCACCGGGTGCGCACAGCGCGGCCTGGATCTGGTCCAGCGACGCCTTGGGCCAGCCTTCGGGCAATTGGTATGCCACCGCCGCGTCCGGCGCCTTGCTTGTCTCTTCCATCCCCGGCAATCCTGTTTTCGGTTTGCGATTTTCTTTGTTCGTTGAACGATAGTGTTGATCCGCAAGGGGCACAAGGCATAAGCTTACCGCCCGCTCGGGCGCGATTGTTGCCAGTGATATAGAATACAGGGTATGCATCTCTGCGGGGCCGGTCCGGGCCATGGAAACAAGATATGACTGGGCTCGAACGAGCCGCAAACGGGACAAGGAGATAAGGGGATGTCCGTGATCACGAGCCGCAAGGATGGCGAGGTTCTCGTCGTTACGTCCAACAATCCGCCGGTCAACGCGCTGGGTCAGGCCGTGCGGGCCGGCCTCGCCGATGCCATGGCGGCGGCGGCCGCGGACGATGCGATCAAGG
Organism: Maricaulis sp.; assembly: GCF_030149515.1. Taxonomy (GTDB): domain Bacteria; phylum Pseudomonadota; class Alphaproteobacteria; order Caulobacterales; family Maricaulaceae; genus Maricaulis. The sequence continues at coordinate 33,388 of NZ_JASBRI010000006.1, read as the reverse complement.
CGGTGGTGATTGCCTGCGAGGGCCGGACTTTCTTTGCCGGTGCCGACATCACCGAATTCGGAAAGCCGCCGGTCGGCCCCTCCCTGCCTGAAGTCATCGACATGATCGAAGCCAGTGCAAAACCGGTCGTTGCGGCCATTCATGGCACCGCCCTGGGGGGCGGTCTGGAGGTCGCGCTGGGTTGTCACTACCGGCTCGCCGTCGCCTCGGCCAAGCTGGGCCTGCCCGAAGTCAAGCTGGGCATCCTCCCCGGCGCGGGCGGTACTCAGCGGCTTCCCCGCGTTGTGGGGGTCGCTGAGGCGCTGCCGATGATCGTCACCGGCAACCCGATCCCGGCCGCCAGGGCCGAGAAGATCGGACTGGTCGACAAGCTGGTTGCCGAGGACGGCCTGGTCGAATCCGGCATCGCGCATGCGCGTGCGGTTATCGGCAATGCCGAACACCCTGTGTCGTCCAGGCGCACCGACCGGATCGGCGAGATCGCCTCGGACTCCGATTTCTTCGATGAGTTCCGCAAGGCCCAGATGCGCCGGCTGAAGGGGTTCGAGGCTCCGGAGGCGTGCATCGAAGCCGTCAAGGCGGCGATCGATCTGCCCTTTGAGGACGGTGTGAAGAAGGAACGCGAGCTCTTCTCCCGCCTGGTGTCGGGCTCCCAGTCCAAAGCCCTGCGCCATGTCTTCTTTGCCGAGCGGGCGGCGGCCAAGATCGACGACATCCCGAAGGACACGCCGGTATTGCCGGTCAGGAAGGTTGGGATTCTCGGTGCCGGCACGATGGGTGGCGGTATCGCGATGAATTTCCTGACCGCGGGCTATCCCGTCACCATTGTGGAGCGTGAGCAGGAAGCGCTGGACCGCGGTGTTTCGATTGTCCGCAAGAACTACGAGCGCTCCGCCGCCAAGGGCCGCTTTACCGATGCCCAGGTGAGGACCGCGATGAACCTGCTCACCCCCACACTCGATTACAATGACCTGGCCGATTGCGACCTTGTTATCGAGGCCGTGTTCGAGAACATGGATGTGAAGAAGGAGGTCTTCCGCACCCTGGACGGGATCGTGAAGGACGGGGCCATCCTCGCCTCCAACACCTCCTATCTCAATATCGACGAAATGGCGGCCGCGACGAGGCGGCCCGGTTCGGTATTGGGGCTGCACTTCTTTTCGCCGGCCAATGTCATGCGTCTGCTCGAGATCGTGCGGGCCGAGAAGACCGACCCCGCCGTCCTGAAGACCGCCATGGACCTGTCCAAGAAGATCGGCAAGGTCGCTGTCGTGGCCGGCGTGTGTTTCGGCTTCATCGGCAATCGTATGCTGTCGCCCCGCCAGCGTGCCGCCCAGTCCATCATCCTGCAGGGCGCCAAGCCCTGGGACGTGGACAAGGCGCTGACCGATTTCGGGATGCCCATGGGCCCCTTCCAGATGTCCGATCTGGCCGGGCTGGACCTGGGCTGGGACAAGGCCAATTCGAAGGGCGAGACCATTCGCGACGTCTTGTGCGAGCGCGATCGCCGCGGCCAGAAGACGGGCAAGGGCTATTACGATTACGACGAGAACCGCCGTCCCACGCCGTCGAAGGAGGTGGAGGCCGTGATCGCCGAGTTTGCGGCGAGGTCCGGCCTGGAGCAGCGCCAGTTCTCCCCGCAGGAAATCCGCGAGCGGCTGCTCTTCCCGATGATCAATGAGGGGGCGAAAATCCTCGAGGAGGGCATGGCTCAGCGCGCGTCCGATATCGATACGGTCTGGATCAACGGCTATGGCTGGCCGGCCTATACGGGCGGCCCGATGTTCTGGGCGGATACGATCGGCCTGGACAAGGTGGTCGAGGGCCTGAAGGTGCACGCCAGATCGGCGGGTGCCGAGCCCGACATATCCAGGCTGCTGGAAGACAGGGCCGCGAAGGGCGAAACCTTCAACTAGGCCCCGTTTTCGCCGGGGCGGGCGTCCAGCTCTGCCAGGATCTCCGCGGTGTGCTCGCCCAGGCCGGGCGACCGCCCGGTCTCTCCGACCGTGGCTCCCGACATGCGGATCGGAGAGCGGATGCCGGGAATGCCGTCGCGGTCGATGGTCAGGCCGCGATGGACGGCTTGCGGATCGGCCAGGGCTTCCTCGACCGTATTGATCGGACCGGCGGGAATGCCTTCGGCTTCGAGTGCGGCGAGCCAGCGGGCGCGGGTTTCCCGCCGCAGCACGCCGGCAATGCGCGGGGCCAGCGCTTCCCGGTTTTCAACCCGTTGCGCATTGGTGCGGTTGGCCGCGAGCTCGCTTTCGTCCAGGGCCAGCAACCGGGCCAGACGCTCGAACTGGGCGTCGTTGCCGCAGGCAATGATGATATGGCCATCGGCGCAGGGGAATTCCTGGTAGGGCACGATCGAAGGGTGGGCATTGCCGATGCGTCTCGGCGTCGTTCCCGTGGCAAGGAAATTCATTGCCTGATTTCCCAGAACGCCGATCATCGAGTCCAGAAGGGCCATGTCGATGTGCTGCCCCTTGCCTGTGCGTTCGCGCTGGGCGAGAGCCGCCTGGACGGCGATGGTTCCGTAAAGTCCGGTGAACACGTCGGCAAAGGCGACGCCGAGGCGCTGTGGCGGGCCGTCGGGTTCACCCGTCAGGTCCATAACCCCGCTCATCGCCTGGATGGCCAGGTCATAGCCGGCGCGCCTGGCATAGGGTCCGTCCTGGCCAAAGCCCGTGACCGAACAGTAGACGAGACGCGGATTGCGGGCTGCCACGCTGTCATAGTCCAGCCCGTAGCGGGCCAGCCCGCCGAGCTTGAAATTCTCGATGACCACATCGGCACGGTCGATCAAACGCTTCACCGTGTCCAGATCGCCCGGGTTGCGGAAATCGGCCACCATGGACCGCTTGCCGCGATTGCAGGAGTGGTAGTAGGCCGCCGCTCGCCCGCTGGGATGCTCGATCCAGGGCGGGCCCCAGCTGCGTGTATCGTCGCCCGACGGGCTTTCCACCTTGATCACGTCGGCGCCGAGATCGGCGAGCGTCTGGCCGATCCAGGGGCCGGCCAGGATCCGGGCCAGCTCCATGACGCGCAGGCCGGCGAGCGGGCCGGCCTTCCCGGTCGTTGTCATCGCCCGATCTCGCCGCTGTCGAGGAATGGCGCGGCGTCGAGTTCCTCCGCATCCATCAGCTCGGCGATGCGCTGAAGCGAGGCGATCAGCATGTTCTGTTCCCAGGGCTGGAGCTTTCGGAATGAGCGCAGGAAACCGGCCTGCAGCAATTCCGGAGAATTGTCGCTCGCCTGTTCGCCCCTTGCGGTCAGCCGGGCCAGGACGACGCGCTTGTCGGTCTCGCTCTTCACCCTTTCGACCAGGCCTGCCTGGGTCAGCCGGTCGAGAATGGATGTGATTGTCGCCTGGCTCAGGGAGACCCGGCGCGCAATAGCGCTTGGCGAAAGCTCGCCGGACTTGCGCAGGGTATCGATCACGACGAGCTGGGGCGCGGTGAGGCCGGTCGCCTTGACCAGTCGTTTCGACTGCAGATCGATGGCGCGCGTAATCCGGCGCAGGGCAATGAGAATTTCGTCGTGATCGCTCATTCTTCCAACCGTCGCGAAGGGCCGTTCGTTCGTTTATCGCTGCTTGCCCGGCATTCCAACACCTCCGGGCGAATTCGGTGCGATCTCGTTAGAGTGCATCGGATTACCACGAGTGAGCATTAATCGTACCGAAAACATGAATTGTCTCCGGAGTGTCACATCCATGTAACGGTTTCCGAAAAGTGCGGCAAAATCAACAGGAAGCGTGATGAGTTTCTTTAAGGGGGCAAAGCATTCCACTCAGGGTTAAAAATTTCAATTCAAAGCATGTATGGCCTTTCGGCCGCCGACCCATTAAACCGCAGCTCAATCCAGTTATTTCTGACAAAACAAGAGGGGCTGCTACCGCGTCATGCTGAAGCAACGTGCACTCACTACTACGATCCTGTCCGCCGCCGCGCTGTCCATCGCCGGCACCGCTCATGCCCAGGTCGACGTCATCACCGTCACGGCGACCAAGCGGGAGAGCTCCACTCAGGACATTCCGGTCGCTGTCAACGCGATGAACGAGCAGACGCTCGAAGAACTCGGTGTTGATGTCTTCACCGACTATCTCCAGCAGCTTCCCGGCGTCACCGCCGGCGGCAGCGGCCCGGGCCAGGCGACGATCTATATCCGCGGCCTCGCCTCGACCACGCCGAACCTGACGACGGCCGGCGTGGCGGGCCTGGCCCCGAATGTGGCGCTCTATCTCGATGAGCAGCCGGTCTCCCAGCCGGGACGTAATCTCGATGTCTACGCGGCCGACCTGGCGCGGGTCGAGGTGTTGCCGGGACCGCAGGGCACGCTCTACGGGGCCAGCTCGCAGGCCGGTACCGTCCGCCTGATCACCAACAAGCCGGACCCGACGGGCTTTGCCGCCTATTCCAACTTCGCCGTTTCCTTCACCGAGAACGGCGAAATGAGCAACAGTGTCGAGGCGGTCGTGAACATGCCCGTCGCGGACAATTTCGCGCTGCGCGGCGTGGTCTATGTCGACAATCAGGGCGGCTATATCGACAATGTGCCGGGCACGCGTGATGCGTCCGAGTCGGCGCGTTTCCGTCCGGAAGGCACGATGCGGGCCAATGGCGTGCCGGTGAGCGCCCAGCGCGCCGGTTTCCAGTCCACGGCCGATCTTTCGGGCGTCAACTTCCTCGAGGCGAACAATTCCGACCTGCTCGAGAAGGACTTCAACGACACGACCTATTCCGGTTTCCGTGTCAGCGCGCTGTACGACTTCAATACCGACTGGTCCCTGACCGTCATGCACATGCAGCAGCAGCTGGATTCGGAAGGTGTGTTCTTCGTCGATCCGGAGCTCGGCGATCTTGAGATCCAGCGCTTCGAGGAAGACGAGATCGAAGACTATTTCCACAACACCAGCTGGACGCTGGAGGGCCGTCTCGGTGCCCTGGAAGTGGTCTATACCGGGGCCTATACGGATCGCGAGACCGACCAGCGTGTCGATTATTCCGACTATCTCTTCGTCGGCCAGTATCTGCCCTACTATATTTGCGATGGCTCCGTGACCTATCCGGGCGCGGCCGATCCCTCGGGTACGTGCCAGGCGCCGAATCTGTTTGTGGACTCCGACACGCGCACGGAAGTCTTTACCCAGGAACTGCGCTTCAACACGCCGGTGGACCGTCGCTGGCGCGCGACGTTCGGCGGGTTCTACTCGGACATGCAGGTCGCCGAGCTCAACGATTTCACCTATCCGGGCTCGATGATGGCCGTCGCCTTCAACGGCAATGTCGGCTTTGGTCCGAACTACCCGCTGACCAACACGGCGGTGACGGGTGAGGTCGGCAATGCGTCGCCGGGCTATTTCTCCGATCCGGGGCCGTTCCCGCCGGGCGTGATCTTCCGCAATGACGTGCTGCGCACAGACGAGCAGTACGGCTTTTTCGGCGAGACGACCTTCGATCTTACCGAGCAATTCTCGATTACCCTGGGCGCCCGTTATTACGATATCGAGGTCGACCTGAAGGGCAGCGCGAACTCGTCCTTCTTCAATTTCGGCCAGACGACCGATGCCCAGGCCTTCGGTACGAATATTTCCGCGCAGTACGCGCCCAACAATCCGGGCGGCAATCCGGATGCGGCGCGCACCGACGGTTTCATTTTCAAGGGCACGCTGGAATGGCGCCCGACCGATACGGCGCTGTTCTATGCGACCGTGTCTGAAGGCTTCCGTCCGGGTCTTCTGAACCGTCCGGGTGGTGCTGCCGGCCCCGGCGGCTACACCGTGCCGTTCGCGCTTGATACCGACGATGTGACCAATTACGAGATCGGCTGGAAGACCGACCTGTTCGACAACCAGCTGCGTTTCAACGGCAATGCCTTCCTCGTCGAGATCGAGCGGCTGCAGACGACGATCTTTGACCCGTCGATCACCAACCTTTTCTTCTCGGATAACGCCGCGAACGCGGAAATCCAGGGTCTGGAAGGTGAGTTCACCTGGGCTCCGGCGGATATCGAAGGTCTTACGGTGGCCGGCGCCTTTTCTCTGCTCGACACCGAGATCACCGAGGTCATCACGCCGACAAACGACGTGCTCGTGGGATCGGAACTCGCCTTCGCTCCGAGCATGCAGGCCAATATCCGGGCCCGCTACGAGTGGTCGCTGGAGAACGGTCTCCTGGCGCACGTAATGCCGCAGATCGTTTATACCGACGACAGCGTCTCCGACGTCGTCGAGATCAACAAGGCGCCGGTGGACGGCTATACCACGCTGTCCTTCACGACCGGTCTGACCAGCGATCAATGGTCCGTCGAGCTGTTCGCCAACAACATCACTGATGAGCGTGGCGAGCTGTCGAACAATTTCGTGTTTGACCGAGAGCGCGTGACGATCATCCGCCCGCGCACGATCGGCGTGCGGGTTGGGGTGCAGTACTAGCCCCTGACAACACGGCCAAGCGTGGCCCAATATGGAAAGCGTCCCCACGCCGGGGACGCTTTCTTGCGTTCTTCGACCGGTGAGGAGTTAGCCCGCGTGTCACAGGATCCGGACTTGACCGTCCAGGCGCTGAAGACGGCGCAGACGCAGATGTATGAAGGCCGGTTCGACGCCGCGCTGGAAACCGTGCGTCCGATCCTCGACGGGAATCCGGATCATACTGACGCGCTCTATGTCAGTGCGGTTTGCGCCCGCTATCTCAAGCAATGGGATGAGGCCCAGGCCCACCTTGCGCGGATCAGGCGTACAGCACCGGAATTCGGCCGGGCGCATCAGGAAGAAGGTCATCTCCTGCGCGATCGTGGCGAGACGGCCCGGGCCCTTCTGGCTTATCAGCGCGCCTGCCAGTTCAACCCGGCCCTTCTGGCCAGCTGGCGGGCCCAGGCGGAGCTACTGGCGGCCGAGGGCCGGCAGGCGGAAGCCCGCCAGGCGCGCGGGCAGGCCGATCGCATTGCCGCCCTGCCCCAGGAACTCGTTGCGGTCACCCACCTGCTCTATGAGGGCAAGCTCCTGAAGGCGGAACAGTTGTGCCGCGCCTTCCTGCAGAAGACACCGCACCATATCGAGGCCATGCGGCTGCTCGCAGAGATCGGAACGCGTTTCGGCGTGCTCGAGGATGCGGACTTTCTGCTGGAAAGTGCCATCGAGTTCGAGCCTGACAATACCCAGCTGCGTCTCGATTATATCCAGGTTCTGCGCAAGCGGCAGAAGTTCGAGGCCGCCCTGGAACAGGCGCGCCACCTCTACGAGTCCGACCCCGCAAATCCGATCTTCCAGTCCCACTTCGCCATCGAGAGCATGCAGACGGGCGAATACGAGCGGGCACTGGAACTCTTCGACACTATCCTGGCACACCTGCCGGAGGATCCGGCCACGCTGACCTCCCGCGGTCACGCCCTCAAGACGATGGGGCGCCATGACGAAGCCGTTGCCTCCTACCGCAAGGCCTTCGCCGTCAAGCCCGATCATGGCGATGCCTACTACGCGCTCGCCAACCTCAAGACCTATGTCTTCACGGACGGTGAAATCGCGGCAATGCGGGAACAGGAAGCGAGCGCGGACCTGTCCTTTCAGAACCGGATCCATCTCTGCTTTGCATTGGGCAAGGCGTTCGAGGACCGGGGCGAGTATGACGCCGCGTTCGAGTATTATGAGCGTGGCAACGACTTGAAACGCGTGCAAACCCGCTACACGTCCGAACAGATGGCTGAGGAGCTGCAAGCCCAGGCGAGTGTGTGCACGGCCGACCTGTTCGAGAAACAGGGCGGCAAGGGATGCGAGGCGCCCGATCCGATCTTTATCGTCGGTCTCCCCCGGGCGGGATCAACCTTGCTGGAGCAGATCCTGGCGTCGCACAGCCAGGTCGATGGCACGCTGGAACTGCCCAACATTCTGGCGTTGTCGCACCGGCTGCGCGGGCGCAAACGGGTTTCCGACAAGACCCATTATCCGCGTGTGCTCTTTGACCTGACGGCCGAGCAGCTCAGGACGCTGGGCGAGGACTACATCGAGAATACGCGCATCCACCGCCAGGGTGCACCCTTCTTCACCGACAAGATGCCGAACAATTTCCGGCATATCGGCCTGATCAAGCTGATCCTGCCCGATGCCAAGATCATCGATGCCCGGCGCGAACCGATGGCCTGCTGTTTCTCCGGCTTCAAACAGCTTTTCGCCGAGGGTCAGGAGTTCACCTACGGTCTTGACGAGATCGGCCGCTACTATCGCGGCTATGTTGAACTGATGGATCATTGGAACGCAGTGTTGCCGGGACAGATCCTGCGCGTGCACTACGAGGATGTCGTGGCGGATCTGGAAACCCAGGTCCGCCGCATTCTCGATTTCTGCGGCCTGGAGTTCGAACAGGCCTGTCTCGATTTTCACACGACCGAGCGCGCCGTGCGGACCGCGAGCTCCGAACAGGTGCGCCAACCCATCTACCAGAGCGGCGTCGAGCAGTGGCGCCATTTCGAAGACCATCTCGATCCGCTCAAACAGGCGCTCGGCCCGGCGCTTGAAACCTATCGTTCCGGAGCCTGAACCCAGCCGCGAAAGCGAGGATATGATCCCATGAGAAAGATCGAACCCGCCGTCTTCTTCCCTGCTGCCATTCTGGTGGCGGTCGGGGTTGCCTACGCTGTGTTCGCCAGCGATCAGGCGGAAGATGTCTTCACGGCTGCGCGCATGGCTATCACGGATACGACCGGCTGGCTCTATTCCGTGGGCGTCGGCTTCTTTCTCATCGCGCTGATTGTTGTCGCATTTTCCGATTGGGGCCGGATCAAGCTGGGCCCCGATGATGCCGAGCCGGAATACGGTTTTGCGCCCTGGTTTGCCATGCTGTTCTCGGCCGGCATGGGTATCGGCCTGATGTTCTTCGGGGTCGCTGAACCGCTGACCCACTATCTTACCCCGCCTGACGGCGATCCGGAGACGCTGGAAGCGGCGCGTCAGGCGATTGTCCTGACCTTCTTCCACTGGGGCGTTCATGCCTGGGGCATTTATGTCGTCGTGGGGCTCAGCCTGGCCTATTTCACCTATCGTCACGGCCTGCCGCTGACGATCCGCTCGGCGCTCTACCCGCTGATCGGCGACCGGATCTACGGGCCCGTCGGCCACTTCGTGGATACGGTTGCAGTGCTGGGTACATTGTTCGGCGTGGCCACTTCGCTGGGCTTTGGCGTCACCCAGATCAATGCGGGCCTGAACACGCTGTTCGACATTCCCATAGAGACGAACGTCCAGCTGATCCTGATCGCGGTGATCACGGCCATGGCGACGCTGTCCGTGGTCGCAGGGCTTGACGCGGGCATCAAACGCCTGTCGGAGTGGAATCTCTATCTCGCCATTGCCCTGATCATTTTCGTTCTGCTGACCGGACCGACCCTCTTCCTGATCAGCGCTTTTGTGCAGAATATCGGCAATTATCTCGATCAGCTCGCTACACTGACCTTCAACATGGACGCCTATGGCGACGGGGTCTGGGTATCCGACTGGACCTTGTTTTACTGGGGATGGTGGATTTCCTGGTCGCCCTTCGTCGGCATGTTCATTGCCCGCATCTCGCGTGGCCGCACGATACGCGAATTCATCTTCGGTGTGCTGTTGGGGCCGACCCTGTTCACCTTCTTCTGGATGACGGTCTATGGCGACAGTGCACTGCGCCTGGCGCTGGCGGGCGTCGCCGAACCCATGCTGGACACCATCCGCAACGGTACCAGCGAGCTGGCGCTGTTCGCCTTCCTGGAACACTTGCCGCTAACCTCGATTACATCGGTAGCCGCCATTGTCCTGGTGGCGACCTTCTTCGTGACGTCGTCGGATTCCGGCTCGCTTGTGAAGTCGACCCTGGCTTCAGGTGGTTCGCTGACGCCGCCTGTGTCCCAGCGCCTCTTCTGGGCGCTGCTGGAAGGCGTGGTGGCGGCCGTCCTGCTCGTTGTGGGCGGCCTGGCGGCGCTGCAGTCGGCAACGATAGCGGCGGCCCTGCCATTCACCCTGATCATCATGCTCGCATTCGCGGGCCTGATGCGGGCGTGGTCGATCGAGACGGCGCGCCGTGCCGGGGTAAAGACGGCAGCCCAGCTGCCGGTCGAAGGCGCTGCCATTCCCTGGCGTGCCCGGCTGCGCATGATGTTCTCACGGCCCACGGGCCGCGAGGTTGACGCGTATATCGAGAAAACCGTCATTCCGGCCCTGAACGAGGTCGCCGAAGAACTCAAGACCTACGGTTACGAGGTCGAGCTGGACCATGCCAAGGGCAAGGCCTCGATGCGCGTGCACGACGAGGACAAGCCGGAATTCATCTTCCGCGTGGAGCGCCGCCTCTACGACGCTCCCTATTTCTCGACCCCCGATCTCGAAATCGAGGACGACAAGGAAAAGACCGAGGAGGAATTTGCCCGCGCCGAAGTCATCCTTACGGACGGCAGTCAGCACTACTGTGTCTACGGCTTCTCGAAGGTTCAGGTGATCCGTGAGTTGCTGCGCAATTTCGAACGCCACCTGCAGTGGCTCTACCATATCGCCTACACATAGGCGGGGAAATGACTAGAGCCATTTCATCCAGCGGAAAACGAGGACCTGCATCACGCCGATTCCGGTGAGGACGCCGACAAAGAGCCAGAAGGCGCTGGCCAGGTTGGCGCCGGGTATGCCTCCGACATTGATGCCCAGAAGGCCGGTCAGAAAGCCGAGCGGCAGGAAGATCGCGGCGATGAGCGACAGGATATAGAGGTTCTTATTCATCCGGTCGGCCAGTGAATTGGCCAGTTCGTCCTTGACGATCTGCGCCCGCTCTCGAATCGCGTCCAGGTCTTCGAGATAGCGGGTGATACGGTCGAGATTCTCTTGCAGGCGGCGCTTGGCCGGCGGGTCCAGCCAGACGAAATCCATCGTGCGCAATTGTGCGATCACATCGCGCTGGGGCGCGAAATAGCGCCGGAAGATGATAGCCTGCCGGCGCAACGTGTTGATGGCTTGCCGGTTTTCGATCGACGGCGTTTCCATCACTTCTTCCTCGATATCGTCGAGCGCGGTGTGCAGGCCCGTCATTACCGGTTCCATGCGTTCGAACAGACGGGCCGAGAGCATGGCAATGAAATCGCCCGAATGTTTCGGTCCCGTGCCGGCGGCCAACCGGTCCTGGACGTCGCGCACACCCTTGAGCTGCCGCAGCTGCACAGACACGATGCGATGGGCATCGATCCAGAGCCGTATGGAGACCATGTCTTCCGGCTGGGCATCCTCGTTCAGATTGACCCCGCGCAGGATCATCAGTGCGCCTTGATCGAGCTCCACTATGCGCGGTCGTGTCTCCTCGGCGAGCAAGGCGTCGACGATCAGCGGGTCCAGATAGTCGAGCTCGCTGGAAATCCAGTCGCGCGCGCCGGGATGACGGCCGTCAAGATGTATCCAGGCGAGGTCCTCATGCTTGATATGCGCGGCGATATCCGTGTCGGAAAGGGGCTTGCCCCGGCCGTCGCCCACAATCGCCGCCGCGTAGAGAATGCCCGTTTTCTCAGGCATTGCGAGCCTCGCCCGACTTGATATGGAGATCGCGCTGCGGGAAGGGGATTTCGATGCCGTGCTCGCGGAATTTCCGCCAGATCGCGAACATCACGTCGCTCTGCGGCGCCCAACGTCCGTCCACTACATTGCCGACCCAGAACAGGAGCGTGAAGTCGACCGAGCTCTCGCCAAAATTGAGAAGGAAGCACAGGGGTTCCGGCTCCTCGATACAGCGTGGATGCTCGCGCGCAGCTTCCAGGATGAGGGCCTGGGCCTTTTCGAGATCAGACTTGTACGACACACCGATATTGACCTGGATCCGCGCTTTCGTGGTGGACAGAGTCCAATTGGTGACCCGGTTGGTGATGAAATCCTCGTTTGGAATCAGGATTTCCTTGCCATCGAAAGTTTCGATCAGCGTGTAGCGGGCCGAGGAGCGGCGCACGAAACCGGTTGTGCCGTCTGGCAGTTCGATGAGATCGTCCTGCTCGACCGAGCGCTCCAGTAACAGGATCAGGCCGGAGATGAAATTCGAGGCGATCTTCTGCAGGCCGACACCGATCCCTATGCCCAGCGCGCCGCCGAATACGGCGAGTGTTGTCAGGTCCAGTCCGATCATGTCCAGAGCGATCAGCCCGGCCAGGAAATATATGCCAATCTGGAAAAACTTGGTGACCAGGATGCGCGTCGTCGGCCTCATCCGGCTCAGACCGGCGATGCGCTTGTCGACGACGTCGACGATGATCGCGGTGGTCCAGAATACCAGAGCCAGCACCAGAAGGGCGCGCAGGGCCGTGTAGGCGCTGATCCGGATATTGCCCATCTGGAAGGTCAGGGCTTCGGTGCCGAGATACCGTTGTACAATTTCGAACTGTCCGCTCAGCCCGGCCACGACCGTGCCCAGCAGGGTCAGAAAGACGAGCCAGCGCGCCCAGGCGCCCGTCGGCTTCACGATCTTGAGCAGGAAGGACTTCATGCGGGTGCAGGGTCTCCAGTGGGCGATCGGTACAACCCCTTGCGTACTCTGCGTCTTGTTGGCTGGCAAGCGCCGGGCCGGGCAGGCTAAATCCTGCTGAATCTAGTAGTCCCGCCGCCAGCGTATGGCGATCTCCGCGTCGGTATCGGCCGAGAGGCGCGAAAGCACAGATAGGTCCGGGGTCAACTGCCATTCGACCAGGGCCTGACTCAATGCCGAGACGCCGGTACTGCCGACCTCGACATAAACGCTCTCGCCGAAACGCCGGCCTCCGGTAACGGCCAGATTCCCGGCGGCGTCGGTCGATACGTCCAGCCGGTCGATCCCGGCCAGGTCACGCAACTGGCCGACCACGCCGAGCAGGCTTTGCCCTGACAATTGTGCCGCCAGTTGAGCGGCTTCGAACGCGCCGAGTTCGCTGACCGATTCGTCGAACAGAAGGCGTGAAAGAATTTCGTCCTCCGGCAGGGCAGGTTCACTCGACAGCGTAACCGTAGGCGAGCGGACCGGTCCGGCGATATTGGCAGTTGCCGAGAAGCCTGTGCGTGCGTGCGACGCTGTAAGGTCGATGCGCGCATCGGCGGGTGTGCCGTCAAAGCGGACTTCGCCGTCATCCAGACTGAAGCGGCGATTCAGGACAAAGGCGGTGCCGCCGGCCAGATTTGCCGTGCCGGCGAGATTGGGCTTGCCGGTCGGTCCCGTGACACGCAGGTCGGCGCCCCACTCCGACGAGAAACTGCGGGAAGTGACATAAATATTCCGCTCTGCCTCGATCCCATAGTCCAGCCGAACGGGCAGGATTGTGCGCGAATAGGCGGTCCGGTTCTTCGGCAGGTTGATTTCGCGCACGTCGATCTCCGGGATCGAGGCTGCGCCGTTGAGCGTAGGTGAGGCTCGCACCTGATCGATCCGGGCCTGACCGGCGACCAGTAGGCCGCGCCCGTCCAGTGTCAGGTCGACATGGCCCGTTCCCTGCGCAGTCAGGTCGGGCCGATGCACGGCGAGGAAGCGCTCGAACTCGAAACGGGCCTCACCCCGCGCGCCTTCGGTGGGCAGGCGTAGCTGGCCGGAGCCGGAAACGCGGCCATCGCGCCCGTCGGTCGCCGAGAAACTCGTCAGGTCGATCCCATTGTCATCGAACCGGGCTGTCAGGTCGATCTGCCGGATTGTGCTGCCGATCGCAGCGGCGGTCAGATGCCCGTCTCCAACCCGCACCTGGCCGGCCAGCACCGGCGATCCCCGCACCCCGCCGAGATCCACTTCGGCGTCGACCTCCCCGGCGTGGAGCACGGTTTCTGACGGCAGGACCAGCGCCGCAATCGGGGCCAGCGCGCCCGATGCATCAAGGCGCCCCGAGATGGCAGAGCCGTCTGCTCCGGCCAAACCTGTGAGTGTGCGTGTCGCGCCATCGCGCGTAAGCCATCCCGACGCTGTCAGGCCTCCACCGGAAAGCCGGGTTTCGAGCCGGGCCTCTTGCGGGGTCAGGGCCAGATCGGTGTCCAGGGTCAGCGGTGCCATGTCGTCGACGCTCAGCGAAACGAGATCGTTTGCGGACAGGGTGGCATTGCCCTGCCAGCTTTCGTCGCCGCGGCGCAGGGTGGCGTTACCTGAGAGTGTGCCGGCCGCTGGTGGCAGGGCGGCGATATCGCCGATCGCACTTACCGGCAGCGTATCGATTACCAAGTCGATTGTCGGGGCGGCGCCAGTATCGTCATAGATCAGATCGACTCGGCCCTCACCCAGAACGATAGCTGTGTCCAGGCGGGCCTGGCCGTTTGCGACGGTCAGGCGGGCCGGTTCCGGTGTGACGACATCGTGAATGCTCCAACGGCCTGCGGGCCTGAGGGTGAGGTCGAGGCCGCCAGCCTCGGGCAGTGCAAGCCGGCCCTGTGCGGTGACGTCGAAGGGACTGCGCAGCCGGCCATCGGCAGACAACGCGACTTCAAGTTCGCGCAATGGGCCGGCCAGGATGAGCTGGGCGTCGTTCAGGTGCCCGCCGGGGAAGGCATGGCCTGTCAAATGAAACCGGGCTTCGAGCGTCCCGTCGAGTGGCGCGCCCGCTGGTGCCGAGAGCCGCAATGTCACTTCAGCCCGGTCGCCGAGCGCGACATCCAGTGCGGCATCCAGCCTGCCGTCATTGCTGGCGGCCGATCCCGACAGGGCGAACGGGCTGAGCCGGCCGTCATCCAGATCGATGTTCCAGCTGCCGGGCGTCCAGGCCGCGGTGCCGCTCAGGTGCACAGGCTTGGCGTTTCGCGATGCTTCGAGTAGCCAGTCCGCAGCCAGCGCACCGTCCGCCCAGACTGTCTCGACGGCGAGACGCGGATTCGACACTTGCAGAGGCCCGGCGGCGAACGTATCGCTCGTCGTGGCGGTCCGCAGGACGATCCGGTTCCCGCTGGATTCAGCGCGAAAGGCAGTGGCAAGGGCGCTGTCGATCTCCAGCATCTCCACCGGTATCCGCCCCGACACAGCGAGATCGCCCTCAAGGCTCCAGTCATCGCCATCCAGCTGGCCGCTGGCCGACAGGTCCAGCCCGTTCGAACGGGCCGAAACGTCTGCAAGGCGCCATCCGGATTGCGTGCGTGCAAGTCGGGCCTGTCCAGACAGACCCGACAATAGATCGGAAGCCGTGGTGTTCCAGTGTGCATCGCGGGCGTCCAGCGTGACGTCCGCAACGTCTTGCGCAGCGATGGCGACTGAGCCCCGGACTGGTCCGGAGGCAAGGCCTGTCAGGCGGCTCACATCGGTAATGGCGATTTCGGCGGTGATTTCGGGTCCGGGATCCCCGAACGGATACCGGCCTGTCGCATCGAGGTGAGCGTGGCCGCTATCGATAGCCAGCCGGTCGACCTGTAGTATTCGCTCGCGCCCCAGCCAACTGCCGTCAAAGGCGAGCCCCGTCCGCTCGGCAAGCAGGGCGTCGATGGGCACTCGCCTGGTCTGCGCGTTCTCAAGAACGAGACTTGTCTCGATACGGACTACACCGTTCGACCGGGAAAGCGATACCGGTCCGGACGCTCGCCGTGCGGTTAGGAGACCGGTTGCCAGGCCCGAGGCGTCGACTTGTCCGTCCAGCTGCCACGTGCCGTCGCTTCTTGCGGCCTGTCCCGACCAGTAGGCGCCGGTCGCGGCTACCTCACCACGAGACAGCGCGACTATTGTGTCGGCCTCCGCATAGGCATCGATCGCCCAGGCAGTATCGCCAGCCGGCTCGGCTTCGATCCATCCGCCGGCGGCATGAACGCGGATGCGGCCGAGTTGTGGAGCGGGATCGCGGGGACCTTCGGCGCGGAAGTCAGCCTGCGTGGCCAGGTTCCGGTACGCCTCAGGCAACAGGTCCCAGCGATCCAGCCCGGCCAACCCCTCTGCCAGCCAGCCAGCAGGTGTCCATTGAGCCCGTACGCGAGCAACCGTTTCACCGTTGGCCGCAAGTACAATATGACCTGTTCCCGATTGACGGTCGCCGGCCACCTGCCCATACGCGTGAATCTCCCGGTCCGGCAGGCGCAAGAAGTTGGCCAACGGCCCGTCCGGCTGGCCGTTGGCCTGCAGCTGTCCCGTCACGGTTTCGCCCGTCAGGGAAAATTCAGCCGACAGGCGGTCCCCGGGCGTGTCCAGCCGGACCAGGTCAAACCGCCCGGATGCGCGGCCGTCGGCAAGGACATTCGCAGCGGCTTCGACACGAAGCCGGGCGGGCTGGCCGAGTACGCCATCGGCCAGTGCGAGCTCGGCTATGTTCATTTCGCCCAGGAACAGCGGCGGCAGCTCCGGCGTACCGCCGGAATTGACGGCCCGCGCCGGCGAAGCCGGCGGCCGGTGCATCGTCACATGTGCGACCGTGATCCGTTCCACATGATAGGGCGGGAAGACCGCGCTGCGGCTGCGCCAGTCGACCGTAATGTCTTCTGCGGTGAGCCAGATGCCGTCGTTGTCGGCAAACGTGATCCGATCGATCCGGAAGCGCGACAGGGGATCGCCGCGAATTCCGTCAATTGCCAAAGTGTGACCGGTGATCGAACGCCCGTCGAGGGCGGCATCGAGTGCCCAGCGTCCCGGGGCACTGCCGGCGGCGATGCGGAGGCCCGCCAGCAGGACCAGTCCGGTGCCCAGCACGATACCGCTCCAGCGAAGGATCAGGACTATGCGTTGCCGGCGGCTCATGAATCAGAATGCCTGACCGAGGCTGAAATAGATTTGCACCGGATCCTCGCCATCGCGCCGGTCCAGCGGCGTGGCAATGTCGATGCGAACAGGCGCGAAGTCGAAATAATAGCGCACGCCCATGCCGACAGCGCTTCGCATGTTGGAAATGTCCGGTTGGCTGTCTTCGCCCGCCGTCGCTGAATCCAGGAAGCCGACCGCGCCCCAGCGTTCATTGACGCGCCAACGCAGTTCGACGCTTGTCTCGACAACCGACGTTCCACCGAAGGGGGTGCCGTCCAGCGCAGGCGGGCTCAGCAATTGATAGTCGAACCCGCGGGCTGATCCTCCGCCGCCAGCATAGAAGCGCTGGTCGGCCGGCATGGAAGACGCGGATGTTCCAAGCACCGAGCCGAGGCGGAGTCGGGTCGCGGCCACCAGGTTTTCGCCGAGACGCCGGTATCCGCTGCCCCGCAGTTCAAGACGCACATATTGGCAATTGCAATCGCCCAGTGTCGTGGCCGGCGTCAGCTGGACCGTTCCGCGCATGCCTCGATCAGGGTCAAGAGGGTCGTTGCGGGAATCGTAGCCGGCGACCAGGTCTAGTGCGGCCGTAACCACGTCTCTCTGGCCCAGGGAATCGATAACGCTGGACCAATCCAGCCGGACGCCCGCGCCATAGTGGCGACGGCCATCCTGCCGCGTGATTTCTGCGCCGATCTCTGCCTGATCCTGTTCGTAGGCGTCGGTATCTTCATGCTTGAGTTCACTGTGAACGAACAGGGTCTGCTCGAAACGCCGCCAGTGCGGCCGTGAGATCTCTGCGCGCAGGGACTGGTTCAGCGTTGCCAGATTACCGGTCAGGGTCAGCGTCTCATCACCGCCGAACAGATTTCGCCGGGTCCAGCGGGCATTGCCCCCGCCGCCGTCGCTGGTGGAATAGCTCAGGCCTGTCTCGATGGAGTGCCGCGGAGCCGCGGTCAGTGCCACATCGACGGGCCGGTTCCCGTCTTCGCCGACCGGACCAAGCGATATCCGGGCCGACCGGACGCTCTCCAAGGCATCGAGCCGCCGCTGGAAGGCAAGCATTTCCTCGCGATCGGCCGGGGCGCCAGTTGTGAATGGCGACATCCGGGCGATAAATTGCGGCCGCCAGGGCGCTGTGTCCCCAACGATTTCGCCATAGGTGGACCAGGGGCCGGGATTGAAGCGGAATGTGATATTGCCCGAATGTGTTGCATGGTCGACGATGACCTCGCGCTCTCCGATCGTCGCGTCCGGCCAACCGGTACCGTGCAGCGCAAGGAGGCCGCGAGCCTCGGCAGCAATCACGGCCCGGGCCTGGAGGGGCTGGTCCGCAGACATCGCAAGGGCCGCGCCGGCGACCTCACGTGCCCGTGTATCCTCGCCGGCCTCGGTTGCGATGGACGCGATGTGGAATTGGGGGCCCGGTTCGATCCGGACGACAGGATGGCGCCCGGCCCTCAGGCCTGGCGTGACGCTGGCGCCGTAGTAGCCGCGTGCGCGCAGGAGCCGGCGCGCCCGGCCAGCGGCGGTGCGTGCCTGGCGCAGTGAACTGGATGTACCATTGGCTTGCGCCGATCGCTCGCCAATCGCTGTTTCCAGGGCGGCGCGAAGCTCGGCGTCGTCTACGCCTTCAATGGCCGCCAACGGTTGGGCGAAGGCTGGATCGCATACGAGCAAGGCCAATGCAGGAAGGAGTATGGATCTCACGCCGGTCGACCTCGAGTTTCCCCTGTTTCTATAAGAGCCGATGAACGATGTCCTCCCCTGTTTTGTGCCCGCACGCCGCTGCGTGCTGTTTCTTGGCTTCCCTGATTGCCGGAAAGGGGTATGTTAGGGGTAACATTATCGCTATATATAGGGCATGAGCGTTTTGAAGCTTTCGATTGGATCGTAGGTATGGCCGAACTCGTACCCGTTGAACCGTTTGATATTGTTGTGTTTGGCGCCACCGGTGATCTCGCGCTCCGCAAACTCATCCCGGCCCTGTTCCACCGCTGGTGCGACGGTCAGATCACCGACGATTCCCGGATCGTGGCCGCTTCGCGCGAACCGATGGCGCAAGAAGCGTTTCGCGAGCTGGCGTCCACCCACATATTCGACAATGGCAACGTGACCGATGCGCGGCGCAAGGCTTGGGCCGCGTTTTCCGAACGGCTGAACTATGTCGATCTCGATGCCAGCGGCGAGGGCGAAGGCTGGGCGAGGCTCAAGGATGCTCTCGATCCGGACGATGACAAGATCCGGCTCTACTATCTGGCGCTACCACCGTCGATCTACGGATCGGTGTGTGCCGGTCTGGCGCGGCAAGGGCTGAATACGCCCAACGCCCGCATCGTATTGGAAAAGCCGATCGGATCGAACTATCACACGGCCCGTGCGATCAACGACAAGGTCGGAGAAGTGTTCAATGAGAACAACATCTTCCGGATCGACCACTATCTCGGAAAGGAAACCGTACAGAATCTGTTGATCCTGCGCTTTGCCAACTATCTGTTCGAGCCGATGTGGAATGCCAATGGCATCGACCATGTCCAGATAACGGTTGCAGAGACCCTGGGGGCGGGCAAGCGGGCGAGCTATTATGATCGTTCCGGCGCCCTGCGCGACATGGTTCAGAACCATCTGCTTCAACTCGCCTGCCTGGTTGCCATGGAGCCGCCGGAATCGCTCGAAGCGGATTCGGTGCGCACCGAAAAGCTGAAAGTGCTCAAGGCACTGCGTCCGGTTAC
Organism: Maricaulis sp.; assembly: GCF_030149515.1. GTDB lineage: Bacteria > Pseudomonadota > Alphaproteobacteria > Caulobacterales > Maricaulaceae > Maricaulis. The sequence continues at coordinate 14,010 of NZ_JASBRI010000006.1, read as the reverse complement.
ACCTGCCAGCGTCGCAAATGATGTCGTGCGCGGCCAGTATCAGGCCGGGGCGATTGGCGGTGAAACCGTGCCCGGCTATGCCGAAGAGGTCGGTACGGATACGGAGACGGAGACCTTCGTTGCTATCCGGGCCCAGGTCGACAATTGGCGTTGGGCAGGGGTGCCGTTCTACATGCGCACGGGCAAGCGCATGGCGTCACGGCGTTCGGAGATCATCGTCCAATTCAAGCAGATTCCGCACGATATCGTCGGCGCCGCAAAGGGCGCGTTACATCCCAATCGCCTGGTAATCCGGCTGCAGCCCGACGAGGGCGTCAAGCTGATGCTGATGACCAAGGACCCGGGCCCCGGCGGTCTCCGCTTGCGTTATGTACCGCTGAACCTGTCCTACGCGGAGCATTTCGAGGCGAACTACCCCGATGCCTACGAACGGCTGCTGATGGCTGTGGTGCGCGGCAATCTCTCGCTGTTCATGCGTCGTGACGAGGTCGAGGCCGCCTGGCGCTGGGTCGACGGGATCATTCATGCCTGGGACGAGAGTCAGGCAAAGCTCTATGGCTATCAAGCCGGCACGGACGGACCTACGCCCTCCGCCCTGATGTTGGCCCGCGAAGACCGGGAGTGGTTCGATGCCATCTCTTACTGATACCGCCATGCCGATGACGGTACATGCCGATGCGGACGCGATGGCGAGCCGCCTGTGCGCGACCATCCGCGACGATCTCGCCCGTGCCATCGCGCAGCGGGGCAGGGCCGTTTTGGCCGTTTCCGGCGGCTCCACGCCCGCAGGCCTGTATCGGGAGTTGTCGGGTTCTGATCTAGACTGGTCGCGCGTCAGCGTCGTTCTGGTCGATGAGCGCTGGGTCGATCCGGGCGAGGCGGGCTCGAATGAAACCTTCGTCCGCGAGACCCTGCTGGCGGGACCGGCGGCCGCCGCCGGCTTCTTCGGTCTCAAAACCCCCGAAGCATCGCCCCTTGATGCGGTGGAGGAGGTGGAGGCACGCCTTGCAGGGTTGGATGTGCCCGACGTGGTCGTGTTGGGCATGGGACCTGATGGACACACGGCGTCGTGGTTCCCCCGCGCCCAGGGACTGGACCGGGCGCTCAGCCGGAACGGCGCCAGGGTTGCCGCCGTGCAGGCTGCCCAGACAGATGTTACGGGCCCCCATGTCCAGCGCATGACACTCACCCTGGGTGCCATTGCTCAAGCCAAGCGCATCATCTTGATGATTGCCGGAGCGGCCAAGCGCGACACGTTGGAGCGGGCACTGACCGAGGGACCCGAGGCCGATCTACCGGTCCGGGCCATCCTGCGAGATGCCGCCATGCCACTGGAAATTCACTGGACGGACTGACCCTGAACGCAACGGAAGGCGAACCATGGCTCAAAGCCTCAACCCCACAATTGCCGCCGTAACCGAACGGATCCGCGAGCGCAGTGCCCGAAGCCGCTCTGCCTACATCGCGCAGATGCGCGGCGCGCGCGAAGACGGGCGGAACCGTTCCGTCCTGTCTTGCGGAAACCTGGCTCACGGCTTTGCCGCGTGTCCGGGGGCAGACAAACGCGCACTGAAGGATGGCAACTCGGTCAATATCGGGATTGTGACAGCCTACAATGACATGCTTTCGGCGCATCAGCCTTTCGAGCGCTTTCCAGCCATCATCAAACAGGCTCTCAACGATGTCGGAGCGGTGGGCCAGGTTGCCGGCGGTGTGCCGGCCATGTGCGACGGTGTCACCCAGGGGCAACCCGGTATGGAGCTTTCCCTGTTCAGCCGGGATGCCATCGCCATGGGTACGGCGATCGCCCTGTCGCACAACATGTTCGACGCGGCCCTTTGCCTGGGGGTGTGTGACAAGATTGTGCCCGGGCTCTTGATCGGGGCGTTGCGCTTCGGGCATCTGCCCGTGATTTTTGTACCGGCAGGGCCGATGCGGTCGGGCCTGCCGAACCCGGAAAAGGCAAAGGTCCGCCAGCTGTACGCCGAGGGCAAGGTGGGACGCGACGCACTGCTGGACGCGGAAAGCAAATCCTACCATTCACCGGGAACCTGCACCTTCTACGGGACGGCGAACTCCAATCAGATGCTCATGGAAATCATGGGCCTGCACCTGCCGGGCGCCGCTTTCTTCAATCCGGACGATCCGCTACGCGACGCGCTGACCCGGGCCGCTGCCCGGCGCGCAGCGGAGATCACGGCCGGGGGTGAAAACTATATTCCGCTGGCCGATATCGTCGATGAACGCTCGATCGTGAATGCGATCGTGGGGCTTCATGCCACGGGCGGTTCGACCAATCACACCATTCACATTGTGGCTATTGCCCGGGCGGCCGGAATCTACATCGACTGGGACGATTTCGACGAACTCGCTTCGGCGACGCCGCTGCTGTGCCGCGTTTATCCCAACGGTCCCGCTGATGTGAACCATTTCCACGCCGCCGGCGGGCTCGGATTCGTTATTCGAGAGCTTCTCGACGCGGGCCTGCTGCACGAGGATGTCCAGACGGTGATGGGGCAGGGGCTGCGCCGGTACGCAGCCGAGCCCTTCGAAGGCGAAGACGGCGTGATGTGGCGGCATGCTGTCGCCGAAAGCGCCAATCTCGACATCGTTCGTCCGGTCTCCGAACCCTTTGCCCGGGATGGCGGCCTTAAAGTGCTCGACGGCAATCTTGGCCGTTCGGTGATCAAGGTGTCGGCCGTCAAGCCCGAGCACCGGACTGTCGAAGCGCGGGCCCTCGTGTTCGAAAGTCAGGAAGATTTTCTCGACCGCTTCAAGACCGGAGAATTGGAGCGGGACTTTGTGGCAGTGTTGCGCTTCCAGGGACCGCGGGCAAACGGCATGCCGGAACTGCACAAACTGACCCCGGCACTGGGTTCGCTCCAGGACCGGGGATTCAGGGTGGCCCTGGTCACTGACGGACGTATGTCGGGAGCGTCAGGCAAGGTGCCGGCGGCAATCCATGTCAGCCCGGAAGCGGCACTGGGCGGACCGATCGCCCAAGTGCGCGATGGTGACCGGATTGTGCTGGATGCGGCCTCGGGAAGGCTCACGGTCGAAGTGGATGATTTCGGCGACCGGCCTTTGACGCAAGCTCCACCTATCGCCCAGATCGGTATGGGTCGCGAGTTGTTTACCGGTTTCCGCCAGCTGGCTGGCCCTGCGGAGGAGGGCGGTTTGACCATCCCGGGCCTGGCCGGCGTTTCCGAAACGGCGCTGCCGTCGGTTCCCGCATGATCCAGCGTTGACACGCCGGGGCGCGGGCCGTGGCCTTGAAGCGTATCGATCAACGACAAGGCGCGCAATTACAGCGGGTGTGATCCCTATCACAGCGCTGACGGTCTTGACCTGTTAGAAAACCAAAGCTGCTCACTGCGAGCGGTCCCAAACACCTCCCCTGGGGAGGGCATACTGCGTCGGGGATGTGGTCAGGCGCAATACCTTGCCCAATGCGAAGCCCCAACTTCGCCTTGCGTTTCAACCCTCCCCGACCTTGCCCTCCCTCCACTGCCGCGACCCATGCTCTCCAGATTGGCCTCGCAGGTAGCATGACAGGTGACGACCCAGCGCAAATCTGTTGATAGCCGGCGTCGGCGGTCTCTTGGCGTCGCTGTGTAAGGTTGCATGGCCCCGGCATTGGCCCGATGATTGGCCCGTTTGGGGAAACCGGGGTGATCATGACCGCGAGCGGCCGCTATCGGGCTTTCATCAGTTACAGCCATGACGATCAGGGAAGGGCGCGCCGGCTGCACCGGGCGCTCGAGACTTATCGCGTGCCGTCCCGTCTGGTCGGCCAGGTAACCGGAAAGGGCGAAGTCCCCCGGCGCCTGTCCCCGATTTTCCGGGATCGCGAGGACCTTCCGGCATCCGGCGATCTGTCGGCTTCGGTGCGTGAGGCGCTGGGGAACTCGCAGACCCTGATCGTTCTGTGTTCTCCGGCCGCGGCAAGGTCGCGCTGGGTGAACGAGGAGATCCGTGTCTTTCGCGAGATCAACCCCGATGGCGATATCCTTGCCGCGGTCGTCGCCGGCGAACCGGGCGCGGAGGCGGCCGGCATGGCGTCCGACCTGGAATGTTTCCCGCCCAACCTGCGGACGTCCGGAGACGGTGTACCGGAACCTGTCGCGGCCGATTTCCGCCCGCGTGGCGACGGACGCCGCATGGCGCTGCTCAAACTGGTCGCCGGTCTTCTGGATCTGGGGCTCGATCAGCTTATCCAGCGGGACTTGCAACGCCGGCAAAGGCGTGTGACGGCGATCACAGGCAGTTCGATTGCCCTGTCGCTTATCATGGCCACCCTGACGCTGTTTGCGATTTCGGCCCAATCCGAAGCTGAACGGCGCAAGGCCGAGGCAGAGGATTTGATCGAATTCATGCTCAGCGATCTGCGTTTGAAACTGGAACCCGTTGGCCGACTGGATGTTCTTGACGCTGTCGGAGAGAAGGTCATCGAATACTATGACGATCAGAATCCGCGCCAGATGTCGCCGGACGATCTGGGGCGCCGGGCCAGGGCATTCCACCTCCTCGGCGAGATCGACAGCGCCGAAGGTGATCTGGACAATGCCTATCGTCACTTCGTAACGGCATATGAGGCCACCAGCCGCATCCTGGCCGTGGAGCCGACTTCTCCGGCGCGGATCTACGAACACTCCCAAAGCGCCTATTGGGCCGGTTACTTCGCCTGGCGGCGCTCCGACCTGGAAACAGCCGAAGCCAGGTTCGTCGAGTATCGCGACCTGTCCGAGCAATTGCTCGGGAACGATCCGGATAATCTGGAATGGCAGGCCGAGGCGGCGTATGCCCACTCAAATCTCGGCACGCTCTATGTCGGTCAGGGACGGTTCGAGGTGGCGCGCGACGAGTTCCGTCAGGCCCTGGACCTGTTTGTTCGGATAGCGGAACAGTCGGGCGCATCCGAGCAGGCCTGGATCGATGTCGCAGACGCCTATGCCTGGATGGCGCACGTATCCGAGCCCCTGGACGGGCGTGAAGTCGCGATGCGTTTCGTTCGTGACCAGATTCGTGTCTACGAGGCTGAACTGGCCGATTCGGACAACTGGAGTGTTCGGCGGAGCGCCATGTCGGCGGAGTATAGCCTGGCGCGGCTTTATATGGCCGCTGGTTCGCAAAGCCGGCCCGAGGGTATCGCGGCAGCGTTGGACATACTGACGGCGGCCTCGCACGAGGCCGATGCCCTGATCGAGCACGATCCTGCAAATCTGGAATGGCGGCTCCTGGGCATTCGCCAGCGGATCTGGCTGGCTGAGGCCAATCTGCTCAGCGGCAATGTCGATGGTGCGCGACAGGCATATCTGGACGCGACTGCCTTCATGGCCCATTCGGCCTGGGCGGCTGTCGAAGGGTTGCGATTTGAAGATACGCGGCTTCATGCAGCGCTGGTCGAGGCGCGGATATTCATGGCGATGGGCGACAATGACTCGGCCCGGTTGTCCCTAGAGCATCTCTTGGTGTCGCTGAGCCAGGTCGAGGACTGGTCCGGACGCCTCACCAAGGGGATTTATCTCTACGCCGCTGCGACCAATACCTTCGCGGAGCTGCTGGAGCGGCAGGGCGAAGGCCCGGAGGCGGCGCGCGTCCGGGAAACCATGGTGAACCGGCTGGAACCGGTCATGCACCGGGTGCCTGCCGACGCCCGGGCTCAATACCGCCAGGCGTTGGCGATGCTGGAAAGCGAGCGTTTGAGCGCCGAGTAGTGTGTATGCGCAGGGCCTCGTGCTTGAGGCGGTTTATTGGGGGCAAAAGAGGGGATAGCTATGCCCAGCATAGACAAGGACATCTTCGACGGGACAGTGATCCAGCCGGAACTGGAAGCAGAATGCGGATTTGCGCCGACCCGAACGCAGCTCGCTCTTGTGGCGAAAGCCACCGACGGATTTGTCGTGGTTCACGGAAGCGATGCTGATCGCGAGACGTTCGACGATTCCGACATCTCATCCATCTTCGTCACGTTCGCTGACGTGGTCTCTCAATATCCCAATGCGGACACGTCCACGCTGCGAACGGCGGTCATGGCCGCACTTAGCGGTCTTTGGACGCCGTGCAGCACGGTGAGCACCTGTCCTTTCGACGAAGAGGTGACGGCACCGGCCCGCCTCATCTTTCATGTCCACGTTCCCGGTTGGGGATTCGAGCCCGCCCGCATCAAGTTCAAATCCGTTTTCCCCGAAGGAGAATTCTGCGGCCTGGACTGGCTTATACTCAACGGTGCCAGCTGTGCGCCGTACAGTTTCAAGATCGACACACGGTGTGAAACTGCCGGCAGCTATGAATTCGCGTTGTTCATTCAGGCGTCCCAGGATGCGGGCAACCAGGCGACACGGGTCATTATCGACCCCAAAATCGAACTCACTCCGCCCTGATAATCCCTGATACGTTGTCCGTGCAGTGGTTGGTGGAGTGCGTATGGGACAGCGTGACCGTATTGCGAAACGTTTCAAGCGAGGCGATCTGGCTCGATCCTACGATCTGTGTCTGGAGGCATTGCAGGAAGATCCACACGATCTCTGGCTCCAGGACCGGGCCGTGCTTTGTTTGATCCGATCCGGCGCGCTTGAACGGGCGGAAGCGGACTACCGGCGTTTCCGCCTGTCCGAGGCTCGGCACAACGAGGACTGTCTGGCGCTGGGCGCGCGCTTGCTGAAAGCGATTGCCTTTGAAGCAGAGGTGGCCGGATTCGCAGCGAAGGCACGGGAATCGGCAGAAAAATATGCGCATGTATTCGACCAGACAGGCGGCCACTATCCAGGTATCAATGCCGCGACCATGTACTGTCTGTCCGGGGATATGGCACGCGCAACCGACCTGGCGCGCCAGGCCCTTGCGGCCAGCCGGCAGGCAAGGGCCGGCGATCCGGAAGCTGCCTACTATCGAAGGGCGACCGAGGCGGAGGCCTATCTTCTCCTGGGCGAGCCAGGCGCCGCAAATCTGGCCCTGCGCGCCGCAATCGCTTCTGATCGAGAGAATTTCATCGCGCATGCCACGACCCTGCGGCAATTGCGCATTGTGGCTGCGGCGCTGGGGGTATCGGACTCCTGGCTGGCAAGCCTTGAACCGCCGCGTCCCGCCCATTTTGCCGGTCACATCTTCCGTACCGGAACCGGCAAGGGCGCTGTGTCGAGGCGCCGCGAAACCGAGCTGAGAAAGGCCGTTGCCGACGTGCTGCAGCGGGAAAACATCGGATCGGTCTACGGCGCGATGGCGGCCGGTGCTGATATTGTAATCGCGGAGGTCGCGTTGGGGGCGGGGTGTCCGCTGACGGTTGTCCTGCCTGTGCCGGTTGCCGTTTTCATGGAGACCTCCGTCCGGCCGTTCGGTGCGGCTTGGGTTCGCCGTTACGAGGCTTGCCTCGAACGGGCGACCGATATTGTCGAGGTTACTACCGACAGGCAGATTGTCTCGGAGCTCAATCTCAATCATGCCAGTGCGGTTGCCATGGGCCTGGCGAAGATCCGTGCCGACGTTCTTGCGACCCGTCCTGTTCAGTTGCTCGCCTATGACGGCCGGACAACCGGTGCTGCACGCTTTGGGACAGCACGCGATGCCGAGATGTGGCGCCAGACGGGTTCTCCGCAATGTGTGATCCCTTTCGATCGCCCCGACGGCACTGTCACTTGCTCGCAACAGCCGCAGCCGGTCGCACGGAGCGAGTTCGAGCCCGCGATGCGGGCCATGCTGTTTCTCGATGTCCGCGGATCGTCCGCGGTGCCAGACGACCGGATTCCCTGCTTCGTGCGCGAAGTGCTCGGCCGGTTGGCCGGCACATGCGATCAGCTGGAAAGCCCGCCGCTTTATGCCGACAGCTGGGGCGACGGACTGTTCTTCGCGTTTGATGATGTCGATCAGGCGGCACGGGCCGCAGTGACCTTGCGGCGTGAATTTTCCGGGATCGACTTGGAAGCGGCCGGTCTGCCTCCGTCGCTCGGACTGCGAATTGCCGGGCATTGCGGTCCCGTACATGAGGGCGTGGACCCGGTACAGCAGCGCCGGGTCCCGTTTGGCGGTCAGGTCGCAATCGCCTCCCGGATCGAGCGGGTGACCGTGCCGGGGTCGATCTTTGTCAGCGAGATCTTCGCGGCGCGCTTGGCGATGTCCAAAAAGCCGGAATTTCGGTGCGAATATGTCGGCCTCACGGAGATTGATCCGCTGCTGCCGGCGATGCCCCTCTATACCTTGCGAGCCGTTGCGCCGGGATCGCTCACGGCGCGCGCCGATGCCGTATCAACCCGATCCGAGCATCCGGTTTAGCAAGTCGGGATCGACCAGCTCGAACGAACGATCGCTGCGCTTGAGCAGGCCTCGCCGTTCAAGGTCGTTGACCGTTCGCGACGTGGTTTCGCGAGTAGTGTTCACCCGTCTCGCCAACTCCGTCATCGACGGTGCAATCCGGATCGTCCGGCTGGTCGAGTGCGTTGCGGAGGGTTCGGACATGCGTAGCAGTTCGGCGTATATGCGGCCCGGTGCCGAGAGCGCTGAGAGTTCGAACATGCGCTGCGTTGTGTGATGAATGCGGGCGGCGAGAATCTTTGCGAGCGCCAGCCCGAACGCGCCGTGATTGCGCATCAGGTCAAAGAATTGGGGTCCGGTGATGACTGCTACGCGGCAATCGGTTTCCGTGACGATCTCCGAGGTGCGGCGCTTTCCGGTCAAGGCCGCCAACTCGCCGAAGATCGCACCGGCGCCGAACCAGTCGAGCCAGATTTCCTGACCGCCCTCGGAGAGGAGAACCACGCGCGCCGAACCCTCGAGCAGTACATAGACGTGATCATCCTCATCGTCCTGAGAGATGATCGTGGTGTTCGCATCGACATGCCGGATTTCAGCGGTGGACATCAATGCATCCCGCGCTTCGGGCTCCATAATGTCCAGCGCATCCAGGGCCATGTTCCACGCCTCATCCGGCTCCATGAGCGTTCCCTCGTACAACCAGTTGCGTCGATCCGATAATTATCAACAGTCGCCGGGAACACCAAGTCACGGCCTAGCATCTTGTCGTTGCGCCGGGCATCATCGTCAATTCCGGGCGCACGCGCTAGTGCGCAGGATCAATGATCTCGGGGGAAGGCGATGGCTTGGCTGCGTTTTTCGGGAGTGGCCGCAGGCGCGATGCTGTCTGTGTTGGTAGCGTGCTCGCCCGTTCCCGGTCCGTCCGCGTCCGGTGAAGCCGGTGCCGATCCACACGGGGCCTGGCCGGCTCAACGAACGACCGCCGAGATGAACGGCGCCGTGGCTGAATGGCTGGAAGGCCTGGAGCCGGACGACGAGGATTTGGCACAGCGAGGCCTTCTGGCTCGGGACGATCTTGTCGACATACGGACACAGGACGGGCAAACGGTGTGGAACACAGCCGCTTTCGCCTTTCTCGACAGTGCGCCGCCCGACAGCGTCAATCCCAGCTTGTGGCGGCAGGCCCGGCTCAATGCGGTTCACGGCTTGTTCGAAGTGGTGCCGGGCATCTACCAGGTGCGGGGCTACGACCTGGCCAATATGTCCATTGTTGAAGGTGAAAACGGCCGGATCGTGATCGACCCGTTGACGTCCGTCGAGACGGCTCGGGCGGCGCTCGATCTGGTCGAGCGCGAATTGGGCCCCCGGCCGGTTTCCGCCGTAATTTTTACCCACAGCCATATCGACCATTTCGGCGGTGTAGCTGCGATCGAGGAGGCGACGGGGGAGGGCGCGGCGCCGGTGATCGCCCCAGCAGGATTTCTCAATGCTGCGGTCAGCGAAAACGTGATGGCCGGAGTCGTGATGGGCCGGCGTGCGCGATTCATGTATGGCGGGCCTTTGCCGCGTACAGCGCGCGGGCATGTGGACTCGGGCCTGGGCAAGCATCCGGCCCTGGGAACCCATACAATCGCCGAGCCCGATATCCTGATCGACCGGTCGGGCCAGATCCTGGAAATCGATGGTGTGCGTATGGAGTTCCAGTATGCGCCGGAAACCGAGGCTCCCGCGGAACTGACGGTCTTTTTCCCTGACTTCGAGGCATGGTGCGGGGCCGAACTCGTCTCCCGCACCATGCACAATCTCTACACCCTGCGTGGTGCGCAGGTGCGCGATGCGCTGGCATGGTCAGCCGCGATCGAGGACGCCCGGCGAATGTTCGCCGGACGTACCAACGTCATCTTCAACAGCCATCACTGGCCGGTCTGGGGGCGCGCCGAGGCCGAAGCCTTCCTGGTCGCTCAACGCGATGTCTACAAATACATTCATGACCAGACGCTACGCTTGGCGGCGCAAGGGCTCGGACCGGACGAAATCGCCGAAGAGATCGCACTGCCGGATACCTTGGGCGAGGTTTTCGCGGTGCGCGGCTACTACGGAACACTGAAACACAATGCGCGCGCCGTCTATCAGAGGTATTTTGGCTGGTATGACGGGGTTCCCGCTCATCTCGACCCGCTACCGCGCATCCAAGCTGCGCAGCGGTATGTCGGGGCCATCGGTGGCATCGAGGCGACTGTGGAACAGGCTGAGGCCGCCTTCGCGACCGGGGACTATCGATGGGCAGCCGAGTTGGCCCAGCACGCTGTGTTCGCCGAACCGGACCATGGCGGTGCCCGTGACGTGCTGGCCCGGTCATACGAGCAGCTGGGCTATGGAGCGGAGTCCGCACCCTGGCGAGACGTATATCTGACGGGTGCCCATGAATTGCGACACGGAATCGCTGCCTCGGATACGGTCGGTGCCGGAGCGGAGATACTCGATGCCATTCCGCTCGACATGTTCTTTGCGGCGCTGGCGACTAGACTGGACGGATTGCGGGCGGCTCGCGCCGACCGGGTGTTCAATTTCGTCTTCACCGATGTTGGGGAGACGCACGTGATCGTGATCTCGAACGGCGTTATGCACCACCGGCGCGGCAACGCGGCCGACGATGCGGACGCGACTGTGAGCCTGACGCGGAATTTCTGGACCCGGTTGATGCGGCAGGAGGCGGGCCTGCTCGACATGCTGGGTTCCGAGGACTTCTCCGTGGACGGAGACCGACGGGCCCTCTACGGCTTCTTCGGCATGCTGGAACAGCCCGATTCCGATTTCCCCGTCGTAACGCCCTGATTTTTGCGACGATCGGGCTTTGGCTCCATATCCGAAACCTGATTTAGTGGGGTTCGAGTGAATTCGGGGGTTTCGATGATACGAATGATAGTTGCCGCCGTGCTGGCAATCATGGCCGGTCCGGGTGCGGGTGTCGCCCAGACGTCTCCTTTCGAGGCGGATTATGATCCCGCCATTCCGAGCGCAATGTCCGAATTCGGCTATGCTTTCGGCGACGAGATTACGCCTCCCGGTACCGCGGTCGATTATCTCTATACCCTGGCTGAGGCCGCACCGGACCGGATGCGTGTGGTCGAATACGCGCGCAGTTGGGAAGGCCGTCCCCTGGTCTATGCCGTGATAGCGCGGCCGGACGTGATCGACCGGCTCGACGCGATCCGGGCGGACCTCCAGCAACTGGCCGATCCGGCCGCCCTGTCGGCGGACGCTGTAGATGGTCTGATCGCCGGTCTTCCGGCGGTGGTCTGGCTGTCTTATGGGGTGCACGGCGACGAGATTTCGTCGACCGATGCCGGCCTGCGCACGGCCTATCACCTGCTCGCTGCGCAGGGCGACCCGATGGTCGAGACAATTTTCGACAACACGATTGTCGTCGTAGATCCGACGCAGAATCCAGACGGCCGTAATCGTTTCGTGCAATCCTTCCGGGCCGCGCGCGGCCTGGAGCCAAGCGACAATCGTTATACCGCCGAACACGACCAGCCTTGGCCTGGCGGGCGCTATAATCATTATCTCTTTGACTTGAACCGCGATTGGTTTGCCCGGACCCAGCCGGAAACCCGCGGGCGGGTTGATGCCATTCTCGAATGGCGGCCGGTCGTCGTAGTCGACGCGCACGAGATGAGCGGCGACTCGACGTATTTCTTTGCGCCGTCAGCCGAGCCCTTCAATCCGCTCATCGTGGGGAGCCAGCGCGACGCACAGGCGCTGATCGGACGCAATCATGGTGCCTGGTTCGACAGGCTGGGCTACGACTATTTCACCCGCGAGGTCTATGACGCCTTTTATCCCGGATATGGCGATATGTGGCCGACCCTGCAGGGCGCCATCGCCATGACCTATGAACAGGCGTCGGCGCGGGGCCTCGAATGGCGGCGGCGGGACGGGTCGTTGCTGACTTATGGTGACGGGGTTGACCATCACTTTGTCGCCAGTCTTTCGACAGTCCAAGTCGTAGCAGAAAACCGTGAACGTTTCCTGCGCGACTTCGTCGCTTTCCGCCGTTCGGCCGCGCTGAGCGATGACGCCCCTCAGGCCGTCCTGCTGGATATCGCCTCCAATCGCTGGAGCGCCGAGCGCATGGCCCGCAATCTCGCCGCCCAGGATATCGAAGTCGGACGTGTGGCGCCGGGGAGTTCGGCCTGTGGAGCCCGCTTCGAGGACGGCGCCTTCCTGGTCCGTTTCGACCAGGCTTCGGGTCGGCTGGCGCGAACCCTGCTGGAAGCAACGACCGATTTGCCGGCCGAGTTCATGACCGAGCAGGAACGTCGCCGCAGCGAAGGGCTGGGGCATGAATTGTACGATGTTACAGCTTGGTCCCTGCCTCTCATGAACAATGTGACGCCGACCTATTGCCGTCGTGCGCCTTCGCTCAACACGGCGCCTGTCAATGCTGAAATGCCGATCACGCGTGTCACCAGCGAGCGTGGAGCCCAGTGGGGATATGCGATTCCCTGGACCGACGCGGGACAGGCGCAATTGGTGGCAGCCTTGGCGCAGGACGGCGTGCCGATGCGCACGAGCGACATCGGGTTTCGGATCGGTGATCGTGATTTCCCGCGCGGCAGCGTCGTTGTGCCCCGCCATTCCGCACCGGCGGATCTCGACAGTCTGATCACGCGGCTCGCCGCTGAAATTGGGGCCCATTTCGAAGGCATGGAGACGAGCTGGGTGGATGAGGGGCCGAATCCGGGCTCCGACAATTTCCGCACTCTTCATGAACCTCGCGTCGTAATGCTCTGGGACGACGGCGTTTCCCCGCTTTCGGCCGGCCCGACGCGCTATGTTCTCGAACGCCGCTACGGCATTCCGGTGGCCGTGATCCGTACCGGAACGATCGGTTATGCGGACCTGAGCGGTTACGATGTGCTGATCTTGCCCGAGCAGGGCAGGGGCAATCTGTCTTCGGCTCTGGGTGGTTCCGGCACGTCGGCGATCCAGCGGTTCGCGCGGGGTGGAGGTGTCGTGATCGGGTTGGGCTCGGCTACCCGCTGGCTGGCCGACAGTGACGTGTCCATGATCCCGGCCCAGCGCGAGCGCGCCGCCGAATCTCCTCGGGAAAGTGGAGGATCGGGCGGAAGCGTTGTCGATGGCAGCGTCGTGACCAATCGGGAGGAATTGCGTTCCCTGGAGGCGGAGGCTGGTGCCTTGCCGGATTCCTCGCCAGGTGCGCTGGTTCGTGTCGATGCCAATCCCGATGCCTGGATGTCGGCCGGCTATGATGACGGCGCCTTTGCCCTGGTAACGGGGTCGGACATCTATGCGCCGGTCTCCATAGACGAGGCGGATACGGCTCTGCGTTTTGCTGCACGGGATGAACTCCTGGCCGGTGGCTATCTCTGGGACGAGTATGCTGACCAGCTGGCCTTCAAGCCTTTCGTCCTGTCTCAGTCTTACGGGGCGGGTCAGGTGGTCGCCTTTACCCAGTCGCCCACGACGCGGGCCTATTTGGAAGGTCTGGACCTGTTGTTGCTCAACGCAGTCCTTCTCGGCCCACCCCGCTCCCGCGCCTTCCGTTAAAGTCTGGAAAATATGAAAAATTTCTCCTTCTGGGCTTGACCTCGAAGGGGAACGCACGGCCCTCGGTTGACCGAGTTGACCGAGTTGACCGAGTTGACCGAGTTGACCGAGTTGACCGAGTTGACCGAGTTGACCGAGTTGACCGAGTTGACCGAGTTGACCGAGTTGACCGAGTTGACCGAGTTGACC
>NZ_JASBRI010000013.1 GCF_030149515.1 Maricaulis sp. | reverse complement strand
CGGCCGTCGATCCGCTTGCCGGTCTTGATGATGCCGCCGCGGACGATGGAGCTTTCCACCGACTTCAGCACATCTTTCAGAACCGTGCCCGGGATACCGTCGGGACGCTCTTCGGTCAGGGCCAGCTCGGCCACGGCCTTTTCCTTCGCCGCGCCCACCGCCGCATAGCGCTCGGTCTTGTCGGTGATGGTGTAGGCCTGGGCGAGATCGGCTTCGACCAGCTCGCGAACCTTGGCTTCCTCGGCGGAATAATCGGCCGGCTGGTAGTCCCAGGGTTCCTTGGCGGCCTTTTCGGCCAGCTTGATGATCATGTCGATCACCGGCTGGAAGGCCTTGTGGCCCGCCATAACGGCGCCGAGCATGATGTCTTCGGACAGCTCTTTCGCTTCCGATTCCACCATCATCACGGCGTCTTCCGTACCGGCCACGACGAGGTCCAGAGCGCTCTCCGGCATTTCGTCGACATGCGGGTTGATGACGTATTCGCCGTTGATATAGCCCACGCGCGCAGCCCCGATCGGGCCCATGAAGGGCAGGCCGGACAGGACCAGCGCCGCCGAGGCGCCGACCATGCCCACCACGTCGGGATCGTTTTCCATGTCGTGGGACAGGACGGTGATCATCACCTGGACTTCATTCTTGAAGCCCGGCGCGAACAGCGGCCGGATCGGACGGTCGATGAGGCGCGAAGTGAGCGTCTCCTTCTCGGTCGGACGGCCTTCGCGCTTGAAATACCCGCCCGGAATCTTGCCCGCGGCGAAGTATTTTTCCTGGTAATTCACGGTGAGGGGGAAGAAATCCTGCCCCTCTTTCGCGGCTTTGACGCCGACGGCGGTGGCGAGGACCGTGGTCTCGCCATAGGTCACCATGACCGCGCCGTCTGCCTGCCGGGCGACCCGCCCGGTTTCGATGGTGAGCGGGCGACCCGCCCACTCGATCGTTTCTTTTTGAATATCGAACATATCGTCTTTCGTACGGATAGCGTCGCGGATTAGCGGCGCAGGCCGAGCTTCTCGATCAGAGCCGTGTAACGGCTCTCGTCTTTCTTCTTGAGATAATCGAGAAGACGGCGGCGCTGGGAAACCATCTTAAGAAGGCCGCGACGGGAGTGGTTGTCCTTCTTGTGGGTCTTGAAATGCTCGGTCAGGTTGGCGATCCGTTCGGTGAGGATGGCCACCTGGACTTCCGGCGAGCCGGTGTCGGCCTTGCCGCGGGCATTGTCCTTGATCAGCGCGGATTTGCGCTCTTGCGTGATCGACATCGTGTTCTCCTAAAACTCTATGTCGCCCCTTTTCAAGGGGTCAGATTGAAAACCCGCCAGGGCTGGAACTTTCCGGCCCTCGCATCGCCGATCGCCACCGCCTGGTCCTTGCAGGTCGCCAAAGCCGCGAAAGAACAGTCCCGGTCCGCGATGAAAAGCGGACGTCGCTGCGATTTCAGCTCTTGCGCCTGACGCGGGAGCAGGACGATCGGACGTCCTTGCTTCAAGTGGAAGGCTTCCTCCTCGGTCACGGCCAGCGCCGGGATGTCGTCCAGCGCGGTCTGAACCGGGAGCAGAGCTTCCGAAGCGGCGCCCTTATGGGCCATTTCTTTCAACACGTCCAGTCTTGTGGATTCCGCCTCGGAAAATGCGCCCACACGCACGCGCCGCAAGGCGGCCACATGGCCCTCGGTGCCCAGCGCGACCGCGAGGTCGCGCGCCAGGGAGCGCACATAGGCACCCTTGCCGCACCGCATTTCCAGAACCGCCATGTCGGCGGTCGGGCAGTCGAGCAGCCGGAGATCGTCAATACGCACCGTGCGGGCGTCCAGCACCACTTCTTCGCCGTCGCGGGCCAGGTCGTAGGCGCGCTCGCCATCCACCTTGATCGCCGAATAGGCCGGCGGAACCTGTTCGATCTCGCCGATGAAACGCTCCAGCACGGCCTCGATGGCAGCGCGACCGGGCCGCACACCAGAGGAAGCCACGATCTCGCCTTCCGCGTCCAGCGTGTCGGTGCGCTCGCCCCATTTCACGGTAAAACGGTAGACCTTTTCACCCTCCATGGCGAAGGGCACGGTCTTGGTCGCTTCACCCAGGGCAATCGGCAGTATACCCGAGGCCAGCGGATCCAGCGTGCCCGCGTGACCCGCCTTCCTCGCATTGAAAAGGCGGCGCACGGCCGAAACCGCCTGCGTCGATGTCATGTCGAGCGGCTTGTCGAGGATCACCCAGCCATGGATGTCCTCGCCCTTGCGGCGTCGGGCCATCATCATCTCCATCTCTCGCCGGGGTTCGGACCCGGTCGCGAAAGGGCGCGTCACTAACCCAGCCCGGCAGGTCCGGCAAGGGGGCTGGCTGATTGGAAATTTTCCCGGCCGCCCGGCTCGTACAGATCGGGCAATTGACCTAGTCTGTCGCGGTCCAGCCCTGCCCGGTTTCGCTCCATGCCCTTTTTGCGTTTCCTTTTTCTCGCCATCATGCTCCTGCCTGGCCTCACCCCGCCCGCCGGCGCGCGGCAGGTGGACCCGGATCTGGAAACCCGCATCCGCGGCACCTTCGGCCCGCTCGCCGAAAGCCGGGACTTTTCCGGTGCGATCGCCTTTTGCTATGGCGACGGCCCGGTCAGCGTGATCGCTTTCGGTTATGCCGACTGGCAGACGGGTCGCGCCTTTTCCGCCGGCACACCTGTGCCCGCCGGCGCGGTGACAGACAGTCTGACACGAGTGCTGGCACAGCGCCTGGTCGACACCGGCCGTCTGTCCCCGGCCGATCCGCTGCGGCGATACCTGCCGGGCGCCGGTGCCGAGGACAGCGTGGCCGAACTGCTCGATCCTGAGACCCGCAGCGATACCCGGCTGATCGAGGTCATCGAACAGGCCGCCCGCGCCCGCTTCGAAACCTTCGCCGCAACGGAGATTCTCGGTCCGCTGGGTCTCGACAACAGCCGGATCACGCGCCGGCCGGCGGCGCTGGCTGTGCTGGCAGAGGCGTATGAGCCGGGACCGCGCCCGCTGGACCTGCGCCCGGCACCGCCGCGGCATCAGACCGGCAGCCCGGAACTCGTCACCACGGCCCCGGACCTGACCCGGCTGGCCCAGGCCGTGCTGAGCCGGCGGATCGACCTGTTCCGTGCCAACGGCAGCCTGATGGCCGGCTGGAGGGTTATCCAGCGCGAGGGCGAGGTGATCTACACCGTCACGGGCAGCCAGCCCGGTTATTCCGCCGGTGTGTCAATCCTGGCCGGACGGGAACTCGCCATCGCCTATGTCGCCAATATAGACTCCTTTCCCACTCCCCGGATCGATGCGCTGCTTCAGGAGCTGGCGCTGGGCGGGCGGCCTGCCGTGGCCGGCCGGCCGGCCACGGCGGCGCTCGAACCGGGGCATTTCGATGCGCTCGGCCAGTACGACAGCGCCGTGTTCGGATCGGTATCTTTGGTACAATCCGGCAGCGGGCTGGATCTGGTTCTGCCGCAATCGGGACGCCGGGATCATCTCACGCCGATCGGCCCCGGCCGCTTGTTCTGGCGCCGTGCCGGGGCCGAACTGGCCTATGAGCGGGACGAGGCGGGCCGTGTCACAGCCCTGACCGGCCGGCGTGTCACACCGGAACCGGGCATGGCGATCCGGCTTGAACGGACCGGTTTGCCACCCTTGGCCGCCCCGAGCGCGGCTGACCCGGCCGATTAGTCGTCATTGCGATCGAGATCCTGACGGACCTGCGGGCGGTTCAGCAATTCGTCGACATGGCTGGCCGTGTCGAAACTGTTGTCGGGATGGAAGTGGAGTTCGGGCGTGAACTTCATGTCGATTTCCCGGCCCAGCCGGCCGCGCAGGAAGGCGCTTGCGCGGTTGAGCGCCTGGGCGACCTTCGTCTGGTCACCCCGGCCCAGCGGCGCGACATAGACCTTGGCCTGGCGCAGATCGGGGGACGGGCGCACCTCCGTGACCGAGATCAGCACACCGTCCAGCTCGGGGTCGCGCATTTCCTCACGGGCCAGAATATCTACCAGCGCATGACGGATCAGTTCGCCGGCGCGCAATTGACGTTGCGAGGGCGCCTTGGACGGGTTGCGATGCTGATGCCGGGCCATGACGGACTCCATCTCTAGCGAAAGCCAGGGGCGCGCGGATTTACGCCTCTTGCCGAACCGTTGCAAGGGCAGTCCGGAATGCGGGAGAGGCGACTCCGGCAGGAACCGCCCCTCCGATCCGGTCGCGAACGCTATCAAGCGTCGAGCTTGCGGGCCACTTCGACGACCTCGAAACACTCGATCTGGTCGCCCTTCTGCAGATCGTCATAATTCTCGAAGGCCATGCCGCATTCGGTACCGGCGCGGACCTCGGGAACCTCGTCCTTGAAACGTTTGAGAGTTTTCAGCTTGCCCTCGTGCAGGACGGTATCGTCGCGCAGCAGGCGCACGCCGCAGCCACGCTTGACCACGCCTTCGGTGACACGGCAACCGGCCACTTTGCCGACCTTGGTAATGTTGAACACTTCCAGGATTTCCGCGTAGCCGATGAAGTTCTCGCGCTTCTCCGGCGCCAGCATGCCTTCCATCGTGTTCCGCACATCGTCGATCACATCGTAGATGACAGAGTAGTAGCGGATCTCCACACCCTCGCGCTCGGCCAGTTCGCGGGCCTGCTTGTTGGCGCGGACATTGAAGGCAAAGATCGGCGCACCGGAGGACTTGGCCAGCAGCACATCGCTCTCGTTCACACCACCCGGCGCGGAATGGATAACGCGGGCGCGTACTTCCTCATTGCCGAGCTTCTCGAGCGACTGCTTGATCGCCTCGGCCGAACCCTGCACGTCTGCCTTTACCAGCAGCGGCATTTCCTGGGTCTGGTCCTGCTTGAGACGGGCCATCATCTGTTCCAGGGACGCTCCGGCACCGCCGCTGACTGCGCCGGCGGCCTGACGTTCCTTGCGCTGACGGTAGTCGGCGATCTCGCGGGCGCGGGCCTCATTCTCCACCACGGCGAAGACTTCGCCCGGTTCCGGCGCCCCGTCGAGACCGAGAATCTCGGCCGCAACCGACGGGCCGGCCTCGTCGAGCTGCTGGCCACGCTCGTTGACCAGCGCGCGCACCCGGCCCCACTGGGCACCGGCGACGACGATATCGCCACGCTTCAGCGTGCCGCGCCGCACCAGCACGGTGGCGACAGGACCACGGCCCTTGTCGACCTGGCTTTCGATGACCACGCCTTCGGCGGCACGATCCGGATTGGCCTTCAGATCCAGAAGCTCGGCCTGGAGAGTGATCGCCTCGGTCAGTTCCTCAAGCCCGGTCCGGTTCTTCGCCGACACGTTAACCGACTGGACATCGCCCGACATCGCCTCGACGACGATCTCGTGCTGCAGCAGATCCGTCAGCACTTTCTGCGGATTGGAGTCCGGCTTGTCGCACTTGTTCACCGCCACGATGATCGGCGTACCCGCCGCCTTGGCGTGATTGATCGCCTCGATGGTCTGCGGCATTACCGAGTCGTCCGCCGCAACCACCAGGATCACGATGTCCGTGGCCTGGGCCCCGCGCGAACGCATGGCCGAAAAGGCTGCGTGACCGGGCGTGTCGAGGAAGGTGATCTTCTCGCCGCCCTTCAGCTGGACCTGGTAGGCCCCGATGTGCTGGGTGATGCCACCGGCTTCGCCGGCCACGACATCGGTCGACCGCAGCGCATCGAGCAACGAGGTCTTGCCGTGGTCAACATGGCCCATCACGGCCACGACCGGCGCGCGCGGCTTTTGCGCCTCGACCGGATCGTCGTCGGCGATGAAGCCTTCTTCGACATCGGCCTCGGAGACACGCTTCACAACATGGCCGAATTCCTCGACCACCAGTTCGGCGGTATCGGCGTCCAGCACATCGTTCACACGGACCATCTGACCCTGTTTCATCAGGTATTTTACAACGTCTACGGCACGTTCAGCCATGCGGTTGGCGAGGTCGGACACCGTAATCGCTTCCGGAACGATCACGTCGCGCGCGACCTTTTCACGGCCGCCGGACGTGTCCTGGCGCCGCTGCTTCTCGCGTTCGCGCGCCCGGCGCACGGATGCCAGCGAACGCTGACGGTCTTCATCGCCATCGAGAATATTCTGGATGGTCAGTTTGCCGCGACGGCGATTGTCGCTCTTGGCACGTGACGGCTGGGGCTTGGCAGCACCGGGGCCGGAACCGGCGCCCTTGCGCTTGACCCGCCCGCCCATGGCCTCCAGCGCCGACGCGGCATCGTCACCATTGTCGCGCTGCTTGTCGCGGCGCGGCTCGTCCTTATCCTTGGCCGGAGGGGCCTTGCGGCGCGGCTCGTCATCGCCCTTCTGGGGAATGTCGGCACCGCCGGCCAGCGCCGCAGCTTCCTCGGCTTCGCGACGCGCCTTATCCTCGGCTTCCTGGCGAGCGCGCTCCTCGGCTTCGCGGGCCTCGCGCGCCTCGCGTGCTTCCTGCTCGCGCTGCTCCTCGAGCTGACGGCGCTCGTCCTCGGCGCGCCGGGCACGTTCTTCGGCTTCCTGTTTCTTCTGCGCCTCGCGATCGGCGGCCTCGGCCCGGGCCCGGGCAATGGCGCGCTGACGGGCGACCAGTTCTTCTTCGGACAGGCCGAGCTGACGCGCCTTGGCCGCGAGCGCGCTTTCACCGCCCTTGCCGCCTGCGGCAGACTTGCCGGAGGCCGGTGCATTGTCCTTGCCCGGCGCTGCCACGCGCTTGCGCTTCTTTTCCACCACCACGGCCTTGGACCTGCCGCGCGCAAAGCTCTGCTGCACGGTACCCGAACCGGATCGTTTCAAAGACAGCGGCCTGCGGCCGGACTTGTTGTCGTCTGCGTCGCTCATACGAGCCTTCCAAATCGGCTTCGTTCCACGCTTCTTTCCGGTAGCCGAATGCCGGAAAGGCGCACTGTTCAAACCTGTCTCCGGTTCGAAGGCTCGCTAAACTAGCCAGCTCCGGCCCGGACGCAACCGCTCTCGCGGCCTAATCCGCATCTGTCACCGCCGCGGGGGCGGACGGGTCGAGCGGACGGAAGCCTGCCAGCTTCCCCATCACCGTCGAAAAGGCCCGCGCCTGCGGTCCTTCCGACATGGCGGCGTGGACAGTCGGCCCGCGCCCCAGCGCCTGGCCGATCTCCTCCGCCGCAAAACACCCGGCGACCGGGATGTCACCCCAGGCCGCCCGCGCCAGCCGGTCGAGCTTCGACCGGCCGTCTGCCGCGCCGTCCGACGCTTCGATGCGCCAGGCCGGCCTGGCTGCCTTGATGGCCAGGCGGACCGCGTCCTGGCCCGCCGCCAGATCGCCCGACCGCCGCGCCAGACCCAGAAGGTTCAGCGCCCGGCCGGACAGCAGACCCTCGATGCGGTCTGCCAGGTCCTCGGGCACGTCGACCGGGCCTCCGAAAGCGCGGTGAAACGCTTTCTTCTTCACGGCCCGATCGACCGGTTCCCGCTGTGCCGTTACCCAGGCTCCGCGCCCCGGCAGGCGGGCAGCGAGATCTGGGACGACGGCGCCATCCGGTCCCAGCGCGATACGGATGAGGTCGCCCTCATCCTTCACCTCGCCGGTGGCCACACAGCGCCGTTCACGGTCCTTGCCCATCGTGGATCGAAAGCTAGTCAGCCTCCTTCTCCGCTTCGGCGGCCTCGTCGAGATCCAGGCCCAGGGCCTCGGCCTCGGCTTCCAGTGCCGCCAGGTCCATGCTTTCCACGTCTTCGACGCCGTAATCCTCGCCGCTCTCCTCTTCCACCTCGGGCTGGGGCAGATCGTCCTCGGAGATCCAGCCGGCCGCGACGCGGGCGCGCATGATCATCATCTCGGCATCCTCGGCGGAAAGATTGAATTCTTCCAGAATGCCGGGCTCGCGTACGCGCTCGCCGTCACGGGTCTCGAACCAGCCGCGCAGATCATCGGTCACCAGCCCGGCCAAGTCATCGACGGTCTTGACGTCATTTTCGCCGAGCTTCACAGCCATCGCCAGCTCGACGCCTTCAATCTCGAGCACGCCATCCTCGACGCCCAGCTCCTTGCGCCTGGCGTCCTGTTCGGCCGCCAGGCGTTCGAGATAGTCGCGGGCGCGAGCCTGGATTTCCTCGGCCGTATCCTCGTCGAAGCCTTCGATCACGGCAATCTCGCCGAGATCGACATAGGCGATTTCCTCGACGTCGGTGAAACCTTCGGTCGCCAGAAGTTGGGCAATGACCTCGTCGACATCAAGGGCGGAGATGAAGAGCTGGGTCCGCTCGGCGAATTCCTTCTGCCGGCGCTCGGACTCTTCCTCCTCGGTCAGAATGTCGATCGACCAGCCCGTCAGCTGCGAGGCCAGGCGGACATTCTGGCCGCGACGGCCGATGGCCAGAGACAGCTGCTCGTCGGGCACCACAACCTCGATCCGCTGGTCTTCCTCGTCCAGCACGACCTTGGCGACTTCCGCCGGCTGCAGAGCGTTGACGATAAAGGTGGCCGGATCGTCCGACCAGGGAATAATGTCGATCTTCTCGCCAGCCAGTTCGGATACCACGGCCTGCACACGCGAGCCGCGCATACCGACGCAGGCGCCGACAGGATCGATCGAACCGTCATTCGAGATCACGGCAATCTTGGCGCGCGAACCCGGGTCGCGGGCCACGGACGGGATTTCGATGATGCCTTCGTAGACTTCCGGCACTTCCTGGGCGAACAGGGCCGCCATGAAGTCCGGATGGGCGCGCGACAGGAAGATCTGCGGGCCGCGAACCTCTTCGCGCACATCATAGATGTAGGCACGCACACGCTCATTGTTCTGCAGGTTTTCCCGCGGAATGCCGTCGGCGCGGCGGATGATACCCTCGGCACGGCCCAGATCGACAATCACGTTGCCGTATTCCACGCGCTTGACGATGCCGGACACGATCTCGCCGACGCGATCCTTGTATTCCTCGAACTGGCGCTGGCGCTCGGCCTCGCGCACCTTCTGCGTGATCACCTGTTTGGCGGTCTGCGAGGCGACGCGACCGAACTCGATGGGCGGCAGCTCGTCGGAGAACACCGTGCCGATCTCGGCAGCAGGATCGATCTTCTTCGCCTGGTCGAGGGTGAGCTCCTGACTCTCGTTCTCGACCTCTTCCACCACCGTCATGTTACGGGTGAGCGAAAGTTCGCCCGTTTTCGGGTCGATCTTGGCGCGGATGTCGTTTTCGGCGCCGTAGCGCGAGCGCGCCGCCTTCTGGATCGCCTCCTCGATGGCCTCGATGACGATGGCTTCGTCGATCGATTTCTCGGCGGCGACCGCACGGGCGATCTGCAGCAGCTCGAGCCGGTTGGCGCTTACACCAATGCTCATCGGGCAATCCCTTTTGCCGTGTTCAGCGACATCATTCGTCTCCTTCAGTCTGCGCGGAGGCATTGCCGCCCCGCGCTTTCAAATCCGCCTCGATCAAGGCGTCCGTCAAAACCAGTTTGGCCTCCGCGATCCAGTCAAACGGGATCAGCGTGGTCTCGTCCTCGCGGTCCATGTCCAGAAGGACATGGCCGTCCTCAATACCGGCCAGAATACCCTTGTAACGCTTGCGCCCCTCGGCAAGCCGGTCGAGCTCGATACGGGCCTCATAGCCCTCCCAGCGCTCGAAATGCGACAGGGCCGTCAGCGGCCGGTCGATACCCGGCGATGATATCTCAAGATCGTATTCGCCGGAAATGGGATCTTCGACCTCGAACACGTCTGACAGCGCGCGCGACAGCCGGGCACAGTCGTCGACATCGACGCCGGTGCCGTCGAGCCGGTCGATCATGATCTGCAGGCGCTGCCGCTTGCCGGACATCACCCGCACGCGCACCACTTCCAGCCCGAGCTCTTCAGCAAGCGGGTCAGCCAGTGCCGCGATACGATCATCCTGCGGGGTCTTGGTCTTCAAGGCGCCCTCGGCTCCATCAACAAAAAGAGCGGCCGCCGGAAGCGACCGCTCGAAAGCATCATCCGATGCGATCGAACTTGGATAGTGAACCGCTTTATACGCGGCATCGCGCAGCGAAGCAAGAGAAGCGCTCATACAGTGCCGGGAAACCGGATAAAGGCAACTTGAAAGTTGCGTGAATCGCCGCGATGCGCCATACTAGCAACTAAAAGGTTGCTTATGACAAATCGTATCGAGAAATCCGTCGTTTTGGACGCGCCCATCGAACGGGTCTGGCAGGCCCTCACAGACCATGAGGAGTTCGGCCAATGGTTCCGGGTCAAGCTGGACGGACCCTTTGTCGTCGGCCAGCCGACGACCGGGCGGATGACCTACCCAGGCTACAATGATGTGAAATGGGAGAGTCTGACCGAGACAATGGATCCGCCCCGCCTCTTCGTGTTTACCTGGCCTTGTCCGGAAGGTCTCCATACAGCACCCGGCGCCCGGGCGTCCCGCATGCGCGTGGAATTTCGCCTGGAGGCCACCGCCACCGGCACCCGTGTCACAGTAACCGAATCAGGCTTCGCGGGCATGCCGGCGGACCGCCGCACCGACGCGATGCGCCAGATCGAGGAAGGCTGGGAAGAGCAGATGCGGAACATCAAGGCATACCTGGATGCTTGACTTGCGCCGTGCTTCCGTCAACCCGGGCCCGGTTGCCATCTTTGCCGCGCTCGGCGAGCCCACCCGTCTGCATCTTTTCAACCGGCTGAGCGACGGCGCAGCGCGCTCGATTACTTCGCTTTCGGCCGACACGAGACTGACCCGGCAAGCGGTGACGAAACACCTGCGGGTGCTGCAAAATGCGGGTCTGGTAAACTGCGACAGGATCGGCCGCGAGAGCCGGTTCAGCCTCCGGCCGGAACCGATCGACGAGTTGCGCGGATATCTCGAGCGGATCTCGGCCCAGTGGGAGGACGCCCTCGGCCGGCTGAAGCGGCACGTGGAAGACTGATCCGTTCCTGCCGGCCTCGGAACGGAGAATGTCTCACACCCGCACGAAATCCATGAATACCGGCGCGCAGTCGCCCAGCCCTTTTTGCTCATAGCGTGTCGTGATGTGGTCGGCCGGGGGAATGCGCCAGTCGTCGGCCTTGGCGGCCGGCCAGTCGAAGCGCTCGTCGCCGGACAACTCGATCATGCAGTGGTCGGCATAGGACTTTACGTCGGTGGCGATGCGCAATTGCCCGCGCGGTTTGAGGATGCGAGCGAATGCGTCGCGCGTGGCGTGCTGCACGAAGCGGCGCTTGGCGTGGCGCTTCTTGTGCCAGGGGTCGGGGAAGAGCAGGAAGATGCGGTCGAGCGAGGCGTCCGCGAAGCGCGGCAGGATCTCGCGCGCATCGCCGCGCCAGAGACGGACATTGTCCAGCGCCGCTTCCTCGACATAAGTCAATGCCTTGGCCACACCGTTGAGGAAGGGCTCGATGCCGATATAGCCGGTGTCGGGATGGCGCGCCGCCTGAGCGGCGAGGTGTTCGCCGCCACCAAAACCGATTTCCAGAACATGGGCAGAGCTGTCCGGCAGCAGACGCGCCGGATCGACCGGACCCGTTTCGGGCAGGGCGATGCGCGGCAAAAGCCCGTCGACCAGGCCCTGCTGGCGCGCCGACAGAGGCTTGCCCTGGGCGCGGCCGAACAGGCGGAATTCGGGACGGTCTTCAGGTGTGCGGGTCATGCCCGGCATCTAGAGCATTTCACGCCGGCGAGAAAAGCCCGCGATGCGGTCGGGCTCAGTGCGCGACCGCTTCGCCGCCGTCTTCCGCGGCAAGCGTGCGGACCAGTTCCAGCACGCGGCGGCGTACCTTGGCGTCGCTGATGCGTGAAAACGCCTCGGCCAGGGAGACGCCGTCCGCGCTCTGGATGAAATCGTAGACCACAGGCGTCTGATCGCCCTCGGCCATACCGGTTGCCGCCGATTTTTCGCCCAGCCCCTCGAAGAAGAACTGGACCGGCACATCGAGCACGCGCGACAGGCGGTACAGCCGGCTCGCGCCGACACGGTTGGCGCCGCGCTCGTACTTCTGGACCTGCTGAAAGGTCACGCCGAGTTCATCGCCCAGCTTTTCCTGGCTCATCTTCAACAATTGCCGCCTCAACCGGATACGCGCGCCGACATGGATGTCGATGGGGTTGGGTCCGCGGGGGTTCGGCTTCGCCATGCAATCACCTCGATTCCGGCCTGCCAGTGGGTCTTGCCACGCCGTCAGGATAGCACAACCATGGCGTGGGCTCATAATCACTTTCAGTTCATGGCTGCGTAACAAACCTGCGCAGAAGGACGGCACGCCGCTGTACGGCGACCCCGGCCATCATCATGATCAGAAGGGCCAGAAGCGGCGTGTCTCCCCACCACATATAGGGGGGCGGGACCAGCGCGGAGGGCAGGCCGACATCGAAAGCCCCTTCTGTGCGCGGCGGGATCTGCACCCGGGCCCGTCCGGCAGGCCCGACCACGCCGGACACGCCGAATGCGGCCGAGCGGACCATCGGCAGACCGGTCTCGATCGTGCGGTAGCGGGCCTGGTTGAAATGCTGGTACGGGCCCGAGGTCAGGCCGAACCAGGCATCGTTGGAAATGTTGAACAGCCAGGCCGGACGCTCGGGTGCCGAACGCACGAATTCCGGAAAGATCGCTTCATAGCAGATCAGCGGCATGACGGGCGGCGCTCCGGGCACGTCCAGGGTTGCGGCCGCCGGGCCCGGCGAGAACTGATAGCGGGTGAACTCGTCGAACCCGATCGCCTCGAGCAGCCAGGACATCGGCACCATTTCCCCGAACGGTGTCAGGCGCACCTTGTCGTAGAGCGTCTCCACGCGCGGCGAGCCATGCGGGAAGCGCATCACGGCCAGGGCGTTGAAATAGTCGTAGCCATCCTCGCCCCGGGCACGCCGGTTGACCCCGGCGAGCAGGACCTGGCCGCCGTCCAGACGCTCGCCGATCAGTCCCAGTGTCTCGCCGTCCTCAAGCATGAAGGTGGGCAGCGCGCCCTCGGGCCAGATCACGTGGGTGACCTCGTCGAGCCCGTCGCGGGCGGTCAGGGCGAGATAGCGGTCGCGCGTACGCTCGGCACCGTCCGGGGCCCATTTCTCCCGCTGGGAAATGCCGGTCTGTACCAGGCGCAAACGCATGTCGGACTGCCCGTCCACATCGATGCCCGACAGGCGCAGGGCGCCGAAACAGATCAGGATGAGACCGATGGAAATGCCCGCGATCAGCGGCATCAGCCGCCGCACCCGCAGCCGCGGCCCGAGTGCCACGGCCGGCGCCGACAGCATGAAAACGGTCAACAGGGTCAGCCCGTAGACGCCGAACCAGGACGCACTCTGGCTGATCGCGCCCCCGGCGGGCCAGGTATACGCCGGCAGGTTCCAGGGCAGACCGCCGAAGAGATGGCCGCGCACCCATTCCAGCGCCGTGATCGCCACGGCAAACATCAGCACCCGCCATTCCGAGCGCTGGGCGAGCAGGACGTAGAGCACGCCCGCCAGCCCCCAGAACGCGGCCAGGAGAGCCGCAAAGAGCGGCACCGCAACCGGTACCATGGCGGCATAGCCCGAACCGCGGGTGATGAAGGCGAAAGCGAGCCAGAACGTGCCGGCCAGGAAATAGCCCAGGCCGAAGATGAAGCCACGCAGCAGTGCCGAACGCAGCGGACGCCCGGTTCGTCGCGCCCCGTCCAGGCTCCAGAGCAGGAGGCACAGCCCCGCCATCAGGGCGGGCCAGACATGCAGCGGCGCCATGGCAAGGGCGGAGATACCGCCGCCGGCAAACAGGTACAGGCGATGGCGCCAGCCACGACGCGATGCCAGCCAGGCGCGCGGCCGCCATATCGGGAGGCGGCGCCAGTTCATGAAACCGGCCCGCCCCCGTCCTCGCTCGCGGCCGGCGGCGCCTTCGGTTTGCGGCTCGGCGCGCGCACGCGCATATGCTTGATGCGGCGGCTGTCGGCCTCGATCACTTCGAACTCGTAGCCTGTGGGATGCCGGATCACTTCGCCGCGTTCGGGCACGCGCCCGATCAGGGTGAAGACCAGACCGCCGAGACTGTCGACGTCATCGTCCTCGTCTTCCGCCGCGATCTCCTCGCCGACCACGGCTTCAAAATCGTCGATCTCGGCGCGCGCATCCACATCCCACACGCCGGGACCGCGCGCCCGGATGGCAGGCGAATCCTCGTCGTCGTGTTCGTCTTCGATATCGCCGACAATCGGTTCGATCAGGTCTTCCAGTGTCACCAGCCCGTCGGTGCCGCCGTATTCGTCGACGACGAGCGCAAGGTGCATGCGCCGGCCCTGCATGCGACGCAGCAGGTCGGTCGCGGTCATCGAGGGCGGCGCGAAAAGGAGCGGACGGGCGATGTCGGGCAACACCACTTTCTGCAGCCAGCCGGCCGGCCGACGGCCGGTCTGGCCGGGCGCGAGATGGGCGATCACGTCCTTGATGTGGA
Organism: Maricaulis sp.; assembly: GCF_030149515.1. Classification (GTDB taxonomy): domain Bacteria; phylum Pseudomonadota; class Alphaproteobacteria; order Caulobacterales; family Maricaulaceae; genus Maricaulis. The sequence goes on along the minus strand of NZ_JASBRI010000013.1, from coordinate 194,736 downwards.
CCACGCCGACCGGATCGTCGAGCGTCTCGCGATAGATCGGCAGGCGCGAATGCGCCGCGTCGGCAAAGATGCGCGCCAGCTCGCCCAGCGGGGTGGAGACTTCCACGCCGATAATGTCGGCACGGGGCACCATCACATCGGCCACGCGCAACCGGTCGAGAGCATCGGCTTCGATGGAATGATGGGTCATGGCCGGGGTGGCGGCAACAGGCAGCGGGGTCACGGTTTCAGCGTCTCGGCCATTGCCGAACAGGCGGCGCAGCCAAGATCGGCCGGCCGGACCTGACGCACTGGGAGTATCAGCCATGTCGGGTCGGATCCGGATTCATGCGTTCATTCGGCATAGGGGTCGCCGACGCCCAACCGGGCGAGGGCCCGGCGTTCAAGGTCTTCCATAATCTCTGCTTCGTCATCGTGTTGATGATCATAACCCTGCAGATGCAGGAATCCATGCACGATCAGATGCCGCAAGTGGTCCTCCAGGGCAATGCCCCGCGCCTCGGCCTCCTGCGCGACGACGCCGGCCGCCAGGGCGATATCGCCGAGATGATTGTCAGCATGCTCACCGGCCGGAAAGGAAAGAACATTGGTCGGCCCGTCCTTTGCGCGGAAATCGCGGTTGAGATCGGCGATGGCCGCATCGCCCGTCAGCAGGATGGCAACGACGCCGGCCCGGCGCTCGTCCAGCTCCTCGCAGGCAGCGGCAATGGCGGTTTCGGCCAGACGGGTTTTTCCGCTGATGGCGGTCCAGGCCTCGTCCTCCACGATCAGATCGACAGCGTTCATTGATCCTGCGTGTCGCCGGCCGCGCGGCGGGCATCGTCCTCATAAGCTTCCACGATCCGGGCGACCAGATCGTGCCGGACCACATCAACACGCGAAAACCGCGCAATGGCAACACCTTTGGTCTGCGACAGGATGCCCAGCGCGTGAGCCAGGCCCGAGGGTTCGCGCGGATGCAGGTCGATCTGGCTTGGATCGCCGGTCACCGCCATGCGCGAGCCTTCGCCCAGACGGGTCAGAACCATCTGCATCTGCGCGCGCGACGTGTTCTGCGCCTCGTCGACCACGATGAAGGCCCGGTTCAGCGTGCGGCCCCGCATGAAGGCGATCGGCGCCACCTCGATACGCCCGTCCTCGCGCATCTTCTCCAGCTGGTGCCGGCCCAGCGTGTCGGCCAGGGCGTCCCAGACCGGCAGCAGATAGGGGTCGACCTTCTCGGTGAGGTCGCCGGGCAGGAAACCCAGCTTTTCACCGGCCTCGACGGCCGGCCGGGTGATGATCAGCTTCTCGACCTTGCGCTGGACCAGCAGCGAAGCGCCATAGGCGACCGCCAGCAGCGTCTTGCCGGTGCCTGCCGGGCCGACGCCGAAGATCAGATCGAACGCCTTGTCATTCTTGAGGGCGCGCACATATTCGCGCTGGCCTTCAGTCCGCGCGATCAGGCTGGAACCCCGGGGCACGCGTATGACGCCGTCATCCGATCCGGTTTCCGCATCTTCCGCATCGCGCATACGCAGCGCCGCGCGCACAGCGGCCTCGTCGCAGGTCAGCCCGTGCTCCAGCGACGCGTAGAGGCGTTTGATGACGCGTTTCGCCTCGTCGCGCGCGGCCGCATCGCCGGCCGAGATAACGATCTGGCCGCCGCCGGGCGCGCTCAGCCGCACGCCGAGTTCCTGTTCGATCAGGATGAGAAAGCGGTCGCCCGCACCCGCGAGACCGCGCAGACGCTCCTTGTCGTCGAAAAAGACGGTCTCGGAGGCTTCCCGCCGGGGCTTGGTCGAGCGTGCACGCGCCGGTGTTTTCGCTGCCGTCACGCCGCGCTCCTCTCCCCGCTCGCGAGGCGGCCGCTCAGGGCATTGCGCGAGGCCGCCTCGATGGTCACGTCGGCGATCTGTCCGACCAGCTCGGCCGGCGCATCCACATGCACAGCCTGCAGATAGGGGCTGCGCCCGTGCAGCTGGCCGTCCATGCGTCCGGGCTTTTCAAACAGCACCGGCAGGGTGCGGCCGATCTGGCATTCATTGAATGCCACCTGCTGCGCATTGAGCAGGGCCTGAAGCGCAGCCAGGCGCTCACCTTTCACGGTTTCGTCGACCTGGTTGAACATCGCCGCCCCCGGCGTGCCGGGACGGCGCGAATACTTGAACGAGAAGCAGGACGCATAGTTCACCTCGCGCACCAGCTCCAGGGTCGCCTCGAAATCAGCATCGCTCTCGCCCGGGAAACCGACGATCATGTCGCCGGAAATGGCGATGTCCGGCCGCGCCGCACGCAGTCGCTCGATGATGGCGACATACTCCTGGGCCGTGTGCTGACGGTTCATCGCCTTGAGGATCTTGTCCGAACCCGACTGCACAGGCAGGTGGAAATAGGGCATCAGCTTGGGCGTATCGGCGAAGGCCTCGATCAGGTCCTCCTCCATGTCGCGCGGATGCGAGGTGGTGAAGCGGATACGCTCGATCCCGCCGATCAGCGCGATATGGCGCACGAGCTGTCCCAGCCCCCAGGGGCCGTCCGCCTCGCGGCCGGCCGGCGGTTCGCCATGGAAGGCGTTCACATTCTGGCCCAGCAGAGTGACTTCGCGCACACCCTTGGCGGCCAGCTGGCGCACTTCTGCGACGACCTGGTCGACCGGGCGCGACCACTCGGCTCCGCGGGTATAGGGCACCACGCAGAAAGTGCAGAACTTGTCGCAACCTTCCTGCACAGTGACGAAGGCCGTATGCCCCTCGACCTGGCGTTCGCCCGCCAGCCGGTCGAACTTGTCCTCGACCTCGAACTCGGTATCCAGCGCTTCGCCGCGGGCGCGATGGGCCTGGGCGATCAGTTCGGGCAGCTTGTGATAGGTCTGCGGTCCGACAACGAGGTCGACGACCGGCGCGCGTTTCATGATTTCCGCGCCTTCGGCCTGGGCCACACAGCCGGCCACGGCGATGGTCATGCCGCCGGATGCCGCCTTGCCGTCCTTCAGCGGGCGCAGGCGGCCCAGTTCGGAATAGACCTTCTCCGCCGCCTTCTCGCGGATATGACAGGTATTGAGGATCACCAGGTCGGCGCCGTCGGGTTCGTCCGCCGGCTCATAGCCCAGCGGGGTCAGAACATCCCTCATCCTCTCGGAATCGTAGACATTCATCTGGCAGCCGTAAGTCTTGATGTAGAGACGTTTGCGCGTCGAACTCATGAAACCTTCGTCGGGCCGCATCTGCGGCCTACCCATGCAGCGGCGTCCGGCCATCGGCCGGGAAGCGGGGCGTTATGATGGAAATGGGGCCGAAGCGCAAGGCCCGCAAGACTAATCCGTCTTGCCCGCGCCGGCGAGCGGCGTTTCGGCAACCGCCGCACCGGCCTCCTCGTCCGCCGCCCCGGGATCGTGCTTCCTGGCACCCAGCGCGATGATCAGGGCAACCGCCGTCATGATCGAGGCCAGGATGAAGGGCGCCCCCGGGAAGGCCAGCGGTGCGTCCGGTCCGGAATAATGCTCGAACACGCGCGACATGAAGAGCGGGCCGATCACCATGGACAGGCTTTGCAGCGAGGTCATCGCGCCCTGCAGCTCGCCCTGCGCATTGGGCGGCACGATGCGCGAGACAACTCCCTGAAGCGCCGGCTGGCCGATCCCGGCCAGCGCACCGACCGCGATGATCGGGTAGACGACCCAGCCGGCCGGCGCGAAGCCGTAGGCGGCATAGGAAAAGATCGCGAGTGTTAGCGAGAAGCCGATGGCGCGCCACTCTCCCAGCTTGGGAACGAGAACCCGCGTCAGACCGCCCTGTACCATCGCTGTCGTGAGACCCACCGCCATCAGCGACATGCCGATTTCCGCCGGTCCCCATCCGAACTTGAAATCGGTGTAGTACGACCAGATCGCCGGATAAACGGCATGCGCCAGCAGCATCAGGAAGACCGCGCCCATCATCACCAGGACGGCCGGATATTTGCGCATCTGCAGCAGCGAGCCGAGCGGATTGGCCCGGGCCAGGGAGAAGGGACGGCGGTTTTCGGGGGCCAGGGTCTCCGGCAGCACGACAAGGCCGTAGACCAGATTGCAGCCGGCCAGGATGGCGGCCGCGAAGAAGGGCGCACGCGGACCGAAGAAGTCACCCAGGAAACCGCCCAGGGCGGGGCCCAGGATGAAACCGATCCCGAAGGCCGCGCCGATCATCCCGAACCGTCCGGCGCGTTCCTTGGCCGGGGTGATGTCGGCGATATAGGCATTGGCGGTCGAATAGCTGGCACCGAAAATGCCCGCCAGGATGCGGCCGACCAGCAGCAGCCAGAAGACCGGTGCAAAGCCCATGATGACATAGTCGACGGTAAAGCCGGCCAGCGCGGCCAGCAGGACCGGCTTGCGGCCGAAACGGTCGGACAGGCCGCCGACAATGGGCGCGAAGACGAACTGCATGCCGGCATAGGTGGCCATCAGCCAGGCACCCAGGACAGCGGCGTCATTGGCTTCCAGCCCGGTCAGCACGCCGATCAGCTCCGGCATGACCGGGATGATCAGACCGAAACCGATCATGTCGATCAGCACGGTTACGAAAATAAAGACGAATGCGTGCTTGCCGGGCTTGCGGGCGGGCATGGCGGCTCCTTGCAGGGAGGCTCGGAGCGCCTACTCCTCGGCACTCTTCAGCGGCACGCCGTATAGCTCCAGGCGGTGATCGACAAGCTTGTAGCCCAGCTTGCGGGCGATCGCTTCCTGCAATCGCTCGATCTCTTCATTGACAAATTCCACGACCTCACCGGACTTCAGGTCGATCAGATGGTCGTGATGCTCGTCGCCGACTTCCTCATAGCGCGACCTTCCGTCGCGGAAGTCGTGGCGTTCGATAATGCCGGCATCCTCGAAAAGGCGGACCGTACGGTAGACCGTGGCGAGCGAAATCCGCGGATCTTCCGCCGAGGCGCGGCGATGCAATTCCTCGGCATCGGGATGATCGTCGGCGGCGGACAGCACACGCGCAATGACTCGACGCTGGTCGGTCATGCGAAGCCCCTTCTCCACGCAGAGTTTTTCGATACGGTCGGGCATGGTGCTTCCCTCGTCTTTCCGCCCCAGAGATAGGCGTTCAGATACCGGTCTGTCCATCTTTTCGCAGCCATTTTTCCAGCACAAGCGCATCCGTCCCGTCGGCGTAGTAGTGCCTGCGGCGGCCGATTTCCGAGTATCCGGCTCGGTCATAGAGCCGGCGGGCCGACGCGTTTGCTGTAGACACTTCGAGAAACACCCTTGCCACCCCCTGCGCCGCCATCGCCGCCTCCACCGCCCGGAGCAGCTCGGCGCCCGCACCCTGTCCCCGCCCGGACGGAGCAATGCCGATGGTGAGGATCTCCGCCTCGTCCACCACCTGGCGCAGCAGCGCGAAGCCGGACGCACCGGCAGGGTTCACTGACCACAGAAAGCCCGCCATGCCCGGCATGTGAAGCAGGGCAGCGAATTCGCTTTCCGGCCAGGCGGTGTCGAAACACTGGGCATGAAGGCGGGCCAGCGCACCCGCCGCCTGCGGCGTGACGCGCCGGATGCCCCCGTTCATACCGGCTCGACGCCGCCGGGAAGCTTGGCGTCCGGCGGGCGGGCATAGAAGGGCGAGGGGGGTGCGGCGGCCGGCTCGGCCGCGGCGACGAGGTCCAGCAGGGCGGCCAGGTCGAGCACGTCGTCGCCCGTGACGGCAAATCCCGCAGTGCCGATGACGCCGGTGCCGGGCCCGGCCAGGTGAACGCCCTCCCCCGCCAGCGCCCGGATCCGGCCCGGCACATCGGCCAAGGCAAGGCGTTCCGGTTCGTTTGCTCCGGCCTGCGTCCAGATCTGCAGGATGACTTCGCCGCGCTTGGCATCGTGCAGCACCGCCAGCGGGCGAACCGCGCGGGCCTGGTGCGCAAACACGGCCAGATTGCCTATGCCGACAGCCTGTGCCCCTGTGGCCAGGGCCAGGCCGCGCGCGAAGGCCGTCGCCACACGCGTGCCGGCAAAACTGCCCGGCCCCGTTGTCACCCCGATCCGCGTCAGCTCGCATGCCGCCACGCCCGCCCCCGCGAGCGTCTCCGCCACCATGGGTGCCAGGCGTTCGGCATGCCCGCGCCCGATCATCTCGCTGACGATTACGTCCGGCCGGCCCGCAATGCGCAGGGCAACGGAACAATTCGCGCCGGTGGTATCGATGGCCAGCAGGGTCATGCCAGCCCTTTAGAGGATTTTTGCGGCCTCGTCGAAGCTCAGGCGCGGCAGGCGCGGGAAGAGGTTCTTTGGCGTGCCGTAGCCGATATTGATCAGGAAGTCGGACTTCCAGTCCTTCATCTCCGGATCGCCGGCGAAGAATTCGGCGTCCAGCCTGTCATTGTCAAAGCCCGACATCGCCCCGGTATCCAGACCCAGCGCGCGTGCCGCAATGATGAGATAAGCCCCCTGCAGCACCGCATTGCGCTTACCGTTATCCAGGGTCGATTCGGGCGCGGTGAACCAGTCCCGGGCGCCAGGATTGTGCGGCATCAGCTGGGGAACCTTGTCGTAGAATTTGGTGTCCCAGGCGACGACAACCGTGGCAGGCGCCTTCATCGTCTTGGCCTGATTGCCTTCCATCAGGATCGGCTTGAGCCGCGCCTTGGCCTCGGGCGAGGTGATGAACAGGAAACGCGCCGGCGAGGAATTGGCGCTGGTCGGCCCCATGCGCAGCGTATCGTAGAGCGTCTGCAGCGTGCCTTCGGGCAGCGGCCGGTCCTCGAAATCATTATAGGTCCGTGCTTCGGTCAGGATCTGCTTGAGCGCATCCTCCCCGATCGCGTCATTATGGGTCGGCTTCTCGGTCAGCTCGGCGGACATGATGTGGCTCCCATCCATGGATGAATTCTATCGGCGCGGACCATAGTCACGCGCCCGCGCCTTGGGAATTTCCCGACTGGAAAAAGACTGTGCGGGGGGAGGAGGCCTACTCCACCGCCTCGACGCCCTGGATTTCCGGGATGTAGTGCTTGAGCAGGTTCTCGATGCCGGCCTTCAGCGTCATGGTCGAGGAGGGGCAGCCGGAACAGGCGCCGCGCATGCGCAGGCGCACTATACCGCTGTCGGCCGCGTAGGAGTGGAACAGGATATCCCCGCCATCATTGGCCACGGCCGGGCGCACGCGCGTGTCGATGAGTTCGATGATCTCATTCACCACATCCGCACTCTCGCCGTCATAGGCGGCGTGCGAGACCTCGGATTCGGATGCGCCGAGGATCGGCTCGCCCGACTGCAGACCGTCCATGATCGCACCCAGCAGGAAGGGTTTGATCTGGTCCCACTCGTATTCGTCGGTCTTGGTGACGGCGATGAAGTCCTCGCCGAAAAAGACGCCGGAGACACCGTCCACCAGGAAGAGGTCAGCCGCCAGCGGGGAGGCGTCCGCGTCCTCGGCGCTCTCGAACTCGCGCGGCCCGTCCGGCGAGATGGTGCGACCGGGCAGGAATTTCAGCGTATTCGGATTGGGCGTCGCTTCGGTCTGGATAAACATGGCACGGACCTCCTGATGCGCGATGTGGCGCGCTTTCGAACCCCATTCAACCACACTGGCTGCAGGGATATCAGATCAGCGCGTCGATCTCGGCCTTGTCCATATCCCCCGGCACGACCGCAACGGGAACCGCCCGGCCGGCAAACAGGCCCTTGCCGCGGGCCAGTTGTGTGACCAGGGGGCCGGGCCCCTCGCTGGACGGCGACGCCCCCAGAACCAGGAATGAGATCAGCGGATCGTCTTCCAGCAACTGCGCCAGAACGGATCGCCGGTCGCCTTCGCGCAGGAGCAGTTCCGGGCGTTCGCCGGTGATGGCTTCGGCATCCTCGGCCATGGACTCCAGCAGCATCTCGGCCGCCGTTTCGGCTTCGCGCTTGGCGGTCTCGGCAACGCCGATCCAGTGGTTGAAATCGCTCGGCTCGTGGGTAGCCAATATGGTCACATGCGCGCCTGTCGCCTGGGCCCGGCGCGCAGCGAAATACAGCGCGGTCCGGCATTCGGGACTGTCGTCGGCCACGACGAGGAATTTGCGTGTACTGTGCGGCATGCGCGGCGAGTTTGGCCGCTCTCGGGCGACTCGTCCAGCGAATGCTGCTAAGCCCTGCTGTGACAGGAGATCACATGACGACACCCAGCCATCTCGACCGCCGCAATGCCCGCTCGGAGCCCCTCGAATTCACCCTCACCGAGGACGCGCTGGTCTGGCGCACACAGGACGGCCGGTGGGGCGGCGAAATGCGGTTCGACCGTGTGCAGCAGGTGCGTCTGGCGGTGGAGATCGCGGGCCGGGCCAGCCAGGTGGTCTGCCGCGTCACCGATATCGACGGCCGCGAGGCGGCGTTCGGCTCCATGCGCTGGGCGGGGCCCGGCCACTGGGAGCCAGCCGCCGACACTTTCCAGGTCCTTCTGCGCGGCCTGCATGCCTCGCTCCTGCCCCGTGCGGCGCTAGTCCGTTTTGTCGAGGGCCAGTCTCTCGCCTTCACGGCGACCATGTTCGGCCTCGGCCTCATTCTGGCCGTCGCCGGTGCGGCCTTTTTTGTCATTCTCTTCCTGGTTCAGGAAAATCCGCTGGGGCTGGCCCTGATCGCCGCCATCGCCGCAGGCGGCTGGCTGATGCGCCTGTTCAGGCCGCGCGGCCCGAGGGTCTACGACCCCCGGACCTATGCCGCCGCCGGTCTCAGCGAGACACCGCCCGATCAGTAGTCAGTCGGCATGCCCGGCGGCATGGAGCGGACCTGGAAGGTGACCGGCACGTCGCCGGCCCGTTCGAAAACCAGCGTGCCGTTTACGCTGTCGCCTTCCGCGACCGGAGCGAGACCGTGCACCATCAGATGCCGGCCGCCCGGCGTGAACACCAGCGGCCCGCCCGACGTCAGGTCCTGCGGACCGATCGGCCGCATCTGCATCATGCCCTGGGCGTTCATGGTATGGCCGTGCAGTTCGACGCCGGATGCCCCCTCGATCTGCGCCGAGAGCAGCCGGTCGGCAGAGCCTTCGCTCAGGCGGACCGCGAAATAGGCCGCCGTGACGTCGCGGCCCTGCGGATGCGGCCGCATCCAGGCCGCCCGCACATCAATGACCGGGGCAACGCCATCGTCCGGCACCGGTCCCGGTGCGGCTGCATTGCCGGACATGTAATGAGACCGGCCGGCATGATCCACGCCGGATGCCGCCTCGTCCGCGGGATCCCCGCAGGCGCCCAGTGCCAGGGAAAGGATGAAAGGAAGCGCAATGCGCATGGGATTCTCCTTGTCAGTGCCGCAGATCAGCGTCCGCCCAAAGCGTATTGCCAGCCCAGCGTCAGCGTCCAGTCGCTCTCCATCTGCACGCCGTTGACGTCCTGATGGACCGGAGCCGACAGCTCCGCCGCGAATCGCTGTCCGCGCAGAACGCCCTGCTGGCCCACCCAGTTCACACCGGCCGACAGATCGACCCGCCCACCGCCGGAATTGACCGGATTGGCGGTCTGGACCGGTGCCGCGATACGGGGATCCGCACCGTCTATGGTGCCCACGGACCGCGCCGAGAAGCGTCCGAAAAAGGCCCAGGACGGAAACGGCGACCAGCCGCCCCAGGCCGAGATCCGGCCCTCATCGCCCAGCCGGTATCCCCGGTCATTGTCGTGCACGCGCATTACGGCCGACGCTTGGGTGCCGAACGTCCAGTGCCCCGTTGTTCGCGTCCAAGTGAGGCCCAGAAAGGGATCGAACGAACCCGAACCCAGCTGCATCGGATAGGGCAGGGTGAGGACCGGCGCGGTGTTCATCGGCGAGAGTACACGCCCGGTCTCGTCGATCGATCCGGTGGGCAGCGACAGACCCAGCTGGGCCACGACCCGATCCTCTCCCGCCTCGAACAGGCGGAACAGGGCGGACAGGCGGGTATCGCCTAATCCCTTGGCTGAAGCCGGGAATTCGCCCAGACGACTGGACCCCGCCATGCCCTGATAGGTGACGTGGTCCATGGTCTTTTCGACATGGTTGACCATCGCCATCAACGTGATCGTGTCGCTGGGCGCGTACATGGCGCCGAGCATATGCATGTCCATCGTCATCTTCGTGGGCACAACACGCACGGTCATGGGTCCGGGATGGGGATTGGCCAGGCTGGTGACGATATCGTCAGGCGAGATCGCCTCTTCGCCGGCAAGACTACCGGCCATCTCCATGCGCATGAAACGATAGGATAACATCCATTCGCCCCTGTCATGGACGTGATCGCCCATCACGCCGATGGGCGCATGGGCATCGGCTCGGATGGCATTCGCGTCATGGGCGAAGGCAGGCGCGACAAGGGCCAGCGCGAGCGCGCCGGCTGTCAGTTTGACTTTCATGATCGTACTCGCAGTCGGGTCCGCATCCGGCGGACCGTTTCGTCACAGGGTGAAGGTTCGGGAGGTGACGAAGCTGCGAGGCGGGGCCCGCGGACCGGGGCCGCGTTCGATGAAAAGCGCGCCGGCGTCGGGATCCGGTACGGCCACGGCGATCCGGGATAGCGGGCGGGCCGGGCGGACCGGCACCGCGGCCGGATCGGCCGGCAGGACGGGCGGAGCAAGCAGGCAATCGGGACACGGCCGCTCGGGCGCGGGTTCGGGGTCGGAAGCGTTGCCGGACAGGCGCGCCAGAAGCCGGAGATTGGCCCGGTCCCGGGCCGTCAGTTCGCCGCGGGTGTCCTGGGAACACAGGATCCAGCTGGCATCGCCCGTCGCGCGCGCCAGCGCCTCGCCGGCAAGCGGCGACATCGCGCTCAACAGCGCGAGAGCGGCTGCAAGGACACTAAGGGCGCGAATGCTCAGCATTGTGTGCCCCTTAGCCCAACCATCCCGTTCGGAAAAGTGCGGCAGTGTGTCAGTGCCAGAAACCGACTATGCGCTTGGTTTCGGACACGACCGGGTCGGCCACGGCCCGCGCGTGCTCGGCCCCCTTGGAGAGAATCCGGTCGATCTCCGCCTTGTCCGAGATCAGGCGCCGGAACTCGTCCGAAATCGGCGCGAGATACTCGACTGCCACATCGGCCAGCGCCGGCTTGAACGCACCGAAACCCTGTCCGCCGAACTCGGCGAGGACGTCGGCCTTGGTCTTGCCGGTCAGCGCGGCATAGATGCCCACCAGATTGCTGGCTTCCGGACGCGTTTCCAGACCGGCTTCCTCCGACGGCAGCGGCTCGGGATCGGTCTTCGCCTTCTTGATCTTGCGGGCGATGGCGTCGGCATCGTCCTCGAGGTTGATACGCGAATTGTCAGACACGTCGGACTTGGACATTTTGGCCGATCCGTCGCGCAGGCTCATGATGCGCGCACCGGGGCCCTGGATGACCGGATCGGTCAGCGGGAAGATCGCCTCGCCGTCGCCATAGTCGCGATTGAAGCGCGCGGCGATGTCGCGGCAGAGTTCGAGGTGCTGTTTCTGATCCTCGCCCACGGGCACATGCGTGGCCTTGTAGACCAGGATGTCGGCCGCCTGCAGCACCGGATAGGTGAAGAGGCCCACCGAGGCGCGCTCGGAATCCTTGCCGGCCTTATCCTTGAACTGGGTCATGCGTTCCAGCCAGCCGAGGCGCGCCACACAGTTGAAAATCCAGGCCAGTTCGGCATGCGCGGGCACGGCCGACTGGGCGAAGATCGTGCTCTTGTCCGGATCCACGCCGGCGGCGATATAGGCTGCCGCGGCAGCGCGCACGGCATCGGGCAGCGCCCTGGGGTCGTGCGGCATGGTGATCGCATGCATGTCGACGACGCAGTAGAAACAGTCCAGGTCGCCATTGTCCTGCAGCGCCACCCAGTTCTTCAGCGCACCGAGATAATTGCCAAGATGCAGGCGGCCGGTTGGCTGCATGCCGGACAGGACACGTTGCGGGCCTTTGTAGTCGGCGGGCGTTTCACTCATGGGACTTTGCCTTGCAGGAAGAATGTCGGACGGCGCGTCTTAGCGAGCCCGGGCCCGTGCCTCAAGTGCGGTTGAGCGCCGCACGCACTTCGGAGACGCGCAGGGCACCCGTCAGTATCGAGGCAAGCGCATAGACCACGAGCCCGGCCAGGCAGATGGCGAGCAGGCTCACAAGCGTGGAATCCAGGAGATAGGGCTGAACAAAACCGCGATAGTGCTCGGCGGCTATCAGAAACACCGCCATGATGATACTGGCAGCGAGGATGCGGGGAATACGTCCCTTCAGCCGCGCATCGGGTTCCAGCAGCCCGCGACGGCGCAGGGTGAACGCCAGAAGTGCCGTATTGACCCAGCCTGACACCGAGGTGGCGATCGCCAGCCCGGCAAAGCCCAGGGGACCGAAGAACAGGGTCAGGCCCAGGATCAGATTGATCGTCACACCCACCGTTGCGAACTTCATCGGGGTGACTGTGTCCTGGCGCGCGAAAAAACCCGGCGAGAGCACCTTGATCAGGACAAAGGCAGGCAGGCCGGCCGCAAAGGCCATCAGGGCCTGGCTAACCATCACCGCATCATGCGCGGTAAAGGCATCGCGTTCATAGATGCCCGTCGCGATGAACACGGGAATCGCAGCCAGCGCGGCGGCAGCCGGCAGGGTCAGCGCCATGGAGATTTCCAGCGCCCGGTTCATGGCATTGCCGGCCGCCTGCAGGTCGCCGGCGCGCAGCCGTCCGCTCAGCGTAGGCAACAGCACCACACCCATGGCGATCCCCACCACACCCAGCGGCAATTGATAGAGCCGGTCGGCATAATAGAGCCACGACCTGGCCCCTGCCTCCAGGGTCGCGATCGACGAGGTGACGAGGATGTTGATCTGGGTCACGCCGGCCGCCATCGCCCCCGGCACGCCCAGCACGATCAGCCGGCGCACATCCGGCGTGACGTGCGGCAATTGCAGGGTCAGGCGCAGGCCGGTTGCCCGGCAGGCCGCATGCAGCCAAGCCAGCTGGACGATGCCGGAAACGGTGATGCCGATCGACAGGTGCAGCGCCAGGTCGGCGCCCTGGGCCGGTGACAGGGCGAGAATGCCGATCAGGGTGAGGTTGAGCAGGACCGGCGCCGCCGCCGCAACCGCGAACTTGCCATGAGAATTGAGGACACCGCTGATCATGGCGCTCAGCGACATCATCATCAGATAGGGCATGGTGATCTGGGTGAGCAGCACGGCCAGGGCGAAAATGTCCGGCTCGCCGACAAAGCCGGGGCCCAGCAGATACATCAGCCAAGGCATGGCCAATTGCGCGGCAACGACCAGCACCACCATGGCCGTGACCAGGACCGACACGACCTGGCGTGCAAATCGCTGTGCCTCGGTCAACCCTTCGCCTTCCAGATGGCCGGCATACAGGGGAACGAACGCCGAGTTGAACGCTCCTTCGGCAAAGATCCGGCGGAACAGGTTGGGAAACTGGAACGCGGTCAGAAAGGCGTCCGTGACCGCGCCCGCACCGAGTGCCGCCGCCAGCAGCATTTCGCGCACAAGGCCCAGCACACGGCTGGCCATGGTGAACACGCCCACCACTGCAGAGGATCGCAAAAGCCGCATGCTTATCTCAACACGCTGGCCCTGGCGCGGGCGATGCCGCGCTGGGCCGCTTTTTCGTCAAAGGCGGTTTCGCTGTCACTGAACACACTCAGAAGGCCCGATTTCACCCGCTCGACCACGTCTTCATCCTCGATCTTGCCGCCGCGAAGCGTGACATAGAACACGTCCGTGGCGCGCTCGCCATAACCATCGATCTGGGCCGAATTCAGCGCCAGGCCTTCATCCGCCAGGACATCGGCCAGATCCGCCAGCAGGCCGGGCCGGTCGCGGCCGGAGGCCTCGATCACCGTCGCATGCTCGGCGATCTCGTTGGAAATCGTCACGGCCGGCGTCACCCGGAAGGCCGCGTCGCGCCGTTTCAGCGGCACCGAATGGCGGCGGCGCACCGTCAGCTCGCCGGTGGCGACTTCACGCAGATATCCGACCAGGGCCTGGCGCTGGCGCTCGTCCTGCAGGCCATAGGGCTGACCGCCGGCATCCTGGATGTAGAAAATATCGAAGACATGGCCGGACGTGGTTGTATTGATGGTCGCGCCGACCACGTCCGCACCCATTTCGGCAAAAGCCGCAACAACATCTGCAAAGATCCGGTCGCGGTCCGGCGACCAGAGCATGACTTCCGTCGCCGCCCGGCGCCGGTCGACCCGCACGCCCGCGGCGGTGCGCTCGCCGGCCTGCCAGGCCCGGCGCACGAATGCGGCGTGGCGGAAACGGTCTTCCAGACCGAAGGATACCCAATAGGCATCGTTCAGCTCAGCAACCCACCAGGCCGCAAAAACGGCATCGACGCGCTCCAGCCGCGGCCGGATCCGCGCGCGTTCCGCCTCGGCCTTGTCGGCCAGCGTCTGGCGCGCCATCTGCAGCGCATCGCCATCGCTTTTCAGGACCGCCTCGGTAGCGGCGTATAGCTCGCGGATCAGCTGGGCCTTCCAGCCATTCCAGACACCCGGCCCGACGGCGCGGATATCCACAACAGTAAGGACGGTGAGGAGGCGCAGGCGCTCCACCGTGCCGACGGCAGCAGCAAAGTCGGCCACGGTACGCGGATCCGACAGGTCGCGCCGCTGGGCGGTATCGCTCATCAGGAGATGAGAGCGGATCAACCAGGCAACGAGTTCGGTCTCGTCATGGCCCAGGCCCAGGCGTTCGCACGCCGATAGCGCACGCAGCGAGCCTTCCACGCACTGATCGCCCGAACCCTTGCCGGTATCGTGCAGCAGGATCGCCAGATGCAGCGCCCGCCGGTTCTGGATCAGCGGCGCGATCATGGTGGAGAGGGGATGGTCTGCCGGATGCAGCCCGTCCTCGATCTCGCGCAACAGGCCCAGCGCCTGCAGCGTGTGCTCGTCGACAGTATAGCGGTGATACATGTTGAACTGGGTGCGCGCGACGATGTCGCCGAATTCCGGAATATAGCGGCCCAAGACCCCGGCCTCGGTCATCATCCGCAACACGGCCATCGGTGCGGGACTGTCCAGTAGCACTGCAAAAAAGGCCCGCGCGGCCCGGGGATCGCGGCGGAAATCGTCGTCGATCAGGTGCAGGGTCCGCCCGATCCGGGCCACGGCCTCGGGATGCAGGTCCAGCCGGCGCGAAGCCGCCATGTGAAAGAAGCGCAAAAGCCGTACCGGATCCTCGCGGATCTGGGTGGCGTGAGCGAAATCGAGCCGGCCCTCGCGAACGATGAACTCGCCCACATCCGCACCCTCTTCAGCCTCCATGCCCGGCGGCAGAAAGCGGGCAAGGCCTTTCGGCTTGGCCTTCCAGGCATCGGCCTCCAGCTTGGCACACACCAGCCGGGTCAAGGCGCCAACATTCATGGCGGTGCGGAAATAGCGGCGCATGAAGCGTTCAACCGCGCTCTCCGTCTCGCCATCCTCGAAGCCCATGCGTGCGGCGATTTCCGGCTGCAGGTCGAAGGTCAGGCGTTCGTCCTTGCCGCCGGCCAGGTCGTGCAGGTGAAATCGTACGGTCCAGAAGAAGTCGTCGGCAGCAACGTATTTGCCGACATCTTCAACCGAAAGCAGCCGGGTACCGACCCAGCGTTCGAAAGCGTCGGCACCGTAAAGGAACTGCGCCAGCCAGCGCATCAGTTGCAGGTCGCGCAGCCCGCCCTTGCCGGATTTTAGATTGGGCTCGACCGTATAGCGCGATCGCCCGGCCTTCTCGATCCGCGCATCGCGTTCGCGCAGCTTGGCCTCGACGAAGGCGGGCAAATCGCCGGCCACTACCTCGTCGCGAAAGCGCTGGGCGAGAGAGAGCGTGGCCGACTCGTCACCGGCCAGGTGCCGCAGGCTGAGCAGTGCGGTGCGTTCGGACGCATCCTCGCGCGCCAGTTCAAGGGTTTCGTCGATAGTGCGGCAGGCGCCGCCTCCGACATCGATCTTGATATCCCACAGCGCATAGAGGAATTTCTGCAGGAAGGCATCGGCCTTCTCGCTGTCGCCGGCCGGCTTGATCAGCAGGATGTCGACATCCGAAGACGGCGCCAGTTCTCCGGCGCCGAAACCGCCCTGGGCACACAGGGCGATCCCGGTCGACCCCTCCCTGTCGCTGGCCGCCATGGAATCGAAGAGCGCGTGCAGGCAGACGCTCATCCCGTCCGACAGGGTCTGGGCCGCAGCCGCGCCGCCGCCCGCGCCGGACAGCCGGTCGAAGGCCTGATCGCGAAACCGCTCCAGGGCCGATTTCACATGCGCCAGCCCGGCTGCGCGGGCGGCGGGCGAATTCCATCCATCCTGGGCCAGGGCAGCGGCCAGTTGCGCCCGCAATTCCAGGGCATCGAGCGAGGCGGGCAGGACGGATCGGGTCATCTTGCGATCAATCTAGAGTGCGGCCTCAATCCCGTCACGCCTCATTCGCCAGTGATTTCAGCTGATAGACGAGCTCGAGCGCCTCGCGCGGAGACAGGCCGTCGGCATCGACCGCGGCGAGACGCTCCTCGACCGGCGAGACAAGGGGCTCCGGCCCCGGCTCGGCAACGGCAAAGAGCGGAAGCATGTCCAGCGCTGCGGCCGGCTTTCCGTCCGATTCCAGGCGTTTCAGGATGGATTGCGCCCGGCTGACTGCCTTTCGTGGCAGTCCGGCCCGGCGTGCCACCTCGATCCCGTAGGACCGGTCAGCGGCGCCCGGTCCCACTTCGTGCAGGAAAACCAGCTCACCCTTCCATTCCTTGGCCTTCAGCGAGCAATTTCCGGCCGCGTCCAGATCGTCGGCCAGGCGGGTCAATTCGTGATAATGCGTCGCGAACAGGGCCCGGCAACGATTGACCTCGTGCAAGTGTTCCGCCGCGGCCCAGGCGATCGACAGGCCGTCATAGGTCGCCGTGCCACGGCCGATCTCGTCGAGAATGACAAAACTGCGAGGCGTCGCCTGGTTGAGGATAGCCGCCGTCTCGATCATCTCGGCCATGAAGGTCGAACGGCCGCGCGCCAGATCGTCGGCCGCCCCGACCCGGGAATAGAGCCGGTCGGCAACACCGATGACGGCCCTTTCGGCAGGCACGTAGATGCCCGCCTGGGTCAACATAAGGATGAGCGCATTCTGGCGCAGATAGGTCGATTTGCCCGTCATGTTCGGACCGGTGACGAAGCTCAGGCGAGCCGCATTTTCCCCCGATCCGTCCAATTGGCAGGAATTGGGGGTGAACCGTCCCTCGCCGGACCTCGCCAACGCCCGCTCGACCACGGGATGGCGTCCGCCCTCGACCGAAAAAGTAAATGAATCGTTAACTTGAGGCCTGCATGCGCCGGTCTCTTCGGCCCATTCGGCAAGTGCTGAAGAGACATCGAATTCTGCCAGCGCGCGCGTGGCAGAACGAATTTCGGCGGCCTGTGCCTCCACCCGGTCGCACAGACTGGAAAATGTCTCCATTTCCATGGCGAGAGCCCGCTCGCCGGCGCTGGCGATCTTCGATTCCAGCTCGGCCAGCTCGGTCGTTGTAAAGCGCACCGCATTGGCCATGGTCTGGCGGTGGATAAAGCTGTCCTCACCCATCAGCGTGTCGGCATGCTTGGCCGTCACCTCGACAAAATAACCCAGGACATTGTTGTGCTTGATCTTCAGGCTGGAAACCCCGGTGGCTTCGGCATAGGTCTGCTGTAAGCCGGCCACGACCCGGCGCGAGGCATCGCGCAATTGCCGGGTTTCGTCGATTTCGGGCATCCAGCCTTCAGCCACGAAACCGCCATCGCGTGCCAGAAGCGGCGGCTCGTCGGCGATGGCGCGCTCCAGATCGTTCACCAGCCGGGCAAGGCCCGGCTTGTCGGCCAGGGTCAACGCGGCGATCCCCGCGGCGATCTGCCCGGGCGGAGTGTCGAGCCTTTCGTCCAGCAGCCGGGCCGCGATGGCCTCTCCCTCAAGCAGCGCACCGGACAGCGCTTTCAGGTCGCGCGGGCCTCCCCGGCCCAGAAGCAGCCGCGACAGGGCGCGCTCGGCATCGCCCGCCGTCTTCAGCCGGTCGCGCAGATCGCGCCGGGCCGCGGCTTCGCGCTCGAACCAGGCGATCGCATCCAGCCGGGCCTCGATAGCTGCCACCTCGGTCAGCGGCCGCGCCAGACGTTCGGCCAGCGCCCGCGCGCCGGGCGCTGTGACGGTGCGGTCGATGGCGTCCAGCAATGACCCCTGACGCTCTCCTGACAAAGTCCGCTCGATCTCGAGGCTGGCGCGGGTCGCGGGGTCGATGGCCAATACGCTGCCTTCGCGCGCCTGGCGCGGCGGGGCGAGCTTGGCGGGCGCACCGGCCTGGGACAGCGCGAGATAGTCCAGCAAAGCCCCCAGTGCCGCCCGCTCGGCTTTGGAGAAATCGCCGAAGGCGGTGAGTTCCTGCACACCGAACTGGGACTTGAGCTGACGTTCGGCCGAGGCCACGTCGAACTTGGCGCGCGGCAGCGGTGTCAGCGTGGATCGCGGCGCCAGGCCGGCCGCCTCGGAGAATGCGCTCTCCTCGACCAGGAGTTCGGCCGGGTTCATCGCCGCCAGTTCCGCAGCGAGCGCGGACGGCGACACGACCGACACCGCGAACTCGCCCGTGGACACTTCCGCCCAGGCGATCGCCGCTTCACCGCTTGCCAGACGCGCGAGTGCCGCAATCCGGTTGGACGAGCGCGGATCGAGCAGGCTGTCCTCGGTCAGCGTGCCCGGCGTGACGATGCGCGTGATGGCGCGTTGCACGACCGCTTTCGATCCGCCGCGCGCCTTGGCTGCCTTGGGATCCTCGGTCTGCTCGCCGACAGCGACCTTGAAGCCTGCCCTGATCAGCCGCGCCAGATAGGCTTCGGCCGTCGCCGCCGGCACGCCACACATCGGGATCGGCTCACCCTGATGCTCGCCGCGCCGGGTCAGCGCGATATCCAGCGCCGCCGCCGCGCGCACCGCATCGTCGAAGAAGAGCTCGTAGAAGTCGCCCATACGGTAGAACAGCAGCGCATCGGCCGGCGCCTGGGCCCGCAGATCGAGATACTGCACCATCATCGGTGTTGCGCCCTCGGCGGAGGGAAACGTCCGGTCGGCGGGAATCGGGAGCGTTGTCAGGGCGTTCATGGCGCGAAACGGTGGCGAGGTTTCAAGTTGCGTGCAAGGGTGGGAAGCGGCTAGACGCCATAGCATCGCCAGACATCACAACAAACAGGGACCTACCGGGGATGAGTGACAGAACCAGCCATGTCGAGGACGACGAAGCGCTCGCCTTCCACAAGGACCCCGTGCCCGGCAAGCTCGCCCTGTCCCCGACCAAGCCGATGGCCACCCAGCGCGATCTGTCGCTGGCCTACAGTCCGGGCGTAGCCGCCCCCGTCAAGGCGATCGCCGCCAATCCGGACGCCGTGTACGACTACACATCCAAAGGCAATATGGTCGCCGTGATCTCCAACGGCACGGCCATTCTGGGACTGGGCGATCTGGGCGCGATGGCATCGAAGCCGGTGATGGAAGGCAAAGCGGTGCTGTTCAAGCGCTTTGCCGATATCGACGCCATCGACGTGGAAGTCGAGGAGACCGATGCCGACGCCTTCATCGAATGCGTGAAGCGCATCGGCAACACGTTCGGTGGCATCAATCTGGAAGACATCAAGGCGCCGGAGAGCTTCATCATCGAACAGCGCCTGCGCGAAGTGCTGGACGTGCCGGTTTTCCACGACGACCAGCACGGCACAGCCATCATTTCGGCCGCCGGCATCATCAATGCCTGCCATCTCACCGACCGCCGCATCGAAGATCTCAAGGTCGTCGTCAACGGGGCCGGCGCGGCGGGGATCGCTGTCCTGGAACTGCTCAAGGCGATGGGCGTGAAGCCGGAAAACGCCATTCTGTGCGACTCGAAGGGTGTCATCCATACCGGCCGCGACGGGCTGAACCAGTGGAAGGCGGCCCATGCCGTGGAAACCGGCCGCCGCTCCCTCGCCGATGCGCTGGAGGGGGCGGACTGCTTCCTCGGCCTCTCGGTCGCGGGCGCGGTGACCCAGGACATGGTCAAGGCCATGGCCAGGGACCCGATCATTTTCGCCATGGCCAATCCGGATCCGGAGATCAGGCCGGAAGACGTTCGCGCGGTGCGCGAGGATGCGATCATCGCCACAGGCCGCTCCGATTACCCCAACCAGGTCAACAACGTCCTGGGCTTTCCCTATATCTTCCGCGGCGCGCTCGACGTGCGCGCCCGCACGATCAACGAGGAAATGAAGATCGCTGCGGCCCAGGCGCTCGCCGCCCTCGCCAAGGAGGACGTGCCCGACGAGGTGGCCGCGGCCTATCACGGCTCGCGTCCCAGTTTCGGCCGCGACTACATCATCCCCTCACCCTTCGATCCGCGCCTCATCCACTATGTCCCGCCCTATGTCGCCCAGGCGGCGATGGATACCGGTGTGGCACGCAAGCCCATTCCGGACATGACCGCCTATCGCGCTTTCCTGGCGCGCCGGCTCGACCCCACAGCGGCCCTGCTGCAGCGTATCCAGGGCGCGGTGATGGGTCATGGCCGCCGCATCGTCTTCGCCGAAGGCGAGGAACCGTCGGTGATCCGCGCCGCCTATGCCTTCCAGAACCAGGAATTGGGCAAGGCCGTTCTGGTGGGGCGCGAGGAGATCACACGGGCCAATATGCGCCTTGTAGGTGTGCCGGAGGATGCCATCGAGATCGTCAATGCCCGCGTTTCCGACCGCAATGCCGACTATGCCGATTTCCTGTACCAACGCCTGCAGCGTCAGGGATATCTGCGCCGGGACGTGCAGCGTCTGGTCAACAATGACCGCAATGTCTTTTCGGCCTGTATGGTCAAGCTTGGCGATGCCGACGGCATGATCACCGGCACCACACGCTCCTACGCGGCGGCGCTGGGGGATGTCAGCCTAGTGCTCGATCCGGCACCGGGACAGCGCGTGATGGGTATGTCGATTGCCCTGGCGAAAGGGCGCACCCTGTTCATCGCCGACACCAATATCGCCGAATTTCCCGACAGCGAGGCGCTCGCCGACATTGCCGAGGAAACCGCGGCAACGGCCAAGGGTTTCGGCTTCACCCCGCGCGTCGCCTTCCTGTCCTACTCCACCTTCGGGAATCCCTCCGGCAACCGTTCGGACAAACTGCAGGAGGCCGTCCGACTGCTCGACCAGCGGGGCGTGGATTTCGAATACGAGGGCGAGATGAATGTCGATGTGGCGCTCGATCCGTCACACCGCTTCCTCTACCCCTTCTCGCGTCTGAAAGGCCCCGCCAATGTGCTGGTCATGCCGGCCATCCACGCCGCCTCGATTGCCACCAAACTCCTGCGCGTGGCCGGCGGGGCGACCGTGATCGGGCCGATGCTGGTGGGCGTGGAAAAACCGGTGCAGATCGCCCGGCTGGGCGCCTCGGTCAGCGAAATCACCACGCTGGCCGCCCTGGCCGCCTACGACCCGGAAAAGCACGAAGTGGATACACCGCTGGCGGAGTAGACCGCGGGATCAGTCTACCGTCTCGCGTTCGGCGAACTTGAATTCGCCGCGCGCGGCGGCGGGCCCATAGGCGATCACGACGATCAACAGGACTGCCGCAGGCAGGGTCCAGGCCGCAGTGAGAATGAAGAACATCACCCAGCCGACCGCATCCGCCAGCACGCCGGAAAAACCCGACAGGAATTTCGCGAACAGGGCATAGAAGGAACTGACCCAAGCGTATTGGGTTGCCGCGCTGGCCGGATCGACGAGGCTGGAGAGGTAGGCGATGAAGACCGTCGTGACAAAGCCTCCGGCCAGATTGTCGCCCACGATCGCCACCATCAGCTTCCACGCATCGTCGGGCTGGGCAGTGGCCGCCAGCCAGGCATAGGCGCCGTTGGTGATGAAGGTGATCACCAGGCCAATCACCAACGCCCGCATCAACCCGATCCGGAACGCGACGACACCGCCAATGAACAGGCCGAACATGGTGGCTGCCAGACCCGGTCCGCCCTGTATCCCGCCAACGACCGCGCGGTCGAAATCGAGGTCCGAATACAGCGGCGCAGCCATGACACCCATGGTGAAATCGCTGATTCGGTAAAGCGAAATCAGCGCGATGACCGGGAAGATCCACCAGCCCAGACGCGCAAAGAAATCCTTGAAGGGTTGCCAGACCGCCCGCACGACCTTCAGCGCGAAACTGCCTTCCAGCTCGCGCCGGCCCGCACCGGCCTTGGGCTCTTTCATCAGGAAGACAAGACCGCCGGAAACGACCATCGCCCCGGCCATGGCCAGGAAGGAAATGTCCCAGTCTGCCCATTCCGATATGGCCAGACCCAGACCGGAGGTCATGTAGGCGATGCGGTAGCCGAAGGAATAGGCCGCGGCCATGTTGGCCTGCATGTCATTGGGCGCGGACTCGATCCGCCAGGCATCGATCGCCACGTCAAGCGTGGCGCCGGAATAGGCCAGCAAGAGCGCCGCGATGGCGACCGGAACCAGGCTGACCAGCGGATCGGTCTGGGAAATGACGATCAGCGCGACCACGGTTCCCGCAATCGCCGTCACGATCCAGGACCGCCGGGCACCGAGAAGCCGGTGCAGGACCGGCAGCTTCACGCGGTCGATGACCGGCGCCCACAACCATTTCAGCGTATAGGACAGGGTGACGAAGTAGAAAAACCCGATGGTCGAGCGCTCGATCCCGGCATCGCGCAGCCAGTAGGACAGCTTCTGGAATACCATGTAGAGCGGCAGGCCGGAGGCGAAGCCGAGGATCAGCATCGAGATCATGACCGGTGTCGCATACACAGTCAGGGTCTTCAGCCAGGTCGTCCTTGGCTGCGCACTGGTTTCGGCCATGTCACTGAAACTCCGCGGGGATGGGATCAGCCCATGCTGGCCCGCTTTTCCTTCCGGCACAAGCGCATCAGCACCGCACTGAGCCGGTCGGGATCGAGAGGTTTGGAGAGGAATTCGTCCATGCCCGCTTCAAGGCACAGCTTGCGGTCGGCTTCCGAGGCATTCGCCGTCAGGGCGATCAGCGGCAGGGTGAGGCCGTCCGCCCGGGCCTTGCGCGCGACATCGGGGCCGTCGCAATGAGGCATGCGCTGGTCGAGCAGGGCGGCGTCGAACGCGCCCGTGGCCAGCGCTTCGCTGGCGGCCTCGCCATCGGCCACAAGGGTGACTGATATGCCAAGATTTTCCAGACATTTACGGGCGATCAGCGCGTTCACCGGATCGTCTTCGGCGACCAGAAGGGAAAGATCGGACACATCCGGCTGGAAGGCCGGCCGTTGCCCTGACGCCGCCGGGTCGTCCTCGTGCGCTATCGCGGTCCCGCCCAGGCGCGCAATCAGAGTGGTGGCGCGCACGGGTTTGACGAACCAGCCATCACTGTCGCGAGCCCGGCTTTCCAGAACGGCCTTCTTCTCCGCGGGAGCGACAAGATGCCAGATTCGGTCGGCGCCGGCCGGCATGTCCGGCCCGGTCCAGGCCGCATCCAGCAGGATCTCGCGCCCGCCGATCCGGTCCATTTCGCCCGCATCGGCGACGCAAACCGCGTCGGCGCCGAGCGCGGTCAGCTGATCGGCGAGGCTGGCAGACAGAACCGGCTGGGCCGACACCACGGCCACGCGCTTGCCGGCCAGCGGCGCCGTGTCCGGCGCCTCCAGGACGGGCAGGTCGAAGACCACCCAGAATTTCGCGCCTTCGCCGAGGCGGCTTTCCACACCCATGGTGGACCCCATCGCCTCGACCAGACGGCGGACCATGGCCAGGCCGAGACCGGCCCCGCTTTCCGCACCGTTGCGCTCGGCCGCACCACGCTCGAAATGCTCGAAAAGCTTGTCCTGGTCAGCCTCGGAAATACCCGGTCCCGTGTCACTGACATAGATGGCGAGGCGGGCCCGGCCGTCCGATCCCGGCGCATTGGCGACATCGATGCGCACCCCGCCCTCGCCGGTGAATTTTACGGCATTGCCGATGAGGTTGAACAGGATCTGCTTGATCCGCGCCGCGTCGCCCTCGATCCGGGACGGCGCGCCGGCGGCGTGAACCACACCGATCTCCAGACCCTTTTCCTGGGCCCGTGGCGCCGCGAGTTCGACCGTGTCACGCACCAGGGCAGCGACATCGACTTCTTCGGGGCGCAATTCCAGCTTTCCGGCCTCCAGACGCGACAGGTCCAGAATATCGTCGACCATGGCCAGCGCATGCTCGGCCGAGGCCGCCATGGAGCGGATATAGTCGGCCTGGTCGGGCCGCAGCGGCGTGGCTTCCATGAGGCGTGCCACCCCCAGCGCTCCGGCCAGCGGCGTGCGCAGCTCGTGGGTGACGGCGGCGAAGAAGAGGGACTTGGCGCGCTGGGAGGCTTCCAGGTCCTCGTGCGCCTCGCGGCGGCGCGTCACATCGCGCCCGACCGAGATCACGCCCTTGCCGCCCGGCAGCAGACGTTCATCCCATTCGATCCACAAGGGTCCCGACCGGGTGCGCATGAGCATTTCATAGCGGCGCGCATCGCCGCCGGAGATCGGCGGAGCCACGGAGAACCAGCGCCCGACCCAGTCCGAACGCGCACCGCCGAAGGCATCGAGGAAAGCCGAATTGACGTAGAGGACCCGGCCGCCAAAGCCGCGCAGTAATATCAGCTCACCAGCCGCATCCAACGCAAGCGGCAGCAGGCCGTCCAGCGCGTCCGCATCGGCCGTGCGCATCGATCCCGCGGATCCGTGGGGGCGATCATCCTGAGTCATCGACGGTTTTTCTAGCAAAAACCGGTTAACGAAGCGTCGTGACGCACCATCCTTCACGGCGCCGGGCGGCGGTCACGACACAGCCGGGCGCCCGGGTGGATTCCCGGCACACCGCGCGCCTGGCCGTCCGCACCGGTGCCCCCTCCCCAACCTGACCGCGCCGCTTGCCGTGCTGGGCCCGCCGCCACGCCGCCCATCGTCCGCGGGGGGGTCGGACAGGCCTGCCCTATTGTGCCGCCAGCGCCTGACCGCTGACCGCCTGGGTGGCCGCGGCCAGTCCACGCCGGCAGGCCAGCGCCTCGGCGATATGGATGCGGCGCACACCGTCCTGGCCCTCCAGATCGGCAATCGTGCGGGCGACGCGCAAGACGCGGTGATAGGAGCGCGCGGTGAGATTCTGGGCCATGGCGGCCTCGTTGAGCAACGCCTCTCCGGCCCGGTCGGGCGCAGCGACATGGTCGAGAATGTCGGTCGGCAGATGGGCGTTGAGATGACCGCGTCCGGCCTGGATGCGCCGGGCCTCGGCAATACGGGTCGCCGCTTCGGCCGTGCCTTCGGGCGGGGCCGGCAGGGCGAGGTCCGCGGGCGTAACCGGCGGCACATGGATCTGCAGGTCGATCCGGTCGAGCATCGGACCGGAAATCCTGGCCTGGTAGTCGATCGCGCATCGCGGCCCACGCCGGCAGGTCCGGCCGTCCGCCCCGCCACCGCCGCAGCGGCAGGGATTCATCGCGGCAACCAGTTGGAACCGGGCGGGATAGGCGATATGCGCGTTCGCCCTAGCCACGGTGATCGATCCCGTTTCCAGCGGCTGCCGCAGGCTGTCGAGCACCTGGGGATGGAATTCGGGCAGTTCGTCGAGGAACAGCACGCCGCGATGGGCCAGCGACGCCTCACCCGGGCGCGCCTTGGTGCCGCCGCCCACCATCGCCGCCATGGAGGCCGAATGGTGCGGCGCCCGATAGGGCCGGCTGCGCGTAAGCCGCCCGCGTTCGAGCAGGCCGGCGACCGAATGGATCATCGACACGTCGAGCAGTTCGTCCGGTTCCAGCGCCGGCAGCAGGCCGGGCAGGCGTTCGGCCATCATCGACTTGCCCGATCCGGGCGGGCCGACCATCAGCAGATTGTGGTGCCCGGCCGCGGCAATCTCCAGCGCCCGTTTGGCGCCTTCCTGGCCCTTGACCTGACGCAGGTCGGGCAGGGCTTCAGCCTCGGCGAGTTCGCCCGGCACCGGCCGGGCCAGAACCTGGGTGCCCTTGAAATGATTGATCAGCTGGATCAGCGTGCCCGGCGCCAGGATGGGCAGATCGCCCCCGGCCCAGGCCGCCTCGGCGCCGCTGGCCTCCGGACAGATCAGCGAGAGCTGCGCCGCATTGGCCGCAACGGCCGCGGGCAGGGCGCCCGGTGCGGGACGGATGCGGGCATCGGCCCCCAGCTCGCCGAAGACCAGATGTTCTTCCGCCGCATCCTTGGGAAGGATGCCCATCTCGGCCAGCACCGCCACAGCGATGGGCAGGTCGAAATGCGAGCCCTCCTTGGGCCGGTCGGCCGGGGCCAGGTTGACGATCAGACGTTTCGAGGGCAGCGAAAGCCCCAGCGCCGCAAACGCCGCCCGGACCCGTTCCCGGCTCTCGGTTACCGCCTTGTCGCCAAGTCCGACCACGGAGAATATCGGCTGCTGACCGGCCGCAACCTGCACTTGCACATCAACGATGCGGGCCTCGGCCCCCTCGAAGGCCACGGAGGTTGTGCGGGCCGCCATGAATTCCTCCTGCCATACCGCCTGTTTGAATCAATGTGCAGCCGCTTCGTGGCCCATTGCCACCGGTCGCGGACAGTTCGGCGCAATGGCACGCCCCGAATCCTAAATGCCGGTCAGCATTGGGTTTTCCACAGGCCGCACCGCCTTATGGATCATATAGGGAACAAATACTGAACGATATGGAACAACACGTCAAGCGTGTATTTGTGCTAGGGTTCCAGGCGACGGTCCACGCTGTCCCAGAAAGCCGCGCAGGCATCGACACCGGAAAAGCGTCTGAGTTCCTGCACGCCGGTGGGCGAGGTGACATTGATCTCTGTTAGTTTGCCGCCAATCACGTCGATGCCGACGAGGACCAGGCCGCGCTCGCGCAGGAGCGGGCCGATGGCCGCACAGATGGCCTTGTCGGTGGCGTCCAGCTCGCTGGGCTCTGCACGGCCGCCCACATGCATGTTGGAGCGCGTCTCGCCCTTTTGCGGCACGCGGTTGATCGCCCCGACCGGCTCGCCATCCACAAGCAGGACACGCTTGTCCCCCATGGACACCGCCGGCAGGAAGGCTTGGGCCACCACCGGTTCCCGGGAGCTGGCGAAGAACATTTCCAGCAACGCAGCGAAATTGCCGTCACCCGGCTTGAGCCGGAACACGCCGGCCCCGCCGGCCCCGTAGAGAGGTTTGACGATGATGTCGGAATGGGTATCGCGAAACGCTTTGAGAGCGGCGATGTCGCGGGTGATCAGCGTGGGCGGGACGAGGTCCGGGAATATCAGCGGCAGGATCTTTTCCGGGCTCGACCGCACCCAATGCGGGTCGTTGAGCACCAGCGTCCGCCCCTTCAGCGCCTCGAGAATATGCGCCGCGGTCACATAGGCCATGTCGAAGGGCGGATCCTGACGCATCAGAACCACATCGACATCCTCGGCCAGATCCAGCATGACCGGGTCGCCCAGATCGGCATGTTCGCCCTGGACGTGCTTCACCCGCACCGGCCGGGCCCGGGCCAGTACACGGCCCTGCAGCCAGGCCAGCTGTTCGGGCTGGTAGACATACAACTCCGCCCCGCGTGCCTGCGCCTCCTCCATCAGGGCGAATGTCGTGTCGGCATCGACATTCACGTCTTCGACCGGGTCCATCTGGACCGCTACGCGCAGGCTCATTGGGACGTCTCCGGGCCACCCAGCAATTGCGGACCGGAGTTAGGGGTTTGCGCCAGAGGGTCAAGCCCCGGCATGGCCTGGCCCGCACACGCCTCGGCACGGCGCTCGCCCCGGGCCGGCAGATTGCTCGGCATGCCGGCGACGCGGACATAGGATATCACCTCGTCCACGCCATCTACCAGCGAGGCATGGGTCGTGGCCCGCTCGAGCTCGCCACGATTGCGTGCCACGCCCAACAGGTAGACCCGGCCATCACGGGTCTCGACGTTGAAATTGATCGAGCGGACATTGCGGTCGGAGACCAGGCGGGCATTGACGCGGGCGGTGATCTGACCGTCCCGGGCGCGGTCGCGGAACCCCTGTCCCGGACCGACCTCCAGCTCGTTGGCAACATTGCGCACGGCCACGGACGACCAGGCGATGCATTCCGCCATCAGCCGGTCGTCCTCGCGCGGCACACGGCCGGTCAGGAGGGCAATCCCCTCGGTTACTTCCACATCCACCCCGCCGAGCGCGAACCCCTCCTCACGCAGCATGGCGGACTTGATCGCGACCGAAGCATTGGTGTCGTCGAAGGAGCGTCCGATCGATCGTTCCGGCAGCACCGTCGAACATGCCGTCAGCGCGGCGAGCAGAACCGGAAGGCAAAGCAGGCGGATCATCACACTCTCCTGTCGAATCGCACCCCCGCGAACACTACGCTACAGGACGCGCGGTACCAGCCCCCGGTTCCGCCGCCGGCGCCGATCACAGCAGATCGGCCGCGCCGTCGTCCGGTATCCAGGCGGCACGATGATGCACCGGCAGGCGCCCCGGCGCGACCAGAAACAGGTCATAACGCGGATACAGCATGCGAAAGCGCTCGTGCCGCGCCATCCACAGGCTGGCGGCACGTACGATACGGCCGCGCTGACGCGGCCCGATCGCCCGGGCGGCATCGGCCAGCCGGGCTCGCGCCTTCACCTCGACAAAGACGAGGTATTCCCCGCGCCGGGCCACGAGATCGATCTCGCCCGCCGGCGTGCGGGCGCGGCGATCGAGCAGGTGGTAGCCCTTGGCCGCCAGCCAGGTCATGGCCAGGTATTCGGCCCAGCGGCCGCGCGCCTCCGCGGCCTGCCGCTTCCGGCTCAAGCCGCCCCGCCTTTCAGCGCCAGGGCCCGGGCATAGACATCCCGCCGCGACCAGCCGGACACCGCCGCCACCTCGGCCGCAGCGTCCTTGATGCGCATTTCGCCGAGCACCGTTTCCAGCGCCTTGTCGATCCGCGCTGCATCCCAGTCGTCCGCAGCGGCCGGGCCGACCACGATCACCACTTCCCCGCGCGGCGGTCCGGCCTCTTCATAGTGCGCCGCGAGCTCGGCCAGTGTGCCGCGCCGCGCCTCCTCGTGCAGCTTGGTGAGTTCGCGGCAGACCGCCGCGGGACGATCGCCGCCGAGAATCCCGGCCATGCTGGTCAGGGCCGCCGGCAGCCGCGACGTACCCTCATAGATCACCAGCGATCCCGGCACATGGCGATAGGTCTCCAGCCAGGCTTCGCGCGGACCGGTCTTTTGCGGCGGAAAGCCCGCGAAGGTGAAACTGTCGGTGGGCAGGCCGGCGATGGCCAGAGCCGTCAGTACGGCGGAGGCGCCCGGGATCGCGACGACATGGCAGCCGCGCTGGACGGCCTCGCGTACCAGTTTGAAACCGGGATCGGAGACCAGCGGCGTTCCCGCGTCAGAGACCAGGGCCAGCGAGGCGCCGGCGTCCAGATCGTCCAGGATCTGCGGGCGCACCTGTTCGCCATTGTGGTCGTGATAGGCCTGCAACTCGGCCCGGATGCCATAGGCATCCAGCAGCCGGCGGGTCACCCGCGTATCCTCGGCCAGTATGCGATCCACGCCGGCCAGAACGTCCAGCGCCCGCAGGGTGATGTCGCGCAGATTGCCGATCGGCGTTGAGACCAGGTAGAGACCCGGTCCGGGCGCTTGCCCCTTCGGGCCCTGGCGGCTAGCTTCGCCGGGGATTTCACTGGGTGTTCCGGTCATGCTTTCAGTCATTCTTTCGCGTTTTGCCGCTTATCCTTGCAACATGGCACAAAGCGTACGGCCGCGCTGCCTCGCCGTCATCGGCCTGGCGGCCCTGGCGGCGGCCTGCAGTACAACGCCCGAACCGGCACCGCCTGCTCCGACCCTGCCGGTCGAGGAGCCCGAACCCGAACCCAAGCCGGAACCGGAAGCGCCTGAAGAGCCGGTCGAAACCGGATTGATCCCGCCGCATATGGCTGACCGGGATATTGCCCGTGTGGCCGTGCTGCTGCCTTTCTCGGCCGAGAATTCCGGCGCGCGCGCCGAGGCCCTGCGCCTTCTGCGCGCCGCCGAACTGGCCCTGTTCGAACGCGCCGGCGGCAATCTCCTGATGATCCCCAAGGACACACAGGGCACGCCCGAGGGCGCCCGCTCGGCCGCCATGGCCGCAGCCGAGGACGGGGCCGACCTGATCATCGGACCGCTGTTCGGACCGGCTGTGGCCTCGGCCGCCAATGTCGCGCGCCAGGCGGATATCCCCGTGATCGCCTTCACCACGGATACGGCCGTCGCCGGCGATGGCGTCTATCTGTTGAGTTTTCCGCCCGAGATCGAGGTCGAGCGGATCGTCGAATACGCCTCGCGCCAGGGCGTCCAGCGCTACGCCTATCTCGGTCCCCAGGACCGGTACGGCGTGGCCGTCTACAATGCCCTGGAGAACACCTCGGCACTGACCGGCGGGTTTGTCGCGGCGGAAGCCTTCTACACCGGCGATGTGGAGGCCATGGCGCGCGCCTCGGCCCGGCTGGCTGAGGGCGTGTTCGAACCACTGACGCCGGAGGACGCCCTTGAGCTGCGCCGGAGCGAATGGGTGCCCGATCCGGAAGCCCCTTTCCAGGCCGTCATCCTGCCGGAGGGCGGAACCCGGCTGCGCGCACTCGGCCCGCTCCTGATCTCGCAGAATGTCGACCCGCTGGTCGTCCGGTTCCTTGGCACCGGCCTGTGGGACGATCCGGAATTGCTGCGCGAACCGGCCCTGCACGGAGGCTGGTTTGCCGGCCCCGACCGCGATGCGCGTGAACGGTTCGAGACTGCCTATGAGGACACCTACGGCAGCGCACCGTCTCGCATTGCCAGCCTGGCCTATGACGCCATGGCGCTTGCCGCACACATGGATGGCGGGGAGCGTGGCTTCTCCCGCGAGGCGATCGAGGAAGAGCAGGGCTTTCTGGGCGCGGACGGCCTGTTCCGCTTCCGCGAGGACGGGCTGATCGAACGCGGCCTGGCGATCTACGAGATCCAGCCGCGCGGCCTGCGCGAACTCGAGCCGGCGCCCCAGACTTTCGAGCCGCAGGCCTTCTAGGGCACGAGTTCGCCCGAGACGCCGTCGGCCAGGAGCCGGCCTTCGCGTGTCAGGCGGATGTGGGTGCCGTCCTGTTCGACGAACCCCTGCCGGCTCATCCGCGCGAGACCGCCGGGGTCGACGCCGGCGCCCGTCGCCGCTTCGAGATGGACAAGATCCAGCCCGTCAGCCACGCGCATGCCCATCAATATGCGTTCCGCCCCTTCGTCCGCCGCGCCCAGCGTCTCGGCCGTATAGCGCGGATCGGCATCGATATAGTCGCGCGGACGCCGGTGTGCCTCGGTCGCCAGCCGGCCGCCGGCGGCAGCCCGGCCGATCCGGCCATGAGCACCGGGCCCGACCCCGATCCAGTCTCCGCCCGCCCAGTAGAGCCGGTTGTGCACCGACCGGTCGCCGGGGGTGCGGGCGTGATTGGAGATTTCGTAGGCCGCCAGGCCTTCCGCCTCGCAGACCGCATGGGTGAGTTCGTAGAGGTCGGCCGCGAAGTCCGGCGCCGCAGCCAGTTTTTCGCCGCGCGCCGCGCGCTTTCCGAATGCGGTTTGCGGTTCGATCGTCAGTTGATAGGGCGAAACGTGGCCCACACCGGTGGCCAGCGCGCGGCGCAATTCGGCCTCCCAGGCCGCCGCGTCCTGACCGGCCCGGGCATAGATCATGTCGACCGACACACGCCGGAACGCGGCCTGGGCGGCGTCGATCGAGCGCTGGCCCATGACGCTGTCATGATCGCGGCCCAGGGCGGCCAGGGCCGCATCGTCGAAACTCTGCACGCCCAGCGACAGACGGTTGATGCCCGCTGCCGCCATGTCCGCAAACCCGTCCATGTCCCTGGGGTTGGCTTCCAGTCCGATCTCGGCACCGGTTTCGAAACCCCACAACCGGTCGGCCGTCTCGATCACCGCTGCCAGCTGGACCGGCGTCATCAGCGAGGGCGTGCCGCCGCCGAAGTGCAGGCTGACCAGCCGGCGCGCACCGCTGCGCGTGCGCCAGTGGGCCATATCGTCCAGTATGGCCGCCAGCAGCGTCTCGTCATTCCCTTTGGGCCGGTAGACGTTGAAGTCGCAATAGGGGCAGATACGCGCGCAATAGGGCCAGTGGACGTAGAGTCCCAGAGCATCGCCAAGCGCCAGGCGGGCTGCGCCGGTCACGGTCCGAATTCCGACCGCGTCAGGAGGTCGAGCGCACGCGCCCGGTGGCTCAGTGCCCGTTTCTCGTGAGCCTTCATTTCCCCGAAGGTCCGCCCATGCCCGTGCGGGCGGAAAACCGGATCATAGCCGAACCCGCCCTCGCCGCGCGGCGGCCAGACGATATCGCCGGTCACCTCGCCACGATAATGCACCAGCGAGCCGTCCGGCCGGGCGAGGGCAATCACACAGACGAAGCGGGCCGTACGGTCTGCACTGTCGCCCAGCTCGTTGTGCACGCGCTGCATGGCGCGGCGGAAGTCGCGCGGCTCGCCCGCCCAGCGCGCCGAGTAGATTCCCGGCGCTCCGTCCAGCGCATCGACCGCCAGCCCGGAATCGTCGGCCAGACAGACCAGACCCGTGGCGCGGCAGGCCGCCCCGGCCTTGAGCGCGGCATTACCCTCGAATGTCGGTTCGGTTTCTTCCGGTTCAGGAAGGGACAGCTCGGCAGCGCTTTTCAGGGCGATGCCGCGAGGCGCCAGAATCTCCCGCAATTCATTGATCTTGCCCGCATTATGGCTCGCCAATACCCAGGTGAAGTCGTCAGTCATGGGCGGAAAGGACCTCAGTTCCTTATCGCCTTTCGAAAAATTCATATCGAAAAACGATATTTTTCGCTTGCGTGCCCCGAGCTTTCCGTTTATCGATAAACAACAAGGACGGGACACATCGTCCGAAGACGCCAGAAAAACAACGGTAATTGGTCAGATGCAACAGAAAGGAAACAGTGAAATGGTCAGGTCCGAAAATTCAGGCATCCGCACGTTCGCGTCGATCGCGATCAATCTGATGCTGCTGGTTTCGGTGGCGGCCGGCGCGTTCTACGCGATTGCTCCGGTTGCTGCATGATTGCTAAAGACGGGTGAGGCCTGACGGACGGAGACAACGTCCACAGGCCTCATTCACAAACGGGAAGGGGCGGGCATGAAGACACTGGGCCACGGGTCTCTCGCATCCATCGTCAAGGTGGTGCTGGACATCGTCTGGTACATCGCCTGGGTATTGCTCGCCTTTGCGGCGCTGGTCATCCTGGCCGCGGGCGCGACATTGGTCATGGACTTCCTCGGCTATTCGCCGGGGCCGATTTCCGAGCTGCTGCAGGGTATTCGCAGCCATGGCTGGATCTTCCCGATCCTCGTTGCGGAAATCATCGCTTTCATGATCGTGGTCGACCGGCTGCGGCGCATCTTCTCGACCCTGATCGCGGGCGACCCCTTCGTGCCGGAAAATGCGGGCCATCTGCGGGTCATCGCGCTTGCGATTGCCGGCTACCAGGTGCTGCGCCATGTCACGCAGGGCGCCGTGGCAATGCTGCTGACCATCATGGACCAGCCGGTCCTGGGCGGTCTGGAACTGACGGCGACGGCCAATATCGACCTGGGCGCCTGGTTTGCGGTGGCGGCACTGCTGGTGCTTGCGGAAGTCTTCCGCGAAGGTGCGCGAATGCGCCAAGAACAAAAACTGACGATTTAGGGGGACGCCGAACACATGCCCATCCGCGTCACCCTCGACCGAATGCTCCTCGAGCGCCGCATGTCGCTGACCGAACTCTGCGACCGTGTCGGCATCACCATGGCCAACCTGTCCATCCTCAAGACAGGCAAGGCCAAGGCGGTGCGCTTCTCCACCCTGGAGGCGCTGTGCCGTGAACTCGACTGCCAGCCGGGAGACCTGCTGAGCTTCGACGATGAAGAGGACGACAGCCGCGACGCCGCCGAATAGGCGCGAACGGCGCTACCCGGATCCGCCCGACCGAGTTCAGGGCGGTCAGACGGCGGGGGCGGGCCTGCACGGTAGCCCCTTCCCAAAGAGGCCGTGCGGGCCATTCACCAGCCCCCCAGCGCGCTCCCGCCGTCTGTCTTTTGCGCCGGTTTCCCGGCGATGCCTCAGCCCTTTGCCGCCAGCGCCGCGATCTGCGCTTCGCACAATTGCGCCACACCCGCCTTGGCCAGGGCGAACAGGTCGTTGAAGTTACCTTCCGGGATCGGACGGTCCTCCGCAGTCGCCTGAATTTCGACGATACCGCCATTATTCGTCAGCACAAAATTGGCATCGGCCTCGGCGCGGCGGTCTTCCTCATATTCCAGGTCGAGGCGGGTTTCGCCGTCGATCACGCCGCAGGAAATGGCGGCAAGCTGACCATAGACCGGGTCCGCCTTGAGAAGGCCCTCCTCGATCAGATAGGCCGTGGCCTGCTTCAGGGCGACCCAGGCGCCGGTGATCGCGGCGGTACGGGTGCCGCCATCGGCCTGGATGACGTCGCAATCGATGGTGATCTGGCGCTCGCCCAGGGCTTTGAGATCGACCACTGCCCGCAGCGAGCGGCCGATCAGGCGCTGGATTTCCTGGGTGCGGCCAGACTGTTTACCCGCCGCCGCCTCGCGGCGCGACCGGGTGTGGGTGGAGCGCGGCAGCATGCCGTATTCCGCCGTCACCCAGCCCTTGCCGCCGCCGCGAAGCCACGGCGGCACCCCGTCCTCGACACTCGCCGTGCACAGAACATGCGTACCGCCGAAGCGGGCCAGGCAGGAGCCTTCCGCATAGAGCGAAGCGCCGGCTTCCAGAGCAATCTCCCGCATCGCGTCGCGTGCCCGTCCCTGAGGTCTCATCGAAATCTCCAGCTTGTCATCGTCCGCCGCTCCTAGACGCATGCGCGCCGGGCATCAAGCACCGCCGCACTGACTGCGCCGGGTAAACCCGTCCGACAAACGCGATTGAACCGGCGCGCGGCCACGATTAATTCAGTAGGCATGGCCGAGACCAAGCCCGAAAGCGCACTGGCGTCCCTGGACGAACGCATGCGCACGATCTTCCGCGAGATCGTGGAAGCCTATCTGCGTTCGGGCGAACCGGTGGGCTCGCGCACCCTGTCACAGACCGGAAACCTGGCGCTGTCCCCGGCCTCGATCCGCAACACGATGGCCGATCTGGCCCAGATGGGGCTTTTGACCGCGCCGCATTCCAGCGCCGGACGCATGCCCACCCATGCGGGCCTGCGCCTTTTCGTCGACGGACTGCTGCAGGTGGGCGAGCTGTCGGACGATGAACGCCGGGCGATCGAGGGCAAGGTGTCCGTCTCGGGACGCTCGACCCAGGGCCTGCTGACCGAGGCCTCCACCCTGCTCAGCGGTCTGGCGGGCGGCGCCGGTCTGGTGGTTACGCCCAAGCGGGAGGCTCCGCTGCGCCATGTGGAATTCGTTCCGCTGTCGCCGCAGGAAGTCCTGGCCGTACTGGTGTTCGAGGACGGAACGGTCGAAAACCGCCTGATGCGGGCGCCAGAAGGCATGCCGCCGGTCACGCTTGTGGAAGCGGGCAATTATCTTTCCACCCGGCTGAAAGGCCGCAGTCTCGACGAGGCGCGCAAGGCAATCGGGCAGGAGATCGCGGAACGCCGCTCCCAGCTCGACAGCGCCGCGGAGGAGCTGGTCAAGCAGGGTCTCGCCGACTGGGCCGGCGGGTCGGGCGAGCGCGCCCTGATCGTGCGCGGACAGGCGCGGTTGCTGGAAAGCGTCGACGCGGCCGGGGATCTGGAACGCATCCGCATGCTGTTCGAGGACATCGAACGCAAGGAAGAGCTGATCACCCTGCTGGACAAGGCCCGCGACGGTGACGGGGTGCGTCTGTTCATCGGTGCGGAGAACCCGCTCTTCAGCCTGTCGGGTTCAAGCGTGATCGTGGCTCCCTATATGAACTCGGAACAGGAAATCATCGGGGCGCTGGGTGTAATTGGCCCCACCCGTTTGAACTATGCGCGTGTTATCCCCCTGGTCGACTACACAGCCCGTGTCGTCGGACAGATCCTCGATGGCGCGCGATCGCGAGAGTGAAGACCTGAAATGAGCGAAACCGACAACAACGAGACCCAGGCCGGTACGAACGAGACCGCGCCGGAGGCCGAAACCGACACGCAGACCGCCGGGGACGGCGCCGAGGCCGGATCGGGCGAGACCACGCCGGAAGAGGCTATCGCCAAGCTGACGGCGGAACTCGACGCCATGCGCGACAAGCTGCTGCGCGCCCTGGCCGAGGCGGAAAATACCCGCCGCCGGGCCGAGAAGGAGGTCAAGGATACGCGCGACTACGCCGTCTCCAGCTTCGCCAAGGACATGCTGGACGTGGCCGACAACCTGTCGCGGGCCATTGGCGCTGTGGACCAGAGCCAGCTCGACGATGCCCCCGACGCGGTGAAGAATCTCGTCGAGGGCGTGGAAATGACCGAAAAGGCCATGCTCTCCAAGATGGAGCGGCACGGTGTGAAAAAGGTCGATCCGGCCCCCGGCGACGCTTTCGACCCGCATCTTCACCAGGCCGTGGCCCAGATCCCTTCGGACCAGCCGTCCGGCAAGATCGCCTCGGTTATGCAGACCGGTTTCGTCATCGGCCAGCGCACCCTGCGTGCAGCCATGGTGGCGGTTTCGGCCGGCAGCCCGTCCGGCGACGGCGATGGCGGCCCGCAGGCGCCGGGCGACGGGGTCGACGTGAAGGCCTGATCCCGCCTCACATCCCATCACAGGTCCGACAATTCGCGCCGGACCTCTCGCAAGGGAAGCCGCGGCGATGCATGATGCGCCGGTCTCGACGAGGGGATTAGCGAACATGCCGATGCTGCCGCAATGGGCGATGGATGCGATGAACATCCTGACGCAGGCCTTCATCCTGGCGCTGGGCCTGGCCGCGCTGGCCGCCGTGGTCATGTATGCCGCGGATGTGACACAGACCCGCGACGCTGTGCGCCGTAATTACCCCCTTGTTGGCCGGTTCCGCAGCCTGTTCACCACGCTGGGCGAATTCTTCCGCCAGTATTTCTTCGCCATGGACCGCGAGGAACTGCCCTTCAACCGCGCCGAGCGCGACTGGGTCTACCGGTCAGCCCAGGGTGAGGGCGGCACGATCCCCTTCGGTTCGACCAAGCCGATGGACAAGCCGGGAACGGCGATTTTCGTGAATTGCGCCTTTCCCCTGCTGGACGATCATGCGGCCGCCACCCAACCTCTGCGCATCGGCCCTTTTGCCCGCGAACCCTATGATGCCCCATCCTTTTTCAACATTTCCGGCATGAGCTATGGCGCCCTGTCCACGCCGGCGATCCGCGCCTTGTCGCGCGGAGCGGCCAAGTCGGGAATCTGGCTCAATACCGGCGAGGGCGGGCTGTCGGACATGCATCTGGAAGGCGGCTGCGATCTGGTCTTCCAGATCGGCACCGCGAAATACGGTGTACGCAATTCCGAGGGCGGGCTGTCCGTCGAACGCCTGCGCGAGGTCGCGGCGCGGCCCCAGGTAAAAATGTTCGAACTGAAACTCTCCCAGGGCGCCAAACCGGGCAAGGGCGGCATCCTGCCTGCCGAGAAAGTGACCAAGGAAGTCGCGAAGATACGGGGCATCCCGGCAGGCGAGGCGTCGATCTCGCCCAACCGTCATCCCGAATTCGACAATGTCGACGGCCTGCTGGACATGATCGGACATATCCGCGAGGTCACCGGAAAGCCGGTCGGCATCAAGGCCGTGATCGGGGCCTATGGCTGGATCGAGGACTTGTGCGAGGCGGTGACCCGTCGCGGCGTGGAAAGCGCTCCGGATTTCGTCACGGTCGACTCAGGCGATGGCGGCACCGGCGCCGCGCCGATGGCGCTGATGGACAATGTCGGCCTGACCATCCGGGAAAGCCTGCCCATGGTCGCCGACATTCTCGAACGCTACGGGCTGCGCGGGCGAATCCGCATTGTCGCCTCGGGGAAGCTTCTCATTCCGGGTGCAGTGGCGTGGGCACTGGCCGCCGGGGCGGACTTCGTGCAGTGCGGGCGGGGTTTCATGTTCTCGCTGGGGTGTATCCAGGCGATGAAGTGCCACCGCAACACCTGCCCGACCGGTGTGACCACCCATGACAAGCGCCTGCAGCGTGGCCTGGTAGTCAGCGACAAGGCCGAGCGTGTGGCCGAATACGCCAACACGATCCGCGAGCACGTGGAAATGATCGCCCATTCCTGCGGCGTCGCCGAGCCGCGGCTCTTGCGGCGCAAGCATGTCCGCCTCGTCCAGGAACACGGCCGCTCCGTTCCCATGACGGCCATCGACTACTTGCCGCCCGATACGGGCGCAAACGCGCCGCGCGACATGCCGGTGCAACACTAGACGCGCCGGGGCCCGAATGAGCCCCGGCGCGAATGTCCGATAGTGCTAGCAGGCGCGGTATTCGCCGTTGCGCCAATACGTGCAGCGGTCGCGGCTGTCGACATAATACTCCCGGCGGGCGCGCTCATCGTAGTAGAGCTGGGAATGATTGCGATTGCTCTCATTCCACCGGCAGCCGCCGTCATGACGGCAACCGGCGTAAGCCCCTGCCGCAGCGCCGACCACACCGCCGATGATGGCGCCCGTTTCAGCATCGCCGGAACCGGTATTGTTGCCGATGATGGCACCAGCCGCGGCGCCGAGCGCACCGCCGGTCACAGCACCCTGGGTGGTCGCCCCGCAGGCCGCCAGGCTCACAGCCACGACCCCAATCGCAAAGACACGTCCGATCACTGCCATCTCCCTGGCTGATTGACCCGGCGCCTACCATTCCGGCGACCGGGCAGAACGAAACGGATCGTAGACCTGCGATCGTGACACGGAGATGAACAGAACCGTCCCGCCGGCCCTTTCGCGCAAAAAAGGCGCCGGAGCCTTCCGCTCCGGCGCCCGCCTTGTGGAGTGCTGGCTATTGGCTAGCAGGCGCGGTATTCGCCGTTGCGCCAATAGGTGCAGCCGTCACGGCTGTTGATGTAGTAGTCGCGGCGCGCGCGCTCGTCATAGTACAGTTCGGAATGATAGCGATTGTCGCTGTTCCAGCGGCAGCCGCCCTCGGAACGGCACCCGGCATAGGCCCCGGCTGCAGCGCCGACGGCACCGCCGATCAGCGCGCCGGTTTCGGCATCGCCCGATCCCGTATTGTTACCGATAATGGCACCGGCGGCCGCACCCATGGCGCCGCCGGTGGCAGCACCCCGGGTCGTCGCACCGCAGGCAGAAAGCCCAAGCGCAGCGACGCTGACGATAAGCAGTGACTTGATCATGGCGTCGTCTCCCGTTGTTTGCTTCAACACACTCTGTGCAACGCCCGAATGTGGCGAAAGTTCCGCGGGCTCATCCGGGCAGGGTCACGCGGCGCATGGTCAGATTGATGCGGCCGCCGCCGGGAAAGACCTCGTCCGGCAACAGGGTCGATGTGCCCGGATAGATGCGGTCGACACCGTGATAGCTGCGCCGCGCCGCGCCGCCCAGCACCACCACGTCACCCGACGACAGTACCATGGACGCAGTCTTGCCGCGGCGTGTTGTGCCGCCGACACGGAACCGCGCCTTGTCACCCAGCGACACCGATACGACCGCTGCATCCGCCGCCTCCTCGTCCCAATCCACATGCAGACCCATGCGGCTGTCGGGCCCGTACCAATTGACCAGACAGGCTTCAGGCGGGGCGCAATACCCGGAGAGCTGGGCCCACAGGTCGAGCAGGACGGGAGGAATGGGGGGCCAGGGCTCGCCGGTCAGCGGATGTACCGGTTCGTAGCGATAGCCGCCCTCCTTGTCCGTGACCCAGCCCAGCCGGCCAAAATTGGTCATTTTCACGGACAGTGGCTGGCCGGAGCGCGGCATGGCCGGCCGCCAGAACGGGGCGATTTTCGCGGCGGCCACAACAGTTTCAATCAGCGCAGCCTGAGCTGTGCGGTTGAGATGTTCCGGCAGGAGACGAAAGCCTGGGAGGGGCAGCACGGGTTCGGACATGCCGGGAAGATGGCAATTCCCGACCGCCGCGGCCAGTCATGTCCGCCTTGTTCGCACAGATGCTGGCCCCGGTATCCTATTGCGGCCGGTCGTCACGCCGCGAGCGCGTAGACTGGCGCTGACGACGGGTTCGCGCGTCTTGCTCCGCTCTGCGGCCGTCGGCCGAAGGCTCGTCGTCATCCGCCTCACCATCGCTCGCCTGTGATTGCTGCTGCAAAGTGTGGGCAAGCTCATGCGCCATGAGGTTCCGGCTTCCCGGATTGCCGGAGCGGGGACCGAGCTGAACATCGCGACCGGTCGTCAGCGCCCGGGCCCCCAGATTGTCGGCCGTATCCGCCGCCGCGCTGTCGGTATGGACCCGCACGCCGGACAGGTCGCCGCCGGTCTCGGTCGATGTCTGGCCACCCGTATCGCCGCTATTGCTGTTGCCTGTATCTCCCCCGCCATCGCCATCATCGTCCTGGGCCAGGCCGGCCGTGCCCACCACGGCTGCTCCTAGGGCTGCTGCAAGAATGCGTATCATTTCCCTTCCTCCCGCTGGTTTCTCAGCACCGGCAGGATATCATATGAGCCGGTCCGGCCTGTACTTGGCCTGAACACGCACTTGCACTGTCAGCCCGCCCTCCCTAAATCGCCCACCAAGCGCGGGGTTATTCCCCGGCAGCGTGAACCACACCGGCGGCGGCATCGCCGGTATATCAATGACGATCCCGAAGGGGACGGCGAACGGCATCCGGGACGCTTGTGAACAAGGTCCGGTATGCGCCGAGCCGGTCCCGCTTGGAAAAACGGAGAGACGATCAATGAGCAAGGTCATCGGCATCGACCTGGGTACGACCAACTCCTGTGTGGCCGTTATGGAAAACGGCCAGGCGAAGGTCATCGAGAATTCAGAGGGCGCGCGGACAACCCCCTCCGTGGTGGCTTTCACCGAGGATGGCGAGCGCCTCATGGGCCAGCCGGCAAAGCGCCAGGCCGTCACCAATCCCGACTACACGTTCTTTGCCATCAAGCGCCTGATCGGCCGCATGATGGACGATCCGACGGTCAAAAAAGACATCGACATGGTGCCCTACAAGATCGTGCCGTCGGACAACAACGATGCCTGGGTTCAGGGGCGCGACAAGAAATATGCACCCTCCGAGATTTCGGCCTTCACGCTGCAGAAGATGAAAGAGACCGCGGAAAGCTATCTCGGCGAAAAGGTCGAGAAGGCGGTCATCACGGTTCCGGCCTATTTCGATGACGCCCAGCGTCAGGCCACCAAGGATGCCGGCAAGATCGCCGGCCTGGAAGTCCTGCGCATCATTTACGAGCCGACCGCGGCGGCCCTCGCCTACGGTCTGGACAAGGGAGAGAACAAGACGATTGCCGTCTTCGACCTCGGTGGCGGCACGTTCGACGTCTCCATTCTGGAAATCGGCGACGGTGTCTTCGAGGTGAAGGCGACCAATGGCGACACCTTCCTCGGTGGTGAAGACTTCGACATGCGCATCGTCGAATACCTCGCCGACGAGTTCAAAAAGGAAAACGGCATCGACCTGCGCCAGGACAAGCTGGCCCTGCAGCGCCTGAAGGAAGAAGCCGAGAAGGCCAAGAAGGAACTGTCTTCGGCGACCTCCTACGAGGTGAACCTGCCCTTTATCACCGCCGACGCCTCGGGCCCGAAACACCTCAATATCAAGCTCTCCCGCGCCAAGCTGGAGGCGCTGGTCGAGGATCTGATCAAGCGCACGCTGGATCCGTGCAAGAAGGCCCTCAAGGATGCCGGTATCTCGGCGTCCGAGATCGACGACATCGTCCTGGTCGGCGGCATGACCCGCATGCCGAAAGTCCAGGAAGCGGTAAAGGGCTTCTTCGGCAAGGACCCGCACAAGGGCGTCAATCCGGACGAGGTCGTCGCCATGGGTGCTGCCATCCAGGCCGGCGTGCTGCAGGGCGATGTGAAGGACGTGCTGCTGCTCGACGTGACCCCGCTTTCCCTGGGCATCGAAACCCTGGGCGGCGTGTTCACCCGCCTGATCGAGCGCAACACCACCATCCCGACCAAGAAGTCCCAGGTCTTCTCGACCGCCGACGACAACCAGACCGCCGTGACCATCCGGGTATCCCAGGGTGAGCGCGAAATGGCGGCCGATAACAAGCTGCTCGGACAGTTCGACCTGGTCGGCATCCCGCCGGCCCCGCGCGGACTGCCGCAGATCGAGGTCACGTTCGACATCGACGCGAACGGCATCGTCAACGTCTCGGCGAAGGACAAGGCCACCGGCAAGGAACAGGCGATCCGCATCCAGGCCTCCGGCGGCCTCTCGGACGACGATATCGAGCAGATGGTCCAGGACGCCGAAGCGAATGCCGAGGCCGACAAGAAGAAGAAGGACCTGGCCGAGGCCCGCAACGGCGCCGAAGCCATGGTCCATCAGACCGAGAAACAGCTCGAGGAATTCGGCGACAAGGTCCCGGCCGCCGACAAGGACGCCATCGAGGCGGCCCTGGCCGAGCTGAAGGACGTCAAGGACGGCGAAGACCCCGAAGCCATCCAGCAGAAGACCCAGGCCCTGGTCCAGGCCGCCATGAAGCTGGGCGAGGCCATGTATGCCGCTCAGCAGTCCGAAGCCTCCGAGGGTGGCGAAACCACCGGGGATGCTTCCGAGGACGACGTGGTTGACGCGGAATTCTCCGAAGTCGACGACGAAAACAAGAAGGACGCGTAAGGTCCGGTGTTCCGGAGCGATGGACAAGCCGTCGCTCCGGGCCGTCCGGCCCCGGAGAGCCCCATGGCCCGTCCCGACCCGATCTCTGCTCCCTTTGGCGCCTTCGCGCTTCCCGCTCCGGCCGAATGGCTGCGGCGCCTGCCCACCTCCCTGCCTCTGGATGCCCTGCGCCGCGGGGCGGAAACCCTGGTCCGCCGCGCCCTGATGTCCAGCGGTCGGGAGATCGCGGATATCGAGGTCTTTCCCGGCCAGTTCGCCCGGCTTCACCTGCGCGACAATCGTTGCGAAAAACGGGTCTTTGCCGGTGCGAAGACCTGGGACAATGCCGAACGTGCCGAGATCCGCGCCCGTCTGGCAGAACACGACAGCGAGGATGCTTTCGTCTTTGTCGACGCCGGGGCCAATGCGGGCCTTTATACGCTTTCGGTGCTGGCCGACGCCGCCGAGCTGGCCAAGCCGGTCCAGGTACTGGCGATCGAGCCCGATCCGGAAAACCGGCGCCGGCTGGAGTTCAATCTTCAATCCTCGAATGCCGAGGCCGTGACAGTCCTGCCCTGGGCGCTCGGTGCCGAAGAGGGTGAGGTCTGGATGAGCGCCTGCGGCAAAAATCGCGGCGAGGTCCATGTCGAAGCCCGCGGCGAGGGGAAAAGCGTCCCGCTACGCCCGCTGGCGGCGGCGCTCGCCGAGGCCGGTATCGAGCGGGTCGATGTCATGAAAATGGACATCGAGGGCTATGAACCGCTCGTTCTTAAGACCTTCTTCGCGGAATCACCGCGAACGCTGTGGCCTGGCATGATTCTGATAGAGACGCGGCACGATGCTGCGATTGAGGACGGCGCTGCCGGTCTGTGCCTGCAGCACGGATACACGCTGGCGCGGCAAATGCGGCA
This sequence comes from Maricaulis sp., assembly GCF_030149515.1. Taxonomy (GTDB): domain Bacteria; phylum Pseudomonadota; class Alphaproteobacteria; order Caulobacterales; family Maricaulaceae; genus Maricaulis. Next base: position 151,251 of record NZ_JASBRI010000013.1, on the reverse strand, counting down.
GAACGCGATCCTGGTTCTGCCCGATGGTGAAATTTGATGAGTAAGCGCGACTATTACGAAACCCTCGGCGTCGATAAATCCGCCGACGACAAGGCCCTCAAGAGCGCCTATCGCAAGCTTGCGATGAAATACCATCCGGACAAGAATCCGGGCGACGCGGGCGCCGAGGCGCGGTTCAAGGAAGTCGGCGAGGCCTATGCTATCCTGTCGGACAAGGACAAGCGCGCCGCCTATGACCGCATGGGTCATGCCGCGTTCGAGCACAATGGCGGCATGGGCGGCGGTCAGGGCCCGTTCGGCGGAGCGGCCGGTGCGGCCGAGTTCGCGGACATTTTCGAACAGGTCTTCGGCGAGGCCTTCGGTATGGGCGGTATGGGCGGACGCCGTGGCGGACGCAGTCACGGACCGGCCCGCGGCGCCGACCTGCGCTTTGATCTGGAGATTTCGCTGGAAGAGGCCTTCAACGGCAAGGACACCACGATCAAGGTGCCCACGGCCATGCATTGCGAACGCTGCGACGGGCAGGGCAATGAGCCGGGCACCGAGCTGGAAACCTGCGGCACCTGCCATGGTGCTGGCCGGATCCGCCGGTCCCAAGGCTTTTTCACCATGGAACAGACCTGCCCGCATTGTGGCGGACGCGGCCAGTATGTGAAGACGCCCTGCCAGGAGTGCGACGGGGTCGGCCGGGTGCGCAAGAACCGCACCCTCAACGTCACCGTTCCGGCCGGCGTCGAGGATGGTACCCGTATCCGCCTGGCCGGCGAGGGCGAAGCCGGGGCCCGAGGCGGCCCGCGCGGCGATCTCTACATCTTCATTTCCGTTCGCCCGCACGAGATTTTCGAGCGCGACGGCCCCAACCTTTATTGCCGCACACCGGCCTCCATGGTGCAGGCGGCCCTGGGCTGTTCCATCCCGGTACCCACGATCGAGGGCGGCAAGGCCGAGATGAAGATCCCCGAAGGCGCCCAGACGGGCCGCCGCATGCGGCTGAAGGGCAAGGGCATGCCGCGCCTGCGCGGCGGGCCGCGCGGCGACATGATCGTCGAACTGTTTGTTGAAACCCCGCGCAATCTCTGCGACCGGCAGAAGGAACTCCTCAAGGAATTCTGCGACCTGTCCGGCGAGGGCTGCAACCCTGACAGCGCGGGTTTCTTCAACAAAGTCAAACAGTTCTGGGACGATGTCACGACCGATGACGGCCGTCCAAACGCGAATTAGGGCGTGATCGCGTGACAGTCTGCGCCGGCGCGGCGTAGGGTTCGCGCATGGATACCACGCCGCAGCAAGCCGACCCGAAAACCGGGCCCGCCGCATCGCAGGCCGGATACTACCAGCCACTAGAGGTGCGGGCCTATCGCGCCTCGCCCGGCGGATTTGCAGTGACCACGCTGACGATCTTCGTTGCGGTTTACGGGCTCTATGTGCTGATCGCCGAAATCACCGGCCGGCCACCCCTGTTCGAAACCGGGGCCGACGGCGATCCGGTGCTGACCCAGGTCGCCTGGATCGCCCTTGTGCTCTCTCTCATCTTCACGGCCGGCACTGCCTTTACCGAAGCCGGGCGGCGGATGTGGGCGGCTGAAATTCCCCATCTGATCGCTGCGGTGACACCGCAGGGCGCGGCCGGAGCCCGGGGCCTGGCCGACGGCATTCCGATCGCCTGGCGCCGCTACTACACGGGCATGTTCTTCGCCGGGGCCGTGGCCGGTCTGTTTTTCAATGGTGTCCTGATCGTCACCAGCAATTTCACCTTGTCCACCTATCTGGCTTCGGTCGGGTTATGGTTCGTCCTCGTCTCGCCCTTTCTCTACGGAATAGGGTTTCGCGCCGGCGTCGACGTGGCGCGCGAGAGCAGTGCGATCAAGCAACTCATCCGCGACCATCTCGAGATCGACCTGTTCCGTCTCGACCGGCTGGACGTGTTTGGCCGGATCGGGCTGAGAGCGGCCCGGTCGTGGATGATCATGGCAGCCATCCTGCTGTTGTTCCTGATCAATCCCAACGAACCCGATCAGCTGTTCGCCGCCGAACAATTGTGGATGACAGTGCCGGTGGTCAGCGCCTCGGTGCTGGGCGGCCTCTTCCTGCTGACCAGCGCACTCCATCCGGTTCATGTGAAGATCCGGGCCGCCAAACAGGCCGAACTGGACCGTATCCATGCCGAAATGTCGGCAATGCGCGACAAGGCGCTGGCCGGCGATGCGGACGCGGCCTCGGCGCTGGCGGGCTATACCGATTACGAGGTCTGGGTGAACGGGCTGCGGGAATGGCCCGTATCGGCCAGTATCACGACCCGGTTCTCGCTTTACATCCTGTTGCCGGTAATTCCCATCATAGGGTCCTATGTTTTTGAAACACTGGCAAATCGACTGGTCACGGGAGGCGGTGGATGAGCCGGAGAATGAAGATCACCCTGCTGGGCGCTACGGGACGGCTGGGCAGCGCCATCGGCCGCGCGATTCTGGACGCGCCGGATATGGAACTGGCCGGCGCCGTGGTTCGTCTCGGCTCGGCAGCGGCGGGTCAGGATATCGGTGCCTGGCTGGGCGGCGAACCCATCGGCCGCCGCGCCGATGTCACGCTGGAGGATGCGCTGGGCGAGGCCGATGTGGTGATCGATGCCAGCCTGCCTGCCATGACCGTGGCCGCTGCGGAATACCTGGCCGAGCGAAACGGGACGCCGCTCGTCAGCGGGGTGACGGGGTTCGACGCCGAGCAGGCAGCCCGTCTGGACGCGGTCTCCCGGCGGGTGCCCCTGCTCACGGCTGACAATTTTTCCCTGGGCGTCGCCATTGCCGAGGCCCTGGTGCGTCATGCGGCACGGCTGCCGGCGGAGGACTGGGATATCGAGATCGAGGAAAGCCATCATCGGATGAAGGCCGACGCCCCCTCCGGCACGGCGCTGATGCTGGGCCGGGCCGCTGCCGAAACCCGAGGCGAGCGCCTCGAAGAGGTCGCCAGTTGGGCCCGCCACGGCCATACCGGACCACGTAAACCCGGAACGATCGGTTTCGCCGTCACACGGGGCGGCGCGATTGTCGGCGAGCATGCCGTGCGCCTAGTCGCCGAGATGGAGGAGATCGCCATCACTCACCGCGCCTTCGATCGCGCCATCTTCGCGCGCGGGGCGCTGGCGGCGGCCCGCTGGATCGACAATGGCGGACAGGCCCGGCCGGCCGGGCATTATTCCATGCAGGATGTCGTTGCAGGCTGACAATATCCTGACAAACCTGCCCTGCGCACGTGAACTACCGGCGCTGTGACAATCTTGCCTGAACCCGCGAACCCTGACATCATCCCGCCACGCTATCCGGCTTGCAGGAGGTGTCAGTGCGCCGCGCCGAACGTCTCATCCGCATCGTCCAGGCCCTGCGCGAAGCCGCGCCGGGGGCGGTGACCGCCCAGGAGATGGGCAAGCGTTTCGAGGTTTCCGAACGCACCATCTATCGCGATATCGCCCACCTGATCGGCTCCGGCGCCCCGATCGACGGAGAGGCCGGCGTGGGCTATGTGCTGCGCCCCGGTTTCGACCTGCCGCCGCTGACCTTTTCCTACGAACAGCTGGACGCGCTGGCCCTGGGCGCTCGCCTGGTCAAGGCGACGGGCGACAGGGACCTGGCCTCGGCCGCCGCCGAGGCGCTGTCCAAGATCGAGCACGCACTGCCGGACACACACCGCCAGCGCCTTCGTTCGACACCGCTCTTTGCTGCCTTCCTGGACGAGACCGTGCGGCCGGAAGCCTTCGGCCCGGTGCGCAACGCCATCGCGTCGAGACGCAAGCTGCGCGTGGTCTACAACTCCCTCGACGATGTCGTCACCAAACGCGTCATCCGCCCGCTGGCGCTGACCTGTTTCGGCCGCGTCTGGCTCTTGTCCGCCTGGTGCGAACTGCGAAACGATTTCCGCCACTTCCGCACCGACCGCATCGAACGGCTGACGGTGCTGGCGGAAAGCTATGAGGACGAGCCGGGGAAAAGGTTCGAAGACATGCGGCGGGCGGCGTAGGGAGCCCTTTCTGCCCTGCTTGAGGGGGAGGCGGCCGAGCGACACGCGGCAGAAGGGGCCGACGGCTGCGGCGCAGGCCCGCCTCACCCTTCCGCCGCACATCCGGCGAGTTTCCCTTCCCACCGGCGTCGGCAGGAAACTACCAACTCCCCGTATTCTCCATGCTCGCCCAGGGCTCCTGCGGGGGCAGGTGCTCGCCGCGCTGGAGCAGCTCGACGGAAATCCCGTCCGGCGAGCGTACAAAGGCCATGTGGCCGTCGCGGGGCGGACGGTTGATGGTGTAGCCCATGTCCATCAGCCGCTGGCAGGTGTCGTAGACACTGTCCATGCGATAGGCGAGATGGCCGAAATTGCGGCCGCCTGTGTACTCCTCGGGATCCCAGTTCCACGTCAGCTCCACACACGGCAGGCCCTCGGGTATCTTCCCGCCCGTATAGCCGGCCGCTTGGACATCCTCCGGCGTGGCCAGAAAGATGAGGGTGAAACGGCCCTTTTCGCTGTCCATCCGGCTGATCTCGGTCAGGCCCAGGCCCTCACAGTAAAAGCGCAGGCTTTCCTCCAGGTCCGAGACCCGGACCATGGTGTGCAGGTAACGCATGGCGGCAATCCCCTAATCCGACTCGTTGGCGGGTACATCCGGCTTCCGATCGGGCCGGGCCCTGACCGCCCATTTGGGGCGTTTGCGCGGAATGACAACATCGTCCAGCGGTTCGCCACGGGCGCGGGCGAGGGCGGGATTGAAGGGTTCCGGCCGCCGGGCATGGTGAATGCGGGCCACGACAAATCCGCACAATGCCCAGACCGCGCAGAAGCCGAAGAACATGTAGAACATCCAGGGATAATAGCCGACATCATACCAGGGTCCGCCATCCAGCCCCATCACGATGACCGGCCACAGCGCGACCAGACCGAAGGCGGCGGCCGGGGTCACCAGGATCGCCAGCACCAGAGCGGCGGCGATATAGAGCGCCCAGCGCGGCTCGAAGGCCGCGACATAGAGGCGTTCGAAGACCGCGGCATCGACGCCCTTCACCGTGCCGGGTTTGGATTCGCAGCGCTCACGGTATTCGATCCGCGCGTCTTCCATCAGCCGCCGGCGCGCCGCGACCCAGCGGATCAGGAAGGCGGCAGCGGCCACGAGGCCGATGATGGCGGCAAGGGCGAAGGGGTTGTTCGTCATGCCCCCAATCTAGCTCGCCATCGCCTCGTAGGCGAGCATGGCCCGCTTGCGGTCAACACCCCAGTGATAGCCGGTCAGCTGGCCGTCGGCCGCGATGACCCGGTGGCAGGGAATAAGCCAGGAGACGGGATTCGCGCCCACTGCCGCGCCGACGGCCCGGGCCGCCTTGGGCGTGCACACCCGTTCCGCGATGGCCTTGTAGGTCGTGGTCGCCCCCGCCGGTATGGTCAGAAGCGCGCGCCAGACCTGCCGCTGCCAGGGCGTGCCGTAGAGCGCCAGCGGGATCGGGTCGCTGTCACGCAGCGTGAAGATGCGCTCGGCCCAGCGCCGGGCCTCGGCATCGTCCCGGCGATAATCCGCCGCCGGATAGCGCGCCTCCAGATCGGCAAAGCCGGCTTCGGTATCGGGATCGGCAAAGGCCAGGGCCGACAGGCCGCGCGGCGAGATCAACAGCACGGCCTCGCCGAAGGGTGTCGGGGCCGTGCCCCAGGTAAAAGCCAGGCCGGCGCCGCGCCGTTTCGCATCGCCCGGCGTTACCGCCTCGTGGGCGATGAACAGATCGTGCAGCCGGCCCGGACCGGACAGGCCCGCATCGAAGGCAGCATCGAGCATGCTCGCGCCCTCGTCGAGGGCCTCGCGGGCGGCGCCATGGGCAAGGGCGCCGACATACTTTTTCGGGCTCACCCCGACCCAGCGGGTAAAGACACGCTGGAAATGGTGGGGCGACAGGCCTGCGGCGCGGGCGGCGGCTTCCAGATCGGGATGATCGCGCCAGTTCTCGCCCAGAAAGGCAAGCGCCGAGGCGATGCGGCGATAATCGCGGCTGGATGTGTCGAGATCGTAGATTTGTGCAGTCATGACACCCAGTCTACGCCACCCGGCACTAGGCTCCACCCGGTTCTTGCGACCGGGCGATGGCCGGGTTCAGCGAGGTCCGCGCAGCGTCGATGGCCCGGCCCAGCGCTTGAGCAAATTCGGCGCGCTCGGGCGGGCTGAGAAAACTGGCCAGAACCAGCGACCGGCCATGCGCGGTGAGCGCGACCTGGGCATGATGCTCTGCCGGATCGATCAGGCGCAGCTTCACCCAGGCAGTGGGCAGGCGATAGCGGCGCTTGTGGCCGGTGGGGTGCTGGCGAACCACATCGATATCGCGCGCGTCCACCCGCACCCATTCCCGGGCCCGCCCGTCACGGTAGGAGATCCTGAAAGCCAGCCAGACCAGAAAGGCATCGAGCCCGAAAAACGGCGTCACCGGCCAGGCCCCTATGGTGACGAACAGAATGCCGGCGGAAAAGGAGACGATCGCGATGGCGATCATCAAGGCCGTAAAGGCCGGATTGGGCAGGGACCGGTTGGGCGCCAGCTCGGCCTCCATGAAGACCGGCCCGTCATGCGGCACAACAGCCTCCGCCTCGGCGGGCCAGGTTTCCACAATCCGTTTCATGCCTGCCAAGATAAGCGCGGGACAGGGCGAGACAATGGCGCCGCAGGAAACGGGATGACAGGCGCGCCTGCCCGGCTATACCTGCCGCCATGAAGACGAAGCCCGCCAAAGCCAGGCCCCGCAGAAAACCCCAGCCGCGCGGCCTCACCCGCGAACAGGCGCACGATCTCATGGCCCGTCTGGCCCAGGACCGGCCGGAACCGCGCACCGAGCTGGATTACACCAATCCCTATACGCTTCTGGTCGCCGTCGCGCTGTCGGCCCAGGCGACCGATGTGGGCGTCAACAAGGCGACCCGCCGTCTGTTCCAGGAAGCCGGTACACCGGAAAAGATGGTAGCCTTGGGCGAGGAACATGTACGCGAGCGGATCAAGACGATCGGTCTTTTCCGCAACAAGGCGAAAAATGTCATTGCCCTGTCCCGACTGCTGATCGAGCGCCATGGCGGCGAAGTCCCCGGCGACCGTGCGGCCCTGGAGGCGCTGCCCGGTGTCGGCCGCAAGACCGCCAATGTCGTCCTCAACGAGGCCTTCGGCGAGCCGACCATCGCGGTGGACACGCATATTTTCCGCGTCGCCAACCGCACCGGCCTCGCGCCGGGCAAGGATCCGCTGGAGGTGGAACAGCGCCTGGAGCGGGTCGTGCCCGACGCGTACCGCAAGGGCGCCCATCACTGGCTGATCCTGCACGGTCGCTATCTCTGCAAGGCCCGCAAGCCGGAATGCTGGCGCTGCCCCGTCGCCGACCTCTGCCGCTTCAAGGAAAAAACGCCCGCGCCGTAAGCGGGTGTCTCTCTGCATTTCGGCCGCCCGCCGCGCACGCTTTTGTCTCCACGGCGTGTCCGCCTGGAGCGATGGGAGGGGTGCGGGATGAGGGTGTGCCGCGATTGCCGGGATCGCGGATCAACCCAGCAGCCCCGTCAGCGCCCGGGCGAAGACAATGCCCATGTCCGGGCCCTGCTCGGGGTAGAGATAGGGTTCCATCAGTTCGATCTCGATGAGCGCCAGCTGCCCGTCGAGCCCGCGCAGCATGTCGACACGGGCATACAGGAGATCGCCGTCGATACAGTCCAGCACGGAGCGCGCCAGGGCCAGCTCGTCCGCTGAGGGGTGGTGAACCTCTTCGCGGCCGCCATATTCCGACTGGACGCGATAATCCCCGTTCGCAGGCACTTTCCGGGCACAATGGGAAAAATCCCGGCCGAAGAAGAGAAAGGCATATTCACCCTCTTCGGCGACCGCCGGCAGGAAGGGCTGGATCATGGCCTCGGCCGGGGGCAGCCGGTCCGCCGGCGGCAGGATCTCGCCGCGCCTGACGCGCGCCTGGCGCCAGGCCCCGGCACCCAGCACGGGCTTGACCACGATATCGTCCGTCCCCAGCGTCTCGAACGCGCCGGATATCGTGTCCGCATCGGCCCGGCCGGCCCACACGGTGGGAATGGTCGGTGCGCCGCGGCCGGCCAGATCCCTGAGATAGGTCTTGTGCGTGTTCCAGCGCATCGTCGCCAGCGGATTGTAAAGCCGCGTGGCGGCATCGATGCGATCCAGCGCAGCCGCGAACTGTGCCGGCTTTTCCATATAGTCCCAGCACGTGCCCACCACGGCGGCATCGAAGCGCGCCGGGTCGAAGCCGGGATCGTCCCAGACCACCGGTTCCAGCGCGATGCCTGCTTCGCGGCAAGCCGGCTGCAGGGCGGCGATCTCGTACTCATATTCGAATGCGTCGGCCCGCGCTTGCGGGTGGTCACGGAACATGCAGGCGGCGGTCAGGAAGGCGGTGCGGATCATGCAATGGCGCTTAGCGGGCGCACCTTGTGGCGGCAAGCCTTGTTCTTGGCGTGCACTGCGTTTACCCCATGGGGCGAACCCTTTGCCCTTTTAGCCATTCATCGGATGATCCATGTCTCAAGCCCGTTTTGACGTGCTCGCTGTCGGCAATGCCATCGTCGACGTGCTCTCGCCGGCCACCGACGACTTCCTGTCTGCCGAAGGCATTGCCAAGAATGCCATGACACTGATCGACGAGGAGCGCGCCCGCACGCTCTACGAGCGCATGCAGCCCGGAAAGGAAGCCTCGGGCGGTTCGGCGGCGAACACGGTGGCGGGCATAGCCTCTCTGGGCGGCAAGGCGGCCTATATCGGCAAGGTTGCGAACGACCAGCTGGGCGACATCTTCACCCATGATATCCGCGCCATCGGCGTGCATTTCGACACACCGGCCCTCAAGGAAGGCCCGGCTACGGCGCGCTGTCTGATCAATGTGACCCCGGACGCCCACCGCTCCATGTCGACCTTCCTCGGCGCGGCGGCGCTGGTGACCGAAGACGATGTCGATGCCGGCGCAGAGGCGCTCAAGGCCTCCGAAATCATTTACCTGGAAGGCTATCTGTTCGACCGCGAGGAGGCCAAGCGCGCCTATGTCGCTGCGGCGGAAACGGCGGCCGCCGAGGGCCGGCGCACAGCGCTGACCCTCTCGGACGTGTTCTGCGTGGAACGCCACCGCGCTTCCTTCCGCCACCTCGTGGCGAACCATATCGATATCCTGCTGGCCAACGAGGCGGAATTGCTGGCTCTTTACGAGACCGGGGATTTCGACACGGCGCTGGCCGCAGTACGCCAGGACGTCGCCATTGCCGCGGTCACCCGCTCGGAAAAGGGTGCCGTGATCACTTCCGGCGAAGACACGGTGACCGTGCCCGCAGAACCGGTGAAGCAACTGGTCGATACGACGGGTGCCGGCGACCTCTTCGCCGCAGGCTTCCTGCTTGGCCTGGCCCAGGGCCGGCCGCTGGCGGAAGCAGGCAAAATGGGCGCGATTTCGGCCGCCGAGATCATTTCTCATTACGGCGCGCGGCCCGAATGCAGCCTAAAAGTGCTGGCCGAAAAATCCGGGATCGCCTTTGATTAAAGCCTTTCCCGGCATTTGGCTAAAAACTTAATGAAACAACTCCGGCATTTTAACCACAATTCAAGTGCTTGCTGTCAGTCTGCCCACTGAGAACGGGTGAGTGGCGTTACTCACCCACAAGTTTGGTGGCTAAGTCGCACTTCTTCTCGGGGGTGCGCTCAGGGGTAGACATGGCACCCATCCGCAAAGCGGTGTCGCGAGTGATGCGGTCGCTGGTAATGAAGTTCACGCTTCTGACCGGGGCCCTGATTTTCGCGACCACTCTCCTGCTGATGACGTTGGAAAGCGTTTCCGCGCAACGGGAAACGCGGCATCTGCTCATCGACCGGTCGGTGGCGACGCTGCAGGCTACGGCCAACCGGCTGGCCAATGCCGTCTCCAGCAATAACAGCGAGTTTGTCGATCTCTACATCGAGGAGCTGATCACCAGCATCGGCGCCGAGGAAATGTATGTCCTCAACAATCGCCGCGAAGTGCTGGGCGAAGCCTATTCGGACGACCGTTCCCAGGGGCATTTGCGCGCCGCCGACATGGCCGTCATGGCCCTGGGCGCCGGCGATCTGCGCTATTCCATCATTGACGGTGCCCTGGAAATGGCCGCGCCGGTCTATACCCAGGAACGGCGCCTGGTCGGCGTGATCTATGCCAAACGCGAGCTTGTGGAACTGGTGGCATCGCGCAACGCTGCGATCCGGCGCCAGACGCTGATCGCACTCTTCGCCCTGGGTGTCTTCCTTCCGCTGGCGGCACTGATTGTGGGCCGCGCCCTGAAGCCGGTGCAGATCCTGACCGATGCCGCACGCCTGGCCTCCTCGAAGACGCTGGACATGCGTATCGACGTGAAGACCGGCGACGAGCTGGAAGTGCTGGCCAATGCCTTCAACCGCATGTTTGCCCGTCTCGACGGTAATCTGAAACGTATTCACCGCCTGGCCTATGTCGACCTTGTGACCGAGCTGCCCAACCGCGAACGCTTCCGCAAGGAAACCGAGCGCGTGGCCCGCAAGGCGCTGGAAGAGGGGTCGTCGGGCGCCGTGCTCTTCCTCGATCTCGACCGCTTCAAGCGTGTCAATGACAGTCTGGGTATCGGCGAGGGCGACCGGCTTCTGGAAATGGTCGGCCGGCGCCTGTCGGAGGTGACCCGCGGCTGCGATCTGGCCATGGGTCTGGAAGAGGCATCCATGGTCGCCCGTCTGGGCGGCGACGAGTTTACCGTCCTGTTGCCGCACATCACCGATTCGGCCGACGCCGCCCGCGTCGCCAACAAGCTGGTCGATGCGATCCGCCTGCCCTTCGAGATTTCCGGACACCAGGTCTTCCTGGGCGTGTCGGTGGGCGTTGCGGTCTTCCCGCAGGACGGGGCCGACCCGGAAACCCTGATGCGTCACGCCGACCTGGCCATGGCTCATGCCAAGCGGGCGGGCGGGTCCGCGGCGCAATTCTTCGAACCGACCATGAACCAGTCCGCCTTCGAGCGCCTGGTGCTGGAAAACGAGCTGCGCGATGCGGTGCAGCAGGACCAGCTGGTCGTCTTCTATCAGCCCAAGGTCCTGATGAAGGACGGCACATGTGCCGGTGCCGAAGCGCTGGTGCGCTGGCAGCATCCCACAGCCGGCCTCCTGTCGCCCGGCGCCTTTATCGAGGCCGCCGAAGAATGCGGCCTGATCGGCGAGATCGGCGACTGGGTGCTGCGCGCCGCATGCCGCCAGGCCGCGGCCTGGCGCGAGGAAGGCCTCGAACTGCCCGTGGCGGTCAATGTCTCGGCCATGCAGTTTGACCGCGACGGTTTCGCGGACTCGGTGCTCGAAGCGCTCGAGGATGCCGGCCTGCCGCCGCACCTCCTGGAACTGGAGCTGACCGAATCCATCGCCATGGAAAATCCGGAGCGGGTGATCGAACAGGTCCAGCCGCTGCGCGACAAGGGCGTCAATTTCGCCATCGACGATTTCGGTACGGGTCACTCCTCCCTGTCCTACCTGACCCGCATGCCCTTCGACGTGTTCAAGATCGACCAGTCCTTCGTGCGCGACATGGCGACCGACCCGCACGCCCGCATCGTGGTCGAGACCATTCTGGCCATGGCCAAGTCGCTTAAGCTGGAAACGGTCGCGGAAGGCGTGGAAACCGCCGAGCAGATGAACATGCTGCGGGCGCAGGGCGCCACACTGGCCCAGGGCTTCCTGTTCGGGCGCCCGATGCCGGCCGGCGATCTGGTGGAATTTGCCCGGGATAGCGACGACAATCGCGCAGTAAACCAGTAAGCTGAAGACTTGATCCGATCCGCCGGCTCGGCCACATCCTGTCTGGACACCAGGAAGAACGAGACGGCCATGACGCACGCAACCACGCCCGACTATGCCGACGCCACACAATGGCGCGGCACCACGATCGTCGCTGTACGCAAGGGCGGACGCCTCGTCCTAGCCGGCGACGGCCAGGTCTCCATCGGCCCCACCGTGATGAAGGGCAATGCCCGCAAGGTGCGCCGCCTGTCCGGCGGACAGGTCGTGGCCGGATTCGCGGGCGCCACGGCCGATGCCTTCGCGCTTTTCGAACGCCTGGAAGCCAAGCTGGAACAATATCCGGCCCAGCTCGCCCGCGCCTGTGTGGAACTGGCCAAGGACTGGCGTACCGACCGCTATCTGCGGCGCCTGGAAGCCATGCTGGTCGTCGGTGACAAGGAGGAGACCTATCTCCTCACCGGTGCCGGCGACGTGCTGGAACCGGAGGATGGCGTCGTCGCCGTCGGCTCCGGCGGCAATTTCGCCCTCTCCGCCGCGCGCGCGCTCTACGACTATGAGGAAGACCCCGAAATCATCGCCCGCAAGGCGATGGCGATCGCCGCGAGAATCTGCGTCTACACTAACGAGAATCTGACTGTGGAGATCCTCGGCGAGGAATAGCGAGCCGCACGCTCCATCAGCGAGCGAAGATCTGTGCTTCGTCCCGGAACGTCTTGAATTCCAGAGCATTTCCGGCCGGGTCGCGCACGAAGAACGTGCCCTGCTCGCCGGCCTGGCCCCTGAAGCGGACATAGGGCTCGATGATGAAGCCGGTGCCGGCGCGCTCCAGCCGTTCCGCCAGGGCTTCCCAGTCGGACCAGTCCATCAGCAGGCCGAAATGGCGCACCGGAACCTGTTTGCCGTCGACCGCGCCGGCCTTCACGGCCGCGCATTCCTCCGGCGCCAGGTGGGCGACGATCTGGTGCCCGTGGAAGTCGAAATCGACCCAGGTGTCGCTCGACCGGCCTTCGTTGCAGCCGAGAAGATCGCCATAAAAGGCGCGCGCTGCAGCCAGGTCGTCGACGGGGAAGGCGAGGTGGAAACGCGGTCGCGTCATCTTGTTTATGCCTTTCGGGACTGGTCTGATCGCACACCCCTGATTACATCAAGCGGACCGACAAGCAACGCAAAGCCCTCATGACCGACTTTTCCCCCCGCGAAATCGTTTCCGAACTTGACCGTCACATTGTCGGTCAGGCCGACGCCAAGAAGGCTGTGGCCATCGCCCTGCGCAATCGCTGGCGCCGGCGCCAGCTGGACGAAGCGCTGGCCGAGGAGATCACGCCCAAGAATATCCTGATGATCGGCCCGACGGGTGTGGGCAAGACCGAGATTTCGCGCCGCCTGGCCAAGCTGGCCGGCGCGCCCTTCATCAAGGTCGAGGCGACCAAGTTCACCGAGGTGGGCTATGTCGGCCGCGATGTCGACCAGATCGCCCGTGACCTGGTGGAAGTCTCGATCACCCTGGTGCGGGAGAAGAAGCGCGAAGAGGTGAAGGCCCGCGCCCATTCGGCGGCGGAGAACCGGGTGCTTGAAGCCCTTGTCGGGCCGGGCGCTTCGGAGAGCACCAAGGAGAGCTTCCGCAAACGCCTGCGCGCAGGCGAGCTGGACGACAAGGATGTCGAGATCCAGCTCTCCGAAACCACCTCGCCCATGCAGATGCTGGATATTCCGGGCATGCCCTCGGGCGGGGCCGGCGTGATCAATCTGGGCGATATTTTTGGCAAGGGCTTTCCGAAGAAGACCAAGTCCGTGCGCATGAAGGTGAAGGAGGCCTACGAGCCCCTGATCGAGGAGGAGGCCGACCGCCTGCTCGACGATGCCCAGATCACCGCCGAGGCGATCAAGCTGGCCGAAAATGACGGCATCGTCTTTCTCGACGAGATCGACAAGATCGCCGCGCGTTCGGATGCCCGCGGCGGCGACGTGTCCCGCGAAGGCGTGCAGCGCGATCTTCTGCCGCTGATCGAGGGCACGACCGTGGCGACCAAGCACGGTGCGGTGAAGACCGACCATATCCTGTTTATCGCTTCGGGCGCCTTCCACGTGGCCAAACCGTCCGACATGCTGCCGGAATTGCAGGGCCGCCTGCCGATCCGGGTCGAGCTGCGCGCGCTGACCGAAGCCGACTTCATCCGCATTCTCACCGAGCCGGAAGCCAATCTGATCCGCCAGTATACCGAGTTGATGGCCACCGAGGGCATGACGCTTGAATTCACCGAGGATGCGATCACGGCACTGGCCAAACTGGCCGCCGACGTCAATTCGAGCGTCGAGAATATCGGCGCGCGCCGGCTGCAGACAGTGATGGAGAAACTCGTCGAGGAGATCTCCTACACGGCGTCGGACCGGTCCGGTGAAACGGTGAAGATCGACGAGACCTATGTCTCCGAACATGTCGGCGAACTGGCCAAGAACGCCGATCTGTCGAAATTCATTCTCTAGGCCGCACGCGCAGCGTCACGTAGAAGGCACCGCTTCCGCCATGGCGGATATGGGCGGGCGCATATCCTGACACATACTGACGAAGCTCCGGAAAGCTGAGCCATTCCGGTAGTTTGCGGCGTAATACCCCGGGTTCGTCCGGGTAGTCCCAGGGTTCGGCGCCGCGCTCGCGCCGCTTCAGGCCCTTGCCCGTGATCACCAGAACGGTGCGGTACCCGCCGGCATGGGCCATGGCGAGAAAGTGGCGCAGCGAGGACAGGGCCTGGTCCTGGGTGAGCCCGTGCAGGTCGATGCGCGCATCCACCTCGACCCGGCCCCGGCGCATCCGTTTTTCTCCGCTGCGATCATGGGGGCCGGACGGCCGGTCCGGCGCCGCAGGCGCGGGCGCGGTATCGACGCCGCGGGTCGAGCGCATACGTTCGGCCTTGGTCGGCGGTGACGGGGCGGACGGCGCAGGCGGTTCCGGATCGTCCAGCGCTTTTATCCGGTCTTCCGAGAGCGGGGTGACCGACATGGCGACCGTCTTCCACAGGGCGCGCTCTTCGGGCCGTATGGTCCGTTTGCGCTTCACGGGGCTCAGACCGGGTCCTGCTGTGCAAACAGGCGGGCGACCACGGTGTGCGGCAGCAGCACGACCCAGCCGGCCTCGGCCCGGGTCGACCCGGCCCGGCGTTCCGCCGCCTCGCCCCAGCCCCAGAAGAAGTCGCCCCGCAGGGGGCCGGTGATCGCCCCGCCGCTGTCCTGCGCCACGACGAGGCCCGACCAGGGACCCAGTTCGGGCAGATCGGCGCTGAGCCAGACCGGAACGCCATGGGCATGATGCGCGGGATCGACCGCGATCGAGGCCATGGGCGTCAGCGCCACGCCCGAGGATCCGGCGGGCCCCAGCTGCGGATCGTCCAGGGACCGGGTCTGGAAGAAGACATAGCGCGGATTGACCGCGAACAGTTCGGCGGTCGCCTCGGGCCCGTGCTCGATCAGCCAGGCCTCGATCCCGGCCTTGGACGCGGCATGGGCCGCCAATTCGCCGCGTTCGATCAGCTCGCGGCCGATGGACCGATAGGGCAGGCCGTTATGGGCGGCAAAGGCGGCGCGTTCCTGACGCCCGTCGGGCCAGACCAGGCGGCCCGAGCCCTGGATCTGCAGGAAGAAGACGTCGATCGGCCGGCCCCAGGCAAACACCTCGCCGGCATTCTCCATCTCGATCGCCGTGCGGTCCTTGTAGTGCACCAATTGGCCGTCGCGGACCTCGCCGACGATACGGCGACCGGCCAGACTGTCGTCGAACCGGCCCAGATCAACGGTCACGAGATCGTCCGGGCGCCGCCGCAGGGGCTGGGTGAACGCGCCCTGCCGGGTTCCGCGCACCTCGACATGGGGTTCGTAATAGCCTGTCAGGAGCCCTGTATCGGCCCGTTCCCGGCTTTCTGGATCGACGGCCTGCGCACGCACGGGCGTGAACGCGCTTTCGAAGGCTTCGCGGGGTGTTGTCCGGCCCGCCATCGCATCTGCGGCGGCAGCACAGGCCGGTTGCCAATCGGCCACCGTCCCGGCCCAGCCGGCGCGGGCGCCGAGCGGGGCGTCCGGATCGCGCTGGGTGAAACGGGCGCAACTGCGATCGAAGGCGGCCAGGGCCGCGCCGAGGTCGGCTTCGCTCCAGCCGGTCATGTCGGCCCAGGCGGCGGGCCGGAAATCCAGCGTGTCGGGAGCAGAAACCGGCGTTTCAGACCGTTCGGAAAGGTCGGGCGCGGGTTGCTGGCAAGCGGCGAGCGCCAGGGCGAGCCCCGCCGCGGTGCCTTTAAGCCGTCGCGACACGGGTCAGCACCCAGTTGGGATTGCTGTCATCGGTGCGGCGCTGAAACACCCAGTCCTCGTGCACGGTGGACAGGCGCGAGAAATCGCCGGCCGTCACCTTGCCGTCGCTGTCGCGGGTCTCGGTCGCGATCTCGGCGTCAAAATGGACCTTGACGGTTGCCGTGTTGTCGCTGTGGCCGGCCTCGGTGATCTCCGCCGAGCGGATTCGCTCGACCTCTGTCCGCACGCTCTCGCCCCGGGTTTCCCGCTTGGCAATGGCGGCCTCGTAGCGGTCGAAGACCTTGGGGGCGAGCAGACCTCTGAGCGTGTCGCGATCGCCCCTGGCAAAAGCCTCGACGATCATTTCATAAGCCTTGCGCGCCCCGTCCAGGAACTGGCCCGGATCGAAACTCGTATCCGCCTGCGCGATCGCCTCCAGTCCGGCCGCAGCCGGACCCTCGAAAGCCGGGCGCAGCTGCGCCTGGGCGGCGTCGCGCTCGGCCCGGTTCTGGTCGACCTCGCGCGAGGCGGGGGCTTCCATATGGCCTTCGCGGCGGCCCAGGACCGAATAGAGCCGGATCGCGAAGAATACGGCGATGGCACCGAAGAGCAGGGTCGAGAGAAGTTCGATCATCAAGCAGCCGCCGTGACAGGAATACGGGTTTCACTCCTAGATATAGGCCTATATCCACGCCGCGTCAGCCACCCGGCTGCGGCGCTGCCTGCTTGCCGGGGCGAGGCCTGCGTGTTAACGGGCCCGCTTTGTTTCCATGACCGCCCGCCATACGGGCGGATCCAGTTTCACATGACCCATCCGGGGACCCACATGACCGACGCACCGTCCACGCCTGCCGATTCCCAGACCCCTGCCCAGCCCCACCTGCGCGTACTGGCGCAATACGTCAAGGACCTCTCCTTCGAAAATCCGGGCGCACCCGACACGTTGCGTCCGGGTCAGCAGGCTCCGGGCATCGACATGTCGATCGATGTCCAGGCGCGCAGCCTGGGCGAGAACCAGTTCGAAGTTGCCCTCTCGATCAACGCGCGCGCCTCGCGCGACAAGGAAGGCAATGATGTCGTCTTCATCGCCGAACTGACCTACGCCGGCCTGTTCCAGATGGAGAACATTGCCGACGCCGACCGGGAGCCCTTCCTGCTGATCGAATGCCCGCGCCAGATCTTCCCGTTCGCGCGCCGCATCCTGGCCGACGCCACGCGTGACGGCAATTTTCCGCCGCTGATGCTGGATCCGGTCGATTTCGCGGCGCTGTACCGCCAGCAGCTCTCGCGCCGGGCGGCGGCGGCTCCGGGCTCCGAGCCCAATGGCAATGCCGATCCCGCGGCGGCCAACTGAGCGCACGCCCGGCCGTCAGCCGATCGGGAGTTTCTTCCAGAGCGCGTTTTCGCCCAGCTCGTCGATGAAGGCGGCATGGGCGGCGCGCTCTTTTTCCGTCTGGCGCGACGGCAAAGGCTGGGGACGGGCCGGACGGGCGGGGAACTCGACCCTGCCCGAACCTCCGGAACCGCGACCGGACAGATCCAGGGCACGGGTGCGTCCGCCGGTCAGTTCCAGATAGACCTCGGCCAGAAGATAGGCGTCGATCAGCGCGCCGTGCTTGTCGCGCGTCTCCAGGGAAATGTCGAAACGCTTGCAGAGCGCATCCAGCGATACGTAGGAGCCGGGAAACTTGGCCCGGGCGATCCGCGCCGTGTCCTTGAACCGGTCCTCGGGATAGGTATCGAAGCCCAGCCGGGCCAGTTCCATATTGATGAAGCCGCGATCGAAGGGCGCGTTGTGCGCAACGAGCACGGCATCGCCGACGAAATCGACAAATTCCTGCGCAATCTCCTCGAACAAGGGCTTGTCGGCGAGGAATTCCCCGGTCAGCCCGGTGATCTCGACGACTTCCCTGGGGATGGAGCGCTGCGGATTGACGTAGGCGTGAAATGTCTTGCCGGTCGGAATGCAGTCGATCACTTCGACACAGCCCAGCTCGGTCACCCTGTCGCCGGTACTGGGATCGAGTCCCGTGGTCTCCGTATCGAAGACGATTTCGCGCATGTCCGTCCGCCCCTGGTGATGCGTGTCAGGCCCGCAGGGCCGCAATGATACGATCGACCTGTTCGCGGGCATCATCGAGACCGCCCGAAGTCTCGACCACATGATCGGCCTTTTCCAGCTTGATCGAATCAGCCGTCTGCCGGGCGATTATGGCGTCCAGCTTCCGGTCCGTCATGCCCGGACGCTGCAACACGCGGGCCCGGCGCACCGGGTCCGGAGCATGCACGACGACGATTGTATCGACCAGGGCATCGCTGCCGGTCTCGAACAACAGCGGAATGTCCAGCACGGCCAGGTCCGCACCGCCGGCCTCGGCATCCTCGAGAAAGCGCGTACGGGCCTGCGCCACCAGCGGATGGACGATGGCTTCCAGCCGTTCGAACCCGCCCGCATCCTCGCGCAAGGCCGCGGACAGACGCTCTCGGTCCACCGCCCCGTCCACGACCGAACCGGGAAACGCATCGCCGACGGGACCGACCGCCGCACCGCCCGGGGCATACAGCGCATGCACGCAGGCATCGGAATCGAACACGGGAATACCGGCCTCGCGGAACAGCCTGGCCGTTGCCGACTTGCCCATGCCGATGGAACCGGTAAGGCCGACAATCTTCATGCCGTCATCCCCGGCGCCCCGACGAGAATCGGGCGGACGTCCGGCCGCTCCGGCGCAGGCCGGCCGAAGAAAGCCTGAAAACTCGGTCTGGCCTGGCCGATGAGCATGTCCAGCCCGTCGATCCCGACAAGGCCCGCACCTCGCGCCTCTGCAAGAAACCCGGTTTCCAGCGGCGTGTACACACTGTCGAAGGCGACGGCTCCCGTCTTTACAGCCGACCAGTCCATGACCAGATCCGTCTCGCCTTTCAGACCCAGGGAAGTGGCGTTGACGACCAGATCGCTGCACGCAAGCACGTCGCTACGCTCGTCCCAGTCGACAATTTCAGCACCGGGCGCCAGATCGGCGGCAAGCTGTTCGGCCCGGTCCCGATTCCGGTTTGTCAGGATGAGTCGGGATATGTTCGATGTCAGCAGGGCATGGACCACAGCCCGCGCGGCCCCGCCGGCGCCTAGGACAAGGGCTGTCGATTGCCGGTACGGAATATTCGCCGGTTCGAGAGCGGCCAGAAACCCGGCGGCGTCGGTATTGTCGGCATGTACGGCTCCCGCCTTGAATGTCAGGAGATTGGCGGCGCCAATGGCGGCCGCGGCCGGCGAGACCGTGTCGGCCAGGACCAGGGCGGTTTCCTTGTGCGGAAGGGTGACATTCAACCCGGCAGCCTGGCTGCGGGCGAGACCCCGCACGAAAATCTCGAAACCGTCGGGGCGAACCGCAAACGGGACGTAGAACGCATCGAGTTCGCATATCGAGATCCAGTGCGCCATCAGGCGCGGCGACAGGGAATGGACGACCGGGTCGCCGACCACGCCTGCAAACCCTGCCTTGCCGCTAGGCCGGTTCATGACACGATCACGCCCTGATCGCGCAGGATACGCAGCAGAGGCAGAAGGGGCAGGCCAAGGATGGCGTAGTAATCGCCTTCGACCTTGCTGAACAATTGGGCCCCCAGGCCCTCATAGGCATAGGCACCGACGCTTGCAGTCAGGGCGAAGCCCGCATTCTTCAGATACATGTCGAGAAAGGCATCCGAGAAATCGCGCACATGCAGGGTCGATGTCTGCTGGTAGAGCCAGACCGGCCGGCCCGCCCGGAACAGGGCGAGGCCGGAATGCAGGTGATGCGGCCGGCCGCGCATGGCTTCCAGCCGGCCTCGCGCCAGTTCGGGCCGGGGCAGCTTGTCCAGCAAGCGGCCTTCGAGTTCCATGGTCTGGTCGGCGCCCAGCACCAGCTTGTCCGGATGTGACAGGGACACGGATTCGGCCTTTGCCTTGCCCAGTTCCAGCGCCATGTCGACCGGGGCGAGACCGGATCGCTCGGCCTTGATTACCGCTTCGTCCACATCCGGCTTGATGATGGAAAAGGGCACGCCGGCACCCTCGAGCACCTGGCGGCGGATCTGGCTGCCCGACGCGAGAACAAGATCGGACATCAGGCCTGGCTCCGCTTTTCGTTCAGGAGGTTGATGATTTTCGCGGCCGTTTCCTCGACCGACCGGCGTGTGACATCGATGGTGGGCCATTTGTGTTTGGCGTAGAGGCGCTTGGCATGAAGCACCTCGTCGCGCACCGCGAAATCGTCGATATAGTCTGTATCCCGGTCTTCGTTGAGGCTGAGCAGGCGATTGCGACGGATCTGCACGATCCGTTCCGGCGACGCCGTGAGACCGACGACGAGCGGATGGCGCAGACTGTAGATCGCATCGGGCAGGGGTACGCCCTTGACCAGCGGAATATTCGCGGCACGGAAACCGCGATGGGCCAGATAGATGCTGGTCGGGGTCTTCGAGGTCCGGCTGACGCCCAAAAGCACGATATCGGCGGCTTCGTAATCCTCGCCCTGACCGTCATCATGTGCCATCGCATAGTTCAGCGCATCGATGCGGCGATAATATTCCGCATCCAGTGAACGCTGGGCGCCGGCCCGGCTGGCAACCGGGCGGCCCAGATAGGAGCTCAATGTTGCCAGCATCGGATCGAGAACGGCGATTGCAGGAACGCCCAGCTCGACACACTTGGTTTCCAGTTCCCGGCGCAGATCGGCATTGACAATCGTATACATGACAACGCCCGGATAGGCGGAGATTTCGTCGAATACCCGCTCCATCTGGCGCGAGGAGCGCACCAGGGCATAAAGATGTTCGAGCGGGCTGGTGCCTTCGAACTGTGCCACGGAGGCCCGCATCACTTCCATGAGCGTTTCACCCGTGGAATCCGAGACCATGTGGATGTGAAAACAGGTCTCGAAGGGAGAGGAAGGCGGCGCTGACATGTCGCAAGAAACCCCTGTTTCGCGTTTACGTTCTGTTAACAAGTCGGGAAAACCAGACCCGGATCCGGCGGCCTCTGCCCTGGCTGTGAGTAGTACCGGGTGATACCGGTGCGAACCAACAGAAGTTTCCACACCCCTGCAAGGCGTTGGCAAGTGTGTGGATGCATGTACGCAATTCACCGCTTCAATCGCTTTGCCCCGGCGAATCAACAGCGGATATCCGGTCTATCTTACCGGTTTTATTGGTCAGACATGGTGTTTCAACAGCACGTGGAAAACAGGCTGTGCATGATTCTTCCGGCAATACCCCGTGGTGGATAGCGGTAGAACCAGATGTTTGAACACGGTCAACGTCACCAACAACCCCAACAAATCAATTTAATAGATAAGGGAAAGAAAAAGCGGCCGGGTGAAAACGACGCATTGATCCCCGACCCGCCGATGCCTAATCAGGCGGTCATGACAAAGCTTTCGGAAAAACCGCTCCTAGCGGTTCTGGGCGGAGACGTCCGTATGCCGCCACCGGTCTGGCTGATGCGCCAGGCCGGACGTTATCTGCCCGAATACCGCGAGGTGCGGGCCGAGGCCGGCGATTTCATCAAATTCTGCTTCTCGCCCGACATGGCGGCCGACGTGACCTTGCAGCCGATCCGGCGGTTCGGCTTCGATGCGGCAATCCTGTTTGCGGACATTCTCCTGATCCCGATCGCGCTGGGCCGCCGTGTCTGGTTCGAACCGGGCGAAGGTCCCCGGCTGGATCCGTTCAACCCGCTCGATCATGCGAACCTGGATCTGTCGCAGGTCGAAGACGTGCTCTCGCCCATCGGCGAGACCCTGCAACGGGTAAAACCGGAATTACCGGAAGAGACGACGCTGATCGGGTTTGCCGGTGCGCCCTGGACAGTGGCGACCTACATGATCGAAGGC
The DNA here is from genome assembly GCF_030149515.1 of Maricaulis sp. Lineage (GTDB taxonomy): Bacteria > Pseudomonadota > Alphaproteobacteria > Caulobacterales > Maricaulaceae > Maricaulis. The sequence goes on along the minus strand of NZ_JASBRI010000013.1, from coordinate 129,318 downwards.
GCGGGCTCGAAGGACCGTTTCTCGGCACGGGTGGCGGCGTGGGAACATCCCGAAGCCTTCGATGCCATGATCGACCGGCTGTCCGAGGCGACCGCACGATATCTCGTCATGCAGGCAAAGTGCGGCGCCGAAGTTCTCAAACTGTTCGACAGCTGGGCGGAAGGCCTGCCGGAACCCCTGTTCGAGCGTGTGGTTATCCGCCCCGCCCGCGATATCGTGGAGCGGGTGCGGGCTGCCGGTGTCACGGTGCCGATCATCGGTTTTCCGCGGGGCGCCGGTTCGATGTATGGCCGCTATGCCCGCGAAACCGGGATTACGGCGATCGCGCTGGACACGGGTGTCGACCCGGCCTGGGCGCAGTCGATCCTGCCGGACGGCATGCCGGTCCAGGGCCATCTGGATCCGGCTGCCTTGCGGGCCGGCGGCGCGGCGCTGGCGTCGGAAACCGACCGTTTGCTGGATAGCTGGGCCGGACGGCCCCATATCTTCAATCTGGGTCACGGTATAACGCCCGACGTTCCGATCGAGCATGTGCATCAATTGTTGCAGCGTATCCGGGAGCGGGCCTCGTAGCGGAGAGAGACGTGAAAGACGCTCGCCGAAAACTGGCTGTTGTGCTGTTCAATCTGGGCGGGCCGGACGGTCCCGAGGCCGTACGTCCTTTCCTGCGTAACCTGTTCCGGGATCCGGCGATTATACAGGCTCCGGGCCCGGTGCGCGAAGCACTGGCGCTGTTCATTTCCACCGTCCGGGCCAAGGAGGCGCGGGCCAATTACGCCAAGATGGGCGGCGGCTCGCCACTGCTCCCCGAAACCGAGAAACAGGCTGCGGCGCTGAAGGAGCGTCTGGAGCATGAACTACCCGATCGCGAGGTCCGGATCTGGCCGGCGATGCGGTACTGGGCGCCGCTGACCGAGGACGTCGCGGCCGACGTGGACGCCTGGATGCCGGATGAATGCGTGCTTCTGCCGCTCTATCCGCAGTATTCCACGACGACGACGGCGAGCTCGCTGAAGCGCTGGCGCGAGGCGGGCGGCCCGGAGACCCATGCCGTGTGCTGTTATCCCACCGAACCGGCCTTTGTGGATGCGCACGCCGCGCTGATCCGAAAGACCTGGGAACGGGCCGGGCGGCCGGACGGGCTTCGCCTTCTGTTTTCCGCGCACGGCTTGCCGAAAAAAGTGATCGACGGCGGGGATCCCTATCAGTGGCAAGTCGAACGGACAGTTTCTGCCGTGACGAAACAATTGCCGGAATTTCCCGACTGGCAAATCTGTTATCAAAGCCGTGTCGGACCGCTGGAATGGATCGGTCCGGCTACGGATGAGGCCATTCGCCGGGCCGGCGCCGACGGCAAGGGCGTCCTTCTCTGTCCGATCGCCTTCGTTTCCGAGCACATCGAGACGCTGGTCGAGCTCGACGAGGAATACGCCGAGATCGCCGAAGAACAGGGAATTGACACCTATGTCCGTGTGCCGGCCCTGGGCCGCGATCCTGTTTTCATTGAATCCCTCGCGACAATCGTGAAGTCTGCCCTTGGCCGGGATGGCCGGTTACAGCCCGATACCGGCGCACGCCTGTGTCCGGCCGACCGGTCGGCCTGTCCCTGCAGGGCCGGGGAACGAGCCACTGACGGAGAATTGGCAAAAGCATGATACTGGATGCCTACGACTGGCTGCGGGCCCTGCACGTGCTCTCGGTAATCGCCTGGATGGCCGCGATGCTCTACCTGCCGCGGCTGTTCGTCTATCACTGCGGCGCCACGCCGGGAGGCGAGCTCGACGAGACCTTGAAGATTCAGGAACGGCGGCTCCTCAAGGGCATCATGAATCCGGCTATGATCGCGGCATGGATTTTCGGCGTGTTGCTGATCTGGTCCAATGCAGAACGCGCCGGTGGCTGGGCGGTCTTCCTGCATTGGGCGTGGATGGCGAAATTTGCCCTGGTCTTCGCGATGACCGGTCTGCATCACGTCTATGCCGCGCGGTTCAAACGCTTCGAGGCCGGCACGAACGACTGGCCGGACAAGCGCTACCGCATCCTCAACGAAATGCCCTTTCTTCTGGCCCTTGCCATCGTGCCGATTGCCATTGTGGCGTTGAAATAGCGAGCCTTCCGGCATCGGTGCTTGACGCCGCAGTCGGGGCATGGCAAGGCTTCGGGCAACTCCTATCTTGGATCCTTTCTTTCGCGTGGCGCAGGACACCGGTCCGACGGCGCGCCTGCCCATTCCTCTCTTTTCGGGTTGTCGTGCTTGTCCGGCACCCGGCTTGCTTCAGTCGCGATTGTTCCCCCGTGAGGAACACCGCTTCCCATGTCTGACAGATAGATCATCATGACCGACGAAAATAACGCGCACCCCCTGCTCGACGGTATCGAGCGGATGACGCTGCAGGACCTCAAGGAAAAGAAGCCGACCGAGCTTCTGCAGTTTGCCGAGGCGCTGGAGATCGAGAATGCCTCGGCCTTGCGCAAACAGGGGATGATGTTCGCGATCCTCAAGGCGCTGGCCGAGCGCGGGGTGGAAATTCATGGCGGCGGCGTGATGGAAGTCCTGCAGGACGGGTTCGGCTTCCTGCGCTCTCCGGAATCGAACTATCTTGCCGGTCCCGACGACATCTATGTCTCGCCGACCCAGATCCGCAAATTCGGCCTGCGCACCGGCGATACGGTCGAAGGCGAGATCCGCAGCCCGCGCGACGGCGAACGCTATTTCGCCCTGCTGAAAGTCTCCTCGATCAATTTCCAGGATCCGGAATCGGCCCGGCACAAGGTCCATTTCGACAATCTGACACCGCTTTATCCGGACAGCCGTTTCAACATGGAGACGGACGATCCGACAAAGAAGGACCGGTCGGGCCGGGTGATCGATATTGTCGCGCCGCTGGGCAAGGGCCAGCGTGGCCTGATCGTGGCGCCGCCGCGGACCGGCAAGACCGTGCTCTTGCAGAACATCGCCCATTCCATCGAGAGCAATCATCCCGACTGCTATCTCATGGTGCTTCTGATCGACGAACGTCCGGAAGAAGTCACAGACATGCAGCGCACGGTGAAGGGGGAGGTGATTGCCTCGACCTTCGACGAACCGGCCACGCGCCACGTGCAGGTGGCGGAAATGGTGATCGAAAAGGCCAAGCGGCTCGTCGAACACGGCCGCGACGTGGTTATCCTGCTGGACTCGATCACGCGTCTGGGCCGGGCCTACAACACGGTGGTACCGTCCTCGGGCAAGGTGCTCACCGGCGGTGTGGATGCCAATGCGCTGCAGCGCCCGAAACGCTTCTTCGGCGCAGCGCGCAATATCGAGAATGGCGGCTCCTTGACCATTATCGCGACGGCGCTGATCGACACCGGTTCGCGCATGGACGAAGTGATCTTCGAAGAGTTCAAGGGCACCGGCAATTCGGAAATCGTGCTCGACCGAAAGGTCGCCGACAAGCGCGTCTTCCCGGCTATCGACATCCTCAAATCCGGCACCCGGAAAGAGGAGCTCCTGGTCGACCGGGGTCAGCTACAAAAAATGTATGTGCTGCGCCGCATCCTCAATCCGATGGGCGCCCAGGACGCGATCGAATTCCTCTTGGACAAACTGCGCCAGACCAAGACGAACGACGAATTCTTCGAGTCCATGAATACCTAGGGCCGGTGTCTTACGGCACCAGCACGCTCGCTCCGGTGGTCCGCCGGCCTTCCAGGTCTTCATGTGCCGTCACGGCGTCGGCCAGGGCATAACGCTGGTTCACCTCGGCCGATATCGCCCCGCGGGCGAGGGCATCGAAGACATCGGCGGTGTTGGCGGCCAGGTCTTCGTCGCGGGCGACATAGTGCATCAATGAGGGCCGGGTGACGTAAAGCGAGCCCTTCTGCGTCAAGATGCCCAGATCCACGCCCGTGACCGTGCCCGACGCGTTGCCGAATGTGGCCAGAAGACCGCGGGGCGCGAGACAGTCCAGCGACATTTCGAACGTGGCCTTGCCGACACCGTCATAGACGACGGGCACGCCCTGGCCGCCGGTGAGTTCGCGAACCCGAGCGGGAACGTCTTCCCGGGAATAGTTGATCATGTGCGCGGCGCCCTTCCGGCGGGCGATGGCGCATTTTTCGTCCGAACCGGCGGTTCCGATCAAGGTGACGCCGAGATCCTTCGCCCATTGGCAGGCGATCTGGCCGACCCCGCCGGCGGCCGCGTGGAACAGGATCGTGTCGCCGGGCTCGAGTGGGTAGGTATCCTTGAAGAGATAGCGCACCGTCATGCCCTTGAGCATCAGCGCGGCCGCCTGTTCGTCGCTGACCGGACCGGGGATTTTGGCGACGCGATTGGCGAACACGTTTGCGGCTTCGGCATACGCGCCGATGGGTCCGTTGCCGTAGGCGATCCGGTCGCCGGGCTTGAGGGTCGAAACGCCTTCGCCGGTCTCCTCGACGATACCGGCCGCTTCCAGTCCCAGACCGCTGGGCAGGGGCACGGGGTAGACGCCGGAGCGGTGGTAGGTGTCGATGAAATTGAGTCCGATCGCCGTGTGGCGAACGCGGACCTGTCCGGGGCCGGGATCGGGCAGGTCGATGGTTTCCAGCTGCATGACGGACGGGCCGCCGGTTTCATGGATGCGCACGGCTTTGGTCATGGCGTCGTCCCGGTTGCTTGAGGGTGCGGGAGAGTGATTTGGGCACGTTAACAAAATACCGCTCGGTCGGATCAGGGCGTGCAGGCCCGGATCTGTGCCTGAAGCGTGCCGGATCCGCCCAGGGCGGCAATGGCGGTCTCGACATCGTCGATGGAAAGAAGTTCTACGCCGCCAGCGTCGGCATTGCGATAGACGTCAAATCCGCCGTCCTCCAGGGCGAAGAGGCCGGCTGAGGTTTCCAGACCCTGTGCCGCCAGACGGGCGTCTTCGGCCGGATCGGCAGCGCCTACGCCCAGCCAGAGATATACAGCGTCCAGATTGACCCCGGCAGCGGCCAGCGCGTCGGGATCGTTGGGTGCGGAGAGAACCAGGCCCGGATCGAGCGCATGGATCGCGGCCGCCTGTTCCACCGAATAGGCGATAACGGCAACATGGTCGCGGGCATCATGACGGTGGATGGCATCCACGATCGCCTCTGCCGGCACGGACTTTAGGTCGAGATTGAGAACCAGCCCTGTCTCCTGCGCGATTGCAAAGGCCTCGGCGAGTGTGGGGATGGTGTCGTCCACAATGGTGCCCGCCGGGTCGCGCAGGGCGATCGTGTCAAGATCGGTCCAGTCACGTATTCCGGCCGGACCGGCACCGGCCGTTGTACGCTCCAGCGTGTCGTCGTGGAGGAGGAAGAGCGTGCCGTCGGCGCTGCGGCGTACGTCGATCTCGGCATATAGCACACCTGTTGCGGCCAGCCGGGCAAGACTGGAAAGGGCGTTTTCCGGATAGCCCGGTGCGGGTCCGGCGCGGTGGGCGGCCAGCATGGCATGGCCGTTCTCGCGGAAGCAATCGAGTGCGGCCGCGGGTGCGGCAATATCGCTTTCGGGGGGATTGGGTGTGCAGGCGGTGAGGGCGGCGGCAGCAAGCGGTATGGCAAGACGCATGTCGGACTCCGGTCAGGCTTCGGCGCAACCTGTCTAGAGATTGGATGTGAAGGATGCGCAACAGGCGTGTATGAAGGGCATGCGGCAATCGCCGATGCCAGGTCGAAAAAGCTGTGGTCTCAAAAGGCGGTGAAAGCGACAGGGGAGATATGAAATGGCCGATACAAGCGCAATTCGCCTCTATCATGCGCCACGGACGCGGTCGATCCGGGTGCGCTGGCTGATGGAGGAGATGGGTCTGCCCTACGAGATTGTGCCGGTCCAGTTCGACACGCGGCCTGCGGGCGACGAGGCCTATGGCGGGATACACCCCCTGCGCAAGGTACCGGCGCTCGACGACAAGGGCACTGTCATCGTCGAATCCCTGGCGATCATGCAATATCTGATGGGCCGCTACGGGCCGACATCGCTGGATGTTCGGCCCGACGAGCCGGAATATGCGCGTTTTCTGCAATGGTTCCATTTTGGCGAGGCCGGGATGATGATGCCGGTCAGCCTGTTGCTGGCGCATACCACTCTGTTGCCGGAGAAGGCCCGGGATCCCAGACTCGCCGCCTGGGCCAGGTCGGAAGTTGAACACTTGCTTGAATTTGCAGGGAAAAGCGGGCTCGGGGAGCGGGAATATCTGGCGGCCAACCGGTTCACAGCGGCCGATATCTCGCTGGGGTATATGCTCTATCTGCTTAAGATCATTAGGCAATTCGACAGTGTGCCGGAGAATCTGAAAACCTGGTTCAAGCGCCTGACAGGGCGCGACAGCTGGGCTGTCGCGACCGCTGTGGAGACCGTTTCAGCGTAGATGCTGCCGCAGAAAGGCGCGGGTTCGTCCGTCGGCGAGATTCGCGCTTTCGGCGTTGTAGTGCCTGCCGCCGGTGCGGGCGAAGGCATGCTCGTCGTCGGGATAGTCGTGCAGGGTGACGAGACGGTGCGGATCGAGTCCGGCGTGGATTTTCGCCTGGGCTTCCGCTGGCACGAACTGGTCCTGGCCGGCAATGTGGAGCATGAGCGGGCCGGATATCTTTCCCGCCTCGTCGAGCCGATCCTGGATCGAGACGCCGTAATAGCCCACCGTCGCATCGCTGTCGGTGCGCGCCGCTGTGAGATAGGCAAGGAGGCCGCCCAGACAGTAGCCGATGGCGCCGGCCTTGCCGGTCGATCCGTCCATCCTGCGAACATGGTCGATGGTCGCCTGGATATCCTCGATCCCCTTGTCCGGGTCGAAAGCGTGCATGAGGGAAAAGGCCTTTTCCAGCTCCGCTTCGGTCTTGTCGGTGATGTCGATGCCGGGTTCGATACGCCAGAACAGGTCGGGGCAGACCGCTATATAGCCATCCGCCGCGAGCTCGTCGCAGCGGCCGCGCATCACCTCGTTCACACCGAAGATTTCCTGCAGGACCACGACGCAGGATCCCGATCCGCCGGCGGGCATTGAAAGATACGCCGAGAACTCGCCGTCGGGACCGGTGATGCGGATGTCTTGACCTGCCATGTCATGCTCCTATTGAGTGCTGGGATCGGCACCATCAAGCGAGGCGGCCATGAAGGTCAATATCGAGATCGATTGCACTCCCCAGGAAGCGCGCGCCTTTCTTGGGCTGCCCGACGTGACCGCGTTGAACGAGACGCTCATGGCCGAAATGGTCAGGCGCGCCGAGGCGAATATGGAACAGCTGGATCCGGATGTGCTGATGCGTCAGTGGACCGCTTTCGGCGGTCAGATGACGAACCAGTTCATGGACCTCATGCGGACCGCCTCGGGCACTGCGGCGGGGTCGGACAAGGATCGGTAAGGCCGTGAACACGACAATCTATGCCCTGTCCACACCGCCCGGCCGGTCCGGTGTGGCGGTGGTGCGGCTGTCGGGCGAGGGGGCGGGCGGAATGCTCGACGCGCTGGCCGGGCTGCCGCGGGCCCAGGCGCGCCGCGCGGCGTTGCGGACGATACGGGCTGCCGACGCGTCGATGATCGACCGGGCGCTGGTTCTGTGGTTTCCCGCCCCGGCGAGTTTCACCGGCGAAGACTGCGCCGAGTTTCACGTGCATGGCGGGCCGGCGGTCATAGAGGCCATACTGGCGGCGCTTGACGAAGCCGGGGCGGTCCCGGCCGAACCGGGCGAGTTCACGCGGCGTGCCTTCGAGAACGACAAGCTGGATCTCACGGAAGCGGAAGGGCTGGCCGATCTGATCGAGGCGGAGACCGAGGGTCAGCGCAGGCAGGCCCTGGCGCAGATGTCCGGGTCGCTGCGCGAGCTCTATGACGGGTGGCGCGGGGATCTGATCTCGGCGATGGCGTCGATCGAGGGCGAGATCGATTTTCCCGACGAGGAGGATGTTCCCGATGCCTTGTCACACGTGGCCTATGCGCCGCTGAGCCGGCTGATCACGTCGATGCAGGCGCATCTCGACGATGGCCGGCGCGGGGAACGCGTACGCACCGGTTTTTCCATCGCCCTGATCGGCGCGCCGAATGCGGGCAAATCGTCGCTTCTCAACAAGCTGGCGCGGCGCGAGGCAGCGATTGTGACCGACATACCCGGCACCACGCGGGATGTGGTGGAGGTGCGGGTCATCATGGCCGGCTTCCCGGTGATCATCTCCGACACTGCGGGTCTGCGCGAGGCGGTCGATGCGATCGAAGCGGAGGGTGTGCGCCGGGCCCTGGACCGGGCCGACAATGCGGATCTTCGCATCGGTGTCGTGGACGCCCGGTCCGAAAAGGACCTGCTCGACCTTCAGGGACGGCTGAAGGACGACGATCTTCTGGTGCTGAACAAGCTCGACCTGGCGCCGGACAGGAATGCGGACGGGGCCTATCGGCTGAGCGCGAAGTCCGGCCAGGGCGTGGACGCGCTCGAGGCCCGGATCGAGTCCATCGTTCGCGATCGTCTGAGTGCGCAGGAATTGCCGGCACTGAGCCGGGCACGTCACCGGCGCGCAGTGGAATCGGCTCTGGCGTCCCTGGAGCGCTGCCGGGAGAGACTGGCGGATGCGCCGGAACTGGCGGGCGAGGATGCGCGCCTTGCGGTCCGCGCTCTGGAAAGCCTGACGGGCCGTGTCGATGTCGAAGACATTCTGGATCGGGTCTTCAGCCAGTTCTGCATCGGCAAGTAGGCCGCGATAAAGTGTTTCACGTGAAACACCGGGTGGCCCCCTCGACTCCGGGCCCTGTCGGCATTATGTAGGCCGGCCTTTTTCACTGAGCAGACGAGCGCGGCCGGGATCACCCGTCATGAAGCATTGGGATGTCATCGTCATCGGGGGCGGACACGCTGGCTGCGAAGCCGCGGCGGCCTCTGCGCGCCTGGGCGCGAAGACCCTGCTTCTCACCCACAAGCTCGACACAATCGGCGAGATGTCCTGCAATCCGGCCATTGGCGGTCTGGGCAAGGGGCATCTCGTGCGCGAGGTGGACGCGCTTGACGGTGTGATGGGGCGGGTGGCCGACGCCTCGGGCATCCAGTTCCGGCTGCTGAACCGGTCCAAGGGGCCGGCTGTGCGCGGGCCGCGCACCCAGTCCGACCGGGCGCTCTACAAGGCCGCCATTCAGGCCGAATTGAGCGCTACACCAAATCTCGAAATTCGTGCGGCTGCGGTCGAGGACCTGATCCTGGACGAGGAGCGCTGTGTCGGTGTCGTCGACGAGACGGGCCGGGAATTTCACGCGGATGGCGTGGTGCTGACGACGGGCACGTTTCTGCGCGGCATCATTCATCGTGGCGCCGAGCGCATTCCCGCCGGCCGTGTTGGCGAGAAGCCGGCCATCGGGCTGGGTGAAACCCTCTACGGACTGAAGCTGCGCATGGGCCGCCTGAAGACAGGTACGCCCGCGCGCCTGCGCAGGTCTTCCATCGATTGGGACGCGCTGGAGCAACAGGCCGCCGACGATGCGCCCGTGCCCTTCTCCTTCCTGACCGGGCGGATCACAGTGCCGCAGATTACCTGTGCGATCACGCGGACGACGGAGGCTACACACCGGATAATCGCCGACAATCTGGAGCATTCCGCCGTCTACAGCGGCGCCATCGCAGGCCGCGGTCCGCGTTATTGTCCCTCGATCGAGGACAAAGTGGTGCGCTTTGCCGACCGGACCAGCCACCAGGTCTTCCTGGAACCGGAAGGTCTGTACGACGACACGGTCTATCCAAACGGCATTTCGACCTCGCTGCCCGATGCGGTCCAGGACGCATTTCTGAAGACCTTGCCGGGCCTCGAACGGGTTGAGGTGAAGCGCTACGGCTATGCCATCGAATATGATTATGTCGACCCGCGCGAACTGGATGCGACCCTACAGGTGCGTACGGTTCCCGGTCTGTGGCTGGCGGGTCAGATCAACGGCACCACGGGCTATGAAGAGGCCGCCGCCCAGGGCGTTATGGCCGGTTTCAACGCCGCGCTGGCCTCGGCCCGGCGCGCGCCCTTCGTGTTGAGCCGGTCGGATGCCTATATCGGCGTGATGATCGATGATCTGATCACGCGCGGGGTCTCGGAACCCTATCGCATGTTCACTTCGCGCGCCGAATACCGGCTTACCCTGCGGGCCGACAATGCGGACCAGCGGCTCACGCCGAAGGCGATGGAATTGGGCGCGGCCTCCGTTTCACGTGAAACAGCCTTCGCTGCGAAAATGGAAGATCTCGATGCGGCGCGCAGCCAGGTTCAGGCCCTGAGCCTGACTCCGAACGAGGCGCGTGCGCAGGGGCTGTCGGTCAATGCCGACGGCAAGCGGCGCACCGTTCCGGAGCTGCTGGCCTATCCCGATATCGGCTGGCCCGATATCGTGCAGATCTGGCCCCAGTTGAACGACATGAATCCGGCTGTCGTGGAACAGGTCGAGATCGACGCGCTTTATGCGGGCTATATCGACCGTCAGCAGGCCGACATTCTCGCCTTCCGGCGGGACGAGGCCGTGCGGATTCCGCGCGATCTCGACTATGCCCGGGTTGGCGGCCTCTCCAACGAGGCGCGCGAGAAGCTGGACACGGCGCGTCCGGAAACCCTGGGGCAGGCGGCCCGGATCGAGGGGGTCACACCCGGTGCCCTGACCGCTGTCCTGGCGCACGTGAAGCGCCTCAGCAAGGAGGCGAGCTAGGTGACACCGGCGACGTTTGCGGAGACGACCGGTGTTTCACGTGGAACACTCGATGCCTTCGAACGCTGGCGCCAGCTTCTGGTGGAAACCGGCGCACACACCAATCTGGTCAGCCGCAACACGCTGGACAGTTTCTGGGAGCGCCACGCTCTCGACAGCTATCAGCTGATGGAGCATGTGCCGCACGACGCCCGGCTGATCGCGGATCTCGGCGCAGGGGCCGGGTTTCCCGGTATCGCCCTGGCGCTCGGCTTGCGTGAGCGGGGCCAGACGGCGCGTGTCGTGATGATCGACTCGGTCGGCAAGAAGGGTGCCTTTCTGCGCAAGGTGATCGGAGAGCTCGGCCTCGATGCCGAGGCCAGATCGATTCGCGTGGAAACCCTGGATCCGGCGGAGGGCTTCGATCTGGTCACGGCGCGCGCGTTTGCACCCCTGAATAAATTATTGGGATATGCCGCCCCCCTGTTGAAAAACGGGGCCGATGGCCTCTTCTTCAAGGGCCGTCACTACCGGGATGAATTGACCGAGGCGCGCAAAAGCTGGACATTCGACCATGAAGTCATACCCAGTCAGACCAGCGACGGTGTGATCCTGCGCATCAATGAGGTCGAGCGTGTCCGATGAAAAAGAGCGCCGCAGAGCGCCCCGCGTCATTGCCATCGCCAATCAGAAGGGCGGTGTCGGCAAGACCACCACAGCCATCAATCTCGGCACGGCCCTCGCCGCTATCAAACAAAGGGTAGCGATTGTCGATCTCGATCCGCAGGGCAATGCATCCACCGGCCTGGGTGTGCCGCCGAGCGAGCGCAAACTGACCTCCTATGACGTGCTGATAGAGGGCGATCCCCTGAAATCCGCACTGACCCCGACCGTGGTGCCCGGCCTCTCCATCGTGCCGTCCGATGTACTTCTTTCCGGTGTCGAGCTGGAACTGGCCGACGATCAACGCCGCTCCTACCGGCTGAAGCGCGCCGTCGACAAGAGCCTGCAGGCGCTCAGTCATGACGAGGACGGGCTGGACTATATCCTGATCGATTGTCCGCCTTCACTGAATGTGCTGACCGTGAACGCCCTGACAGCTGCTGACTCGATTCTGGTTCCGCTGCAGTGCGAATTCTTTGCCCTGGAAGGCCTGTCGCAATTATTGCGCACGGTCGACCGTGTGCGCGGCCACCTCAATTCCCGGCTCGACATCCAGGGCGTGGTCCTGACCATGTACGATGCCCGCAACAATCTCTCCGCCGAGGTCGCGGCGGATGTGCGCGAGCATTTCGGCGACAAGGTCTACAAGACCATGATCCCCCGCAATGTGCGGGTCTCCGAAGCGCCGTCCGTGGGCAAGCCCGTGCTGCTCTACGATCTCTCCTGCACGGGATCGCAGGCCTATATCGGCCTGGCCAAGGAAATCGTCCAGCAAGAGCGCAAGCGTCGCCGTGAAGCGCAGGGTGAAGCCGCATGACATCGACCGAAAAGAACCGCCGCCTGGGCCGTGGCCTCTCCGCCCTTCTCGGTGAAAGCGAGACGGAAGGTTACAGCCCGCCTGCCGAGGGCGGCGAAGCACCGCGTACGGCCCGCGACGGCGTTCGCATGATACCGATCGAACTGGTCCGGCCGAATCCCGACCAGCCGCGCAAGTCGATTACCGAGAGTGAACTCGACGCGTTGGCGGAATCCGTCGCTGAAAAGGGCATTGTCCAGCCGATCCTGGTGCGTCCGGTCAAGGGCGATGGCGAGGTTTATGAGATCGTCGCCGGAGAACGCCGCTGGCGTGCGGCCCAGCGGGCCCGGCTGCATGAAGTGCCGGCACTGGTGCGCGAGCTGACCGATCGGGAAACGCTGGAAATCGGCATAGTCGAGAACGTTCAGCGGGCCGATCTCAACCCGGTCGAAGAGGCGCATGCCTACAGGCAGCTGATCGACCGGTTCGGTCATACCCAGGACGATGTTGCGCGCGCGGTCTCCAAAAGCCGCAGCCATGTTGCCAACATGGTGCGCCTTCTGGCGCTGCCCGAGGGCGTGCTGACATATCTTGCCAAGGGCGAGATATCGACCGGCCATGCCCGCGCCATTGCCTCGGCGCCGGATCCGGAAGCCCTGGCGCACCTGATTGTCACCAGGGGACTGTCCGTGCGGGAAGCCGAAAAGCTTGCACGCGACGCCCATTCCGGCACGGCGCCCGAGACCAAGGCCAGCCCGGATCGTCAGGAGGCTGACAAGGATGCCGACACACGGGCGCTGGAGGCCGATATCACTGCGCGGCTCGGCCTTTCCGTGGACATCCGTCACGGAAACAAGGGCGGCGAGATCCGGGTACAGTACAAGACGCTGGAACAGCTCGACGATGTCTGCCGCCGCCTTTCCGGCGAGAATCGCGGTGCGGCCTAGTGCTGTATCTGGGTGGCGCCCCGCGCCAGACGCAGCAGAAGCTCGCTGACCAGCGCTTCGGCCGGACTGCCCGATCGCTTAACCTGACGTTCCGCCTCGAAGGCGAGCTGGCGGGCATGTTCCAAACGGCGGCCGCGCCAGACCGATAATTGCTGTTTGAAGGCATTGGCCGGCGGTCCGAAGCGCGGCGCCCCGGCGCGTGCGATCGCGGCATCGCCGCCGCCGGCACTCTGCACCGCCCCGATCTGGTCGAGCCGGCGCTGCAGGCCGCGCAGAATTCCGACCGCACTTCCACCCGCACTGATCGAACGGATATAGGCCTTGTCGGCCTCCGCCAGACGGCCCAGCAAGGCCGGCTCGATTACCGCATCGATCTGGGCCTCGCCCTGGTCTGCGGCAATGGCTTCGATATCGGTCAGGGTAACGAGGTCGTCGCCCGGCTCGCGCTGGCCGGCGAGCCCCTTGTAGAGAACCAGTTTCTCGATCTCGCCGCGCGCCAGCGCCCGGTCTCCCTCGAGCCGCGGCAGCCAGGCATTACGCGCATCAGTAGCAAGTGTCAGACCGGCAGCTTCAAGTATGCCATCTGCGAGACTTCCGAGTGACTGGGCAGTATCGGCGTAACATGCGATAGACAAAGCGTTTTTTGCAGGTTCGAAGGATTTTCGAAGCTTTCCTCGCGGCGTTAGATCGCCGGACTCGACCACGAGTACCGTTTCCGGCGCGAGAGCGCCGCTTTCCAGGTCCGAAATCAGTTCGACAACCGGACCGCTCCCGGTCTCGCCGGTCAGCCTCACCCGGACGAGACGCTGGCCGCCGGTCAGCGACATCGCCGCCATCGCATCGGCGAGGGCGGCCGGGTCGGACTTGAGATCGTCCTCGGTCAGCTGCGTCAGTGCGAAAGGGTCGTCCGGGTCGGACAGGATGGCCTTGATCAGCGTCGAGGCGCGCTCATGCGCGAGGCCCCGGTCCGGGCCGTAGATCAGATAGGCCTTGATGGCCGGATCGGGACGCCGGACCCTGGCGTCAGCCTCTCGCGCGCTGGCCTTCACGGCGTCTCCATATCGTTCAGCGCACGCGCGAGCTGTGTCGTGATCCGGTCGGCTGCGATCCTGGCCGCGCGTTCCTCGGCGTCCTGTTCGGAGACCAGCGAGGCATAGACAGAACGTGACAGGTCGTAGGAGGCTTCGCCGACGGCATTGCCACTGAGGACGGGGTCGACTTCCCCATCGCGGAGAAGTTCGTAATTCACGCTCAGACGGACCGCGAATCGCGTCACGATCGCATCGGCGCCGACGCCCAGACCGGTCGAGGACAGCGAGGTTTCCGTGCGCAGTGTATAGGGACCGCCGGCATGACGGGCGCCCATCGTATCCAGCAATTCTTCCTGCAAAAGGAAATCGATGCGGTCCTGGCCGGTCTCGACACGGATCTCGGACAGATCTTCCGCGACCCCGGAGCGTCCATACATCGGCGTGAAGCCGCACCCGCCGAGCGCGAGCCCGATAGACATGACGAGACTGCCCAGCAGAAAACGGCTCATTCGCATCCGTCCTAACCCGCGACTATATTGACGATCCGGTCCGGTACCACGATTACCTTGCGCACAGTAAGCCCTTCCGTGGCGCGTACCACCCCGTCCAGGGCGAGAGCGACGGATTTCACTTCATCCTCCGGCATGCCCTTGGCGATATCGATCTGCGCGCGGCGCTTGCCATTGACCTGCACGGGCAGGGTCACGGTATCCTCGACCAGCAGCGCCGGATCGGCTTCGGGCCAGGGCGCGTCGATGACCAGTCCCTCGCCGCCCAGCCGGCTCCAGCATTCTTCCGCCAGATGCGGAACGAACGGTGCAATCACGCGAACGAGGATGCCCAGGGCCTCGGCCTTGGCCGCAATGCCCACCGGGTCCGCCGGCTCGTACTTGCGCAGGACGTTGACCAGATCGTGGACCTGGGCAACCGCGGAGTTGAAGCGAAAACCCTCGATGGATTCCGTAACGGACTTCAGGGCCTTGTGTGCAGAGCGCCGGATGTCGAGCGCTTCTCCCGAGGCGATGTCGGCCTCAGTCATGGGCCCCGGCGCCGTCTCCGGCAGTGCGGTCACCGTCGTCCACAGTCGCTGGATGAAACGCCACACGCCTTCGACACCGCTGTCAGTATATTCGACATCGCGCTCCGGCGGACTGTCGGACAGCACGAACCAGCGCGCGGCATCGGCACCATAGCTCTCGATGAAGGCATCCAGGTCGACAACATTCTTCTTCGACTTGGACATTTTCTCGATGGCGCCCACCGTCACGGGCCGTCCCGTGGCGATCTCGACCGGCTTGCCGTCGCGATACTCGACCTCGTCCGGGGACAACCATTTCCCTTCGGCGGACTTGTAGGTCTCATGGGTCACCATGCCCTGGGTGAACAGGCCGGCGAAGGGCTCGCCGGCGGCCATGTTCATCAGGCCGCTATCGTTCAGAGCCCGGGTGAAGAAGCGGGCGTAGAGCAGGTGCAGGATGGCGTGTTCGATGCCGCCGACATACTGATCGACCGGCAGCCAGTGTTCCACATCGCCCGCCTCGAAGGGCTTGTCCGCACTGAAGGGCGAGGCGAAACGCAGAAAATACCAGGACGAGCAGACGAATGTGTCCAGCGTGTCGGTCTCCCGCCGCGCCGGTTTGCCGCACTCCGGACAGTCCACATGTTTCCAGGTCGGATGCCGTTCCAGCGGGTTGCTGGGATGATCGAAAGTGACGTCCTCAGGCAGTTTCACCGGCAGCTGGTCATGCGGCACCGGGACGACGCCGCAATCGGAGCAGTGCACAACCGGGATCGGGCAGCCCCAATAGCGCTGCCGCGAAACCAGCCAGTCGCGCAGACGGTAGCTCGTGGCACCCTTGCCCAGCTCCCGGCTTTCCAGTTCTTCGATGGCCCGTTCGATCGCATCCTCGGTTGGCAGCCCGTCGAGGAATTTCGAATTGTAGATGGTACCGTGCCCGGTATAGGCCTCGTCCTCGATCGTGTGCGTGCTGGCATCGGTGTTCGGGGGCAATACGACAGGCGTGACGGGGAGACCGTACTTGCGGGCAAAGTCGAGATCGCGCTGGTCGCCGGCGGGCGAGCCGAAAATGGCGCCCGTGCCGTAGCCCGAGAGCACGAAATTGGCCGTCCAGACCGGGATTTCCCAATTTTCGTCAAAGGGATGACGAACCTTTATCCCCAGATCCACGCCCCGCTTGGGTGCTTTCTCGATCTCTTCTTCCGATGTCCCCATGCGGGCGCATTCATGGCAGAAGCGGTCGATTTCAGGATCGTCCTCGGCCAGCGCCTTGACGATGGGGTGATCGGGCGCAAGCGCTAGGAAAGACGCGCCGAACAGCGTGTCCGGGCGTGTGGTGAAGACGTCGATCGTCCGGCCGAACCTGGCCGCCAGATCGGCATCGAGCAGGGGAAAGCGAACCTCCGCACCGCGCGAACGGCCAATCCAGTTCGACTGCATGGTGCGGACCTTGTCCGGCCAGCGCTCCAGTCCGTCGATCGCATCGGTTAGCTCGTCGGCATAGTCGGTGATCCTGAAAAACCACTGGTCCAGTTCGCGCTGCACCACCAGCGCGCCGGAGCGCCAGCCGCGGCCATCGATCACCTGCTCATTGGCCAGAACGGTCTGATCGACCGGATCCCAGTTGACCTTGGCGGTCTTGCGATAGGCGAGGCCGCGCTCGAGCAGTTTCAGGAAGATGGCCTGTTGATGCTTGTAATAGTCCGGATCGCAGGTGGCGATTTCCCGGCTCCAGTCCAGCGCGAGACCCAGGCGCTGCAACTGGTCACGCATCACCGCGATATTGTCATAGGTCCACTGGCCCGGATGCACGCCGCGATCGCGGGCGGCATTCTCCGCCGGCAGGCCGAACGCGTCCCAGCCCATCGGATGCAATACGTCGAAACCCCGGGCACGCTTGTAGCGCGCCACGACGTCACCCATCGTGTAATTGCGCGAATGGCCGACATGGATGCGCCCGGAAGGATAGGGGAACATCTCCAGCACGTAGTATTTCGGCCTGGGGCTGTCCGCGCCGGGCCCGTGCGCCCTGAACGCATCGCGTTCCGCCCAGGCCGCCTGCCATTTCGGTTCGGCCTCGCGGGGGTTGTATCGGCTCATGATCTTGTCTCGCAGCGAAGCCGGTCTGCGCGCCTAGTCTTCCAGCTGGGAAATGCGCAGCTGGCGGGCGCGGGTCAGGATCGCGTTCTCGATATCGTAGGAGGTCTGTTCGCTGGTCTGGGCATCGATCCAGCCGCCCGATTCCTCGCGCACCTGGCGGAAGACATTGACGGCCAGGGCATCGGCGCGCAGCCGCGTATCCAGGATATAGACCGTGAGCTTGAAGCGCTCGGTCGGCATCTGCGGGTTGGCATACCAGTCGGTGATGATCACGCCGCCGAACGGATCCACTTCGGCCAGGGGCATGAAGGAAATCGTGTCCAGGCTGGCGCGCCAGAGATAGCCGTTGACGCCAATCCCCTCGACCTCGGTGACACGATTGCCGCCCAGCGGATTGGGCAGGGAGGGCAGGCGCAGACCCGAGCGCTGCTCGCTCGCGGTGGCCGACTCTTCTGCCGCATCGTTCGACGCACAGGCGGGCACAAAGAGAATGGCGGCAAAAAGGGCCACTCCAAGAATCCGACGGTCGGGCATATGCCGAGACTCCTTCGAAACTAACGGCGGTTACACGCGGGAGAACCGTGAGCGCGGATGCGCTCCTTGCTTGAACGGTTTGTATAACATGCGATGCCGCATGCGCCAGCGCCGAAAGGCACCCCGCACAACCGTGGCACCAGAGCAACAATTGCTCGCGAAGACGTGAACGGACGGGTCGAGGCGCTTGACCGGCGCGGCCGCTTAACTTCCTGTAAGGCGCGACGTCCGGGGGGACGGGGCCGATCGGCGGGACCGCGAGCTATGGTGCGGACATCAAGCGCGATATTTGTCGCAGCGCTGTCCGGAGCACTTGCGGCCCCGCCGGCATTCCCCCAGGGCAACGGTTTTTCCGGCGATAACGGTTTCGACACGCAGACGGCACGGCTCGTGCTGGATGCCGGAACGGTGGTCCGCGCCGGCGATGGCGATGCGGCCCTCCTCTACGATATCGACGGCCACATCGAATTCGAGAGCTTTACCGGCCGAGGACGCCGCTATGGACTGGTCCTGGGCGGACGGCTGCGGCGCGATACGGGCCGGCGCGCCTGGGGCGGGCTGGCTGGCGATTGCCCGCCCGATACGGGCGGTTGTCCCGATGTGGCGGGACCTGTGTCCGGCTTTCGGGCGGCGGGGCTCCCTGCGGGTGGCCCGGAAACGCGCGGCACGCTGGATACGGCCTATCTTTTCTACGACACCGGCTGGGGAGAGGTCCGCCTGGGGCGGGCCGACGGCGCGGCACGGCTCGATCCGGCAGCCGGGCCTGCGGCCTTTCGCCTGACCCGTGCCGATGGAGGCCGGGTCAATACCGGTCTTCTGTCCGGGGCCCGGACGATCAGTCACATCTCCGGCCAGGATTTCAAACTGGTCTTCCGATCCGTCGCCCTGGGTCAGGAAAGCAGTGTGGGCACGCTGCGCCTGGCGGCGTCCTTCACGCCGTCCGTGCGCGATTGCGGCGTCGATGCCTGCGCCCGCGAATACGGTCCGGCCGGTCTGGTCAGCCCGGTCTTCGACGATGTCTTCGAGCTCGGCGTGCACTATGCGATCCGCCGGGGCGGGCATGAATGGGAGGCCAGCGTCTCCGCGGCTAAGGGCGAGGATGCCACCGGCCGCCCCGGATCCGGCGCCCTCGAATCCCTCGATGCCGGTCTGTCATGGACCCGCGGTGCCTGGTCCGCGGGCGTACGCGGGCTTGCGGCCAACAATGGTCTTGGGAACGACAGGGGCTACACGGCGTGGGCTGTGTCCGCAGGGTATGAGACGGGGCCCTGGCTGTTGACGCTGGAGCATGCGGATTTCAGCGACAATGCGGTGCATGTCGACGGGGATAGCTGGCAGATCGGCGGATCCCGCCTGATAGGGCAGCGCTGGATAGCCGGTGCCGGTGTGCAGACGATGACCCGGTCCGGGCCGGTCGCGGTACCCGGCGGGCGCGGTCAACAGGACCGCGACACGCTTGGCGGGTTTTTCGAACTTGGCTGGCAGTTTTGACAAATCCGCCACAGGCCGCCGGATTTTGTATGTGCGGCGGCAGAATCTTCTTGGGGTGGATCCGGCTGATGCGATAAATTGGACCCGTGTGAGGGAGATGTAGCCATGCGTCGGCGGGCACAACCGTTTGACATGATTGGTAGAAAAGCGTCCGTGGCCGTTCTGGCGACGGCCCTCTGCCTGTGCACTGCACCGGCCATCTCCCAGGAAGCCGATGCGCCGACCGAAGCGGAAACTCCCTGGTACGAAGCCTTCACCCTGTCGATGAACGAGGCGCCGCATCCCGGACTGGCGGAAATCGAGACGTTCGACTGGCAGCCGTCCGGCGGCCGCTGGGGTATCACGCTGGGGATTGAGGAACATTCCGACACCCGGTTCCAGCGCGACGATCTCTCCGCCGGTGCCTTTGTCAATCTGGGCGATCGCTTCCGTCTCGGTGGCGAACTGCGCTTTGCTTCGCCGGACAGCGAATATTTCACCCTGCGCGAGCGTGACGAGGACCGGCGCGAGCCGGAAATCAAGTTCGAGTCGGCCCTGCGCTTCTGATCGCGCCGACACAGGCAATTCCCGAAAAACCGAGATTTTCAAGCCGCGCCGCCGTCTGCGTATTGACGCCGCCGAGTGCGTAAACCGGAAGTGCGGCCCGCCGTGCGGCGGCGGCGGCGGCCCACAGCCCTTTCGCGCGCCCGGCACTGGGGCTGGCACTTGGAAAAACGGGCGAAAACAGCGCGGCATCCACCCCTGACGCCCGGGCCCGGGCCAGCGCGAGCGGCGAATGCGCGGCTGACGTAAAGGGCCGGCGGTCGCCGCGGCAGCGCCGGGCAAAGGCCTGGGCCAGCCGGGTCTCGGGCCAGTGCAAGCCGGCCGCGCCGATCGCGTCAGCCAGCTCGGGATCGGCGGAAACCAGCAGGACGAGGCCGCGTTCACGGGCGATGGAGGCGAGTGCGCGGCCGGTCTCGAACCGGTCATCGGCGCCGAAATGCCGGTAGATCAGACCGCTCCCGGGCTCCAGGCCCGCGGCATACCCGGCCGCGTCCGGTGTCCGGGCGGGATCGGTCAGCGCAATCAGGGGCGGCAGGGCGCCCGCCGCGCTGCCGCGAACCCGCATGGCCTGTCTTGCCAAGCGTTGCACTGCGTCATATGGCGGCGTCATGACTGCCTCCTCCGATATCGCCCGCCGCCGCGCGGCCCTCATGGACACGATCGGTGACATCGCCCGCCAGGCCGGGCGAAAGCCGAGTGATATCACCCTGGTGGCGGTCTCGAAACGCCAGAGCGATGCCCGTATCGACGCGGCCCTGACCGCGGGCCAGCGGGTTTTCGGCGAGAACCGGGTTCAGGAGGCCCAGGCACGCTGGCAGGACCGGCGCGGTCACTGGCCTGACCTCGAATTGCGGCTGATCGGCCCGCTTCAGACCAACAAGGCTGCGGAGGCGGTCGCGCTTTTCGATGTGATCGAAACCCTGGACCGGGACAAGCTGGCCAGGGCACTGCGCAAGGAGATGGACGCGCAGGGCCGCACGCCGCGCCTGTTTGTCCAGGTCAATACGGGTGAGGAGGAACAAAAGTCCGGCGTGCTGCCGGCGCAGACCGCCGGTTTCGTGGCCCGCATGCGCGAGCAATACGGGTTCGATATCGACGGGCTGATGTGCATTCCGCCCGTCGAGGAGCCCGCCGGTCTTCACTTCGCCCTGCTGGCCAAGCTCGCCGCCGAAACCGGCCTGGCGCGGCTGTCCATGGGCATGAGCGCGGACTTCGGGACCGCTGTATCCCTGGGCGCCACCTCGGTGCGGGTGGGCACGGCCCTGTTCGGCAGCCGCGAAAACTGACGCCTCAGGCAATCGTCAGTGTGTCCCCGGGTCTGGCCGCCGCCAGGAGCGTCCGGACATCCTGCGGGTCCAGCGCGATGCAGCCCTGCGTGGGTTCGTAATCGCCCCGTTTGCAATGCAGGAAGATGGCCGATCCGGCGCCGGGCACCGGCGGATCGTCATTGTGACCGAGCACCAGAACCAGATCGTAGAGGCCGTCCTCGCGCCAGAGGTCTTCATGGGATGCGGGATAGGGCTTTCGAACGGGCCGGTTATAGGCCGGGTCGGCCGGGTCGTCGCACCAGCCGTCATCGGGACGGATCGCCCGCACCGGCAGCGCCGTTTCCGGCAGGTCGCCGCGATCGGCCCGGAACAGCACGCGGCGCAATGCATAGCGCCCCAGGGGCGTGGCGCCGTCGCCTTCACGCTTGTCTGACGCCTCCGTGATGCCGCCCTTGCCCAGGGCTGCGCGTACGGTGCGGCCACCGAGTTCGAACTGTCCCGTGCGGGTGACTTGCCAATCCATGAGGCCAGCTTAGATGGAAGAGAGGTGGTCGGCGAGGAACGCGTCGTGCGGGCAAAATGCACACAGGCATCCTCCTCGCCTCCCCCACCACGGATGGGTGTCCGGCAGGCGGACTCGGGCCGTATCAAGCAATTCCGGGACCAGAATGGGAATGATAAATACAAGGCCGGCCGGTGCGACAGAGCAGTTCTTGCCGGGCAATTTCTGCCGGCCGGCAGGATTTGCCTTGCGAAACGAAATGGGCATGATCGTCTCATGAGTGCACAAAAATCGATTCTGATCGTCGATGACGACGAGGATCTGCGCGAGGCTCTGGTAGAGCAGTTCGCCCTGCACGAGGAATTCCGGACGCTCTCTGCAGCAACCGCGGGTGACGCGATGTCCCTGGCGAAGGCGGAACGCGCCGATGTCATCCTGCTGGATGTGGATCTGCCGGACATGGACGGCCGCGAGGCCTGTCGTCTGATGCGCAAGAACGGCATTTCCTCGCCTATCGTCATGCTGACCGCGCAGGACACGGATGCCGACCAGATCCTCGGTCTGGAATCGGGCGCCAACGACTACGTCACCAAACCGTTCAAGTTCTCGGTCCTGCTGGCGCGGGTGCGGGCCCACATGCGATCGCACGAGCAAAGCGAGGATGCGGTCTTCCAGATCGGTCCCTACGAGTTCCGTCCGGCCATGAAACTCCTGCTGACAAGCGAGGAGAAAAAGATCCGGTTGACCGAAAAAGAGACCAATATTCTCAAATATCTCTACCGGGCCGGCGGCAAGCCGGTTCCGCGCGACGAGCTGTTGCACGAGGTCTGGGGGTACAATCCCGCGGTGACCACCCACACGCTGGAAACCCATGTCTACCGGCTGCGCCAGAAAATCGAGCCGGATCCGGCCCATGCGCGGCTGCTTGTGACGGAAAGCGGCGGATACCGGCTGCAGAGCTAGGTCTTGAGGCTAGCCTGCGATCTGCAGCACCACCGGTGCGTGGTCGGACGGCTTCTCCCAGCCACGCACGTCTTCCCAGATCCGGAACGCCTCGCGGCCGCCGGCCAGGGCTCGCTCGCGCACGGCCGGGGCGGCCCAGATGTGGTCGAGGCGGCGGCCGCGATTGGCCTTGCGCCAGTCACGGGCACGATAGCTCCACCAGGAATAGAGCTTCTCCTCCATCGGCACGAGTTCGCGGGCGATGTCAGTGAAATTGCCGGCAAGGCGGATGCGTTCCAGCGCGTCGGTTTCCACCGGTGTGTGGGAGACGACCTTGAGCAATTGCCTGTGCGACCAGACGTCGTGCTCATACGGAGCGATGTTGAAATCCCCCACCAGCACCAGCGGCGGATTCTCGGCCGAACGGCCTTTGAAATAGGCTTCGATGCGATCGAGGAAGGCCAGCTTGTGGGCAAAGCGCGGATTGACCGCCGGATCGGGCTCGTCACCGCCGGCTGGAATATAGAAATTGTGCAGCTCGATGCCGTCGACCGTCACACGCTGGTGCCGGGCCTCCGACTTGGGGCACAGCGCCTCGTCGGACAGGTCGTCCAGCGGAAGTTTGGAAGCGATCGCCACACCGTGCATCCCCTTCTTGCCGCGCACATGGAAATACCTGAACCCCATCTCCCGGAACTCGGCCTCGGGAAACTGCTCGTTCTGGCACTTGATTTCCTGCAGGCACAGGACGTCCGGATCGGCCTGGCGCACCCATTCGGCCACGAGCGGTGCGCGCAGGCGCACGGAATTGATGTTCCAGCTGGCAAGGGTCAGGGCGGTCATCGGCAGGTCCTGTCAGGTCAAATGTCAGAGAATGTTGTAGGTTGCGCCGGCCAGGCCGACCGGCCAGCGGCCGCGCGCAAAAAGCCGCCAGCGGGCCAGGAAGGGGTGGGGCGGTTCGTCGCCCTCGGCTTCGGCGAGGACAACCAGAGCGGCGCCGTTGGCCGCCTGGGCCAGAGCCCCGGCAGCGGCGTGAACGAGGGTCATATCCTCCACATCGGCTACGGCAGCGGCATCCTCGATCGCGTCGCGGGCCGTGTCGCCGGTCTTCTGGGCGACCAGGGCCAGGGCGGCGCCGACGGCCTGTTCGTCCAGCCGTTCCAGAGCGCGCGAGACAAGGCCCGTGCGCAGCATTTCCTCGGCTTCCCAGCCCATCGGATCGGTATCGAGACTTTCCGCCGCTCCGGCCGCCTCGTCCCAGCCGGACAGGAGGGCGGGTTCCGCCTCGGGAAAGCCCAGACCGTCGAGATAGGTACGGGCGAGGTCCTTTTCGCGATCGTCCAGCGGTTCGCCCAGGCGGGAGAACCAGGTGTTCGCGTTGAGGCTCTCGGCAAAGGCCTTGGCCTTGTAGAGGAGCGGGATTTCGTCGAGCAGGCGCGGGATGTCCGCGTCTTCGGGGTCGTCGGTGAATTGCATGGATCGTATGTAGCGAGCCCGGGAGGGAATGCACAGGGGGAAGACCTGAATTCGCCGCCTGGATGCAAATTGCGCCCGGTCTCGAGGGGGAGGAGACCGGGCGCAAAGCCGTGCGCGTGATTTTTCAGCGCAGCGCCGGGAGGGGATCAGTCCGGCGCGACTGAGGTCAGGATCTGCAAGCGGGGGGACGACGCCGATCCATTTGCCTCTCAGTCAGCGTTACAATAACGCCACAGCGCCCCGGTTTCTGCAAATAAAAAATGAGAAAGAATTTGCCTGTGATGAAAAAACATCAGTGCGATGTCAGCGCCCCCGGCGGGAGTCGCGGCGGTCCTCAGCTTCCGGGATCACGAAGAGGCGCGGATTCAGGCGAACTCCGGTCTCGACATCGCTGAGGCTGACACGGGTTATCTCGCCCAGCGCGTCGGTCACGAACCATTCGCGCAATTCGTAGTCGGGTTCGGCGAAGACGAACATGATCTCGCCCTGCATGTCTCCGCTCGGATCGCGCAGGGTCAGGTACAAAAAGCCGTATTCGCTTTCCAGCCCGACAATCTCGGCATCTTCGGCGATGTCGATATCGCCCTTGAGGAGCCACCAGAGCGGGGTCGAACGCAACGGGACCCGGTCGACGGTTTCCAGCGCCCGGTCCTCGATTGCGACTGTGGTGCCATCGGCAATGACGCGGATCGGACTGGGGTCGTCATACTCGAACCGCAGCCGGCCCGGCCGTGCCATGGACAACACGCCGCCGGCCGCCGACCCGTCGGGTGCGACCTGGTTGAACCGGGCGCGCAGTGTCCCGATCGAATTGAGATAGGCGTTGATGTCCGCGAGTACGGCATCCCGGTTCAGCTCCGGTTCGGCCTGAACCTCCGGCACTGTTGACGGATCGGCTGGAACTGTCCGTTCGGACGCAGGCGGTTCACTGGCCGGAAGGGCATCCTGCTGCAGCAGGGCGAGGGAGAAGAGCAGCGAAATCATGCGCGCAAGCTGGCCCGGGATTTTGTCCTGAGCAAGGCCGCAATGTTCATTCCGGCGTCATCGGTGCGGAGGCCTGTTCCGGACAGCCGATACGCCAGGCCGAGACGGCGCCGGGTTCCCAGTGGGGGATTAGGAGACGACCGTCGGCAATGAAGATGTCGTTCATCATCACCGGTTCGTCGCGCCGGTCGAAAATCAGCTCCCGGCCGCGGTCTGCCCGCCAGAACCAGACCTGTCCCGGCCACTGGCTGATGACATAGCCGCTGCGCGTCGCCCGCGCGATCCCGTCCGCATCGGGCAGCCCGTCTGCCAGAACGCGCAGCGACCGGTCTGCCCAGTCCACCGCAAGCAGGGTGCCGGCCCCCATTGTGGTGACAAGCAGGCGTTCCGGCTCGGCCAGCAGCCCGTTGACACCATCCAGCGCGTCGTCTTCCAGCCAGATCGACCAGCTGCCGTTCTCGAATACATAGATCCGGCTGCCGCGGCTGTCGGACACGAAAAGCCGTCCGTCGTGAACCGCGATGTCGTTGAGTGCGTTGGCTCCGGTGACGGTGTGGCGGGCAAGAACAGATCCGTCGGGAAATGCGATCTCGACGACTGCGTCGATGTCGGTGACGAAAAATCGCCCATCCAGGATCGCCAGCCCCTTCGGGGCGTTGAGGCCGGAAACCCAGTTCCGGACGACAATCTGCCCGTCCGCGTCCAGCCGGGCCAGATAGCCCTGACCATTCCGTTCGGTTCCCCCGCCGCTGACATTGGAGACCACAAATCCGCCCCGGCCGTCAGAGATAACGCTCTCCGGGTTGTCCAGTCCGCCGGTGTGCCAGAGCCGGGTGAAATCCGGGGTCTGGGCCGCCAGGCAGAGGCCGGTGACGATGGAAGTCAGCATGTGTGTCCCCCTCGCTTTGCGGCAAGTTTAGGTCACGGCCGGACACAACAGGGCTAAATCCGGGTCAGGATCGTCACAAGCCCGTGAGAAATATTGTCAGGCGGGTAATGCGAGCTCGGCCAGCCACGCCCGCGCGACCTCACCGGCCTTCTTCGCCAAACGCGGGCCGTAGAGCTCCGCATCGCGCCGCAACTGGGCGATATCCGTGCCGGCCGCGGCCAGCTCGGCGGCGTGTCCGATCAGCCAGGGCTCGATCGGCCCGGCCCCGGCCTCGGGGTGGAACTGAAAGCCGAGAGCATAATGGCCGAGACTGAAGGCCTGGTTTTCGCAGACATCTGTCAGGGCCAGGTGCGTTGCCCCCTTCGGCAGGTCGAACGTGTCGCCGTGCCAGTGCAGCGTCATCGGATCGTGGGCGAAGGGGGCGAGACAGGAATTGTGGCCCGAAACGGTCAGTTCGACCGGACCGAATCCGATCTCGCGCACCCTTGCCGGATAGATCCGCGCGCCCGCAGCGCGTGCGATCAGCTGGGCGCCCAGACAGATGCCGAGCGTGGGACGGCCGGCTGCGAGACGTTTCTCGATGACGGCCAGCTCGGTCTTCAAGACAGGATAAAGAGCGTCCTGGTCGGCCCCGATAGGTCCGCCCAGGACGATCAACAGGTCGGGGTTGGCGCGGGCGAGATCGTCCGGATCGCCACTCGCATCCCAGTATTTCAGCGCGTAGCCCGTATCGCGCAGGGCGGGTGCAAAGGCCCCGGCGTCCTCGAACGCCACATGACGAATGGCGAGTGCCGTGCGCATTGTGTCCTCCCGGTCGTGTCGGCAGCGACTGGCACCCGGGCGGTGGCCGGGGTGCAGATGCCGCGAGCCCAGTCTACGCCCGGCGCGGCTTGCGACAAAGTCCCGCGGGCGCCTTACGCCCCCTCATTTTCCGGCAGGAAAATCTCGCGGCGGCCGGCATGGTCGGCGGGGCCGATCATGCCTTCTTCCTCCATCCGCTCGATCAGTGTCGCCGCACGGTTATAGCCGATCTGCAGGCGGCGCTGGATATAGGAGGTCGAGGCCTTGCGGTCGCGGGCAACCAGGGCCACGGCCTGGTCGAACAGGTCGTCGCCCGAGCCTTCATCGCCGCCGCCCAGGCCGGGAATACCGTCCTCGTCGTCATCGCTGCCGGCCGTGACCGCATCGAGATATTCCGGCGCGCCCTGCTTCTTCAGGAAGGCGGCGACATCCTCGACCTCGCGGTCGGAGACGAAGGGGCCGTGCAGGCGGCGCAGACGACCGCCGGAGGCCATGTACAAGAGGTCGCCCATGCCCAGAAGCTGTTCGGCGCCCTGTTCGCCGAGAATGGTGCGGCTGTCGATCTTGGAGGTGACGGAATAGGAGATCCGGGTCGGGAAATTGGCCTTGATCGTGCCGGTGATGACGTCCACCGAGGGGCGCTGTGTGGCCGTGACCAGGTGGATGCCCGCGGCGCGGGCCATCTGCGCCAGGCGCTGGACCGCCGCCTCGATCTCCTTGCCGGCGACCATCATCAGATCGGCCATCTCGTCGATCACCACGACGATATAGGGCATCTTTTCCGCGTCGATCGTCTCGGTCTCGAAAACCGGTTCGCCGGTTTCCTTGTCATATCCGGTCTGGACCGTGCGCGAGAGCGCTTCGCCGGTCTTGATCGACCGGGCTACCTTTTCGTTGAAACCGGACACATTGCGCACGCCGATCTTGGACATGCGCAGATAGCGGCTTTCCATTTCCCGCACGGCCCATTTCAGCGCGACGACGGCCTTCTTCGGGTCGGTGACGACGGGGGTCAGTAGGTGCGGGATGCCGTCATAGACGGAGAGTTCCAGCATTTTCGGATCGATCATGATCATCCGGCACTCTTCCGGCGGCAGCCGGTAGAGCAGGGAAAGGATCATGGCGTTGATACCCACCGACTTGCCCGAGCCGGTGGTCCCCGCGATCAGAAGATGCGGCATGCGCGCCAGATCGGCAACGAAAGGCTCCCCGCCGATGGTTTCGCCCAGCGCCAGCGGCAGCTCCGCCTTGGCCTCCTCGAAGGCCTTGGAATTGAAAAGCGCGCGCAGGAAGACGGTTTCGCGCCTGGAATTGGGCAGTTCGATCCCGATCGCATTGCGCCCCGGCACCACGGCCACGCGCGCGGCCGTGGTGGACATCGACCGGGCGATATCGTCGGCCAGATTGATGACACGCGAGGATTTGACGCCAGGCGCGGGCTCGAACTCGTAAAGCGTCACGACCGGGCCGGGGCGTACCTGGACGATCTCGCCTTTCACACCGAAGTCCGAGAGGACGCCCTGGAGAAGTTCGGCATTCTGGCGCAGCGCCAGCTCGTCGACGGCATCGTTGCGCAGGGCGGGCTTGGTCAGAAGGTCGAGACGGGGCAGCTTGAAACCGTCGGACTTGACGAAGGGCAATGCGCCCTGGGCCTCCCGGACATCGCGGCCGGACGGTTTCGGCTTGCGCCCGGCGGCCACCCGCACGGACTGGCCGGGCATGTCTTCCGGTGCACTCGCCTGTGCGGAAGCCGCGCCGCCGTCTTCCGCGGCCCTCATGGCGCGGCGCAGCACGGGCTCTTCGCGTACCGGCGCGGCCTTCGCTGCCATGTCTTCGCCTTCCCGGCGCAGGCCCGAGACGCGGCCGAGCAGGGTATCGGCCCAGACCCGCAGCGTGGCCCAGACGAGCCCGGCAGCATCGACGGCCGCCGTCAGGTCATGCGAGCGAAGACCGAAGGTGAAGAAGATGCCGGCGATCGAGAGGATGAGTGCGAAGGCGGCGGCAATCCCCGTGGGCGCCGGCAGTTCGAACCGGGCCGGTAGGGCAGCCAGCGCGTTCAGGAGGATGTCGCCCAGGGCCCCGCCCAGGCCCGAGGCAAAGGGCCAGGCATTGGGCACGGGCAGCGCGCTCACTGCCGCTGCAAACCCCGCCGTGCCGATGGCCGCGAACACCCAGCGCAGTCCGGCGACGGAGCGGGTGCGAGGCCGGGGAATGCGCCAGATCATGATGCCGCCCCAGATGGCCAGGGCAATGGCGGGCCCCCCGGCCGCCCAGCCCAGCGCCTGCAGAAGTGTGTCCGACACGGAGGCGCCCGGGCGGCCCATCCAGTTGCGGATCTCGCCATCGGCCGCAACATTCCAGCTGGGATCGAGCACATTGTGCGACAGGAGCGCCGCCAGCAGGAAGAGGCCGGCGGCCAGCATCATGCTGCCGAAGAGCACATCGAAGAGGCGAAGACGCCAGCGGGGCTTGGACGCACGCTGTCCGGCCCCGGCGTCGGTGTCGGCTTTCCCACTCATGCTACTGTCACTACCCCTCAAGTCTTCCCGCGCGGTAAACAGAGGTTAATACCGCTGCGGCGGACTGCCCGCTTTTCTCGCTACGCAAACCCCGTATGGTGCGTTCCATGACAAGCGAACCACTCTTTGATGGCGATGTTGTGATCGCCGGCGGCGGTCTGGCCGGTTTGACCCTCGCCCTGGCAATGGACCAGGCCGGGCTGAGCGTCGCCGTGGTCGACGCGCTGGAACTCTCCGAGCAGCTGGCGCCGGAATTCGACGGCCGCGCCTCGGCCCTGGCCTATACCTCCTGGCGCATGTTCGAGGCGCTCGGCGTGGCGGAGCATCTGCACGAGCACGCCCAGCGGATCGAACATATTCTGGTCTGCGACGGCCGGCCCTATGGCGGGACCAGGCCGGGCGGACCCGGCCCGCACACCCTGCATTTCGACCGCCGCGAAATCTCCCCCGGAGAGGACGGCGAGCCGCTGGGCTGGATGGCCGAAAACCGGCGCTCGCGCCAGGCCCTGGTCAGGGCCTTGCAGGCCAGGCCCGCGATCAGACTCTTCGCTCCGGTCAAGGCAGATTGCTATGAACACTGCCAGGGCGGGATCGATCTGGTGCTGGAGGACGGTGCACGGCTCAGCGGCAAGCTTCTGGTGGCCTGCGACGGGCGGTTTTCGCGCCTGCGGCGGCAGGCCAAGGTGCGCACCACCGGCTGGTTCTACGGACAAAAGGGCATCGTCGCCACGGTGCGCCACGCCGAGCCGCACAATGGCACGGCCTATGAATACTTCCTGCCGGCCGGGCCCTTCGCCATCCTGCCACTCACCGACAATCGAGCCTCCCTGGTCTGGACCGAAGCCGACACTGTCGCCGATGCACTGAAAGACGCACCTGACGAGGTTTTCCAGCAGGAGCTCGAAGACCGGTTCGGGGATTTTCTGGGCGAGGTGCGCGTGGAGGGGCCGCGTTTCACATATCCGCTCGGGCTGACCTATGCCGAGGAATTCTGCGCCGACCGGATCGCCTTTGTGGGCGATGCCGCACGGGGCATTCACCCGCTGGCCGGCCAGGGCTTCAATCTGGGCATCCGCGACGCCGCTGCACTGGCGGAAGTTTGCGGTGAGGCAAAGCGTGTGGGGCTCGATATCGGCGCCGTCACAACGCTGCGCCGCTATGCCGACTGGCGCAAGTTCGACAGCGCCACGCTGGCGGTTGGCACGGACTTCTTCAACCGATTGTTTTCCAACGATTTCGATCCGCTCCGCCAGATCCGGGGTCTGGGTCTCTCGCTCGTCGACAAGATTCCGCCGGCGCGCCGGTTTTTCATGCGCCAGGCCGGCGGTGAGACCGGCGATCCGCCCCGGTTGCTCAAGGGGCAGCGCCTGGATGCGGCGTGATCAGAACGGGTTCAGGGCATAACCCTCGCTGTGCAGAACGGCGTGTGCAGTCATGGCCGAGAGCGCAAGACTGACACCGGGCTGGAGATCCTCCGGCGTCACATCGTACCAGGCCGCGCTCTGACCGCAGACAATGATCTCGACGCCGTGTTCGTTCAGCGCTGCAACCAGGCCGGCATTGGCTTCGCCGTCCCCGACTGTGACATCGTGAACAGCGGCGCCATGAATGACGACCGCGACGTGGATGTCTTCGGCGGGGATGCCGGCGGCCGCATGCATGTTCAGGAAGCGGGCGGCGCTGGTCAGCGTGCTGTTGAGTTCGCCGGTCTCCGCCCGCGTCGAAATGTCGAAACGGATCCTGAGAACTGTGCCTTGCGGTATCGGCCGATCGTAGTCGACTTCGGCCACGGGCCCGAATTCGGGGATCAGGATGCCGGGTTCGAAAGCGTCCGGGCCGGCCAGGGCGGCGCCGGTCAGCGCGCTCAGCGAAACGAGGGTGGCAGATGCGAGACGGAACATGAGGCACTCTCCTTGTGGACGGGCCAATCTAGGTCGACTCGGCCAACATGTCGCCTGCTGCCCGCCGCCGCCGGCCCGCGTCCCGGCTAGTTGCCGCTTTCGCCCAGCGCGTGGAGATAATCCCAGGTGAAAAGACCGGAATCGTGACCGTCGTCGAAAATCAGGCGCACGGCATAGCGGCCGACAGGTTCGGCTCCGGTGACAAGGACATTTTCCTTGCCGGTGACGGTCTTTTTCTGGTCCGGACCATGACCCTGAACCTCGGCGCTGGGGCTTTCCACCCGCAGTGTCTCGAAGGGGATGATGCACGCCTTGCCGTCATCGAAAGCAACGTGCAGCGCCTTGTCGGTCTTTGAAAATCGAAGCTCGGTCGGCCAGGGCCTTGCCATCAGTCGCGCTCCAGCTTGCGCGCCTCGTCGGGAAGCATGATCGGAATCCCGTCGCGGATCGGATAGGCGAGGTTGGCGCCTTCCGAGATCAATTCCTGGGCGTCGCGATCATAGGTCAGCGGTCCGCGGGTGACCGGGCAAACCAGGATTTCCAGCAGTTTCGGATCGACGTCCCGGCGTTTCGTATCGGCTTCGCTCATCGCCATTTCCTCACGAGAACAGGATCGCGGACAGGCGCCGGCGGCCTTCGCGGGTCACTTCGCTCATCGGTCCGGCCGCGTCGAACACTTTCAGGAGCAGGGTGCGCGCGGCCTGATCGTTCCACTCTCTGTCGAGCGCGGTAATGGCGATCAACTGATCGACGGCGCCCTTGTGATCGCCGGCGCCGACCAGGGCCTCGGCGAGGTCATATCGCGCCTGCAGATCGGACGGATTCTCGCCGACCTTCGCCTTGAGAACGGCGGTTTCGCTGTCGTCGACGGGTTGGCCGGCGGCAAGCTCCAGCGCGGTCCTGGCGGCCTCCACGGCCGGATCGTCGGCCCGGTCTTCGGGAACGTGGCCGAGAATCTCGCGGGCCTTGTCGGTATCGCCATTCTTCAACCAGACGCGGGCAAGGCCTGCCAGGGCGCCGGGATGGCCCGGATCCGCCTGCAACACCGCCGCAAAATCCTGCGAAGCCCCGCCCAGATCGCCGTTTTCCATGGCGGCCAGGCCACGCTCGACCGTGCCCTTCAGCTCGGCCTCGCCCGGACCCTTGCCGGAGATGCGCTGGATGAAGTCCTTGATCTGGCTCTCCGGCAGCGAGCCCATGAACCCGTCGACCGGCTGGCCGTCCTTGAAGGCGAATACGGCCGGGATGGACTGCACGCGCAATTGCTGCGCGATGCCTGGATTCTCGTCGATATTGATCTTGACCAGCCGTACCTCGCCGCCGGCATCGTGTACGGCCTTCTCGATCACCGGTCCCAGCTGGCGGCACGGACCGCACCAGGGCGCCCAGAAATCGACGATGACCGGAACTTCACGGGACGGTTCAACCACGTCCTGCATGAAGGCCTGGTCGCTGGATTCCTTGACCAGTTCGTCCGGGGCGGCGGCGCTGTTGAGGCCGAAATTCTCGGTCATGACCGTATCCTTGTTGTATGCTGGCCCCTAGTTGGACGTGTCGGCGGCGCGATGCAAGGCGTCACTGCGCCGCGGCATCCTCGTCGTGCAGGCGCGCGAAATCGAAAATCTCCACTGCATGCCCGGTGTCCTCGGCAAAACGGATCAGATCGCTGCAGCTCACGGCGGTCGTCGCATCATTGGAGAGCG
Source organism: Maricaulis sp. (assembly GCF_030149515.1). Taxonomy (GTDB): domain Bacteria; phylum Pseudomonadota; class Alphaproteobacteria; order Caulobacterales; family Maricaulaceae; genus Maricaulis. The sequence goes on along the minus strand of NZ_JASBRI010000013.1, from coordinate 96,582 downwards.
GATGAAAATTGACGGGGTCGTGCCGGGTCAGGGCTTTGTCGAGCACGAAACGGACCCGCCCTTTCGTATCGTTGATCAGGGCGAAGGCGGTCACCGAACCGGGGCGCACACCCAGCGTTTCGTAGAGCACGTCTTCCTTTCCGAAGGAGAGCCGGCCGCAGTTCAAGTGCCGGTGCAGCCGGTTGATCCGAACCTGGGTTTCGCCGAGCGCAGAAACCAGCACGATCTCCCCCTTCTTGTCGGCGAGGAAGAGATTTTTGGTATGCCCGCCGGGCATTTGCGCCTTGATCGCCCGGCCTTCCTCGACGGTGAAGACGGGCGGATGATCGACCGTGGAATGGGCGATGCCCAGGGCGTCGAAGCGGGCGAAAAGATCAGTACGGGTCGCAGGCATGATTCTGTTGAAGCGCGCTGCGCCGCGATGTGCAAGTCGACGGAATCAGGTGCTTGCAATTATCCGGCGTTTGCGCGATATACCCCGCTCCCCGGCGGGGCCTTGCCCCCGTCTTTCGTGAGCGGGCGTAGCTCAGGGGTAGAGCGTCACCTTGCCAAGGTGAATGTCGTGAGTTCGAATCTCATCGCCCGCTCCATTTTCTCCTAGTTTCGACAGTTCGGACCCGGCCTGCAGGGGCGGCGCTAAGACAGCGATAGCTCGCGCAGGCGGACATAGAGTTCGTGGCGCGGGTCCCTGTAGCGGACCGCGGGCTTGCGGCCGGGTGCGAGCAGATGGGGCAGGCCGAGGCGTACCAGGGCCGATCCGGGCATCTGCGGCCTGAAAGAGTTGCGGTGGGCTTTCATGGCGGGCCTCCCTGGGTTGACGGGAAGCAGTATTCCGCTGCGTCAAGGCACAGGCAGGACCGCAGGGTGACGATTTCGCGGCTGCACCGTTCATCTGGCGCACAGAAAGACACGCCGGCCACAAGCCGGCGTGTTCCGCCTCTCAACCGAGATAGGGATGTGGATTACCCGGCGGCAGGCGCCGGGAATCCGGACTAGGAAGCCAGCGAACGCAGCAGGTCGATGACGCGGCGGCGGACGGTCTGGTCGGTGATCGCCGAAAAGGCCGAGGCCAGGGCGAGGCCGTCCGGGCTGGCGATGAAATCGTACAGCGTGTCGGAATCATTGCCCTTGAGTTCGGACGAACCGTCTTCTTCGAGGCCTTCGAAGAAGTAGGACACGGGAACTTCCATCACCTTGGCGACATGGAAGAGGCGGCTGGCCCCGATCCGGTTGGTGCCGCGTTCATACTTCTGGACCTGCTGGAAGGTCACGCCCAGCTTTTCGCCCAGCTCGGACTGACTCATTCCCATCAGGCTACGGCGCAGCCGCAGACGGGCTCCGACGTGCTGGTCGATACTGGTAGGGCCCCTGGCGCTCATGGCTTCCTCACGGTTGTGGTCTTATAACGTCTATGTCGCAGAACTCGCTCGGGTGACAGAATTCTTCGCGAAACCATGGATTGTTTTTACGATCGAACAGGTCCGCAATCCAGTCACCTACACACTTTATTCTGCCTATTTCCTGGCTTCCAGGCATATATTTGAGCCAGAATCTGATGTCCTCGTGGAAATCGTAGTCCAGAACAACGAGTTCCTCCGGATACAGAGCGGCCAGGTAAGTTGGCGCCATGGCTATGCCTCCACCATGGCGGATGGTTTCAAACAACACCGAACTGAGATCTGTCCGAAAGGAATATTTAATAAGCGAATCCGCCGCTTCGGCCTGCTGGCCCCAGAGAGCCAGGGACCGATCATACTGTTCGAGTGTCAGAAAACGCAGGTTCATCACGTCGGTAATCGAGCGCGGCGCACCGTAGGTGGTGATGAATTCCCGCGAGGCCACCGGCATGTAATGTAGCGTGCCCAACAGGCTTGCCTGTGTATCCATGGCCTTTTCAGGCACAAAGGTGATGGCCAGTGACGCGGCATTCTCGCCGGTCGTGGCGGACTGGTCGCCCACGAGTTTCAGATCTATGGCCGGGTGCGCCCGTTGAAACTCGGGAATGTGCCGGGCCAGCCAATAGGTCGACAGCCCGTCCGGCCCCCGCAGCACCACCTGCCCGGCCAGCGCCCGGTCACGGCCTGCAACCCGGGTTTCGAGTTGCTGCGCGGAACGCTGCATGGTCAGGACGTAGTCGAGTGCAGTCTCGCCGGCAGGCGTGAGCACAATGCCGGCCGCCCGGCGCTCGATCAGCTGGCTGCCGAGGCGGGCCTCCAATTGCCGCATGCGCTTGGATACGGTGGATTGCTGGCAGCCGAGTGCCGCCGCGGCCGCACTCATCGAACCGGTCGACGCCACCGCATGGAAGATCTGCAGATCGTCCCAGTCGAACAGGTTTCGCCGCAGATCGCTCTCTGATTCCTGACTGATCACTATTCCAACTTTGACGAAGTCGCGAACTGCGCGCGGTGTTAACGAACGAGTAACCAATATGACAACGAGGACGGACAATGCCGACTCAGCAGGGTCAGCTTAACCACGCCGATGCGGGGTTTCAATTTCCGCTCGACCGGCTCGACCGTGCCTTCGGATCCTTGGACTTCGAGCCGGTCACGCTGGACCGGATCGAGGAATTCCATGCGCTCGCCGACGAGCTTATCGACGGGGAAATCGCCAGTGCCGAGGACATTGCGCGCGTCCAGGGCTGGACGCGCCGCTCCTTGCACATGCGTGTTTGGAATGGCCGCCCTGACGGATTTGTTGCATCCATTCCGCTAAGCCAGAAAGGCGTTGACGCGCTTTTCGCCGGCAAGTTCGGGTTTGCCAATGCCGAGCGCGACTGGGTCTGCGGGCTGGAAGAAAAAGCGGCCGCCCTGCTGTCCTGGGGCCTGGCAGGCCGTAATCCGCATGCCCAGGCGGCGGCTCTGCGCGCACTGCTCGTGGGATGGCGGGGTTTCTATTCCGACGTCCGTGTCTATGCGCGCGCGCGCTCGACGGAAGGCAAGGCGCTCATGCGCCGGCTCGGCTTCGAGATCTGCGGATACCCGGATGGCGTTAGTCCCTTGTACGGCAGCACCGGTTTCCCGGAGAAGCTGGGCGGGATGCTGTTGAAGCGTACGGTGCTGGGCGAATGGGAGACAGCCTCGTGAAAAACGTGATAGCCGACAGTCTGAAAGTGACGGTCGCGCGAACGCTCGACCAGGTGGTCATGGCGATGACACTTCGCGGCGTCATCTATCTGGGCGAGCAGCAAGCTCCCTACACCGAGGAGTATGACGGGAACGACCTGGTCGGCGCTTCGCATCTGATCGCCTGGAAGGACGAGGAGCCGGTCGGCGTGCTGCGTCTGCGCTGGTTCGCCGATTTCGCAAAGGTGGAGCGCGCGGCCGTGCTGGAACGCTATCGCCGCGACGGGGTCATGCGCCTGTTGATGCAGGAGGCCCTGCGCTATGCCGCCCGGCGCGGCTATCGCAAGGTGATCGGCCATGCCCAGCTCAACCGGGTGAAGTATTGGCGTACGCACGGCTTTCGCGTGCGTGAGGACCGGCCTCATTTCTTCTTTTCCGACTATGAATATGTCGAGATCGAGCGCAAGCTGGTGCCTCCGGCCAATGCAATCACGGACGCGACCGATCCCATGGTTCTGATCCGTCCGGATGGCGACTGGGACCGGCCCGGACCGTTTGACCGCTCACTGGAGCGGTTGCAAAACTCGGCCGGGAAGAAGAAAGCCGAGGAGGCTGCATGATATCCGCCGCACCCTGCCTGATCCTGCTCGATTGCCAGCGCGACCAGGTTGAGCGCCCCGAGGGGGGGATCGATCCGGAGAACCGCGATGTCATAAAGCGTATCGCACGCCTTCTCCAGCAGGCGCGCATGGACGGCTGGCCGGTCTTTCACTGCCAGTACGCCGGGGAGCAGCCGGCTGCGGCGCGCACGCCCATCGATGCCCTGCGTCCGAATGCCCGCGAACCCGTATTCGTGCGCCGCGGCCTGTCGGCCTTTACCGACAGCTATTTCCATCAGGTCCTTGCGCGCAATGCCGGCCGCACCTGTCTTCTCGTCGGTTTCTCGGCACCGTTTTCGGTGCTGGCGACGGTTTTCGATGCGCAGACCCGCGACCACGAGCTGAATGTGGTGCCGGAGGCGGTTGGTACGCTGGCGGTTGCCCCGCGCACGGTCGGGGAAACCCGGGCTATGGCGTTCGACCTTATTGGCCGGCTGTCACCCACGACGGACTGGGACAGCGTGTCGCAGGCCTGGCTGCGCGCGCCGGTCCAGGCCGAATAGCCTCACGACAGTGTGACCGGTGACGGGCTTCCGTCCGTCCGGATATGCGCCATATCACCGGCGTGGCTGGCATCCTGCGGCCGCATGGCTGTGGAGGATATCTCGCGAATGGCCCGGTCCACCTCATTGACGATCGCCCGTGCGATTTTGACGATTTCTGTGGTGGCGTGGTCTTGGATTCCGCCCGCGGATTTCTACATAGGATAACAGAGTGGCCACCCCGCTGCGTTCTCCTCCCCTCGAACGGGCGGATGAGGGGCTGCTCACGACGATCAGGCCTCAAAAGAGCGTCCCCCCAGCCTGCCATTGAGGTCTGCCAGGCACCGCCGGGTTCCCCCTGTCCCTACCCGGCGGTGCCGCTTTCGTCACAGGAGTTCCTGCCCTGACAAAAAGAATGGCTTGTTTGCGTTTTCAACGGCGTAGACGGCTTGCGCCATGAGAAAACAGGTCTAGGCTCGCCCCATAACCACAACAGACCACAGGGAGCGCCACATGGGGGCGGTCGTCGGAGTCGCGCACGCGTATTCTCGCGATGAGTTCATGCAGGCCGCGCGATCGCGCTGGCAGGACCTTTACGGCAGCGAGTGCGGAGAAACGGGGACATCTTTCTTCTCCCAGATCTATGACGACGCTCTGGCGGAAGACCTGGAACAGGTTGCCGCCGCCGATCTGGCGGCGATGTGCGTCGATTTCTGGAAATATGGCCAGATGCGCGCCGGCGAGGACATACTGGTGCGCATGCGTCCGGCAACCCGTGCGAACGGTTCGGAACTGCCGCGCGACGTGCTGGAAATCATTGGCCGGGACCGGCCTTTCATCGTCGACTCGGTGATGGGCGAAATCGGGGCCCAGGGTTATGACATCCTCGCCATGTTCCATCCGATCGTGCAGGTCCGGCGGGACAATGACGGCACCCGCATCGACGAGGGCGGGCGCTGTCTGGCGGAATCGATGATCCAGGTGCATCTGCCGCCGCTGGACGAGCTGTCGCGGCGAACCCTGATCGAGGGCGTTACGGCCACTCTGGACGATGTCCGCGTGGCGGTTGAGGACTGGGCCGACATGCGCGCGCAGATGGACGAGGCGATCGCCCATCTCGGCCAGGCCAGCACCAATGCCTCTCCCGAGGAACTGGCGGAAGCATGCGAATTCCTGCGTTGGCTGCGTGACGACCATTTCGCCTTCCTGGGCTGCCGCGTTTACGACTTTGAAGTCGATGACGACGGCGCCATGGCCCAGCGCCATCCACGGGTTCGCCCGGAGACCGGGCGCGGCGTGTTGCGCGATCCGGAGCGCCATGTCTTGCGCAAGGGGTCCGAGCCGGCCGTCCTGACCCCGGCGATCGAGACTTTCCTGCGCGAACCCAGCCCGATCATCGTCGCCAAGGCCAACATGAAGTCGCGCGTCCATCGCCGCGTCTACATGGACTATATCGGTGTCAAACGGTATCGCGACGATGGCGCCGTCATCGGCGAGGCACGGTTTGTCGGCCTGTTCACTGCCGAAGCCTACGACCAGAGCGCGTCCCAGGTGCCGCTGATCCGCCGCAAGGTGCGCCGCGTGCTCGAACGCGCCGGCAAGACGCCGGGCACGCACTCGGCCAAGAAGCTGCGCAACACGGTCGAGAACTATCCGCGCGACGAACTGTTCCAGACCGACGAGAACGATCTTCTGGAAATCTGCCTGGGTATTCTCCACCTGCACGACCGGCCGCGCACCAAGCTCTTCATCCGGCGCGACCAGTTCGACCGTTTCGTGTCGGCTCTGCTCTTCGTACCGCGGGACCGCTATAGTTCGAAAGTGCGCGAGCAGGCGGGCGAGGTCATCCGCGAGGCCTTTGGCGGGCGTCTGTCCGCCTTCTATCCCCAGTTCGGCGACGGATCGCTGGCGCGGGTACACTACATCATCGGCCTCAATCCGTTCGACCATCCCGAACCCGCCATTGACGAGCTGGAACGCCGCGTGGCGCGTCTGGCGCGAACCTGGGAAGACGATCTGGAAACCCATGTGCGCCGCAATGCGCCCGAGGCGATCCGCCTGCGCATGCCGGCCTATCAGGACGCCTTCAAGGCCGGTTATCGCGAACTCTATGACCCGGAAGAGGCGCTGGCGGATGTCACCAAGCTGGAAAGCCTGGATTCGTCCGACAAGGTCGCCGTGCGCGTCTATCGCGAACCCGAGGACAGCGAGATCGAGCTGCGGCTGAAAATCTACCGGGTCGGCAAACCGGTTTCGCTGTCGCGTGTCATGCCAGTGCTGGAGAATCTCGGCCTCTACGTGGTCCAGGAGACCGGCTTCCCGGTCGATCGCCGCTGCGAGGACGGCCAGGGCGTCGACCGGGCCTATGTGCACGATTTCGAGATGAAATCGGACGCGCTCAAGGGACAGCCGCTCGATGCGCTGGCGCCGATCCTCGAGGACGCGCTCCTGGCGATGGCGGATGGCCGGGCCGAGGATGATGGTTTCAACCGGCTGATCGTCGAACTGGGCGTGACCTGGCGCGAGGCCGCCTTCCTGCGGACCTGCGCGCGTTATCGCCAGCAGACCGGGCTCGACCCGTCCCAGGCGATCCAGGAGGAGGCGCTGGCGGCCTGCCCGGATATCGCCCGTGGCCTGCTTGAACTGGCCCGTGTCAAATTCGATCCCGAATTCTCGAGGGACCAGAAGGAACGCTCCGACGCGGTCTGGAACGTATCCGACAAGCTGCGCAAGGCGCTCGACGATGTTGCGAGCCTTGACCACGATCGCGCACTGCGCCGCATCTTCCATCTGATCGAAGCCACGCTGCGTACCAATTTCTACCAGCGTGGTGCGGACGGCCTTCCCAAGGCCCGGATTGCCATCAAGATCGCCAGCGAGCTGCTGGAAGAGTTGCCGCTGCCCAAGCCTTACCGGGAGATCTTCGTCTGGTCGCCGGATGTGGAAGGCGTGCACATCCGTTTCGGCCCTGTTGCGCGCGGCGGCCTGCGCTGGTCGGACCGGCGCGACGATTTCCGCACCGAGGTACTGGGCCTGGTGAAGGCGCAGCAGGTGAAGAATGCCGTCATCGTGCCGGTCGGGTCCAAGGGCGGTTTCTATCCCAAGGCTCTGCCCCGCAATGGTACGCGGGACGAGATCTTCGAGGCCGGCCGAGAAGCCTACAAGACCTTCATCCGTGGCCTTCTCGATCTCACCGACAACATCGTCGACGATGTCGTGGTACATCCCCAGGCCACGGTGTGCTGGGACGATGAGGACCCCTATCTCGTGGTCGCCGCCGATAAGGGCACGGCGACCTTCTCCGACACGGCGAACGGCCTGGCGACGGACGAGTTCGACTTCTGGCTCGGCGATGCCTTCGCCTCGGGCGGGTCGGCCGGCTACGACCACAAGAAGATGGGTATTACTGCCCGCGGTGCGTGGGAATCGGTCAAGCGTCATTTCCGTGAGATGGGCAAGGACATACAGACCGAACCCTTCACCGTGATCGGTGTCGGTGACATGTCCGGCGACGTGTTCGGCAACGGCATGCTGTTGTCCAGGCAGATTCGCCTGATCGCCGCCTTCGACCATCGTGACATCTTCATCGATCCCGATCCGGGCGATCCGGAGACGATGTGGACCGAACGCAAACGGCTGTTCGACCTGCCGCGTTCGTCCTGGCAGGACTACGACAAGTCGCTGATTTCAAAAGGGGGTGGCGTATTCTCGCGGAGCGCCAAGTCGATTCCGCTAACGGCGGAAATGAAGGCCCTGACCGGGCTCGACAAATCGTCAATCAGCCCGACCGAGCTGATCCATGCCCTGTTGAAGGCCGATATCGAACTGCTCTGGTTCGGCGGGATCGGCACCTATGTGAAAGCAACGCACGAACAGCACTGGGAAGTCGGCGACAAGACCAATGATCACCTCCGGGTCAATGCCGACGAGGTCCAGGCCAGGGTGATCGGTGAGGGCGCCAATCTGGGATTCACCCAGGCGGCGCGGATCGAATATGGCCGTCATGGCGGTCGCGCCTATGCCGATTTCATCGACAATTCGGCCGGCGTCGACAGTTCCGACCACGAGGTCAATATCAAAATCCTGCTGCGTCCGATGGTGCGCGGCGGCGACATGTCGCGCGCTGATCGTGACAAGTTGCTGGAGTCCATGACCGACGATGTCGCGCGGCACGTGCTCAGGCACAATTACGACCAGACGCTGGCGCTTTCCATGGCAGCGCATACGGCTGTGGCCGATCTCGATGCGCATGAGCGTTTCATGTTGCGCCTCGAGGAGCTGGGCCAACTCGACAGGGAGGTCGAGGGTCTGCCGTCGAGCGAGGGGGTGCGTGCCCTGAAGGCGCGGGAACAAGGCCTGACGCGTTCGGAACTGGCCGTGCTGACCTCCTATGCCAAGATCACCCTGTTCGATCAGCTCGTGGCCTCGGACGTGCCGGACGATCCGCACTTCAAGGCCATGCTGACAAACTATTTCCCCGAGGCGCTTCACAAACTCTCCGATGCGATGGAAGGCCACCGGCTGAAGCGGGAAATCGTCTCCACCGTGCTGGCCAACCAGATGATCAATCTGGGCGGGCCGACCTTTATCCACCGCGCCATCGACTCCACGACCGCCACCGTCCCGGCAATTGCGCGGGCCTTTGAGGCCGGGCGCGAAATCTTCGGTTTTGCCGAGATGACCCAGGCCATCAATGCGCTGGACAACAAGGCGCCGGCGGCGGTGCAGATCCAGCTGCACGAGGAGATCATCCGCCTTCTGCGCCGCCAGACCTATTGGCTTGTCCGGCGCGGGCGCAACCAGGCCGCCGCCCGGAACAATTCCATTTCCGACGTCATCGCCTCCTACCGGCCCGGTGTGCAGGAATTGCGCTCCATGGTGCACGAGATCATCTCGGAACATGAGCGGCGCGGCGTCAAACAGCGCAAGCAGGCCTTTGTCGATGCGGGGGCGCCGGCCGAATTGGCCCAGGCTGTTGCGGAATTGCGGCCACTGACATCCTCGACCGATGTCATCGACATGGCCAATGACCATGACTGGCCGCTGGCCTCGACATCCTACATATACCACGCCACCGGTGCCCGTTTCTCCTTCGACCGGTTGCGCGGACTGGGCCAGGACGTGTCGTCCAACCTGCACTGGGACCGGCTTGCCGTGCGGCGTCTGATGGAAGACTTCTACGCCAGTCAGCAGGCGATCACAGCTTCGGCGATGCGGTTTGCCCAGCAGGCGGGCGGCTCGTTGTCGGCGGGGATTGAACAGCCGTCGCGCGACTGGGCCGATGCGCTGATTGAAGCCTGGAACACGGTGAATGAGGAAGAGGCCGGCCGGGTCGACTCGGTGCAGCGCCAGCTCGATGAGTCGGGCGGCTGGACACTGTCCAAACTCTCCATCGCCTCGACCCAGCTCGGTGAAATGGCGGCCGTCGCTCAGCCCTGATCGAAGGCACTGCCGAGAATCTCGACCAGGTGTTTGCGGGCGCGGCCGGCGGCATCTGCATCATACTCCATACGCGGATCGGGCGGCTGGTCGGGCTCGTCGAAGGCATGTGTGAGCCCGTCCCAGAGCGCGTAGTCCACGCGTACACCGGCCTGCCCGGCCCGTTCGAACAGGCGCACGCAATCGCCGGCGGGGGCCACCACATCGTTTCCCGCTAGGATCGCATGGACCGGAATATCCGGATCCAGATCGCGCCCGTCGGTGCGGACGGGAAATCCGCAATAGGGGTAGATCAAAATGGTGGTGCGCACATGGTCGGGCAAACTCACACCCTCCCCTTCCAGCGCTGCCGGCCGCTGTTCTGCGCCCGAAAACCCCAGCGCGTCCAGAATGGTCCAGCCGCCGTGGCTCCAGCCGATCAGGGCCAGGTTCGCGCTGTCGATGCGCGGATCGGCAGCCGCCAAGGCAATGGCGGCGTGCACGTCGGCCGCCCGTTCCTGACCCCACAGGCGCAGGGCGGTGCAGACCTGGCTCATCGCTGCGAAACGGCCTATTCCGCGGGCCGCGTTCGATCCGACAATCATGACACCGTAGCCGGCGTCCAGGACCGCTGCCGCATAGTCCTCCTGCACCTGCCGCAATCCGCCGCACCCGTGAAACATGACAAGCGTCGGCACGGCGTGCCCGGCACCGGGCGGGATGCGTATACTGACGTGGCCGGTGAGCAATTCACCCTGCTGAGCGAGACTGCGGCGGGGCACAGACCAGCCGGCGGCATTGCCCGCAGCACAGGCCGCGAGACCTCCGACCGTGACGGTGAGACCACAGAGGCCGGCCACTATCAGGCTTCTCACACGCATGATGCGAGCTTGTCGGCCTGCGGCCGTGGCGGTCAACGCTAAACGGATCCACCAGCAGGGCGAGATCGGCGCTTCAGTGCCGGAAGTGCCGCATGCCGGTGAACACCATGGCGATGCCGGCTTCGTTGGCGGCGGCGATCACTTCGTCGTCGCGGATCGATCCGCCCGGCTGGATCACGGCGGTGGCGCCGGCTTCGGCTGCGGCGTGCAGTCCGTCGGCGAAGGGGAAGAACGCATCGGACGCGCAGACCGATCCCTTAGTCCGCGCCTCGTCCCAACCGTGCTCGGCAGCGGTGGCCTCGGCCTTGCGCACGGCCAACCGGGCCGCCTCGAGACGGCTCGTCTGGCCCATGCCGATGCCGGCAGTCGACCCGTTTCGGGCATAGACGATGGCATTGGATTTGACGTGCTTGACGATTTTCCAGGCGAACAGGAGGTCGGCGAGTTCGGCCTCGGTCGGCTCGCGCTCGGTCACCGTCTTGAGGTCGTCCAGCGAAATCATGCCGGTATCGCGTTGCTGGACCAGCAGTCCTCCGGCTACCGTCTTGGTCATCCAGCCGCCCCGGCCCGGGTCGGGCATGCCGCCGGTCAGGAGTACGCGCAGATTGGACTTGCCGGACAATACAGCCAGTGCATCCTCGTCGGCTTCGGGGGCGACCACGACTTCGGTGAAGATCTTGACCAGCTCACCCGCGGTTTCCGCGTCCAGCTTGCGATTCATGGCGACAATGCCGCCGAATGCGGAAATCGGATCGGCCGCGAAAGCCCTCTCGTAAGCCACGGCGAGATCGTCGTGCATGGCCACCCCGCAGGGATTGGCGTGCTTGACGATCACCACGGCCGCCTTGTCGGACGGGTCGAACTCGCCGGCCAGCTCGAAGGCGGCATCGGCGTCGGCCAGATTGTTGTAGCTCAGCGCCTTGCCCTGAACCTGCCGGGCCGTGGCGATCCCGGGCCGGTCTTCCGGCGTGGCGTAGAATGCGGCTTTCTGATGTGGGTTTTCGCCATAGCGCAGCGGCTGGGCCAGCGCACCGCCAAAGGCACGCCATGCGGGAGCCGGTTCGCCCAGTTCCTCGGCGAACCAATTCGAGATTGCCGCATCGTAGGCCGCAGTCCGGGCATAGGATTTGGCCGCCAGCGTCTGGCGCAGCGAAAACGGGACCGCACCTTCGTGTTCGCCCATGGCCGCAATCACGGCGTCGACGTCTTCGCCGTCGGTACACACGCATACCCAGGCGTGGTTCTTGGCGGCAGCACGGATCATGGCCGGGCCGCCGATATCGATATTCTCGACGCAGGCGGCATAATCGCCACCCTTCGCGACGGTTTCCTCGAACGGATAGAGATTGACGTAGAGCAGGTCGATATTGGGAATGCCGTGTTCCGACATAGAGGCGCGGTCTTCGCCATTGTCGCGCCGGCCCAGAAGCCCCCCGTGAACGCGCGGGTGCAGCGTCTTGAGGCGGCCGTCCATCATTTCCGGGAATTCCGTGACCTCGGAAACGTCCTTCGCCGCGATGCCGGCGTCGGTGAGCGCCTTCAGCGTCCCGCCGGTGGAAAGGATCTCCACCCCGGCATCGGCCAATTGGCGGCCGCGCTCGACCAGGCCGGCCTTGTCGGACACGGAAATCAGGGCACGACGCACGGGCGCAAGTTCAAGGTCGGACATTGTCGGGACTCCGTTCGGTCAATCCGGATGTGCGCGGCGAGGTATCACGCCGGGCGGTCAAGTCAATCCGGCGGACTCGCGTGGACGCAGGGCACACAGGGTTTCCAGCGCCGCAGTCGCAGGCTCGCGGTGCCCGGACTCGGCAGACTGAAGCAGGGTATCGAGCGCCTGGGCAACCATGTCCGCATCGAGCGTCGGCCCCGTAATCGACCAGACGCCGTCGACCGACGTCGCATCGCGGCTTTCGAAATCGTAGACAAGGCTCTCGTGCCGCTTTTCGCCGGGACGCAGGCCGACGATGGAAATCGCGCCCGGCACGTCCGGATCCCGTCCGCGCAGGCGCAGCAATTGCCGCGCCAGGCGCAGGATGGAGATGGGTTTGCCCATGTCGAGGACATAGAGCGCCCCGTTCAGAGCCGGGTCGAACGCTGTCTGGGCGGCGGCGTCGAGCACGAGGCCAGAGGCCTCTTCCACGGTCATGAAATAGCGGGTGGCCTCCGGGTCGGTCACGGTAACCGGATCGCCGGCCTCGATCTGACGCTCGAACAGCGGCACCACCGAACCGGTCGACCCCAGGACATTGCCGAAGCGAACAACGCAGATCCGCGTGTCCGATCCGTCAGTTGCCGCGGCGCGGGCATAGAGCTCGGCGGCGCGCTTGGTGGCGCCCATGATGTTGCTGGGATTGACGGCCTTGTCGGTCGAGATGAGGGCCACGATCCGGGCTTTGTGGCGTTTGGCGGCCTCGATCGTATTCACGGTGCCGATCACATTCGTGCGCACGGCCTCTCCGGGATTGAGCTCGCTCATCGGCACGTGCTTCAGTGCAGCCGCGTGCAGCACGACGTCCGGCTTCTCCTCGCCGAACACGGTATCCAGCCGGTCGGTATCGCGAATATCCCCGAGCACGGCACGCCAGGCGATCCGGGGGGCGCGGCGGGTGAATTCGAGATCGATCTCGTAGAGATTGGCTTCCGAGGCGTCGAAGAAGATGAGTTTTTCCGGATTCAGTGTTGCCGCGAGACGCGCCAGCTGCGATCCGATCGTGCCGCCGGCTCCGGTGATCAGCACCCGTTTGCCCTCGATCAGCGGCCGGGCCGGTTCGAGATTGGGCGGCCGGGGGGGACGGTTCAGCAGGTCGGCGGCCTCGACAGGTGAAAACGCCCCGGGGCCGTCGGCCGGACGGGCGCGAGAGAGTTTGGCACCTGTTTGCGCGGCTATCCGGATGAGTTCGTTGACGATCTCGACATCGGTCACCGTCCCGGCCAGAACCAGGCGGGGCGGTTCCGCCTCTGCGCGGGCCAGGCGTTCCAGTGCGGGCTCTATGGCCGACATGCCGCCAAGTACCGGAACGCCGCGAATGGCGTGGCCGGTCAGATCGGACTGCGGTTCGATAAGCCCCTTGGGCCGGAACGGCGCCGATCCGTTGCGCCGGATGATATCGCGCAGCGCGTCGTCGAGCTCGGCCTCGGTGCCTACAAGGATCGCGGCCGGCTTGGACCGGTCCTCCACTTGCAGGACGCCCCGCAGGCCCTGCGTGCGCAAGGCCGCGACGAGAAAGCGCGGCGCCAGCAGCAGGCCGATGAGGATGGGAATGTCGATCAGGATCGATGTGCGCGGGAATCCGTCCAGACGGTTTATCAGGAACAGGACCGGCAGGAAGACAAGATTGGCGACAAGTGTCGCCCGGATGACCCGGGCCGCGTCGTTGAGAGCGGTATAGCGCCACAGACCCCGATGCAGGCCTTCGATCGGAAAGACGAGGGCGCAGGCCAGCGCGAATACGGCAACGGACTGCAGCAGGACCTGGTCCGGCGGATCGGTGGGTTCGAAACGATAGCGCAGATGGACGGCGGCCCACATGGAAAACGCACCGGCCGCGAGGTCGAACAGGGCCACAGCGACCATGGACAGCTGGTTGCGGGCAGCGGCGGTATCTTTCATGCCGGGCCGTGGCTTGGTCATCCGGTTTCCCCCCCTGCGCCCCCGATCCGGCCTAGGCGCTGAAAAGCCCAGCGAACACGATTGGGCGGTCGGTCCCCGGCGCCGAACGGTTCTGCTTCTCCATGTATTACTATCTGGCTGGCGCGTTGTGGAGGTGCTCCGGCTGCCAAATACACTGAACGCTCCAATCGGATGGGTCCGCCATCGGTCCGGAAACGCCAGCCGTCGCCATTGGGTTGCACCAGAAGGGCGCTCATCGAATCGCGCGACAGGGACGCGCGTACGCTGGGATGCAGATGGAAGCGGATGGCGAAGCGCCATCGCACCTCGACATCCTCCGGAGGACCATCGGAGACCGGCCGGAACAGGGCATCCTCGCCGCGCAGATCGCCGCCGTCGGCGGCCAGGAATACACGCCGGCGGTGCGACAGGCCGTATTCCTCGCGATAGCCTTCGTGCACGCCCTCCAGCCAGATGCCCATCTCCTCCTCATTGCGCCGTGCGGTGACGGAGTGGGGCGCGGTTGCCAGGCGCGGTCCCAGAAGGTCGCGCTGCCAGCCGGGCGGGAAGAGGCGGGCGGAGGAGGTTTCGTCCAGGGTGAGGGTGGAATGGGCGGCGGTGGCCCGCACGGCCTCCCGCCAGTTGGACGGCTGATCGCCGTGCCAGCCGCAATTCACGACCAGGCGTCCGCCGGGCGTGCACAATTCGAAGGCCAGTGCGCTGGCATGGGCCCCTGTGCTCAGCGGGCCGCGCGGGGCCTGCCCCACATCGACGAGGATGGTGGCACCGCCGGCCTCGGCGCGGTGATAGCCGGAATGCGGGGCAAAACCGAACGGCCGGGCTTTGGTGTCATCCTGCGCGAGAACCGCGTCCAGGGCCCGGCGGTCGCCTTCGCCGCCGCCGTGGAAACTGGCCAGCCCACCGTCCGGCAGGCGGAAAAAGCGCGCCATCGGGGCCAGCCGATCCATGGCGCGGCCGATTTCAGGAGGAAGGTCGACGCCGGCAGCCTCGGCGGCATCGCGCACTGTGACCAGATCGATCAGCGCTTCGGCGCAGGCCCGTGGCGAGCGCGAGAGGTGGCCGCCATCGGGCAGAATCTGGCGCTGAACCTCGCGTGCGAGTGCCTGCAGGCCGGCGCGTTGCAGCGCGGCCTGGCGCGGCAGGCACAGTCCGCTCAGCGACAAGGCTGCCGCGCAGCGCAGTCGCACGGATCCGTCATGGGCGATCGGCAGGGAACGCTGCAGATACCGGGCCTGGCGCAACAGCGCGCGAAAGCGCGCCTGGCGATGCTTCTTCGGCTCGCCGGTCTCGTTGAACAGGACAGCTCCGCAGCGCAGCCAGTTGAGCAGACGATGCGACAGGACGCCATGCGACCAGGCGAAACTGTTCCAGCGGCCGAAGCCGCGAACCCAGCTGTCGACCATAGCGCGCGCGCTGGAGGCGCTGTCATCGTCGTCCACGGCGATGCAGTCGCGCAGCCAGCCGAACCCGTGCAGCCGCCGGGCAAAGGCCCGCGTCGGCGCAGGGTGATGCCAGGCGTGAACCGGATCGTCCACGCCGAACGTCTCGCCGGCCAGGGCGAAGCGGCCCGTCATGATGGCAGCTCCGCGCACCGGATCGGCTGCGTAGAGATCGGTGGGTATGACGGTCAGTTCGGCCGGAATACCGGTCAGGTCGTGCAGGCCGGAGGGCAGGCCGATGGCATTGAGCGTGGAGGACGCTTCACGCCGCATCGCCATCACGGTGGCGCCGGCATAGTCGGACAGACGCACCGTACGAGCCATGACGGTCAGCCGCGCAAGGCTTTGATATTGCCGGAATAGGCTGCCGGACCGCCCTTGAAGACGGCGGACCCGGCAACGAGGGCATGGGCTCCGGCGGAACGGCAGGCCTTGGCGGTGTCCGGATTCACACCGCCATCGACTTCGATCGTCGTCGTGAGCCCGCGCTTGTCGATCGTTTGCCGCAAGGTTTCGATCTTGCGCAGCTGGTTGTCGATGAAACTCTGCCCGCCAAAGCCCGGATTGACGCTCATCACCAGGACAAGATCGAGCTCGTCGAGGACATAATCGACAATGTCCGGCGGGGTCGAGGGGTTCAGCGCCGCACCGGCCTTGGTCCCGCAGCTGCGAATCTTCTGTACTGTGCGGTGAAAATGCGGCCCGGCTTCCGGATGAGCCGTGATGATGTCGGCGCCTGCATCCACGAAAGCGTCGATATAGGGGTCGACCGGAGTGATCATCAGATGCACGTCGAAGGGCTTTTTGCTGTGTGGGCGCAGCGCTTTCACGACGCCCGGGCCGATGGTCAGATTGGGCACGTAATGCCCGTCCATGACGTCGACATGAATCCAGTCGGCGCCGGCTTCGTCGATGGCGCGGACCTCTTCGCCCAGCTTGGCGAAATCGGCCGACAGGATCGACGGCGAGATGATCGTGGATGTGCCCATGCCGGTTCCGATAACAGCGGGACCTGACGGGCGCAAGCGATGCTCGTCACGGCCGGCGCTTTTGCCGATGTCAGGTACGCTTTTCGAACCGGGCGGCGAAAAACCCGTCCATGCCGCCCCGGTCGGCCCAGAGCGCCGGGGTCAGCCGCAATCCGCCCTCCGGCGTGATCGCCTCGGCGAGGCCCGGCACTTCGCCGTCCTGGATCGCCACCGGTTTCAGATCCTTGCGATTGCGCAGCAGCGCAGCTGCAAACTGCTCACCCTCTTCCGGCTGCAGCGAGCAGGTGCAAATCACCAGCCAGCCTCCGGGGCGCAGCATGCGTGTCGCGGCTCCAGCCAGTTCCAGCTGGAGTTTCGCCATGCGCTGGACATCGCCGGGCTTCTTGATCCAGCCGGCTTCGGGATGGCGCCGCATGGTGCCGGTCGCGGTACAGGGCGCATCCAGCAGGACTGCGTCGGCTTCGCCCTTGGGGCGGAAACGCCGCACATCCTCTGTCGCGACGGAGGCGCGCAGTCCGGTGCGGGCGAGATTGTCGCGCAGGCGTTTCAGCCGGCTTTCATTGCTGTCCACCGCGGTTACACGTGCCCCCAGGGCTGCGAGCTGAAGCGTCTTTCCGCCCGGTGCGGCACACAGGTCGACAACATGCCGGCCGGGTTGCACACCCAGAAGCGTAGCGGGAATGGCGGCCGCGGCATCCTGGGCCCACCACGCCCCCTCGCGGAAGCCGGGAAGTTGGGTCACATCGCCGATCTCGCGCCGGCGCAGCGTGCCGTTTGGCAGGATTTCGGCCTCCAGCGCCTCCGCCCAGCGTTCGCGTTCGGCGGCATCCTTGACCGTCAGGTCCAGCGGCGGCGGCTGCATCTGGATGCCGGCAATGCGCGAGAGCCCGCCCGGCCCGTAGGCCTTGCGCCAGCTGCGCGCGATCCAGTCGGGAAGACTGTCGCGCGGGGCGGTGCGTGCGGCGATGTCGCGGCCTTCGCGCACGATACGACGCAGAACGGCATTGATAACGCCTTTCAGGCCATAGGTCTCGGTACTGTCTTCGCAAAGCGCGACCGTGGTCGAGACGACGGCGTGCGGGGCGCCCTCCATCCACAGGAGCTGGGTCGCGCCGGTAACCAGCAGCGCGGCGGCCGGTTCGGGCATTTCATGCAGCGGTTTGGCGAGGAATTGCGCCAGAACGTGGCGGGTCTGGCCCAGGCGGCGGAAGGCGGTCGCCAGGATGGCCCGCGCGAACGCCCGGTCCCGGTCGCTCATTGAGCGATAGCCGGGTGCGTGTTCCAGCGCCGGTTCCAGCGCGCGGCGATCGCGCAATATGGTGGCATAGGCCAGGGCGGCGCAGCGCCGCGGAGCAAATCCGTCCTTCATCCGGCGGGAGCTAGCACGGGCCGCCCGGCCCGTCTAATCCCCGTGCCACGCGCTATCCCCAAGGCCCGCGCGGTGCCCAGGGACCCGATCGAACGGCAGCTGCCGCCCCGGCCATTTCGCGCAGTTTGGCGATCCGGTTGGCCGTATCGGGGTGGGTGGAGAAGAGATTGTCCATGTTCTGCCCGTTGAGCGGGTTGATGATGAACATGTGCGCCGTAGCTGGATTGCGTTCCGCGCCGGCATTCAGCGTTCGCCGCGCCGTACGCTCGACTTTCTCCAGGGCGCTGGCCAGTGCCATCGGTTTGCCGAGGATTTCCGCGCCGACACGGTCGGCCTCGTATTCGCGGGCCCGGCTTATCGCACTCTGCACCAGCATCGCGGCCATCGGCGCAAAGATCATCAGGGCGATCGTGCCAATGATGCCGGCTCGGTTGTTGCCGCCGAAGAAGAGGGCGAAATTGGCCAGCATGCCGATTGCGCCGGCCAGGGTCGCCGTAACGGTCATCGTCAGGGTGTCGCGATTTCTTATATGCGCCAGCTCGTGTGCCATCACACCCTGGATCTCCTCCCGGTCGAGCCGGGCCAGGAGGCCGGTCGTGGCGGCGACGGCGGCGTGGTTCGGGTCACGGCCGGTGGCGAAGGCATTGGGCTGATCGGTCTCCATCACGAAGACGCGCGGTACCGGCAGGCCGGCCCGCCGGGCCAGCGTCTCGACGTCCGCCGCATACTGCCGCAGTTGCGGATGACGCTCGTCCGGGCCGATTTCCCGGGCGCCATGCATGCGCAGCACCATGTCGGCGGAGTTCCACCAGGCAAACAGGTTCATGACGGCGGCGGCGACGAGCGCGACCAGGGCCCCGGCCGGGCCGCCGAGCAGGTATCCGATACCCATGAACAGCGCCGTCATCCCGGCGAGCAGGAGAAAGGTGCGAAGCGAATTGGCAGTCATCGTGTTGCGAGCACTCCCGTGATATTGGCGAATACGCCGCTGCGGACTAGATAGATGGTATGACCCAGACTGAACGGCAAGACGGGACGGGTGCCTCCCCGATCCCCGCCAACGCGGCGCCGGGCAAGACGCTGACACCGGCCGCCCGCCGGGCCCTGGAAGAGGCCGAGGCGCGGCGTGCCGCGGCCGATGGGCAGGATACGCCTGTCGAGCTTGGCGGCCGCAAGGGACCGGAACCGACCCGGTTCGGCGATTGGGAGAAGAAGGGTATCATCTGTGATTTCTGACACGCCGGCGACAGCCCGCTTCCGGTTCGACCACGAGCGGGAAATTGTCGAGATCATCTGGTCGGGGGCGCTGTCCGCGGAAGCGGTCATGCGCATGCTGGACCAGCTTGCGGCGCATCCGGAATGGAAACCGCACTACAATCGTTTGGTCACCTATACGAGCGAACTCGCGCCGGGCCATGTCGATTTTGAAGCCTTGCAGGCTTTCAAGCGCGTGCAGGACAGGTGGCACGCCGAGCATATTCCCGGCGAATTCATCCATGCGGCCAATGTCTACACACTCGATGCGATGGCGGCGCTCGTGCGGGTCTGGGAAGTGCTGACCGAAAAGGGCCCCTATTTCCAGGTGCGCGGTTTCCGGACACGTGAGGAAGCCGTTGCATGGCTCGAGTCGGTCAAGGGTATTGCGCGTCCCGTTTGAACGGCAACGTCCCGGCTCGCCCGAGGCGCGCAGACGCTTAGCGCTGCCACATTCCTGCGCTAGTGTGCCGGGATGGCACAGTTTTGCAGAATTGCCCTGGCCGGCCTGACCGGCGCCGTGCTGAGCGGTTCGGCCGCGACGGCCCAGCTTGCGCGCCCGGACCGGGAATGCACGCCCGAAGAGATCGAACTCGCTCTGGCCGGGGACTATTCCGGGCCGCCCTGCCGTTTCACACAGATGCCGCCTGGTGCCCGTCCCGCGCCGACAGAGGCCCGTCTTGCCGGTGCGCCGCCGCGGAATGAGAGGCCGGTCCCGCAGGCCCGGCCGGTGGCGGAACGGATCCACTCCGGCCCGGCGGAGGCGGCCGTCGCTCCCGCGCGCGTAGTGCTGGACGACAATTTCTTCGCCTCCAGCCTGGCGGGCGGTGTGGAACGGCCCTACCGGCCGCTCTACAGCTATCGCGGCATCATTCTGATCGCGGCAGACGGCGAAGTGCGCACAGGCTTTGCCGGTCTGGGGCATCGCATCCGCACGGTCAGGGCGATCGACGCACCGGCCGTCCGCCCTCCCCGGGCCTATCCCTACAACTAGATCAGGCTGCAACCGGCGGAATACCGGCCATCTCCGCCACGATGGCACGGGCGGCGGCGGCCGGGTCCTGTGCGGCATTGACCGGACGGCCGATGACCAGATGTGTGGCCCCCTGCCCCAGCGCCGAGGCCGGTGTGGCCACGCGCTTCTGGTCGCCGGTTTCCGCACCGGCCGGCCGGATACCCGGCGTGACGATCAGGAAGCCGTCGCCGAAGCGCTGGCGGATTGCGGCGGCCTCGTGAGCGCTGGCCACAACGCCGTCGACACCACACTCCAGCGCCTGTTCCACGCGCCGAAGCACCAGGTCGCGTGCGCCGAAGGCATAGCCCATTTCGGCCAGCATGGCGTCGTCATAGCTGGTCAGCACCGTGACGCCGAGAATGCGCAGCGGCGAGTCGTCCCGGCCGGCGACAGCAGCCCGCATGACCGGTGGCTCCGCATGCACGGTCAACAGGTCGGCGCCGCCTGTCGTGATCGATCGCGTGGCCTTCTCCACCGTCGCCGGAATGTCGTGCAGCTTAAAGTCCAGGAACACGTCCTTGCCGGCCTGTTTGAGACGCTTGCCCAGTGCCATCCCGCCCACAGGCAGAAGCTGGAGGCCGATCTTGTAGAAGCTGACGGCGTCGCCAATGGCCTCGGTTATGGCCCAGGCTTCGTCGGTCGTCGGCGTGTCCAGCGCGACAATGAGGCGGGGGTCGGATGTGCGTGACATGGCGGTCTTCTAGGCCGAGTTGCCGGAAAAGATCAAGGACAGGCGAACCCCGCCGAAGGCAGAGGCGGAGGGGCCGTAGAGGGCGCGGCGTCAGGGCCAGCGCTGTAGTGGCGGCGGGAAGGACGGGAAACAGGGTGACATCCGGCGCCGGCAGCTCCTCTGTCGCGCGGCGAGCCCGCCTCGGCCGTCAATCCGTGGCCACTCCGGCGAAGATGTGAAACGGGTAGTCCTCCACGAGGCGCCGCGAGAATTCCACGCCGCGTACCGAATTGCCCTGCCGGTCGAGCCGGGGTGACCACAACGCGAAACCGGCCACGCCCGGTACGACGATCATCAACCCGCCGGATACGCCGGACTTGGCCGGCAGGCCGACTGTGAACGCATATTCGCCGGAATAGTCGTACATGCCGCAGGTCAGCATGAGCGACAGCGTGTTGCGTACGATGCGGCCGTCGACGACGCGATGGCCGGTCAGCGGACATACGCCGCCATTGGCCAGCATGGCCGCGACGGTGGCCAGTCCATCGCAATCGAGTGTGAGCGCGCATGTGCGAAAATACAGGTCCAGCGCGGTGGCCGTGTCCGTCCCCTCCGGAAAGGCGTCATGCTCGTCCATGAGCTTGACGAGCGAGAGATTGTGCGTGGCGTGTTCCGCCTCGGAGCGGTAGACGATTTCGTCGAACCCGCATGCGCGCCCGCCTGCGGCCGACGCCACAAACCGGCGCACCAGCTCGGCTCTTGCTGCCGCGGCCTGCGAAGGCCGGATCAGGGCTGCACACATGATGGCGCCGGCATTGATCATGGGATTGTGCGGCCGGTTGTCCGGATCCAGGGCCAGTTCGTTGAAGCGCCGGCCGGACGGCTCACGTCCGACGTGGCGATGGACCAGGCCTTCCCCGTTCAGGGCGAGTGCGAGAGCATAGTTGAGGGGCTTCACCACCGACTGCAGGCAGAAGGGCGTTTCCGCATCGCCCAGGCGCAGCCGCTGCCCGTCCAGCGAGCACAGGGCGAGACCGAAGGCGTCGGGATTCTGGCGGGTCAGTTCCGGGATATAGTCGGCCAGCGCTCCGTGACGGTTCTCCCGGGCATAGGCGAAGAAGTTGGTGACGCGGTGGGCGAAGTGACCGAAATCCGCGATGGCCAGTGTCCCGTCCAGGGTCCGCTCGGCCAGGCGTACGGCGTCAGCCGACATGTTGGCCGGAAACAGGTCCGGCGCGAGCGGACGGGACGGCCCTTCCAGCAAGGCGGCCAGACCGGCGAGGCGGGGCAGGTCGAGATCGACGCCCTGGCGTTGCAGGGCTTCCGTCAGTTGCCGTGTGGTCCCGACACCCATCTTCCGCGCCGTGTGGCAGAGCCGGCGCAGGCGCGCCCTGATCGCATCGGCGCTTTCGCGGTCATGCTCGAAACGGGCGCGGCGGCCGCGAAACCGGGTGAAACGGGAAAGGCCGGGTCGAAACATGCGGCGAGCATGGCATGCGCAGCGGCGCTGTCCAGCAGCGGCTGCGGAGCACGAAGCGCTTGCACCGGCATGAATCAGGCGCTACCCGCTGGAAAACTCGAAAAGGACGTGCGCCATGCCAGCCAAAAAACCGGTCAAGAAGGTCGTTCTTGCCTACTCCGGCGGTCTCGACACCTCGGTCATCCTGAAATGGCTGCAGGACCACTATGATGCAGAAGTCGTGACCTTCACCGCCGATCTGGGCCAGGGCGAAGAGCTGGAGCCGGCGCGCAGGAAGGCCGAAGCGGCCGGTGTTTCGGAGATCTTCATCGAGGACCTGCGCGAGGATTTCGTGCGCGATTACGTTTATCCGATGGTGCGCGCCAACGCTGTCTATGAGGGCCTCTACCTGTTGGGAACCTCGATCGCGCGGCCGCTGATCGCCAAACGCCTGGTCGAGATTGCCCATGCCACGGGGGCCGATGCCGTGGCGCATGGCGCGACCGGCAAGGGCAATGACCAGGTCCGGTTCGAGCTGGGCGTCTATGCGCTCGATCCCGATCTGCGCGTGATCGCGCCCTGGCGGGAATGGGACCTCAATTCACGCACCAAGCTCATTGCCTATGCCGAAGAGCACGGCATTCATGTCGCCAAGGACAAGCGCGGCGAGGCGCCCTTCTCGGTGGATGCCAATCTCTGGCACACCTCCTCGGAGGGCAAGGTGCTGGAGGACCCGGCCGAGGAAGCCTCGGATATCGTCTATCAGCGCACGGTCGACCCGGTCGAAGCCCCGGATACGCCGGAATACGTCACGATCAGCTTCGAGCGCGGCGATGCCACGGCAATCGGCGGCAAGCCCCTGTCTCCAGCCACACTCTTGACAGAACTCAACGAGCTGGGCCGCAGGCACGGCATCGGACGCCTGGATCTTGTGGAAAACCGTTTCGTCGGCATGAAGTCGCGGGGCATCTATGAGACGCCCGGCGGCACGATCCTGATGGCTGCCCATCGCGGCATCGAACAACTCGCACTCGACCGCGGTGCTGCGCATCTCAAGGACGAATTGATGCCGCGCTATGCCAAACTCCTCTACGAGGGCTTCTGGTTCTCTCCCGAGCGCGAGATGCTGCAGGCGGCGATCGACAAGAGTCAGGAGCATGTCACCGGTGAGGTGCGCCTGAAGCTCTACAAGGGGTCGGTCAATGTGGTCGGCCGCTCATCCGAACACTCGCTGTATTCCCAGGCCCATGTCACCTTCGAGGAAGACGAGGTCTACGATCAGAAGGACGCGGAAGGCTTCATCCGCCTCAACGCCCTTCGCCTGCAATTGCTGGCCCGGCGCAATCGCCGGCTTGGCCGCAATGACTGAACGGGCATCCGGGGGCGATGAATGAAAAATTCGTTGTGGCCGCTCAGCGCTTTACAGAACCCGTTCCGGGGTTAACGCTTCTCGCCATTCGCCGTGCGAGAGTTAAGATTGTGTAAAGGGGGGCAGTCTAGCGTCGTGGCATCAAGGGTTTCCCTGAAGGGCGGGTGACGCATGCACTCGGTCCTGTTGACCAGTTTGCTGGATATCCTGTTCGTGGCGGCGGCGATCGTGGCGATCGTTTACCTGTGGCGCAATGCCAACGCCTTTCGCGTTGCCGGTGCCATGCGGGGCATACAGCTCCTGACGGTCGGCATTGCGATCTGGGCGCTCTATCACTTCATTGACGTGGCCATCATGCTGGGCGGGCCCTTTGTCTTTCCCCAACCCCGGGTGAGCGAAATCAGCGGCGTCTTCCAGGAGCGTATCCGCTGGTTCACCGATGCCGCCGCCACAGCCTTCCTGCTGACCGGCTTCGTCGCCCTGGTTCAACGACTCGCCAGCTTCCTGACGTCCCTGCGAAGCTCGACCGATGCCCTGGCTCATGAACTGACATCGCGCGATACGCTCGAGGCCGAGCTCAAGACCGAAGCCCGGGCCGAGCGCGAATACCGGCGCTCCAAATCCGAGTTTCTCCTCGGACTCAGCCATGAACTTCGCACACCCCTGAACGGTATCCTCGGCCTCGCGAGCCTACTGTCCAACACAGATCTGGACCGCGACCAGCGCAAGCTTCTTGGTACCCTTGAACAGTCCGCGCAGACCATGCTGGGCCGTATCAGCGATGTGCTCGATCTCTCCCTGCTGGAAAACAATCGTGTCGAGCTGCGTTCGCAACCCTTTCAACCGTCCGATATCGCACAGGGTGTGCTGGCCCTGTTCGAACCTCTCGCCCGCGCGAAGGGCGTTTCGCTGTCCTGCGACTGCTCTGCCGACGACGGTATCAACGTGATCGGCGACCCGGCCCGCATCAAACAGATCCTGACGCATCTTGTCTCCAATGCGTTGAAATTCACCTCTCACGGGTCCGTCGTCATTCGCTCGGCGTTCGATCCGATCGACAGCGAGCATGTGAGGATCACGTTTTCCGTGACCGATACCGGGATCGGCATGTCTCCGGACTTGCTTGCCCAGGTCCGCGAGGGACCGGCCCTGCGTACCGGTACCGAGGCCGGGGTGGGGTTGTCGATATGCTGGCGCCTGGCGCGGCTGATGGATGGCCGGCTGGAATTCGACAGCGCTCCCGATCAGGGAACGACCGTTTCGGTCGGACTGGTTGTCCAGACCGAGCCGACCGACACCGACGAGGACTGACGCCTGCTAATTGCGGGTCCGGGATTTCGACCGCCATCAGGGGATACTGACATGTTGCTGACTGTCCTGGCAGAGATACTATTGGTTGCGCAGCCCGTGCCCGACGCACCTTATGACCGCCCGCAATTGTCCGCCCTAGCACCGGTCGAAGTGCGCGCCGCTCTGGAAGCGGCAGACCGGCATGTCCTGGTCGTGCGGCATGCCCGCAAGATTTCCCCGGATTGCAATGGTATGGAGTGTCCGCTCAGCCCGGAGGGCGAGGCCATGGTGGCACGCCTGGCAGACCTTCTGGGCGAGGCCCCGGTCGGTCGGGCCTATGCGAGTGCGGCCTGCCGGACCCGGCTGACGGCGGCTGCGGGCGGCGTCGAAGTCGTTGCCCACCAGGCGGTTGACGGATATACGGCCGGCTGCACGCCGGGTGAAACGGTGTCCCGGCAGCGCAGTGCGGCCTTTGCCGAAACACAGGGGTCACCGGTGCGCTGGACCCTGGCGGCCGAACACTCCAATACGACATGCCTGTGGCTGAGCGCGTTCGCGGGCCCTGATGCCGCCCGGGATGGCGGTTGCATCGAGGGGCGCCTGCCGGACACGGCCTACGGCGATATCTTCTGGCTCTACCGGATCGACGGCGACTGGCGGTTGACGGTGCTGGAAGACGCGTTCGACCTGGCAGCCGAGTAATGCGGGTACTTTTTGTGTGCACCGGGAACATCTGCCGCTCACCCACCGCGGAAGCAGTGGCGCGTGCGCGCGTTGCGGCACAGGGACTGGACTGGGACGTCGATTCCGCCGGAACGGGCGACTGGCACGCCGGCGAAGCGCCCGACGCCCGCGCCGCGGCCGCTGCCCGGCATCGCGGCTATGATCTGACCGCCCTGCGGGCGCGGGCGGTGACGATCGAGGATTTCCAGTGCTTCGATCATCTCATTGCCCTCGATGCCGGGCATGAAGCATTCCTGCGCCGCATGGCGCCGCCCGGTTCGGCGGGCGCTGTGTCGCGCCTGTTGGACTGGACCGGGGAAACGCCGCATCGCGATGTGCCCGATCCCTATTATGGTGCGGACGGTGAATTCGAGACAGTACTCGACATGGTCGAGGCCGGCGTTGACGGGCTGATTGCCGGGCTGCGGCCGGCCTGAGGGTCAGGTCAGCGGATAGTCGGCCTCAACCTGGTAGATGTTGGCAGCGCCGCGCGTGATCCAGCTGGAATAGAGACTGAAACGGGTCACCTGCCAGGCCTCGGTTTCCAGATCGGCGGTGCGCTGGACGAAGCGGTTGACCTTGTCGACCGGCGAACCGGTCAAATAGGCGATTGTCATGTGCGGGTGGAACTTTCGCGGTTCCGGCTTCAGCCCGGCCCGGCGGGCAGCCCGCTCACACTTGTCGTTCAGCCAGTTCAGTGGCTCCGGCGTGTCCACGCCGAGCCACAGGGCGTGCGGATCGGCCTTTCCGAACCAGCCGGCGCCCTTGAGCCGGAGCGGGAAGGACGCCATCTGGATATTCGCCAGCTCGGCATCGAGGTCCTCGGCCACACGCTCATCGATCTCGCCGAAGAAGCGCAGCGTGATGTGGAAATTCTCCGGCGGCCGCCAGCGCGCACCCGGCACGCCCTTTTGCAGACGGACAAGTTCGGCCCTGATCTCCTCGGGCACGGCGATGGCGGCGAACAGTCGAAGGGTCATGGATCGGGCTCCGCTTGCGCGAGCCCTAGGCCAATTCGGCCGGGGTTTGCAATCGCCGATGGAGGGACTCGGCGGCTGGCCGTCCCGCCTTGCCAACTGGTCCTGCGACCCCGATATTGTACAGCAAAGCGCCGCAAGGGCGCTCATGCAGTCGAAAGAGACACAGACAATGAACGATTTTTCCCGCACCTATACCGGTGCGCCCAGCATGGACATGTCGGTCGATGCCGGCCTGCGCAAATTCATGCTCGGCGTCTACAACAAGATGGGTCTGGGGCTCCTGATCTCGGCGGCCCTGGCCTATGCTGTCGGCACGGTGACACCGCTCACCGCCCTGGTCTGGGGTACGCCGCTGCTCTTTGTCGTGCAGTGGGGCCCGCTGGCCATCCTGTTCGGCTCGATGTTCTTCATGCGTAACCCCTCGCCCACGGGCAGCGCCATTCTCTACTGGTCCATTGTTGCGCTGATCGGCACCGGACTGAGTGTCTGGGTGGTCATGGCCGGAGGTGCCGCACCGGAAGGCGTGACCACTGCGGGCGGACGCACGCTCGCGATCAGCTGGGCCACGATCGTGCAGGCCTTCACCATCACGGCGGGCGCCTTTCTGGGCCTGTCGGTGTTCGGCTACACCACGAAGATGAACCTGCAGCCGATTCAGAGCTTCCTGTTCATGGGCATTATCGGCGCCGTCATCCTGGGCATCCTGAACTTCGCCTTCTTCCATTCGGCCGGTCTGGAACTGCTGCTGCAGTTCGGCATCCTGCTGCTCATGGCGGGTGTCACGGCCTGGCAGACCCAGGCGCTGAAAGTGACCTACTATCAGATCGCCGGCGACCAGCGTTCCATGGCGGTGCTCACCAATATGGGCGCGCTGAACCTCTACATCGCCTTCGTGAACATGTTCCAGATCATCCTGTCGCTGCTCGGCAGCCGGGAGTGAATTCCGGACGCCACAAGGCCACAACAAGAACCCCCCGGAGTTTGCTCCGGGGGTTTTCTTGTGCCTACTCGATGACGTGGAAACGCTTCTTGTCGAAGATCTTCAGCACCTGGGCCAGTTCGTGGCCGCGCTTGAGGATCTGCCCCCCCATGGCGACGATCCGGTACATGCCCTGCTTGTGGGCATCAGCCGGAGCCTTGACTACCGAATACATCGGCACTTCGCTGTGCCGCCTGTAAATCGAGAATACGGCCCGGTCCTTCAGCCCGTCGATGGCGTAGTCCCTCCATTCTCCGCGCGCAACGAACTGTCCGTACAGCCTGAGGATGGCATCCAGTTCCCGCCTGTCCCACATGACCGCCTGTCCAGCCGTTTTCGCGGTTTGGGCATTGGCTTTCACACGCATTCTCCCCTGGGTTGAATCATCCCGCTCAGCTTACAAACATTTCACGCGGTGCCGCAAAGTGGCCACATTCTCGGCACCTTGCCGCCATACCGCAGCGCCACCGTCCACCAGGTCGGCCGGTCGCGTCAACGCTCCGGATCCTGGTTATAGACAGCCCCCCCAGCCCCCCCGGGTCACGGAGCGGCGAACCGGTCGGCACCCGATTCTTTCACGAAAATGATAACTTGCCTTGGCTCTGGCCAAGCCGTGCGAGCCGCGCTAACGCTAGGACCGTCACTTTGTGAGACCTGCTCGCCCATGCTGGTTGCCGACCGTCTGATCAAGGATTTCGGACCGCATCGCGCTGTCGCCGATGTCAGCTTCTCGCTGGAGCGTGGCGAGGTGCTGGGTTTTCTCGGCCCCAACGGGGCGGGCAAGACGACCACGATGCGCATGCTCGCCGGCGGTCTGGAACCGGACGGCGGCAAGGCGACAATCGCCGGCTATGACTGCATCGCCGATCGTCTCGAGGCCCAGCGCCGGCTCGGCTATCTGCCGGAAGGCGCGCCGGCCTATCCGGCGATGACACCGCGCACATTCGTTGCGTTCTCGTTGCGCGCACGGGGATTTGCTGGAGATGCGCTGAAACGCGCAAACGCGATGGCACTGGATCGGGCCAGCCTGGGCGATTATGCCGACCAGCCGATCGGCACGCTGTCGAAGGGGTACAAGCGCCGCGCAGCGTTGGCCGCAGCGATCGCGCACGATCCGCCTGTTCTTGTTCTCGATGAGCCCACCGACGGGCTGGACCCGAACCAGAAGGACGGTGTGAGGCAGCTGATCCGCGACATGGCGCCGGACAAGGCGATCATCATATCGACCCACATACTCGAGGAAGTGCCTGCGGTGTGCAGCCGTGCCATCGTCATCGCGAATGGCCGGCTGTTGTTCGACGGATCTCCACGCGAACTGGCCCAGACCGTTCCGGCGGGCCGTATCGAGGACGCGTTCCGATCCCTCACGGCGCCTCGCCCCGGAACGGAGGCGGCCGCCTGATGCACACGCTTTTTGCGGTCTACCGGCGGGAGCTGGCTGCCTATTTCCTGACGCCGCTGGCCTATGTCTTCATGGCGGTGTTCGCCTTCACGGCACCGGCCTTTGCCTTCCATGTCGGCCGCTTCTTCGACACCAACAGGGCCGATCTGGCGCCCCTGTTCGACTATTTGCCCTGGCTCCTTGTCGTATTGATGCCGGCGCTGGCCATGCGGTCCTGGGCCGAGGAGCGCGACCGTGGCACCCTGGAATTCCTGATGGCCCTGCCGATTCCGCTCTGGGCTTCGGCGGCGGGAAAATTCCTGGCGGCGTGGTCCGTGGCGGCCCTGGCGCTCGTGCTGACCATGCCGATGTGGGTTGCGGTCAACTATCTGGGCAGCCCCGACAATGCCGCGATCGCGACCGGCTATCTCGGTACGCTGCTGCTTGCAGGCGGCTATCTGGCCGTAGGACAGGCGCTATCGGCGACGACGGCCAATCAGGTCGTGGCCTTCGTTCTGGGCACCGGAGCGGCCTTCCTGCTGACCATGGCCGGCCTTCCCTTTGTGCTCTCGGCCCTGGGCCAGAATGCCCCTGCTGCAGTGTCCGAGTTCGTGGCGGGCCTGAGCGCGCTCGATCACTACAACGCCTTTCGTCACGGCGTGATCGGCCTGCCCGACCTTGTCTATTTTCTTGGCCTGATTGTGGTCTCGCTGACGATTGCCGGCGTCCTGATCGCCGAGCGGCGCGGGGGTGGCCGATGAAGCGCAGCCTCTACATGCCGTTGATGGTGATCAGCCTGATCGTGCTCTTCCTGGCCGGCAACCAGATCACAGGTCATGCCTTCCGGTCCTGGCGCATCGATCTTACGGCCGGCGGGCTCTACCGGCTGTCGCCGGGCACGCTGGACGTGATGGACCGGCTGGCGGAGCCGGTGGAGTGGCGCTTCTACTATTCCCGCGCCGAGGCCGCGCAATACCCGGCCATTCGCGCCTATGCGACGCGGGTTCGCGAAATGCTGCAGGCCTATGCGGACCGGTCAGGCGGCCTGATCCGCCTCGTCGAGATCGACCCCGAACCCTTCTCCGCCGACGAGGATGCGGCCCTGGCCGCGGGATTGACGGCGGTGCCGGGGGAGAGCGGTGAGTCCCTGTATTTCGGCCTCGTGGCCCGGAATTCCGTCGATGACGAGGCGGTGATCGACGTCTTCCGGGAGGATTCCGAGGCGCGACTGGAGTACGATCTCACCCGGGTGCTCGCCGATCTGGAACGCCCGGCCCGGCCGCGCCTGGCGATTCTGACCAGCCTGCCCATTTCGCCGGAGGACGGGGCTCCAAACCGGTTCGTGCGCGAGCTGGCGGGAGCTTACGAGCTGATCTGGGTCGAGCGCGACTTCGACAGTCTGCCGGATGCTGAGGCCCTGCTGATCCTGCATCCGGGCGAGTTGACCCAGGGCCAGCTCTACCTGGTCGACCAGTATGCCCTGACCCATGGCCGCGTGCTTGTCTTCCTCGACCCGCTGGCCCACATGGCGATGCGTCCCGGCCCCGACGGTCTGCCTCCGATCAATGCCCGGCGCGCCTCCGACCTTGGTCCGCTGCCGGCGCGCTGGGGGCTGGCCTACGACCCGCAGACCGTCGCCATGGACCGCGCGCTGGGCCTGCCGGTCGAGATCGTCGAGAGCGACGGGCGCGCCCGCCGCCGTGCCTATCCGCTCTGGTTCTCTGCCGGGGCGGAGGAGCTGTCGGATGCCGACATAGCCACGGCGACGCTCGATCTTGGCGTGAATTTCGGCTCGCCGGGGCGCCTGGAAGCGATCGGGCTGGAACATGTTTCGGTCACGCCGCTTGTCACTACGAGTGCCGAGGGCGCACTTCTGGACGTCGATGTCGCTGCCGGTGCGCCGGGACCCGACGCGCTGTTGCGCGACTACCGGACGGCGCCGGAGCCGCTGGTCCTGGCCGCCCGCGTCTCCGGCGCGATGGACACCGCCTTCCCCGACGGTCCGCCGCCGGGCGAGATCCTGTTCAGTCCGGCCGATCATGTGGAGACCGCGCCGGCACCGGTCGACATCACCATTGTCGCCGATGCCGACTGGCTGGACGATACCTATTACGTCCGCAACGATCCGGCGACCGGCGAAAGCCTGGTTGCCGACAATCTGGTCCTGGCGATGAATCTCGTGGACATGGCGGCGGGCGATCCCGCCCTCATAGGGCTGCGCTCCCGCACACCCTCCTTGCGGCCGATGACACGGGTGGAGCGGCTGCGGGACGAGGCCGAGGCGCGCTATGTCGAAATCCAGAACGCGCTGGAAGCGGAAATCGCGGAGGCCGAGGCCCGGCTGGACACGCTGACGGGATCGGGGCGGGCGTCGGCCTTTCTGTCGGGATCCGATGCCGCCGGCCGCGAAGAGGCGGAACGCCTGCGCCGTCAGATCGCCGAAACCCGCGCCGAGCTGCGCGCGGTGGAACGTGATTTTCGCCGCGATATCGATGCGTTGAACGCCAGTCTGCAATTCTGGACCATTGGCGTACCGCCGGCCCTGGTTATCCTGGCCGGGCTGGCCGGTGCCGTGGTGCGCCGCCGCAGGAGAGCGCCATGAGCCGGCCGATGGACCGCCAGCGCATGCATCATCTGGCCATAGCGGCAGGCGCGGCCGCGCTGGCGCTTGTTCTCGCCCTGGCGCTCACCTGGTTCCAGGCCCGGCAGGTCTGGCAGCCCGATGTGTCGGGCCCAGTGCTGCCGAACTGGCCGGAGGCGGTTTCCCGGGCGGCAGCGATCGAGATCGACAGTGCGGGGGATCATTTTCGCCTGCAGCGTACGGCGGCGGGATGGGCCATGCCCAGCCGGGACGACCATCCGGTGCAGACCGGACGCCTGGCCGAGCTGGATACCTATCTTGCCCGGCTGACCTATGCCGGAGCGCGCACCTCCGATCCGGACAAGCACGCCAGGCTCGGCCTGGCTGCCGGAGGTGAGGATGCGGGAACACGGGTCACGGTGACAGGTTCAGACGGGACGGTCCTGGCCGACATCGTGCTGGGCCGCGAACGCGAAGGTCAGATCTATGTCCGTTTCCCCGGGCGCGACCGCACCTATGCGGCCGAACCGGGCGAGACTGCAGCCGCCCTGCCGGAAATCGCGGATGCGGCCGACTGGCTCGACCTCGACTTTCTCGAACTCGGCCAGAATGCGATCGCGCGAACCGTCATTACGCCGGAAACGGGGCCTTCCTACGTGCTGGAACGGGCCTCGCCCTCGATCCGCAATTTCGCCCTGCGGGAGCCGGCCGGATGGCGGCCGATCACGGCGGCGGCGGGCAATGGTCCGGCCAGTGCGCTGGCGCGCGTGCGCTTTCGCGACGTCCGCGCGGCCCAGCGCCTGAATGGCGAGGTGGTGGCGCATCATTCCGCGGAAACATTCGGCGGGCTGCGTGTGTCGGTCGATGTGATGGCCCTGGCCGATACGCGCTGGGCCGTCATCTCGGCGACGGCGCTGAGCGACGACGCTCAGGCCGACGCCGAGACCCTGAATGTGGCGGCGGAGGGATGGGCCTTCCTGCTGTCGGACCTGACGCTGGACCGGCTGATCCGGCCGCTGGATCAGATTGCCGACCCGCGACCGGAAGACCGAGACGATGCGCCTTAACCAGATCACCTTGCCGGTCAGCGATATTCCGCGGTCGAAAGCCTTCTATGAAAAGCTCGGCTTTCGCCTCCTGGTCGACAGCCCGCATTATAGCCGTTTCCTCGCGCCGGAGGGCGACACCACCTTCTCCATCCACGTCGAGTCCGGGCCGATCCACGCCGGGGCCGTGATCTATCTGGAATGCGAGGATGTCGATGCACGTCACCGCGAACTGGCGGCCCTGGGAATGGCCTTTGACTATGCGCCACGCGATGAACGCTGGCTGTGGCGCGAAGCCTTGCTGCACGATCCCGACGGCCACCCGATCAAGCTCTATCACGCCGGCGAAAACCGGATCGATCCGCCCTGGCGGGTGGGGTCGCAGGATAGGGCGTGACCCGATTTGCCCCATGAATGGCCTTTAGGCCACGACGAAGTGAGTCTAGTCTGGCGGCATGAACGCGCCAGAGACCCTGCTTTGCCTGACCTTTCCTGGTTTTCAGCTGCTCGACCTGACCGGCCCCTATGCCATGTTCGCAGCCGCCAACCGGCTGGCGGGCGCAACGCTCTACACACTCAAGACCGCGGCGCCGCAGGCGGGGCCGGTGGAGAGTTCCTCGGGCCTGCCGGTCATTGCCGACTGTTCGGCAGGGGCCGCCTGCGCGCTCGTTTCACCGGCCGTTACCGTGCTCGCCGCCGGCGGTGAGGAGGTGGGGTTGCGCGCGGCCCTGAAGGACCCGGGCCTGGCGGCGCTTGTTGATGCCGGGTTCGAGCGCGCCGGCCGCATCGCTTCTGTCTGTTCGGGAGCCTTCCTGCTCGCCGCGTCGGGGCGTCTGTCCGGGCGCCGGGTGACGACGCACTGGCGCTCGGCCGCGCTGCTGCAGCGTCTCTTTCCCGACATCGCCGTCGAGCCGGACGCCATCCATATCCGCGACGGCAAGGTATGGACCTCGGCCGGCGTTACGGCCGGCATCGATCTCGCCCTGGCGATGATCGAGGCCGATCACGGCCGGGACCTCGCGCTGGCCGTGGCGCGGGAGAATGTTGTCTATCGCATCCGCTCCGGCGGCCAGGCGCAATTCTCCTCCGATCTCGCCGCACAAGCTGTGGACGACCGCCGTCTGGCCCGCCTCGCCGAGGCGATCCGCATGCAGCCGGAGCGCGACTGGTCGGTGGCGGCAATGTGCGACGAACTCGCCGTGTCGCCGCGCACGCTCAGCCGCCTTTGCCGCAGCGAGATGGCGACCTCGCCCGCCGTCTTCGTCGAACGTGTCCGGATCGACGCCGCCCGGGCCCTCCTGGTGGAGACCCGCGGCCGCATCGACGCCATCGCCCGTGCCGCCGGATTCGGCACGCACCAGCGCATGGATCGTGCCTTCATGCGTCAGCTCGGCATCTCGCCCAGCGGTTACCGCACCCGTTTCCGTTCCCCCCTTCCCGAGGAGACCCAAGCATGACCGATGCCTTGAAGATTGGCTTTGTGCTGTTCGACGATCTCACCCAGCTCGACTTTACCGGACCGCTGCAGGTGCTTTCGCGCCTGCCCGGGGCCGAGGTCCACCTTGTCGCCAAATCGCTTTCGCCCGTACGCACAGATTGCGGCCCCTTCATCATGCCCGACACGAGGCTGGCAGACTGTCCCGGTCTCGACCTGATCTGCATTCCCGGCGGATTCGGTGTGGATGCGGCCATGCAGGACGGGGAAACCGTCGACTTCGTGAAGCGCCAGGCGGCCGGGGCGCGCTATGTCACCTCCGTGTGCACGGGAGCCTTCATACTCGGTGCGGCCGGCCTGCTCGAAGGCCGCAAGGCGACCACCCATTGGCGCTATCATGACTATCTGGCCCGTTTCGGAGCCGAGCCCGTCAAGGCGCGGGTGGTTCGAGACGGCAATCTGTTCACCGGCGGCGGCGTGACGGCCGGGATCGATTTCGCGTTCACGATCGCGGTTGAAATTGCGGGCGAGATGATGGCGCAGGCGATCCAGCTCGGCCTGGAGTACGATCCCTGTCCGCCGGTCGACAGCGGTGCTCCGGAGAAGGCGTCGGAACGGGTTCGCGCCGGTATCGAGCAACGCTTCGCGCCGCGGATCGAGGCGTTCGAACAGGTAGTGGACACGGTTCTCGCCCGGCCGGAGACTGCCTAGAGCGCCTCGGCCTCGAAGGTCATCAGGGGCTCGCGCAACAACGCCGCAGCGGCGACGATGGGCAGTTCCGGCGCCTGCCACTCGTGCGCGCGCTGCACGACGGACACGGTCGCCGCGACGGCATGCTCGAGCGCCGGTTTGGGACCGGCGCCACCGGTAATGGCGGCAATGAAGGCGGCTGTGAGAATGTCGCCCGTGCCCTTGGGTGCGTTGGGAATACGGTCGTGCGTGACCAGCCAGGCTTCCTGGCTGTCGACATACATCACCCCGATCTGCCCGTGCCGGGGCAGGGACGAGACCAGGGCAGGACAGCCGGTCGACTGGGCCGCGCGGACCATGGAGGCAAGATCGGTCAGTTGCCGGCCGGTGATGTGGCCCAGTTCGAATGCGTTGGGCGTGATCAGGTCGGCACGGGTAATGAGCTGGTCCTTGATCCCCGCGGCGATGGCCGGCGGCACGTAGAGCCCGCCCGGCGCATCGCCCATGATTGGATCGACCACGACAATCGGTTCCGGAGCGAAGGCTTTCACGCCCTTGTTTGTCCGGCGCCCCTTGCGCACCACGTCGATCACGGCTGCGGTATCGAAGATCTGGCCGACATCGGCAAAATAGCCGGTCAGCACGATATCCGTGATGTCCAGCAGGCCCTGATCGGAAATCCCCGACAGCACGCTTTCGAACATGTCCTGCTCGACCGGTCCGCCCCCGGGTTCGCCCCAGCCCGGCTGGCGTCCATAAAGCACGGTGGGGACCAGCATGGTGTCGATATTCGCGGCGTTGAGCACGCGTTCGGAAACCCCGCCTCCGACCCGGGATGCGGCCACAAGACTGGAAAGGATCAGCGCCAAAGGCATGGGTTTCATGCTATATCCGATTTTCCCATCCGCTAAAGCCCTCCCGACACGCCTTCATGCGCCGACTGATCCGTTCCGCTCTCTTCGTTCCGGCCTCCAAGCCGCGTGCCGTCGACAAGGCCGCCCATGTCGGCGCCGATCTCCTGATCCTCGATCTCGAGGACGCTGTCGGCCCGGAGGAAAAGGAGGAGGCGCGCAGCGGCGTCGATACGGCGATGGATATCTGGTCCGCCTCCGGCGCGATCCGGGCCGTGCGCATCAACGCGCTGGACACGCAATGGGGCCAGGCCGATCTGCGCGTCGCTGCCCTGGCCGATGCCGTCGTCCTGCCCAAGGTCCAGCAGGTCGGCGACCTGCACGAGGCGCGCTCCGCGCTCAGCACGCACGGCACCTCCATCCCGATCTGGGCGATGATCGAGACACCGCTGGCGCTGATGAATCTGGGGGGTATCGCCGGCGCCACGGGAACCGGCCTCGCCGGGCTGATCGCCGGTACCAACGATCTGTGCAAGGAATTGCGCTGTTCGGCCGAACAGGACCGGCTCGCCCTGGTGCCGCATCTCGCCCACATTGTCTGTGCCGCGCGTGCGCGCGGGCTTTATGCCCTTGACGGCGTCTACAATCATTTCCGCGATCCCAAGGGGTTCCGCGCCGAGGCCGAGCAGGGCCGGGCCCTGGGCTTTGACGGCAAGACGCTCATCCATCCCGGACAGGTCGATCTCACCCATCTCTATTTCGGCCCGACCGCGGCGGAGCTGGAGCGCGCAGCGCGCATCGTTGCCGCGTTCGCCGATCCGGAAAATGCCGGCAAGGGCGTGATTTCGCTGGATGGCGACATGGTGGAGAGACTGCATCTGGATGCAGCCCGGGCCTTGCTGTCGGCGGCCGGGGACAACGATACCTAGAGCTCCGTACTCCAATCAAATGCAGGTCCAGACTTGATGTTGTGTACCAAGACCGGCTTTGATCGCTCGACTTGAGGGATGTGAAATGAGCGATTCGACGACTATCTGGCACAATCCGCGCTGTTCCAAATCGCGCCAGACGCTGGCCTTGCTGGAGGCGCGTGGCGGCGATCTCACCGTTCGCGAATACATGGACGACCGGCCCAGCGTGGCCGAACTCAAGACCGTGCTGAAACAGCTCGGCTATACCTCCGCGCACGAATGGCTGCGCAAGAATGAGGCGATCTACCGAGAACTCGGGCTCAAGGCCGTTGAGGACGAGGAGGCCGTGCTCAAGGCCATGTCGGAAAACCCCAAACTGATCGAGCGCCCCGTCGTGATCTACAACGGCAAGGCCATGATCGGCCGCCCGCCGGAACAAGTGCTGGAACTGTTCTAGGCCCGCTCGCCGTTCATTTGCCCGTCCGGGGTTTGTTCCGGGATGCCGGTGTCCGCGCGACATTAGGCACAGGCCGGCCCGGTGCGGCGTTTACGAAACCGGCTGCATCCTTAGTGTGGGTCCCCGGGCCGTGATTCGCCAACGGGAGTGCGTGGCCGGGAGAAGTCATGCGTATTGCGATTATCGACGACGATCCGGTGGAACATGTCATCTTGCGGGAATTGGGCGGGACCCAGTCGCCGGACGCCGAGTTCGACGGGTTCACCCGGCTGGACGATTTTCTCGCCGCAGGACCCGAGCGCTACGACCATGTCTTTCTGGACCGCTGCCTGCCTCCCTATGAGGATTATGGCGACACGCTTCCCGCATTGGGGCAGAGCGGTTATGCGGGGCATATCATCCTGATGACGGCCGACGCGCCGCCGGTCGATACCAGTGGCTATCGCTTCCGCGTGACCGGACCGGTCGACAAGATCGCACTTCTGGAACCCGGCCGGCTTGCGGCCTGCCTGCAGGCCTGACAAGGGGTTAGCTGGGCGCCGGGGCTTCGGTGGCGGTTGCCGGTTCGGCCGCGGGCGCGACAAGGCTTTCGCGGATCGCTTCGCCCAGCTGGATTGCCTCATCCGCCCGGGCCGACCCCTTGCGCCACGCCATGCCGATTTCGCGGCCGGCGACCGGCGGTTCGAAGGGCCGCACGTCCAGCTCCATCCGGTCGACCAGGCCCGCATCCACTGCCATGCGCGGCAGGAGGGTGGCCCCAAGACCCGATTTCACCATGTGCACCAGCGTATGCAGGCTGGTGGCGGCAAAGTCCGACCGGGCGGTCCCCGTCGAGCACGCCGCCAGGGCATGATCGCGCAGGCAGTGACCGTCCTCGAGCAGAAGCAGGGGTTCTTCCGCGAGATCGTCGGGGTCCAGCGAGCCTGCGCCGGACAGGCGGTGACCGGGTGTGCAGGCAAACAGGAACTCATCCGACCAGATCGAACGGGTCTCGATCATCGAGGCCTCGTAGGGCAGGGCCACGAGTGCAGCGTCCAGCCGCCGCTCGCGCAGCGCATCGAACAGGCGTTCTGTGAGGTCTTCGCGCAGAAAGATTTCCAGGCGTGGATACTGGGTGCGCAGTGCCGGCAGGACGCGGGGCAGGAGGAAGGGGGCGATGGTGGGGATCACCCCCAGCTTGAAGGGGCCGCTCAACGGTTCGCCGGCGGCCTGGGCCGCGATCACCAGATCCTCGGCCTCGGCCATGACCCGCCGGGCCCGCTCCAGAACTGCCTCGCCGGCGGGGGTCAGCACTGCGCCGCGGGCACCGCGCTCGACCAGAACGGTGCCCAGTGTCATCTCCAGTTCCTTGATTGCCGCGCTCAGCGTGGGCTGGGTGACGAAGACGGCCTCGGCCGCCCGGGAAAAGCTGCCATGCTCGGCCAGGGCGATCAGAAACTGCAACTGGCGCAGTGTGGGGAGTGTGGACATGCTATAGATAATAACTATGGCTTTCCCAAAAACAATCCATTGGATTAATTTTGTGCAGCGCGGCATACGGACGGCATCTCAAGCGCCGGCGGCCGGCCGGCGACACCTCAAATGGAGAGTCATATGCTGGGTATTGGCGACAAACTGCCTGATTTCGAAGTTGTGGGCGTGAAGCCGGGCTTCAATGCACACGAGGAAAACGGCGAGAGCGCGTTCGGGCCGCTCACGCAGGAGAGCTTTCCGGGCAAATGGAAGGTCATCGTCTTCTATCCGAAGGACTTCACCTTCGTCTGCCCGACCGAGATCGTCGCCTTCGACAATCTCAAGGACGAGTTTGAAGACCGCGATGCCGTTGTTCTGACCGGTTCGACGGACAACGAGTTCTGCAAGCTGGCCTGGCGCCGCGAGCATCCCGACCTCAACAAGCTGGGTCACTGGCAGTTCGCCGATACGACCGGTTCGCTGGTCGACAGCCTGGGCATCCGCTCGCCGGAAGGCGTCGCCTATCGCTACACCTACATCGTCGACGATGAAGGCACGATCCAGCACGTCTATGCGACCAATCTGAATGTCGGCCGCAATCCGGAAGACACGCTGCGCGTCCTTGACGCCCTCCAGACCGACGAGCTGTGCCCCTGCAACCGCGCCGTCGGCGGCGACACGCTCGCCGCGTAGGCACGACCGACCCTGTCCGGCGGTGCGCCCCTCCAACCGCGCCGCCGGCTGCCCCGGAGCCGGCCCTCTGTGTGACCCACACGGCTCCGGGGTTCTTATCCTCCCGACATTGCAAATGCGACCTTGTCGCAAGCTAGCCATGGAGACGACCCGTGAGCTTCGACGCGCTGAAAAGCGACCTCCCCGAATACGCCAAGGATCTCAAACTGAACCTGTCCTCCCTGGCGCGCGAAACCGAACTCGACGACCAGAAGAAGTGGGGCGTTTTCCTCGCCTGCGCGCATGCGGTCGGCGAACCCAGGACGCTGGCAGCGATCCGCGCGGAGGCGGATGCCTATCTGAGCGCGGAAGCCGCGAACGCGGCCAAGGCGGCCTCGGCGATCATGGGCATGAACAATGTCTATTACCGCTTCCTGCACCTGTCGAAGAACAAGGAATACGGATCGCTGCCGGCCAAGCTGCGCATGAATGCGATAGCCAATCCCGGCGTGGACAAGGCGGATTTCGAGCTGTGGTCGCTGGCCGTCTCCGCGATCAATGGCTGTGGCCTGTGTATCGACAGCCATGAGATCGAGCTGCGCAAGCACGGCCTGACGACGGCGCAGATCCAGACTGCGGTCCGTATCGCTGCGACGGTGAATGCGGTGGCTCACGTTGTCGCCGCCGAGAGTTAGGTTCTGACAGTTTTGTCAAATTTTCAGGCTCGTTAAGAACCCGGCTCAGGGATTTGAATTCGGGCGGAAATACGGGTGCACAACGACCGGATTGCGCGCCCGTATAAATTCCGTATAATGAGTGTATGTCCATGATCGACCATACACTCGATCCGCTGCCCAAGCGCACCACGCGCACCGATGACGGTGAGCATGGCGGCCGTATGTGGTTTTCCAGGGAGACCATGTTCAAGGCGTCTCACTATGACGACGTGCCCTGGATCCGCATTGCTGCGCCGGCGGTCTTGTCGCTGGCGCTGGTCCTGGCCGGCCTGCTGACCGGTCCCGGTGCATGGAGCGGCGTGGCCCTGCTGATCGGCCTGTTCGGCAGTATACTCAGCCTCCCCGCCGCGATCCTCAAGGCGACCTACACGCCCCGCAAGGGCTGATACGGCCCCAACTCCGCAGTGCGATTGACGCTTCGCCCACACCCACTAGTGTGCGATCCGGCTTGGCGCGGCCGCTTGGCGTCGCGCGTAAGGGGAGGAAAGCATGGGCTGGTGGTTCAAGATCAAGCTGTGGCAGCGCGTTCTGGCGGCGCTGGCTCTGGGCCTCGTGTTCGGTCTGGCAATGTCGAACACGATCGGGCAGGACGCGGCGACGGCGTGGATCGAGACCTATGTCCGCCCGGTCGGCGACCTCTTCATCAATCTCATCCGGATGCTCATCGTCCCGCTGATCTTCACCACCTTGGTGGCCGGCGTGATTGCCATGGGCAAGCCGTCCAAGCTCGGTTCGCTGGGGCTGAAGACCATAGGGCTCTATTTCTGCACGACTATCGTCGCCAATGTGATCGGGCTGTCCTTTGGCACCATCTTCCGGCCGGGTGAGGGGGCCAATTTCGAAGGTGTCGAACCGGCCCCGGTGTCCACCGAGGCGCCGTCCATTACGGATCGTCTTCTGGAAATCGTTCCCACCAACCCCGTAGCGGCGCTGGCCGACGGGGACGTGCTGGCCATCATCTTCTTCTCGCTTCTGCTGGGTGTCGGCATCATCGCGGTGGGCAAGGCCGGAAAGCCGGTTGCAGACCTCTTCAACTCGGCGTCCGACGTGGTCCTGAAAATCACGCATTATGTGATGGAAGTCGCACCGTTCGGCGTGTTCGCCCTGGTGGCCTACACCGCAGCCAGCCAGGGGCTGGAGGCCTTGCAGGCGATCTTCACCCTGATTGCCGCCGTCTATATCGGCCTGATCGCCCATGCCGTCATCACCTACGGCTTCCTGGTCCGCGTCATCTTGAACCTGCCGCTCGTGCGCTTTTTCCGCGGTCTGACCGACCCGATCGCCGTGGCCTATTCCACAGCGTCGTCCTCGGCGACCCTGCCGGTGACGATCGCGGCGGCCTCCGACAATCTGGGCGTCAAGAAGTCCGTTGCCGGCTCCGTCCTGCCGCTTGGTGCCACGATCAACATGGACGGTACGGCGCTCTATCTGGGCATTCTCGCCCTCTTCACCGCCCAGGCCTTCGGTTACGATCTCACCTTCATGAATTATATCATGATCGCCTTTACCGCGGCGATCGTGTCCATCGGTGCGGCCGGGATCCCGTCGGCGTCTCTGTTCCTCTTGGCCATCGTGCTGGAAACCTTCGGCGTCACGCCGGAGCACACGGCCATCATCGTCGGCTTCATCCTGCCGGTTGACCGGATCATGGACATGGCCCGCACCGCCGTGAACGTGACCGGCGACGCTGCCGTCGCCACAGCCGTGGCGAAATGGGAAGGCGAGCTGGACGAAGAACGCTTCCGCGATCCGGCGGTGATCTGACCGATTGAACCGGATACCGATGCCTGGCCACCTTGCTCACATGGCAGGGCGGGGAGGCCGGTGCTTGCATGAAAATCGCCATACACGCATTCGGGACGCGCGGCGACGTGCAGCCCTATCTCGCCCTCGCGCTCGAACTCGAGGCGCGCGGCCACAGCGTCACCGTGTCGGCCCCGCGCGATTTTCGTACCTGGATCGAGGGCTACGGCCTGACGGCACGATGCTTCGACGTCGATATGGCGGAGCTCCTGCGGCGGGCTGACGCGCTGGGCGTCACCCGCCATCCCATCCTGGCCTTCCGTCACCGCGCGACGATGATCGACCCCATGATCGAGGCGATCCTGGCCGAGGGCATCGAGGGCGCACGCGGGGCCGATATCGTGATTGCCCACCCCAAGGCCCAGTTCTCGGCCACCGGCGCGGAAGCGGCCGGTGCCCGGTTCGTGATGACCGCGCCGCTGCCCATCATTACCCCGACATCGGACTTTCCAATGCCCGGCGTCCTGGCGAGAAATCGCGGCCGCTTCTGGAATCGACTGAGCTGGCTGCCCCTGCAGTTTGCCCTCTACCCGTTCGCCAAGCGGATCAATACCGCCCGCGAGCGGCTGGGGCTGCCGCCACTGGAGGGCGGAAGACTGGACTACGGGAAACTGGGCGGCCGGCCGTGCCTGCGCCTGACGGCGATCTCTCCCCACGTCATTCCGCGGCCGTCGGACTGGGACGGCCGGTCCCAGATGACCGGCTACTGGACACTGCCGGGCGACCGCGAAGGACTGGATCGGGCACTCGACGCCTTTCTCGATTCGGGTCCGCCACCGGTCTATGTCGGCTTCGGCTCCATGGTAACGCGCGACGCCTCGC
Organism: Maricaulis sp.; assembly: GCF_030149515.1. GTDB lineage: Bacteria > Pseudomonadota > Alphaproteobacteria > Caulobacterales > Maricaulaceae > Maricaulis. Next base: position 54,066 of record NZ_JASBRI010000013.1, on the reverse strand, counting down.
GTCTGGTCGACGCATCAGTGACCGGCCTCGCCCGGGCAGGCCTGCGCGGTGTGATCGCGCGCGGCTGGGCCGCCCTGCCCGATCGGTCAGCCGATCATGTCCACTTTATGGACGGTGCGCCGCACGATCGCCTGTTCCCGCGCTGTGCCGCCATTGTGCACCATGGTGGCGCGGGGACGACGGGTGCGGCGCTGGCCGCGGGCCGGCCCAGCCTGATTGTGCCCTTCATGGCCGACCAGCCGTGGTGGGCGCAACGGCTCTATGAGCAGGGGCTGGGGCCGGCACCGCTCTCGCCGCGCCGGTTCACGGCCCGGCGCTTTGCCGCCGCACTCAAGGAGCTTGTCGGGCGCGAGGCCTTTGCCGCCCGGTGTGCGGAACGGGCTCGCCGGATCGCCGGGGATTCCGGAGCGGCCCGAGCAGCGGACCTCATAGAGGCCGATGCAGTTTCGGAACGGTGATCCGGTCTGGGTGGTCGCGCGTATATTCCTGCGTCCCTGACGAGTAGGAGGTGTGACTCCACATGATGCGCCTGATCCTGCTCATACCCACCCTGGCCCTGGCGGCGCTCATTGCCCATGCCGTCAGGGCCGGGAACTTCTCGCCCGACGGCTGGCTGGTCACGGATCCGTGGGGGTGGGTCACCCTGTTCGATCTCTATTTCGGTTTCGCCCTGTCCGGAATCGTTATCGCAGGAATGGAACGGAAATTCTGGCCGAGCGTGTTCTGGATCACGCCGATCCTCATTCTGGGAAATGTATGGACCGGCCTGTGGTTCATCCTGCGGGGACCGGCGCTGTGGCGGCGGCTTGTACGGGGTTGAAACCATGCGGGCGGCTCCCCATTTCCCGGCGGACCGCATCGCGCGGCAAATTTTAGCCAAATTTGGCAAGTGTTAACGACGAATCCCCACGGAACGTTCTGAGGTAGGTCTTCGTTAAGGGACTCGGCGCTGGAATCGGCGCGTGCCGCCACCTTGTGGCCACATGCCGTGAATACCGTGAAACGGCCCCGCGGAGCGGCCCGGACGTGGAGAAGAAAATGGCCAAGGCAGATTTCGCCCTGCGCACGATCGCGAAGACCGCACTTCTCTGGCTGACCGCCGGATTGTTGTTTGCCTCCCTCTTCGGCGCATTGCTCTCGGCCCGCTCCGACGGTCCCGGTATCCGTTTCCGCGAAGCCCCGGCCATTGTGGCCGAGGACGAGGCCACGTTCGCCGAGGCGAAATAGGCACGACATTCACGCGCCGGCCAGGGCGTTGATAAAGGCACGGAAGTGGTGTTGGGTGCATGTAATGTTATTACATGCTGTAGGAGCCAGCCTGCATGACCCAGCCCCATCCATCTGAATTCTTTGGCCCTGAACAGGCGGAAACCTATGAGGCCCGGTTCGCAAAACTCGCCGCCCTGCGCGATGCGCTGCTGCTGGTGACGCGCACGGCCTTCCATTCCCTGCCGGACAATGCCCGCATCCTGTGTGTCGGTGCGGGAACCGGTCTGGAAATCCTGGATCTCGCCCGCTTTCGCCCCGGTTGGACCTTTCATGCCGTGGAACCGGCGCCAGCCATGCTGGACAAGTGCCGGATCGCGGTGGCCACGGCGGGGATGGGCGACCGCTGCACGTTCCACGAAGGCTTCCTAGACAGCGCTCCGGAGGCGGAGCCCTTTGATGCTGCGACAGCCCTCCTGGTCTCGCATTTCATTCTGGAGCGCAGCGCGCGGCAGGCCTTCTATGCCGAGATTGCCCGCCGCCTGCGGCCGGACGGACGCCTCGTCACGGCCGAACTCGTCTCCGATCCCGGGGGCGAAGACCATGCCGGCATCATGGAGACCTGGTATGACACGCTCCGCTATGCCGGCGCGGACGAGGCCGGGATCGAAGCCTACAAGGGCAGTTTCGCCCGCGGCGTCAGCCTGCTCGGCCCCGGCGAGCACACGCGTCTGATCGAGCAGGCCGGTTTCTTCCGTCCGGTTCCCCTTTTCCAGGCCGTCCTGATGCGTGGCTGGCTGGCCCGCCGGATCTGACAGCGGCTTGACTCCGCGCCGCCGCGCGCGTATTGCCGCGCCTTCATCACGCAAGCTCACACGCTTGTCTTACCGGTACATCCGTCCCAACTGACGGGGGAGACCGGCGAGAACCCCGCTCGGCGAAGTCTTCGCTCAGCGGGGCCGCTTTGCATTGCCTGATGGACGCGATTTGAGGACGAACGCATGTTCGATGCACTGACAGAACGCCTGGGTGGCGTATTCGACAAGCTCACCGGCCGCGGTGTGCTGTCGGAAAGGGACGTCGATGCGGCGCTGCGCGAGATCCGCGTGGCCCTGCTCGAGGCCGATGTCGCCCTGCCCGTCGTCAAGTCCGCCGTTAACCAGATCCGCGAACGCGCCGTCGGCGAAGACGTGATACGCGCCGTCGCGCCGGGCCAGCAAGTCGTCAAGATCGTCCACGATGCCCTGGTCGATCTTCTGGGCGGCGAGGGCGAGCCGGAGGGCCTGGCGCTGGAAGGCGAGCCGCCCGTCGCCATTCTCATGGCCGGCCTGCAAGGGTCCGGCAAGACCACGACTTCGGCCAAACTCGCCAAGCGCATCCAGGAAAAGCACAAGAAGAAGGTCCTTCTGGCCTCGCTGGACACCCGCCGTCCGGCAGCGATGGAACAGCTGCAACAGCTGGCAGGCCAGATCGATGTGGCCTTCCTGCCGATCATGCCGAACCAGCGTGCCGTCGATATCGCCAAACGGGCGATGAATGCCGGCAAACTGCAGGGCTTCGACGTCGTCATTCTCGACACCGCCGGCCGCACCTCGATCGACGAAGACATGATGGCCGAGGCGAAATCCATCGCCGACGCCACGCGCCCGCGCGAAACCCTGCTGGTCGCCGACGCGCTGACTGGTCAGGACGCGGTGGAAACCGCGCGGCGCTTCCACGAGCGCCTGCCGCTCACCGGTCTGGTGCTGACCCGTATGGACGGCGACGGGCGCGGCGGTGCGGCGCTGTCCATGCGCCATGTCACCGGCCTGCCGATCAAGTTTCTCGGCGTTTCGGAAAGGCCGGACGGGCTGGACGCCTTCGACGCGAAGCGCCTGGCCGGCCGTATTCTGGGCCGCGGCGACATCGTCTCGCTGGTCGAGAAGGCCGCCGAGGATGTTGACCAGGAAAAAGCCGCCCGCATGGCCAGGAAGATGGCCAAGGGCAAGTTCGACCTGGAGGATCTGCGCGAACAGTTCGGCCAGCTCAAGAAAATGGGCGGTCTGGGCGGCATCATGGGACTGCTGCCGGGCATGAACAAGAAGATGCAGGCCCAGGCCTCGGCCGCCGGGATGGACGACAAGATGCTGACCCGGCAGGAAGCCATCATCCTGTCGATGACGCCGCAGGAGCGCGCCAGGCCGGAAATCCTCAAGGCCAGCCGCAAGAAGCGTATCGCCGCCGGTTCGGGCGTCACCGTTGCCGACGTCAACAAGCTTTTGAAAATGCATCGCCAGATGGCCGACATGATGAAAAAGGTCGGCAAGAAGGGGCGTGGCGGCCTGGCCGGCATGATGGGCGGAATGCCCGGCGGCATGCCGCCCGGTGGTATGAATCCCGACGATTTCGGCGCTGCCACCAAGGACCTGCTCGGCGGCAAGACGCCGTCGGGCACGCAAATGCCGGGGCTTGGCGGTTCCGGTTCGTCTCAACCCCCCTCCCTGCCCGGCCTGGGCGGGGGTCTGGGGCCCGATGGCCTGCCGCGCGGGCTGCCGAAGAAGTAATCCCTGTTTTCGAGCGTTTATCTGAAGGACTTAAATCATGGCTCTGAAAATCCGTCTCGCCCGTGGTGGCGCCAAGAAGCGTCCCTACTACCGTATCGTCGTCGCGGACAGCCGTTCGCCGCGCGACGGCCGCTTCATCGAGAAGATCGGTTCCTACAACCCGATGCTGCCCAAGGATGGCGAGCGCGTGAAGATCGACATGGAAAAGGCCAAGGCCTGGATCGCCAAGGGCGCCCAGCCGACCGATCGTGTCGGCCGTTTCATCCACGACATCGAGGCCGATGCCTGGAAGTGGGAACAGGGCAACAACCCGAAGAAGGCCGAGCCGGGCCAGAAAGCCAAGGAGCGCGAAGCCGAACGCGCCGAGAAGGAAGCCGAGCTGAAGGCGGCAGAAGAGGAAGCCAAGGCTGCGGCCGAAGCTCCGGCTGAAGAGGCCGCGCCCGCCGAGGAGGCCCCGGCCGCCGAAGCCGAAGCGCCGGCCGAAGAAGCCGCCGCGGAAGAAGAAAAGTCCGAATAGGACTGCGTTCAACGTCCGTGCTGCGCCCATCCTTCCCCTTGACGGGGAAGGTGTCCGGCGCAGCCGGGCGGAAGGGGTGAATCCCGGTGTCTGCCCGTTCAGACACCTCGCCCCCACCCCCTCCACCACGGCTGCGCCGTGGTCCCCCTCCCCCATCAAGGGGGAGGACGGAGTCCGGACCCGAAGCCATGACCGCATCTGCCGACGACCTCGTCTTCATCGCTGCCATCGCCGGTGCGCATGGCGTGAAGGGCGAGTGCAAGGTGAAGAGTTTCGCCGGCGAACCCGAGGATGCGTTTGCCTACGGGCCCTTCCTCGATGTGGACGGCAGGGCGGTCCTTACCCCGAAAAGCTGGCGCGCGGTGAAGGACGGTTTCATCGTCCGTTTCGCCGAATCCCTGACCCGGGAACAGGCCGGGGCCCTCAAGGGCACCAAACTCCACATTCCCCGCGCCGCCCTGCCCGTGCTCGGGGAGGATGAGTTCTATCATGCCGACCTGGTCGGCCTTGCCGTTCAGGGGCTCGACGGCAGCCCGATGGGCACGCTTCGCGCGATTTTCGACTACGGCTCCGGCGATCTGCTGGAAATCTCCGGAACGCCCGGCCGCAACGGCTCCTGGATGCTCCCCTTCACCCGCGATTTTGTGCCGCATGTCTCGATCGCCGAGGGCATCATCACCATCGATCCGCCCGAAGAGGTGGGAAGCAAGGCCGAGGAAGAGGCGGGCGGGGTGCCGGAATGACAGACACGCCCACCATCGCTCCGCCCTGGACCGCCACGGCCCTCACCCTGTTCCCTGAGGCCTTTCCGGGCCCGCTGGGTGTATCGCTGATCGGCACAGCTGCGAATCGTGGGCTTTGGGCGCTTGAAACTGTGGACATCCGGGATTTTTCCCGTCATAAGCACCGCTCCGTGGACGACACCCCGGCTGGCGGAGGCGCTGGCATGGTGCTCCGGCCGGATGTGGCTGCGGAGGCGATTGATACGGTTCAGTCCCGCTGGCAAGGCGGGAAACGGCCGTTGATCTATTTGACGCCGCGAGGACGACCGCTGACGCAATCCCGGGTCCGGGAGTGGGCGGCCGGTTCTGGCGTTGTCGTATTTTGCGGACGCTTCGAAGGGCTCGATCAACGGGTCATCGAAAGCCGCGAAATGGAAGAGGTCAGTGTCGGCGATGCCGTGCTGGCCGGGGGCGAGGCGCCCGCTCAGGTCCTTATCGAGGCCTGTGTGCGCTTGCTTCCCGGCGTGCTTGGCGACCCGGTATCGGCCGAGGACGAGAGTTTCGAGGGCGATCTGCTCGAGTATCCTCATTATACGCGACCGCGCGTATTCGAGGGCGAGGAGATCCCGGAGGTCCTTTTGTCGGGGCATCACGGCCAGATAGAGGCCTGGCGCCGGGAAAAGGCGGAAGAGATTACGAAGGCGCGGCGCCCCGACCTCTGGCAGAGGTACAAGGCGCGCAAGGAGAATGCACGATGAACATGATCGAGCAGCTTGAACAAGAAGAAGCCGCCCGCGTCCTGGGCGAAAAGACCATTCCGGATTTCAGCGCCGGCGACACGCTGCGCGTTCATGTTCGCATCAAGGAAGGCGATCGCGAACGGATCCAGGTCTTCGAAGGCGTGTGCATTGCCCGTTCCGGTGCTGGCCTGAACGAGAGCTATACCGTCCGCAAGATTTCCTTCGGCGAAGGCGTCGAGCGTGTCTTCCCGGTCTACTCGCCGAATGTCGAGCAGATCGAGATCAAGCGGAAGGGCAAGGTCCGCCGCGCCAAGCTGTACTACCTGCGCGACCGCCGCGGCAAGTCGGCCCGTATCGCCGAACGTGTTACCGGCCGCGGCATCGAGCGCCGCGAAGCGAAGAAGTAGGGTTTTCCCGCTTCACACAGGTTCAAGAGGCCCCGCCGGAAACGGCGGGGCCTTTTTGGTTTTGGTGATGACAAGCAAGGTGATGGCGAGGACTTCACCCGGACCGCCAAGCACGCTTAACTCGCGCCCATGGCAGGCTCGCTCGTCATCCTCACCGGCGCCGGCATTTCCGCGGAGAGCGGGCTGGGCACCTTCCGCGATACGGACGGTCTGTGGGCGGAATTCGACTGGCAGGAGCTGGCTACCCCGGAAGCCTTTGCCGCCCGGCCCGCCAGGGTCCATGCGTTCTACAATGCCCGCCGCGCCAATCTGACGGCGGCCCGGCCCAATGCCGCGCACACCGCACTCGCGCAGCTGGAACGGGCCTGGCTGGCGCGCGGTGGCGACTTCCTTCTGGTCACCCAGAATGTCGACGACCTGCACGAGCAGGCCGGATCGGAACGCCTGGTGCACATGCACGGCGAACTGAAGAAAATGCGCTGCCTGGGCTGCCACACCGTGACGGACGCGGTCGGCGAACTGGACACGGGCACGTGTTGCCCGCGCTGTCAGCAGCCCGGCTTTCTGAGGCCGCACGTGGTCTGGTTCGGCGAGATCCCCCTGGAGATGGACCTGATTTTCCAGGCCCTGGAAACCTGCACCCATTTCGCGGCGATCGGCACGTCGGGCACAGTCTATCCGGCAGCGGGCTTCTCCGAGGTCGCCAAGCGCGCCGGCGCCCATCTCACCGAGATCAATCTGGCCCAGACGGAGACCTCGCCGCTGTTCGACAGCCATGTTTCCGGTCCGGCCTCCACGGCGGTGCCGGCCTGGGTCGAGGCCTTTCTGGCGCAGGGGTGAGCCGCATTCATCCTCGCCCTTGATGGGCGAGGGGACCGCTGCGAAGCCGTGGTGGAGTGGGTGGGAGCCAGGTGTCCGCTGGCTTTCCACCACCGGGATTCACCCCATCCGACCCGAGGCTTCGCCTCGGCCCACCTTCCCCATCAAGGGGAAGGATGGCATCGCGCGATCAGGCCTGATCCTCGATCCGGTGCATGTCGTCGTCGGAGAGGCCGAAATGATGGCCGATCTCGTGCACCAGGACATGGGTGATCAGCTCGCCAAGCGGAATGTCGCCGCGCTCGGCCCATTCGTCCAGGATGGGGCGGCGGAACAGCACGACCCGGTCGGGTTCGGGCGAGGGATCGGCGACGGACTTCTGCGACAGGTCGACGCCCCAATAGACACCGGTCAGCTCGAAAGGGTCGTCAATATCGAGTTCCTTCAGTGTCTCGTCGTCGGCGAAATCGGCGATGAATATCTGTACCCGGCCGCACATCTTGCGAAAGCCCTCGGGCAGGCCGTCATAGGCCCTTGCGGCGAGGGTCTCGAAATCCTCGAGCGAGGGCGGCAGGAGTTTGGCGATCTTGGTCATCGGCCCCGTATAACGGCCGCCTTGCCGCCTGTCAGCCCGCACTTGAAGTGTGAACAAATATGGAACATGCTGCCGCCATGGACCTGCAGGACGTGTCATCCGCCGCCAATCCGGATATCGACGACGCCCAGGCGCTGATGCGCGGGGCGGCCCGCCTGCTCTGGGAAATGGGGTTCTCCGCCATTCCCGAATTCATCCTGCCCGACGGCCGCCGGGCCGATCTCGCCGCGCTGGGGCGCAAGGGCGAGATCACCATTGTCGAGATCAAGTCCGGCGTGGCCGATTTCCGGGCCGACAGCAAATGGGAAAACTACACCGGCTATTGCGAACGGCTCTATTTCGCTGTCTCGCAACGCTTCCCGCACGATCTGATTCCCGATCATGCCGGCCTGATCGTGGCCGATGCCTTCGGCGGTGCGGTGGTGCGTGAAAGCCCGCGACAGCCGCTTGCCCCCGCCCGCCGCAAGGCGCTGACCCTGCGTTTTGCCCGGGCAGCTGCCGACCGGCTGATGCGGGTGGAGGAGCCGGCCGAGCCGGGCCGGTAATCCACCGCCGTCCTGGCTTGATCCGCCGGGCGGGCGGCGTTAGCCAAGGTTCATGACAACCGACACCTTGCCCGCCGTTCACGGCCATGTCGCGCCCGGCTTCGAGCCCGTCCGCGATGCCTTCCTCGCCAATTGGTCCGATTTCGACGAGATCGGCGCCGGCTTCGCCCTGCGTGCGGGCGGCGAGTGCGTTGTCGAGATTCATGCCGGCTGGGCCGATCGCAAGAAATCGCGGGACTGGCAGGCCGATACCCTGGTGCCGGTCTACTCGACCGGCAAGGCCGTCGCGGCACTGGTCATGGCCAAGCTCGTCGACAAGGGACTGCTGGACTATGACGCGCCCGTGGCCGACTACTGGCCGGAATTCGCCGCCGGCGGAAAATCCGCGGTGACGGTCGCCGAGGCCCTGTCGCACCAGGCGGGCCTGTCCGGAATCGCCGAGGAAATGGATGCGGGGGACTGGTTCGACGCCGGCAAGATCGAGGACAAGCTGGCCCGCCAGGCACCACTCTGGGAGCCGGGTACAGGTTCGGGCTATCATCCGGTCACGTTCGGCTTCATCGCCGACGCGCTGGCCCGGCGGACCGACGGACGGTCGATCGGCGCCATCCTGCGCGAAGATGTCTGCGGTCCCGCGGGAATCGATTTCCATGTCGGTCTGCCGGAAAGCGAGCATGGCCGCACCGCCGAACACGCCATGCCCAAGCGATTGCCGGATCTGGGCGAGCCCAGCCGGGCGCGCGAACTGGCCTTTCTCAAGGCCTGGTCCTCGCCGGGCCGCCGTGGCGCCACCGAATGGCGCAAGGCTGAATTCCCCGCTGCCAACGCCCATGCCACCGCCGGGGCCCTGGCCCGGCTGATGACCGTTTATGCCGACGCCGGCAAGCTGGATGGCAAGCGTTTCATTTCCGAGGCAACGCTGGCGGACCTGGTCAGGGAACGCGTCGCCGGGCCGGACAAGGTATTGCCCTTCGATCTGTCCTGGGGCGCCGGGATCATGCGCAATACGCGGCCGGGCTTTTACGGCCCCACACCGCAAACGGTGGGTCATTCCGGCTGGGGCGGATCCTGTGCCTTCGCCGATCCGGTCAATGGCGTCACCGGGGCCTATGTCATGAACCGCCAGATGCACTATCTTGCCGGCGATCCCCGGCCGGTGCGGCTCATCGAGGCGGTCTACGGGTGCCTGAAATAGGGTCTCAGTCCCGCCGCGCCCGCGGATGTGCGCCCTCATAGATCGACATCAGCCGTTGCGTCTCCACATCGGCATAGACCTGGGTGGTCGACAGGCTGGCATGACCCAGCAATTCCTGGATCGCGCGCAGGTCGCCGCCATGGGCCAGGAGGTGTGTGGCGAAGGCATGGCGCAGCGCATGCGGCGTGGCGCTGTCGGCCAGGCCCAGCCGGCCGCGCAATTCCTGCATCAGCGCCTGCACGGTGCGGGCTCCGAGCGCGCCGCCGCGCGCGCCCCGGAACAGCGGCTGGTCCGGCTCCAGATCGAAGGGGCACACGGCCACGTATTTGGCGCAAGCCTCGCGCACCGCTGGCAGAACCGGCACGATCCGGGTTTTCGAGCCCTTGCCGGTAATGCGCAGTATCTCGCCCAGCGGGTGGTCCCGACCTGCAAGGCCCAGCGCCTCGGATATGCGCAGGCCGCAGCCATAGAGCAACAGCAACACCGCTGCATCGCGGGCCTCGATCCAGCCTGCGGCCTGGCGCTTGCCGGTCTCCTCGATCAGCGCGCGCGCTGCGTCCTCGCTGACCGGTTTGGGCTTGGACGGTGTCGACCGGGGGCTTTCGACCAGGGAAAGCGCAGGGACATCGACCTGCCAGCGCCGCTGCAGGTAGGAAAACAGGGTGCGCACCGCCGACAATTCCCGCGACAGCGAGCGGGCGGCCAGGCCCGACCGGCGCCGGTCGGCCATCCAGGCGCGGAAATCGCTGGGCCTGAGCGCCTGAAGGTCCGCCAGGGTGATATCGGCTGCGAGATGCAGGCCCATGAACGCGGCAAACCCGTCTAGATCGCGGCGATAGGCATCCAGCGTGCGCGGCGACAGGCGGCGCTCACCTTCCAGATGGGCGTAAAAGGCGGCCAGCGCCTCGGACAGATGCAGGCTCAGGCCTTGTGCAGCCATTGCACGATCATCCGTTCCACGGCGCGGGCGAGGAAGTTGAGGAGTTCCGTACCCTGGCCGGACTGGAAGAGTTGCGCATCGCGTGCCGCCAGTGCCATCAGCCCGTCATGACCCCCGAAATCCAGCCGCACGATGGCTTCGCTCTTCACCCGCGCACCCTGCTGGCCGTAGAGCGCATGGGCAGTTTCCGGATCGACCGGACCCAGCCGTTCCACCTTTTCGCCGAGCACTTCGCCGACAAAACCCTCGGCCGCGCCCAGAAGGCTTTCGCCGGTCTTCAGGGGAGCATGGCCTTCGATCAGGATACGGCACACATCCACACCCAGCGCACCGGTGAGTCGGCTGGATATCTTGTGGTCCAGCGCGGCCAGGCTGTCGACCTCCAGGAGCGCCAGGATCGCCATGTGGATCTGCGACTGGGTGGCCAGATTGGCGCGGGCGGTCTCGACGATGGAAGCGTTGAGCGCCTTGAGCTGACGCAATTCCTCGAGCAGTTTCTCGCGGGCCGCCGAGCCGAGATCGATCACCCCGTCTTCGGTCTGGCGTTCCGCGATCAGGGCCAGGAGCTCTGCGTCCTCGCGCACGAAATCGGGGTTGTCTGCCAGGAAGGCGCGCACGCCGGCCGGGTCGAGGTCCGTCTTGTCCATTGTATCGCTGCCGGTCATGCCCGCGCTCCCCGATTTCGAATCGGCCCAGTTTTCGCCCATTCCCTTTCCGAAACGCAAATCGGCTTGCTAGTGTGGGACGGGGTGACCGGGGCGAGGGGAGACAGAATGCTATCGAGCCTGACTGTTCTGACAGCCCTGGTGCTGTCCGCCCAACCCGCCGGACCGCCGCCGGACACCGGTGCCGCCATCCCCGACTGGTATCGCGAGCATGTGGCCTATATGAGCGGCCGCTGGGAGACGGACAATTCCGCCTACCGCTCCGAGCAGGAAACCTACGACACCTATGTCATCGTGTTCGAGCCGCGTTTCGACGGCACGGGCATGCGCGGTGAACTGTTCGGCCTCAGCGATGGCGAGCGTTCGGCCACATTCTGGGAATTTTCATCCTGGTGGGACCCGGATGCGGGCGAGGCGGTGCTGGTCCAGCATGGCCAGGGCGGCTCGCTGGGTATCGGAACCATCGGACCGCTCGCCGACGGCGATTATACTGCCGAGCAGGATTTTCACACGCCGGGACGGCCGTCCCGCCGCGAACGTCATGATTTCGATGTCGTCGATGCGGACACGTACGAGACCCGGTCCACCCGCATTAGCCCGGACGGCAGCGAAACACCGGGACGGCACTATGTCTGGCAGCGGACCGACTGACGGGCGGCGGCGGTCTGGCTAAGCTGAGGTTTCGAATCAGGAAGCATTGCCCTCCATGCCCGCCCGCCCCATCGCCGCCATTCTCTTTCCGCTGCCCTTGCCGGAGGCCTTCGACTATGAGGTGCCCGAGGATCTGGACGTGCGGCCGGGCGACCATGTTGTCGCGCCTTTGGGCAAGCGCTCGGCGCGCGGCGTGGTCTGGTCGCTCAAGCCGGCGGACGCGGCGCGCGCGCTGAAGCCGGTCGAGGCCGTCGCGGGCGGTCCGCCCCTGCCCGAAGGCACCCGGAATTTCGTTGACTGGCTGGCGCGCTATCTGGTCCAGCCGCCGGGTATCATCCTGCGCGCCGTACTGCGTTCCAGCGAGGCGCTGAAACCGTCTCCCACCGAGACCCTGTACAGGCCCGGCACCGGCGAGCCCGGGCGAATGACAGAGGCGCGCCAGCGCGTGCTCGATGCTGCCGCAGAACTGGGCGAGGCGACGGGCGCCGATCTGGCGCGCCAGGCCGGCGTGTCGGCTTCGGTCGTCAAGGGGCTGGCCAGGGCCGGGGCGCTGGAACAGACGATCCGCCCCGTCGATCCGCCTTATGATGCTCCCGATCCCGATCGTGACGGGATCGAGCTCACGGCGATGCAGGCCGAAGCGGCGGGTGTGCTGCGGCGCCTGGTTCGCGCAGGCGGGTTTCAGGCCGCGCTGCTGGACGGCGTGACGGGATCGGGCAAGACCGAGGTCTATTTCGAAGCGATTGCCGAACAATTGCGGCAGGATCAGCAGGCCCAGATCCTGATCATGCTGCCGGAAATCGCCCTCACCGAAGCGGTCCTCTCCCGCTTCAAGGTACGGTTCGGCGCCGAGCCGGCGCTGTGGCATTCCGGAGCCGGACCGAAAAACCGCCGGCGCGCCTGGCGCGAGGTTGCCGAGGGTCGCGCCCGGATCGTGGTCGGGGCGCGATCGGCGCTGTTCCTGCCCTTTCGGCATTTGCGCATGATCGTCGTCGATGAAGAACACGACCCCACCTACAAGCAGGATGAAGGCCTGGCCTATCAGGCGCGGGATCTCGCGCTTGTCAGGGCCAAGCTGGACGGGGCGATGGCCGTACTGGCCTCGGCGACCCCCTCGCTTGAAAGTCTCGCCAACGCCCAGGCCGGGCGCTATGTGCATGTCCGCCTGGCCGCCCGGCCCGGAACGGCCGTCCTGCCGGAGATCGGCACGATCGACCTGCGCGAGACCCCGGCGGAATCCGGAAGCTGGATGTCGCCGCCCCTGGTGCAGGCCGTGGCCGAGACCTGTGCGCGGGGCGAGCAGAGCCTGCTCTATCTCAACCGGCGCGGCTACGCCCCGCTGGTGCTGTGCCGCACCTGCGGGCATCGCATGGTCTCGCCGGACACCCAGTCCTATCTCGTCGAACACCGCTATACCGGCCGTCTGGTCTGCCATGTCACCGGCTTTTCCATGCCCAAGCCGAAAGCCTGCCCGGAATGCGGGGCGGAGGAGTCCCTGACCAGTGTCGGCCCCGGTGTGGAGCGCGTGGCCGAGGAAGCCAGACGCCGTTTCCCCGAGGCGCGCGTGGATATCTACTCATCCGACAGCCATCGCGGCCCCGAGATCGTGGCCGCGATGGAGCGGGGCGAGATCGACATTCTCGTGGGCACCCAGATCGCGGCCAAGGGCCACAACTTCCCGAACCTGACACTGGTCGGCGTGATCGACGCGGATCTGGGTCTGGCCGGGGGAGACCCCCGGGCAGGCGAGCGCACCTACCAGACCCTGGTCCAGGTCGCCGGCCGCGCCGGCCGCGCCGACCGTCCGGGCCGTGCGCTCCTGCAGACACACCAGCCTGAACACGATGCGATCCAGGCGCTGATCGCGGGCGATCGCGACAGGTTTCTGGAGATGGAATTCGCTGCCCGCGAAATGCTGGGCCTGCCCCCCTTCGGGCGCCTGGCCGCGATCGGGCTGATGAGCCAGGATCCGGCCAATGTCGAAAAATCAGCCGCCGTCTGGGCGGCCGCCGCACCGGTGACCGACGGGGTGGAAATCTGGGGACCGGCCGAGCCGCCCCGCGCCATGGTGCGCGGCTGGCATCGCCGCCGTATTCTGGTGCGTGCCGACAAGTCGGTCGACATCTCCGCCTATCTGCGCGCCTGGGCCGGACGGGTGAAGACGCCGGCCTCGGTACGGGTTTCAATCGATGTCGAGCCGTATAGTTTCATCTGACCGCCAGCCGCCAAAGGGATGCCTGCCATGCTCGAAGTCCTGATGACGCCCGAAGTCCTGATGTCCCTCCTCACGCTGACCTTCCTGGAAATCGTGCTGGGCATAGACAATGTGATCTTTGTCGCGCTGATGGCCGACCGATTGCCCGAGGCGCAGCGGGCCAGGGCGCGGACCGTGGGTCTGGGACTGGCGCTGGCCTTCCGCGTGATCATGCTGTTCGGCCTGGTATGGATCGCGCATCTCGAGGCGCCGGTCTTCGCCATCGCCGACCACGAGGTCTCGTGGCGCGACATCATCCTGATGCTCGGCGGGCTGTTCCTGCTGGGCAAGGCGACGCTGGAAATCCACCACACCGTGGAGGGCGAGGCGGAGCATCGCGGCGGTCGCGCCGCCGCTGCCTTTGGCATGGTCGTCTTCCAGATCGTGCTGATCGATATCGTCTTCTCGCTCGACAGCGTGATCACCGCGGTGGGCATGACAGATCATCTGCCGGTCATGATCACCGCCGTCGGTATTGCCATGGCGATCATGCTGCTGGCGTCGGGCAGTGTGGCGGGCTTCATCGAACGGCATCCCACGACCAAGATGCTGGCCCTGTCCTTCCTGCTCCTGATCGGTATCGCCCTGGTGGCCGATGCCCTGCACTTCCACATTCCGCGCGGCTATCTCTACTTTGCCATCGCCTTCTCGCTTTTTGTCGAGGCGCTGAACATCCTGGCGAAGCGGGGGCGGCGGAAGACGGGGTAGGTTGCTTCCCCACGGAATGCGGGAAAGCGGCCGCAGCCTGGCTGCAGGGCGAACGGCGTCGGAGCGGGGCGCACCTATTGCCCCTCCGTCCGCTCCGGCAATGCGGGGGAAGGAGACTGTCCGTGCGCTGAATCGCCCGGTGTGAGTGGCTTGCTGTGCCCCTATCCCTGTGCTATCGCAGCGCCGAACCACGAGGGCGTGCGGTGCAACACGGTGCGTCTGGTTTTCATAATCGTTGAATAACAGGCACTTACATCGGTTCCGATGATCCACGGGTGCTCATCCAACTAGAGAGTGACGTCACGGTGAAGACCGGCGAAGACGCCATGACAGCCAACGCGGCGGGACGCTACGCAACCGCGCTGTTCGAGCTGGCAAAGACCTCGGGTGCCGCCGACAAGGTGGAGGCCGATCTATCGGCCTTTTCCGCGATGCTCGAAACCTCCCCCGAACTGGCCGAGGCGCTTGCCTCGCCGCTGTATGCTGCCGAGGAAAAGGCCGGCGTGCTGACCGCGCTCGCGGAGAAGGCCCGGTTCAACGAATTGACCCGCAATACGTTCGGTGTTGCCGCGCGCAACGGGCGTGCCGGCGATCTCGGCGCCGTGGCGAAGGTTTTCGCCGCTCTGGCTGCCGCCGACCGGGGTGTGGTCACCGCCGACGTGACGACGGCGGCGGCACTGACCAAGAAACAGACCGAGGCCCTGGCGGCTTCGCTGAAGGGTGCCTTCGGGCGCGAAATCGAGGTGCGCACGGATGTGCGGCCTGAATTGTTGGGCGGGCTGATCGTGAAGGTCGGCTCCCGCATGTTCGACTCCTCCCTCCGCACCAAGCTGGACGGGATGAAGAATGCGATGAAAGAGGCCTAGGTCCATGGACATCCGTGCCGCAGAAATCTCTGCGATCCTGAAGGATCAAATCAAGAATTACGGTACCGACGCGAAGGTTTCGGACGTCGGTAGCGTTCTGTCCGTCGGTGACGGTATCGCCCGCGTCTACGGCCTGGACGAGGTGAAGGCCGGCGAACTCGTCGAGTTCCCGGGCGGCATCAAGGGCATGGCCCTGAACCTCGAGCGCGACAATGTCGGCTGCGTGATCTTCGGCGACGACCGGGGCATCAAGGAAGGCGACACCGTCAAGCGTCTCGGCGCCATCGTCGACACCTCCGTCGGCAAGGGTCTTCTGGGCCGCGTCGTGGACGGTCTGGGTGAGCCGATCGACGGCAAGGGTCCGCTCAAGGACGTTGCCGAGCGCCGCCGCGTCGACGTCAAGGCGCCGGGTATCATCCCGCGCAAATCCGTGCACGAGCCGATGGCGACGGGCATCAAGGCAATCGACGCCATGATCCCGGTCGGCCGCGGCCAGCGCGAGCTGATCATCGGTGACCGCCAGACCGGCAAGACCGCGATTGCGCTGGACACCATCCTGAACCAGAAGCAGATCAATGAAGGCGACGACGAGAGCGCCAAGCTGTACTGCATCTATGTCGCCGTCGGCCAGAAGCGTTCCACCGTCGCCCAGATCGTGAAGACGCTCGAGGAAAACGGCGCGATGGACTACACCATCGTCGTTGCCGCGACCGCGTCCGATCCGGCCCCGATGCAGTTCCTGGCGCCGTTCACCGCCTGCGCCATGGGCGAGTACTTCCGCGACAACGGCATGCACGCCCTGATCGTGTACGACGATCTGTCCAAACAGGCGGTCGCGTATCGCCAGATGTCGCTGCTGCTGCGCCGCCCGCCGGGCCGCGAAGCCTATCCGGGTGACGTCTTCTACCTGCACTCGCGCCTGCTTGAGCGCGCTGCGAAGCTGAATGACGACAACGGCAATGGTTCGCTGACCGCCCTGCCGGTCATCGAGACCCAGGCCAATGACGTGTCGGCCTATATCCCGACCAATGTCATCTCCATCACCGACGGCCAGATCTTCCTGGAAACCGACCTCTTCTACCAGGGCATCCGCCCGGCCGTGAACGTCGGCCTGTCGGTGTCGCGCGTCGGTTCCGCCGCCCAGACCAAGGCGATGAAGCAGGTGGCCGGCAAGATGAAGGGCGAACTGGCCCAGTACCGTGAAATGGCGGCCTTTGCCCAGTTCGGCTCCGATCTCGACGCGGCGACGCAGAAACTGCTCAATCGCGGCCAGCGCCTGACCGAACTCCTCAAGCAGCCGCAATTCTCGCCGCTGGCGATGGAAGAGCAGGTCTGCGTGATCTATGCCGGTACGCGCGGCTATCTGGACGGCCTGGCTGTCTCCGACATCCAGCGCTACGAAGCCGACCTGCTGCGTCACCTGCATGCTGAACACGCGGGTCTTCTCACGGCCGTCCGCGACGAGAAGAAGCTGACCGACGAGACCGAAGGCAAGCTGAAGACGGTTCTCGACAAGTTCACCGAACACTTCGCGTGAGCCCGACCGGGACCCGCCGCTTAGGAGAGCCGAATGGCGAGCCTTAAGGATCTGAAAAACCGCATCTCTTCGGTTCGATCGACGCAGAAGATCACGAAGGCGATGCAGATGGTGGCCGCCGCGAAACTGCGCCGGGCCCAGGAGGCTGCGGAAAGCGCACGCCCCTATGCCGAGCGCATGGCAGCCGTCATGGCCAATCTGTCCACCGCCATGGCCGGAACCCCGGGCGCCTCGCCGCTCCTGGTGGGTACGGGCCAGTCCGAAACCTATCTTCTGGTCGTCATGACCGCCGATCGCGGTCTGTGCGGCGGCTTCAACACGAATATCGTGAAGAAGGCGCGCGAGCGCATCAATGCGCTGCAGAGCGAAGGCAAGACGGTCAAGGTGATCTGCGTCGGCAAGAAGGGCGCGGACCAGTTGAAGCGGCAATATGCGTCGCTGATCGTCGAGCGTATCGAACTGTCCGGCGAAAAGACCATCAACGGCGCCACTGCGGCCCGGATCGGCGACAAGATCCGCCACATGTTCGAGCATGACGAGTTCGATGTCTGCGAGCTCGTCTCGGCTGAATTCGTGTCGGTGATCTCGCAGAAGCCGCGCGCCAAAGTCCTGATCCCGGCCATCGATGCGATCGACGAAGGTGTCGAGCGTCCCGACCTGGCCGGCGCCGTCTACGAGGCGGAGCCCGACGAGGAGACCATCCTCAACACGCTCCTGCCGCGCTATGCCAATACCGTCATCCTGTCCGCGCTGCTGGAGAATGTGGCCGGCGAGATGGGGGCCAAGATGGCCGCGATGGACAATGCCACGCGCAATGCCGGCGAACTCATCGACAAACTCAACCTTGTTTATAACCGCACGCGTCAGGCGCAGATCACCACGGAGCTGACTGAGATCATCTCCGGCGCCGAGGCCCTCTAGGCGAGAGGAAAGACCCGCTATGAGCACTCTTAAAGGCCGCATTGCCCAGATCACGGGCGCTGTTGTGGACGTTGAATTCGACGGCGGTCTGCCGGACATCCTCAACGCCCTGGAAACCACCAATGACGGCAAGAAGCTCGTCCTCGAGGTTGCCCAGCACCTCGGCGAGAACACCGTCCGCACCATCGCCATGGACGCCACCGAAGGCCTCCAGCGCGGTGCCGATGTCAAGGATACGGGCGGTCCGATCACCGTCCCGGTCGGTCCGGGCACGCTCGGCCGCATCATGTCGGTGACGGGTGAGGCCATCGACGAGGCGGGCGACGTGGCGCACGAGGTCCGCGCGCCGATCCACCGCCCGGCCCCGTCCTTCGACGAACAGGCCACGGAAGCGGAAATCCTGCCGACCGGCATCAAGGTCGTCGACCTGCTCTGCCCCTACGCCAAGGGCGGCAAGATCGGCCTGTTCGGCGGCGCCGGTGTCGGCAAGACGGTGCTGATCCAGGAACTGATCAACAATATCGCCAAACTGTTCGGCGGTTACTCGGTCTTCGCCGGCGTTGGCGAACGCACCCGTGAGGGCAACGATCTTTACTGGGAAATGATCGAGTCCGGTGTGAACAAGAATCCGAAGGATAATGACGGTTCGGCCGAGGGCTCGCGCTGTGCCCTGGTGTTCGGCCAGATGAACGAGCCGCCGGGCGCCCGCGCCCGCGTCGCTCTGTCGGGCCTCGCCCAGGCGGAATACTTCCGCGACGAGGAAGGCAAGGACGTGCTGTTCTTCGTCGACAACATCTTCCGCTTCACCCAGGCCGGCGCCGAAGTGTCCGCGCTGCTGGGCCGGATCCCGTCCGCCGTGGGCTATCAGCCGACCCTGGCCACCGACATGGGGGCGCTGCAGGAGCGGATCACCTCGACCACCAAGGGGTCTATCACCTCGGTGCAGGCCGTCTACGTGCCGGCCGACGACCTGACCGACCCGGCCCCGGCCACCACCTTCGCTCACCTCGACGCGACGACGGTGCTCAACCGCTCGATCGCGGAGAAGGGCATCTATCCGGCCGTGGACCCGCTCGATAGCACCTCGCGCATTCTCGAGCCGCGCGTTGTCGGCGAAGAGCACTACAACACCGCCCGCCGTGTGCAGGAAGTGCTGCAGCGCTACAAGGCCCTGCAGGACATCATCGCCATCCTGGGCATGGACGAGCTGTCCGAAGAGGACAAGCTGGTCGTGGCCCGTGCCCGCAAGATCGAGCGCTTCCTGTCCCAGCCGTTCGACGTGGCCGAAGTCTTCACCGGCTTCCCGGGCATCCAGGTGCCGGTCGCCGATACGGTGAAGGGCTTCAAGGCAATCTGCGACGGCGAATACGACCACCTGCCGGAGGCGGCCTTCTACATGGTCGGCACCATCGAGGATGCCGTGAAGAAAGCCGAGAAACTGGCTGCGGAAGCTGCGTAACGCAGCTTCCGGTCCAAGCGGAGACGCCTCATGGCTGACAAACTCCATTTCGATCTCGTCTCCCCGGAACGCCGCCTGTTCGCGGGTGATGTGGACCAGGTCGCGGTGCCGGGCGAAGAGGGCGATTTCGGCGTTCTGCCGAACCACGCCCCCTTCATGTCGATCATCCGGCCCGGTGCGATCGCGGTCATGAATGACGGCGCGGTCGAACGCACCTTTATCCATGGCGGTTTCGCCGAGGTGACGCCGGCCGGCCTGACCATCCTGGCCGAGGAAGCCATCCCGATGGCCGAACTCGACGCCGGCGAAGTGGCGCAGGCCCTCTCCGACGCCCGCGAGGACGTGGCGACGGCGAAGGACGAGGAAGAACGCGAACAGGCCGAGGCCCTCGTTGTAAAATACGAAGCCATGCAGGCCGCCCTGGCGAACTAGCAATCTGCGACACACGATCAGAACAAGGCCGTCCCGGTCCCCGGGGCGGCCTTTTATTGTCCACGGCCGGCGTGCCGGCTCTACTCGTGTAACCGGGTGGAATGTTGCGCGGCACCGGTCTGCCGGTTTGCCGCCTCTGCAAGGCCGGCCCAGGCCGCCACGAGACAGGTGTGGTAGGCGCGGATGAAGGGCGGGCGGTTCTCCGGCGGTCCGGTCATGTGGCCTGCGGGGTCTTGAGCGGCCCCCAGTGCAGACCAGGCCGCGTCGGATGTAGCATCCGGGCGAGCATGCACACAGGCGCCGGCCAGCAAGAATTCGGCGGTAAGGTCCCAGTGTCCGGCGGTCGCGACATCGGCCAGCCGTTTGCGCATGGAGGGGATCAACTCGCCAGCGCCAGGCAGGGTGTATCGGCCGAAGTCGGTCAGATAGAACAACCAGTGGGTCGCCATATAGAGATCGGCGGTATTAGACGAGTCCAGCAGCCCCGGCAGGTCGCTGACCGCCAGAAAGTCGGCCCGGTCGGGCAGGTCGTGACGCAGTCCCAGCGCGTCCAGGGCCAGGCGCAGTTCGAGAAAGCGCATGGCCGGGCGCGGCACGGCCACGATGTTGCGGGCTTCCAGCGCGGATACGAGATGTTGGCGTGGCATGACCGGTTCGGCGAGGCCTGACGCGTCCAGTGCCAGCCAGATCATGACATGCCCGATCGCCGCCTCCGGAGGCCCGGTGTGGATGAAGCCGTTCAGGCGGGGGTCGCGATACGCCCTCTCCAGGGCGCGGGTCAGCCGCGCGAGGATGGGCCGCGCCGCGCCGGGTAGCGGGTTTCGGGTGACAATTCTCAGGAACAAGGCAAGTTCGGCGAGTGCGGTCTGGTACGATTCAGCCGTCGGGTCGCCATCCTCTGCTGCAGCAAACCGGTCTGCCTCGCGGTTGAGCCAGTCCAGCGCCCGGCGGGCCGGCACCCGCATATCGCCAATGACGGTCAACGGCCCGGCTTCGCCCGGCGCGGAAGCGGAGCGGAACCGGGCCGTGCCGCCCGAATGCGACCAAGCCGTCAATAACGCTGCTGCCGGTTCTGCGGCAGTTGGACATTATCCATATTGTTGAGCACGCGGGCTCGATCGAGGATCTCCAACTGGTGCGGACGCAGCGCCGAAGCATTGGATCCGCACGCCACGATGGCCAGCCAGGCGTCCGGTGGGGTGGACGGATCGAGGCCAAGCCGGGCGAGGATATCCTCACGGTTGGCCAGATCGCCGCCCGGCATGACAGCGCGGGCCTCGCGATTGATCGGCAACGCGTCCGAGCGGCGCATCTGCCGCAGTACTTCGGGATCGATCTGCATTTCCTGCGCGCGCTGCTGGCCGCGTGTTTGTGCCATTACGCCGCCGGTTGCAGTCATCGCCCCAACACCGGCAACGGCGGCTGTGGCGACGAAATCCCGTCTGGTGGACTTGCTCATACCATTTCCCTTTCCTGCTGCTGATTGGACTCTTCACGCGCATGCGTCTCTGCGGCGGGATGGTCGTGTTCCCGCAGAAGCCGCCTTGCTTGATCGGCCAGACCTGCCCTGAATGTGCGGTCGAAGTCGTCGCAATAAGCCTGGTAGAGGTCGCCGGAATTGTATTCCGCGTATTGGGCGCAGCCGCCGCCGCAAACCAGCGCGTAGCGGCAGTGCTGACAGTCGGGGAGGTTGGACACATTCCGGTTGAACCAGCGATCCGTTGCGGCCTTGTTCAGCACAAGCCCCTGTTCGTTGTCGAAGGCGCCGATCCGGCTGCACGCCTTGCCGACTGATTCCCAGCACGCATAGATGCGCCCGTCGGCGGCGAAGATGTAGTTGCCTGAATTGGCAGAACAGTAGGTGCCTTTCAGCGAGAAGCGCTCGCCGTTGAGGAAAGCCGGTCGCATCGCGTTGGCGGCGTGGATTGCCGGCGCGCTCGTGTAAACATTGTCGAAGGGCGCGCAGCGGTCGCCGATGGCGGTAACGATGTCGCCATGATCGATCTCCGCCAACACATTCCCGTCTTCGTCCTTGTCGTAGACGGTATTGGCATAGATGATCACTTGCGAATTGTTGGTCCAACCTTTCTCCCGGAAGAACTCCAGTATAGTGTCGAAAAGGTCGATATTACTCGGGTCAACATGAACCCGGATCTGGATTTCCGCATCAGTCTCGGTCAGGGCGGTGTCGATATTGGCCTCGATCCGGTCGAAAGACGATTCCCGGCCGATATAGACGCGACGCTTGTCGTGCACCTCCTTCGGGCCGTCGATGGAGATCTGGACCTGTTCCAGTCCGCCCGTTCCGAGCAAGTGCATGAACGCATCCAGATCGTGGCCATTGGTGATGCATGCGAAGTGATAGCCGCGCGCCTGGCCGGTCCGGACGATTTTCTCGACAACATCCCTGTGATTTCGGTCCAGCGGTTCGCCGCCATAGAGAATGATCTGCCCGCCGTCCTGCAGGCCTTTGCCTGCTTTCAGCTGGCTGATGCCGGCATAGACGGCATCGACCTGATCTTCCGTCATGACAACATTGCCCTTGTGGTGGGCGATGTCGGCGCCTTGACGCTTGAGCGCATTCTGGATCGGCCGCTCGAAGCAGTATGTACAACGGTAGTTGCAGTCCAGATTGGGCACGATCATGAATGTGGGCTTGTTCGCGACAGCATCGTGCATCGCCCCGCCCAGGGTCTTGACCAGTTCGGTCTCGTCCTGGGGCGCGGCCTCGGTCAAGTGACCGCGTTCTTTCCAGGCTGCGCGCAAGTCGTCGCTCAGTGCTTCGGCAACCTGCCGGAGCATGGTCTCATTGCGCGGATGAAGAGCGATATCGAGGGCGTCGCCGATCTCGTTCGGCACCCAGTCGAGCGCTCCGCTCAGGCCGTTCATCAGGATGTAGCCGGATCCCGTCAGCGGCCGCGATAGGATGGTGTATTTGCTGAAGTGCATGACGCCCCCCTGCCGTCGGTTGCCGTCGTTGCTGCGTGCACAATTCTGAGTGGCCGCCAAAGATTGGACTCGCCTGTCGTGATCGTCAATGAGTCTAGGGAAAAATATATTTCCTGATGAGGTTTTGTGTTTAAAAACAATAAGAATATTAAGAGTCTTAAATCATATATACGATAGTATGTCTTGACAGCCGCGGATCGTATCGACGCCGCTTTAGTTCCACGCGGCCGGCCGGCGTCCGATCTGTATGATGCAGTGCGGAATCTATTTGTGCATTGATAGACAGTGTGGCCGCGGAGAGGCCAGTTGACCCGACGGCCGGTCACTCGGATTCCCGAATACAGACGGGCAGGTCGAGCTGTATCGTCAGCGCGTATACGGTTTGAAGGCGTGTGCGACCTCAACATAGACATCCCGCTTCCACGGGATGATGAGCTCGGGGATTTCGCCGAGCTCGCCCCAGCGCCAGGCATCGAACTCGACCTCGCCGTGGCGTTCCAGGTCGATATCGGTTGCGCTGCCCAGAAAGCGCAGGGCGAACCAGCGCTGTTTCTGGCCGAGATGGCGCTTTTTGTGGAAGCGCGGATCCTCCCGCACATCCGGGGGATAGTCATAGGCCAGCCAGCCGGGGATTTCGCCGATGAACTCGACCTTGGATGGCGGAATGCCGGTTTCCTCTTCCAGTTCGCGAAGGGCCGCGTCGCGCGGGTCTTCACCCGGATCGATCCCGCCCTGGGGCAGTTGCCAGTTCCAGGGTGGCGGCGTGGCTTCGCGGCGGCCGAGCCAGACCTGTCCGCTGGTGTTGAACAGGGCGATGCCGACATTGGGGCGGTGATGGGGATACGGGTCGGTGCCCGCCATCAGTGATGACCGCTTCCGCTATTGCTGTTCTCGGACCGGGCCGGTCTCTGGGCCTGCTGTGGCTGGGCCGAACGTGCCTCTTCGGCAAGGCGCGCTTCCAGCCGTCGCCGGGCCATCACGGCCGAGGGCGGCGCGAGCTGATAACCGCGCAGGTCGAGCCCGGCGGCCCAGGCGCGAATCTGCTCCACCGTGGCAGGATAGGCGAAGCCGGTCCCCAGGGCCGCACCGTTCTGGATCGCCAGCGCCTCGAGCGCCAGTAGGCGCTCGTCTATGGCGTCCGGGCTGAGATCTTCGTCCAGAATGCGGTCGGCAATGGCGTATTCAATGTCGACCGCCTGCGCTGCGCCCTCGATCGAGGAGCGGCGGCCGGCCCCGTCATGCAGGAAGGCGACGCCGCGCTGTTCCAGCGCGTCGAACACCTGCTGCAGGGCGCCAGGCGAGGCGGAAAAGCGGGCACCGAGATAATTGGTCACCCCGAAATAACCGGTGGCGCGGCTGAGTACCCACGTCAACCGCCGGCTGTTCTCCTCGGCGGAGCCATCGGCCAGAAGCGTGTGCGGGCCCGGATCGTTGTTCGGGTAATCGAACGGCTCCATCGGGGCCTCGATCAGGACCTCGTGGCCGGCCGCGCGCGCGCGGTCGATCCAAGTCTGGAGATCGCGGGTATAGGGCGCAAAGGAGAGTGCCACTTCCGGCGGCAATTCGTCGATCGCGGCCTGGGTGACGGCGCTGTTGAGGCCCATACCGCCGACGACGACCGCGACGGTGGGCGCGCCGGGATCGCCGTGGAAAGGACGCGCATAGGCACGCGAGGGCCGGGTGCCGTCCGGGCCGATGACCGGCAGCAGGCCACCGGGACCGGGCTCTGTCAAACCGGTCAGCGGGGCGGCGGGCAGGGCATCGGGATGGACGGCTGCTGCGGACTGTTCGGCCGCATGACGCGCCTCGGCATCGGCAGGGTCGGATCCCGCCTGCGCGGCCGGCGCCGGCCCGTCGAACCCGTCACGCACACCGTTCAGGGAAATCTCCTCGCCTTCCTCCGGCTCGAGAAAGCGGATCGGACGACTATCGACGTCATCGGTCGTGCGCAGCACCGTGTCGGTCTGCGCGACGGGCTGCGGAACGGGATCGAAAAACCGGCTTGCCCCGGGCAGGGCCGTGTCGGCCTCGCCGAACAGGGCCACTCCCCCGATCCCGGCGGATACCAGCAAGGCCGTGGCCAGACCCGCGATCAGCGGGGCCCGGACGGTCATGAGCGGTTGGGCATGGCGAAGAACGGCGGTCGGCATCGCGTCAGGCCTGATCGGACAATGGGTTCATGCGGCGCATCGGCAAGACGCGCCTGCTCACCCGCCAATCTGGGCGATTCGCCTGTAAGAAACGGTTAACGCCGCCGGCGACGGCCGTCTACTGCAATGCGGCCTGCTGGCTTTCCATCCGCTCGCGCAGGATTTCGAGGCCGCGGGACAATTGATAGTCCTCGTCCTCCGACCAGTCTTCCGGCGGCTGTTCCACCTCGGCGACGTCAGTGTCGGCGCGGTGATCGCCATTCTCGTTTTCCAGGGCACCGGGCAGATCGGCCTCGGACGACATTTGCGGCGAGCTGCTCTCTTCATCCTCTTCCAGGACCCAGGCGGAAATCTGCATGTCCGGGACGATGCCGGTGGCCTGGATCGAACGGCCGGCCGGCGTGTAGTAGCGGCCCGTGGTCAGCCGAAGGGCGCCGTCACGGCCGCCGCGCAGCGGGATGATGGTCTGTACCGAGCCCTTGCCGAAACTGGTCATGCCGACCAGCTCGGCGCGCTCCCGGTCCTGCAGGGCACCGGCGACGATCTCGGCCGCGCTGGCCGTTCCTTCATTGATCAGCGCAACGATCGGTGCGCCGTTCAGCCGGTCGCCGGGCCGGGCGTTGTAGCGCTGGGTCTCGCGGGGGTCGCGGGTGCGGGTCGAAACGACCTCGCCACCGTCCAGGAACACATCGGTGACCCCGATCGCCTGGTCCAGCAGCCCGCCCGGATTGTACCGCATGTCCAGGATCAGACCCGGAAGCGGGGCGCCATATTCGTCCTCGAGTTCGGTGATACCCTCATGAACCATTTCCGTGGTGCGTTCGTTGAAGCCGGCAATGCGCATATAGGGTACGCCGTCCTCGAGCCGTGTTGCCACGGTGCGCAGCGGAATCGTGTCGCGTACCAGGGTAACGTCGAACGGGTCGTCATCGCCGCGGGCGATGGTGATGGTCACCGGTTCGCCGACGGCCCCGCGCATCAGCTCCACGGCCTCGTCTACGGAAATACCGACAATCGTTTCGCCATCCACGGCGATGATGCGATCATTGGTGCGCAGACCGGCGCGCTCGGCCGGCGTGTCGGAAATCGGTGAGACGATGGTGATGAAATCGTCACGGCGCGTCACCTCCATGCCCAGACCGCCATACTCGCCGCGCGTGGAGACGCGCAGGTCCTCGTAGCTGTCGGGATTGTGGTAGCTGGAATGCGGGTCCAGGGATGTCAGCATGCCGTCGATCGCCGCCTCGATCAGCTCGGCCTGATCCGTATCGGACACGTAATCGGCTTCGATGCGGCTCAACACGTCGCCGAAAAGCTCGAGCTGGCGGAAGGTTTCCGTCCGGTCTTCCTGGCTGCCCTCGGCGGACACCGCGATGGCCACGGCTCCGACCGCAAAGGCGACCATGGAAGCAAAGACATTGATACGCATGCGAGCTCGCGTCCTTTGAGCGCGACATTCCTAGCCGGTTTCTGCGAGGTTCCGGATCCAGGGAGCCGGATCGACCGCATCACCGTTTCGACGCAGCTCCAGATACAAATCCGGTGCCGGTTGGGTCCGGTCGGGCATCGCGCCGACAGGTTCGCCTGCCAGGACGCTTTGACCGACACTGGCATAGGTCACCGCCATGCCAGCCAGTACGATATAGTAGCCATCGCCGACATTCAGTATCAAGAGACCGCCGTAGGTGTTGAACGGCCCCGCGAACTCGACGCGGGCGTCGAACGGAGAGACTACCTGCGCCCTCTGCCGGGTACGAATGAAAATTCCGTCAGACCGTGTGCCATCTTCGGTCACCTCGCCGAAGCGGTGCACGATATGGCCGGTGGCCGGTGTGCGCAGCCGCCCGCGGGCATCGGCAAAGCGCAGGGTCTCCAGCGGCGCCGTGGGCATGCGGGCGGCCACGAGTTCGCGCGGCGGCCGCATGCGGGGTTCCGGGATCGCATCGTCCAGTTCCAGCCGGCGCGGGCTGAGCGTGGGTGTTACCTCGGCCATGCGGGACAGTTCGCCGATCAGGCTGCGGATCGAGCGCGCACGTTCGCCGGCACTGGAGGAGGCTTCCAGCAATTCGACGGCTTCGTTGCGCCGCCGTGCTTCCAGGGCCCGGCGTTCGGCGATCAGCACTTCCAGTTCAAGCCGCTGGGAGGCCAGCATGTCCTCGGCGAGTGTGAGGGTTTCCCGCTCGCGTTCGATACCGGCGCGCAGGGCCCGCAAATCCTCCAGCTGCGCCGCCAGTGCGCCGGCCCGCTCGCGCAGTGCCGGCGCCACATCGGCCATCAGGGCCGCGGCCCGGGCCGCATTCGCCGCATCGTCGGGGGCGGCGAGAATGGCGGGCGGGGCCTGTGTCTCGATGCGCTGGATCGCGGCCAGAAGCGCGATCAGCGCTTCCCGGTCCGAATTCAGCCGGGCCAGGATGGCGGCCTCCTCCCCGCCCAGGCGAGCCAGCTCCGCCTGGGTTTCCTGGGCGGCAGTCTCGCTGGCGCTGACCCGCTGGCCGAGTTCGACCAGCTGGCGCTGCATCAGGGCAATTTCACGGGCCAGCGCCTCGGCCTGGCGGTGGGCCGCTCCGGCTCGGGCGGCAGCCTCGCGTTCCTCCTGTTCCAGGCGCGCGGCTTCCTCCGGATCCGGTGGAGTGGCCGGTTGGGACTGGTACAGGATAAGGGCGAGAGCGAGGCTCAACATGAGGGGAGGCTAGAGCGGTATGGGCTTGCGCTCAATCGCGATGATAGGGTGACCCGGCCAGGATCGACACCGCCCGGTAGAGCTGTTCGGCCAGCATGACCCGGACCAGCTTGTGCGGCCAGACCGCGGGACCGAAGGCCAGCATGAGGTCGGGCCGGGGCAATTGGGTCCGGTCGTGACCGTCCGCGCCGCCGATGCAGAACACGGCCTCGCGCGCGCCCTCGTCGCGCCAGCGGCCCAGCGTGCCGGCAAAATCGCGCGACGTCAGGACCCTGCCGCGCTCGTCCAGCAGGATCAGCCTGGCGCCGGGCTCGAGGCTGGCGGCCAGGGCCCGGCTTTCCTCGCCGGCCGTCTTGAAGGCGCGATTGTCTATCTCGGTCTCGACCAGCGGCCCCAAGCCGATGGGCCGCCCGGTGGCGGTGCACCGATCCGCATAGGTATCGACGAGTTCGCGTTCGGGACCGGACTTCATCCGGCCCAGCGCGGCAATGCGAAGCTTCACCTAGGACGCCGTCGCTTCGGGCTCGACCGACCACATCTTTTCCAGATTGTAGAAGCTGCGCACTTCCGGCCGGAACAGGTGGACGATGACATCGCCGACATCGATCAGAACCCAGTCGCAGGTCTGCATGCCCTCGACCCGGGCCTTGCCCTGCCCGTGTTCCTTGAGTTTGCGCACGAGATGATCGGCCAGCGCGTTGACGTGCCGGGCCGACCGCCCGGAGGCGACGATCATGATATCGGTGACGGAAGATTTGCCACGAAGATCGATGGCGACGATATCCTCGGCCTTGTCATCTTCCAGCGAGTCCAGAACCAGGGTTTCCAGTTCCTCGACATGCGTGTCGTCGCCGGTAACTCGGACGGCGGCAGCCGATTCTTGCTCCTTACGGCGCGATAATTCCGTAGACAGGGCTGGTGTCCTCTCTGACATCCACAACAACGAGACCGACATATAACATGCTTCGCGGCCCGGTTCGAGCGTTCAGCGCCAATCCGAGTCAGGCCCGCTCGCGAAGCGCGGTCGAGGAATGCGGATGCAGCCGCGCGGTCAGATAGGTCCAGGCCGGTGCGGGCCGGCCGGCAAGGCTTCTCGCCTGCGATTCGGACACGCGGCTGGCGGAAAAGACCTGGGCGGCCGGCGAGAGGCGGGCGCGCACCGCATCGGTCGGCCGGGCGATCACGGCGACCGGGACAGAGGAAAAAATGCCCTGCCAGTCGGCCCAGCGGTGGATGCCGGCAAGATTGTCGGCCCCCATCATCCAGACGAAGTGCACATCCCGGTGCCGCGCCTTCAGCGCGCCCAGCAGGTCTATGGTCCGGTTGGTGCCCAGCCGGGCCTCGATGTCGCTGATCACCATGCCGGGATCACGGGCCAGATCGCGCACCGCATCCATGCGCCTTGCCAGATCGCCGGCCTGACGGGCCTTCAGGGGGTTTTGCGGCGAGACCAGCCACCATACCCGGTCCAGGCGCAGCCGCCGCATCGCGGTCCGCGCGGCGTGGAGATGGCCGGCATGGGGCGGATCGAACGTGCCGCCGAACAGGCCGATACGCATGCCCGGCTTGACGGCTTCCGACTTGAGCGGCGGGGCGGGCGCGGGCTTAAGCATCGAGGACCAGATCGTCGACATGGACAAGGGCGCTGGCGCGGCGGTAGCCCAGCCGCACCTCGACTTCGTCGGACCTGCAACCGGCGATGCGCCGGGCGTCCTCGGCCGAATAGGCGCAGACGCCGCGGCCCACGGTGATCCCGTCCGGACCGACAATGCGCACGGTCTCGCCGCGTTCGAACCGGCCCCCGACCCCGGTCACACCGACCGGAAGCAGGGATTTTCCTGCGCGCAATGCCTGTGCGGCGCCCGCATCGATCCGGATCTCTCCGGACGGACTCGCCGCGCCCGCGATCCAGGCTTCGCGCGCCCGGGCGGCAGACCGGGCCGGATGAAACCAGCTGCCGTGATCCGGCCGGGCCAGGCTGAGAACCGGTCGTGGTGCCGTGCCCAGGGCGATCGCCGTGGCGCAGCCCGACCGGCCAGCCAGTTCCGCAGCCAGGATCTTGGTGCGCATGCCGCCCGTCCCCACGGCCGCCGCGGCGTTGGCCTCGCCGGCCATGGCCCGGATCGTGTCGTCGATCACGGGAATATCGGCGATGCGGCGTGCAGCCGGATCCTGCCGCGGATCGCGATCGTAGAGCCCGTCGATATCGGACAGAAGCACCAGAAGATCGGCCCCGACCAGCTGGGCGACCCGCGCGGCCAGCCGGTCATTGTCGCCATAGCGGATCTCGTCCGTGGCGATGGTGTCGTTTTCATTGACCACCGGAATGGCACCCAGTTCCATCAGGGTCTCCAGTGTCGCGCGGGCATTGAGCCAGGAGCGCCGGTATTCGGTCACGTCCAGCGTAAGCAGAGCCTGGGCCGCGGCCAGGCCGTGCGCTGCCAGGGCCTCGTCCCAGGCCGTCACCAGGCGCGCCTGGCCGGCTGCGGCCGCGGCCTGTTTCTGTTCCAGGGAGAGAACGGGCCGGGTCAGGCCCAGCCGCGCCCGGCCGAGCGCCACCGCGCCGGAGGACACCACCACTATGCTCGCGCCGCGCCCGCGCAATTCGGCAATATCGGCGGCCATGGCCGCCAGTACGGCCGGACCGGCCTGCACCAGGCTGGAGCCGGCCTTGATCACGATTCGGCGTGCGGCGTCGAAGGCGGCGCGTGTCACGGTGTCCAGCCATCCCCGGCGGCGGCCTCCGCTGCGGCCTTCTCGGCGGCGCGGCCTTCCAGCACGATATCCCAGGCCTCGCGGCACAAATCCTTGATCCCGTCGCCGGAAACCCCGGAGATGCGCCGCACCGGCTTGCCGGACACGGCCTCCAGTTCCGCGACCTTCCCGGCAATGTCCTCTTCGGTCATCGCGTCGATCTTGTTGAGCGCCAGGATTTCCCGCTTTTCGGCCAGGCCGGCGCCATAGGCTTCCAGCTCGCCGCGCACGGTCGTATAGGCCGCCGCCACATCCTCCTGGGTGCCGTCCACCAGATGGATCAGCGAGGCGCAGCGTTCGATATGGCCCAGGAAACGGTCGCCGATGCCCGCGCCCTCATGCGCGCCTTCGATCAGGCCGGGGATATCGGCCACGATAAAGCGCGAACCCGGACCCAGGTCGACCACGCCGAGATGCGGGTAGAGCGTGGTGAAGGGATAGGCGGCGATCTTGGGATGGGCCCGGGAGACCACCGACAGGAAGGTCGACTTGCCGGCATTGGGCAGGCCGACGAGGCCGACATCGGCGATCAGTTTCAGCCGCAGCCAGATCCAGCGCTCCTCGCCGGGAAAGCCGGGCGTGGATTTGCGCGGCGCCTGGTTGGTCGAGGATTTGTAGCGGGTATTGCCCTTGCCCCCGTCGCCGCCGCGCGCCAGCAGGACGCGCTGGCCCACCTCCGTGAGATCGGCCAGCACCTCCTCCTTGTCCTCATCCAGGATCTGGGTACCCGCAGGCACTTCCAGCACGACATCCTCGCCGCCCTTGCCGGTGCGGTTCTTGCCCATGCCGTGCTGGCCGGTGTCAGCCTTGAAATGCTGCTTGTAGCGATAGTCGATCAGCGTGTTGAGACCGTCCACGGCCTCCACCCACACATCGCCACCCTTGCCGCCATCGCCGCCATCGGGGCCGCCATATTCCACATAGGCCTCGCGCCGGAAGGACACGCACCCCGCCCCCCCGTTTCCGGAGCGGACATAGACTTTGGCCTGGTCGAGAAATTTCATGTCGGTCCCTGTTTCCTATCCGGCCGCTATAGCGTGTTCGGTCCGGCTTGGCACGTCGCAGCCCCTGGCCTCCCGCACCATGTCCAGGCTGCGCGCCTTGCCCATCCGGGCCATGGCGAAGAGTTCGTCGCTCTCGCCCGTATAGCGAAAGCCCAGCTTTTCCAGCACGCGGCCCGAGGCGGGATTGTCGTCGTAATGGCCGGCGATCAGCCGGTCGGCGCCCAGCGTCTTCGTGCCCAGTTCGACCAGCGCCCGGCCGATCTCGGTGGCGAAACCCTGCCCCCACCAGGGCTTGCCGATCCAGTAGCCGATCTCCCAGTCCGCATCCGGCTTGCGCCGGAATACGCCGCCGCCGCCGATGACCGCGCCCTCATGCTCGACCGTGAGCGACTGGTTGCCCGCCGGCTTCCAGCCCGCGCGGGTGATCAGCACCCACATTTCCGCACCCAGTGCGGGATAGGGATGGGGAATGCGCGCCGTGTTCTTGGCCACGTCGTAATCGCCGCAATAGGTGGCGATGGCGGGGGCGTCGGCCAGTTCGGGCAGGCGCAACAGACAGCGTTCGGTTTCGATCCGGGGACCCATGGTCCGCTCCCTGGGGAATTCAGGCAAAACAAAAGGGGAGGCGGCGGTCCGTCTCCCCTTTTGCGCATTATGCGCTCCCGGACCCCGCTATGCGGACAGCCCGGCTATGTGGAGCTGCCCTATTCGGCTGCGTCGGCAATCGGTTCGACCGATACGAACGCCTTGCCGCCGGACTTCTTGGCGAACACGACACGGCCTTCGGTAAGGGCATAAAGGGTATGGTCCTTGCCCATGCCGACATTGGTGCCGGGATTCACCTTGGTGCCGCGCTGGCGCACGATGATATTGCCCGGAATGACCGTCTGGCCGCCGAACTTCTTGACGCCGAGGCGCCGGCCTTCACTGTCGCGGCCGTTACGGGACGAGCCGCCTGCCTTTTTGTGAGCCATTGCTTAAGCCCTCCGATTACGACGCCAGCGCTTTGGCGGCGTTGATCCAGTCATTCTTCTCTGCCTTGGCCTTGAGACCCGTGATGGTCTCGCCCAGGGCGTCCATGTCGGCATCCGTCCACGCCGCGATCTGGGCGAAGGACGTCACACCGGCTTCGTTCAGCTTCGTCGCCAGCGCCGGGCCGATGCCCGTCAGCTGGGTCAGGTCGTCATTGGCGGCCTTGGCTGCGGCCTTTTTCGGAGCGGCCTTCTTGGGCGCTGCGGTCTTGACTTCGGCCTTGGGCGCTGCAGCCTTCTTGGCCGGCGCCTTCGCCTTCGCCTTCGGCTCGGCCTTGGGTGCGTCCTCGGTCTTCGGGGCGGCCGTCGTGCTCTTCAGCTTGGTCTTAGCCTTGTCGCCCGGCGCGACGATTTCCGCGATGCGCACGAGCGAGCCCCACTGGCGGTGGCCCTTGGTGCGGCGGTAATTCTGGCGGCGGCGCTTCTTGAAGACGATGATCTTCTTGGCGCGGTTGGTTTCGACCAGCTCGCCGATCACCTGGGCGCCGTCCACGACCGGCGAACCGACCGTCACGCCGGCATCCGAGCCCAGCATGAGAACGTCGCCGAGCGCCAGCGTGTCGCCGGGCGCGCCGTCGACCTTTTCGATGCGAATTTCGTCTCCGGTGGCAACGCGGTACTGCTTGCCGCCGGTCTTGATCACTGCGAACATGATCGTCTCTGTCCTTCTGTCCGATCCCGTCCGGCACCCGGTTTGCGGCCGGCGGGTCCTTTTTCTTCACTCCGTATGCCCGGAGCGTTGTTCACGGTTTATGGGCCCGCCACGGCAGGCCGCGCGAGCAGGAGCGGGCGTTATACGCATGCGCACAGCAGAGTCAATGCGAGGAAAGCCTCAAGGGCTGGCATTCGACAGCACACCTCCCTTGATTTTGCCTCCCGTCTCCGCCAGAAAGCGCGCTCCCCGTGCGGAGACGTGCCGGAGTGGTCGCCCTGCGCTGGTAATTGCCAGTGATCTCCTCTTGATTTTGTTCGACCGCTCAGTCACAACCCGCATCCCCGCGGAGAGGTGCCGGAGTGGTCGAACGGGGCGGTCTCGAAAACCGTTGAGCCTTTACGGGTTCCGAGGGTTCGAATCCCTCCCTCTCCGCCATTATTTTCTGAGGCACTGTCAGAGGAAACAGCTCGTTAGCGGTGATCGGGTGACTGTGACCGGATGACCAACCCATTTCGCTACTTCAAAACCTCGCCTGAGATCATCCGCCTGGCGGTGATGATGTATATCCGGTTCCCGCTCTTGCTGCGGAACGTGGAGGACCTTCTTCACGAGCGCGGCATCGACATCTGCCACGAGCCGGTCCGTTACTGGTGGAACCGCTTCGGCCCGATGATGGCGCGCGAGATAAAGAAGCGTCGATCTCAGCAGCTCCGTCAGGTCACCCAATGGCGGTGGCACCTGGATGAGGTCTCCGTAAAAATAGATGGCCAAACCCACTATCTCTGGCGTGCGGTCGATCACGAAGGCGAGGTGCTGGAGTCCTTTGTCACAAAGACCCGAGACCAGGCTTCAGCACTGAAATTCCTGAAGAAAGCGATGAGGCGCTACGGCCGGCCGGAGGAAATCGTTACGGATCGCCTTCGGTCGTACGGCGCAGCCATGCGCAAGATCGGCAACGCCGATCGTCAGGTCACAGGTCGGGACGAAAACAATCGCGCTGAGAACCCACATCTACCATTTCGAAGACGGGAGCGGGCGATGGCGCGGTTCAGGCAGATGCGAAGTCTGCAGAAATTCGCCGCCGCTCACGCCTCCGTCCACAACCACTTCAACAACGATCGCGCGCTCGAACGCAGACCCAGGTTCAAAGCTCTCCGCGATGCCGCGCTTTGCGAATGGCGACAGCTGTTGGCCGCCTGAGGGAGCGTGTCCGCAGACTTGGCGAGACCCGTTAGCGTTAGTCTGACAACACCCCGCTTTCCGGTGTCGCTGCGGAACGTGGACGGTATGCTCCGTGAGCGCGGCATCGGCATCACGCACGAGACGGTGCGGTTGCGGTGGAACCGGTTCGGAACGCTGGTCGCGACGTCCATCCGGGCGAGGCCCCAGACTCCCGAGACCGGACCACGTTTGTCTGCCTTCACCCCTCTCAGCGCGTCTCCGTGTAGAGGTAGACGTGCTGGCTGTCGCGGAGGGTGAGGGTTTTGGCGCCGTCTTCCATGCCGACTTCGGCTTCCAGGCTGATAGCGCCCGGGCCGATCGAGACGATGGAGACCGTCCCGTCGGGGTTCTGCCGCGTTGCCAGCGGTGCGCGGATGGAGCCGGCTTCGATCCACGTCTGGCCCTCATTCTCGAAGATCGTGATCGTGCCGATGCCCGGGCTCTCATAACGGCTGGCCAGGGCGCCCAGGACCGCCGTGTCGCCGGGGATGTCGAGACCTTGGCGGCGGACCTGTGTCTGTGCGTCCAGGCGCGCCGCAGCCGCCTCGATCTGGCTCATCGCTTCGGGGTGGCCGTCATAGAGGACTTCCACCAGACGGCGCAGGAAGGGACGCAACATCGCAGCACCGGTATCGGCATTGACCATGATGACGGCCCCGACTCCGGCTTCGGGCAGGGCGTACCAATTGCTGTGATAGCCGAGCAGGGTACCGCCATGGGTGACGACGGGCACGCCCCAGTGTTCCTCGTTGAACAGGCCCATGCCGTACCAGACGTCTTCGGCCACCTGGACGCCCGGTTCACGCCGCGCCAGAAGATTCACCTCGCTGACCAGGCGTTCGCCGTCCGGCGTCAGGCCGCGGGACAGTTCGAGCTGGACGTAGTGGGCCATGTCGGAAGCGGTGGAAAAAGCGCCGCCAGCCGGCCGGTAGGGATAGACGCCCCGGTTGAAATGGTTCGACATCACGGTCTGGTTGCCGTCGACATCGAGCCCGTGGGGCGGCGCCCAGTTTCCGCTTTCCCCCGCATCGAAATCGAACGTGGTGTCCGGCATGTTCAGAGGCTGGAAGATCAGCGCGTCCATGGCCCGGTCGTAGGCCGCACCGATTTCCATGTCGGGATAGGCCAGTGCGCCGCCGACATAGCCGGCCGCGGCCGCCATATTGTTATTGTACTGGAACAGCTCGCCGAATGCGCTGGTCGGCTGGGTCTCGGACAACTGCCGGAACACGTCCGAGGCGGGGGTATCCTGATCGGCCAGGATGAAACCCCAATCCTTGCGCGGAAGCCCGGTGCAGGCGCACAGGAGGTGGCGGACGAGGGTGGACTCCGTCGTGCTGTCCGAGCCGAGCCGGAATTCGGGATAGAGGTCGACAACGCGCTGGTCCCAGTCGAGCTCGCCCCGGTCCACCAGAATGGACAGGAGGAGGGTCGACATACCCTTCGTGTTGGAGGCGATCATGAAGCGGGTATCCGCATCGACGGGTGCCGGGTTGTCCAGCGAACGCACACCGACACCGCCTTCGAAAACCACCTCGCCCTGGTCGATCAGGGCCAGTCCCACGCCGGGCACATCGAGCGTCTCGGCGGCTTCGGCGACGAAGTCGCGCAGCAGCGCAATGCGTTCCGGGGTCAGGCGATGGGCGGTCTGGCCGGAAAAGTCCTCGGGCTCGTAGCCGTCGGCCTGCACGGAATCCCGGGCCAGGGATACGGCGGCCGAACGGACATTGGCGGTGGACTGGGCGCCGTTGACGATCACCACGGTCCAGTCATCGCCCTGCCGCAGCGCCAGCGCACTCACCGTGGCCTGTTCGGACGGGGAGGTCGCATAGCGGATACTGACCCGCTGGTCCCAGCCATTCTCGGACGCTGCCGGCGTGGTCAGCTCGACGGAGCGTTGCGCCTGCGGATCGTAGACCTGCCAGGCCGCCGCGGCGGCAGCGAGCGCATCGTCGGCCGGACCGACCTCGATCACGGCAATGTCGAGATTGCCTTCCGGCGCGGTTACGACGGACATCGAACCCTGCTGCTCCATCGTCCAGTTCTCGGGCTGAACGACGGATGGCGCACCGGTATCCTGCGCCAGTGCAGGGCCGGACATGCCGGCCGTCATCAGCGCGAACACGGAAGCGAGGGTTTTCATAGTCGGCATGGGCATGGGGTTGCTCCTCAATCGTCGACGCGGTGATACGCCATGTAGGGCTGGTAGCTGAAGGACAGTACGAGGCCGGAAGGTCCGGTATGGAACCGGGCGCGGTCGAAGGGGCCGCCCTCTCGCGCGCCTGTGCCCTTCTCGAACGTCATCGGGCCGATGCGCTCCCAATAGGTCGTGTCTTCCAGGAACCGGATCCGGATGGCATTGCGGCCCGCCGCGGTCACTTCGATATCGTATTCTTCCCGTGGCGGCTGCGAGTAATCGCGGCGGTTCATCCGGTAGGACCCGACCGGCAGCGCCTCGTCCTCCGGCCGCGGCTCGCGCGGTGCAGCGTCTTGCGGAAAGACCCGGCCGATGATGGCATTGGTCAGGTCCGTGCGCCCGACAGAGCTTTCACTGCCCCCGGTAACCGAGACGAAGAAGCCGAACCCAGCCTCCGGCGCCAGGATAAGGTTGGAGTGGAAGTCCCCGGTGTTGCCGCCATGTCCCACCAGGCGTGGCCCGGTTTCCTGCACCACGTAGAAGCCGTGCGCCATGCCGGGCAGGCCCGGGGCATTGCGCCGCGAGTCGCGCATCAGCAGATCGACCGACGAAGTCTGGAGAATCTGGACACCATCGAGTTCGCCGCCATTGAGCAGGGCAAACATGAAGCGCGCCATGTCGCGGGCCGACGACGTGCCGGAACCGGCCGGCATGATCGAACTGAACAGTTCGAACGGCTGGGGGACCAGTTGCCCGTCTTCCATCTCGTAGCCGGTCGCCATGCGATCCTCGAGATGATCGGGCAGGGGTTCGCGGAACGTCGTCGACGGCATGCCCAGCGGCGAGAAGATGTGGTTTTCGACATAGGTTGCGAAGGGCTCGCCGGAGACCCGTTCGACGATGTAACCGGCGAGTGCGACGCCGTAGTTCGAATAGGCAATCTCTGTTCCCGGTGCCCAGACGCGTTCGGGAACATGCTGCTGGATCCATTCGCCATAGGGTGTGAGCTCTTCAACCGTGGCGACGGAAATACCGCTCACATCGCTCCAGCCCGGACTGTGCGACATCAGATCGCGAACCCGCACCGGCCCGTCTCCGAAGGGCGGGATGTGAAAGTCGATATACGTGTTGATATCGGCATCGAGATCGACGCGGCCGAGCTCGACCTGCTGCATGAGCGCAGTCCAGGTGAAAAGCTTGGAGACCGAGCCGGGACGGAAGAGCGTCGTCTCGGGATCGACACGAGTACCGGATTCGATATCGGCAAACCCGTAGCCCGCGGACAGCAGGAGGGCGTCATCGTGGACGACGGCGATCGTCGCGCCGGCGACCTCATGGCTGCTGATCTGTTGCGCCATGACGCCGTCGACGAAATCGGCAAGCCTGTCGAGGCGCGGTTCGGCATGCCCGGCGGTGGCGGCTGTGTCCGGGGTCGTCTGGGCGGCGGCAAACGGGTGGCCGGACGCGAGCAGTGCAAGGGCAGCTGCGGCGCCATGCCAGGCGGGGCTGTGTGTCATGAGACCGGTCTTCCTGTTCGCTGTCGATGGGGTGGCGCGGCGGTGCGGCCGCGCCGGTGTCGGTTTCAGTCGTCTTGCGCGGTGCGGCGAATGGCACGGCCCGGCAGGACGGAGGTGTCGAGTTCGCCGTTCCAGACCAGCGGTGTCCCGCCGACAATCACGTATTCAAACCCGGTCGACGGCTGCGCCGGTTCCTCATAGGTCGCCCGGTCGCTGACCGTGTCGATGTCGAAGATCACGATGTCGGCGTCCGCACCTTCCTGGAGTCGCCCCTTGCGCCGCATCTGTGGCACGGCGTCCTCGAGAATCTGCGCCGGAATGAGGCTGACCTTCGCCAAGGCATCGCTCAGGCCGATCGACTGGCGCTCGCGCACATAGACCCGCAGAAAGCGGGAGAAGGTTCCGGCACTTCGCGGGTGGGATTCCGCAGCGGCCGGCAGGGGCCAGACATCGCCGGCGATCGTTTCGCCGCCGAGCGACCAGGACCCGCCGTCCGAAGCAATGGCCCCGCCGGGATAGAGGATCGACTGGGCCAGGAGTGCACGGTCCTCCGCACTGTGATCGGGGTCGAGAAAATGCACCACGATGTCCGTGGTCGGTTCCTCAGCCTGGAGGCGGTCGAATTCCGCAGCCGTCAGGGGCACGCCATCGAGGGTGAAGTCGGATTTCTCGATATCGCCAAGCCGGGCCTGCCAGTTCTCGCCTTCGAACAGGGCGGTGCCGATCGCGGTCGACCCGGCTCCGTAGGGGTAGGCCTCGACGGTAATGTTCACCCCGTTGGCCTGGGCCGCCTCGAGCATGGGGCGGATCTCGCCGATATCGCGCAGACTGATGCTGTTGAGGTGGGAAATGTGCATATCGGCGCCGGTGGCGGCCGAGACGGCGACCATTTCCTGGAAACCCTCGAGCGAGCTGTCCGGTTCGATGTTCGACAGGTAGCGGGCATGCGTGAAAGTCGGGACGTCGCGGGCCGCGGCCAGTTCGTGCAGGGCATAGTATTCGCCGCGGCCGGAGCCCGGCACATAGCCAAGCAGGACCCCTACGCCCAGCCCGCCCTCATCGAGCCCGTTCTCGACGCGTGCGAGCACCTGCCGGGTTTGCGCCGGGCTGGCGGGGGTATATCGCCAGTCCGGCGCATCCGGGTCCGGCTCGAACGGGTCCCGGTAGGAGGCCGGCTCATAACCGGTCAGCTCGGCGTAGCGTGCGCGTGACCAGTTGACCGAGGCGCCATAGTGGATGGCCCTACCCTCGGCCGCGGCGGCGTCGTAGAATGCGTCGACTGGATACACACCCGACTCCAGCTCAAGGGCGGTTGTCACGCCGTCGAGCGCCTGCACGCGCCCGGCCAGGAGGGATTGGCCATGCGCGTGCAGGTCGATGAAGCCCGGTGCAACGACGTAGCCGGCTGCGTCGAGCGTTCGTTCGCCCCGGATCGCGTCCTCGGTGATCGCGACGATCTCGTCGTTGCGTATGCCGACATTGAGGATCGCGTCGAGTCCG
The DNA here is from genome assembly GCF_030149515.1 of Maricaulis sp. Classification (GTDB taxonomy): domain Bacteria; phylum Pseudomonadota; class Alphaproteobacteria; order Caulobacterales; family Maricaulaceae; genus Maricaulis. The sequence continues at coordinate 14,746 of NZ_JASBRI010000013.1, read as the reverse complement.
GTTTCGGGATCAATGACGCGTCCGCCCAGAATGGCGAGGTCGTAAGCGCCCTCCTGCGCGTCCGTTTGGGCCGCCGCGGCGGCCGTTCCGGCCAGAACAAGGCTGAGCGTGAGCGTCTTGAGCATGATCGGGTCTCCTCGCGGGACAGGCGCCCGGTGGTGGGGCTAGGGCTGTTTGGTGAACTGGAGGTCTTCGAAGTCGAACGAGAAATCGGTCGTTTCCGACACCGGCACCATCGTCATTCCGGTGACGCGGCCCTCGTCCGCGACGAAATCGACATAGGCGTCGGCGTTCAGGCTACGATCCGGCCAGCGTGCGACGAACCGGTCCGGCGCCACCGGCACCAGGAATGCGTCCAGCACCTCGGACCGGCTCATGTCGATGAAGAGGCGGCCGTCGCGGTTCTCGATCGAGACCGGACCGTACCAGGGATCGACATAGCTTCCGGTATAGGCCACCAGATCGCGGACCGGCTCGACCGGGACGTCCTGCCGCTCGCCGCTCCCGGAATCGTTGACGGCGGTCTCCTGCATGCGCTGATAGACGCCGTGCAGGGTCCCGATCCAGTCGCTGTCCGCCTCGGGCGCCGAGGCGTCGCCCAGCAGCTGGAGGGCGAGGGCGGTGGAGCCGTAGGTGGCGACATTGCTGGTCACGAAGACCGCGAGATCCTCCTCCGGCAGGATGCCGAAATACGAGGAGGCACCCAGCAGCCCGCCGCTGTGGCCCACAAGCAGCTGGCCGTTGAAGTCGCGCAGGGTCCAGCCCAGACCGTAGAGCGAGAAGTGCGTGCGGCTGAGCTGTTCAAGCAGCGGGCTTACATTCTGCGGCGTGACGCCCGTCCACAATTCCTCGGCCTGATCTTCTGAAATGAGCCGCTCCCCGCTGGGGGCGACGCCTTCGTTCAGCCAGAATTGCGCCCAGGTCGAGAGATCGGAGATGGAGCAGCTGATCCCGCCGGCGGGCGAGGTGTTGTCTCCGAGGATGTAGCGCGGGTCGATGGGTTCCGCCTCGGACTGGCCGGGCGCCCGGGAATGCTGCGTGACGGTATTGCCGGCTTCAGCGGCGGCGCCGGGCAGCGCTTCGCAGGAGTCCATGGACAACGGCGTGAAGATCCGCTCTTCCATGACCTCGGCCCAGGGCTTGCCTTCAATGCGCGAAACGACTTCTCCGGCAATGACATACAACAGATTGTCGTAGGCGTATTCCGAGCGGAAGCTGGTCTCCGGCGGAATGTTGCGCAGGGCGGCCAGGATGTCGGATACGTCAGGCTCGGCGTCGGGGAAGACCAGGAGGTCGCCGGCGCCGAGTGGCAGGCCGGAGCGGTGGGTAACGAGGTCGCGGACGCTGAATTCCGCCGTGATATAGGGGTCGGACATCTCGAATTCGGGGATGAATTCGCGCACCGGCGTATCCCAGTCGAGCTTGTCCTCGTCGACCAGCATGGCGATGAGTGTGGTCGTGAAGGCCTTGCTGATCGAGGCGAAGGGCAGCAGCGTGTCCGTGTCGACCGGCGTGTCGGGATCGCGGACATCGCGCACGCCATAGCCGTGCATGAAGACAATATCGTCTCCCGTGACGACCGTTATGGCCATGCCGGGAATGTCAAAGGCCTCGATCGCCGCGCGTGCGGTCTCGTCGACGTGTTGCGGCGTGATGCTCTGCGCCATGGCGTTCGTCGCGCCGAGCGCAATGACGGCCGCTGCCGTCGCCATCAATGTCGGTTTCATCGTCGTCCTCCCCGGCGTTGCTCACGCCCTCGCTGCTAAGCCCGCCAGATTTCGCCGAGCACCCGTTTGAAATTGCCGCCGAGGACAAGTTCGATATCGGCGTCCGAGTATCCGCGCCGGATCAGGCCTTCGGTCAGGTCGAAGATTTTCCGCGGATGGTCGAAACCGTCCGTATCGATCTGGCCGCGGAAGGCGTAGGAATCGTCATAGCCGCGGCGCAGGCGCTCATAGGCGGCGCTCGGCACGTCGTCATATCCGTCGGCGTCCATGTCGCTGCCGACGCCGACATGTTCGACGCCGACCAGATTGGCGACGTAGTCGAAATGGTCGAGCAGGTGTTCGATCGTGGTGGGTTCGCGGTCGCGGACGAAGTTGCGGACGCCGGTAATGCCCATCACGCTGCCGGCCCGGGCCATGGCGCGGATGGCTTCGTCGGATTTCGCTCTTGGATGCCCCCCCGCCAGTGCGCGGACATTGGAGTGGGTGATCAGAGCGGGCGCGTCGGAAATCTCGAAGGCATCCAGCGTGGTCCGGTCGCCGCAATGCGAGACGTCGACCGCCATGCCGACCTCGTTCATGCGCTCGATGATGGCCACGCCGAAACGGCTTACCCCGCCATCAACGCGTTCGGTCGCGCCGCTGCCGATACGGTTCTGGGAGTTATAGGTCAGCTGGCTGACACGCTGGCCCAGATTGTAGAACTCGTTGACGTCGTCGGGCGCATTGAAATGGTGTGCGTTCTGGATGCCGACGATATAGCCGATCCGGCCTTCTTCCATGATGCGGTCGAAGTCCGAGACCGCATCGATGCGGCGGAAGACGTCGGGCCGCTCGGCCGCATAGGCATTCATTCTCGCCATGAAGGTCAGCGCGCTGTCACGGCCGCCCAGGCCGACCGCCGGGTGAAACACGTTGATGCCCGACGCGCGGAGCTTTTCCAGGTGGGCGTCGGTCACGGCATAGCCATCCTCCACGGAGGGGCGTTCGCTGTAGCCGGCCTCGAGCATGTCGCCGAGGTCCGCCAGCAGGGACAGCATATCGATGACAAGGCTGCGTTCGACCAGAGCGAGGGTGCGCGCCGAATAGGTCCTCTCCGACTGGGCAAAGACCTTGAACTGTCCTGAATTCACGAACGGAGCGGCGACGGCTGTTGCGAGGCCGGCCTTGAGAAGGCGTCGGCGGGTGGCACCGCCCGCTGCGCCGGCTCGGGTCTGGTCATCCTGCTTCATGCAAACGGGTTCCTCATATGCGAATTCGTTAGTACGCTAGCGGAAAGAGATTTTTTAATACAGCCTTATTTTTGAATAAGGCGTCCATAGTGTCGGCGGGAAGGCTTCGAAGGCCTGCATGGCAAGGGCGCCGGGAACGAGACGATTGGCAGCATGAGCAGCATGGCAGACAAGCAGAAGAACAAGCGGCCGGCCGGCGTGGATCCGGCTTCGGCCTACGATGTCATCATGGATGCGATCGTGACGCAGAAGCTGGCGCCCAGCCAGAAGGTCTCGGAGAACATCCTCACGGAAATGTTCGAGATCAGCCGCACCACGGCACGCAATATCATGGAGCAGCTGACCGCCCAGCAATTCCTGGTGTCGGTATCGCCGCGCATCACCCGCGTGGCGCCCCTGACCCTGCTCGACGTGAAACAGAATTTCGCGATGCGGAAGATGCTGCAGCCGGAGATCTTCGCGATGGCTGCCGCCCAGGTCGACTACGACCAGATCATCAAGATGAATGAGGACACCTTTCACAAGGTGCCCATCCAGGATGACGCGCACGCGCTGACACTTTTGAAGGCCAACAAGCAGTTCAACGTGTTCATGGCCCAGCAGGTCAAATACCCGCTGCTCATCCACTGGATCCGGCAGCTGGAGGACACGACCATGCGGATCTACTGGCTGTACGTGAAGATGAAGCGGACGCTGCCTTATACGTGGGAGCACCAGCGCGCGCTGGTCGAGGCGATCCGGCGCGACGCGTCGGACGATATTCGCGACCAGGTACACAAGATCCTGTCGAGCTCGGAAGAGCGCCTCCTCGATGCGATCTTCATGCACGACCAGATGTATATGCAGGATCTGAAAATTCCCGACTGAGGGACGGGCTTCGCCCTTTTCCGGTCAAGCCGCAGCGAATTCCCCCTTTATAATCAGCCACTTGAATTCCCTGTGTGCCCTCGCGGCAACAGCCAGGGAACTCGCAGTATGCTGCCTAAATCGATGCTTCCCATCTGTATATAGCTGCTATAAGGTTCAATAAGGCTGCTATAATGATTTGTTTCGCAGTTTTAGGGGGACAGGGAGGAAGCTATGTCTAGCCATTTCAAAATTGCTCTGCTCGCGAGCGTGGCGCTGACGGCGCCGCTGGCCGCACAAGAGGGCGGTCAAGCCAGCGACGACGAAGAGGTCGTGCGTGACGTGATTACCGTGACGTCGCGTTTCCGCGAGGAATCCGTCCAGGATATCGGGGCCAGTATTGCCGGCATCACCGGTGAGGAGATGCTCCTGCGGGGAATTCAGGATATTGAAGACCTGTCGCGCAACGTGCCCGGCATGCAGAACGTCAAGACGCGGCCCAACTCCAACGATATCGCCATTCGCGGCGTGCGCAGCGCGGGCAGCGGCTATGAAACCAGCACGGTCTTCAGTGTCTTCCTGGACGATGTTTCCGTGACCGGTTCCGGTAATATCCGCGATTTCAGCTCTGCCGACCTCAACCGGGTCGAGGTGATACGCGGTCCGCAGCCCACCCTGTTCGGCGAGGGCGCCGTCGGCGGCGTGATCCGCTACTTTACCAATGATCCCGATCTCGACGGACCGAGCGTGACCGGCCAGGCCAATGCCCGTGTCGAAACGATCGAGGATGGCGGCACCGCCTACAGCACCGATAATGCGACCTCATTCGTCATGGTTCCGGGCAAGCTGGGTCTGCGGGTCTCGGGTTTCCAGCGGGAAGACGACGGCTTCATCGACAATCCGAGCGATGGCGAAGACGTCAATGACTACGAGTCCGTCGGCGGCCGCGCGGTTCTCCTGGCACGTCCGACGGTCAATCTGGAGCTTCGCCTGTCGGCCTTCATTTCGCGCGACGAGATGGGCGAGTCGACCCAGGTCGATCCCGGTTCCGACCCCGAAGACCTGACATTCGCGGCTTCGCCCCTGTCGGGCAGCTATACGGACGACTTCGACCTCTATTCCGGCCGGATTTCCTACGATTTCGACTGGCTCCAGCTCACATCGATCACCGGCTATTACGAGCGGAACACGTCGTCATCCCTGTTCAGCGCCGGGAACTCCTTCGGTCTGGCGCCCTTCTTCCCGACCGTCGATACGACCAGCTTCTCGACCGGGTCCGGCGAGTTCGAGCAATGGTCGCAGGAATTCCGCTTCGTGTCTTTCCTGGACGGCCCGCTCAACTTCACCGCCGGCGCCTATTTCCGGGACCGCTCGGAAGTCAGCGGCCAGTTCCTGACCTGTGCCGGCTGTGTGACGGTGACGACGCCGGCCAGCGAGAACCTGGCCACGCGCCTCGCCGAGACCGAAAGCGAGCAATACTCCGCCTTTGCCGAATTCACCTACGAACTTACGGACCGGCTGAGACTGATCGGCGGGGCCCGCTACGTGAACGACACCGTCACGGCGACCCTCCAGCAGGACGATGTCGTGAATCTCGTTCCGGAGTTCGACGGTAGCGGAAACCTCATTCCCTGGACCGAGAGCAATCCGATCGGTTACGTCAGTACGCTGGTTGTCCTCGAAGGCGCCGGCGTCGGCACTGACTTCAACTTCGAACTGGAGGAAGTGCTGCCGCGTTTCGGTGTCGAGTTCGAGCTCAACGACTCGATCCTGCTTTATGCCAATGTCGCGCGCGGAGCGCGCAATGGCGGTATCGGCAATGCGATCGCTGCGCTGGGTGCATCGGGCGGCAATCAGGATGTGTTCTTCGACAACCTGACCTTCGACGAGGACTCGGTTCTGTCCGTCGACGGCGGCGTCAAGGCGACCTGGATGGGCGGCGACCTCGTCACCAATGTGGGCGTCTTCCGGACCACCTATGACGATACCCAGATCCAGGTGAACACGCCTGCCAACAACACCGTCAACGGGCCGGAGCAATCCATTGTGGGTCTCGAGTTCGAATCCACCTTCCAGGTGACCAGCGGTCTGTCCACCTTCCTCAACTTCTCATTGATCGATGCGGAGTTTGACGACGGGGCCCTCATCACGGCGCCGCCGGGCGGCTCGATCGGGCCGTTCGATCTCCAGGCGGGCAATCAGCCGGCCAACATCCCCGAATTCACCCTGTCGACCGGGTATTCCTATACGCGGCCGATCGGCTCCAACGGCTGGATGTTCACCTCGAACGGCTCCTTCCAGTATATCGGCGAGCGCTATTCCAACGTTCAGAACTTCCCGTCGGCGCAGCTTGAGCCGCTGGAAAACCTCAATCTGAGCGTGGCGCTTTCCAACGATGTCTGGTCGATCGGCCTGTTCGGCACGAACCTGCTCAACGACATCGAGGCGGTGAGTGTCGGTTCCAACCCGCTCCAGCAATTCATCGACTCCGACGGTGAGCTGGATGCTCCGATCATCGCGACAAGCGTCAACCGGCCGCGAACGATCGGCGTGCGGGCCAGCCTGCGCTACTAGGCCGCGACGCGTCCAAATGTCCGGCGGAGCACCCTCCTCTCCGCCGGACAGGCCGCCGCCCTCGCAGGGCGGCGATACAACCCCGCGCGGCTGCACTGCCGCGGCTCTCGTCCACAGGCGGATCCGACACGCGTGATGATCAACGCATTCAGAAAATACCTCCTTCCAGGCCTGGTCTTCCAATCCGTCATTATCGGCGGCGGCTATGGCACAGGCCGGGAGATCGCCGAATTCTTCCTGTCGCACGGTGCGATCGGCGGCTTGCTGGGCTTCGCGGCCACGGCGGTTGTCTGGTCGGTCCTGCTGGCGATCGGGTTCGAGTTCGCACGCATCACAAGGGGGTATGACTACCGGACCTTCTTCATCGCGCTGCTCGGACCGTTCTGGCGGCTGTTTGAAATTCTCTATGTCCTGATCGCGCTGCTGGTACTCTCCGTCCTCGGCTCGGCAGCCGGGCATATGGTATCCGATGCCTTCGGCGTGCCCACCGTGCTCGGTTCGGTCGGCCTCTTGCTGGCGATCGGCGTGCTAGCCTTTTTCGGCAGTCCCGCGATCGCGCGCATCATGGCGTGGTGGTCGCTGCTGCTCTACGCGCTCTACGGTACCTTCTTTGTCTACATGTCCGTGTCCTACGGCGAGGCGATCGCGGCCTCGCTGGAGGCGGGGCGTGTCGAGGGCGGCTGGCTGCTCGATGGCGTGCGGTATGCGGCCTACAACCTGATCGCCTTCGCGGCCGTGCTCTTCGTTCTTCCAAGGCTGGAAACGCGGCGCGAAGCACTCCTTTCCGGTGCCGTGGCCGGCTTCATCAGCATCGTCCCGGGGGTTCTGGTCTTTCTGGCGATGCTGGCGCGCTATCCCGAGATCCGGGAACAGGCGGTTCCGGTCGTCTATCTCCTGCAAATGCTGAATACGGTCTGGCTGAGCGTTCTCTTCCAGATCGTCCTGTTCGGCACCTTCGTGGAAACCGGCGTCGGTATCATCCATGCCATCAACGAGCGGATCGATACCGCGATGGAGACCGCGGGCCGCCGGTTTCCCCAATGGGCCCGGTTCGCCGTCGCCGTCGGCTTCCTGGCGACGGCCATCTTTCTCGCCGAGGCCATCGGCATCATCGACCTGATCGCCAGCGGATACGGCGTTCTCTCCTACGCGTTCATTGCCATCGTGGTTCTGCCGCTGATCACGCTGGGCTGTTTCCGGATCGCGACCGCCAACAACAAACATTCGGAGGATCATCGTGTCTCTCGCCAGCAGAAATGAGGACGTGCACAGCCTGCCGGCTCGTGAGTCCGGGCCTTGTACGGTGCAGCTGAGGTCTCCGTACCTGATCTATTTCGGGAATGTTCCGGACGCGGGTCACGCCAAGACGGGCCTCGGGCTGATCCAGTGGCGGCGCGAGAACTGCGCGGGCCAGTTCCGCAGTGCCGGGTGCCAGGTCGATGGCGGTCTGGCGGATATGTCGATCGCCGACGCTGCGGCGTCGGGAGTGGGCTCGCTGGTGATCGGCGTGGCCTCCGAAGGCGGTTCGATACCGGATGCCTGGGTCGGGGATCTCGCCGAGGCGGCGCGCGCCGGCCTGGACCTGGTATCGGGCATGCATGTCAGACTGTCCGATTTTCCGGAGATCGCGGCTGCGGCACGCGCGTCCGGCGCCCGTCTGATCGACGTACGCACACCGCCGCGCAAGCTTCCTGTTGGCTCGGGCGAGAAACGGCCGGGCCGCCGTATCCTGACCGTGGGGACCGACTGTGCCGTCGGCAAGAAGTACACCGCGCTCGCGATCGAGCGTGAAATGCGGGCCCGCGGCCTGAATGCCGATTTCCGGGCGACCGGGCAGACCGGGATCATGATCGCGGGCAGCGGCATTCCCATGGACTGCGTCGTCTCCGACTTCCTGTCCGGCGCTGCGGAACTGCTCTCCCCGGCCGCGCCGGACGATCACTGGGATGTCATCGAGGGCCAGGGGGCGCTGTCCCATCCCAGTTTTGCCGGCGTCAGCCTGGGCCTGTTGCATGGGTCCCAGCCCGATGCGCTGGTGCTGTGTCACGATCCGCTGCGGGAGGTGCTGCTCGGCACGGGCGGGGCGAGCCACTTCCCGGTCATACCCGTCAGGGACGCCATGGAGCAATGCGTGACATTCGCCCGCCGCGTGAACCCCGCCGCGCGGTTTGTCGGCCTGTCCATAAACACGTCGATGCTGTCGGACACTGAAAGACAGGCGCTGCTCGACCGGTATGAGCGCGAAACCGGACTGCCCGCGGTCGACCCGATCAAGGACGGGGCGGGCCTGATCGTGGACAAGATTCTTTCCAGAACAGGAGTATGAGTATGCGTGTGAGCGTTCACCGGGAAAGCTGGCCGATGCGGGCGCCATTCGCCATCACCGGCCATGTTTTCGAAAGCCTGGAGTCGGTGGTGGTGATGCTGGAGCAGGACGGGGCGACCGGCCGCGGCGAAGGCGTGCCGGTCTACTATCTCCAGGAAGAGGCCCGCGGACTGCTCGAGCAGATCGAGGCCATCCGGCCTGCGCTGGAAGCCGGGATCGGCCGCGCGGAACTCCAGGACATGCTGCCGCCGGGCGGGGCCCGCAATGCGGTCGATTGCGCCCTGTGGGATCTCGAGGCGAACCGGACGGGCAAGACGGTCTGGGAACTGACCGGGATCGAGCCGGCGGCCCGCAAGACAGCCTATACGCTGGGCATCCAGGAAACGCCGGAAATGATGGCTGAGCAGGCGGCGCAGGCCCGCGGCTACCCCCTGCTCAAGATCAAGCTGAACGGCGACAAGCCCGTTGAACGGGTCGCGGCGATCCGCAAGGCGCGGCCCGACGCGGAAATCATCATCGATGCCAATCAGGGTTTTTCCATATCCCTGCTTAAAAGCGTGCTCGAACCGTTCGCGGAACTGGGTGTCGCCATGGTCGAACAGCCTTTGCCGCGCGGGGACGATGCGGAACTTGAGGGGGTGACTTCGCCGATCCCGCTTTGCGCCGATGAAAGCTGCCTTCATCGCGGCGAGCTTCCGGATGCGCTCAAGCGCTACGACATGATCAATATCAAGCTCGACAAGACGGGCGGCCTCACCGAGGCGCTTGCGCTGGCCAAGGAGGCGCGCCAGGCCGGCAAGGGGCTGATGGTCGGCAATATGCTCGGTACGTCCCTGTCCATGGCCCCGGCCTTCGTCATCGCGCAATTGTGCGACTTTGTGGACCTGGACGGCCCGCTGAACCTGAAATCCGATATACCGGCCGGAATGGCGTATCGGGACGGCATGGTCTCGGCATCGCAATCGGGGTTCTGGGGATGACCGGACAGCCCGCTTCCGCGTTGCACAGCGCCGTGGCCCGACGGGCCGTCCGGCCGTGATCGCCGCCGACAACATATTCGGCCTCCTGGCCGCACTGCTCGCAATTTGCGCCCTGGCCGCGGGCCTGGAAAAGACACGCTGGGGCAAACGGCTGTCCGGTGCGGGTATCATCCTGCTGACCGCATTTGCAGCCGCCCATTTCGGCATCCTGCCAAGGAGTGCGCCGCTATACGGCACGATCTGGACCTATATGGTCCCGCTGGCGATCGCCCTTTTCCTGCTGAAAGCCGATCTCATCAAGGTCGTCAGCGAGGGCGGGCGGGTGCTGGTGGCTTTCCTGATCGGCATGGCCGGCACGGTCTTCGGGGCCTGGCTTGCGACGCTCCTTGTCGATCTGGGCCAGAGCGAGGCGCAAATCGCGGCCGTTTTCACGGCGACCTATACCGGCGGTTCGCTGAACTTTGTCGCCGTGGCGGAGGCCGTGTCCTTCGATGACAATTCCCAGCTCTCCGCGGCCCTTGCGATCGACAACATCCTCGGCGTCGGCTTCATCATTCTGCTGAACCTGGCCGCCGGCTGGCCGCTCTTTCAGCAGCGTTATGCCTGGCGCATGGATGCGGTCGTTCGGGAGACGCTACAAGCGAAGGGCGAGGCCGAGCCCGCGATCGATCTGTTCGGTCTGACAATGGCGCTCGCCCTGGCGGCCGGTGCCGTCGCGGTCAGTGCCTTCTTCGCCAACGCGTTCGGCATTCCCGACTACCGGCTCCTTGTCATCACCGTTCTGGTGACCGGCGTCGCCACGCTCGGCCGGAAATATCTCGCCGGGCTTCGCGGCGAGGACATGCTGGCGATGATGGCCATGTATCTCTTCTTCGCCATCATCGGCGCCGGCGCGGACCTGGGAGCCATGCTGTCCGCCGCGCCCGGCATGTTCGTGATGGTCGGATGTATCTTCGTCTCGCACCTCGTCTTCATGCTGGTGGCGGGGCGTCTGCTTAAACTCAACTATGCCGAACTGATCACGGCGTCGCTGGCCTGTATTGCCGGTCCGCCGATCGCGGCGGCCATCGCGATCCTGTTCAAGTGGCGCAATCTCGTCGCCCCGGGAATTCTCACCGGCATCCTCGGATACGTGCTGGGGAATTTCGCCGGGATCGGCCTGTTTTCCCTGCTCAACCGGAATGCCCTTTGATCTCTAAGCCCTGCACCCAATGTATGGAGGCCGTTATGTCATTAAAAACGCAATTGAAGTGGCTTGCGGGCGCGCTGGCGGGGTTCAGCTGCGCCACGGCAGCGGCCCAGGTCGATCCGGCCGATCCGGTTCCGCTCGATCCGGCCCCGGCGCAGACCGCTGAGGTCGCCCCGGATACAGCCGATCCCGGCGAGGCGCGTCTGACCCGGAGCGATGTGGACGCCTGGCTGGACGGCATCATGCCCTATGCCCTTGCCGAGGGTGATATTGTCGGCGCCCAGGTGACGGTCGTCCGTGACGGCGAGATCCTGACCAGCCGGGGTTTCGGCTATTCGGACCTGGCGGAACGCGAACCGGTCGACGGTTTCCAGACGATGTTCCGGCCCGGCTCCATCTCCAAACTCTTCACCTGGATTGCAGTCATGCAGCAGGTCGAGGCCGGGCAGGTCGATCTGGACGCGGACGTGAACACCTATCTCGACTTCGAGATACCCGAGGCCTTTGGCGAACCGATAACGATGCGGAATCTGATGACGCACACGCCCGGCTTCGAGGAACGGTTCCGCAACCTGATCATTTCCGATCCCGAGCTGGCCTTGCCGCTCGAGGACTTCCTGAAGCAGACGCCGCCGCCGGCCCGTATCTTCCCGCCCGGGGAGACACCGGCCTATTCCAACTATGGCACGGCCTTGGCCGGCTATATCGTCCAGCGCGTCTCCGGCCAGCTGTTCGAGGCCTATGTCGAGGACCGTATTTTCGAGCCGATGGGCATGCAGCGGGCCACCTTCCGCCAGCCCCTGCCGGAGCGGTTCGAGGCCGACATGTCCAACGGCTATCGCAGTGCGTCGGACGGCGAGCCCCAGTATTACGAGCTCGTGCCCATGTCGCCGGCCGGGTCGATGGCTGCCAGCGGCGAGGCGATGGGCCGGTTCATGATCGGCCTGCTGGAGCGAAATCCGGACGTGCTCGCACCGCAAACCTGGGAGCAGATGTACGAAACCATCTACCAGCTTACGCCACCGCTGAACGCCATGGCGTTGGGCTTCTGGGAGTTGGACAAGGGCAATCTGCGTATTCGCGGCCATGGTGGCGATACCAGCTTCTTCCATTCCGATCTCAATGTTCTGCTGGACGAGGGCGTGGGCATCTATGTTGTCGTCAACAGTTCCGGCGAGGTGGGCGGAACGCTGCGCTTTTCCGTGACTGCCGGCTTTGCTGAACGCTACTTCTCCGACACGGTGGTGCCGCTCGGCCCGCGTCTGGACACCGCGCACGAGCATGGCCAGCAGATCGTCGGCGCGTATGAGAGCTCGCGCACGGTCGCGACCAATTTCGCCGCGATCCTGCGCTTTCTCGGACAGGAGACGATCTCCATGAATGAGGACGGGGATCTGGTCTACTCGCTGCTCGGCCAGCCGACGGTCTGGCGCGAGGTAGAGCCCTATGTGTGGCGCCATGTGGATGGCTACGAACGTCTTGCGGCGGTCTTCGACGAGGACGGCGCACTGGACTATGTGACCTTCGAGCCGGTCTCCCCGATCATCCATCTGATACCGGCGCCCTGGTATCGCGCGGGTTCGCTCGTCATGCCGCTGCTGGGCGCCGCTCTCGCTGCCCTTCTGGCGACGCTGGTGCTGTGGCCCGTGCGTGCGGTGGTCCGCTGGCGCTATGGCAGCCGCTTCCGGCTGGCTGGCCGGCCGGCAATGTCCTACCGTCTTGTCCGTGTCGGCATTGCGCTTGTGTTCGTCTTCCTGGGGGCCTGGGCGCTGCTGTTCCAGACCTTGTTCTCCGATCTTTCGGGGCTGGGGGGCGGCTTTGACACCCAGCTTTTTGTCACCATGGCATCGCAGCTTCTGCTCTACGCGGCGTTCGCGCTGGCTCTCTGGAACACGCTTGTCGTGTGGCAAGGCGGTCAGAGCTGGTTTGCACGTCTGTGGAGCGTCGTGCTGCCCCTGGCTATCCTTGTTGTGATCCTGTTTGCGGCAACGAACGGCCTGCTCAGCTGGGCAACCAATTTCTGACGCGGATAGTCGGGCTGCCGCGTCGGGGCGGGGTGACGGTATGGCTGGCCGCCACCCCGCCTGGGCTTTCAACGACCGTAGCGACGGTTCGCCGACCGGACCGTGGCGGTAACAGTGGAGAGCTCGGCCAGCTTGGACACCACGCCTTAGCAGGCGACCGGATAGATCACAGACTGGACGCCTTGAGCCAGTGCTCGATCTGTCCAGAAACAAGCGGTGACATGCACGAAACTCCATGCGCCACGACACGTTTTAGTTGTGTTTGGCGCCTCTAAAAACGGGGCACACACCAAATTTCCGAGACCGGTCCGCGCTTGTCTGACAGCACCGCCATTTTCCCTGGCCTTGCGAAGACTGACGGGCGGTGCGGCGATGCTCGCGGCGTGGCGCTATTGCCGATCTCGGAGGCCGCCCGCCTCCCCGAATTTCCGGCCGGCTCGCCACCGTGTCTCACCACGCCGGTTGAGGCAGATCCGGTATTGCGCCATTCCTGATTAGCGGGAAACCGCTGCGAAATCACGGACATCAGGGTGCGCAGTCTTGGCCGGCAGTGCGCATTTGCCCCTTGCACGCAGGATTTCAATTCTTAATAGTGTGTGACCGTAGATGGTGCGTGCCCCGAATTGTGTCGGTCCGTGCGTATGGTGTGAATAACGCTGCGGGCGCGGCGCAAGGGGGACGAACATGTTGGCTTGCCTTGAAGTGGCACGGGATGGCGTGCGCTCTGGTCATGGTATCGCTTCAGCTGGAAAGCGTGTCGGCAGGGCCATTGGTTCAGCATTGCTGGCATCTGCAGTAATAGCCGGGCTGCCGACCACGGCGCTGGCGGCGGAAAACGGTAGCGTGACGCGCGTTCAGCTGGCCTTCGACGGACAGTGTACTGCCGCCTCCCCGACAACTTTCGGGACGACCGTGACCTACACCGGCGCTACAGTCGATGCGAACGGTGAGGACTATGTCCAAATCTACCATCTGGACGGCAACAACACGGTGGTTGCGCGGCACACCGGCTCAGGTACAACGCAAGGTGCCGCCGTTGGTGTGACAAACAACGCCAATGCCTTCACACGCATTGTCGCGACACCGGCAACCGCTCCTTATACGGCGGTCCTGTGGGATGCCACCGACGGCACCTACGACTTTGAAGGCGGCGACACCATGGACCTCAGCTCGCCGCAGGTGATGGCGACGCTGGACTTCGACATGAATGCGCTGGATCCGGATTGTCCGGGCGTCGCCGATACCACCCCGCCGACAGTCAGCAGCGTGGCGCGTCAATCGCCGTCGACCGAAACCACTGACGCAGATGCGCTGACCTGGCGTGTCAGTTTCGACGAGGAAGTTCAGAACGTGGACGCGTCGGATTTCGCCGTGTCCGGGACGACCGGCTTGGTTAGCGGCGTCAGCGCGGTCACGACGTCGGCCTATGACGTGACGGTATCCGGCGGGGACCTGGCAGACCTGGTCAGTACGGTCGTGGGGCTGGGTTTTGCCGGTGGCCAGGATATTCAGGATGCAGCCGGGAATGCCCTGACGAATACGACGCCGGGGGTCAACCAGACCTATACGGTCGACAACACCCCGGACACCACGCCTCCGACGGTAGCCCTTACGACTGATGCCGGTTCGCCGACCAACAGCGCGTTCATGGTCACCGCGACCTTTTCGGAGGACGTTACCGGGTTCACCGCCGCCGACATCGCGGTCGGCAATGGCGCCGCCTCGAACTTCAGCGCGGCAAGCGCCAGCGTCTACACCGCCACGATCACACCGGCAGGGGACGGTCCTGTTACTGTGGATGTTGCATCGGGGGCGGCACAGGACGGGGCCAGCAACGGCAATACGGCGGCC
>NZ_JASBRI010000009.1 GCF_030149515.1 Maricaulis sp. | reverse complement strand
ACTTCTTCGCCGTACCGCCGCCAGCTTCCGCCAACACCATCGTGATCGCCGCCGTCAGCGTCGTCTTGCCGTGGTCAACGTGACCAATCGTGCCAATGTTCGCGTGAGGCTTGGTGCGCTCAAACTTTTCCTTCGCCATCGTCTTTTCCTCTTGAACGCCGATCTAATCGCGAAGATGGGCATATCGACGTGGATGTAGATGAATATGCCCGGATACGGACGTATCCGAGCGACCGGCGCGGGATAGCGTCGGTTTCCGCCAAACGCAAGGGGCAAGCGCGGACAGTACCAGTTGTTATCAAGGCTTCCGCCTGCCCAGACCCCTCAGGCAGGCACAATATCCAGGGCGATCGTCAGTCTGGGATCCTCGCCCGAAAACGGGATGGTTCCGTGCCACATATAGGAGGGAAAGAGCACGATGGTGCCCGGCTGCGGCCGCACGGCGTGTTCGAAACCAAGCTCTGGATCGGTCGCGATGCCCGGTTCTCCGAACTTTATCCAGCCCTGTTTTCCTTCCGCGCCGACCGCTGCGGGCAGTTCGATGTAGCATGCCGAGGACAGCCAGCCGCGCGGATGGACATGATCGGCATGAAATCCGCCCGGTTTGAGCCAGACGGACCAGATACCGTCCAGGCGCCAGCGCCCCGTATTGCGGCGGCGCAGCGGATCCCCGCCGGTTCCGATTTCGGCAAGATGCCGCTCGACCGGCCCGCGAAGCGCCTCGGAGAAGGCCCTGATCGGCGGCAGATCGACCTGCAGCACATCGGCCAGCTGGCTGCCCTGGCGGACCGATTGGCCAAATGGATGGGTCTGGTAGGGGTGCACCGATTTCAACGCTGCCGCCAGATCCGCGACGTAAGCTTCAAGCGAAGCCCACCCGGCGGGTGTGTCGAGACGGTGGACCTTCACCATGCTCGAATAGTCATAGAGCGCGCGGTGCCGGTCATCGCCCAGCATGCGCCAGGCCGTCGATTGCAGCGCGATGGCATGCTGGTCGTCAGGCGCCGAGCGATGCAGCATGTCGGCCAGGGTGGCGGCCTCGGCGGCCCGGCCGGCCGCCAGGCAGGCATAGGCCTGCGCCTCCACAGGCGCGCGATCGTTCGGCGCCAGGCTGCGCGCATGCGCGGCATGGGTCAGGGCCAGATCCGTCTGACCCGACTGGGTCGCCACATTGACCGCCGGTATCAGCAGGCCCAGATCGTTCGGCCACTGTTTCAGCGCATCGGCAAAACAGGCATAGGCGGCGGCCGGCCCCCTCGTGAACTCCAGAATGCGCGCCCTGATGAAACGCAGGCCCGGCGCCTGCGGATTCGCAGCCACAGCGGCATCGATCCGGGTCAGCGCCACGTCGGCATCGCCGCTCTGCATCCAGATCAGCTGCGCCCATTCGAACTGGGCATCGAGCAGCAGGGGATTGCGCGCGAGCACCGCCTGAAAAGCCTCGCGCGCCTCGTCATGACGAAACTGAGCCTGCAGCGCCCGCGCCAGCACCAGCCAGCTCTCCGGCGCGTCCAATCCCTTCTGCATGGCTTTTCGGATGTGGGTTTCGGCGTCACGCGCCCGGCCCGCATCGCCGAGCGCTCCGGCCAGGTTGTGCTCGGCCACGGCGCTGGACGGATAGGTTTCCGTGGCCTGGCGATAGACTGCGACGGCATCGTCGAGCCGCCCCTGGGCCTTGAGCTGGTTGGCGCGGTCGGTCAGGGATTTCAGGCTCTCGGTCACGGGACGATCCGCCAGTCTGGAAAACTGCCTGCGAAACAAGCACATCCCCGAGCCTCGCGGCAAGCGTCAGGCACTGCGGCGAATGGCGCATGCTGCAGACGCGGAAACCGGGGCCACCGGCGGCGCCTGCCGGGAAAAGCCGTGTTGGCGCTTATTCTGGAAGGATGGAGCGGGTAGCGGGAATCGAACCCGCATCCTCAGCTTGGAAGGCTGCTGCACTACCATTGTGCTATACCCGCATCAGGGCGCCGGTGTTTACCGGGAAGCGCGGCAAAGGTCGAGAGGGCATTTGGATGCCGGTGCAGTGCGCGCTGGACGCAAGGATGGTGGAGGGGGCTGGATTCGAACCAGCGTACGCAATGCGGGCAGATTTACAGTCTGCTGCCTTTAACCACTCGGCCACCCCTCCACAGGGTGTTTCGCGACCGGGATCTAGCCGGTGCGGTCCGCTCCTGCAACGAAGGGTCTCAGCTTCCGTCCAGCCGTGCTATGGCAGGCAAAAACCGGGGCACCCCCGAAACAGGAGCGCGGACTATAGTGACGAAGAACCCCAGGCGCAACAGCCCGAAACGGCCCGATTACAGCCGCCGCTCCAGGCCTTCCGGCGCAGGGGAAACGGGCTGGATCTGGGGCCGCCACGCGGTGCTGGCGGCGCTGTCGAATCCGCGCCGGGAAATCCTCCGGATACGGGTCACCCGCAATGCCGCGCGCGACCTGCCCGACGGTAGCGCGGCCGAGATCGTCGAACCCCAGGCCATCGATCACGACCTGCCCGCCGGCGCGGTGCATCAGGGATTTGCCGTACAGGTCAGGGCCCTGGCGCCCGAACCGGTAAGCGCGGTGACCGATCCGACGCATGGCGCGCTGCTGGTGCTGGACCAGATCACCGATCCGCACAATGTCGGCGCCATCCTGCGTTCGGCAGCGGCGTTCGGGGTGCGTGCGGCGGTCATGCAGGACCGCAAGGCCCCGCCCCTCTTCGGCACGGTGTGCAAGAGCGCGGTGGGCGCGGCGGAACGCGTGGCACATGTGCGTGTGGTCAATATTGCCAATACCTTGGCCGATTTCCGCAAGGCCGGCCGCTTCGTCCTGGGCCTGGCCGGCGAGGCCGAAGTCGGCATCGCGCAGGCGCTGGCGGGGCCGGATGGCCAGGGGCTGGGCCCCGGCGTGGTGCTGGTAATGGGGTCGGAGGACAAGGGCCTGCGGCCGCGCGTGGCCGAGGCCTGCGACCGGCTGGTCCGCATTCCGATGACCGGCGCGGTGGAAAGCCTCAATGTTTCCAACGCGGCCGCCATCGCGCTCTACGAAGCGGCGAAGTGGCGCCCGGCCGGAAGCCGGGCACCGGATTGATCTCAGTCGGCACCGCCGACGCGCAGCACCGAGCGGCCATTGCGGCGCCAGTCGATCGCGCCTTCCACGGCCTCGATATCCACGTCACCGCCGCCGGATTCGCGAATCGTCACATCGATCGCCGTACCGCCGAAGGAAATGTCGCCCGAGCCGTTTATGTAGGCCTCGAAGGGCTGGGCCCGCCCGCCTGCGATCCGGATATCGCCCGAACCGGCGATCGAGGCGCGAAAGGCACCGTCGATATTGTCCACGCGCACATCGCCCGATCCGGAAACGCCGACATCCAGGCTGGCAATGCCGGCCAGCTCGATATCGCCGGACCCGTTGATGTCGATCTCGGTCGCACCGGCCACATCGCCGCCATCGACATCGCCCGAACCATTGACGCTGATGGTGACATTGCCCGCGATATCGCCCACGGAAATATCGCCCGAGCCATTGATTCTGAAGCGGGAATTGCCACCGATATCGCGCGTGATCACATCGCCCGACCCGTTGATGTTCAGCTCGGCATCGCGGGCGATGGCCCCCGCCTCGAACCGGCCGCAGGAATTCATCGACAGGTCGATCGAGCCGAGATCGCCGGATTCGCCGACGAAGGCGCTGTCGCCCATCGCGAGGTCGAGCCCGGCCGGCGCGGTGATGACCAGCAGCGGGTAATCCTCGATCGGGCGCGAATTCATCCACCGGCCGATACGCATTTCTCCGTTATTTGTCCGGCAGTTGAGATTGCGCACACGCTGTCCGCCATCGATGACGACACCGCCGCTCGTGGCACTGGCGACCGGGTCCTCCGCGGCATCGCCGGGATTGCGGATCTCGACGCGGATGTCCGGACCGCCGGTGCGTATCTCGACACGGCCGATGAAATTCTCGATCTGCACCTGCCGGCCGGAAAAGCCCCGGCTTTCCTGGGCGTTGGCCGTCATGGCCAGGGCGCCGATTCCCATCAGGGTCGCGGTGGCGCCGGCTATAATCTTGGGTGTCATGGATATCCCTCCAAACAAAGCTGTCCCTCCCATGATGCCGCGCGGGCATGGATTGGATGCAGTTTATCCCAAGGACAGGCCTGCCGCGTACTGACGGTGCGATGACGTCCTCGTAATGTCGAAACCGCATGCACAACTGGCCAACAAGCCCTCAATAAGGCACCAATAAGACCCCCATACCGGTGCAAGACCGGTGCAGAACCTCGGCGCAGGGGGATTGCAGGCATGACACAGGAGCATCGCGGCGGCTGCCGCTGCGGCGCGGTGCGCTATCGCTGCACCGGCGAGCCCGAATTTGTCGCCAACTGCCATTGCGAAGACTGCCGGCGCTCCACCGGCGCGGCGTTTTCGACCTGGGTGGCGTGGTCGGACAGCCAGGTCGAGATCGTCGCCGGCACGCCGGCCGTGCATGCCAGTTCGGAAGGGGTGCAGCGCGGCTTCTGCCGGACCTGCGGCACCCCCCTCTCCTATCTCGGGGCGAAATGGGCCGGAGAGACCCATTTCCTGATCGGCACCTATGACCGGCCCGGCGCCTTCACCCCCCACGGCGACGCCTTCACGGCCGAGGCGCTGGCCTGGGCGAAACCGAAGCGCGAGAGCTGACGCCCTAACCCGGCCAGAGCTCGAAGACGAGCGTGGCGATGGGGGTGCCGATGGCATAGCCCAGCACCCCGACCAGCACGCCGGGCGTGACCAGGTCCTTCCAGCCTTTCGCGGCCGCCAGGGCCGGCGCCGTGGTGGCGCCGAGAATGGCGGCGTTCGACGCGGTGATGAGTTCGGGCAGCGACAGGCGCATGACCGAACCGGCACCGAACACGACAACCGCATGGATCGCCAGCATGACGCCGATCAGCAGCATCAGCACCGGCGCCTGCTGCAGCAGCGACATCACATCGGCCCCCGCGGCGATCATGGCGAAGAAGACGAAGGAGAGGCCGATACCGATCTCGTAGCCGCCGCGCATCCGCCCCATCGTCTTTGGAAAGGCGGTGGCGGGGATGAGGGCGAGCACCGAGATGATGGCGAATTTCCACTTGCGCCCGGCATCCTCCCAGAAGGCGTCCAGCTGATCGGCGATCAGCGTGCCCACGGCCACCACGATCAGCGCATAGGCCGCCGACAGGGCCAGCGAGGCCGCCGAGACCGGATCCTCCTCCACCCCCTCGATATCGCCATGGGTGTGGTCGATCTGCACATAGCGCCGCGCCAGCCAGGCCCAGCCGGGCATGATCGCCAAAAGCGCCAAGAAGAAGCCGGAATACAGATTGTCCACCGCCGTCATCGCCGAGGCGAAGGACGGATCGGCCTCGCCCAACCCGGTCGCGCCGAGCAGCGCGCCGTAATTCACCGACCCGCCGATATAGGTGGCCGTGAACGAGCCCACCGCCGCGGCCTGGCGCGTGCCCAGATCGGCCGCCGCCGCGCCGGCCTCATAGTCGCCGATATCGATGAGGGCGAAGGCCGCCACGGCCCCCGCGACCGTCCCCGCCGCCGCCAGCAGGAACGCCCCGGCCATCCGCGTCGTCTCGAAGAAGATCTTCTTCAGGTCCGCCTTCATCAGAAAGAGCGGGATCAGCACCGGCACGAAATAGGTCCAGACGAAGTCATAGGCCGGCGCCGAGGAGGGAATGAGCCCGACATTCGACGCCAGGATAGCAATGAAGATCGCCGACACCGCCCCGGTGACCAGCGCCCCGATCCGCGTCTTCTCCAGCAGGAAACCTGCCCCCGCAATGGCAAACAGCGCGGCCATCACCGCAAGATGGTTGTCGGCCGGAATCAAGGACATGTGCTCCCCCCTGCTGGATTCGCCGGCAGGTTAGAGACGGGGGGCTGGACTGGCAATTCGGCAGGTGGGGAAGGCCTGCTTCCCGGATCTCCCGGTCAGGCGCAGGAGGGGACGTAGGCAACCCGAGTTTCAAGCACTCTATCTGCCTACCCCGCTCCTCGACCACGTCGCATTAGCGCCACATAGGCTCGCTTCTGCTCCACTAGCATGATGCAGAATTGCAGGGTCGGAGACCGCCAGTTTGTGTATCGCCAGCGAAGATAAGAGACGATGCATATGCTGATCAACTGAATTGGAACCCAAGCAGACAATAGGAACAGCTCCGCGCGGTCAAAAATTATTTTACCATCTTTAATGTCTTCGTATATATCTAGTGATATTGCGGCGAGAACTAGGAAATACACAAATATTGTAACGCTCATTACGCGGCGCCATTTTATGAATCGTCTGAACTCCAAAAGCGTAAACCGAATACCCATCAATTGCTGATACGTGTCATCGTTAGAAAAAAGCTTATTAAGCGCCTTACCCCACTCCTGTGATATATTTACAAAGTGAATAATGGTTATCGCAAACACAAATCCACCTAGGACCAACGCCGCTAATACAAGATATACAAACGGGCCAATGCTTATCTCTCCATTTTGCGAGAACACCCCATGGATGTTTTCGGAAACGCGTGGGATGAAATAAAGGGCAACTAGGCCAGCCAATAGGTACAGCCCGATCATTCCTTTCCGCCAATGGTCGTCAGATGATTTACCCGACTCAAGAACACTCGCCTCCACGAAATCCTCGTGATCTGAATTCACGTTAGCGAAATATGGAATTACGCACCGACCATCATCGGTCTCGACGAGCGACCCTCGTCCCTTGACTCCCTCAAACCGCCGCTCCCGAATTGCGTGGGCACGCTTGTTGAAGATCCAAGCCCAGAGACCGAAAGGCATTGCACTCTCCCCTTCTGACGGACCAGCACTACGAGTTCAGGTCGCCGCCTCGCCGTGTTCGCATGAGTGCTCACTATCTATGCAAACGGCTGCACATTACACTTCGAGCAATTTTGGGTATTTTTTAGACTGCCTGTTGACCATTTACAGGCAGAACTGGTGCACTTCGACTTTCTTTTGGCCGACTTGGCATCAATCCTCGAATCGCTTCATCGTCCCTGTTACGCCAGCCAAGAACAAGGGTACCAAAATCCATCCGCTAACGATGAGTGCCCACCTGATTATTTCTAACCAGCCATTCTCGAACCGTTTCCGGAAGAACATTTCGTACGAGTTGGACAGAGCGGCCGAATGGTGGACCTGAAGGTATTGTGTCCAGTGTGATGGGTTAGTTTGCTTCGCGCACTCCGCCGAAACGCTTGACGGCCCCCAGTCCCTTTCGTGGTATTGATCGATTATCGGAATGTACGAGTCCACAACGTAGTAAAGGGCGTTCAATTCGCGATAACCGGCTGGCGTTTGGCAGTCATCTTGAGACCAATACTCGGAGCTAACTAGCACCTCGCCATTTTGCGGTGCCATCCAACCCTCCTGCGCCGCAATGCTGAAAACGAAATACGCCGGCGCCAAGAGAAAAACAGAGATGATCAGCGCGTGGAACGGCTTATGGCCATGGCCAACCGTGACGCCGAGGAACAAGTTCATAAGTTTCTGAACCGGATTCAAGGAATCGCTCTTGCGCAACTCGACTTGTTTCTTAATTGAGACGAATCGCGCGTCTTCCTTGTAACCCATCTTATCCAGCACATTGATGAGCTGGACCCACGGCTGGGGCCGAAAGCTTGTCACCAAGTGTCCGGTCTTTTGACCCTGCAGCCATCGAACGCGGCTTTTCCATGCCGTGCTGCAGTTACCTAGACGCGAGTAGATGAAGCCGTCCAGCTCAAGGCAACCAGGAGGCGGACCAGCGATGTACTCCGATCTCGAATTCGCGTTCCCGTCACAGAACAGTTCACAGGCGGCATGGGAAAGAATCAGGGCGCCGTCGATCATCGTCCGCTCAGCCGAAGCAGCGTCGTCAAGGTAAAGTCCCTCATCAATTTCCGCAGATTGGAAATTGAGCGCGACGCAGGGCACGGGAGTATCCCTTGAACGAAGGCGCCACGGCAGCAGGCCGCGATTGTGGGACGGGCGGAGGTCGTTTCCCGTGCCGCCGCGGAAAGTGCCGCCGCCGCAACGTACGTCCGATCGCACCTTGGCTCGGACGATGTTAACCTCACCGCTGGATTTGAACCCCTCGCCGATCATCACAGAGGCGTCCACGCGAACACCGTCTAAATGCAAGGCAATGCGCCGGCCCTTGTCCCCTTCGACGGTGCGGGCAGCCCTAAACGTCCCACCCCGACAATCGAGGCGACCGCCGATGGACGACCGGACGAAGCTGACCTTGCCCCGCGCCTCGAACTGTCGAAGGTCGCTGGACGTCAACAGGACGGACCCGCCTATCTCACTCGTCTCAGCCCGCAGAGCATAGCCATGGGTGTGTGACCAAGGTCCGGCGGGGGCGTCGTCCGATCCGGGTGCGCGATCCGATCCGATAAGCATTCCGCAGCAGGACATCTCCCCCTCCACGATCGCATTGTGAAGATCGACGCATTCGTCGCAGTTTGCTCTATCAAGGTACAAGTTGCCTTGGATGTGGCTCCGACGCGCATCAATCCTCTGAAATGAGCAACCGAGAAAACCGAGAGATTTTGCGTGGGCATCGCGAATGGAAATCACGCCGGGCAGATCTGCGCGCCCATCAGCGGCGGGTTGCACAAATGCGCAATCATCGAACCACAGCTTCGAGCACACGCGGACACCTTCAAGGTCCAGAGCTGCCGCGTCCGGCCGGTCGGCAACCACGGTTGCGCCGTAGATCTCGAGTCCTTTAGGGTTGACCGGGGTTAGCGGAACCACTCGCAGCGCCTCGTCAATGTCCGAGACTAAATCACGAATGACAGATGATCGTATCCGATTGGACTCACCTTCAACTGCACTCCAAGCCCGCCCGGTTCGTGCGCACGCAACCAAGCGCTCCTCCGCTTGCGACAATGCTTCTTCGACATCCGACCTAGCCATTACTCCTCCCCCGGGCGCAAGCTGCGTGCACTCCAGTCAGGCGCCATGTTCAGCACGTTAACCGTGTTTTTTGCTCAATTCCAATGTGAATTTTTAGTTTCATACGACTGTGCCTGAACGGACCATTTGACGCATGACGAATTGTTAACTGTGCACCATCCCGTAAAACCAGGTTTCGGTGAGATCGCTCGGTAGCGTCCCCGCCCGGGATTATGCGCGTATCCGATCGCCTGCATCTCAAGCCCAACGGTTCGGCATTTTTGGAGCTAAACAAGACCGGAGGCCGTATCGAATCTGCCGTAGTCGCACTTGCAATTACGCTTTAAAGTCGCGAACGGCAGGGAAATTAAATGACCGGGGAAAACAAGCAATCCAAGAAGCGACGTAGCCCGTTTGTCACCATGTTCGGGGTATTAGGCATCCTGATGGCAATCGCGGCGCTGATTTCGCTTATCCAGCGTTGGACGGGAATAGAAATCACAATTGAAGTCGCTGCTGATGCGATCGACCTTTATCGCGAAATGATGGCGCAATTCAAATGGGCGATGTTCGACTGGTGGACGCCGGTCAAGCTTCCGTTCGGATTGGCGATATCGATGCCTATGTGGGGAATGGATCTACTCGCGGTTTGGGTTTTGTCGGTGACGGCGATGATCCGAAGCCATTCAGTTTTCGAGAGGCCTGATACGGGAATTTTAGTTTCTATGGTGGTGTTGGGGCCCCTCGGGCTTGTGCTTGATCTCATCACCAGCGCCGACTATTTCCGGGACTCTTTGTACGATGTGATGCACGCTGACATCCATGACGGAAAAGCGATGAATTACCGCAATGAAGTCAATTCGTATCAGAAGATCAGGGCGAACATCAAAGAATCGCATAGATTTTTGAGAATTATTGAGGGGTGGTTCCAAGCTTTTACACCGTTCATCGCGGTCGCAGTATTCTTCATTTGGAATGCGATACAGCTTTAGCCTGATTGTCGGTGCTCCAAGGTGGGGATCGCTAAACGCTGGGCTGGCATCGAAAAATCGGACGGGGTGCTAGGGCCTTACCCCACTGGATTGCGGAGCGCCACGTGTCGCGATTTTCCCAAATCCGAATTGATGGCTCCCGTTACATTGCGACCCATCGCCAATGTCCGCATTCGGGATCAAGCAGCCATTCCACGCACCTCCGCGCGCAGCCCCACCCCTACTCCACCTCACTCCCCAGCAGGTCCAGCGCCACGGCTGTCATCGCTTCGGTCGCCTGGACGATGGTCGTTTCCGGGTCGTCGGGGGCGAAGAAGGGGGAGTGGTTGGAGGGCGGGGTCTGGCCGCGTTCGATATAGCTGTCCAGCGCCTCCTGCGTGGTGCCGCCGACCCAGAACATGAAGGTGGGGATATTGTGTTCGGTGCGGTGGTACTGGGAATAGTCCTCGCCGCCCATCACCGGATCGGCCTCGACCACATGGCTCGCGCCGAAGCGTTCGCGCATGGCGGCGACGGCGCGGCTGGCCAGCTCGGGATTGTTGTAGAGCGAGGGCGTGTAGGTCTCCTCGATCTCGATGCGCGGATATTCCTCCTCGGTCAGGCCGTAGGCTTCGGCCTGGGCATTGGCGATGCGTTCGATGCCCTCGAGCAGGTGTTCGCGCGTTTCGTCGGAATAGGAGCGCACGGTGAGCTGGAGGTGGGCCTCGTCGGAGATGATGTTGTGCTTGGTGCCGGCATTGAAGGCGCCCACCGTGACCACGCCGGGTTCGAGCGGGGAGAGCTCGCGCGAGACGAGCGATTGCAGGTTCACCACGATCTGGGAGGCCAGGTAGACCGGATCCTTGGTGGTGTGCGGATAGGCGCCGTGGCCGCCGCGGCCGCGGACATAAAGGTCGACACTGTCGACATTGGCCATGGCATAACCCGGCGCATAGGTGATCGTGCCGGCCGGGATGGCCGAGAAGGTGTGGAAAGCGATATTGTAGTCGGGCAGCGGAAAGCGTTCGTAGAGCCCGTCCTCCAGCATCGCCACGGCGCCCTCGCCCAGCTCTTCCGCCGGCTGGCCGATCAGGACCAGCGTGCCGGACCATTCGTCCGTGCGCTCGACCAGCTGGCGTGCCGCACCGACCAGGCCGGTCATGTGGGTGTCGTGGGCGCAGGCGTGCATGACCGGGTTCTCCACCCCGCGATGGTCCACATCGGTGTCGGTGGACGCATAGGGCAGGCCGGTCTGTTCGCGCACCGGCAGGCCGTCCATGTCGGCGCGCAGCATCACGGTCGGGCCGGCCCCGTTTTCCATCACCGCGACCACGCCCGTACCGCCGACGCCCTCGGTGACGTCAAAGCCCAGCGCGCGCAGCTCCGCGGCCAGGCGCGCGGCGGTCTCGTGTTCCTGGTGGGAGAGTTCGGGATGGGCATGGAAGTGCCGGTAGAGGCTTTCCAGATGGGCCTCGTAATCGCTCTCGATGGCCCGGCGCAGCGCATCCCCGCCCCCGGCATCCTGGGCGGCCAGGGCCGGCTGGACGGCCAGGGCCAGGCCCAGAGCGGTGGTGACGGCCAGCAGGTGATGTTTCATGTCGTGCTTCCCCTTGTCTCTCGTTGCGGCCATTCGAGCGGGTGCGCGCGGCCGCGTCAATCGTCCGCAAACAAGTGTTCGTACCGCGCCGCCACATGGGCCAGGTCGATCTCGTTGAGGAAGGTCGAATAGGCCAGGTAGGAGAGCAGGTAGCGCAAGTCGCGTGCCCAGGGCGGCATGATGGCCGGTTCGCTAATCAGGCCGGCCTCGCGCAATTGCTTCATGGCCCCGAGATCGGCCAGGTCCATCTTGCCGGCGAAGAGCAGCCGGATCAGGCCCGGATCGCCGGCGCGCACGGCGGTGCGCAGATAGTTGTGCACTTCCAGCAGGCCGCCCAGATAGACCGAATCCTTGGTGAAGGGCGCCCCGCCGCCCACCAGCCCGCCCCGCACGACGCGGCGCGCGCTCTCGAAGGCCTCGATCGGCCGGTCCGGCGCGTTGCGCTCGCGGAAGAAGCGGTAGAGCTCGAGGAAGTCCGCCCCGTTCGCCGCCATGTCGATGGCGATCACCCGGTCGGCCAGGCGCCGGAAGCGGCGCGGATCGAGGGCGCCGGAGATGAATTCGGCGAAAACGGCCAGCCCTTCCTGGGTGCGCGCATTCCCCGGATGGCTCTCCGCCAGGATCGGGAAACGGGCCTGTTGCAGCCCGTTCCGGCTGGTGGCGATGTGGATATAGGCCTCGTGATGGAGCAATTGGGTGACATCGAGATCGGAAAAGACCGCGTCCGCCCGCAGCTTGATATAATCGCGCCCGGCAGCCGCCTTGGCCGAGACGTCCAGCGTCACCTCCACGCGCGGCGCCTGGCCGGCGAAGACGGCGGGCAGTTCCGCGTCCAGCCGGGCCTTGAGATCCCGCGCCGAGAGCTGTTCGGGCGGTTCCAGGCGCACCGCGGCGCCCTCGAAATCCGCGAGCACATCGTCCAGCCGCCGCGCCAGGTCCAGCGCAGTGCGCCGGCCATCGGCAATCGGGCTGGCGGGATCGCCGTAGAGGCGGCGCGAATAGGTGTGAAACCCGGCCGTGCCGGTGGCGGCCAGCAGGCGCGCCGTGTCGGCCATGGTCTCGGTGAGACGCAGGAGCCAGGCATGGACCGGGCTGTCGCCATCGATCAGCCGCCGCGCCTCGGCGACGCGCTCGAGCGAGGGTTCCGGATCGATGCGGGGATAGTCGGGCCTGGGCAATTCCCGTTCGCCGGCGGCGAAGAAAGCGTCGGCATGGCGGCGCTCCCAGGCGATGGTACGCAGCACCGGCAGCCGGTCCTCGGCCTCCAGCAACAGCCGGCCCGCCCGTTCCAGGCGCTCGATCTCGGCGGGAAAGAGATCGGCGGCCATGGCGTCTAGACGCCCTTCGCCCCGAAATGGGCGATATCGCCCTCGGCATCCAGCCGCGTGCCGGCGAGACGGGGCGATATGAGGTCCGGGAACTGGTGGATGCGGCCCCAGAGCCGCTCCTTCATCGCCCGGGGATAGGCCCTGAAGCGCCGCGCCGCATGGCCGATGGCCAGGATGCCGGCATTGAGCACCCAGGGATCGTCCGACGCCGCAGCGAAGTCCAGCGGCGCCCGGAGCGCATCCAGCGTCCTGCAATCCATGGCAATCGTGACGATGTCGAGCGGGGCGTAGGCCCGCGGCGTGCCGGTCATGCGTCCGGCTCCGCCCCGCCGAAGCGCTGCGTCCATTCGGCCACCTGGTCGTCCTCGATCTTGGCGAAGAGAACCGGCGGCGGGGTGATGGCGTGGCCGTGCGGCAGCGCATCGAGCAGACCGGCAATGTCGCCGAACTGCCAGGAGCGCCGGTCTTGCGGCACGCCCATCGCATCGAGGATCCGGCCCGCCGCTTCGGGGATGAAGGGCTGGGCGAGAATGCCGAACAGGGCCACCAGGTTGAGCCCGGTGCGCACGCCCACGGCGGCGGCATCGACATCGGACTTGTATTTCACCCAGGGTTCGGCCCGGGTGAGATATTCATTGCCCGCCGCCCATACCGCACGCACTTCGGCGGCGGCCTTGCGGAACTCCATCGCCTCCATGTGGGCGACGATGGCGGGCAGGCGCTGGCCCAGCTCGTCGGCAATCCAGGCCTCAGCCTCGCCCGGCTCGCCGGCGGCCGGCACCCGGCCGTCGAATTTCGAGGCGGTGTACCGGGTGATCCGGTTGACGAAATTGCCCAGCACATTGGCCAGGTCGGAATTGATCAGCGACTGGAAATGCTCCCAGGTGAAGGCCGAATCCGCCCCTTCCGGCGCGTTCGCCGTGAGATACCAGCGCCAGTAGTCGCCCGGCAGCAGGTCCAGCGCCTGGTCCATGAAGACGCCGCGCTGTTCGGAGGTGGAGAATTTGCCGCCATACCAGGTCAGCCAGTTGAAGGCCTTGAGCTTGTCGACCGTCTTCCAGGGTTCCTCCGACCCCAGGATCGTGGCCGGGAAGGAGACGGTGTGGAAGGCGACATTGTCCTTGCCCATGAATTGCACATAGGTGACGTCGCCGGCGCCCTTGTCGGTGCGCCACCAGCTCTCCCAGTCGCGGCTGCCCGCCCCGCCATTGGCCTCGGCCCATTCCACGGTGGCGCCGATATAGCCGATGGGCGCATCGAACCAGACATAGAAGACCTTGTTCTCGAAGCCTTCGCGCGGCTGGCCGTCCCGGGTCACCGGCACGCCCCATTTCAGGTCCCGGGTGATGGAGCGGTCGCGCAGCCCCTCGTCCAGCCATTTGTACGCGATCGACTTGGCCAGGCTGGGCCATTCCGTCGCCGCATCGACCCAGGCCCGGATCTGCGGCTCCACCTTCGTCTGCAGCAGGTGGAGATGCTTGGTCTCGCGCACTTCGAGATTCTTCGAGCCGGAAATCTTCGAATACGGCTCTTTCAGATCGGTGGGTTCGAGAAGGCGTCCGCAATTGTCGCACTGATCGCCGCGCGCGCGCTCGAAATCGCAATGCGGACAGGTGCCCTCGACATAGCGGTCGGGCAGGAAACGGTCGTCGTCGATGGAGAAGACCTGGTGTTCCAGGCGCTCCTCGATCAGCCCCTTCTCCTCCAGCACGTGCGCGAAATGCTGGGTCAGCACGATATTGGGCTCGTTGGAGGTGCGGCCGAAATAATCATAGCTCAGGGCGAAACCGTCGCCGGCGCGCTTTTGGATCTCGTGCTGCTCGTCGCAATAGGCGCGCACATCCATGTCCGCCGCGGCGGCGGCCAGCTCGGCCGGCGTGCCGTGTTCGTCGGTGGCACAGATATAAAGCACGTCATGGCCCATCGCCCGCTGGAAGCGGGCATAGACATCGGCGGGAAGCATCGAACCGGCCAGATTCCCCAAATGCTTGACACCATTGATGTAGGGCAGAGCGCTGGTGATCAGTATGCGGGCCATTTCGATCTTCTTCTCTTGCGCGGATTTCCGGGTAAGGTGTTCGCGTGAAAGGCGAGTCCCGGGGGACTCGCCCCGAGGGCGTGACACATACAAGCCCTTCAATGGGGAGGAAACATCAAATGCCGCGAATTCTGGGTTTGAACATCCTGGCGACGCTGGTGGCTGCCATCGTGCTCTATCTCGCCGGCTTCATCTTCTACGGCCTGCTCTTTGCCGATCTCTGGATCGGCCTGTGGGGCTTCACCGAAGCCGAACTGGCTGCCGCGGAAAGTGCCGCCGGCCCGTCCATGGCAATCGGCTTTGCCCTGTCGGTGGCGATGGCCGCCTTCCTGGGCCTGGCGCTCAAGGCCCTCAATGCCGACGATCTGGGCAGCGCCCTGAAATGGGCGGTCTTCCTGTGCGTGGGCTTTTGCGTGACGACCATGGCCTACGACACCGTCTACGCCCAGCAGCATATCCTGCTTCTGGTGCTGGATTCGGCCCATCTGCTGACGGGATTCCTGGCCATGGCGGCGGTGTTCACCTTTATGGACAAGGTCGCCGTCAAGGACTGACGGCCCGGCGCGCAGGGCAGGACAGCACGCATTGCACCAAACCCTTGTCCCGCCCTCCGCCGCCGCGTATCAGAGCGGGCCTGAGAGTGCCGGCTTAGCTCAGCTGGTAGAGCATCTGATTTGTAATCAGAGGGTCGGGGGTTCGAGTCCCTCAGCCGGCACCATTTTTCCGTTTGTCCGGCCCGGTCCCGGGCCGCGCCTCTGCCGGGCCCGGCAATCCCTCGACCAGGCAGTCGAGGAAGAGCCTCAGCTTGCGCGAGCTTTCGCGATGTCCCGGATAGACGCCGAACAGGTTGTGCCCCTCACCCGACCAGTCGGGCAGCACGCGGACCAGCGCGCCCGCCTCCCGGGCCTCCTCGGCATAGAGCAGCGGGATGAAGGCGATGCCGGCTCCGGCGATGGCCGCGTCGCGCAGGGCAAGGGAGTTGTTGGCGCGGAAATTTCCCTGCACGGACACGCTCTTTGATGAACGGCCTGCACGCAGCGACCACGTCGTGGGTGCGGCCGCCATGGTGAAGATCAGGCAGTTGTGGTCCGCCAGGCCGGACGGGCTGGCGGGTACGCCCCGCCGCTCCAGATAGGCCGGGGACGCCAGCAGGCCGCGCTCGATCGTCATGAGCTTGCGGGCGCGCAGGCTGGAATCCTGCAGCCCGCCGCCGCGTATCGCCAGGTCGAACCGTTCGCCGACCAGATCGACATAGCGGTCGCTGAATTCCGTCTGGATATCGATCCGGGGATGGCGGGCCGAAAATGTCGCGATCAGCCCGGACAGTCTGAGCAGCCCCATGGACATGGGCGCACTGATCCGCAGCCGCCCGCGGGGTTCGACGCCGGAGGACCGGGCCGTCTCGTCCGCTTCGGCCAGCTCGTCCAGCAGCCGGGTGATCCTGTCGTAATAGTCACGGCCGGTATCGGTCAGGCTGAGGGAGCGGGTTGTCCTGGCGATGAGGGGCGCGCCGAGATCCGCTTCAAGGTCCTTGATGATCTTGCTGACGGCGGCATTGGAATAGCCCAGATCCCGCGCCGCGGCACCGAAACCGTTGAGCTCGATCACGCGCCGGAAGACCGACAGGGCGACAAACCGGTCCATTATTTCCTCTCACTGAACAGTCCATCAATTTTTTGCACAATTATCATTCCATACTGGAAGGAACAAGTTGGCAGCACCAAGCTTTCAGGAGGCTGCCATGCCCTATTCCAGAACCGCCACTGCAATCGCCCTCGCCCTGTTTCTCGGCACGATGCCGCCGGCCGCGGACGCACAGACCGTAGGAACCAGCCCCTGGGGGCCCGACGATGAAATCGGCCGTCTCAACCTGATGACCGATGAAAGCCGGGCGGACGTGCTGGCCCGCATCGACGGCCACACGGTCTACGATCTCTCGGTAGACTATTTCATCGGCATGCCCAGCTGGCAGGCCGCCGGCGATCCCCATTACCGCATATGGATGACCCACACGCCGCGCGGCACGGTGATCGACGACCCGCTCGGCCTGGGTGCGGACATGAACGAACATGTCAGCTACACCGGCAGTGCCGTGTCGATGTACACGCATTCCGGCACCCATATCGATACGCTCGCGCATTTCGGCCTGGACGGCGAAATCTGGAACGGGTTCAGCGCCGACGATCATCTCGGCGACCGCGGCTGGACGGTGGCAGGCGCAGAAGCGCTGCCGCCGATCGTCGCACGCGGTGTTCTGATCGACCTGCCGGCCGCATTGGGCGTGGAGATGCTCGCCGACAATTACCGCATCACCGCCGGCGACCTGCGCGACGCACTCGACCGCCAGGATGTCGCGCTGCGCGAGGGCGATGTGGTCCTTATCCGGACCGGGCGCATGCAGGTCTATGAGGATGCCCAGGCCTATATGAGCCATCCGCCGGGCCTTGGAATGGAGGCGGCGCGCTTCCTGATCGAGGAGTCCGGCGCCATGGTTGTCGGGGCGGACAATCTCAGCTTCGAGGCCTTCCCCTCGGAAATCGAGACGAATTACGTCCCGGTCCACACCTATCTCCTCGCCGAACAGGGCGCGCCCATCCTCGAGCTTGTCTATCTGGAGGAACTCGCGCGCGACAGCATCTACGCGTTTGCCTTCATCGGGGGCGGGCTGAGGCTTCGCGGCGCCGACGCCGCGCCCATGCGGCCCATCGCGCTGCCATTGCGTCCGGCGGGGGAGTGAGCCATGCGCCATCCCCTCACCCGTCTGCAGACGCTCGCCCTGACCGCACTGGCACCGGTCATCTGGGGCACGACCTATCTTGTCACGAGTGAAATGCTGCCGGAGGGCTATCCGCTGACGATCGCGATGCTCCGCGCGCTGCCGGCCGGACTGTTGCTGCTGCTGGTCGTGCGCAAGCTGCCGCCGCGGGAAAAGCTGGTCGACATTTTCATTCTCGGCGGGCTGAATTTCGCGGCGTTCTGGACCTTTCTCTTCATCGCGGCCTATCGCCTGCCCGGCGGGGTGGCCGCCACTATGGGCGCAACACAGGCCCTGCTGGTGATCTTCATCGCCCGTGCGGTGCTGGCCACACCGGTGCGCCGCGACGCGCTGCTGGCCGGGATGCTGGGCGTGGCGGGCGTCGCCCTGGTCGCCCTCACCGCCGCAGCCCGGCTGGACATGATCGGGATCGGCGCCGCCCTCGCGGGCGCCGCCTCCATGGCGGCCGGCACGGTCTACAGCCGCAAACTGCGCGGCGACACGCCGCTGCTGACATTCACCGCCTGGCAGCTTGCTGCTGGCGGATTGCTGCTTCTGCCGGCCGCCCTGGTGTTCGAGCCGGGATTGCCGGCCATGGATGCCACAAGTCTCGCCGGTCTTGCCTGGCTGGGCCTGATCGGCGCGGCACTGACCTATGTGCTGTGGTTCCGCGGCGTTCAGAAGATCGACCCGGCCGCCGTGTCGGTGCTGGGCTTTCTCAGCCCGCTGACCGCCGTGCTGCTCGGCTGGCTGGTGCTCGGCCAGGATCTCACCGCACTGCAGACCGCCGGCGCGCTGCTGGTAGTGGCGAGCATCCTGTTCGCCCAGTTCAACCCGATCCGGAAACGCCGCAGGGCTCCGGCGAGGAACCGGCTCTGAGTGAGGGCTGGCGGCAACCCGCCCGGAAATTGTCCGGGCTTGAGCCGGTGCCGCAGCGAATGCCGAAGTCAGGGCCGCCCTGGCAAACAAACCTCAAGGGGCATCCCGCCCGTTCTTTCAGTCCACGACCGCGTGGCGCACCAGACGTCCTGCGGGTACCCGGGTGCGGAAGCGCGCCTCGTTGTAGGCGAGGCCCGCATCGACGTCCCAGCAACCGGCCGAGACGGTGAACCGGTAGGACCGGCCCGGCGGAACGGTTACGCCGGCCGGCAGACGATTGAGCCCGTAGCTGGCTGCCGAACAGTCCGAGATCAGGATCGCGCTCAGGGTCCGGCTCGACCGGTTGACGATTTCCAGCGTTCCGGTCGGCTCACCGGGCCGGACCAACGGACCGCCGGTGACCAGCGACGCGCAGGCCGCAAGGCCCGCCGCCAGAGCCATGACAGTCCCGGCTCGCACAAATCCGCGCATGGCATCTATCCCCCATTTTTTTAATCCGTGCCCGCCGTCACGCACCGGGCTTTCCTCTGGCGCAGTCGCCGAAATTATGGAGGACTAGGCCCGTCAGCCATCCCCCGTTCCGGGGAGCCGGTTTCTCGGCGTGCCGGTCTATGAACTGGGTCGCTGGCGTACAGGGGGGCACCAGACAGGATGAATATGCGACAGACCCGTCTGCCTCCGAATACGCGGTTGGTGCTCGTCTTGTTTGTCAGCCTGGCCGCCAGTGCCGCGGTGACCTGGACCGCCCTGCGCCCCGCCGAAGCGGACCAGCCCTTCCGCTCGATTGCAGAGCTGGGGCATGTTTTCTGGATCCAGATCGCCGTCGGCTTCGGCGCATTGTCGATCTCCGGCTGGGTGTGGGCCCTGCGGCCCCGCGACACGGCGACACGCCTGTTCGCGCTCAGCGGACTGGCGACGATGGCCTTCACCTATGCGCCGGTCCCGTGGCGCTTCGGGATCGCTCCGCTGAGCGACGATGTCGTGACGGCCCTGTCCATGACCAATTCGATCGGCGCGTCGGGTTTCGGCATCGCCATGATCGCGCTCTTCCTGATCTATCCCGGCCGGCTGCCGGCCCGCCGCATCCTGGCGATCGGTTCCAGTCTCGTCTTCGGTCTGTGGACTCTGCTGGCCCTCGCCGGTGTACCGCGAGGCGGCCTTACCAATGTCCACACCATCACCGTGCTGGAAATGCTGGCCATCTGCCTGGCGGCCGGCGCACAGATGATTGTCACCGGCCGAGACCCCCGGGCCCGGGCCGTCGCGGTCTGGTTCGGACTGGCCGTACTGTTCGGGGCGGGCGGCTTCATCACCATGACGGCGATTCCGGCGATGCTGGGCCATGAGCCCATTATCGAGGCCCATTACTCGTTCGCTTTCTTCCTCCTGATCTATATCGGCGTGGCAGCGGGGCTGCGCCGCTACCGCTTGTTCGACCTGGGCGATTGGGCCTTCCGCCTCCTGTTCTATGCAGCCGGCGCGCTCATCCTGCTAGCGGTGGACGGGGTGCTGATCTCTGTCGTCTCGGTCGAGCCGGGCCCTGCATTCGCCCTGGCCCTGCTTGCGGTTGCTTTCGTCTACCTGCCGCTTCGCGATATCGCCGCGCAGCGCATATTGCCGCGGCCGGGGCTCCGGGAGGACGAGCTTTTCCGAGCCGTCGTGGACATCGCCTTCGGCGCCTCGGACCGGACGCGCAACCAGCGCTGGCGCACCTTGCTGGACCGCCTCTTCGAGCCGCTGGAGATTGTCGAGGACGGGCTGTTCGACGGCGAACCGGAAATTCGCCAGGACGGTGTCGAGATGCGGCTGCCGGCGCTGACCGGACACCCCGGTCTGATGCTGCGCTATCCCTGGCGCGGCCGGGCTCTGTTTTCACCAAGGCATCTTGAAACGGCACGCCGTCTGATCGAGCTGATGGCACACGCCGAAAAGAGCCGTCGGGCCTATGATCTGGGCGTTGCCGAAGAGCGCAGCCGCATCGCCCGCGACATGCATGACAATATCGGCGCCCAATTGCTCTGCGCGCTGCATTCGGGAGACCGGGACCGCAAGGACCTGATGATTCGCGAGACGCTGACCGACCTGCGTGACATCATCAACAACGCCGCAACCCCGGGCATAGACCTTGACGAAACCCTCGCCGAACTGCGCGTGGAGACGGCGGAACGCCTTTCCGCGGTGGGAATCGGTCTGGACTGGTCGAACCAGATCGGCCAGGCACCCGACCTGTCCACCCCGGCCACCCACGGGCTCCGGTCGATCATCCGAGAGGCCGTCTCGAACGTGATGCGCCATTCCGGCGCCAGCCGGCTGTCTCTCGCGCTGAGGCGGGCCGGAGGCATGGCTGCGCTCGAAATCAGCGACAACGGACACGGCTTCGATCCCGCGTCGGTGACGTCAGGCAACGGCCTGTCCAACATGCAGAGCCGGACTGCCGGACTTGGCGGACAGCTGGAATATGAAAGCTCGGCGGCGGGCACACGGATCCGCGTCAGCTTTCCGCTCGAGACACCGCCGGGAGGGCAGAGATGAAACGAATTCTGATCGTGGAAGACGTCGCCCAGACACGCCGCTGGCTCGCGGATATCGCAAATGACGCCTTCCCCGGCTGCCGGATCGACGAGGCGGCCAGCATGCGCGCAGGCCTCGCCGCGGCGGCACAGGCGGATTGCGACCTGGCACTGATCGATCTGGGCCTGCCGGACGGGTCGGGCCTGGAAGTCCTGCGCAGCCTGAAACTCGTTTGCCCCGGAGCGATCCCGATCGTCACCACGGTGATGGGCGACGACGTACACATTGTCGCCGCGCTCTCTGCCGGCGCTCAAGGCTATCTTCTGAAGGAGAATCCGGCCGACCTGCTCACTGCCCAGCTGAAGCGGCTGGCCGATGGCATTCCGGCGCTCTCGCCCTCCATCGCCCGGCGCATCATGGAGCATTTCCGCTACACCGGTCCGGCCGCCGATCCCGACGAGGACCTGACGGCACGCGAACGGGAAGTGCTGGGCCTCATCGGGCGCGGCCTGCGTAATGTGGACGTGGCCGCCGGTCTCGATCTCGCCGAGAGCACGGTGGCCAGCCACATCAAGTCGATCTACCGCAAGCTGGGCATTTCCTCGCGCGCCGAAGCGTCCTGGCATGCGACGCGGATGGGTCTGACCGCCGAGGGGCGGGAATAGGCCTTTCTATCCCGATTTCTCTCTCTGTCCCCCATCGGATGCAAGTGGTTCGCCGAATACACCGCGTTCCTCAAGCATGGCGTCGATCTGTTCTTCCTCGATCGCCCGGTGCGAGAAGGTTCGCGGATCGGCTCCGGCATCGACAGCCAGCGCTCCGACATGCCCCTGCCGCGTCATCAGGGTCTGCGGAACGATGGAGGCGATCGGGTCGGCATAGGCCTCGTCCGGACTCACGATCGTCCAGCCCGCCACACGCAGCGCAATGACAAGGTCGTCGACAAAGGCCGCCGCAAGGTCGTTTTCATGCAGCAGAAGAACATGGGCCGGCGAGCGGCCGAGTGTGCTCACGGCCAGGGAATCGTAGAATTCGACCGCCCCGAGGATCAAGTCGACATAGGCCCGGCGGAGTGCGTCGCGATCGACCGGCCGCCCGTCGCGCACGGCCTGTTGCCAGCGCTGGTCAATATACCAGTCGTAATTGTCCACCGTGACATAGCCGTTCATCAGCCCGCGCGCGTCCAGAGCGTCACGAAGCCGGTCCCGCAGTTCGCGCTCATTCCCTTCGTCGAGAAAGGGAAAACGGAACCAGGGACGGCGCTGCACATGGGGTGGCAGGAGACCTTCGGCCCGATCGATGTCCGCGATATAGGCGTCGGGATCGGTACCGCTGAGCCAGGTGTGGCTGTGGGAATGGTTGGCGATGAGATGGCCGGCTTCGGCGTAGCGGGCGATTCGCTCGCGGCCCGCCGGGGTGTCCAGCCCCCGTGTCGTGACGAAGAAGACCGCGGTCCCGACACCGGCGGTCTGCAGACTGTCGAGAAGCGCCGCCGTTCTTTCCTCGCCGGTAAAGATCGGGCCATCGCCTCTCGGGGCATCGTCGAAACTCAGGGCGATGCGGCGATCGGCCGGAGAAGGCCCGGTCTGGCCGGACGCCACGGAAGGCATGACCAGGAGTGATAATATCACCAGAAAAAACAGAATGGTACGCACAACAACTCCTTCCGGGAGCCCCCGCCGGCATCCTGTCGCCCATTAGCGCGAAAGACAAGCGCCCCGCCCCCTAGCGATAGGCCTCTGCCTGGGTTTCGAACAGGTCGGCATAGACCCCGCCGGCGGCAATCAGCGCATCATGCTCACCGCACTCTGCGATGCGCCCCTTTTCGAGCACCAGGATCACATCCGCCGAGCGCAGATTGGCCAGGCGGTGGGAGATCAGGATGAGGGATTTGCCGCCCAGGTCGCGGGCCATGAATTCGGCTTCGGCGGCAGCGTCCATGGCGGCGGTCGGTTCGTCCAGGATGAGGATGTCGGCTGTCTCGTTGAGATGGGCGCGAGCCATGGCGAGGCGCTGCCATTGGCCACCGGACAATTCCAGCCCGTCGAGGAAGCGTTTGGACAGCCGGGCCTCCAGCCCGCCGGGCAGATCGCGCACCAGATCGGTGGCAAGTCCCCGTTCGATGGCCCGGTCGAGCCGGCCGGGATCGGGTTCGGCCAGCCCCGCCCCGGCGGCGATATTGTCCTTCAGGGTCAGCTTGTAGTTCACATGCGGCTGGAACATCGCACCGATGCGGGCGCGCAGGGCCGCGCCGTTCCAGTGTTTCAGGTCCAGCCCGTCCAGCGTGACACGGCCCGTATCCGGCATGTAGAGCCCGGCGGCCAGCTTGACCAGCGTGGTCTTGCCCGACCCGTTGGCGCCCACCAGGCCCAGGCGGCAGCCCGGCGGCAGGTGGAAGCTGACATTGTCCAGCGCCGGCCGGGCCCGGCCCGGATAGGTGAAGCCGACATTCTCGAAACGCAGCCCGTCTCCCGGAAGCGGGCCCGCCGCCGCGCCGGCCTCGCGGTCCTCGACGGGCATGTCCAGCAGGGTGAAGAGACTGGCCACATAGAGCAGGTCTTCATAGCTGCCCGCGAAGCTGGAGAGAAGATTGTTGACCCCGGCCTGGCCCTGTTTGAGGAGGCCGACCAGCATGGTCATCTCGCCCAGGGTGAAACGGCCGGCAATGGTGACGGCGACGATCCACAGCTTGCCGCCCAGGAAGACCGCCGCGCCGGTGAGACCCAGCGCGGATCCGAAAAACGTCTGGCGCGCCTTGAGCCGCGTATCCTCGCCGTGCAGCGCCTCGAACAGGGCGGAAAAGCGCCGCCGCAATTCCGGGCCCAGGCCGAAATGCAGGCGTTCGCGGGCCGAACCCTCCTGGGTGAGAAGGCTTTCCAGATAGCTGCGCTCGCGCATTTGCGGCGTGCGGCCGGTGTAGAAACGGTAGGCGTCACCCGAAAAGCGCAGATTGCCGATGAAGACAGGCAGCCCCCCCAGGACGACCAGCGCGACCAGCCAGGGCGCATGGGCGGCCAGCAGGACGAGGATCGAGACCAGGGTCAGCCCGTGCTGGGCCGCCTCGAAGATGCGGTTGACCAGATTATACGGCCGGCTGGCGGCGAACTGGCGCGCCAGGATGATCCTTTCCTGGATCTCGGCATCCTCGATCTGGGCCAGTGAGAAGGCATCGGCCTTGGCCAGGATCATGTCGGAAACGGCAAAGCCCAGCTCGGCATGTAGCTGGCCCTTGAGAAAGACCAGGATGCGCCGCACTGCCAGGAGCACGGCCAGCAATCCGGACTCCACCGCCACCCAGACCAGCGCCGCATTCCGGTCGGCCGCCGCCCCGCTCTCGATCGCGGTCACGACCCCGTCGACGATGAGTTTGGAGACATAGAGCGCCGCCGGCGGCAGCAGCGCCGCCGCCACGGTGAAGACCGCAATGGCAACGGCCAGTCCCGGACGGGTGTGCGCCACAATGCCCAGCGTGCGCCAGGCCTGGCGCAGGCCCTGCCGGCCCGGCCACGCAGGCCAGGCTGATTCCGCATCTGTCGGATCGTCGGTCATGATGCGTCAGGCGACGCGCGCCGTCTTGGTATCGGCTTCGGCCAGCATGGTCTGCGAAAGGACGGCACCCTTGTGCGGGAAGGGTTCCGCGGGCACCGGCCGGTCGAGGAAGGGGGCGAGACGCTCGAAACCCTCCCCGGAACACACGTCCAGCACCAGGAGATCCTGGGGCCGGTCCCTGAAATAGTCCATCACCGCTTCGACGTGCCGGTCGTAGACATAGGAGAAGCGGTCCGGGTCGAAATTGTAGCAGCCATAGACCGAGGCGCGCAGGAATTGTCTCATGCGCAGATGCACTTCCTCGTCCGGGTCCTCGACCTCCTTGAAGGCCGGCCGGTTGTACCAGTGGCGCGCGCACGAACCCAGCCAGGCCTCCTTGTCGCGCACCGTGAGGATGAATTTCGAACCGGGATACTGTTTGTCGAACTGGGCGTAGAAAGGCACCGTGGTGATGTCGGTCAGCCCGTCGTAAAAGCGCAGCAGGGTGAGATCGTACTGGGCGTTGGCCAGTTCGATATATGTATCCTCGTCGATGGGATAGTGCGAGGTGTCGAAGCCCAGCATCTGCAGCGCCGAGGTGAGGCTGCGCGTGCCGGTGCGCGACAGGCCCAGTCCGAAGACTTTCGGCTTGTCGGCCTTCTGGCCGTAGGCGATGCGGTCGCTGTGGGCGTCGAGCCACCGATCGAGTTCGGCCCGGGTGAAATCGCCCTTCTCGGCAAGGCCCAGCTTGTCGAGCTCTGTCGCAGCATGTTCGGGCAGGGCGGCGATGAAGGCGTGAACCTCCTCGGGTGTCGCGCCGTCGGGCACCATGCGCCGGGCATAGTCCACAGCATGGCGCGCCATGGTCAGGTCGCAGAATTCGCCCTC
This sequence comes from Maricaulis sp., assembly GCF_030149515.1. Taxonomy (GTDB): domain Bacteria; phylum Pseudomonadota; class Alphaproteobacteria; order Caulobacterales; family Maricaulaceae; genus Maricaulis. The sequence goes on along the minus strand of NZ_JASBRI010000009.1, from coordinate 20,455 downwards.
GGTATAGGTCCAGCGCTTCATGGAGCGGTTGAGCCGCACACGCTGCACCTTGGTGCGGCTGCGCAATTCCCGCAGCGCGTATTTCATGAAGATATGGCTGTAGGCCTGGAAATGGTCGTGCAGGATGTCGAAATTCCGGAAGGCCTTGGCCTCGCCCATCTTCTTCATCGCCAGATTGCGCAGGCGCGATTCCGGCCGCAGCACGTATTTCAGATCGCTCTGCGGCACCTCGGTGGCGGCCATGGCACGGACCAGGTCGATGCGGGTGATGTGCACGCCGCAATGCAGCCGGCCACGGAACCGGTCGGAAACATAGGCATCGACATAGGGGGCGTCGCATTGATCGATGAAGGCGCGCATGTCTTCGAGAATGAGACAGTCGGCATCGACATAGACGACATAGTCGCAGTCATGGTCGATCTTGAGCATCCGGTTCACGCACTCGGTGAAGGGCCGGACGTTGTCGATCACATAGGTGTTTTCAGGCCGGATATGCTGTTTAGCCAGTTCCAGGGCGACATCACGCGTACGCTCGTCGATCTGACGGAAGACCAAATCTACTTTCGCCATTGAGTCTATTCTTCCCACTTGAAGGATTCATTGGCCCGCGAGGCCAGTTTCTCGAACAGGGCGAGATGCGGGGCGCTCAATTCCTCGCGCCAGCGCAAATCCAGTTCGATGCCGCCGGGATGGTTTTCGTAATAGCCGCGCGTGCGGCCGTTCAGGCTGACAAAGGCCGCATCGGGATCGTCCAGCTGTTCGCGCGCGACGATGAACTGGGTGCCGCTATTGCCGCCCAGAACGTGATGGTCGCCCCGGGAATAGCGCAGCATCTGCGGTTCGAAATCGAGACCCGCCAGCGCGCAGATGGCCCGGGCGACATCCTGCGTGGATGTGGCCAGTTCCTCGTAGCGCACGCGGATTTTCGGCCCGTCGAAACGGTCGAACAGGGCTTCGCTGCGCGCCATCTTGTCGACCCAGTCGCGGATCTGGGCTTCCGGATCGCGGTCAGGATATTTGCGGATGCGCGAATTGACCACGGCCCGCCCGTCGCGGCCCAGCAGGATCAGGACGGCGCGCCCGCCCAGCTGCAGGGTCTCCGCGGCGCGGGTCTCGATCCAGGCCTCATCCTTGGTGGAATCGACAATGACCGGCCGGCCGGCATGCTCCGCCACGCGCGCATGCAGCGGACTCTCTCCGTCCCAGACAAAGCCGGACCAGACAGGGCAGTCCTCGCCGCAGATCTTGCAGACACGCTTGCGCATGGGCTTGGACGCGTCGCCGAGATAACGCGCCTTGCCGCCCTCTCCCATGTAGAAGGCGCGCGAATGACTGCCGAGGATCATCCCCAGCAAGGTCGAACCCGAGTGACCGGCCCCGCACATGAGAATGCTCGCCAGCCCGGCTGGTATGCTCATCCTGTCCCCAGGCAGCGCGCATGGCGATAATCGACCTGCGCGGGCCAGCCGTGATTTGGGCATGGAATGCGCATGTTGCACAAGCGAAAAAAGCCCGGCACAACCTGACGTGCGGGGTGCTGCGAAAGGTGGCAGTGTGACGCATAGCGAGGCGGGCGGTTTGCGCTATGTCTTGCACCATCGGTTCGAAACCCGGGGAGTTTCCGTATGCTGCGCAATCTTGTTCCGCTTGTTTCCACCCTGGCCCTGACCGCCTGCGGAGGCGGTCCGGACAACACCGCCGAAGCGGAACCGTCCGGCCCGGCCACCGAAACGGTCACCGAAACGTCCGCCGCCGATCAGCCGGCCGCTGAGGCCGGCGGGGACGCGGACAGCGATGCACAGGCCATTCTTGCCGCGCTGGGAAGCGATTATGCCGATGCCGATCTGGGCAACGGTGCCCGCCAGTTCCGACGCTGCCAGTCCTGCCACACGCTGAACGACGGCGGCCGGCATACGGTCGGACCCAATCTTCACGGCATCGTCGGCGCGGCAGCGGCCAGCGCCGAGGGCTTTTCCTATTCGCGCCAGCTCTCCGAGTCCGGCCTGGTCTGGGATGCGGCCACGCTGGATGCCTGGATCGAGAATCCGCGCGCCCTCGTACCGGGCAACCGGATGAGTTTTGTGGGCCTGCGCGATGCGCAGGACCGGCGCGACGTGATCGCCTACATGGCGGTGGAAACCGCCGACTAGAGCATTTTCGAACCGCGAAACCGGCGCCCGCTTTCGCTGAAAATGCTCTAGCGTCAGAAACGCCGCCACACCGACAGGAAGACCGCCCGTTCGTCCAGCGCATTGCGGCCGGCGGGCGTGATGGCGATACCGGCATGGTATTCCGCCGCGCCGACCGCGCGCCCAACGGACAGCTGCAGCTTGTGCTGTTCGAATTCCGGCCGGCCGGGCCGCGCCGGTTCGGCACTCCAGACCGAATAGCTTTGGGCGATAACCTGCCAGCGCCCGGCCGGGGCCCAGCCCCAGCTCACGTCGAAACGGATTTCGTCGAGGTCGCGGCCGCCGCGCCAGCGATGTGCGATCTGCAGGTCGACGAACTGGCCGCGGCCGAGACTGCGGCCCCAGAGCCCGCGCACCTCCCATGCAGTGTCGCCATCGCCCAGCGGCTGGTTGGAGACATTCTCGCCCGCACCGGGCAGGAGCGCGATGGCCTGGAGCGACACGACCTGGCGATCGCCGGTCCAGACAGGCCGCCGCAGACCGATCTCGCTTGCCGCAAGGCCGCGGGCCTGGTCGATGATGTCGCCATGGCGCCGGCGCACGGCCTGCCAGGCCAGCCGGCTCACCAGGGTGACCCGGCCGGTCAGCCCGTATTCGAGATAGACCGACGCTTCGTCCTTGTAGAAATAACCGTCATCGACCCGCCCGCCTTCAGCATCGAAGGCCAGATCGGCCCGGTCGGCGAGCGTTGTGACGATGAGCAGCCCCTCGCCGCGCTTTTGCGGCCAGGCGCCGGCCGCAGCCGGCGCCGGCGCGGTCAGCGCGGCGAGGCCGGCCAGCAGTGTCAGGCGTCGAAGCCGGGGCTTTCGCGGCGCACGCGGTCGAGCACGGCCGCCCAGGCGATTTCCTTGAAGAATTCGTTCGCGGCGATCTGGTCGGACTGGCCGAAGACGCGATCCTGCATCTTCCGATCCCATTCGATCAGCTCCCCGCCGGCCTGGGCCATCACCTGCACCTTGCAGGCACGCTCCAGTAGATAAATACGAATATACGCGCTAAACGGGTGGTCGCCAACCGACAATGTGCCGTGGTTGCGCAGGATCATCAGATTCTTCTCGCCCAGATCCTTCACCAGACGCACCTTCTCGTCCTCTTCCAGCGCCAGACCTTCATAATCGTGATAGGCGACATCGTTCATGATGTTCATGGCCAGCTGCGAGATCGGACGCAGCCCGCCCTTCTGCGCCGCGACCGCCACGCCGGCATCGGAATGAAGGTGCAGCGCCACATTCACGTCGGACCGCGCTTCGTGGATCGCCGAGTGGATAGTGAAGCCGGCCGGGTTGATGCCGTATTGCGAGGGCGGCAGCACATTGCCTTCCAGGTCGATCTTCACGAGGTTCGACGCGGTCACATCCTCGTACAGCAGGCCGAAGGGATTGAGCAGGAAATGCTCCTCCGGTCCGGGGACACGCATTGAAATGTGGGTGAAGAAGAGATCGTCCCAGCCGTGCATGTGCACCAGCCTGTAGAGTGCGGCCAGATCGCAACGCGCCTTCCACTCCTCGTCCGATACCTGATCCTTGACCGACAGATTGGCCTGATCGTCCATGTAAGCCTCCCGGGGAATTGTTTATTATCGCCAACGGGCACAGGATCGGCCGACACGCGCCGCACGTCAAACACCTACATTCGGATCGAAGGTCCGGCAGGCCGGAACCGGCTCGCCCTGTGCTTGTCCTTTACTCAACCCGTTACAATAAAGTGCGCAAATTGAGCCGGCGCCCAAGTCCTGCGATATCCATCCAGGCGAGCGGCAGCGGGAATTAACAAGTTTTCAAGGCGTTCCTGTCTTCATGTAAGGCAACGAAAACCGATAAGCCGCCGATACAATGCACGTTAATACAGCGGAAACCATGAATGTCCTGGCCCGGATTCAGGATCCGGACAAGCGCCGGACGCTTGCGCTCGGCGTGACCGATCTGTGCGTGGCCCAGCCGCTGGCGCCGAAAATCGAGTCCGTTGCCGGGGATCTGCTGGTAACGCTGTCGCGCAAGAGCGATACCGAGACCAAAGTCGCCGTCGCAACCAAGCTGGCCGGCTGCAACTGGGCACCGCACGATGCCATCCGGTATTTTGCCTTCGAGCCGATCGAGATCGCGGCGGTCGTTATCGAAAAGAGCGACAAGCTGACCCGGAAGGACATGGTCGAACTGGCCGAATCCGGTTCGACCGAACACCGCCGCGTGCTGGCGATGCGGGCCAATCTGTGCCTGGCGGTCACCGACACGCTGGCCAAGCCCGGCGAGGCCGTCGTGCTGCGGGCCCTGGCCAACAACGATACGGCCGAGATCAGCGAGAACACGCTGGAGATTTGCCTGACGGTGGCCCGCGACCACCCCAAGCTGCGCGAGGCCCTCGCCCGCCGGCACGACCTGACGACCGAATACGCCACGCAATTGTGCATCATGCTGCCGGAAAACTGGCGCGAGGAGCTCTATCGCCGGTTCGCCCTGGACAAGGACAAGGTGGAGACCCTGGCCATCGAGGCCGCTCTGGGCGCGACGCCGGAGAATGTCGACCGGGCCGCAGCCGAGACCGTTGCCAAGGCAGCCGAGGCCGGCAAGCTGACCGGCCAGTACGCGCTGGACGCCCTGAAGCGGGGTGAAGAAGCCGTCTTCGACCATGCCATCGCGCAATTGTGCAATATCAAGACCTCGCAATGGCGCGTCGCGCTGGCGATGGGCGGGGTGCGGGCGGCGGCCATGGCCTGCCAGGCCGCGAATCTGGACCGCACCGCCTATCCGATCATCCACAAGGCACTGCAGCGTTCGGGCCGGATGCATCAGTCGCTAGAAGGCGATGCCATGTCGGCAGCCGCCAATGTGTTCCGCATGTACGGATCGGAAAAGGCTGCAAAGGTCTTGCGTCAAATGGGTTCCAGGGCTTGAATAACGACTTGTTCGGCAACGTCTTTCACTAGAGCCCTCCCATCCCCGATTCACTCGCCTTTCTGGCCAGCGACAGGCCCGAAGCCAAGGCCGCGAAGGCGCGTCTGGAAGAGATCTATGGCTGCGTCCCGCTGGACGATGCGGACACCATCGTGGCCTTGGGCGGCGACGGGCTGATGCTGGACGCGCTGCACACCTCGATCCGCACCGGCGCCAGGGTGTACGGCATGAATTTCGGTTCGGTCGGTTTTCTGATGAACGACTTCCGGGCCGAAGGCCTGATCCAGCGCATCGCCACCTCCACACCGGTCCGTATCCACCCGCTGCGCGCCTGGGGCGAGGACGTCAATTGCACGCCCTTCGAGGCCCTGGCTATCAACGAGGTCTCGCTGCTGCGTGAAACCCGGCAGACCGCCAAGATCAAGATCACCATCGATGGCCGCGACCGGATGGGCGAATTGCAGGCCGACGGGGTGATGGTCGCCACGCCGGCCGGATCGACCGCCTACAATCTGTCGGCCCACGGCCCGATCCTGCCGCTGGATTCCAAGGTGCTGGCGCTGACGCCGATCAGCGCCTTCCGGCCCCGCCGCTGGCGCGGCGCGCTGCTGCCGCACACGGTGCGCGTGGGGTTTGAAATCGTCGAGCCGCGGCGGCGCCCCGTCTCGGCCGTGGCCGACAACCGGGAGTTCCGCGAGGTCGCGCGGGTGGACGTCGTGGAAGCCAGCGACGTCACGCTGACTTTGCTGTATGATAAGGGCCGCGACCTCGCAGAGCGCATCCTGATCGAACAGTTCGAATCCTGATCGGGCTTAGGCTCGCGTTAAGCAAGCCGCGCTAGCGTGGTGCCAGGATTGTTCGCACCGGACCGGCCCACACCCTATGACGCATTCTGCTCTCGATAAGGACATGACGCAGCTGCGTGTCCTGCTCGTCGACGACAATGCCGCCTTGCGCGGCGCATTGCGCGTATCGCTGCATGCCTTTGGATGCGCCCAGGTGATCGAGGCCGCCTCGGTGGACCGGGCGCTGGACGTGCTTGCCAGCTCGACCGTCGATCTGGTCATCACCGACTGGAAGATGAAACCGCGCAACGGGCTCGATTTCGTGCGTTCGCTGCGGCGGCCGGCCGGCAGCCCCGCCCCCTTCGTACCGGTGATCATGCTGTCGTCCTACTGCGACGGCGCGCGGATTGCCGAAGCCTGCCAGGCCGGCGTCGACGCCTTTCTGGTCAAACCCTTCACGGCGGCTTCGCTGGCATCGACCATGCTGGAAGCCCTCAACGACAACCCCGTCTCGCGCGCTGAAGCGGGCACGCGACTTGCCTACGCGAACTAAGAGGAATCACTCAATGGCCAAGCAAAACGATGTTGAGGTGATTTCGGTCCCCAATCTCCTCCAGGCCAAGGTCGGCGGCCCGATCAGCCAGGGCGACCTGCACATGATCGAGAAGGCCGAGGAAGCGCTGAAGGATCTGCGCGCCGATTTCGGCCAGTGGCTGGAAGAGGAAGTCGACAAGCTTGAAGCGGCTGCGAAAGTGGTCAAGGAGAAGGGTCTGAAAGGGCCGGAAGGCGAGGAACTCTTTGTGCGTGCCCACGATCTGCGCGGCCTGGGCACGACCTATGAATTCCCGATCGTCACGCGCCTGGCCGGTTCGCTGACCAAGCTGATCGATCTGGACGAGAAGCGCCAGAAGGCCCCGGTCGGCCTCGCCCTGGCCCATGTCGGCGCCATCCGTGCCGCACTGAACCAGAATATCCGCGACGCCAACGACCCGGTCGCCGCGGAACTGGCGGTCGAACTGGAAAAACAGTCCATCGCTTTCGCCGAACCCTGGGAAGACTGAGGTCCGGCCCCGTCAGGCCCGCGCGCCGGCGAACAGGGCTTCCAGCTTGTCGATCGCCTGCGCCCAGCCGCCCGCACCGGCCGATCCCGCAGGCACGCCGACATGGGTCATTTTCATGAGCGTGTGCCCGTCCGATTCCGACAGCTCGACGATCACTTCGGTCACATCCGGATGCGCCTCGGGCATGCCCTGCGGCGAAACAATATTGCCGGCCTCGTCCGCCATGCTCTCCGTGTAGACGAGGCGCCTGGGCGCATCGATTTCCTTGTACTCGCCGACGAACCACATCGTCATTGTCCGCTCCGGTGTTTGCATCTGCATGCACACCTTCCGCCGGCCGCCGACCACAACATCCATTTCCGCCGCCGGCACCGTCATACCATTGGGTCCGTACCATTTCCGGAACAGGTTCGGGTCGGTCCACATCGCCCACACCTTCCCGATCGGCGCCTTTATGCGGCGTTCGACACGCACCCAGTCATTGTCAGTCGTCATCCCCATTCTCCGTCAGCTGTTTGAGATGAAATTCCATCTTGTCGAACCGTGCTTCCCAGATGGGGCGGTATTGCTCTGCCCACGACGCGATCTCCCGCAAGGGCGCCGGATTGAGCATGCAGGGCCGGAACTGTGCGGACTGGCCCTGCACGACGAGACCGGCGCGCTCCAGCACCTTTATGTGCCGGGAAACCGCCGGCAGACTCATTTCGAAGGGTGCGGCCAGTTCCTTCACAGTGGCCTCGCCGGCCGCGAGGCGGGCCAGGATTTGCCGCCGGACGGGATGCGCAAGGGCGGAAAACGTGTTGTCGAGTTGCTCGGACATCATGACGTATCATTTAACATAGCTGTTAATTAACGCAAGTGTTTAATAGCGACACGTGGAGCAAGGGCGCGTGTACGCCTCGCCGGGCAGTTCAGGGGTTCCGCTGCAAACAAAAGGGGCCGCAACCCGGCGGCCCCCTTTCTGCGGACAATCCGGACCGTGCCTAGCCGGCCCGGGCCAACGGTTCGACGTCCTCGTCGAACCGGCTCATCACATAATCGATATCGGCTTCGGGAATGCCCTGGAAGCGTGTGATGGCGCGCTCTGCGAGGGCGCGGCGGAAACGGGCGCGGCCGGCCTCGTCGTGCGGCATCTCCATGGAATGGATGACGTCGAAGGCGGCCCGGATCGCAGGATAGAGACGTGGCGGCATGCCGGTGCGGTCATAGACGGCACGCAGGCCCAACGGTCCCGCATCGTGCACCAGCAGCCAGGCCTTGCCGTGGGAAATGCCGGCCAGCTCGGCAAAGGCGTGTTCGACAAAGGCGACATGGCCGCGCAACAGGGCGCGCAGAACCAGCGACGGGGTCAGGCGCGCATTCATGCGCAATTGCTGGACGAAATGCTTGGGGTCGTGCGCCAGCCCGGCCTGATCGACCAGGTCAAGCGTGGCCCGTTCGCGCATCCCTTCGGCGATCTCGACGGCCAGTTGGGGCGGCAGGGCATGGCGCTTGACCAAGCGTTGCAGGGCGGTGTCGGAAATGTGCGAGATCAGGCGTTCGGTGACGTCCAGCGGCAGGTGCGAGCGGGCCACGAAGGCATCCATCACCATCCCGTTTTCGCAGAATTCGGCGAAGGCGCGCTGATAGGCGGCGCCATCGAACTCGGCCCCGTCATTGGCCGCAGCCACCGAGACCGCTTCGCCGTCGCCGGAGCTGAGAATTTCGTGCACGACGACCGGCGAAACCTGCTTGCGCCCGGCAATGGCACAGCGCTTGGCCGTGTCGGCCTGCGTCAGCACGGCGATCAGGTCCTCGTCCTGCAGCACCGGGGAGGATTCCAGCACCGGCGTCGCGACGGCATCGCCGTCCATGGCCAGACGCAGGGCGACATCGCGCGGCAGGTTGGGCGAATTCTGCAGGGTCACCGACAGGGCGCGCCGCACCAGTTCGGCGGCATCGCGGGCAATGAGTTCGAGAATATCGTGAGCCGCCATACGTTCGGCGTCGGTGAGATTGGCCGCATCCATGCGCCGGCAGATCTTGCGGGCGGCCAGCGCCCGATCCTCGTCGCTGCCGCCTTTGACGAGGCGGCGGATGTCCTCCTGGGTCAGCCGGTTACGCAGGGCAACGACACTCATGACACGGTCCATCTCATTGTCAGATAAGGCAGAGCCTAGCCCCGCCATGCTTAACGAAAACTTGCCGCCGCCCCGCCCGTTTTACGAATTGCGAACCCGCCCGGCCGCGCGCGGTGCGTCGAGCGAGGCGAGGATTTCAACGAGGGCGGGCGACAATTCGCCATTGCCCACCCGATGACTGCCCGGGGTCACCACCGCATTGCGCACCGGCGAGGCCGGGCCGGCCAGCTGCACCTGACCGCCGGCGCTATCGGGTTGTCCGGCAGGAACGGCCGGAACGGGCCGTTCGCGCGTCAATGTCGCGAGCACCTCGCTGGCGGAGCGAGCCTGGCCGTTCTCGTAGAAAATCGCCCGGTTGGCCTGTGCTGCGGCCGGAAACAGCCGGTCGGCCCGCGCGTCGGGCGTCGTCTCCGCGGCCTCGATCAGGCTGGCTGCGCCCTGGGCACCGAGGAAATGGGCCGCGTAGAGCTCGCCGGACGATACCGGGCGCCCGATCCGCGCTTCGATCTGGCCGGCATTTTCCGCAGCCAGCTCGCCGGCCATGCGGGCCGAGGCCTCGGCATCGAAACGCAGGTCGAGAATGCGCTGGCGCTGGACCGGGTCCGTAACGACGTAACGGCCTCCGGCATCGCGCGAAATGGCGGACGCGGCGTCGCCATAACCGTGGTCGGAACCGTGGCGGTGCATCACGCCCAGCCAGGTCTGCTCGATGAACTGGAACAGGCCGGTGGCGCTGGACGTCGTCGCCTCGGCGCGGACGTCGAAATTGCTTTCGCGCGCGGCGGTGCGCAGCAGGAAGTTGAAATCCGTGCCGGTTTCGCTGGCCGCCTGGCGCAGCGTGCGCGTCATGAAGTCCTGATTATGGCTCTCGACGGGGCTGACCACATCGCTCTCCGGGGAATCGGTTGTTCGACGAATCGAACCCGACCATCGCCCGGCATGGCTAATCCGGCGTTAACGCCCCGGCCCGGACGCCGCTTGACCGTACGGGCAGTCAGTACGATATCCTGTAATCGAGGGACGAAAGAAAAGGAGACATCCATGCGACGTCTGACATCGTCCATACTCGCCGCCACGGCAGGCCTTGCCCTTTGCGCCGGCCCGGCGCTGGCCGACAGTATCCGCCTGGTCAATGTCAACGGCTATACCGTGATCGACCGGGAACACCTAGTCCTGAACGGCGGTGCCAGCCGCCATTATCTGGTGACACTGCGCACGCGCTGTTACGACCTTAATTTCGGGCACCAGATCGGCACCAGTTTCCCGCCGACGACGACCCTCTACGCGCCGATGATGGAATACATCACGGTGAACGAGGAACATCGCTGCTATATCGACACGATCGAAGAGGTCGACAGTGTCGATGCCGCCCGCACGCTGATCGAAGAGCGTGCCGAGGCCGTGGCCGACGCGGAGGCGGAAACGCCGGAAAGCTGATCGCGGCCGCGACAGGCGGTCAGCCGGGCGCAGCCGCCTGCTTCAGCCAGGCGGCCACGCGCTCCGGCGCCTCCATCGGAGCGAGATGACCGACCCCGTCCATATCTGTCAGCCGGGCGCCTCGCCCGGCGAGCGCCGGGGCGCGCACGACGGTCGAACCGTGTTCGGCCTTGAGCACACGGGCCTGCGGCGCCGCCCGGCGTGCCGCGCGGCCCAGATCATGCCCCTGCGCCTCGTAGTTCGCCGCCTCCCAGGCCGGATTGCAGGCCAGCACCACGGTGCCCGCCTCCGTCTCCCTCAGCCCGTCTTCGAGATAATCCTCCAGCGTGCCCGCCGCCCAGCGCCTGAACGTGGGATGGCCCGCATAGCGCGCCAGCGCTGCGGCCCGGTCAGGCCAGCTATTGCGGCGGCGGCGCGCCTGTCTGGCGATGGCCAGGCGGTTGCGCATCAGGAAGCCCAGCGGCGAGCGCGACACGGCATAGACCGAGCGCGGCAGGACGACCGGCTCGATCAGCGCCAGGCGCGGCACGTCGGGCAGGCGCGATGCGGCGATAAGTGCCCCGACGGCCCCCATGGAATGACCTGCCATCACGTCCGGCCGGCGGCCGAGCCTTTCGATGAGGGCCAGGAGATCGCGGGCATAGACATCCCAGCTGCGATGCGTGGCGGGATCGGCCGGCAACGCCGTGCGCCCGTGCCCGCGCAGATCCGGCGCGAGAATGTCGTAGGTATCGGCCAGCGGTTCGAGAACCCGGCGATAGGCCGAGGCGCAGAACCCGTTGGCATGCACAAAGACAAGCCGCGGCGCCCCGGGATTGGGCCAGTGCCAGGCCGCCATGGTGCCGCCGGGAAGGTCGAAACTGCGGCGGGCGGGCAAGGTTGTGTGGGATCGGGTCGCGTACATCGCCATTCCAGCTCCTGAACAGCGTTCACCCTAGCGCAGCCCGGGGCGCGACGGGATTGGCGCGGTGCAGTCGTGGGTGAATGGCGTGGATTTGAAAATGGTACCGCCTCCCCGGTTCGAACGGGGGACCTCTAGATCCACAATCTAGCGCTCTAACCAACTGAGCTAAGGCGGCACGCGTCGCGCGGCCCGGTGAACCGGGGCGTGAGGCGCGGGAAACTAGCGCCAGTGCCGCTCACTGGCAACAGGCTTGTCAGGGCTTTTGCAGGCAGGTCGGCCGGCCTGCCTGCGGGCCGGGCTCAGGCATAGCCCCGCGCCTGGATATGGCGCCGCATCTCGGCGATGCGGCTTTCGTCGGAGGGGTGGGTGGAGGCGAATTCGGCCACATGGTGCTCGTTCATGGTCGACATGGCGATCCAGAAATCCACCGCCTGGCGCGGGTCGTAGCCCGAGCCGGCCATATAGTCGACGCCAAGCCGGTCGGCCTCGTATTCGTGCTCGCGCGAATAGGGCAGGATGATGCCGTAGGTCACACCCATGCCCAGGGCGGCGCCGATATCGTTGGAGTATTGCGCATACTGGCTGTTGGACGAGCCGATGGCGCTGGCCAGGAGGGAGACTCCCATCTGGGCCGCCATCTGCTGGCTGGCGCGCTCGGCGGAATGACGCCCGGCGACATGGCCGACCTCGTGACCCATCACCGTGGCGAGATGGTCGTCGGTGGCCATGATGTCGAGAATGCCCTTGTAGAAACCCACCTTGCCGTTGGGCAGCACCCAGGCATTCACCGTGTCCGAATCGAAGACGACGAATTCCCAGTTGTGATGCGTCTGGCCGGAGGCCTGCACGACGCGTTCGCCGACGCGCTGGAGACGGCGGGTATAGGCGGGATCGCGCAGCACGCGTTCGCGCTGCAGGCTGTCCTGCCAGGCCTGGTCGGAGAGCTGGGCCAGCTGACCGTCGGAGATCAGCATCAATTGGGAACGCCCCAGGGCGGGATTGTCGGCACAGCCCGGCACGAAGGGCAGGACCGTGCCTGCGGCCAGGCCGATAATCAGTTCACGCCGACGCATCAAGGACATGGAGGACTTGTCCGGCATACCAGCTTCCCCTTTGGTTTTCCGACACAATCTCCGTTAGAATAGCCCAGAAGAATGCGCGCGTCTCGCCAAGAAAGCGACAAAAGCCGCTGTTAACGTGCGTCGTCAACCCGGATGGGAGCTAGCCTGCATGAAACGCCTTGGTACCGGTCTGATCCTTCTCGTCGTCATTGTTGCGGGGGCGGCCTTCCTGCTGCCGGCCGTGATCCCCGCCTCCGCCTATCGCGACCGCGTGGAGACGGCCGCCAGCGACGCGCTGAGCCGCGAGGTGTCGCTGGCCGGCGATGTGCGCCTCACACTCCTGCCGCGGGTGGAAGTGCGCGCCAGCGACGTGGCCATCGCCAATGCCGAGGGTTTCGGCGCCGAACCCTTCGCCGAAATGACGGAGATGCGGGTCGGCGTACGGCTGATCCCGCTGCTTTCGCGGCGGGTGGAGATCACCGAATTTGTCCTGGTCGAACCCACGATCCGGCTGGAACAGCGCGGCGGCGCCAATAACTGGACCTTCGCCTCGGACGGGACCGCCGCAGCGCCCGCTTCCTCCGGCACCGGTTTCGTGCGACGGCCGGGCGCCCTGCCGATCGAGGCGAGTTTCGGGGATGTCCGTATCGAGAACGCCGCCATCCATTATTCCGACGGCACCCGGACGCGCAGCATCACCGGCCTCGACGTCGCAGTGCAGTTACCCTCGCTGGACGAACGCACCATGATCGACGGCACGTTGTCCGCCGATGGCGAGGCGATGAGTTTCAATGCCGAGCTCGGCTCCGTCCGCGACTTCTTCGAGGGCCGGGCCACGCCGCTGGCGCTGTCGCTGGGCGGCAATCTTCTGGATGTACGTTTCGACGGGGAGGTTCCCGCGTCCGAAGGCATTGAGCTTGCCGGCGGCTTCTCGGCCGACATTCCCTCGATCCGCGCCCTGGCCGCCTTCGCCGGGGCCGACTTGCCGCCGGGCGATCGATTGCGCCGGTTCAGCGCCCGCGGGCAGATCGCCGGACGTCCCGACCGGCTGTCGCTGACCGCGCAATCGATCCGGCTGGACGATATCGCCGGGTCGGGCAATCTCACCGCCACACTCGGCGGCGCGCGGCCGCGCCTGACCGGCCGGCTCGACCTGCCCGCACTGGATGTCACGCCCTATCTGCCCGAACCGGCCGGCCAGCCCGCCGGCGGCGGTGGCGGCGTTCCGCCCTGGAGCGAGGCGCCGATCGACCTGGCCGGCCTGGGCATTGTCGACGCCAATCTCGACCTCGCCGTCGGCACGCTGCAATTCCGCGACATCACCGTCACCGATGCCGCGCTCAACGTGCTGATCGAGAATGCCCGCCTGACCGCAACGCTGCAGCGATTCACGCTTTACGAGGGCCAGGGCAATGTCACCGTGGTGGCCAATGCCCGTTCGGCCACGCCCAGCTATTCGCTGCAGGCCAGCCTGTCGGGTCTGGACGCCCTGCCCTTCCTTGAGGCGGCAGCCGGATTCGAACGCCTCGCCGGGACCGGCACGATGGGGCTGAATTTCACCGCCAGCGGCGCCAGCCAGGCGGCGATCATGCGCTCGCTGGACGGTAGCGGGAATTTCAACTTCGCCGACGGCGCCATTGTCGGCATCAATATCGCCCAGACCATCCGTAATGTGTCCGGCTTTCTGGACAGCCGTCAGTCCGGCGGCACACAGGGCGAGACCGATACCAGCGAGAGCGACAGCGAACGCGCCAGTGTGGGCGAGACCCAGACCACGGACTTCACCAGTCTGGGCGGCACGTTCAACATCGTCGACGGCCGCGTGACCAATCAGGATCTCCTGATGCTCTCCCCGCTGCTGCGGCTGGAAGGCACGGGCTGGGTCGACCTCGCCGAGCAGACCCTGGACTACCGCCTGCGCCCGCGCGCCGTGGCGACGATCGAGGGTCAGGGTGGCACTACCGATCTGCGCGGCGTCGTGGTGCCCATCCGCTTCCAGGGCGGGTTCAATTCGGTGCGCTATGGTGTCGATACCGAAGCCGTCGCCCAGGCCCTGGTGCGCGGCGCGCTGAGCAATGCGCTGGGCGGCGACCGGTCGCAATCACCGGAAGACGTGGTGCGCAATTCGCTGATGGATGCCATCGGACTGGGCCAGCCCTCACGGCAGGAGGGCGGGGACGAGGCCACCGAGGAAGAGGCCGATCCCGCCGAGCAATTGTTGCGCGGCCTGCTCAACCAGAGCCGGTCGCGATCGCAGACACAGGACAGCGAGGACGGCGGCGACCCCAACCGGGGTTGAGCGCCCGCGCCACACAGCCGGCCCCATGAACCGCCGATGAACCCGCCGCTCTACGCGGGTTCACCTGGCATGCGTTAGGGCTGGGATTTACGACATAGCCGGTTCACGAGGGAGAGAACGCACATGTCCATCCGCACTGCCGCAATCGGAGCGCTGGCTCTGGCCGGTGGCTGTTTTTCAGCCTCGGCCGCGGCCCAGGAGATCATCCTGTATGACGGGCCCAATTTCACCGGCCAGCAGGTCCGCGTCACGGGTCAGGTCAATAATCTCAGCGCGATGCGTTTCAATGACCGCGCCTCCTCGCTGCGCGTCGTATCGGGCCAGTGGGAAGTCTGCCAGCACGACGATTTCAACGGCACCTGCGAGGTCCATTCCGGCGATGCCCGTTCCCTGGGCCGGATGAACAACCAGATCACCTCGCTGCGTCCCGCCGGATACGGTCCGGGCGGGCCGGGCATCACGCTTTACTCCGGCCCGAACTATACCGGCCGTTCGGTGACGCTGACCGAGACCACGCCCAATCTGCAAAGCGTCGGCTTCAACGATATGGCCCGTTCGGTCCGGCACAATGGCCGGCGCAACTGGCGCGCCTGTCAGCATGCCGATTTCGGGGGGGCCTGCATGGAGATCAGCGGCGACATCCCCTCGATCGGCGGCGGCATGGCGGGCGAGATTTCCTCGGTCGAACCGGATTTCGGGGCTCGTCCCGGCCGGCCCGGCGGCGGCCCTGACCGGCCGCGTTCGGGCGTCTTTCTCTATGACGGACCCGGTTTCAGCGGCCAGCGTGTCGATGTCACGCACGACGTGGCCAATCTCGAAGCGCTGGGCTTCAACGACCGTGCCGACAGCCTGATCGTCGCCCGCGGCGAGATCTGGGTGATCTGCGAAGACGATCATCTGGGCGGGCGCTGCCAGCGTGTTGAAGGCGAGATCCGCGATCTGGGCCAGTTGGGCCTGCGCAACGAGGTCACCTCCCTGCGCCGCATCGACGATCATTGGGGCGGACCGGGCGGTCCGGGCTATCCCGGCGGCTATCGTCCGGATGTGACCGGCGGGGTGCGCGGTGTCGATGCCGTCTTCTTCCCGCGCCCGGAAATCCGCGGCTATGCCGTAGACCGCTGCCTGGGCGGTTATGGCCGGCGCTGCGACCAGGAAACGGCCGATGCGATCTGCCGTTCGGCAGGACTGCGCCGCGCCGAATTCTACGAGGTCGACCGCTACAGCCGTGCGCGCACCTGGTATCTGGGCGAGAATGAGGCCTGCCGCGGCGGCCAGTGCGAACCGATTGTGAACGTGCTCTGCACCGATTGATCGCGCACGGTTGACGCACATGCCAACGCCGCCCCGCACGATCGGGGCGGCGTTTTACGTCTTCACGTCAGATTTTACCGCCAACACCCCTTGGGTGCGGCCGCGAACGGGCGTATATTTGGTTACAAATGAAACTATCCAGCTGCCGGACTCCGTATCATGCCCGTCAATGACCCGATTGTGGCGGAACAGACCCCCGCCGCCGACTTTACCATCGACCAGAAGTGGGAGCGCTATTCGCGCGAGGAACACGAGATCTGGAACACGCTATACGATCGCCAGATGAAAGTGCTCAAGGGCCGCGCGGCACCGGAGCATTTCAAAGGCCTGGAGTTGCTCAATCTCAATGAGGGCGGCATTCCCGATTTCCGCCGCGTCAACGAGAAACTGGAAAAGCTGACCGGCTGGACCGTGGTCACCGTGCCCGGCCTGATCCCGGAGAAGGATTTCTACGACCACCTGGCCAATCGCCGCTTCGTCTCCGGCCGTTTCATCCGCGACGGGGAAAAGCTGGACTATCTGCCCGAGCCGGACATCTTCCACGACGTGTTCGGCCATGTGCCCCTGCTCACCCAGCCGGTCTTCGCCGACTATATGGAGGCCTATGGCAAGGGCGGGCTGCGTTCGCTGCAATTCGACGCCATCAAGCACATGGCGCGGCTGTACTGGTATACGGTCGAGTTCGGCCTGATCAACACGCCGGAGGGCCGGCGCATCTACGGTGCGGGCATCGTCTCTTCCAGCGCGGAGTCCGTGTTCTGCCTGGAAGCGCGTTCACCCAACCGGATCCATTTCGACCTGGAACGCATCATGCGTACGGACTACCGCTATGACGATTTCCAGCAGACCTATTTCGTCATCGACAGCTATGATGAACTGATGGAAGCGACCTATCGCGACTTTGCCCCGATCTACGAGAAACTGCCGGGCATGAGCGAACTCAAACCCTCCGACGTCATTGAGGGCGACAAAGTCTATACCCGCGGCACCCAGGAATACGCCAAGGCAGGCGGCCTGACGGCGCATGCGGAGGCGGTATAGGACAGAAATCTACGCCGCTTCGCTGTCGGTGCTGACCAGGCGCAATTCGCCTTCGGCCTCGACGAGTGCCATCGAGCCCAGGCCGGCAACCGTCTTCTCGAACACGTCGCGCGTCACCGGCTTGACGATATAGAAGCTGGAGCCGGCATCGCGGCACTTGGCTTCCTTTTCCGGATTGCGGGCTCCGGAATAGACGCCCACCGCGCCACCGCCGAGAAAGGGCTGGACGTCGCGGATGAATTCGACGGCGTCGCTCCCGGCCAGCGAGAGATCGGTGAAGATGAGGACCGGGCGTCCCGGACCCGATTTGAGATGAGCGAGTGCGTCTTCCGGCCGCGTAAACGCTTCGAATTCGAAACGCACGCCGGCGTCTTCCAGGTCGGCCCGGAACAGGAAATGTTCGTCCGGATCGTCATCGACCAGAATAACAAAAACGCGCTGACCTTCGCTCAATTGGTCTCTCCCCCGACGAATTGAAGCGCGCAAACTATCATGATTTTCCGGTTTGGATAGAGCCTATCCAAACCGGCCGGAATCCTGGTTACCGGGCTCTCATCCGCGCTGGAACGGGTAGAAATCCGGCCCCAGGCCAAGAATCTGCGTCAGGGCATCGAGCGCTTCGCGTGACTCGCGCAGGAGCGCGGGGTCCGCCAGATCGTTGGGTGCCAGGCTCTCGCGATAGTGACGCTGCGCCCACTCAACAAGCCGGGCATAGAGCGCATCCGTCATCAGCGCGTTCGGCGAGACGGCAGCCCGTTCCGCCTCGGTCAGCACGACACGCAGACGCAGACAGGCGGGTCCGCCGCCATTGCGCATGGATTGGCGCACATCGACGAACTCGACCCGGCCGATCGGCCCGTTGCCCGCCGTCATGGCGGCGCAATAGGCCCGCGTGCTCGCCGTCTCCTCGGTCTCCGCCGGCGCAACAAGTACCAGGCGGTCCTCGCCGGGCCATTCCAGCAATTGCGAATTGAATAGATAGCTGGTGATGGCATCGCCGATCGCCACCTCGGCCTCGGGCACTTCCACGAAGTCCGGCTCGAACAGCCCGTCGGCCACACGGCGGATCGCGTCCAGCGCGCCCTGGCGATTGGCGAAGGCCTTCTCGTGGAAGAAAAGTGTGGTGCGCGTACCCACACAGACCACGTCATTGTGGAAGGCGCCGGCCTCGATCGCCGCTTCGGACTGCCGGATGAAGACGGTGCGGGCCGGATCCAGCCCGTGCGCGCGCGCCACGGCCTGGCAGGCTTCCAGGGTCTGGCGGGCCGGGAATTTTCCGCTCCAGGCCTCGCCGGCCTCACGGCCATAGACAAAGATCTCGACACCGGGCCCGCCCTGTTCGGCACACAGGCGGACATGATTGGCGGCGCCCTCATCGGCAAAGTCCGGCTGCATGGGCAAAACGTCATGGACCTCGAACCGCTGCCGGTCCGGGAAGGCCCATTGCAGGGCGCGGCGTGTCTGCCGTCCCTCGATGGACCGGTGCAGCGTGGTCAGGAGATTGGCCGGCGTGAAATGCAGGCGTCTGTCCGCGGTGTCGGCCGAGGGCGACACGGTGGCGGCGTTGGCCGCCCACATCGGCGAGGCCGAGGAGGTCTTGCGCAAGAGACCCGGCGCCGTCTTCCAGGCCGCCTCGATCACGGCCTCGTCGGACCCGGAAAACCCGGCCTGGCGCAGCAGCGGCAGATAGGGGCGTTCATGCGGCGGAATGAGGCCCTGGACCAGGCCGCTATCGGCCAGGCGCTTCATCTTGGCCAGGCCCTCGAGAACGCCGGCGCGCGGCGACGATGTCAGACCCTCATTGCGCGCACTGGCCAGATTACCCTCGGACAGGCCGCCATAATTGTGCGTCGGGCCGACCAGGCCGTCGAAATTCGCTTCCACTGCCCGCGACATCAATCCACTCCCTTGACCGGCATGCGTTCCAGCTTGTTCGCGGCCTGGGTGGCGACGGGATAGGCACAGTAATCGGCGGCATAGTAGGCGCTCGGCCGCAGATTGCCGGACTGGCCGGGCCCGCCAAACGGCATGTTCGAGGCCGCTCCGCAGGTCGGCCGGTTCCAGTTGACGATGCCGGCGCGGGCTTCCACCCAGAAGCGCTCCCACAACTCCTCATTGTCCGACACCAGACCGGCCGACAGGCCGTAGGCGGTGTCATTCGCCGCCGCGATCGCCGCATCGAAAGACGCCACACGGGTGACCTGTATGACCGGGCCGAAGATTTCCTCGTCCGGAACATCGATACCGGTGACGTCGATCAGGCCCGGGCGCAGGAAGGCCCCGCCCAGTTCGTCCACGGTCTGCGCCTTGCGGATCGCCCTGGCGCCCCTGGCGATCAGATCGTCCTGGGCGGCCAGCACCCCCCTGGCAGCCCGGGCCGAGACCAGCGGACCGATAAAGGGCTCGGGGTCCCCGTCCCAGCGCCCGATGGTGAGCTGGCCGGCAATCCGGTCGATCGCGGCCAGGAGGGCCTCCCCGGCATCGCCCTCGGGCACGATCAGGCGCCGCGCGCAGGAACAGCGCTGACCGGCGGTGATATAGGCCGAATGCACGGCGATCCGGGCGGCCGCTTCGGCATCGCCGGCATCCCAGACGACCAGCGGATTGTTGCCGCCCATTTCCAGCGCCAGCTGGATGCCCGTGCGGCCGGCGAACTTCTTGTGAATGAACTGGCCCGTCGGCCAGGAGCCGGTAAACAGGACCCCGTCGAGATCGGCATGATCGAGCGCAGCCGCGCCCGTCTCGCGCGCGCCCTGGACCAGGTTCAGAACACCCGCAGGCAGGCCGGCGGCCTGCCAGGCCCTGGCCATGAATTCGCCGACGCCCGGCGTCAGTTCGGACGGTTTGAACACGACCGTATTGCCGGCCAGGAGGGCCGGAACAATATGCCCGTTGGGCAGATGGCCGGGGAAGTTGTAGGGGCCGAGCACGAACATCACGCCCAGCGGCTTGTGCGCCAGGGCGGCATAGCCGAAAGCCGTATCGTCGGACTGTTCGCCGGTGCGCTCGGCATAGGCCTTTCTGGAAATCTCGATCTTGCCGATCATTGCGCCCGCTTCGGCCAGGCCTTCCCAGCGCGGCTTGCCGGTTTCGCGCGAGATCAGTTCGGCGAGATCGCTCTTGTGGTTTTCCAGATGGGCCTTATAGGCTTCGACAATGGCCGCGCGCTCGGGATAGAGGCGGCGCCCCCAGGCCGGAAAGGCCGAACGGGCGGCCTTGAAGGCGGCATCGACGTCCCCGGGCGCAGCGGCACGGCCACTCCAGACACTCGACCCGTCTGCAGGGTTTTCCGAGTTGAAGTCCGCGCCGGCGCCGTCGCGCCATTCACCGTCTATCAGCAGCATCTCGTCACCTTT
>NZ_JASBRI010000030.1 GCF_030149515.1 Maricaulis sp. | reverse complement strand
ACGGCCAGCGCAGCCGCCAGGCGAGCCATTGCGCGGCGACGCCTGAACCGGCGATGAGTGCGATGGTCAAGGTGAGGTCAGGCGGGGCGTGCATCATGGGGGCGTTGTTAGCGTGTTTCGGACCATCCGTCGCCTGTGGCGCGACCTTCAGCTGGGGAGGCTGACATGACCGGACTTCCGCACGAGGCGCAACTGGCCCTCATCTCCTTTCTCGCCGCCCTGTTCCTGGGCGGCCCCGTGGCGCTGTTCGGCGCCTCCAACCTCATCTCGGCCGTCCGCCTGGCCGGTGCCATCGCCCTGCGGCACCGCTTCGCCACCGGCCTCGGGGCCAGCCTGCTGGGCGGCGCCGGCTTTTTCGGCACCGGCCTGATGCGGGCCCAGGAAACGGCCTCGGCCGGCTGGTTCGGCGGCATGTTCGGCTAGGCCGGGCGCGCGGACACGGACCAAAACGTCTTTCGTCCTGCCGCGCCTAGCCGTCCTCGCCGCTCTCACCGAGGGGGTTGTGAAGGAAATCGAAGCCGATCGCCTGGCCGCCATAATCGCCATGCTCGTAGAGATCAGCGGCGTCGGTGAACCAGCGCACCAGATGCGCATGCAGCCGGTCGAACACGTCGATCAGATCGGCCTCTTCAACCGGCAGGTCGATATCGAAAACGGGGCCGCCCGCAATCACCACCTCGACATGATGGCCCTTTTTCGCACAGGTCAGAACAAGCCGGATCCAGTCGCCGGTATTGGACACTTTCACGGCCAGGCCGAAGGCTATCGGTCCCAGCGGCAAAAAACCCGTGCCCGAGACCGAGAAGGCACCCGAGCGGTAGGGCCGGGGCAGCCAGGGCCCTTCCGGCGGCACCAGGTGGACGCAGACCCCCTTGCTCTCGCCCAGATAGCGGCAGAAGCCGGCCGAGACATTCTCGGCGACATTGCGGACGATGGCGTAATTGTCCAGGCTCAGCCGGCCATAGCGCTCGGCGGCTCCGGCCAGCTTGTCGAAGCGTGACATGTCGCTCATTTGTCACTCCCTTTGCGGATCGCCTCAGGCTAGTGTGCCGGACCGTCGAACGGGAGGGGAAAATGCGCCGGCTTCTGATGCTTGCAGGACTGGTGGCCGGACTGGCGGCCTGCAGCGGGAACGATGCAGCCACGCCCATGGTCTGGACCACGCTCGACGGCCGGCCGCCCCTGGTCATCGCCCATCGGGGCGCCAGCGGGGACCGGCCGGAACACACGCTGGAAGCCTATGCCCTGGCCATCGAACAGGGCGCCGATGTGATCGAGCCGGATCTGGTGATGACCGCGGACGGCGTTCTGGTGGCGCGTCACGACCGCTATCTCTCCACCACCACCGATGTCGCCGACCGGGCCGAATTCGCCGCCCGCCGGCGTGTCGACGGCGAGCGGGACGACTGGTGGGTCGAGGACTTCACCTTCGCCGAGCTGCGCACCCTGCGCGCCCGCCAGCCCTGGCCCGGCCGCGGCCAGGGTTTCAACGATCAATTCCTCATCCCGGCCTTCGAAGAGGTTCTGGACCTGGCCGCCGAACACGGCGTGCGCACCGAGCCGGAAGTGAAGACGCCCGGGTATTTCGTGTCCGTCGGTCTCGACCCGCTGCCCGAACTGGTGCGCATCCTGCGCGAGCGCGGCCTGGACGGCGAAGACGCTCCCACGGCGATCCAGTGTTTCGAACCGGATTTCCTGGCCCGTCTGAACGGCGCGGTGGACACGCCGCTCTTGATGCTGGTCTTCCCGATGCGCGAACTGGATCCCGCGGCCGATCCGCTGCAGCCGACCGTGGCACTGGGCGACATGGCCGCATTTGCCGACGGGGTAGGCCCCGCCAAGGGGCTGGTGATCACGCCGGCGGGCGAGGACACCGGTTTGGTCGCGCGGGCACATGCCCTGGGCCTGACCGTGCATCCCTGGACCTTCCGCGACGACCAGCCGGTAGCCGAGGGCGTGGGCATCGAAGCCGAACTCGACCGCATCTACCGGCTGGGCGTGGACGGCGTATTCACGGATTTCCCTGCCACGGCCGTTCGCGTCCGTGACGGAATGCGCGGCGAATAGGCCAAAGAAAAGCGGCGCGGAGATCGATCTCCACGCCGCCAGATCTTCAGATCGGCAATCCGCCCTAGTCGGCGTATTGCAGATTGACCGCCTTGGGACCCTTGCCGCGGCGATCCGGCTCGGTCTCGAAGGACACTTTCTGGCCGTCATTCAGACCCGGCAGGCCCGAAGCCTGCACGGCAGAGATGTGCACGAAGACGTCATTGCCGCCCTCGTCCGGGGTGATGAAGCCAAAGCCCTTGCTTTGGTTGAAGAATTTGACCGTACCTGTGGCCATGGGGGGAACCTTCCCTGAATGCATATCCCGCGTCCGGGGCATAGAAAGCGTGCAGTATCAGCGTCCTGACACTGGTATTACGGACGTAGAAAGTCGGGGAAGGCTGAAGTCTAGGTGTCCGATGTGGTCCCGTTTCCGGGCGCCACCGGGTAGGCGATCAGAATTCCGTCCGGCCTCTTGGGCCGCCCGTCGACGCCTTTATGTGCACGGATCGCGCCGCAAAGCAAATGAAACTCCTGTGGCACGGCAAGATTGCCGGCCGCATTGCGCGAACGGCTTGACCTGACCGCCCCGAATCCGATCCTTGCCGCATGAGCCGACGCCGTTTTCTCGACCGCACCCAGCGCCAGCGCGACCGCCAGACGCGCGACAGCCGGGGCTTCAACCCCGGCGGCATGATCCGGCTGGCCGGTTTCGGCGCCGCGATCGTCGTCGCCATTGCCGTCTATGTCGGCTTCAACCGCCAGGGCGAGACGATTTATGACGGCCGCTGGGGCGTGATGGAACGCCTGGTGCGCCCGCTCTTCCTGGGATTCAACGCGCTGGACCTGATCGTACTCGTCCTGGTGGGCCTGGTCGCCTGGCGGATCTGGCTCCGGATGCAGAAACCGCGCTAGCCGGCACGAACGCGCCGGGAACCGGGCCCGGCCCGGCCGATCCGTTCCCGGAAGCGCCGCCATATTGCCACGCCGCGCAAGATTTTCGCCCTGCCGGCGCTGCTGCCCTGAAATCGCCTCTGGCCTTGCCGCACGCAGAGGGCTAAGGCCTCTGCGGTCGGCTTGGGTTCAACTCACGGGCATGCGGAAAGGTCGGACATCATGGGTGTAAGAGTAGCGGTTTTCGGAGCGACGGGCGCGGTGGGCAAGGAAATGCTCACCATTCTGGCGGAACGGCTGTTTCCCGCCGACGAGGTGTATGCGCTGGCGACCCGGAAATCGATGGGCGTGGAACTGTCCTACGGCGACCGGACGCTGAAATGCGAGAATGCCGAGACGTTCGACTTCTCCAAAGTCGATCTCGTGCTGATGTCGGCCGGCGGCGAACCGTCGAAGGAATGGGCGCCCCGGATCGCCAAGGCGGGCGCCATCGTGGTCGACAACTCCTCGGCCTGGCGCATGGATCCGGACGTGCCGCTGGTGGTGCCCGAGGTCAATATGGACGCGCTGGACGATGTGAGGAAAAAGGGCATCGTGGCCAATCCGAACTGTTCCACGATCCAGCTCGTCGTGGCGCTGAAGCCGATCCACGACCGGGTCGGCATCAAGCGGGTGTCCTGCGCCACCTACCAGTCCGTCTCCGGTGCCGTCAAGGAAGGCATGGACGAGCTGTGGACCCAGACCAAGGGCATCTACGTCAACGATCCGGTCGAGCCGCAGAAATTCACCAAGCAGATCGCCTTCAATGTCATCCCCCATATCGACGTCTTCATGGAGGACGGCTCCACCAAGGAAGAATGGAAGATGACGGTGGAGACCAAGAAGATCCTCGACCCGAAGATCCGGCTGTTCGCCACCTGCGCCCGCGTGCCGGTCTTTGTCGGCCATTCCATCGCCGCGCATCTGGAACTTGAGGGCGAAATGTCCGCCGGCGAAGCCCGCGGCCTGCTGCGCGAAAGCCCCGGCCTGATGGTGATCGACAAGCGCGAGGACGAGGGCTACGTCACCCCGGTGGAAAGCGTCGGCGAATTCGCCACCTTCGTCTCCCGCGTGCGCGAGGATCCCACGGTGGAGAACGGCCTGGCACTGTGGGTGGTCTCCGACAATCTGCGCAAGGGCGCCGCGCTCAATGCCGTCCAGATCGCCGAGGGCCTTCTGAACAAGGGCCTGTTGAAAACGGGCTGACCCTTTCCCCGCCACCGCGACCGGGGGCAGGAGTGACGACATAGCCGCCATGCGGAGGCGACGGGTCGCAATCGGCCGCGGCACTCCCCATGTGCGAAACAGTGCCGCGCGAGGGAGTGTCGCATGTCATCCGCCGAAACCGCCGACATGCGCCGCGCCCTGGCGGCCGGCCTGTCGGGCTATCTGATCTGGGGTGTGGCGCCGCTCTTCTTCCAGGCGCTCGATTTCGCCAATCCCTTCGAGATCGTGATGCACCGCGTGGTCTGGGCGGTCCCGCTTCTGCTGGCCACGCTGTGGTTCTCCGGCAAGCTGCGCCAGGCCGTCGCGGCGCTGGCCGACCGGCGCACCCTGGTCACCCTCCTGGGCACGGCAGCGCTGATCTCGGTGAACTGGTGGGTCTTCATCTTCGCGGTGAATTCCGGCCATGTCCTGCAGGCCTCGCTGGGCTATTACATCAACCCGCTGATGAGCGTCGCCGTAGGCGTCGTCGTACTGCGCGAACCGCTTGGCCCCTATCGCATCGCCGCCATCGTCCTGGCCGCCCTGGGCGTGGCCAACCAGACCCTGGCCGTGGGCGAAGTGCCGTGGATCTCGCTGATCCTGGCCTGTTCCTTCACGGCCTACGGCTATCTCAGAAAAGTCGCCGCCGTGGACGGGCGTATCGGCCTGTTCTGGGAGACGTGTTTCATCCTGCCCTTCGCGGTGGCCGGCCTGGCCCTGTTGCAGGTCCAGGGTCTGGGCCATTTCCACGAAAGCCCGGTGCAGGCGCTGCTCCTGATGGCCGCCGGCGTGGTCACCGTGGTGCCGCTTCTGCTCTATGCCATCGGCGTGCGCGGCCTGCGCCTGTCGACCATGGGGCTGATGCAGTTCATCGCGCCCAGCCTGCAATTCCTGATCGGCGTTCTGGGCGGGGAAGCCTTTACGGCCTCCCACCTCGTCACCTTCGCCTTCATCTGGGCCGGTGTGGGCATGTTCGCCTATTCCACCCTGCGCCGGCAGAAACGGCGCGCCGGAGCGGGTGAGACGCAGGGTGCGGAATAGTGCCGGACGCGGCAGCACCCTTGACGGGGAATGCGCCCTGATCTCTCCTGAGGGCAAGCCAATAATGAATTGATCCCGAAAGCCTTTCCGGCCCGCAAGGACCCTCCCCATGACCAATTTTCCCGCCCCGATCCGGGTCGAAACCAACGGCATCACCCTGTCCGTACATCTGGCCGGACCCGAGGACGGCCCGCCCCTCCTTCTGGCCCATGGCTGGCCCGAGCTGGCCTGGTCCTGGAAGCACCAGATCGGCCCGCTGGCCGAGGCCGGCTACCGGGTCATCGCGCCGGACCTGCGCGGTTTCGGCGGGTCCGACTGTCCAGGCGATCCGGCCGATTACGGCATTGACACGCTGGTGGCCGACCTGACCGGGCTGCTCGATGCGCTGGACCATGAACAGGCCGTCTTCGTCGGCCATGACTGGGGCGGGATCATCGTGTGGCACGCGGCCATGCTGGCCAGTGACCGGGTTGCCGGCGTGATCGGCGTCAACACGCCCCACCTGCCGCGCGGCGCCGAACCACCGACCGCCTATTTCCGCGAAGTCGGCGGCGAGGATCACTATATCCTGCGCTTTCAGGAGCCCGGATACGGCGAAAGCCGGTTCGAGGGTCGCGAGGACGATTTCTTCGCCTTCATCTTCGGTTCGCCCCCGCCGGCCGACCGGCTGGAAAGCTATTTCCCCGACATCACCCACATCCCGCGCCAGTTCGAGAGCTTCAAGGGCCGCGACGAAGCCAGGATCGTGGTACCGCCGGCCGACCGCGCTGTCTATGCCGAGGCCTACCGCAGGACCGGTTTCGGCCCGGGCATGAATCTCTACCGCAATTTCGACGCAAACTGGCGGCGCATGGGCGGGGTCGATCACCGGCTGTCCCTGCCCTGCCTGATGGTGTCGGCCGAGTGCGACTTCATGCTTCCGCCCAAACTGGCCGGCTGGATGCCGGCCCTGTGTTCGGACGTCGAATTCAACGTCATCGAAGGCTGCGGCCACTGGACGATGTGGGAGGCGCCGCAAATGCTCAACGCTCACATGCTGGACTGGCTCGAGCGGCGCTTTCCGGTAGCGGGCTGATGCGCCTCGCCCGGGTTACCATCGTAGTGCCCGGCTATGACGCGGCGATCGATTGCTATTGCAGCACGCTGGGTTTCGGCCTGTTCGAGGATACGCGCCTGTCGGACAGCAAGCGCCGGGTCGTGGTCTCCCCCGGGCCGGGCGGCGCCCGCCGCGCAACGAGGCCTGTGGCCCTGTCGCGGTCTTGCGCGACGCTTTCGGCAATGACTGGGACCTGATCGAACCGGCGCACCAGTTCGGCTCGACTGTGCCACGTCAAACGGGCATTCTTGTGGACGTTCATTCGGTCCTCCTCCGGTTCGCTAAAGAGTCAGCACCTTCAGCTTCCCCGGAAGGGACCGAATGGACAACCTAATGAAAGCTCACAGCTAGCCATCCACCTTCCGCGATTTCCCCCAAATCTGCCCTTCGGGCCCCTTCTCCCCCGGGGAGAGGGGATTGTTGTGCCTGTGTTTCAGGGTGGTTGGATCCGGCCATTGGGTGGTGGAAGCGGGGATGTCCCGGTGTTGCCGCACCGGCCCCAACACCTCTTGCCAGCCCGCTCGTCATTCGTTACTTTGTTTTTTAAAGTTCTTGGAGGAAACTATGTCCGATAATCCCGATCTGGCTTATCTGCGGTCCGTGGCGGAGTCCGGCGAACGGGCGGCACCGCTGGGCGGACGCTTCTTCTTGTGGTGGGGCGGCCTGGCCTCGATTGCCCTTCTGGCCCACTGGTTCGTGATTTCCGGTCATGCGGGTATCCTGCCCGCCTATGTCGGCTTTGTCTGGATGGTCTACGGCGTTGTGGGCCTGGCCGGATCTTTTGTGCTGGCACGCACGCTGACCGGCAAGCCCGGCCGCGGCGCGGTCAACAATCGCGGCGAGAGCGCGGTCTGGCAGGGCATGGTCTGGCTGGTGGCGGCCTATGCCATCGGCGCTGTCGTCGCCATGTTTCTCGGCCGCGGCCATGCGCTCCTGTTCGACACCATCCCGCTGGTCGCCTTCGGCGGCTATGGCGTGTCCTACTGGGTTACGGCCCGCCTGGGCGGGCCGCGCTGGATGACCGCGCTGGCGATTGTCTCCTGGCTCGCATCCGGCATCGGGCTCAGCCTGGTGGGCACGGCAGAGCTCTACCTGTTCGCTGCAGCCATGGTATCTGTCCTGGCCGTAGTGCCCGGCATCGTGCTGCTGCGCGGCGAGCCGGCGGCGGAGCCGGGCTAGATGAGTGCCGAATTCGACGCCTCGCGCATCGACGAGACCATTCACGGCAAGCTGAGACTGGGCATCATGGCCTATCTCTCGGCCGTGGACGGAGCGACCTTTCCCGAGCTCAAGCAGAAGACCGGGGCCAGCGACGGCAATCTGTCGGTCCATCTGCGCAAGCTGGAAGAGGCCGGCTATGTGGCCATCGACAAGCGTTTCGTGAATCGCAAGCCGCAGACCCGCGCCTCGCTGACCGGCGCCGGACGGTCGGCCTGGCTGGCTTATCTCGACCAGTTGCGAAGCCTGATAAGCGGTGCGGACGGTTAGGCCCGCGCCGCCCGGTGGAACCGGCGGGTCGCACACGGGAAAACGCAGGCGACCGGAACTGGGAGAACCCCCGTCCCCGGACCCCGTTCCGGGGCCTGGCACACGGCCGGGGAGATTGAAAGCGATGGGGATCGCGGGCAGGGGCTGCCGGGGAAGGACCGGCCCGGCAATCCCGGCTGGTCCTGCCTCACGCGGCGATCTGGCCCCGCCGGTGGGCCCAGGCGATCACCCCGAACCCCTCCGCTCCGGCCGGAAAACGGCCCGACTGCACGAAGCCGGCTTTCTCCAGAACCCGGTGCGAGGCATCCCGGTCGTCGCGCGTGTGCGCGATCACCTGTTCCACCCGCTCATCCTGATAGGCCCATTCCATCAAGGCGTTGACCGCCTCCGTCGCCAATCCCTGTTCACGATAGGAGGTCAGCATGGAATAGCCGATCTCGACCCGGCCCTGGGCATCCGGCGCGCCGCGAAACCCGCCCAGCCCCAGCAGGCGGTGCATCACAGGCGAGATATAGACCCAGGAATACCAGCCGGCATCGTGCGGATGGGCCGACAGTTCGTCACGCGTCCAGCGCACGGCGTCGTCATCGACCAGTTCCGGCGGCCAGGACGGCTCGGGCTCGACGCCCAGTGCCTGGAAGAAGCCCGTACGGTCGGACAGCTGAAGCTCGGCAAGTTCCGGCGTCAGCGCAACCAGCCGCAAGCGCGGCGAAGAGAGTTCGATCGGCTTCGTCATCAGCGAACTACCTTTGCCCCAACCTGATCCAATCCCGACGGATGGGCCTGGCGCCAGATAAAATTATGCCTGAAACACCCCGGAATGTCCGCCGAAAAAGCCGGGCGGACGCGGTGCCTGCGGCTCACACTTCCGCGATCCGGCGTCCCCGGCCGGCCGCTTCAGACCTGCATGTCCGGCGGCATAGACCGATTTCACGTCGTGTTTACGACAATGACGGAATTCACGCCTGCATGGTCCATCCCTCCACGCCCATCGCCGCCTGGCGAATGGCTTCGGTGAGGGTCGGGTGCGGGTGGCAGGTGCGCGCCACGTCTTCGGAAGCCGCCTGGAACTCCATCGCCAGGCACAGCTCGGCGATCATCTCGCCGACATTCACCCCGATGAGGTGCGCACCGAGTATCTCGTCGGTCTCGGCGTCGGCGAGGATTTTCACGAACCCGTCCGTGGCGTGGTTGGTGCGGGCGCGGGAATTGGCCTGGAAGGGGAACTTGCCTTTCTTGTACTTGCGCCCTTCCGCCTTGAGCTCTTCCTCGGTCTTGCCGACGGCGGCGATCTCCGGCGAGGTGTAGACCACGCCCGGAATGACGCCGTAATTCACGTGACCCGCCTTGCCGGCGATGCGCTCGGCGCAGGCTACGCCCTCGTCCTCGGCCTTGTGGGCCAGCATGGGGCCGTGCGTGCAGTCGCCGACGACCCAGACATTCTCGGCCGAAGTGCGGAAATGGTCCTGGGCGATGAAGCCGCGATCGTCGGTCTCGATACCGACGGTTTCCAGGCCGAGGCCCTGCGTGTAGGGGCGCCGGCCGATGCAGACGAGCACCGTGTCTGCCTCGATGGTCTGCGACTCGCCGCCGGCGGCCGGTTCCATGGAGACGTTCAGCCGGTCGCCCGACGTGTCGACACCGGTGACCTTGGTGGACAGGTGGAACTCCATGCCCTGCTTGGCGAAAGTGCGCTGGGCGGTCTTGGCCAGCTCGCCGTCCATGCCGGGCAGGATGCGGTCGAGATATTCGACGACGACGACCTCCGAGCCGAGGCGGCGCCAGACCGAGCCAAGCTCGAGCCCGATCACGCCGGCCCCGATCAGGACCAGCTTGCCGGGTACGCTCTCCAGCGACAGGGCACCGGTGGAGGACACAACGCGCTTTTCGTCGATCTCGACACCGGGCAGCGGGGTGACTTCGGAACCCGTGGCAATGACGATGTGCCTGGTTTCCAGCGTCTCGGTGCCGTCCTCGCCCTCGACCTCGACCTTGCCGGCCCCGGCGATACGGCCCAGGCCGCGGATATAGTCGACCTTGTTCTTCTTGAACAGGAATTCGATCCCCTTGGTCAGGCCGTCGACGGCCTCGTCCTTTTGCTTGAGCATTTGCGGCAGGTCGAGTTCAAGCCCGCCGGTCCGGATGCCCAGGCCCTCGAAATCGCGGCCCGCAGCCTCGAAGAGTTCCGATGCGTGCAGCAGCGCCTTGGACGGAATACAGCCAACATTGAGACAGGTTCCGCCGAGACGGCCGCGCTTTTCCACACAGGCCACTTTCAGCCCGAGCTGGCCGGCCCGGATCGCGCAGTTATAGCCGCCGGGACCGCCGCCAATGATCACAACATCATACATCTTGGACATGATCGCCTCGTCTTGCTCGGGCTGTTTGGAAAACGGCCCCTATATGCCGGGTCTTCCCGGCCAAGGTAAGGGTTGAATCAGTGTCGTGCACCGGGTCCGGACCGGAAAATCGCCGGGACACGTGCATTTTGTCTGAGTTAGCGCCGGAAGTGTCCGCGCTGACGCAGGATGACCAGTCCGAGCAGGCAGACCAGCAGGCCCGTATTGATCAGCCAGTCATAGGCCGAGATGGGGAGCTGGTCATAGGCAGCCTGCATGGAATAGCTCAGCCAGCTTCCAATATCGAGAACGAAAGCAATCAGATAGACTAATATACCGGCTTCGCGCCGCAGGGCCAGAAGGACGGCCGAGGCCGGATAGGCCAGGGTATTGCCGATCGTCCCCGCCAGTTCGAGCGGGCTGAGCGAACCGACCACCTGCACGACATAGTCGTCGACCCCCAGGCGCTCGGCATTGCCGGTGAGGACGGCAATCAGCCGGGCCTGCATGCCCAGCTGGACCAGGCTCCAGACGCCAATACCCGCGACAATGATCCAGCGCGCCCAAGTGTCCAGCTTCACGGTCCCGGTCCCGCGGCGCCTGCCGCTCGTTCATCCTGCACGAAACGGCAGTGAACTCCCGGTCGTGTCGCGAGTAAAGGCGCGTCAGCGCCGTTTCCGGGTCAGCGCCCCTGTGGCCAGCAGAAAACGTACCTGACACCGTAACAACACGAGGGACCTCCCGTCGCCCGGACGGATCATCCCCGGCCTCCGCCTTGCAGGCAAGGCCGCGCCGGACAGCCACTAGAGATCGAACAGCATGCGCTGCGGGTCTTCCAGGTTGTCCTTCACGCGGACCAGGAAGGTCACGGCTTCCTTGCCGTCGACGATGCGGTGATCGTAGGAGAGCGCCAGATACATCATCGGGCGGATCGCCACCTGGCCGTTTTCCGCCACCGGGCGTTCCTGGATCTTGTGCATGCCCAGAATGCCCGATTGCGGGGCGTTGAGGATGGGCATCGACATCAGCGAGCCATAGACACCGCCATTGGACAGGGTGAAGGTCGCGCCCTGCATCTCCTCGATGGACAGCTTGCCGTCGCGGGCGCGCTTGCCCAGGCGGATGATTTCCTTCTCGATCTCGGCCAGCGACATCTGGTCGGCATCGCGCACGACCGGCACGACCAGGCCGCGGTCGGTACCGACCGCCACGCCCATGTCGTAGTAATTCTTGTAGATGATGTCGGTGCCGTCGATCTCGGCATTGACCGCCGGAATCTCCCTGAGCGCGTGGACGCAGGCTTTGATGAAAAAGCTCATGAAGCCCAGCTTGACGCCGTGCTTGGCGACGAAGGCTTCCTGGTGCGTCTTGCGCGCGGCCATGATGGCCGACATGTCGGCCTCGTTGTAGGTGGTCAGGATCGCGGCGGAATTCTGGGCGTCCTTGAGCCGTTTCGCGATCGTCTGGCGCAGGCGGGTCATGCGCACCCGTTCCTCGCGCGGCCCGGTCTCGCGCGGTGCCGCGGGGGCGGCCGGTGCCGGCTTCGGCGCAGACGGCGCGGCGGCCGCGGCCGACTTCGCAGCCTCGGCGGCCTTCAGCGCATCGCCCTTGGTGATGCGCCCGTCCTTGCCCGTGCCCTCGATCGAACCGGCATCGAGCTTGTTCTCCTCGATCACCCGGCCGGCCGACGGCATGGTCTTCTTCCCGCCGGCATCGGAACCGGACTGTTCGGCCGGCGCCCCCGACTTGGCCGCGGCGGCGGGTGCAGCGGCAGCGCCTTCCGTGATCTTCGCCACGGCATCACCCGGGGCAACACTGTCGCCTTCATCGACCAGAAGCTCGGCAACCGTGCCGGCGACCGGCGAAGGCACTTCCACGGCGACCTTGTCGGTCTCGATCTCGACCAGTGCCTGGTCGATCTCGACCGTGTCGCCGACCTTGACCAGCCAGGACCCGATCGTGCCCTCGGTCACGCTCTCGCCCATCTGCGGGACGGTGGCATCGACCGTGTCTCCGGACTTGGCGGGCGCGGCTTCGGACCGGGCCGGTTCGTCCTCCGGCTTGGCGGGCTTTTCATCGTTCTTTGCCAGCTTTTCATCGCTCTTGGCCGGTTGTGCATCGCCGGAATCGAGCTCGGCCAGCTTGGCGCCGATCTCGACCGTATCGCCTTCGGCGGCGACAATCTCGCCCATCACGCCATCGCTTTCCGCACGCACTTCCACGGCCACCTTGTCGGTTTCCAGCTCCACCAGGACATCATCCCTGGAAACGTTATCGCCGGTCTTCACCAGCCAGCTGCCCACAGTGGCCTCGGTCACGCTCTCGCCGAGCTGGGGTACGGTGATATCGGTCATGTCAATTCTCGTCCTTTTTCAAAGGATTGCGTCGCCGCCTAGGCCAGGGCCTCGTCGACCAGGGCGTCCTGTTGCTGCTTGTGCTTGGAGGCGATACCGGTCGCCGTCGAGGCGGTGGGCACCCGGCCGACATAGCGCGGCCGCTCGGCCACACCCTCGATCTTGCCCAGCACGTATTCGATATTCGGCTCGACGAAGGTCCAGTAGCCCATATTGCGCGGCTCTTCCTGGCACCACACGATTTCCGCATTCGGGAAACGCGCCAGCTCCGCCATCAAAGCCTTGTAGGGGAAGGGATAAAGCTGCTCGACCCGCAGGAGATAGACATCGTCGATCTCCTTGGCCTCGCGCGCTTCCAGAAGGTCGTAATAGACCTTGCCGGTACACAGAACGACCCGGCGGATCTTGTCGTCGGCCTTGAGCTCCAGACTGGTCTGCCGGATTTCGCCCTCCGGCCGCGTCGCCGCATCGGCATCGTCCCAGAGCAGGCGGTGGAAGGACGAGCCCGGCCCCATCGCCGCCAGCGTGGACACACAGCGCTTGTGCCGCAACAGGCTCTTCGGCGTCATGATGATCAGCGGCGAACGGAAATTGCGGTGAATCTGGCGCCGCAGGATATGGAAATAGTTCGCCGGCGTGGAACAGTTGGCGACCTGCATATTGTCTTCCGCACACAATTGCAGGAAGCGCTCGGGCCGCGCCGAGGAATGTTCCGGACCCTGGCCCTCATAGCCGTGCGGCAGCAGCATCACCAGGCCGGACATACGCAGCCATTTGCGTTCGCCGGAGGAAATGAACTGGTCGATGATGACCTGGGCGCCGTTCACGAAATCGCCGAACTGGGCTTCCCACATCACCAGCGTGTTGGGTGCGGAGAGCGAGTAGCCGTATTCAAAACCCAGCACCGCCTCTTCAGACAGCATGGAGTCGATGACTTCATACTTCTTCTGCCCCTCGGCCAGATGGTTCAGCGGCGTATACCGCTCGGCCGTTTCCTGGTCGATGATGTGCGAATGGCGCTGGGAAAAGGTGCCGCGGCCCGAGTCCTGGCCGGACAGACGCACAGGGAAACCTTCGGTCAACAGCGTGCCGAAGGCCAGGTGCTCGGCCGTCGCCCAGTCGATTCCCTCACCGGATTCGATCGCATCACGGCGTGCGCCGATGACACGCTTGAGAGTGCGGTGCACATTGATCCCGTCCGGAATGCCCGTCATCGAGAGGCCGACTTCACGCAGGCGCTCCAGCGTCGCACTGGTCTCGCCACGGCGCTCGTCGTCTTCCGGCAGCCCCAGGCCCGACCAGCGGCCATCGAGCCAGTCGGCCTTTCTCGGCTCGAAACTCTTGCCGGCCTCGAACTCGTTTTCCAGGAAAACGTCGAACTCGTTCTCGATCGCCTCGGCCTCGGCGGCGGTCAGCACACCCTCGGCCAGCAGCCGGTCCTGATATTTCTTCCGGACCGGCGGCATATCCTTGATGATGCGGTACATGATCGGCTGGGTGAAGGTGGGATCATCGCCCTCATTGTGGCCGTAGCGGCGATAGCAGATCATGTCGATCACCACGTCCTTGCCGAAGAGCTGGCGGTATTCCGTGGCGATCTTGGTCGCATGGGTGACGGCTTCCGGATCGTCGCCGTTCACGTGGAAGATCGGCGCCTGCACCATCAGCGCAACGTCGGACGGGTAAGGGCTGGACCGGCTGTCCTTCGGGTCGGTGGTAAAGCCGATCTGGTTGTTGACGATGAAGTGGATCGCCCCCCCGGTACGGTGGCCGCGCAGGCCCGACAGGCCGAAGCATTCCGCCACGATGCCCTGGCCGGCAAAGGCCGCATCGCCGTGCAGCAGCAGCGGAAGGACCGATGAACGCGGCGTGCCTGGCTGGCGGCGGCAATTCTCTTCCTGCTTGGCACGCGCCTTGCCCAGAACTACCGGATCGACCGCTTCCAGGTGAGACGGGTTGGCCGTCAGCGACAGGTGCACACTGTTACCGTCGAATTCGCGGTCCGAGGACGCCCCGAGGTGATATTTCACATCACCGGATCCGAATTCGTCCTCGCCCTGGGTATTGCCGCCCAGGAATTCGTGGAAGATCTGGTGATAGGGCTTGCCCATCACGGCGGCCAGCACGTTGAGGCGGCCGCGGTGCGGCATGCCGATGATGATGTCCTCGACACCCATGGCGCCGCCGCGCTTGATGATCTGTTCCAGCGCCGGAACCATCCCCTCGCCGCCATCGGCACCGAAACGCTTGGTGCCCGGATAGCGCTTGTGCAGGAACTGCTCGAAGCGTTCGGTCTCGATCAGCTTGGACAGGATCGCTTTCTTTCCCTCGGGCGTGAAGCTGATGTCCTTGTCCGGCCCCTCGAAACGGGCCTGCAGCCAGGCCTTCTCCTCCGGATTGGAGATATGCATGAACTCCACCCCGATGGGCCCGCAATACGTGCGCTTGAGGATGTCCAGCATCTGCCGCGGCGTCGCGGTTTCCAGACCCAGATAGCCGTCGATGAAAATCTCTTCGTCCAGCGCCGCACCGGTAAATCCGTAGGTCGCCGGGTCGAGCTCGGCCTGATAGCCGAAATCGGTCAGGCCCAGCGGGTCCAGGTCCGCCGCCAGATGGCCGCGCATGCGGTAGGCACGGATCATCATGATGGCGCGGATGGAATTCTGGGTCGCCCGGCGCACCTCGGCCGGATCGGCCCCCGGTGCAGTCGCCGCGACGTGCTCGGCCACCTTCTCGACCATGGCCGCCTCGTCAGCCCCGATATCGCCCAGGGCGGACACGATCTCGCCATTGGCGTGACGCGGCCAGTCGGCCCGTTTCCACGCCGGGCCGCGCGCCGCATGGCTCACCTCACCCGGCGCATCGCCCATGGCATCGAAAAAGACTTTCCAGCTCGGCGGCACCGAAGCCGGGTCCTTGGCATAGGCCGCCGCCATTTGTTCGAGATAGACGGCGTTGGCGCCCTGCAGGAAGGAAGTATCCAGGAAGGACTGGTTTTCTTGGGATCGGTTTTGGTCAGACATTGAGGGGGGAGCCTGAGTCAGGAGTGTGTCTGTATGCGTCGCTACACAAGGACGGTTAAGCAATCATCTAAGGCGAATGTCCACGCAGCAGTACCGTTTTACGCCGGTCTGCTGCCAAGATGCTGACAGTGCGGTGCGGAAGAATCCGGGCCGGACCGCTATGGCGCGAAAACGAAAAACCCCCGCGAGCCGGGCCCGCGGGGGTTTCAAGTCCGGGATAAAACCGCAGCCTATTCGGCCTGTTCGGCTTCTTCCTTGGCGATTTCCTCGCCGGTTTCCTGATCGACGACTTTCATCGACAGGCGAACCTTGCCGCGATCGTCAAAGCCCAGAAGCTTCACATAGACCTCGTCGCCTTCGGCCACGACGTCGGAGGGATGCTTCACGCGCTCGGCCTTCATCTGCGAGACGTGGACGAGACCGTCCTTCGGCCCGAAGAAGTTCACGAAGGCACCGAAGTCCATCACCTTGACGACCTTGCCCTTGTAGATCTGGCCTTCTTCCGGCTCGGCCGTGAGACCGTGGATCCAGTCGAGTGCAGCCTTGATCGAGGCGGCGTCGGAGGAAGAGACCTTGATCACGCCGTCATCATTGACGTCGACCTTGGCACCCGTCTTCTCGACGATTTCGCGGATCACCTTGCCGCCGGAACCGATCACGTCGCGGATCTTGTCGACCGGGATGGTGATCGTCTCGATGCGCGGGGCAAACTCGCCCAGCTCGGCGCGGGCTTCGCCCAGCGCCTTGCCCATCTCGGACAGGATGTGCATGCGGCCGCCCTTGGCCTGCTCCAGGGCGGTCTTCATGATGTCCTCGGTGATGCCGGCGATCTTGATGTCCATCTGCAGCGAGGTCACGCCTTCCGACGTGCCGGCCACCTTGAAGTCCATGTCGCCGAGGTGATCCTCGTCACCCAGGATGTCGGACAGCACGGCGACGCCTTCGGGGTCCTTGATCAGGCCCATGGCGATACCGGAGACCGGACGCGTGATCGGCACGCCGGCATCCATCATCGCCAGCGAGGCCCCGCACACCGTGGCCATCGAGGACGACCCGTTCGATTCCGTGATCTCGGAGACCAGGCGGATCGTGTAGGGGAAGTCTTCATGCGCCGGCAGGACCGCCTTGATCGCACGCCAGGCCAGCTTGCCGTGGCCGATTTCCCGGCGGCCCGGGGCGAGACGGAAAGAGGTCTCGCCGACCGAGTAGGGCGGGAAGTTGTAGTGCAGCAGGAAGCGTTCCTTGTAGGTACCCGTCAGGTCGTCGATGAACTGTTCGTCCTCGCCGGTACCCAGCGTCGCCACCACGAGACCCTGGGTCTCGCCGCGGGTGAACAGGGCCGAACCGTGGGTGCGCGGCAGGATGCCCGCTTCCGCCACGATCGGACGCACCTGATCAAGCGACCGGCCGTCGATACGCTTGCCGGTCTTGATGATGCCGCCGCGGACGATGGAGCTTTCCACCGACTTGAGCACATCCTTGAGCACCGTACCCGGAATACCGTCAGGGCGTTCCTCGGTCTGGGCCAGGGCCTCGACCGCCTTGTCCTTCGCCGCGCCCACCGCCGCATAGCGCTCGGTCTTGTCGGTGATGGTGTAGGCCTTGGCGAGGTCGGCTTCGACCAGCTTGCGAACCTTGGCTTCCTCGGCCGAGTAGTCGGCCGGCTGGTAG
>NZ_JASBRI010000019.1 GCF_030149515.1 Maricaulis sp. | reverse complement strand
CCGACACGATTGTAGCGCTGCTCGCTGATCTGCCGGGTCTCCTGGGCGGCTTCCAGCTCGGCAGTCTGCCGGCGCGCATTCTGGACCAGGAAAGCCAGCGTCGCGCCCATGGCCGTCAGGGCAAGCCCGGCCAGCACATTGCCCAGAACCGCATAGCGCCGGAACCCCGCCAGCAGCACCTCGCTCGGCGCGATATGCAGCCGCCAATTGACATCGTAGACCCCGATCGGAGCTACGGCGGCCACACCCTGGCGCCCTGCGACGGTATCGGAATGGCCCACCAGCGGAGCGCTGCTTCCGGGAACGGTCAGCGCAAGATCGTGGCCCGACGCGTGTGCCGCCCGCTCTGCCAGCTGAAGCATCGTCACGACATCATGGATCGTGACCAGCACACCAACCCCCGAATCGGGACGTGCAAACGTATAATAGCCGACCAGCCCCGGCCGCCCCTCGGCATACTGGACCGTGGCACCGATGTTGAGCCTGTTGGCCACCGGACCGGCTTCAGCCCGGTCATCGCCAAACGGTGTGCGCCCACCGATCACGGCAGTAATCGCCGGCGCGTCTTGCGGTTCGGCCCAGCGCACTCCATCGGCATCGACCCAGTACAGGGCCTCCAACCACGCCTTGTCATGCAGATAGGCGGTCGCGTCGGCCCGCCATTCGGCTTCGGAAATCGGTGCATTCCGGGCTGTA
Source organism: Maricaulis sp. (assembly GCF_030149515.1). Classification (GTDB taxonomy): domain Bacteria; phylum Pseudomonadota; class Alphaproteobacteria; order Caulobacterales; family Maricaulaceae; genus Maricaulis. The sequence goes on along the minus strand of NZ_JASBRI010000019.1, from coordinate 32,344 downwards.
ATCCGCGCACCCATACGTTCGATGGCAGCGCCGTCCTGCTCGATACGCGTCTCGATCAAACGGGCGAGATTGTCGGCCTGGATGGATGCAGCTTGCCGGAGCGACGCGCTTCTTTCGGATTGGGCCCGCAGGGCCGCGCCCAGCGTGAGAAACAGCCCCACAATGACGATGCACACAACCGGAAGGATCACACCCAACCGGGTCCGTGCGTCAAAAAGGCCGTTCAACACCATTGACTATCCCGTGCCAGACCGGTGTCCAAACGGGCACACCGACCATTGAAGGCGGTGGTTTCAGGCCCGCCCGGCACTCGCCCGGCGAGTGTACACCGCTTCGCCGGCATTACAACGTTTTGGGAGGATTGCGGGTTTCATTGAGCCTCCTAGTGGATCGTCACCGGCTGTCGCCGGTACCTCACCAGAATCCGGAGCGTGAGCGGGTGTTCCTGCTCGGGATTGAGGCCCAGCCGCAGCATTTCCGCGCGGGCCCGTTCCCGTCTGCGGCGGGCGCGCAGATACTGGATGGCGACAAAGCCGGCAACACCCAGATAAGCGACATATTCGGCCACGCCGAACCAGTCGGGCAGGAAGAGCCAGATCCCCAGCGCCGCGATCGCCGCAAGGATGATGTCCAGCGGCCAGCCTTCCGAAGCGGTGAAATAGGCCAGGACCGGGAAAATGCTCCGGTCGATATCGCCCTCGGGGTCGATCCGGTCCAGCAAGGCTTCGAATTCGGCCGACTGACGGGCAAAGACCTGGTTGAGCCGGGTATCCTCGGTCACCGGATCGGCATGGGCGGGCCTGTCCTCGTTGAGGATCATGCAGGCCCGTATCAGCCATTCGCCGTCCTGCAGGCGGCCGTGTCCGGCAAATCCGCTCATCGCCTATTCTCCCAGCTGCCCATCCAGCCAGGCGGCAGCCTGGGCCGGGGTCTGACGGTCCAGGTCGACGCGGCGATTGGCTTCACGCATCAGTTCGGCATCGATACGGCCGACAAGGGGCGCCAGGGCTTCGCTCAGGCCCGGCCGGGTCCGGGCCTGCGGTCCCAGGAGGATCACGGCGTCATAGGGCGGCAGCACCCCGCGGGGGTCGTCCAGCACGACAAGATCGAAGGCGGCGATCCGCCCGTCCGTCGTGTAGGCGCTGATGAGGTCGACCTGCCCATCCCGCACGGCACTGTACATGAAGGTGGAATCCATGGCGCGCGTCTCGATCGCCTGCAGACCGTAGGTATTGCGTGCCGCAATCCATTCCGAACGGGTAAAGACCTCCGGATCGCCGCCCACGGACAGATCCCCGGCAAGCGGCGCCAGATCGTCCAGGGATGCGACCTGCAGGGCCTCTGCACGCGGCCGCGTCATCGCAAACCCGTAGGCATTTTCGAAGCCCAGCGCGCCGAGGGCGAGAATGCGGTGGTTTTCATGGAGCCAGCCCGTCATCTCGGCGAGCATGCGGTGGCGTTCGACCGGCGCGGGCCGGTCCATGACCGTTGCCCAGATCGTGCCTGAATAGTCGATGTAGACATCGATTTCGCCCGAAGCCAGGGCATCGAAGGCAATGGTGGAGCCAAGATTGTCCCGAACCGCAACATCCGCCCCCGCAGCGCTGAGGCGCCGCTCCAGGAGTTCGGCGAGAATATACTGTTCGGTGAACGCCTTGGCACCGATTTCAACCCGGGTTCCGGCCAGTCCTGCCGCGCCGCCATACGCATCCGCCGTCATTTCGCCTCGCGCGTCCAGGTCGATCAGACGCGGGAGAATCGACAAGCCGACGACCAGCGCCAGACCGGTCCCGACGGCCAGGGCCAGCGGCCGCCGCCGGTCGCGAACGGCGACTTCCAGCAACCGGATCATCTGGTCGAGCAGAATGGCAAGCCCGGCCGCAAACAGGCAGCCGAACAGGACGGAAAGCCAGTTTCGGGTCTGCAGGCCGGCGAAGATGTAGTTGCCCAGGCTGGTTGCCCCGACAGGCGTGGCCAGGGTCGCCGCGCCGACCACCCAGACTGTCGCCGTACGCAGGCCGGCCACGATCACCGGCAGGGCCAGGGGCAGTTCGATCTGCCAGAGGCGCTGCCGGCCGGTCAGTCCGATCCCGCGTGCCGACTCGCGAATCTGCGGCGCTATGCCCTGCAGGCCGACGATGGTGTTTCGCAGGATCGGCAGCAGCGAATACAGCATCAGGGCGGCAAAGGCCGGTGCATAGCCGATCGTTCCCCCCAGGAGCGGCACCATCAGCGCCAGCAAGGCCAGGCCGGGTATGGTCTGGATCACGCTGGCAATGTTCAGCGTCGCGGCGGACAGACGCGGCCGCTGGGCCGCATAGATACCCAGCGGCACGCTGATCGCGATCCCGGTGAGAATGGCCGCCACCGACAGGAGCACATGTGCGGAGAGAAGTTGCGGCAGTTCGGCCAGACGTTCGGCAAGATTGGTGCTCACGCGCCCAGCTCCCGGATGGCGCGCATCTGTCGGCGCGGCGTTTCCAGAAGGCCGGAGACATAGGCATTCGCGGGCCGGGAAAGCAGGTCCGCCGGTGTACCCTGCTGCACGATCTCGCCCGCCTGCATGACGGCGATTTCATCGGCCATGATCAGGGCTTCGGCCATGTCGTGTGTCACCATGACGGCCGAAAAGCCGAGATCTTTCCGCAAGGCGCCGAACTCCTGCTGAAGCGTGTCGCGGGTGATCGGATCGAGGGCGGAAAAGGGCTCGTCCATCAACAACAGGTCGGGCCTGCCCGCCAGGGCCCGGGCGAAACCGACACGCTGGCGCTGGCCGCCCGACAGTTCGGCGGGATAGCGGTCGGCATAGTCGTCCGCCGGCAAGGCCACAAGGCCGAGCATTTCCGAGACCCGCTGGCCGGTTTCGTCCCGCGAACACCCGAGCAGGCGCGGAATGATGGCGACGTTCTCGCGCACGGTAAGATGGGGAAAGAGCCCGTCGCCCTGCATCACCCAGCCGATCCGGCGGCGCAGTGCGACCGGATCGAGCGTGGCGATATCCTCGCCCTCATAGACAATCGAACCGCCCGAAGCATCCTCCAGGCGGTTGATCATTTTCAGGACAGTGGTCTTGCCGCACCCGGATTCACCCGCCAGGGCGAGAAGCCCGCCCCGGCGGACCTGCAGCGACACCGCTCGCACGGCCTCGATACCGCCCGGATAGGTCTTGGCGACCGCGCGGACGTCGAGCACGGGAGCGGCCGGGTCGATCAAAGATCTTCCAGATCGATGTCCAGGATCGTGATCTCGAAGGAATAGGACGTTTCGCCCTCGTCGATGATCTTGGAGACCACACCCAGGCATTCGTCGCCGATATGGATTTCGGCGCACTCGTCCGGCCGGTTGCGGCACTGCACGACCAGCTCCGGGTTGAGTTTGGCATTGAGGAACATCTGAAGCTTCGCCGCTTCGACTTGGGTCATGTTCTTGTTCACGGGGGAAAGCCTCCGGTCGGGGATTCGAGGTTGGCGCTAACTAAGCCCATGGCGGGGGGGCACGTCCAGTGGAGGGGTGCGGGCCGGGCTGTGATGGCGCGCACGGCGGCGGATCGTATGAATAGTTCATACATGCTAGCCTGCCGGAGAGATAGGAGAGGCCTCATGATCCGCAAGACGATCTCCATGCCCGACGAGATGGGCCAGTGGATTGCCGAACAATTGGCCCAGGGCCGCTATTCCAACGAAAGCGAATATATCCGCGACCTGATCCGCCGCGACCGGGAAAACCAGCGCAAGACCGACGATCTCCGATCCATGCTCGCCGTCGCCGAAGCCCAGATCGAAGCGGGCGAGTTCACCGAGCTGAAGTCGAAGGAGGATATCCAGCGCCTGTTCGACGAAATCGATGAGGAGATTGCCCGTGAGACTGGTTCTGACTGCTCGCGCACGGGCTGAGTATAAGGCCATTCGGGCATACTCGCTGCGGGAATACGGGACGGCGCAGGCGAGCCGATACCGTCAGCAATTCGTGGAAGCATTCGAACGCCTGCTCGAATTCCCTGAATTGGGAAAAGCCGCCGAACACATCGCATCTGGCGCGCGCCAGATGCCTGTCGGCCGCCATGTCGTCTACTATCAGCTAGCGCAAGAGGAGATGGTAATTGTTGCGATCCTGCACGAACGCCAGCTGCCGAATGGGCTCTGAATGAGGGCGAACATTATGAAAGCGCATGAATTCGAACGGCGTTTCGACGAAGGCGAAGATATGTCTGACCATGTCGACGGGTCGAAGGCCACGCGTCCGAACCAGAAGCTGAAGCGCGTGAACGTCGATTTCCCGGCATGGGTCGTGTCCGAGCTGGACAGGGAGTCCAGACGCCTCGGCGTCACACGTCAAGCTCTGATCAAGCTGTGGATTGCAGACCGGCTCGATCGCGCGTCGGGCAAGGCCATGAAACGCTCTGCGTGATACGCAGGGGATGACGAGACTTAGCCCGGCGGCGGCCGCACGCTGTCCAGCCCCCAAGTCAGGACGAGATTGTCCGGGCCGAACAGGGCGTAGAGATAGTCCAGCGCATCCTCGATCCCGTCCAGCTTCTCCTTGTCTTGGACGAAGAGCATGAATTTGCTCTGCGCCTCGATACCGAATTCGCGTGCGATCTCGGTATCGAAATTCCGCAGCGCCTGTGGATCGGTAAGGCGGAAGGGATGGTCGAATCAGTGCGGCCGTTCGCGGCGGGCCTGCGCGACAAGCGCAGACGCTTCCGGCACGGCTAAGCCGCAATGTCCGGCATAATCGATCGCCATGGCGGGATCAGCCCGATCCCTGCGGCAGGCTCTGGTCCATGCTCTTGGCCGGGTCCTTGCCGCAGCCGCCGACCACCTTGGCCGGCACGCCCGCGACCGTGCAGCCGGCGGGCACGTCTTCCAGGACAACCGAACCGGCAGCAATCCGGGCTCCGTTGCCCACCTTGATATTGCCCAGCACCCGCGCACCGGCACCGATGAGGACGCCCTCGCCGATCTTGGGGTGGCGATCCTGGTGCGCCGCACCCGTACCGCCCAGCGTCACCTCGTGCAGGATGGAGCAATCGTCGCCGACCACGGCCGTCTCGCCGATGACGACGGAAGTGGCATGGTCCAGCATCACGCCCTGACCGACCCTGGCAGCCGGATGGATATCCAGGCCAAAGCGCTCACCGACCCGGCTCTGCAGGTGAAAGGCCAGGGTCTGGCGGCCTTCCTGCCACAGCCAGTGGGCCACGCGGTGCGCCTGCAGGGCGTGGAAACCCTTGAAATAGAGGAAGGGCTGCAGCAGCGACAGGCAGGCCGGGTCGCGTTCGTCCACCGCCCGCATGTCGGCCGCTGCCTTCTCGACGATCAACGGATCGCCGGCCAGCGCCTCTTCCGCCACATCACGGGCCAGCATGGCGTCCAGCTGGGCGTCGGCCATCTTGGAGGCAATCCGGTAGGCCAGGGCGTGAGAAAACTGGTCGTGACGCAGGATCGCCGCGTTCAGGAAACTCGCCAGAATGGGTTCTTCCGCCGCAGCGGAGGCCGCCTCGACGCGCAGCCGCGCCCACAGCTGATCCACGCCGGTGCGCACTTCGACTGCCGTTTCGGCCTGGGTGAGTGACATGAAACGCCTCCTCGCGCCTATCGCTTCAACATGGCGGCGGCCAGGGTCTCGTCCAGCTCACCTTCAAGGGCCATGTAGTATGCCCGCAGCAGCATCGCTACCGTCAAGGCATCGGTAATTTTACCCGACATCGCCTCCGCCAGGGCATCACGAAAGGGCAAGCGGCGCGTGAGCAGGTCTTCCGTGCCTTCCGGCTCCGGCTCGCCTTCGGCGATATCGCTGGCGATATAGCCGATCGCGGTCTCGTCGGTAATCGAGTTGGACAAGTCGAGCCGCAAGACTTCGCGCCACGCCCTGGCGGTCAGGCCGGTCTCCTCCTTGAGCTCCCGTTTTGCGCTGTTCAGCGGCGGCACATCCAGCGCGCCGCCACCCTCGGGGATCTCCCAGCTGTAGCGGTCCCGGGGGAAGCGGTGCTGGCCCACCAGCATCGTGGTGCCGTCCGGAAACAGGGGCAGAACGGCAATGGCGATATTGGCGAAACCCACCACGCCGTACAGGCCCGGCTTGCCGTCCGGACGTGTCACCTCGTACTCGGCGACCCGCATCCAGGGGTTTTCATAGGCGATCCTTTCGCCATGGATCTGCCAGGGTCCGCGCGTGCGTTTCATGGCCGCCTCACTCCTTGCCGTCAGGGGCCACTAAGCCTGTTCGGCAAGGCCAGGCAAGCCGTCCGCCCGGTCCCTCGAACGGCGAAGGCGCTCGGCCAGTTTACGCTTCTTCAGCGACAGGCGGGCCAGCATGGCGAAGGCGGCCGGTGCGAAGACGAGGGCCAGAACGGCCGATCCTGCGACCCCGCCCACCATGGCCGAGGCGAAGGGCAGCCAGAAACTGTCGCCGGACAGGAGCAGCGGCATGAAACCGCCGATCGTGGTGAGCGTGGTGGAGAGGATATGGCGCGTGGCATCCATCACGGTCGCTTCGACGGCGCCGGCTTCCATGGCCACCGCGGCCGCATTGGAACGCAAGGCCGACAACACCACGATGGCTCCGTTGATCGACAGCCCCATGAGGCCCATCGAGCCTACAATGGCATTGAAACCCAGCGGCGTCCCGAACAGCCAGACGCCAAACATGGCCAGACCGACCGACAGGAAGGCCACCACGAAGATGATGCCGGCATAGCGGAAGGAGTTGAAGGCCAGCACGACCGATCCGATCATCAGCACCAGGAGCGGAATGGCGGTGCCGAAGAGATCACCCATGGCGTTGCCGCGTTCGGCCGCCTCGCCGGCGATCTGGAGTTCGTAGCCAGGCGGCAGGTCGATCCCGGCCGCCTCGAGTTCGCCGAAGAAATGCTCGAGTGCCGGCGCCGGCAGGGTGAACGGGTCGAGATATCCCAGGATGGTGTTCACCCGGTGTCCGTTCTCGTGCGGAATGGTGGCAACCTGGGGCGCCAAAATGACATCGCCGAGCGCCGCGACGGGGGACGCCAGAATATCGGCGCCCGGCGATGCCAGGGGGGACCCGGCAACGGAGGAAAGAGAGGCCCGCCGGGCGTCCTGGGCGATCACCCGGACGGGCAGTTCCTCCGTGCCTTCGAGTACGCTGCCGCCGATCGCACCGTCGAATTCGCCGCGCAGACGGTTGGCAAGGTCTGCAAGACGGACCCCGGCAAGCTCGGCCGAAGCCTCGTCCGCCATGATGCGGGCAACGGGTTCGCCCATTTCAAGCAGGGCCAGCGTGTGGGTCACCGTGGGTGTTGTGTTCAAGACGCCGCGGATCTCGTGGCCGAGGCGGTTGAGTTCGGACAGTTCGGGGCCGACCAGGATCAGCTCGATCGGAGCCGGGATCGGCGGGCCCTGCTCGAACGGCAGGGTGAGAAGGCGCGCCTGGGGGAATTCCGCCATCATCCGGCGCTGCAGTCCGGGCAGGATGCGGGCCGTGGCCCCGGCGCTTTCGGTACGCACGAAGCCGGCGGCGTAGTTGGGCGCACCGGACCGGTTGCCGACGACATTGTAATAGGTGCGCGGCGCGCTCTCGCCCACCACCCAGGTAACGCGTTCCACGCCCTCGTAGGACATGATGATTTCGCGTGCCCGTTCGGCCTGGCGGCGCGTCTCCGCTATCGAGGCCGTCGACGGCAATTCCAGCTCAAGCTGGAACATGTCGCGATCGGTCGGCGGGAAAAACTGCATCGGCAGCGTGGAGGCCGCCACGAAACCGGCAATCGGCAACAGGACGCCTGCGACCAGCCCGGTCCAGGGCCGGGCCACGATGGCGTTCAGCATGCGCCGGTAGAGACTGCCGAAAGGCCCCGCACCGAGACCGTGCCGCCAGAAGCGGCGCGGGCTGCCGGCAATCGAGGGATCGTCGAACCAGGCCGCTACCGCACCGACGACCGTCATCGCCAGCAGGAAGGACGAGCCGACGGCAAAGATGACCGAGATCCCGATCATCGAGATGAATTCGCCCGCCGCGCCCGGCATCAGGGCAATGGGGGCAAAGGCGAATATCGTCGTCAGCGTGGACGCCAGCAGGGGTGCGAAGAGATGGCGCACCGCCTTGTCCAGCGCCGCCAGCGGCTGCAGGCCGCGGCTGCGGAACAGACGGTATTCGTCAACCACGACGATGGCATTGTCGATGAGCAGGCCCAGGGCAACGACCAGTCCTGTCACGGACATCTGGTGCAGCGGTTCACCGTGGATACGGGTCAGGATCAGCACGGCCAGGATCGTCAGCGGCAGGGCCGAACCGACGATCAGCGCGGCGCGCCAGCCCATCATGAGGAACAGGACGGCAAAGACGATAAGCGCCGCCATGGCGAGGTCGCCGGCCAGGCCGTGCAACCGGTCGTCGACATAATCGCCCTGGCGGAAGATCGTCTCCACGCGAATGCCCGGCACCGACGCGGCGAAGTCGGCCACGACGGCATCGGCGGCATCGGACCAGAGGTCCGCGCGCAGTTCCGGCTGCAGATAGGCCGCCACCAGCACGGTACGGCGGCCGTCGGTTGTGGCGAACGAGGCGGGCGGCGTGCGTACGCCCTTTTCGACCTCGGCCACATCGCCGACGCGGATGAAGGTGCCATTGCGCCCTTCGGCGACCGGGATGGCGCGAATGCGGTCGAGACCGTCGAACTCACCTGCGACCTCGACATTCAGGTCGACACGGCCCGAGCGCAATTCGCCGGCCGGCACCTTGGCATCGGCGCTGGCCGTCAGCCGGGCCAGATCGGTCATGCTCAACCCGAGCGCGGCGAGCGTATCGGGATCCGCGAGCACGCGGATCTCCTCGTGCGCTTCGCCGAAGACCTGCGTCTCCTCCGTGCCGGAGAGGTTGCGCAGGCGCGCCTCCAAATCGTCGGCCAGGCGCGAGAGGATGGCGATATTTTCCTCGCCGTGCCGGTCCCAGCCGAGGGCGACGATCATCGTGGCGGCACCGACATATTGCCGCTCCACATCCGGCGCCGAGGCGCCGGCGGGCAATTGCGGCCGCACGCGCTCGACCTGTTCGCGGATCAGCGTCCAGGCCTGGTCGACCTCAGTGGGATTGAGGTCTTCGCGCACCTGTAGCGTGATGATGGAAATGCCGGAGCGCGAGTTCGACGATGTCTGGCTGATCTCGGCGAGTTCGTGAACGGCATCCTCGATCGGTTCGGTGACCAGCGCCTCCACACGTTCCGCCGATGCGCCGGGAAACATCGTCACAATGGTGCCGAACCGTTCCGTCAGCGACGGATCCTCCTGCCGGCCCAGCGACATCAGGGCGCCCAGGCCGGCCGCGACCAGGAGGATCACGGCCAGCGCCGTCAGGCGGGCATAGCGGTAGAAGAGCGTACTCATCGAGCCGTTCCGCCCAGGACATCGGCCTGCAGGGCGGCCTGCACGACGCGCTGTCCGGGTGTGACCCGCTGGACACCGGTGGCCAGGACCAGCTCGCCGTCGTCAACAGCGCCGCGAACGAAGACGCGGTCGGCCTCGACCCGGACCATTTCGACGGTGCGCGCCTGCAAACGGTGAACGCCGTCGCCCACGGGGGTCAGCACATAGACCGACCACAGGCCGCGGCGGCCTTCGGCCAGGGCCGAGGTCGGCACCCAGAAACCCTCCGTTCCCACCGGCGTCGCCACGCTGAGACGAACAACCTCTCCGGCCGCCGCACGGGCGTCGCCGGCCAGATCGAACAGCGCCGTGACGGTCCGCGTCTGCCGGTCGACGACTCCCGTGGATGCCCTGAAGACTGCATCGACCAGACGATCTTCGATCATGAAGGGGTAGCTTTGCCCGGAGCGCAGATCCGCCGCGATCCGTTGCGGCAGTCCCACGCGGATTTCCAGGGCACTGGCTTCGACAATTTCCAGTACGGGCTGGCCGGGCTGGGCGATGGCGCCCTCGTCGGCATGGCGCGCCGTCACGACGCCGTCGAAGGGCGCGGTCACGATGGACAGATCGCGCTGTACGCGCAGGGCATCGGCCGCGGCAGCCGCCGCATTCTGCCGGGCTTCCGCCGCCCGGGTCGAGGTTCTCACCTCGTCGAAACGCTGCTGGGAAATGTGGCCGCGCTCCAGCAGTTGTGCCTGGCGGTCCCGGGTTTCCGCGGCAAGCGCTGTCCGGGCGGCGGCTTCGGCGGTCTGCGCGTCGGCGGCAGCGATCTGGGCGTCGAGCGCGCGCGTATCCAGCCGGGCCAGAACCTGCCCGCGCTCAACCCGGTCGCCGACATCGGCCGCGATGGCGTCGATGCGCCCTCCGCGGTCAAAACCGAGGGCGCTTTCGCGGCGGGCGGCGACAATGCCCGGGTAGAATTCATCGATCCGGTGATCGCCGGAATACTCGGCCTCGACGGCCGTGACCGGCATGGGGGGCGGTGCGCTGGCGGCCGAATTCGCTTCGGCCCGCAGGGACGAGACGCCAAGAACGAGCGCAAACACGCCGGCCGCCGCCAGTGCGACCATCGTGCCGGCTCCCGGGGACCGTTTGTACAAGGACATGCCACCACCCTCACTCCGCTGACCGGGCGAGAGGTAGTGCAGAAAACGTCGTTTGAAAAGTGAACGGTGTTAAATTAATCGCGTATAGTTGCTATACGCTAGTTCATGAGCCCCCGCATGATCATGTCGGCATGCAGGTCGATGACCGCTTCGCGGTCGATATGTTCGGAGCCGGGCATGGCATGCGGAAAATCGTCGATACACACGATCAGCATGGTCAATCCGTGCAGGCTCGCCCAGACGCTCTTCGAGGCTACATGGGCATCCACCTTGCGGAAAACACCCTCCTGCTGGCCCTGTTCGATCATTTTCACCAGCATGGCCTCGGCCTCGAAGGCGACTTCCTTTTCTTCATGCACATGCGGTTTGGATGTCGTGGAGGGCGAGAAGGCCATCATGTAGTGATTGGGCTCTTCCATGCCGGTCTCGATATAGGCGCGCATGCAGCGCGCGCACAGCGGTGCGGTCTCGCCGCCCTCCTCCATGGCCTCGTGGATGCGCGCCAGAAGACGCTCGAAGAACATTTCCCGGATGGCCGTGAACAGATCGTCCTTGGACGCGAAATACTTGTAGATGGCCGCCGGCGAGTAATCGATGGCTTCGGCCAGCCGGCGCATCGAAATCCCCTCCTCCCCTTCGGAGGTGAAAATCGACTCGGCCGCATCTATGATCGCATCGCGCACCTTGCGGCGGCGGCGGTCGGCCGGTGTGTCATCATCTTCAAATGCGATATCAGCAGACATACCTATTACTCACTCCCCAGCGCCGCGCTTGAGCCCTTCCCAGCAACAGGTATACCGAGCACGGACCGATTTGGTCAAAATTCACCCACACTGCCAGGTTTCACCCCGTCATGAAAAATGAGCAGCCGCTCCCCGATTTTCCCGCGCCGGGCGAACGCCTGGCCCCCAGCCACGCCAACGCAGACACGCTGACCCTCCTGACCCGCCGGCGTTCGACTGTGGCGCTGTCGCTGAATGAGCCCGGGCCGAGCCCGGCCCAGCTGGAACGCCTGATCGGCATCGCCAGCCGCGTGCCCGATCACGGAAAGCTGGCACCCTGGCGATTCATTGTCTTCGAGGGCGAGGCGCGCAGCCGTTTCGGCGGGATCCTCGCCAAGGTCTTTGCCGCCAAGACATCCGGCGCAAGCGAGGACCAGATCGCGTTCGAGGCCGGCCGCTTTACCCGGGCGCCACTGGTGGTCGCCGTCATCTCCACTGTCACCGAAAACCACAAGATTCCCGAATGGGAACAGGTCCTGTCGGCCGGGGCGGCCTGCCAGAACATGCTCATCGCGGCTTCGGCCATGGGGTTCGGCGCGCAATGGCTGACCGAATGGTATGCCTATGACGCCGACGTAAAGGACGTGCTGGGCCTGAAATCCGGCGAGCGCGTGGCCGGATTTGTCTATGTGGGGTCGGCCGCCGATGAACCCGTGGAAAGGGTGCGCCCGAAGGCGCATGTGGGGCGCTGGACGGGCTCGATGCCCGAGTGAGCAGCCCAAGGCGCCGAATTAACTCCGACAAATTCGTACGCATGCGAATTTAATATGAAGAATGCGCGTTTTCAGCCCCCGAAAAGGGCCGCAATGCCTGCGGGTGTGCTTTGGAACGGCAATCGATGAGAAGAGGTCGGGCATTCGCATGCCGCCTCCCCGACAAAGCCATATTTTTCCATTAGTTGCCTAATTGCACACCGGGATCCGTCACCAGGCGGCACGCCATGCCCGCCTCGTTGATTCATGCTTTCCCGCATCGTCACGGTAACCAGATTCCTAATCGATTCTAAATACTTCCGAATGTCATATAACTGTCATTGCTTGGCAGTTTCGGGCCATGCCCCCCGCACTTGGTTAATTCGAACCGGTTTCCGAGCCGCGCTCATGCCGCGCTTCTACCGGTCAAGGAGACAGGCATGCGAGGGTTGAACAAGCTATCCGTCTACGCACGCGTAGGCATTCTGGGCGGGCTGATCGGCTTTACGCTGATCTCGCTGGCCGCCACCATCTGGTACAGTGACCGCGCCACCAGCCAAGCCCTGGAACGGCAGCAAAACTTTGCCGACATCGAGCGCCTCTCGCTGGAGATGGAGGTCGGCGTGCTGCAGATGCGCCGCCGGGAAAAGGACTTTCTGCTGCGCCGGGAAACCCGCTATTTCGACGCCTATAGCGAAAACGCCGACCAGGTTGCCGCACTGCTCGACCGGATCGGCGCCCTCGACACACCGGCAGATATAGACGCGGCTATCGGGCGGCTGCAGGCCGACCTTCCCCGGCATCGGGATGCCTTCTCCGCTGTCGTTACCGAACAGACCCGCCTGGGTCTGACTCACGAGACCGGCCTTCAGGGCAGGCTTCGCGGCGCGGTGCACGATGTCGAGGAACGCCTCACCGGATTGGCCGACGCCGACCTGACGGTGCTGATGCTGATGATGCGCCGGCACGAGAAAGATTTCATGCTGCGCGGCGAGGCCCGCTATATCGAGCGTTTTGACACACGCCAGGCCGAATTCGCCGACCTGCTCGCGACGCGTGACTATCCCGCCGCGGACAAGGCCGAGATCACCGCGCTCATGAATGCCTATGGCACCGGCTTCCACGCCTGGGCCGAGGGCGAACTGGCCCAGCAGGAACGGGTCTCCGAACTCTCGGACATCTTCGCCCGGATGGACCCCGACTTCACCGTCATTGTCGAGACCGCCCGGAACGAAGGCCGCGCCGCTGCGGCCGCCCTGGCGGCCGAGCGGAACCGCATCCGGCTGGTCACGGCCGGTGTCGTCGGCCTGATCGCGATCGTTGCCGGCCTGCTGTGCTGGTGGATCGGCCGATCCATCGCCCGGCCCGTCAACGCCCTGACCGTGGCGATGGGCGAACTGGCCGGAGGCAGGACGGACGGCACGATCCCCGCCACCGACCAGGGCGGCGAAATCGGACAGATGGCCGCCGCGGTTCTCGTCTTCCAGCAGAACCAGATCGAGATGGATCGCCTGCGCGATGAACAGGCCCAGGCCGAAGCCCGGGCTGCCGAGGACAAACGCCGCATCATGAGCGAGATGGCCGACGAGTTCGAGGCCAGCGTCGGGTCGATCGCCGGCGATGTCGCCGAAGCCGCCATGTCGATGATCGCCGTCGCCGACCAGCTGCGCGGCACCGCCAAGCAGTCGGACGAACGCTCCGCCATCGTTGCCAGCGCCGCGGAGGAAACCTCGGCCAATACCCAAGCCGTGGCTTCGGCGGCCGAGGAACTGACCAGTTCGATCCGCGAGATCACACGGCAGGTAAACGAGTCGCAGGTTCTCACCGGCGATGCCGTGCAGGAAGCCGGCGTTACCCGGACGCGAATGAGCGGCCTGTCTGAAGCGGTGGTGAAAATCGGCAATGTCGTCACCCTGATCCAGTCGATCGCCGAGCAGACCAATCTCCTGGCCCTCAACGCGACGATCGAGGCTTCCCGTGCGGGCGATGCCGGCAAGGGGTTCGCCGTAGTGGCGTCGGAAGTGAAGGCCCTGGCCGACCAGACGGCCCGCGCCACGCACGAGATCGCAGACCAGATCGACGCTATCCAGAAATCCAGCGACCAGACCATCGACGCCATCGGTTCGATGACGGGAATGATCGACAAGGTCTCGGAAAGCACCACCGCGATCGCCTCGGCCATCGAACAACAGGATGCCGCGGCGCAGGAAATCGCCAGCAGCGTCTCACAAGCCGCGGCCGGCACGGCCCAGGTTACCGAGAGCATTTCGGCCCTGTCGACCAATGTCCGCGAAACCGACGAGGGCGCCAATAGCGTACTCGACGCCGCCCGAGGCGTCTCCGGCGATGCCGATCGCCTGAAGACCGCCCTGGCCGGTTTCCTCGAACAAATCCGCGCGGCCTAGCCCAAAACCGGAGCACCGACCATGCGCACACACCTGATCGTCACCTCGATGGCCACTGCAGCCCTGTCCGCCGGCACGGCCAGTGCCCAGAATTCCGGCTGGGAACCGCTGGAGCGCTACAGCCTGCCCGGCTGGGAGAGCGCCGACGGCGAGCACTCCTTCGCGTTCCGCGGCCGCGTCTACTACGATATGGCCGATATCGGCTGGTCCAGCCCGTACGGCGGCCAACCGGAGCGCAGTGAATTCCGTACGGCCCGGTTCGGCATGCAGGCCGAATACGGCGACTTCAAATTTGTCGTCGAGTACGATTTCTCGGGGGCCGACGCCTCGCCCAAAGACGTCTATATGAACTACCGTTCCCCGGTCGGAGATTTCCGGTTCGGTCATTTCAAGACCATGAATTCACTCGATGAAATGACATCCTCGCGCCACACGACCTTCATGGAACGCGGGCTGGCAACCGATCTTTTCCATCTCGATAGGCGGATCGGCCTGTCCTACAGTTGGTCGGGCCACGGCTTCCTAGCCTCGGCCGGCGTGTTCGGCGCGCCGATGGACAACAATTTCGCCTTCCGCGAAAGCGGCTCGTCCAGCGCCGTGGCGGCCCGCTTGGTGTGGACGGGCGAGATTGACGGCACGCGCATCCATCTGGGCGGATCCTGGCGCGGACTCGACTACGATATGGGCACACGCTTGCGCGCCTACCCGCAAATGCACCTGTCGAACCGTTTCCGCGCCGCCGACTACCGCCCGGGCGCTGCTGGGGGCGAGGCCGATCGCTCGGATTTCTACGGGCTGGAAGCCGCCGCAGTTCGCGGTCCTTTCCACATCCATGGCGAATTCGCGCGCATGGATATCGACGGACCGGCCGGATCGCCCGGTTTCGACAGTGGCTTTGTCCAGGCCGGCTGGATCCTCACCGGCGAGACGCGGCCCTACAAGGCATCCTCCGGGGCCTTTGACCGGATCGTGGCAGACCGCCCGCTGTCCGCCGGCGGCCCCGGTGCCTGGGAAGTCGCGGCGCGATATGACGTGACCGATATGGGCGCCGCCGGCCTTGGCGACATCCGCTCGGCCACGATCGGGCTCAACTGGTATCCGTTCAAGAAGGTTCGCGTGGGCATCAATTATGTCGATGCCGAACTCGACGCGCCGGTCTTCACCGAGACCAGCGATGGCTGGCAGATGCGGGTCCAGTTCGACTGGTAAGCCGCAGGGTTCGCGGGCCGGCCGGCCCGCGAACCGCCACTAGCCCCGCCCGCGATAGCCGGGCACGTCCTGGTCGGGAATCCACACACCCCTGGGCGGGTCGCCGGTTGAGAAGAAAACGTCGATCGGTATGCCGCCACGCGGATACCAGTAGCCGCCGATGCGCAGCCAGACCGGCTCCAGCTCTTTCACCAGGCGCTGGCCGATACCTGTGGTGCAGGCTTCGTGAAAGGCGCCGTGATTGCGGAAACTGCCCAGATAGAGTTTCAGGGACTTGGATTCCACGATCCAGTCGCGCGGCACATAGTCGATCACCAGATGGGCAAAGTCCGGTGCACCGGTGACCGGGCAGAGCGAGGTGAATTCGGGACAGACGAACCGCGTCATGTAGGGCGCGTCGCAGGGATTGGCGACGCGTTCGAGGACGGCCTCGCCGGGATGGGCCGGCAACGGCGTCTTCTCGCCGAGCTGGCCCAGGGTTTCATAGCGTTGATCGGTCATGGCGCGGAGTTAGTCGCAAGTGCGCGCGCTGGCAAGCGTCACCCGCCCTGGCGCACCACGGCCTCCTCGGGCACGGCCATGGCCGTGCGCGAGAACACGCGGCGGATGGTGAAGGAAGACACCAGGCGGGCAACGCCGGGCAGGCCGGACAGGACTTCCCGGTGCACACGCTCGTAATCATTGGCGTCGCGCACCAGGACACGGATCAGATAGTCCGCATCGCCGCTCATCAGATAGCATTCCATCACTTCCGGGACCGTTTCGACCGCCTCCTCGAAGGCGACCAGCGTCTCGCGCTTCTGGTTGTCCAACGTGACCTGGACATAGACCGTGATGCCGCGGCCCAGCGCCTTTTCCGACAGAATGGCGACATAGCGATCGATGACGCCGGCCTGCTCCAGGGCCTTCACGCGGCGGTGGCAGGCCGAGGCCGAAAGGCCGACCCGTTCGGCCAGTTCCGCATTGGTCAGGCGGCCATGGTCCTGGAGTTCGGTCAGGATGGAGACATCAACACTATCAAGCCGCACGGAACACTCTCCCCGAGTTATAACGTTTCGCCGCAGATCATTCTGGATTTGCGGCGAATGCCAGTATATACATCGCCACCAGTATCGTTTGGTGCACGATAATTCACACCGGGCGATGGCGAATGTCAATTTCATTCGCGCGAAGGGCTGCAGATCGAAGAATCCGTCATCGCCCGCCGCGCGATCCAGCAAACGGGAAACAATCATGCGTATCGGGGTGCCCAAGGAAATCAAGGTCCGCGAATACCGGGTCGGCCTGACGCCGAACAGCGTCACGGAATTCGTCCGTCACGGCCACGAGGTGTTTGTCCAGTCGACGGCCGGCGACGGGATCGGCTTTTCCGACGAAATGTACGAGGCCGCCGGCGCGACCATCGTCCCGGACGCGGCGGCCGCCTTCGAGAAGGGCGAACTGATCGTCAAGGTAAAGGAGCCCCAGCCTTCGGAAACCCCGATGCTGCAGCCGCACCACACCCTCTACACCTATCTTCACCTTGCCGCGGACGCCGTACAGGCGGAAGGCCTGCGCAAGGCCGGCTGCCTGTCGATCGCGTACGAGACCGTCACCGACAATGACGGCCGCCTGCCGCTGCTGACGCCGATGTCGCAGGTTGCCGGACGCATGTCCGTTTCCGTAGCCGCGCACTGCATGCAGAAGGCCCAGGGCGGACGCGGCCTGATGCTGGGCGGCGTCCCCGGCGTGCTGCCGGCCAAGGTGGTGATCATCGGCGGCGGCGTCGCCGGCACCCATGCTGCGGAAATGGCGATCGGCGCACGCGCCGACGTGACGGTCTTCGACCGCTCCAACAAGCGCCTCGCCGAGCTGGACGAACAGTTCTCCGGTGCCGTGAAGACCGCCTATTCCACCGCCGCGGCGCTCGAACAGGCTGTCAGGGAAGCCGATGTCGTGATCGGCGCCGTGCTGATCCCGGGCGCCGCCGCCCCGAAGCTGGTGACCCGCGCCATGCTGGGCGAAATGAAGGACGGCGCCGTGCTCGTCGACATCGCCATCGACCAGGGCGGCTGTTTCGAGACCTCCAAGGCGACCACGCACGACGATCCGACCTATATCATCGACAATGTCGTGCATTATTGCGTGGCCAACATGCCCGGCGCCTATGCCCGCACCTCCACCCTGGCGCTGAACAATGCCACCCTGCCGCTGGGCCTGGAGATCGCCAACAAGGGGCCGAAGGAAGCGCTCAACGCCAACCCGCACCTGGCCCGCGGCCTCAACACGGCCGAGGGCGAGATCTGCTACAAGCCGGTCGCCGACGACCTGAAACTGCCGTTCAGGAAGCCGGACTGGCTGACGTCGATCTAGCGGCCGGACGCGCGATCGCAATCAGCGGGCGGAGCGCCGGACGGCCTCCGCCCGTTTTCGTATGGGACAAACCGGGTTACGACATATAGCTGTTGCAGGAATCGGCCAGCCTGGCCGGATGGGGAGGCCGCTTCGCGGCGCTGGAAAACGCCGGATGCGGGACAGGGTACATTGGCGCGCTACGACCTGGTCATATTCGATTTCGACGGCACGCTGGCCGACAGCCTGACCTGGTTCCGCTCGGTGCTGGGCGATGTCGTCGACAAACACGGCCTGCCACCGGTCGACGACGAGAAGGCCGAAAGGCTGCGCGGCCTGCCGCCCAGGGCGATCATGGACGAGCTGGACATTCCGGCCTGGAAAATCCCCTTTCTCGCCGCCGATGTGCGCGCCCGGGCCGCCGAGAATGTCGATCAGATCCATCTCTTCGACGGGATTTGCAGCATGATCGAGATGCTGGCCGCCGGCGGCGTCAAACTCGCCATCGTCAGCTCCAACGGCGAAACGGCCGTGCGCGCCGTGCTGGGCGATGCGCTGTGCCGGCATATCGAGATCTTCGCCTGCGGCGCCGCTCTGTTCGGCAAGGCCTCGGTATTCCGCAGGACGATCCGAAAGACCGGCATCACCCCGGCACGAACCCTGAGCGTGGGTGACGAAGTCCGCGACATCGACGCAGCGCGCGAGGCGGGCTGTGCCGCCGGGGCAGTGAGCTGGGGCTTCGCCACCGAGGCAATCCTCGCCGAACAGGCACCGGACGCGATGTTCCGGGCCCCCGGCGAGATCGCGGATTGCGTGCTCAGCGCCCAGCCCCGCGTGCGCCAGGCCTGAGTCAGGCGTCCCGGCCGCAAACGCGCGCCTTCGCCGCGTCATACTCCGCGGCCAGCCGGGCGATGAAGTCGGCCGCCGGGCGTACGGCCTTCACCGAACCGATCCCCTGTCCGGACCCCCAGATATCCTTCCACGCCTTGGCCTTGGAGCCGCCGCCGGAGCCGAAATTCATCGCCGAGGGATCGCTTTCGGGCAGATCGTTCGGATCGAGTCCCGCCGCCAGGATCGAGCTCTTGAGATAATTGCCGTGCACGCCGGTAAAGAGATTGGTGTAGACGATGTCCTCCGCCGTGCCCTCGACGATTCCCTGCTTGTAGGCGGCGTCGGCGCGGGCCTCTTCGGTGGCGATGAAAGCCGAGCCGACATAGGCATAGTCGGCGCCCATGGCCTGGGCGGCCAGCACCCCGCCGCCGGTCGAGATGGCGCCGGAGCACAGGATCGGCCCGTCGAACCATTCGCGCGTCTCGGCGATGAAGCCGAAGGGCGAAAGGGCGCCGGCATGGCCGCCGGCCCCGGCCGAAACGCAGATCAGGCCTGTCGCACCCTTTTCGATCGCCTTGTGGGCAAAGCGCTGGTTGATCACGTCGTGCAGGGTGATCCCGCCCCAGGACTGGACCGCCTGGTTCACATCCTCGCGCGCGCCCAGAGACGTGATGACGACCGGCACCTTGTATTTTTCGCACAGCGCCATGTCCTCTTCGAGCCGCGCATTGGAGCGGTGCACGATCTGGTTCACCGCGAAGGGCGCGGCGGGCGCGTCGGGATGGGCGCGATTATAGCTCTCCAGTTCCGAGGTGATGCGGTCCAGCCATTCGTCCAGCTGACTGACCGGGCGGGCATTGAGCGCCGGGAAGGCGCCGACAATACCGGCCTTGCACTGGGCCAGGACGAGATCGGGATTGGAGATGATGAACAGCGGCGCGCCGATCACGGGCAGGCGCAGCTTTCCCTTCAGGATATCCGGTTCGGCCATGGAGTGTCCCCTTGTTTCAACGACCAGCCGCGCCTGCGCTTCTTGTGGCGCTATGCGCGTGAACAGCGTTCAGGGGGACGTTAGAGGGACGGGTATGGGATGTCGAGCGGGCGGTGAAGCGTATGCGCAGCGCTGCGCCGTTCAGATCCGCGCCACCAGGAGATCGAGCAGCTGGTTGAGCAATCCGGCCCGCTCGCCGGCATTGGCCTCGGCCTGTCTGGCCTCTTCGATCAGGCGCCGCAGCTCGCTGGAATCCGTCGGCTTGATCGCCGGTATTTCGTAATCCATGGCGATCAGCCGGCTTTTCAGATCGAAAAGCCGCGTCGCGAGTTCGGACCCGGCCAGGCCGGGCACACCTTCGGCAGCCGTCTCGAGCTCGGCGATCAGCGCCCTGATATCCTCGCGGCTCATTCCGGTTGTGTCGGGCATGGTCCAGTCCTTTGGGGCCGAGGGGTCAATTGCCGTCTCCGGAGTCGGCATCGGAGCCGGAGCCGAAAATGCCTGAGGTCAGGGTTTCGATGTCGTCCTGATTGTCGCGGTAGAGCGTCTGCAACAGGTCGAGGCGGCTCTCCACCGTGTTGTAGGCCTCCTCCCCGACCAGCCGCCGGCCCAGCCGGGACAGGGGATCGTCCCTTGCCACGGCCTGATCTATGGTCGCCTGCGCGTCGCGAATGGCACGCAGATGTTCGACCTGGCTTTCCAGCGCGATGGCCAGTTCTGCACACTGCCTGTTCTTGGACGCGATCCTCGCTTCGCTCAGATCCCGCGAGGATTCGAGATTTCCGAGGATCTCAAGCCGGTCAGCCCGGTCTTCGGTCTGTGCCAGAAAGCCCAGCTGGCGTTCGCGCTCCGCTGCGTAGAGCGCGCGCTGTTCCGCCTGGTGCGCCGCACAGCGTGCATTGGCCAACCCGACGAGGTCTTCGCGCTGACGGGCCGCATTCGCGATCGCCACGTCGATGGCCTCGATCTGGGCCGTCGACAGGTCCCGGACCGCCTGCGGGGTTCCGCAGGCGGTCACGGCCAGTGCCGTCATTACGACCAGGATAAATCGCATGGTCCCCCCGGAGACGAAGCTCGCAACGAAACACAAGTTTAAGATGCGCGTCGCCGCCAGGCAAGGCAGAAGTTGGTCGCCGGTTCCGCCCCTACCCCGCCGGCTCCCCGTCCGGCGGCGCATCCGCATGCGCCCACATGTAGAGCGCCAGCCAGGACCGGTAGGGCTTGAAGCGCGCGGCCGTGCGCACTGTCTTGCGGCGCCTGGAGGTGAGGCGTTCCAGCGTCTTCCGCGCTGCGACATCGCCGTCCGGCCAGATATCGGTCTCGCCGAAATAGAACATGTTCATCATGTCGGCCGTCCATTGCCCCACACCCCACATCGATGTGAGCCGCGCCGTGCGTTCGGCCACGCTGAGTGCACGTAAGGCGCCGGCATCCAGACCGGTCTCGCGATGCGTATCGGCGATGGCGATAATGGTTTTCGTCTTGGCGCCGGACAGGCCGCAGGCGCGCAGCACGCCGATGTTGGCCTCGGTGAAGTGATCCAGCAACGGCGTGTCCCCGGCGCTGCCCTCAACCCGGGCCCAGATGCTCTGCGCCGCCCGGACCGATATCTGCTGTCCGGCAATGGCGCGGCAGAGATAGTGCGGAAAGGGCACCGTATCCCGGCACGGAAATTCCAGCGGGCCCAATCTGGCGATGGCCTGGTGGAGCGACGGGAACAACGGCTCCGCGACAGTCAGGAGATGGTTGTGAACGTCCCGATGCGGCATGCGGATACGCTAGCGCACACCTGCAACGTGCGGAAGGCGGCTTGCCGAGCTTGTCCACGGCGGTAATGCTCTCACCGCAAACGCGAGGGGGTCCGCATGCGGTTTTTCCGGCTGATGAGCCAGGTCCATCTCTGGCTGGGCGTTGCCGTCGGCATCCAGGTGATGCTGTGGCTGATCTCGGGCCTGGCGATGGTGCTCTGGCCAATCGAGATCGTGCGGGGCGAACATCTGCGCACACCGGCCGAAGAGCGCGCGATTGACTGGGCCGAAGACGCCCTGCCGCTGGCCGATATCCTGGCCGCACAGGACAGCGATGTGGTGTCGGTTCGCACGGGCTGGCTTGCAGGCGATCCGGTCTGGCGCCTGGAAACCGGAGACGGCCCGCAGATGATCGATGCCCGGACCGGCGCGGATCTGACACCCGTTGACGAGGTCCTCGCCCGCCGCATCGCCTTGACGCGCTATACCGGAACCGGAGAGCTGCAGGACCAGACCCTGGTCGAAACGCCGCCGCGCGAGGCCGGCCTGACCGTGCCGGCCTGGCGTTTCGAATTCGGGCCGGCCGACCCCGCCACGCTCTACATCAATAGCCAGACCGGCGAGCTGCGCGCCGTGCGCACCACGCTGTGGCGGGTCTATGACTGGTTCTGGGGCGTCCACATCATGGACTGGTCGACGCGGGAAAACTTCAATTCCTGGTGGATCAAGGTCACCTCCCTGATCGCCATCCTGTTCGGCCTGGCCGGCGTGATACTGACCGTCCTGCGGCTCCGGACCATGATCCGACGGCGCCGCTGACCGGCGGGAGACGGTTTGCCGCATCGCCGGCCCATACCCGCCCGTGCTAACCGGCACGCCATTCTGCAGATCCGGAGTTTGCCTGCATGCACACGTCTCCCGCGGCCCGGCCGCAGGGCCTGGCCCGCTTCGTCTTCGCCATTCCCGTCCTCGGCTGGATGCTGCGTGAACTCGCGCGAGATCCCGGGCGCGCCTTGCTGCCCTTTCTCGGCAATATCGCGCTCGTCCTGGCCTTGCTCACCTGGATATTCGGCGCCGTAGTGATCATGGCCGCCGCCCTGGCCATGGCACCGGCCATCCTGGTGACGATCATGCTGATGAGCGCCGATTTCGGCCGCTCGCTCTAGCGGCCCGGATCGTCAGTGCCGCAGGCGTCACCACAGGGACATCACGCCCGGCAAGCTTGTGAAAACCGGCACATGGCGCCGGGAACAGGCCCGCCAGCTCAGAACCGTCAGGCCGCAGACGCAAAGAAGTCGTGCAGTGCCTCGCGAGAGGCCGGTTCGTTGAGATCGGGCGTGTGAGCGGCGCCGGGGATTTCCCGGCTTTGAAGGCCCGGCGCCTGACGGCGCATCCGCGCGACCGTGTCAGCGGAGAGAATGTCCGAGTCCTGCCCGCGCAACACCAGTGCAGGGCGATGCCGGGCAAGGCGGCGGAAATTGCGCCACATGACGAAACGCGCCAGCGGCATGAGCCAGGACGGGGCCTGCCGGGCCACAGCGGGATCGTAGGCCGGCTGCAGCCCGCCTTCCGGCGTTTCGACATACATGCGCGCCGCAAAGCGCTGCCAGTCCCGCTCGCTGTAGTGCGGGAAAACCGTGCCCGCGATATGGCGGGCATGGGCGACGGCATCGGTCCAGTTCTCGACCGGCGGCGCGCTGGACGCATAGCCGGAAATCCGCTCGATCCCGGCCCGCTCGATTGTCGGCCCGATATCGTTGAGTACCGCACCTGCCAGCCGTCTCAGGTGAGAACGGGCCATCTGCATGGCGACCATCCCTCCCAGCGAAGTGCCGAGGATATGGGCCTTTTCCAGACCCATCACGTCCAAGAGGGCGAGGATGTCCTGCACGTAGACGGACAGGTGGTAGCTGGCGGGGTCGGCGGTCTGCGAACGTCCGCGCCCGCGCAGATCGACGGCGATCGTGCGCCGGTCCAGCCCGGCCAGCCAGGGCGCCACATCTTCGTAGTCCAGGCTGTTGCGGGTGAGGCCGGGGATGCAGATCACCGGTACACGGCCCGCATCTGCGGGACCGTAGTCGCGAGCAAAGAGGTCTAGCCCGTCCGCGGACTTCCAGAAAAACTCGGTCGGGGCGGCAATTGAGGTCATGGCATGTCCTGAGATGCGGACCGGCCGCCGGGTTGGCGCGCGGCGACCGGTCCGGCTGGGCGATCAATAACGGTATTCCAGCGACGCAAAGACTGTACGCGGCGGCCCGTAGAAGCCGATCACGCTGTCGCCATAGGCCAGGCCCGGGAAGTAATAGCCGCCGGTGCGATACCGTTCGTCGCCGAGATTGCGGCCATGCAGGCCGGCCCGCCAGCGGCCGGTGTTTGAGGTCCAGACCGCGCTGATGTCGAGGAGTGAATAGGCCTCCTGGTCGATCTCGGGAGCGGGTGTCTCGAACATCGAGCTGTCGCCGCGCCAGGACAGCGCTGCACGCAGGTCCAGCGCGCCGTTCATCACCCCGTCCGCATGGTGGTTGAGAGCCAGAGAACCGGTCCAGTCCGGCGTGTTCTGGAACTGGCGCATCGCCGACACGTCAGCCAGTACGAAGGCCGGCGGCGGCGCATCATTGGGCACATAGGCCAGGTATTCCTCGAACGCCGCATCGACATAGCCCAGCGCCAGATCCAGGCTGAACCCGCCGCCCAGTCGTGCCTGCGTTTCCAGTTCGGCGCCGCGGATGGTGGAACTACCGACATTGTCGATGAAGCTGACAAGGCCGGTGCCGACCGAATTGACCTGCTGGCTGGTCACCTGCTGGCCGTCATAGCTGGCATTGAACACCGCAGCAGCGAAGCGCACGCGGTCGCCGAAGAGATAGCCCTTGAGACCCAGTTCGACAGAGTCGACGGTCTCGGGGTCGTAACCCTCCATCGTCGCCGGGGTGGCGGTGGCGTCGCCGCGCATGTCGAACCCGCCCGACTTGAAGCCGCGGCCGTAGCTGAGATAGGCATTCAGCGTGTCGCTGATCCGGTAGCTGACGCCGAGACGCGGTGTGAACTCCTCGAAGGTGCGCCCGGCGGTGTAATCGGTCAGCACCTGGAAGGGCGTGTTCGGCGTCCCGGAGACCGGCGAGCCCAGGCCGAAGTAGTTCGCCTTGAACACGGTCCCGGTCTTCTCGTCGCGGGTCCAGCGACCGCCCAGGGTCAGCGTCCAGCGGTCGGCAAGATCGATGTCGAACTCGCCGAACAGAGCCAGGGACGTGGTGTCGACATGGCCGCTCGTACCCTGGGTGAAATTCGGAGTCGGCGCGCCCGGCACCGCCGCCGCGCCGATCGCCAGAACCGTGTCATAGCCGCCGCTGGCATAGGCGTCGAGATAGTAGACGCCGGCCACGCCGCGCCAGCGGTCGTGATCGAACAGAAGCTGGAATTCCTGCGAGAACTGGTCGTCGTCGTAAACCGTTTCGGGCGCGAGAATATCGAGAACGGGTTCGGGCGTTCCGTCGAAATCGATGCCTTCGCCGTGCGTCTCGCCGTCCCGCCAGGCGGTCACGGTCTTGAAGGTGAGATGGTCGCTGATCGTCCACTCGCCGGTCAGGGCCACACCCTGTGTGATCACCTCATTGGTCTCGTCCACTCCGGCCCAGCTGTCATAGGCGTCCGCCGTGACCGGGAAGGCCCCGGCCGGAATGTCGATGCCGAACAGGGTGGTGAAGGGCGGCACTCCGAAGGCCGCCGGCACGGGCAGTTCGCGATGGCCCGGATTGGCATTGCTGTCATCGTCGACCCGGTCGGCGGTCAGGCGGAAGAACCAGTCCGGCGCCGGTTCGAACTCGACCGTCACCCGCGCGGACAGGCTCTCGCGATTGCCGATATCGGCGCCGGTCCACAGATTTGTGCCGTAGCCGTCCCGGCGATAGATGCCCAGCGCACCGCCGGCGCGTAGCGTACCGGAGAGCGGTGCCGAGCCCGAGACGATCAGGTCGCGCTGATTGTATTCGCCCAGATTGGTCCGGATGGCGAACGCCGGCTCGTGGTCGAGCCGGGCAGTGACGAATTTGATCGCACCACCGATCGTGTTGCGGCCGTAAAGCGTGCCCTGCGGACCGCGCAGCACCTCCACGCGCTCCACATCGAGTATGTCCAGGATCGCACCTTGCGGCCGCGCCACGTAGACGTCGTCGATATAGAGGCCGATGCCCGGCTCGAATCCCCACAGCGGATCCTGCTGACCGATGCCCCGGATGAAGGCCGTGATCGTGGAATTGGTCGCACGGGCCGGCTGAAGCGTCAGGTTGGGCGTGTCGCGCTGGAGCGCGGTGATATCGGCCGCGCCCGACAGGTCCAGCGCCTCGGCGCTCTGCACCGTCATCGCGACCGGTACCTCGATCAGGCTTTCCTCGCGGCGCCGGGCCGTGACCACGATCGTCTCGACAGCGGTCACCCCTTCGCCGGCCGTGGCGGCCTCCTGCTGTCCAGCGGCGCTTCCTGCGCACAGCAGGCCGGCGGCCACGCCCGCCAAAAGATAGGCCCGCAGGCGCGGGCCGGTCCCCTTGTTCATGCTTTCCTCCCTCGGCGCGTTTTCGCGCTTGTGAGCGGATTGACGCTGGATTGCCGGGTGAAGTCAAGATATTTATTTATCGTTTAATAAATTTATTGGCCCAATGGGTAGATGCTTGGCGAAACGCGCGGATTCGTGCGACATGACAGAGGCATATGCATCGAGGAGCCCGATCCGGTGAGTCCGCAGACTTCCGCCCCACCCCGCCGGCGGCGCCGTCAGGCCGACCGGCGCGAGGAGTCGCGCGAGCGGATTCTCGATGCGGCCGAGGCGTTGTTCGCGCAGGCCGGTTTCGAGGCGGTCTCGATGCGCCAGATCGCCGGGGAATCGGGTGTCGATACAGCGCTGATCCATTATTATTTCGGCACCAAGGCGGGCGTGATCGATGCCGTTCTGGAGCGTCGGGCCGAAATGGTGAACGAACGCCGCAGCGTCTCGCTGAAGGCCTATGCGAAAGCGCACGCCGGACGAATGACCGGTCCCGGCCTGGTGCGTGCCTATCTTGAGCCTACTTTCAGCTTCATCCTCGACGGCACGCCTGGCCATCGCCACTACGGCGCCCTGATCGCCCGGCTCAACAGCGCGCCGGTGCCCGAGGAGATCGGGCATGACTCCTCCCCCTTCGACGCGGTGACGCAACGCTTTGTGGAACTTCTGAAAGAGGTGCGGCCGGACTGCGCGCTCGCCGACCTCTACTGGTTCTATCACATGATGTCCGGCGCCATCACGCTGTCGCTGGCCCAGACCGGCCGTATCGACCACCTTTCCGGCGGGCTGTGCGACTCCGCCGATGCCGCGACGATCGTCGAGCGCATGTGCGAAGTGTTCGGCAAGGGGATCGAGGCGCTGCCCCCGGCCCGGCCGGGCGGCGCCGCCCCTCAGCCCTGAGCATCCTTCGTGCAAGCACGAATCTCGGCACCGTTGGCACAGCCGGGCTCGCGTTCGAGCGCAACGGAAGCAATGACAGAAATGGTGCGGGCGGCCGGACTCGAACCGGCACGGCCTTGCGGCCGGCAGATTTTAAGTCTGATGCGTCTACCAATTCCGCCACGCCCGCGCCGGTAGGCATCCGTGATCCTACACGCGTTCGGTGACCTGGCCAGAGGACGAAACAGGGGGCCGGTGCCGCCGCGACACCCCCGGATCAACCAAGGGATGCCTCGCTCAGGCGCCCATCGATGACGGGAAACACTCGAATCGCGACCACTCCGCTATGTTAGCGCTCTCCATATTTTACGAACTATTTTCTTATTTATTATAAAACTGTTTTTACTTACACTTTGACGCCGGTTGCACAAAAATCTCCCTCAAGTTGAATTGTCGGACAAAAAATCCCTTCTGCGTGGCATATTCCCCACAGTGGAATTGAATTTTTGTCGCGCTTTTTCAAATGCCTAACGATCACACACTGGAAGTTTTCGGGCTAGACCGGTGAAATCGAAAAAAGTTTTTCTACCTGTGCGGGATTGCTACAAACCAAATATTCGACTCACTGAAGTCGTGCGCCTTGTTAATTCATGACACTCTCCCGGCGCCATGCACGAAGAAAAGCATGGCGCGATCCACAATATAGGGAGGGATACCCATGCCACGTCTTACATCACACCTGTTGCGCACGACGGCTGCCTGCGGCCTCGTCGTATCGGGGCTTGCCCTGGCGCCGGCCGCGCTGGCCCAGGACGAGACCGACACCCAGGCCGACGAACGCATTGTCGTTACCGGTTCACGCCTGCGCCGGGACGAGTTTTCGGCCATTTCGCCGCTCCAGGTGATCGATGGGGAGGCCGGCCGGCAGATCGGGATTACAGACACCACGCAGCTCATAGCGGAATCGCCAGTAGTGTCGGGGGTTCAGCTGGACGGCTCGATCAATTCCGGCTCGCCCACGGCTGCCGTCGAAGGCGTGCCCGTGAACGGGCCGGGCGCGGCCACCGTGGCCCTGCGCGGCCTCTCCGCGGAACGCACCCTGCTTCTGGTCAACGGCCGCCGCATCGGCCCGTCGGGCGTGCGCGGTGCACCGGTCGCACCGGACCTCAACCTGATCCCCAGCTCGATGATCGACCGGATCGAACTGCTCACCGACGGGGCGTCATCCGTCTACGGCGCGGACGCCGTGGCGGGCGTTGCCAACATCATCCTGCGCCAGGAGTATGACGGCCTGGAGATGACCGCATTCTCGTCGATCCCGGAGAACAATGGCGGCGAAGTGCTGCAAGCCTCCTTTATCGGCGGGGCCTCGAACGATCGGGGCAATTTCACTGTGGCGGCCGAGTTCTACAATCGTACGGCCGTCATCGCAGGCGATCGCAGCCACTGGAATGACTGCCTGCGCGATATCGATGTCGACGAGACAACCGGCCAGACCCATTCGGTCTGCATGGACCGGCGTCCGGACGATGCCGTCTTCCTGGGCAGCCAGGGTTTCGTCTGGCGCACGCCCGGCTTCACCGATGTCGGCATTCCCGGCTGGTCGTCGGCCGCCGGCGTTCTGGCCGATACCGGCCAGCACTTCTTCGAACAGGACGCCTACAGCCTGCAGAACGAGGAACGTGACACCCAGCTGCTGGAAAATCTCGAGCGCATGAACTTCTTCGGCTCGGGCTTCTACGACATCGACCTGTTCTCGCGGGACACGCTGTATTTCGAACTGTCCTACGCCACGAGAAACTCGGTGGGGCGCTTTACCAACGAGCAGATCTTCCCCGGCGTGCCGGCCGAGATCCCCATGGAGGACGCGAACGGCAATCTTCTGGTCAATCCGGACGGATCGCTGCAGATGTTCGACAATCCGCTCAACCCGTTCGACGAGGATGCCCTGCCGGTCTACACGACGCAGGGCCTGGCCCAGCGCCGCAAGTCCGACGTGTCGGTTTTCCGCGCCGTCGGCGGTCTTGAGGGCGATGTCGCCCTGCCCTGGTTCGGCGAGCGCAACTGGGTCTATGACGTCAGCCTCGCCTACGACCGCTCCTATGGCACCGCCTCACAGCCCATCATGAACGAGAATGCCGTGCGGGAAGCGCTCGACACATTGCGTCTCGACGTCAATGGCGACCCGGTCTGCGGTCTTGAGCGTACGGCGCTCTCCTTCGGCTTCCTGACGCCGCAGGACTGTGTCCTCGTCGACTTCTTCTCGCCTACACTCTTCGTCAGCGACGGCGGCAACAAGCGGTTCGCCACGGAGGCGGAAGAGAATTTCCTGTTCGGCCAGTCGATCAACATCACCGAGCTGGAGCAGGTCCACTTCCAGTCCATCTTCACCGGCGATGTCTTCGATCTGCCGGCCGGTCCCGTCGGCCTGGTGCTGGGGTCGGAGTTCCGGGAGAACCGGATCAACTCGATCAACGACATCACCCGTGTCGGCGGTCTCGCAGCGTCGGAAATCCCCGACACCGAGCGGCCCACCGTTGGCCGGACCTCGCTCTACGAGGTCTTCGCGGAAACCGAAATTCCGATCTTCGACACCCTGACCCTCAACCTGTCGGGCCGTTTCACCGAGGAGGAGAATTTCGGCGACGACACGACCTATTCGGTCAAGGTGGACTGGCAGGCGACCGACTTCCTGCGCCTGCGCTCGACCTTCGGCACCACCTTCCGGGCACCCAATCTGCGCGAGCAGTTCCTGGCAGGCTCCACGGGAACCATCGGGGGCGGCAACGACCCCTGTATCGTGCCGCAAACGGCCAATAATGGCGGTGTCTACGATCCCAGCGGAGAAACCCGGTCGCAGACCGTCCTCGACAATTGCGTTGCCGACGGAGCCGATCCGACCCAGCTGGGCCTGCTGGCCACGACCGGTATCACCACCCAGACCGGCGGCAGCACGAATCTGGAAGCGGAAACGTCGGAGTCCCTGACCTTCGGCTTCGTGTTCCAGAATTCGTTCGGGGCCTCCAATCTCGACGTGTCGGTGACCTATTTCGACATCCAGGTCGAAAACACGATCGAGGAAACCCGGGCCCAGGACCTGTTGGCGAACTGCTACAACAACCAGCCGAACCTCGCCGACCCGGCCTGTGACCGCATCACGCGGAATACCGGCAATCCGGCGACCGCGACGGTGCAGCTGGTCGAGGCGGGCTTCATCAATGTCGGCCTGATCAGTTCGACGGGTATCGACTATAATATCCGTTACAACACGCCGCTGGACTTCATCGACGACCGCACCGAGCTGACGCTGATCTTCAATGCGGCCCAGTATCTGGAACAGCTCGAACAGGTCGATCCGGCCTCGATCGTCGACGACAATGTCGGCGAGATCGGCTCGCCGGAATGGCAGGCCCAGTTCAGCGCGGTCGCGGACCGCGGTCCCTGGTCGCTGCGCTGGCGGACCCGTTATCTCGGCGAGGGACAGCAGGACAATTCCGACGCACCTGTGGCCACCGATCCCACCGGTACGCGCACGGCCTGCGACCTTCTGGGCGTGACCGGCGGCATGTGCCGCGATGTGGACTTCTCCGATGCCTACACGGTCCACGACCTGGCGCTGACCTTCTATCAGGACGAGTGGAACCTCTCTGTCGGGGTGAACAATCTCACCGACGAGACACCGCCCATGATCGACCAGGGCGAAGGTCCCTCGCGGATGAACCTCGTCACCCAGTCAGGCCACGACCTGATCGGGCGGCGCGCCTTCATCACACTGAGCCGGCGGTTCTAGACCGGCCCGGGCGAACACGGGAACGGGCGGCGCAAGCCGCCCGTTTTCATGTCTGCTGAACCTTGAAGGCTAGCGAATGCGCTCGACCTGGATTGTCCGGGCGATTTCGTTGATCCGCAGACGATAACTGTCGAACACACCCTCGAAAACATCCGCCGTATAGGTGCGGCCGGCCCGCATCCGGCCGACGACGCGCTGGCGGTCGCCGTCAATCTGGCGCCAGACCTGGCCGTTGTCGAGGGTAACCTCGAGCCGGCGATAGGGGATTTCGCGGAAATCCGCGATGGCCGCCTGCACGCGCACGGCGGGCTCGTCACGGCCGCTGCCGGGCCGGCCCCGCTCCCGGCGCGCTTCGACCTGTTCGGCGCCCAGGCCCACGACAGGAGCCGGCCCGGCCGAAGTGGCGGCTGCCGGCGGGGAAACCGGATCCGGGCGCGGTGCGGGCCGAGGCGCAACACTGTCTGCGGCATCCGGTGTGCGGGCCCGAAGGGCCGCCTCGAGACAGGCGATCCGCTCGCTGTCGGTCGCAGCCTGGCGGCAGCGTTCGACTGGATCCTCCTGGGCCATTGCCATGCCGGCGAATACCGCAGCGCACGCGGCCCCCGTCATCCATGCGCCAAGACCTGCACGCATCATCATCTCCCCTCCTGATCCGTCTCTCTGCCGCCGTACTGTCGCACAAGCGCGATGTCAGGCAAGACCGGCCCGGAATCAGGGCTTGGCCGGCCGCTCGCCGATATCCCGCGCCCGTTCGACCAGTTCGAGGAATTCGGCGCGATAACCGAAGGCGTCGGGCCCCAGCGCGTCGCCGGCAAGGCCGATCACCGTATTCCAGTCGTACTCGCCCCCAATATAGGGATCGCCGCGCAGCAATTGCGCGAAACCGGCGACCTGGATCGAAAAGCGTACCTCGCGGCCCGCATCGGCAAAGCGTTCAACCGCATCGGCATCGGTGACCGGACGTTCGATGAGAAGGCTCTCGTCTTCGCCCGGTTCCTTGTAGCGCAGCCGCAAAAGGCCGAATTCGCCGGAGAGGTCCGGATCCTCCCGGCCCTGCCCGCCATAGCGCAGCGGATCCATCAGGACACCGTCCGACCCCGGCGCGGCAATCTCGTAGATCGCGGTGACAGCATGACCCGATCCGATCTCGCCGGCATCGACGGCATCATTGTTGAAGTCCGCCCGCTCCAGCATGCGCGTTTCATACCCGATCAGCCGGTATTCGGCGACGCGGGCAGGGTTGAACTCCACCTGGATTTTCACATCGTTGGCAATGGGGAAGAGCGAGGAGAAGCTTTCCTCGACCAGCATGCGCCGGGCTTCCTGACGGCTGTCGATATAGCCCGCCGTGCCATTCCCGGCCTGGGCGATGAGCTGCATCATGCGGTCATTGTAATTGCCGCGGCCGAAACCCATCACGGAGAGATAGATGCCGCTGTCGCGCTGGCGGGCGACATAGTCTTCCAGGCTCTCGTCGCGCGTGACGCCGACATTGAAATCGCCATCGGTGAGCAGCATGACGCGGTTCACCGCATCCTCGTCGAAATTCTCCCGCGCCAGCGAATAGGCCAGTTCCAGACCGGCCCCGCCCGCGGTCGACCCACCGGCATGCAACCGGTCCAGCGCCGCGTGGATGCGCCGCGCA
>NZ_JASBRI010000029.1 GCF_030149515.1 Maricaulis sp. | reverse complement strand
GCCGAGAGGCTGGTGACGTCCCACCTGCGTCTGGTGGCCAAGATCGCCATGGGCTATCGCGGCTACGGCCTGCCGGTGGCCGAGGTGATCTCGGAGGGCGATGTCGGCCTGATGCAGGCCGTCAAGAAATTCGACCCCGACAAGGGGTTCCGCCTGGCCACCTACGCCATGTGGTGGATCCGCGCCTCGATCCAGGAATACATCCTGCGTTCCTGGTCGCTGGTGAAGATGGGCACCACGGCGGCCCAGAAGAAGCTGTTCTTCAACCTGCGCCGCATGAAGAGCCAGATGCAGGCCATCGACGATGGCGATCTCAAGCCCGACCAGGTCGAGGCCATCGCCACCAAGCTGGGCGTGACCACCGACGAGGTTACCTCCATGAATGGCCGCCTGTCCGGTCCCGACGCCTCCCTCAACGCGCCGTTGCGCGGCACCGAGGGCGAGGGGCAATGGCAGGACTGGCTGGCCGATGACGAAGCGGAAAGCCAGGAGGACGAGCTGGTCCAGTCGGACGAGTTCGAAACCCGCATGACGCTGCTGCAATCGGCCATGGGCGAGCTCAACGAGCGCGAACAGCACATCCTGCAGGAGCGCCGCCTGACCGAGGAGCCCAAGACGCTGGAGGAACTGGCCGACCAGTACGGCGTCTCCCGCGAACGCATCCGCCAGATCGAGGTGCGCGCCTTCGAGAAACTGCAGAAGGCGATGAAATCGATGGCGGCGGAACAGGGCCTCATGAACTAATCCGGAAATTTGCGTACCGCATGACTGGACCTGCCGGCGATCCGCCGGTAGGTCTTTGCGCATACGAAAGGTCATGCGTATGCGCTTGTTTGTTGGTCCGCTGGTTTGCGCGGCGGCGGTATTGTGTCCCGCCGCCGGTGCTGAATTGTCCGAGGAATACCGGGCCCTGCTCGGGGCCGCGGATGCACGCCAGTCCGATGCCGAATTTTTGGAGACCGCCAACCTCCTGGCCACGGTCGCGCCGGGCGGCCGCAGCGATGTGATCGCGGCGGTGGCCGAGCTGGCGCCGCGGCGCATGGACGTGCTGGAGGCCTGGAGCGAGACGGCGGAACCGGCCGCCGTCACGGCCGCCGCCGGTCCGGTGGCCGCCGGGGCGGAGATTGCCGAGGCGGAGGCTGAATCCGCCGCGGCCGCAAGGACGCCGGCAGGCACGGCGGAGACGGCCGGTACCGTGCGTCACTGGCACGGATATGCCGACTGGTTTCACCCCTATCACTGGGACGGGCAGGCCAAGCTGGGCCTGGCGATCGACAGCGGCAATACCGAACAGTCCGACTACAATCTTGCCGTGGAGCTCAGCCGTCCGCTCAATGGCGGCTGGGGTTTCGACGGCAAGCTGGAATATTACTACACGGAGAATTCCGGCCATGTGACGCGCGACCGCTGGCTGGTCGAGGCCCGCGGCGAACAACCTTCGGCGGATCGCTGGAGCTATTTCATCGGGTCCAGTCTCGAGCAGGACCGCATGTCCGGATACGACTACTCCGCCGTCCTCGCCGGCGGCGCCACCTATCATCCGCTCGACAGCGAGCGGCAGAGCTGGATCCTGCGTGCCGGTCCCGGCGTCCGCCATCGCGTGCCCGTGGGGCGGAACGGGCGCACCCGCTGGGTCATGGAACTGGGTTCGGTCTACGACATGACGCTCACCGAGACGGCGCAGCTGTCCTCGGAGACGACCCTATTGGCCGGACCGGAACCGCGCGGCGAACAGCGCTTCAAGCTGACCACCGCGATATCCGAGGGCTGGGGCGTGGAACTGGGCTATCGCGTCAAGCACGAATTCGATCCACAGCCCGATGTCGAGCCGACCGACAGCCGGCTCGATTTTTCCATCGTCCGCAATTTCTGAAGTCCGCTACCAGCCCCAGCGCATGCCGCCCGCTGCGGCTGGCCTGGATGGCCAGGGCGTCAAAGCCGATCTGCAGCGCCGAGACGTCGGACTGCAAGGCGGCTGCATGCGGCTTTTGATCCGCATTTCTGTAGCGTTATGCGGCTAGGCGCTCCGGGCGGTGCTCGCCAGGCCAACCGCGATCCCGGCCTGGCCGAGATAATAGGTGATCCAGACAACCGGGCCCGCCCAGTCCAGCCCGTCCGCAAACAGGCGCACGGCCAGCACGCTGTCGGAGACCACGAAGAGGAGCGCGCCGGCCAGGGCGAGGGCCGGTGCGCGGCCCAGTACGGCCAGGATCGCCATCACCAGGATGATACCGTTATAGATCGAGGCGGCCAGGCGCAGCTCGCCGAAATAGGGCTGCAGCCAGGACAGCATGACGATGCCATAGGCGGCGAGCGCCAGGGCGCCGATCCGGCTCCAGCTGCCGCGGGCGCCGTCGCGCAGGCGGATCATGGCGAAGAGGTAGATATAGACGAGATGACCCAGGCCGAAGGCGGCGATGCCCAGCGGGAGCTGGGCCGGCTGAAGCGCCAGGAAGATGTCGCCCTGCGCGCCCAGGAAAAGACCGAGCGCGAGAACCGGGTGTCTTTGTTGCAGGGCGAAGCCGGCGAGAAGGAGAATGCCCGCGGCCTTGATTGCCACATCGAGCGGATAGGGCGCGCCGAGGCCGAAATCGTCGAACAGATAGGCGAGGCCGAAGAGGGCCGACAGGCCCAGCAGGATTTGCGCAGCCCGGTCGTTCCGGACGGTCTGCGGCAGCAGGAATGTCATGGTCCGTCTCCCCTCGAAACGGTATCACGCTAGACTGGGCGGCAGGACGGAGAAAGGGGCATCGGCATGCGGTCGGGGCTGGCAGGATTGCTGGTGGCGTTTGCGGTTTCGGCCGGCGTGTTGCAGGCGCAGGCACCCGCAGCGGTCGCCGAGGCGCAAGCGCTGCTGGCGGAACAGCCGCATGCGGCAGAGCAGGCCTGGCGCCGGCTGGTGGCCGACGGGCTGCCGATCGTCGAACCCCATCCGGACAGGACCGGGCTTGCCCGCGTCACCTTCGCCGTCAAGACCCGGCCCGATACGGGCGCCGTGCGGCTGGACAGTGTGATTGCCGCATCGCGCGCCCGGCAGCCCGTGACCGACTACCGGCGCGACTTCACCCTGCCGCTGACGCAGATCGGCAACAGCGGGATCTGGTGGCTGAGCCTGGATGTGCCGCGCGATGTCGAAGCGGCCTATTCCTTCCTGGTCGAACGTGAGGGGCAATGGCGCCGGCAGTCCGATCCGGAAAACCGGCGCCGGCTTCACGGTGCCGCGGCCGAGGCCGTGCTGCGGCTCGACCGGGCCCCCGACATGGCTCCGGTGCGGCCCTGGCCGGGCCGGCTGGCGCGTCAGCCCGAGGCGATCGCCATCGACAGCACGGCGCTGCAGCGAAGCGTCTTCCTTCAGCTCTACCGGGCGCCGGATGGCGGGGCGGATGCGCCGCTCCTCATTCTCTACGATGCCTTTCTGTGGGGCGTGCGCGCGCCGGCCTGGGAAATCGCCGCCAACCTGGCCATCGCCGGCGAGATACCGCCCGTTCATGTCGTGCTGATCGACCAGCTCGATCCGGCCAGCGCCGCGGAGAATTACGCCGACCAGACCCGCTTTCTCGCCGACGAGCTCCTGCCGGCATTGCACGAGCACGAACTCGACCCGGCACCCCGGAACATCATCCTGGCCGGTGCGTCGCGGCGCGGCCTGGCCGTGAGCCGGGCGGCGCTGGCGCGGCCGGATGCGTTCGGGGCGGTGCTGTCGCTGTCCGGTTCCTTCTACTGGTCGCCTGACGGAGAGCCACCGCAATGGCTGGCCCGCGAAGTGCCGCCGGCGGAGGAGCACGCGCCGCGCTTCCATCTTGCAGCGGGCTCGCTGGAATATGTCGAGACCTCGACCAATGACGGCCATGTCATGCTGGAGACCAATCGCCGTTTCGCAGCGGCGCTGGAGGCGGCGGGTTACGAGGTCGAACTGGCCGTCTTCCCCGGCGGTCACGATGTGGCGGCCTGGCGGTACGCCCTGGCGGACGGGCTGGTGGCCCTGCTGGGCGAGTAGGGCGTGTCCGGAATGGGGCCCTCCCCACGGCACGCGGGGAGGACGTACAATCCCTATTTCGGAGGTTTGCCGGGGCCGCGCGGGCGGGGGCTGTCATTGCCCAGCCGGCCGGCCACGAAGTCCTCGTAGAAGGGCAGCCAGCGCTCCGAGCGGGCGGCGATGTAGATCATCGGTCCGCCGGGATTGGAGCGGAAGTTGGAATCCGTGGCCACCACGAAATACTCGTCCCCTTCGCGCACCATGAAGGGCGAACCGCTGTCGCCGCGCGTGGTGTCGCAATTGTGGGCCATCGTGTTGTCGCCATAGACCTCGACGATATGGCAGCCGATATTGCCGGACAGGTGGGCTCCGGTATCCCAGCTGTAGCCCGCCTGGTAGAGATCCGCCTGGCGTGCGCCGCGATTGCCGGCCGTGTCGACCAGGCCGCGCACGCCGACATGGCCCAGTTCCGCGCCCAGCGGGCGGTCGATGCGCAGCAGCGCCCAGTCGGTGCCATCCAGATCGTCGCCCGAGGAGAAGCGCTGCTCGTTCCAGTCCGGATCGTTGTAATAGTCGATCACCCGCGCCGTTGCCGGGCCGCCGGGCCGGGCATAGGCGGTGGTGAAGGTGCCGCGTGCGTCCATGCGGCCATTGTCGCTGATGCAGTGGGCGGCGGTGATCAGCACGTCCTCGGCGATCAGCGTTGCCGTACAGGCGCCGCCTGAGTCGAAATCGACCTGGCCGACCACATTCCAGGGGAATTGCGCGGTGTCCATGAAGACGCGGTCGTCATGACCGAAATAGTGGTCATTGATGCCCAGAGGGCGGTCGCGGCCGAAACAGTCGGCGCGATCCGAGCGTTCCGCGCAGGTGCCGTCACCGACACCCGGCTCGTTGCACACGCCGTCGAAGGCTGTCTCGCAGCTGTCATTGCGGAAGCGCAGATGGATCACGTCGCCGCAATCATTGAGATCGGTTGCCTGGGTACAGGCGCCCGTGCCGAAGCCCGGCTCGTCGCATTCGCCGTCATTGGCCCATTGGCAGGAATTGTCCTCGACGCCTTCCACGAGACGCCAGCAATCGGAATAGTCGGTGCCCAGCGGGCATGCGCCGGTTCCCAGGCCGGGATCGTCGCATTCGCCGTCATTGGCCCATTGGCACGTATCATTGCCGGTATAACGGCCCGACGGGGCGTCGTCGGCGCCAGGTTTGGGCGGTTTCTCGGATATCTGTCTCAGCCAGCGGCCGATTTCCCGGCTCGACAGGCGTTCGCCGTCATTGGCGCCCGGCGGCGCGCCCGCCAGGGCCGGCTCGCCGGGGTGGTGGTCCTGGCCGGCTGCCATCGCCGGCAATGCGAGCGCCAGTACGGCGGCGGCCCAGATGCGAGAAATCATGACAGCTCCTGTCCCCATATCGTTCCGCGCTTGTGCGCCAATTTCAAGGCCGAACCAAGCACTTCCTTCCCTGGCCTATCTAGCGTTCACAAAGGTGACCGTTCGCTGAACGCCGCATTCAATCCCCGCTCAGCGGCGATATGGCCCAATCCTGTCCAACGAGGGGACTTGCCCGTTGGAAAGGAAAACGCTCATGATCCCGTTCAAATCCCTTGCCGCCGCCCTGGTATTTTCGGCTGCTGCCCCGGCGGCATTCGCCGGTTCCGCCAGCGCCGGCACCTGGGTGCTCGATGCGGCGGCATGTCCCGACCTGCGCGAGGACTGGCATGACAGTCGTGTGGTGACCGGCCGCTTCGACCGCCGCGAAGATTTCCGCGACCGGCGCGTGATCGACTGCCCGCCGCGGGCCTGGCGCTACGAGACCAGCCGCTGGGACTACCGGCACCGTCCGGCCTTCTATGACAGCGTCCGCTACGGTACGCCGGGAACCGTCTATCGCGCCCGCAATGGCGGGTTCTACGTGATGGACCGGTTCGGCAACCGCCACTGGATCGATGTGCGCATCGAGTATCCGCGCCGCTATCGGCACGGCCACGCACGCCCGTATGGATGGCGCTACTAGACCGAGATCGATCCGTCCAGATAGCGCAGTGCGTGGCCATAGAGGGCCACGCGCCCGAACTTGGGCTCGACCTCGAGCGCTCCGGGGCGCGGCCCGATCTGCCGGGCCGACAGGCGCGGCTTGTCCAGGCGTTTGGCCCAGTAGGGCGCCAGCGAGCAGTGCGCCGACCCGGTGACCGGGTCTTCGTCGACGCCGGAGGCCGGCGCGAAGAAGCGGGAGACGAAATCCACCTCGCGGCCGGGCGCGGTGAGGATGATATTGGTGTTCAGGCGCTTCAGCTGGGCATGATCGGGCTCGGCGAGCTTGACCGCCGCCTCGTCCTCCATAACCCACATCTGATAGATGGCCCCGTGAATGCGGTCGATGTCGAAAACGGCCTGTGGTGCGGTCTCCAGGCCCATCGCCGCTTCCAGCGCCCTTGACGTCTCGGCGGGCCGGTAGCCGATCGCCGGCAGGTCCATGGCAAATCCCGCCCGGTCGCGCCTCACTTCGAGCCGGCCGGAGCGCGTGTCGAATTTCGCAGTCTCGCCGCGCACCTTTCCGGTTTCCAGAACCAGGGCGCCGGCGGCAAAGGTGGCGTGACCGCACAGGTCCACCTCGACCGAGGGTGTGAACCAGCGCAGATGCCAGAGGTCCTCGCCGAGGGGCACGAGAAAGGCGGTTTCGGACAGATTGTTCGACTCTGCGATCCCGGTGAGTACGGCGTTGTCGGGAAATGCGTCCATCAGGCACACGCCGGCCGGATTGCCGGAGAGAGGACGGGCCGTGTCGGCAAAGGCGTGGATTTCGTAATAGGGAAGCTGCGGCATGGGTCTACCAGGTCTCGCTGTCATGCGGGGCAAGGTCGAGGGCCAGGTCCGGGTCCTGCGCGTCGAAGGCGGCAACCGTTTGCACCGTGACGGGCGCGTCGCCGGCCATCTCGCCGAGCGCGCCCGCGACCAGCCGCCGGGCCTCCGACCGGAGCCGGGCGATCTGACGGGGCAGGGCGCGCCGCCAGTCTTCCACCTCCCGCTCGAGCGCCGCGAA
The DNA here is from genome assembly GCF_030149515.1 of Maricaulis sp. GTDB lineage: Bacteria > Pseudomonadota > Alphaproteobacteria > Caulobacterales > Maricaulaceae > Maricaulis. The sequence goes on along the minus strand of NZ_JASBRI010000029.1, from coordinate 134,269 downwards.
ACCCTCCGGCCGTTCGCCTGCAGGCAGGCCGCGCCAGCGGGCAATGTCGCGATAGGCGGCGGCGAGGCGTTGCGCCTCCTCCTCCTCGAAGATCTCGATCTCCACCTGCATGGCCTGATAGATCAGCGAGCTCTCCAGCACGCCGCCGGCCGGCGGCATGGCCGTGCCCCAATGGCCGAACCAGTCGCGCGCCTCTTCCACCGGTTTCGAGGCGGCCGAGGTCCAGTCATTGCGGGCGTCGCGATTGAGGAGGCGTTCGCTGTGCGGATCGATCACGAAGACGGTGGGCGTGGCATAGACGGCAGGAACGCCGAAGCGTGCCGTGACGGCCTGGTTCCTGTCGCGCCAGCCGACATCGATGAAGCGTGTCACGAAATACGCCTCCAGGGTTGCCGCCAGCTGGGCATCCTGGAAGTGGTGCGCCAGGGCCCGGCTGTCATGACACCAGTTGGCCCCCAGCACCAGCAGCAGCCGCCTGTCGGTCTCGCGGGCGTCTTCCAGGGCTGCGTCGACCGCGTCCATGGCCCCGTAATTCCCGTCGAAGGGGCGGGGATGATCGTCCTCGGCAGTCACTGCGGGGGCGAGAAGGAGAAACAAACCGAGCACGGCGGCCAGACGCATGGATACACCTCGCATTGGATCGGCGCGCACCAAAGCATGACCGCCGCGATTGCGCCAGTTTCCGATCAGCCGGCCGCCAGCGCGGCAAGCCGCGCATAGACCCCGTCATCATTGGCCGCCAGTTCCTCATGCGTGCCCTGTTCCACAACCCGGCCCCGGTCGAAGACCAGGATGCGGTCGGCATTGCGGATGGTCGACAGGCGGTGGGCGATGAGGATGGTGGTGCGTCCCGCCATCACCGTTTCCATCGCCTCCTGCACGTCGCGCTCGGTCTCGTTGTCCAGGCTGGATGTGGCCTCGTCGAGAATGAGGATCGGCGCATCGGCCAGGATCGCCCGGGCGATGGCCACGCGCTGGCGTTCGCCGCCGGAGAGTTTCACCCCGCGTTCGCCGACCAGCGTCTCGTAGCCGTCCGGCAGGCGCCGGATGAAGGCGTCGGCATGGGCGGCCTTCGCGGCCCGCTCGACATCGGCTTGCGTCGCGCCGGGGCGGCCATAGGCGATGTTCTCCGCGATCGAGCGGTGGAACAGGGCCGGGTCCTGGGGCACCAGGGCGATATGCCGGCGCAGACTGTCCTGGCGCACCTCGCGCACGTCCTGGCCGTCGATCAGCACACTGCCGTCGTCGACATCGTAGAGCCGCTGGACCAGTTTCACGAAGGTCGACTTGCCCGACCCCGTCGGTCCCACCAGTGCCACTTTTTCGCCCGGCCGGATGGCGATGGAGAAGTCGTTGTAGAGCGGCCGGCCCTGGCCCTGATAGGTGAAATCGACATGATCGAAGCGGATCGCCCCGCGCGCAGGCCGGAAATCGGGCGCGCCGGGCCGGTCCTCGACCTCGTTCTCCTGGATGTCGAAAATCGCCAGGTCCTGGATCTCGTCCATCGATTTCTGGACCTGCTGCACCTGTTCGCCGAAGCGGCGCATGTAGCCGGCCACGATCATGTAGGCGGTCAGCGCGGCGACCACATCGCCCGCGCTGGCTGCGCCGCGCGACCATTGCCACACCAGAAGGCCCACCAGGCCGGCCTGCATCGACAGGTCGGTGACGATATTGACCAGCCAGGAATTCACGAAGCGCAGCCAGGTCTTCCTGGCCTCGGCCCGCCAGCGCCAGGCCAGCGCATGGAAACGCCTGTCCTCGCGGGTCTCGGCGCCGAACGTCTTCACCGTGGCGATACCGCCCACGGCATCGGCCAGCGCGCCGCCGATCTGGCTGTCCAGCGCGTTGGAGCGAATGTTCTGCGGCCGGATGTAATAGCGCGACAGGGCCAGGTTGGAGATCACGAACCCGGTCATGATCGCCAGCGCCACCCCGCCCACCAGCGGCCAGCGCACCGCCATCAGCCCGGCCACGCCCAGCATCACGGCCACCGACGGGCCGACGCCGAAAATGATGTTCATGGTCAGATTGTCATAGGCCCACATGCCGCGCGTCACCTTGCGCACGACCGAGCCGGCAAACGTGTTGGCGTGCCAGTCGAGGGAAAAGCGCTGGACCTTCGAGAAGGCATCCGACGTCATGTCGGCCATGTTCGCCGAGGAGAAGGGCACTTCGCAGCGCGAGGCCATCTGGCGGAACAGGTAGAAGATGGCGGCCACGCCCAGATAGATCCACAGCGCGGGCCAGTGCGCCCCGTTTTCCGGCCCGGCCGACAGCGTGTCGATCAGCCGGCCCGCGGCGAGCGGGATCGTCAGTTCGGTGAAGGTGGCCAGCGACATGAAGCCGATCATCCCCGTCAGGAGCCAGGGACGGCGGGCCCATTGCCGGCCGAGAAAGGCCAGCACCTGGGTGTTTTTCAGCTCGCGCTGGCGCGGTATTGCGAGGTCGTCGTCGAGAAGGTCGGACATGGCAGTTGCGGAACGCCGCCGGGGGCGGGAAGAGGTTCCGTCCTCATGATCGTGATCATCCGGGAAAGGGCTGGGCAGGCGCTCGAATCGCCCGCGCACCGGGTCCGCATCGCGCGGACGGGGCTGTCGCGGGGAACAGGCAGCGCGCCGGCTACCCGTTATTCCTGGATGGATCGCGTCATGGATCTGCTCACCTGTGCCGATTGATCCGGGACGGGCGAGGTAGCCCGATGCGGCGGGCAGGGCAAGCACGTACCGGCACGATTTTGCCCGTAAGGCGAGAGGTGTGGCCCTGCGGGCACAGGATACGGCCCGGCCGCGGCCTCAGCGATAGCGCCACACCCTGGCCTGGCGCACGTCGCGGTCTTCCAGGTCGCGGGTGACCGGCACGGTGTATCCGGCCAGGCGCTGCAGCCGCTCGCGGGGCAGGAAGGCGCGGCCCGGATCGCCGATCAGCACCGTGGCGCCGCGCGCAACGAGGTTCTCCAGCCAGGCGCCGGTCCGGCGCGCCGGCCCGTCCTCGTAGAAGACGTCGCCGGCCAGCACCACGTCCCAGCCCTCGTCGGTGCCCACCAGATCGCCCAGCCGCGTGTCCAGCGCCACCGCATTGGCCGCCGCATTCGCCTCGATCGCCGCGATGGCGAACGCGTCCAGCTCGCACGCTTCCACCCGGTCCGCACCGGCCTTCATCGCCGCAATGCCCGACACCGCGCCGCCGGCGGCAAAGTCCAGCACGCGCCGGCCCGCAACGATGTCCGGACGGTCGAGACAATAGCGCGCCAGCGCCTGTCCGCCGGCCCAGGCAAAGGCCCAGAAGGGCGGGGGCAGGCCCATCGCGCCCAGCGCCTCCTCGGTCTGCTGCCAGATCGCCACCGTCTCGACGGCCAGGTGCAGCCGCACTTCCGGCACCAGCGGCGGCGCCATCAGGGCCGTATTCCGGCGGACAAAATCCTGCGGATCGTCGAGGCGGGGGCTGCCGGGCACGTGCACTCCTGTCACAATGGCTGCCCCTGCCCGATAGGGGCGCGGGAGCCCGAGAGCAAGCCATGGCCGCACGCGTGACCTGAAGCCCGGTCGCGGCCCCTTCGGAAGAATGGCGGGATTTCGTCGCCGGAAAACGGCGGGCCGGTCTCGCTTTTCTTATGTCCGCCTTGGCGCAGGAGGGGACTTAGTAGAAGAAGGAGAATATCGCCCGCAGATGCCAGGGGCCCTTCGCATAGGCTCTATCGTAAGCGGGCCGTCATCACCACCGCGCCGCGGGTTCGCTTGCGCCATACCCGGGGGCGTTGTACGCTTCGAACGTCCGGGGGGGAAGCATGAGCTGGTGGGGCGTTTATCCCGATGGCGCATCGCGGGTGGATGAAGCGTATTTCGACGAACTACGTTTCATCCGTGATGCGCTGGAGAAGGGAAATAGCGGTGCGGCGGAGCGTGCCGAGCGGAATGCGCATGCAGTCGAAAAGGCAGTCGGACGGCTCCAGGAACTGGGCGCTGCAACCGAAAATGCATCGCGAAGAGTTGCCGGCGAACTCCGGGAGATGACAGGCTATATGCACGCTGCGCTTGGCGAGCTGCGGGCGATAGGCGATCAACTTTCAACGCTTATTCATGCGGTGGACCGTGGATTCTCGGAAATCAGCGCACATCTCGATCGCGTTAGCGACCAACTCGCCGAACTCATAAAGATCCTAAGGAGCCCGGAGGAAACACGGGCGATTGAACAGATGCGAGCGGGCCTCCAACTCTTTCGCGGCGGCAACGACTACATGTTGGACGCCCGCCAGAAATTCGAGGCCGCGATCGAGCATCACGATCTTCTTCCCATCCCTTGGCTGTATCTCGGCAAGATCGCCTTTTACATCGACGGCGATGCCGCCAGCGCCGCCGATCTTCTCGGAAAAGCCGTCAAATACGGCCGGCTCGACCCGGAAAATGCGGCCCACACCGCTGACGCCCTTCTCGATCTCGCTGCGGTCGCCTTCGTCGACAAGGACAAGATCGCCGCCGCCCGACATGCGCGCGAAGCCGCCGAACTCATGCCTAACGATGCGGGCGTTTACATACAGGCAGCGCATGTCCTGCTAATGGCCGAACATGAGGAAGAGGCCCTCAACCTCATCATCAGAGCCTTTTTTCACGATCCCAAAACCGTCGTCATCCTTGCACAGGACTGGACCGCGCCACTCGCGCCGGCCCTCAAGAAATGGCTGCGAGGTCAGCATGAAGGAGAATTCGAAGAGCTACGCGACATGCAGGAAGACTTCGCCGCCATCCGGGCGGAGGCGAATGCAAAGGGACACAGGCTTTCCGCCTGGTCCCGCTTCGGCGATCTGACAAAGACGTTCGAGATCATGCAGCGAGGTTTCCTCGATTTGCGGGAACGGCGGGTGCGGTGGGAGAAATCGATGAGCGAATTAGCGAGGCATGTTCGCGAAGAGATAGACAGCACGATAAAGTCCCACCAGCTCAAAGTGAGCAATCATAGTAGCGAGGCGTTCGGAAATATATCGAAAACTTTGCTAGGAATTCTGATAATGCTGTCCATTGTATTTTTTATATACACACCACTTATAGACCCCATCACACATGGCACCGCCTTCCCATTTTGGCCAACAGCTATACTTATAGCTTTCGCAATAGTTATTTTTATTATGTTTTTAGCAAAGTCTGAGAACCCGTTCGTTTCATTTATTGCAACTAGTTTTATATTGTTTATACCATTAGCTTTGACTTCCTATCTTGTTGTGGATGCCGGCATCCCGGCGCGGGTTGCCATGTGGGGCGGGCCGGGGATGATTGGTTTCATCATATTAGTGGGTATTGCGAGAGGCATGGCGAACGCTGGCGAGCTGAACGGCCTGAAAAGGGCTGTCAGGAATATGCGCAATGACCTCGATCCCCTCGCCGCGAGACTTGGACAGTACACGTAGAAGCGACGTGAAACCCTAAAACCGGGATGAGGCAGGATCGCATCGCCGATGCAGATCGTAATGTGGTTAGTCTGCAGGACCTCCGCCAACCGGCCTGCGGGCTGACCAGACGCGGTCCGGTGAACCCGATCTGCCGGTGAAGACCGACTTCGCCTACGCTCAGCGGCGCTGAGCGTAGGTCCAGGGCGGGAGGTCATTGAGTTGGGTGATTTTGGTGTCGGCGATGCGAGAGAGCATGTCGGCCGAGCTATAGGCGGTGTCGCCGGACAATCGCTCGGGCACCTGTGCATGGCGCGCTTCGACCTGGTCGACCATCTGCTTGGTAACGACCAGCCCAAGGCTCACCGGGCCGTCATTGAACCGCCCCGGATTTGCCGGAGACTTGTTGGCAGGAGTCGTTTGCGGATATGTTGGCCGCTTCGAGTTCGGCGGCACCAGCAATCGGCCCTCCCTTCCGCCAACGTCCGCTTACGGGATACCCCGCCCAATCCCGCAATCACTCCCCCTCCGGCCCCGTCACTTCAGCGCCCGCCAGTTGTGGCAGGGCCAGGACGTCCTCGCGGATGAGGTCGAGATCGCCGACCAGGACGAGTGTCATTTCATCCAGCGGGAGATAGGTGCGTGCGGCGTCCGAAATGGCGGCGTCGGGGACGGCCAGGATGCGGGGGACGTAGCGGTCGAGATAGTCCTGCGGCAGGCCGAAGAGGTCGCGCCGGGACAATTGCCCGATCAGGCCGCCAGTGGAGGCGTTCTGCAGGATGAAGATGCCGGCCAGCCAGGAGCGGATGCCTTCGGCTTCCGCATGGGACGGGGGTTCCGATTGCAGGCGTTCGATCTCGGCAAAGGTCTCGCGCAGGGCGGCGGCGGTGTCGGCGGCGGAGACGTCGGCATTGAAGGTCCAGAACCCGCCGTCCAGCGTCCAGGTGAGGCTCGAGCCGGGGGAATAGGTATAGCCCTTGTCCTCGCGCAGATTGCGGGTCAGGCGCGAGGTGAAGGACCCGCCCAGCAGCGCATTCATCACCGTCAGCTCCGGCGCGTCGGGATCGCCGATGCCGGCGGCGGGAAAGCCCAGCCGGACGGTGGTCTGGGGGGCGCCGGGCCGGTCGATGAAGCGGACCGCGGGACCGGCCCGGGCCGGCGCCGTGACGGCATTGTCCGGCGTGCCCTGGGCCCAGGTGCCGAAGGCCTCGCGGACGGCGGTTTCCATGGCGGCCGCGTCGAACCGGCCGGCAATGTAGAGGCGGCTGCGCCCGGCGCCGAAATGATTGCCGTGGAAGGCCGTCACATCCGCCATCGTATAGCCGCGCAGCCGGTCCTCGGCCGGCAGGTAGTTGCCATAGGGATGATCGCCGCCGAAGAGGAGGCGGCGATAGGCCTCCGTGGCGACGGCGCCCGGCCGGGCGCGGGTGACGTCGACATCGCGCACCAGATTGGCGCGCACGCGCTCGAACCCGGCGGGGTCGAGATCGGGCCGCATGGCCACGTCGGCGATCAGCTGCAGCGCCTCGGGCCCGTATTCGGACAGGACATTCGTGCCGATGCCGGTGGCATGGGTGCCCACGCTGATATCGATCTGCCCGCCCATGGCGGCGATGGCCCGGGATATCTCCGCGCGGGAGCGTCCGGCCGCGCCTTCCTCCATCATGGCGGCGGTGAGGTCGGCGATCCAGGTCTGCGCCCCGTCATCGATATTGCCGGCGCGCACCTGCAGCGAAATGTCCAGCGTGGGGGCGAGGCCGAAGGGGATGAAGGTCACCTCCAGCCCGTTGTCCAGGGTGAAATGCCGGGTGTCGGGCAGTGCGAAGGCGACCGGTTCGCCGATCTCCGGCCGTTCGTGCACCTGCGCGCCGGCGGACGCCGGCAGGAGGGCGAGGGCGAGGGCGGCGGCGCCCAGGGCCGCGCGGATGAGGGTGTGGGGCATCGGTCTCATTCCTCTGTCGGTCCCGGACTATTCGCCGTTTCCGCCGGGCGCTGCGGCCGCGTCCCCGCCGCCGGCGAGGCGGACTTCCAGAACGGTGCGGTTGGCGGGGCGCAGATACTCCCGGGCGGTGGCCAGGACGAGGTCCGGCGTGACCTGCGCGAAACCGCCGGCGATGCGGTTGATGCGGCCGGGATCGTCGTCGAACAGGGCGAAGGCGGCCAGCAGGTCGACCAGGCCGAAGCGCGTCGCCGTGTCCACCGTGCCGTAGAAGTCCGAGAGGAGTTTGGTGCGGGCGCGGTCCAGATCGGCCTGGGTGACCGGCTCGGTGCGGATGCCCTCGATCGTGGCGTCGATCGCCGTCATCACCTCGGAGACGGTGAACTCGCTGTCGTGGATCAGCCCGGCGGTCCACAGCATGGGGCCGTCATAGTTGAAGGCATTGCCCAGCAGATTGATGCCGCCGAACACGTCCGAGGCATAGCCCGCCTCGTCGACGACGGCCCGGGTCAGCCGGCTGTCATCGCCCTGCAGCAACAGCTGGTCGATCAGGATCATGGCGTAATATTCCGGCGTGCCGCGCTCGGGCATGTGATAGGCCACGGCCAGGGCCGGCCGGTTGGCCAGCGCGTCCTCCATGACCGCGAATTTCCCGGCCTCCTGGCGCGGTTCGGAAACGTCGATCTCCGGCAGCGGGTCGCCGGCGGGGATATGGCCGAAATACGCCTCGATCCAGCCCAGTGTCTCGCCCTTGTCGATATCCCCGGCCACCACCACAACGGCGTTGCTGGGGGCGTAATACCGGTCGAAGAAGGCCTGGGCGTCCGCCAGGCTGGCGGCGTCGAGATCGGTCAGGTCGCCGTAGAAATTGTGGGCGTTGTGCCAGTTCTCGTTGGCCGCCATGGGCAGGTCGATCCAGATCCAGCCGCCATAGGGCTGGTTGATCACATTGACGAAGACCTCGTTGCGCACGACCTCGCGCTGATTGTCCAGCTGGTCCGCGTCGAGATCGGGGAAGGCCATGCGGTCGGCCTCGGCCCACAGCACCGCTTCCAGCGCGTTGGCGGGGACGACTTCGTAATAGTTGGTGAAGTCATAGCGAGTTGACCCGTTATTCACGCCCCCGGCGCCGTAAATCAACGTGTCGAACGCGCCGTGCGGCAGGTTGCGCGAGCCCTGGAACATCAGGTGTTCGAACAGGTGCGCAAACCCCGTCCGCCCCCGCGGCTCGTTGCGGAATCCCACCCCGTAATAGACCGCCACGGTGGCCGTCGGCACCGTATCGTCCTCCGACAGGACCACGCGTAAACCGTTGTCCAGGCTGTGATAACTGACATCGACCGTGAAGCCGCCGGCGCCCGCCGGCGGGGCCGCGCCGTCCGTTTCGCCCGGTGTCCCGGCTGGCTGGCACGCGGCCAGTGCGACGGCGCCGATGCCGGCGGCCAGGCCTTCCAGAATGCGCATAACGGTCCCCGCTCATGTCCCGGCAAGCATTGCCAGCCAGCATGAAAGACCCGCTTGCACCTGCGGTCAAACGGTCATGAGCGGGATCGGACGTTTTCTAGGCTGGAAGGAGCGCTCCGGCCGCCAGCGTGGCAACCAGAAGGAGGCCGCTTGTCCTGTTGGACCTGAACAGGGCGAGACAGCGCGCCCCGTCCTCGATATCCAGCCTGCGGACCTGGTTGAATAGGTGTGCCGTGTAGAGTGTGAAGGGCAGGACGGCCCAGGGCGAAGCGCCTGTCAGCCAAATGGCCAGGGCCGCCAGGACGGCATTGGCGCCATAAAAGCCTGCCACCCAGTATTGCGAGGTCTCGCCGAACAGCCGGGCCGTGGACTTCACGCCCGCCAGGGCGTCGTCTTCGCTGTCCTGGTGGGCGTAGATCGTGTCATAGCCCAGCGTCCAGAAGACCGCCCCAGCATAAAGCGCAATCGCGGCCGCATCGACAGTGCCGGCCGCAGCCGTATAACCCACCGGGATCCCCCAGTTGAAGGTCAAGCCCAGCCAGGCCTGGGGCCACCAGGTGATGCGCTTCATGAAGGGATAGGCCGCCACCAGCAGCAGCGAGCCCAGCCCCACGCCGATGGCGGCCAGCGGCAGCTGGACCAGGACAACAAGCCCGGCCAGCGCCTGTCCGGCAAGAAACAGCCAGGCCTGTTTCAGCGATACGGTTCCCGCCGGCAGCGGCCGGCCGGCCGTACGGGCGACCCGGGCATCGAGATCGCGGTCGACAATGTCGTTATAGGTACATCCCGCCCCGCGCATGGCGATGGCGCCGATGGCGAACAGACCCGCATACCACAGGTCGACCCAGCCCAGCCCCTGTCCCGTGCGCGCCAGCATCAGCCCCATCCAGCAGGGCAAGGCGAGCAGCCAGAATCCGACTGGCCGGTCGTAGCGCGCAAGGCGCAGATAGGGCCGCAGCGCCAGCGGCGCCCTGTCGACCCAGGTTGTTGGTAGGCTGTCGGCGACACGCCGGTCGAAATTCAGCTGCATCCTGGCGGTGTGGCAAAAGCCGGGACTCAATTCAAGGCGGACTTGACGTCGCACCACTGCGCCGCCAAAGCGGAGCCATGTCAACCGATCCGAGACTTTTCGTCGGCCAGGATCTTGCCGCCGGTCAGGCGGTCGCCCTGCCGAAAGAGGATGTGCACTATCTGGTGAATGTGATGCGCCGCGGTGCAGGCGACACGGTGCGCCTGTTCAACGGCCGCAACGGGGAATGGCGTGCCGGCATCGTCGAGGCAGGCCGCAAGGCGGCCCTGCTTGAGCCGGTCGAGCAGACGCGGGAACAGTGCAGTGTGCCGGATCTCTGGCTGCTGTTCGCACCGGTCAAGCGCCAGAAGACCGATCTTGTCGTGGAAAAGGCCACAGAGCTGGGCGCCGCCGAGATCCGCCCGGTGAGCACTGCCCGCACCCAGAGCGATCGCATCAAGACCGACCGCTTCCGCCTGATCGCCAAGGAGGCCGCGGAACAGACCGAGCGGCTCGATCTGCCGCGCGTGCATGAGCTGGACAGGTTGGACCACGTGCTCGACAGCTGGGATCCCGCACGCCGGCTCATCTATTGCGACGAGGCGGGCGATGAGGATGGCGTGCCCTGGGGCGGCGCCCGCGGCCGGGGACGGCCGATGCTCGAGGCGCTGTCCGCCATCGAGCCGGGGCCTGCTGCAATCCTGATCGGGCCGGAGGGCGGGTTCTCGCCGGATGAGCGCGCCCGTCTGCGCAGTCTGGATTTTGTCATCCCCGTGACGCTGGGACCACGTGTGCTGCGAGCGGAGACCGCCGCGGTCGCTGCGCTGACGCTCTGGCAGGCGGCTGTGGGCGACTGGGCCGTCCGAGCGTCTTAATTGGGACACAATCCGACAGTGGGATCGGCGCCAGTTGCGGGGATGATTCAATGTTTCGTTTTCATGGGTTAGCCATTGGCGTGATGGCCTGTCTGGCAGTGTCCGGAGGAGTTTTCGCGCAGTCCGGCGAGGGGCCTCTGGAGGTTTATGAGGGCCGCTATGAATACGTGGGGGACACCACGCTGCTGATTGCGGCCGGACCACATGCGGAGCGGCTCTATGCGGTGATCTCCGGGGCCCGCTACCCGCTGGAGCCGGATCGCGACGACGTCTTTCTCAATTCCGGCGGGCAGGAAGTGCACTTTGTGCGTAACCGGGCGGGTGCGGTGACGGGCTATCGCGTCCTGGAAAGCCAACCGCTTGAGACCAACCGGCTCTTCCATATGCTCGATTCCACGGAGCGCTATCCCGAAGCGGCCTGGACCGGCCGGCCGGACGGGGCGCCGGATACCTACGCCTATCGAGCGCCGGATACCCTGGATGACGGTCTGGCTACGGCTGAGCTGGCAAACGGCGATCCCTTGCGCGAGCGTGTGAGCGCCCTGGCGCAGTCCGTTTACGACGACGAATGGCCCTATGTGCACAGCGCGCTTGTCTACCGTGACGGTGCGCTCGTCTTCGAAGAATATTTCTACCAGTACGACCGCGGCACGCAGCACCAGATGCGCTCGGCTACCAAGACGCTTGTGGCCCTGCTCGTCGGCGCGGCTATCGATCGTGGCGCGATCGCCTCGGTCGACGTGGAAGTGCTGCCCTATTTCGACGCCTATGACGCTCTCGAGAATGTCGACGACCGAAAGCGCGCGATCACGCTGGACGATCTGCTCTCCATGCGTTCGGGGCTGGCCTGCGATGACTGGGATCCCGGCTCACCGGGTAACGAAGTCCTGATGGGGCAGAGCGATGACTGGGTGCGTTTCGTCCTCGACCTGCCCATGGCCAGACAGCCGGGGAGCGAGGCGGCCTATTGCTCGGGTAATGTGATCCTGGCCGGCCGCATGGTCGAAATGGCGGTCGGCATGCCGCTGGTGGAGTTTGCGGACGAGGTGCTGTTCGCCCCGCTGGGCATCGCGGACTATGACTGGGATTTCAGCCCTGACAGGTCGAATACGGACAATTTCTGCCAGGCTTGGCTGCGGCCGCGCGACGTGATGAAGATCGGGGTGATGATCGCCAATGACGGCGTGTTCGATGGCGACCGGGTGCTGCCGGCGGAGTGGATCGAGCGCATGACGGCCGCTCACGCCGAAATCGGGGGAACGCCCTACGGCTATTTCTGGTGGGGCCGCTATCTCTTCGTCGACGGCGAGCGCCACGAAACCCCGCAGGCCTCCGGCAATGGCGGGCAGAAGATCATCCTTCTTGATGCGCTCGACGCGGTCGTCGTTCTGACGGCCGGAAACTACAACGCCTCCTCCCACACCAACGCGCTGTTGGGGCAATACATCATTCCCGGCCTGACGGGCGAAAGCCCCTGACCGGCAGTCACTTCGGTGTGAAACGCACCTCGCCGCCCTTGTACCCGCGGAAGTGCCCACATATTTGTTGCCAATATTCTTGATTGGCGGGGGCGCTTGGCATGAGCGGCACGTACAACCCGGGCGGCGAAGGTGCTCCCATCGAAAGCCTGGACCAGCTGACGGCCTATTTTACCGCGGGCTGCAAGCCGGTCGGTGATTTCCGTATCGGCACCGAGCACGAGAAATTCGGCTTCGCCCTCGGCGACCATACCCCGCTGCCCTACGACAACGGATCCGGGCCGAGCGTGAGAAAAATGCTCGAGGGCCTCGTGGCCTTCGGCTGGCAGCCGGTGGTGGAAGACGGGCATGTTGTGGCGCTCAAGCGCAATGGCGCCTCGATCACGCTGGAACCGGGCGGCCAGTTCGAACTCTCCGGCGCGCCGCTTGAGACCATCCACCAGACCTGCGCCGAGGTGAACGGGCATCTGCGCGAAGTGCGCGAGGTTGCCGACCGCATCGGCGCCGGGTTCCTGGGCCTGGGCTTTTCACCGAAATGGTCGCTGGACGAGACGCCGATGATGCCCAAGGCGCGCTATCAGCTGATGAAGGCCTATATGCCAAAGGTGGGCTCGCTGGGTCATCAGATGATGTTCCGTTCGTGCACCGTGCAGACCAATCTCGATTTCGCGTCCGAAACCGATATGGCGAAGAAGTTCCGCGTATCGCTGGCGCTGCAACCGCTGGCCACGGCCCTGTTCGCCAATTCGCCGTTCAAGGATGGCGGGCTGAACGGTTATCTCTCCTACAGGGCCCATGTGTGGACCGATACCGACAATCACCGCACCGGCATGCTGCCCTTCGTGTTCGACGAGGGGTTCGGGTTCGAACGGTATCGCGACTGGGCGCTGGATGTACCGATGTATTTCGTCAAGCGCGGCGGGAAATATCTCGACGCGACGGGCCAGAGCTTCCGCGATTTTCTCGACGGCAAACTGCCGGCCCTGCCGGGCGAGAAGCCGGTAGTCAGCGATTGGGAAGATCATCTGTCGACCCTGTTCCCGGAAGTGCGGCTGAAGACCTTTCTGGAAATGCGCGGGGCCGACTCGGGGCCGTGGAACACGCTGTGCGCCCTGCCGGCCTTCTGGGTCGGACTGCTCTATGACGGTACGGCGCTGGATGCGGCCTGGGACCTGGTTCGCGACTGGACGGCGCAGGAGCGTGAAGGCTTGCGCCTAGGCGCCGCGCAATTCGGTCTGAAGACCCCGTTCCGCGATCGCGCTCTGCAGGACATCGCCACGGAAGTCCTGGCCATCGCCCGGTCCGGTCTCAATGCCCGTAAGTATCTGAACGGGCATGGTGAAAACGAGGCGCTTTTCCTCGACGATCTCGACGAGATCGCCGCGTCCGGCCGTACCCGAGCGGAAGGGTTGATCGAACGCTTCAACGGTGAATGGCGCGGTTCGATCGAGCCCGTGTTTACCGAGTGTGCCTACTAGGGCCGCACTCCGTACACCGAAAAGTATAAGCGGCCCGCCGTATCAGCCGCGCCTCAGGCTTGAGCCTTCCCCGTCTGCATGGTCAATTGCGATCAAGCATAAAGCCCGCGTGGGGCGGGTACTGGGGAGATTTGCGTGACGGATACAACCGCAACGCCGGGCGGTGCGCCCGCAAAAAGGGATACGTCCTTCTTCGGCCATCCCAAGGGATTGGCCATCCTGTTCTTGACCGAGATGTGGGAGCGTTTCTCCTACTACGGCATGCGTGCGCTGCTGATCTTTTACCTGACGCAGCACTTCCTGTTTTCCGACCAGCGCTCGGCCCTGATCTACGGGGCCTATACCGCGCTGGTCTATGTGATGCCGGTGATCGGCGGCATGCTGGCCGACCGCTATCTGGGCTCGCGAAAGGCCGTGACCTTCGGCGCTATCCTGCTGGTGCTCGGCCATTTCGGCATGGCGTTCGAAGGCAATCAGGCCGATCAGCATGTCGAATACCAGGGCGCGGCCTATCAGGTGGTCACCGAGGGGCGTGGCGACGATGCCCAGCGTTTCGTCGTGACCGACAGCGGCCAGTCCGAGATCTCCTTCACCGGTGAGGGTGTGGTTGTGGCCGATCCGGCCGCAAGCGGGCTTCCGGCTCTCCTGCCGGCCGGCGAATACGCGATGACGGTCACCCAGAATCCGACCTTCCTGATGATCTTCTACCTGTCGCTGGCGCTGATCATTTCCGGGGTCGGCTTCCTCAAGGCCAATATCTCGACGATTGTCGGTGCGCTCTACGAGCCGGGCGATGAGCGGCGGGATGCGGGTTTCACCATCTTCTACATGGGCATCAATCTGGGGTCCTTCATCGCGGTCCTGGCCTGTGGCTATCTCGGCCAGGTCTATGGCTGGGCCTACGGGTTCGGCCTGGCCGGTTTCGGCATGCTTCTGGGGCTCGTGATCTTCCAGTTCGGTCAGGGCTGGCTGCAGGGCAAGGCCGATCCGCCCGAGCCGGCAAAGCTGAAGGAGCGAGCCTTCGGCCCCATCAACAAGGAAATCGCCGTCTATCTCGGCGGTGTTCTGATGGTCTTTGTCTCCTGGCTCCTGATCATGAACGAAGCCTTTGTGGGCGACCTGCTCAACGGGTTCGGCCTGTTGATGATGGCCGTCATCATCGGCATGTCGCTCTTTGTCTTCGGGCGTCCCGCAGACGGCAAGAATCCGGCATCCGAACGGCTGATCTTCGCCCTCGGCTTCATCATCATGGCCGTGCCGGTCGTGATCCAGGCGGCCGGGACGCTCGGTGTCGACGTGTCGGGCCTGCCCTCTGCCATCACGTCGTGGCCATTGGCCGTAGGTGCGGTGATGGTGGCGGCCATCGTGGTGATGGACGTGATCAAGATCCCGTCCGTCGATCGCGACCGCATGCTGCTGGCCTTGTTCCTGATCCTGCTGCAGCTGCCCTTCTGGGCGCTGTTCGAGCAGGCGGGCTCTTCGCTCAACCTGTTCACCGACCGTGCCGTGGACCGGGTGATCTTCGGGTTTGAAGTGCCGGCGTCCTGGTTCCAGTCGCTCAATGCGGGCTTCATCTTCATCCTGGCGCCGGTCTTTGCCTGGCTCTGGATCGCGCTGGCCAAGCGCAATATGGAGCCGAACACGGTGGTGAAATTCGGCCTGGGTATTCTTCAGGTCGGCCTCGGCTTCATCGTACTGGTCCAGGGCATCAACATGACCGGCACGGAAGGGCTGACCCCGATGATCTGGGTCGTGCTCATCTATCTCCTGCACACCACGGGCGAGCTCTGCCTGTCACCGGTCGGGCTGTCGATGGTGACCAAGCTCTCGGTGCCGCGTGTGGTCGGCATGATGATGGGGGCCTGGTTCCTGGCTTCGGGCTTCGGCAACTATGTCGCCGGTGTCATCGCGGCCTCGACGGGGGCAGAGACCGTGGGCGGCGAGATCGTCGATCTCGCGGCCGCCAAGGCGAATTATGCTTCGGTCTACTGGAATGTGGGGCTGGTCGCGGTCGGCATTGCCATTGTGGTCTTCATCCTGTCACCCTTCCTCAAGAAGCTCGGTCATGGCCGGGTTGGCGGTGTGCCGCGTCCGATGGAGACCGAGGCGGGCGGAGCGTCGATGGACCGCACGTCCGACGCGCCGTAGCACTGCGGGCCGTCAGGCGTGAAACGGGCCGCGGAGCATCACGCTCCGCGGCCCTTTTCATACCCGTGCTGGATCACCTTGCGATCAGCCGCGCTCGCAGGCCAGGGCGTCGCTGGCGGCCGAGGCATCGATCTCATACGTGCCGGTTTCGCGGTCGACGCGCACGCGCGCGTGCTGCAGCACATCCATGCCGATCACCATGGCCGGCTGATGCTCCCAGCCCAGGGCGCGGAAGATATCCAGGTCGGCTTCCAGGGCCGCGACCGCCGGGATGCACAATCCACCGATCTGGAGATGGCGCAGGATGACCGGCCGAGCCTCTTCCTGTTCATTGCCGTCGATGCCGCCGATCCGCGACCCCGTTCCGCCCATGCGCACCACCATCGTGCGGTTGGAAACCTGGCGCTGGAGCCTGCGGTTGACCAGAGTACGGGCGCTGCCCGAATCCAGCATGACGTGGATCCGGTGCACGCCGCGGCGCAGACCCGCCGTCCCGATCAACAGGCCGCTGTCTGCCACCTGCCCATCGGCATGGCGGGCCGGATGTGCGTCGAGTGTAAGCCGGCCCGCGCCGAAGTCGATGTCATAGCGCGATGCAGCGATGGCATCGGCGCCCAGAAGTCCTGATACGGGAATGGGCTGACCCTCTTCGACCGGGATCACGACACTGACCAGATCCATCGGATCCTGGCCGGCCAGGCGAACGTCTTCCAGCGCGAAGCGCTCGGCTTCGAAACGGGTGGTGAGCGCCTGTACATCGCCGTAGAGAGCCCAGGCGGAAACGAAACCGAACTGCTCGGCAAGCGGTGCGGCGATCGCGGTATGCGTAGCGCCAGTGTCGAGGAGGAAGGTAAAGGGGCCATCCCCGTCGATGGTGACAGGCAGGAGGACATGGCCGCTGTTCGCACGCTGCAGCTGAAGCTCGACGGGGCTTGCTGCTGCTGGCGGGCTGGTCATGGCGGCCACGGCCAGACAGGCGATGGCGGGGAGGTCGAGAAACCGGCCGTGCCGGCGGGGGGCGAACGTCATGATCATGGCTCCATTGCCGTTCCCGCATCGGCAATCTGCCGATGGAACCGGGCGTGCGATCCGCCAGCTGCCCCTGCGCTGGCCAGTTTGTGTCCGACTGCCTTTTCAGCGTCTTGTTGCTGTTGCCTAGAGTTCCAAGTCTACTCCATTCCGGCGGGGCGCCGCAACGAAACCCGGTCGGGCGGCAACAAGACCGGGTTTCGTGTGCGGACGGATCAGAATGTACCGGACATGCGCAGTAAGGCGGGCCGGAAGATATCGAGTGACATGTCGGGCTCGTGGGCTCCCGTGACGTCTGCCGACCGGTCGACCGGACCTGTGCCGCCACCTGCCCGTTTTCCGGGGCCGCGAGAAGGGCGGCAATCGGGGGAGGGCGAACCGTCCCCCGAGCGCACTAGAACGTGTTCACGATGCGGATATAGCCGGTTCGCCCCATCGAGACATTGCGGTGCTCCGTAGCCAGGATCACGCCATTGGCGCGCGATCCGTCGTAGAAGGCCCGGGTCCGCTGGTCGCCGGTATTCAGCACGGCATCCATGCCGGCCCGGATCGTCGCGCCGAACCAGCGGGTCGTCTCGACGTATATGTCCAGATCGCCGTCGGTATTGTCATAGGTCTCCTGACGCTGGGCGAAGTATGCGTTTCCGTCCGACAGCCAGAAATAGTCCCAGCCCCAAGCGAATTGCTGCTCGGGGAAGGTCTGGCGGTAGTCGAGGCGCAATTCCCATTCACGGACGCCCGACCAGTGCCGGTCCGCGCCGGTGAGCGGATCCTCGACGTTCGTGTCATACCATTCCAGGAAAACGTCGATGACGGCATTGCTCAGGCCAAGCTGGTCCAGCGGTGTGGTCAGATTGCCGGTCACACGCAGATTGGTGCCGTCGCCGATATTGCCCGGCGCGTCGAACACGCCGTCCGGCGTCACGACCGGGATCCATCCGTCCAGGTCCTGGATCCAGTCATAGCCGACCTGAAGGGAGAACGATCCGTCATCGCCGAACCGGCGCTCCCACTCCGCCTCGACCGTCCAGGTTCGCTGCGGCACGTAGTCGGGATTGCCGAGCGTGGAGTTGTTGTCGGCAACATCGACTGAGCTGGCGAACTTGCTGAACTCCAGCTGATCCACATCGCGTTCGGCCGTGATGCGGAAGCGGTTTTCGGCGTTTCTCCGCCAGTTAAGCGTCACGCTTGGCTTGGCATAGGTGAACGAGCGCGACTGGTTGGCATCGCCGGTCTGCGTGATCTCGGAGAATTCGTAGCGCAGGCCGCTTTCGAGACTCAGCTGATCGTTCAACGACCAGACATGGTTGGCGAATACCTCGCTCCTGGTCTCTTCGACTCGCGTTGTCGACACGGGCAAAGGGATGGGAGTAATCGTGGCGCCATCGTCCTCGGACAGGGCAAAGTCGGTGTCGCGGGCATTGAGGGCGGTCTCTGCGCCGATCTCGAAGGAGTGCCGGTCATCCGGGTCCCAGGACAGGGTCTGCCGGAAGGCGGTCTCCTCATACTGGCCTTCGAATTCGACGATGGTTGCGCCGATAAAACCGGCTTGCGGATCATAGCGTTCGAAGGGCTCGGGTCCGTCCTCCCAGCGTTCGCGGCGGGCCAGCAGGATGCTTTCTGTCGAGATCGTATCCGTCCAGTCGCGATGGTATGTGCCGGTGGCCGACCAGGCACTGCCGTGGTTCTCGGTTTGGCTGCGCTCGAACAGCAGCGGATCGCCGGCGGCATCGTCGGTGAAGCTCACCTGTTGGCGATTCCAGGTCCAGGCTTCGGCCCGCGTATCCAGACGCAGGCTGGAGCGGTCGTCGACCGTCCAGTTCACGGTCGCAGTCGGAACGATCTCGGCATAATTGCGCTGATCGCTGTCGCTCGAGGATCGAGTCAGGGCGCCCCCGCCGTCATAGCGGGCTTCACGCCGGTTGAGCCGGTTGCCGGAAAACCCGGTATCTATACCCAGGATGATCTCGGCCGATCCGACGGGAAAGGTGTAGGAGCCTTCATGCCGCGTTCCGACGCGGCCCGAATCGGAAAGCATTACACGGCCGGTCCAGGAACCGGATCGGCCGGCACCCTCGCGCAGGATCACATTCACCAGCCGGGAATGACCGCGCATCTCGTACTCGGGAAGCGCTTCCTGGATCAGTTCTATGCGCTGCACATCCGCCACGGGTATACGCTGCAGAACGGTCTGGAGCGACAAGGACTTGTTGGACGGGCGCTGTCCGTTGATCAGAAGATTGCCGAAACTGTCGCCCAGCCCGCGCCTGCCCCTGTCGCCGTTGGACAGCGAGAAGCCCGGCACGCGCGAAACCATGTCCAGCGCCGTCGTGGGAGCATAGGAGTTGAAGAAGACCGGAGCGTAGACCGCTATCCCGGCACGGTTTTCGATGGCAGTCATCGCAGGCCCAGCTCCTGCGCCGTCCTGGAATGCCCAGCACGAATTGCCCAATATAGCGGCTGTCGCGGCCCCTGCGACCACGCCGAATACTTTCCCTCGCATGTTTTCCCTTAACGCTTGTGCCTGCCCAGGTCCCCTCAGCGCCCGGGGTAATACAGATCAGTGCTTGATCATACGTAAGGATCCGTAAGGTGCATCACAGGACTGTTATCCGGCCGGCAGATCAGCTGCCCGCGCCGCCCACGGTCAGCCCCGAAATCTTCAGGCTGGGCTGGCCGACCCCGACGGGCACGCCCTGGCCGCCCTTGCCGCAAACGCCCACGCCGGGATCCATTTCGAAGTCGTCGCCGATCATGTCGATATGCGTCAGCGCCGTCGGGCCGTCGCCGATCAGGGTGGCCCCCTTTACCGGCGAAACGATCCTGCCGTCCTTCACGCGATAGGCCTCGGTGCACTGGAAGACGAACTTGCCCGAGGTGATGTCGACCTGTCCGCCGCCGAAATTGACCGCATAAATGCCGTCCTTGAGGCTTTCGATCATTTCCTCGCGCTTGTGCGCCCCGGCCAGCATGTAGGTATTGGTCATGCGCGGCATGGGGGCGTGTGCATAGCTTTCGCGGCGGCCGTTTCCGGTGGGCGCCTGGCCCATCAGGCGGGCATTCATCCGGTCCTGCATGTAACCGGTCAGGATGCCGTCCTCGATCAGCACGGTGCGTTCGGTCGGTGTGCCCTCATCGTCGATCGTCAGCGACCCCCGGCGCTCGGGCATGGTGCCGTCGTCGACGACCGTAACCCCTTTGGCCGCGACCTGCTGGCCCATGCGCCCGGCAAAGGCGGATGTGCCCCTGCGGTTGAAATCGCCCTCCAGCCCGTGCCCGACGGCCTCGTGCAGCAGCACGGCGGGCCAGCCGGGGCCCAGCACCACGTCGAACACGCCGGCCGGAGCATCGACAGCGTCGAGATTGACCCGGGCAATGCGCAGGGCCTCGTCGGCCAGGGGTTTCCAGGCATCCGGAGCGATCCAGCGGTCGAATTCGGCACGTCCGCCCGCTCCCGCCGAGCCGGTTTCGCGGCGGCCGTCGCGCTCGACCGTCACCTGGACATTCAGCCGGACGAGGGGACGGATATCGGTCTTGGTGTCGCCGTCTGCCCGAATGATCGAAATATTGCGCCTGGCGCCCGCGATGGAAGCGGAGACCTGCACCACGCTGGCATCCCGGGTGCGGCAGTAGGCGTCGATTTCCTGGAGCAGTTTCACCTTGGTATCGAAACCGGGATGCGCAACCGGGTCCACGGCATCGTAGAGCTTGCGGTTCGTCCCGGACGGCGCCGGCGCCATCACCCCGGCATAGCCGCGCTTGACGGCGCCGGCCGTTTCGGCCGCCCGCTTTACGGCGTCGAGTGTGGGATCGGAGGAGTGGGCATAGCCGAAAGCCTCGCCCGCGACACAGCGCAGGCCGAAGCCGCGATTGGAATCGAAACTGGCCGATTTCAGGCGGCCGTCGTCGAACACCAGCGCTTCCGAAACGGCCGTCTCGAGAAAAAGCTCGCCGTCGTCGGCGCCCGACATGGTGCCGGCCAGTACCGGCGCGACATCGTCGGCGTCGAAGTCGAATTGGCTGATCGGTTCGTCTGACATGGCGGGCACTCCGGTACGGCTCGACCCTATGACATAGTCGAGCGGGCCGCCGGAGGAAACATGCCTGGCCCGTCCGGAGCGCAGTCGCGCCCGCGGTCAGCTGCCGGAACGTACCGTAAAGCGCTCCAGTTCGATTTCGGCCAGCCGCCAGCCCGGGCGCTCGTCCAGCGCACGCGAATAGGCATTGTATGCAGCCGTGGTTTCGCCCAGCGATTCGAGGGCGACGCCGCGGTTGAACCAGGCTTCCGCCAGATGCCGGTCGTCAGCCTCGATGATGATATCGGTCTGGGCCAGGGCCTCCTGCATTCGACCCAGCCGGATAAAGGCGCTGGAACGGTTGAGGGCCACCCCCGTTGGCTCGGGCAGGCCGATAGCTTCGGCGCGGTCGTAGTCGGCCAGGGCGTCCTCGCTGCGGCCCCGGTGCATCAGGATGACACCGCGATTGACGTAGGAGGCAGCGCGATTGACGCGCAATTGCGTGGGCAGTTCGAGCGCCGCATTGCAGTCTTCCAGGGCTTCACGATCGGATCGCCGTGCAAGGGCGTTTTCGTAACAGGCGACGGCGGCCGGTTCCCCGATGACCAGCATTTGGGCGCTGGCCGGCGCAGCGGTCGCTGCGGACGCGAGGAACAGGAGTGAGACGATTGGACGCATCACAGGCTCCTTCAGGTCACTGTAGAGGCTTTAAACGTACCATCAATTGCCGCCACTCACCGTTCAACTTTCCGTGGGGCGGGGAAAACCTTTTTGTTATCAGTCTCTTGTGTTTGCCACTGCCGAATTGTGCGAATGCCGGAGCAAAAAATGCCGTTGATGGCCTGACAGGGCCGGGGACGGGCTCTATATTCCGCCGCCATCGGCGGGGGATTCCCGCCTTAATGCCTGACTTGTATGGGGAAGCCATGCGATTCCTGACCGCACTTGCGCTCATTTGGACGACCGCGGCCGCCGGCGCACTCGCCGCCACTGGCCAGCCGATCGACGGAGCCCTGGGCTTCCAGCCCGCCGTCACGCCGATCATGGAGCGGGTCAACGACTTCCATAACATCCTGTTGTGGATCATCATTCCTATCACGCTGTTCGTGATGGGCCTCCTGCTGTGGGTTATGATCCGTTATAACCGCAAGGCCAATCCGAACCCGTCCAAGAACAGCCACAACACGCTTCTGGAAGTGGTGTGGACGGCGGTGCCGGTTCTGATCCTTGTGGTCATTTCCGTCTTCTCTTTCCCGCTGCTCTATTTCCAGGACGAAATTCCGGAAGCGGATTTCACCATCAAGGCGACGGGTTATCAGTGGTATTGGGGCTATGAATACCCCGACCACGAAGTGGACGAATACGTGTCCAACATGATCGCCGACGAAGACCTCGAAGAAGGCCAGCTGCGCAATCTTTCGGTGGATCTTCCTGTGGTCGTGCCGGTCGGGGCCACGGTCCGCCTGCAGGTGACGGCGGCGGATGTCATACACAACTGGGCGATGCCGGCTTTCGGCACCAAGATGGATGCCATTCCCGGCCGCATCAACGAAGCCTGGTTCCGCGTTGACGAGGCGGGCACTTATTATGGCCAGTGCTCGGAACTGTGCGGCATTCGCCATGCCTTCATGCCGATCGAAGTGCATGCGGTTCCCCGGGATGTTTTCGACGCCTGGATCGCCGCCAAGGCCGAGGATCCGTACTCGGATGCGGCCAATGCCATCATCGCTGAATACTCTGCCGCGCGGGATACGCGCCTGGCGCAACTCGACTAGGGATGGGCTGAACCATGTCTGCTGACGCCGCAACGCACGACGATCACACTCCCAGCATGTGGGACTGGCGCCGCTGGGTGCTGTCCACCAACCACAAGGACATCGGCACGATGTACCTCGTCTTCGCGATTTTCGCGGGGATTATCGGCGGTGCCCTGTCCGGCATGATGCGTCTGGAGCTCATGGAGCCCGGCCTGCAATTCTT
The DNA here is from genome assembly GCF_030149515.1 of Maricaulis sp. GTDB lineage: Bacteria > Pseudomonadota > Alphaproteobacteria > Caulobacterales > Maricaulaceae > Maricaulis. The sequence continues at coordinate 111,473 of NZ_JASBRI010000029.1, read as the reverse complement.
CACCGGCGACGAGACCTTCTGGGGCTCGGTCTTCGGTAATGAGCACAACTACAACGTCGCCACGACGATGCACGGCCTGATCATGATCTTCTTCATGGTCATGCCGGCGATGATCGGGGGGTTTGGCAACTGGTTCGTGCCGCTGATGATCGGTGCGCCGGACATGGCCTTCCCGCGCATGAACAACATCTCCTTCTGGCTGCTGCCCGCCTCTTTCGTGCTGGCGCTCATGTCGATGTTCGTGCCGGGAGCCGGCGGCGATATGGGTTTCGGTGGCGGCTGGGTGCTCTATCCGCCCCTGGCGACCTCGGGCCACAACGGGCCGGCGATGGACCTCCTGATCCTGTCCCTGCACATTGCGGGTATCAGCTCGATCCTGGGCGCTATCAACTTCATCACCACCATCTTCAACATGCGCGCTCCGGGCATGACGCTGCACAAGATGCCGCTCTTCGTCTGGTCTGTGCTGGTCACGGTATTCCTGCTGCTGCTGTCAATGCCGGTTCTGGCCGGTGCCCTGACCATGCTGCTGACCGACCGCAATTTCGGCACCGCCTTCTTTGATCCGGCCGGCGGCGGCGACCCGGTGATGTACCAGCACCTGTTCTGGTTCTTCGGCCACCCGGAAGTCTACATCCTCATCCTGCCGGGCTTCGGTATCATCTCGCACATCGTGTCGACCTTCTCGAAAAAGCCGGTCTTCGGATATCTGGGAATGGCCTACGCCATGGTGGCGATCGGCTTTATCGGCTTCATCGTGTGGGCGCACCACATGTACACGGTCGGCATGCCGGTCGATCTGAAGGCCTATTTCATCGCCGCGACCATGGTGATCGCCGTGCCGACCGGCATCAAGATCTTCTCCTGGATCGCGACGATGTGGGGCGGGTCGATCGAATTCCGCACGCCGATGATGTGGGCGATCGGCTTCATCTTCCTGTTCACCGTGGGCGGTGTGACCGGCGTGGTGCTGGCGAATGCCGGCGTCGACCAGTCGCTGCACGACACCTATTACGTCGTTGCTCACTTCCACTACGTGCTGTCGCTGGGCGCGGTCTTCGCGATCTTCGCGGGCTGGTACTACTGGTTCGAGAAGATCTTCGGCGTGAAGTACAACTCGATCCTGGCGCGTCTGCAATTTCTGTTCTTCTTCGTGGGCGCCAATGTGATCTTCTTCCCGCAGCACTTTCTGGGCCTGCAGGGCATGCCGCGCCGCTATGTCGACTATCCGGACGGGTTCGCCTTCTGGAACGAGATCTCGACCTATGGCTACTTCATCATGCTGGTCGGGATGGTGCTGTTCTTCCTCGTCCTGATCGACGCCATGATCCGGCGCCGCAAGGCCGACGCGAACCCGTGGGGTGAGGGCGCCACGACGCTGGAGTGGACACTGTCCTCTCCGCCGCCCTTCCACCAGTTCAACGAGCTGCCGAAGATCAAATAGGTGGCAATTTGGACACGCTGACAGACACCAGCGTCAATCGCGCCGAGGGCGGGGCTGTTTCGACAGCCTCGCCCCGCGACTTTTTCGACTTGATGAAACCGCGGGTGATGACGCTGGTCGTCTTCACCGCGTTCGCGGGTCTGGTCGCGGCTCCGGTGGATGCCGATCCCTTTCTCGCCTTCATGTCGATCCTGTGCGTGGCGGTCGGGGCGGGCGCTGCCGGCGCGCTGAACATGGCCTATGATGCCGATATCGACGCGACGATGAAGCGCACACGCAAGCGGCCCGTGCCGCGCGGTGCGGTATCGGTATCGAACGCCTACGGGTTCGGTACTGTCGCCGCCGTGCTCTCGGTGCTGATGATGGCTCTGGCGAGCAATTATCTGGCCGCGGGGCTTCTGGCCTTCTCCATTTTCTTCTACGCCGTCATCTACACGATGATCCTCAAGCGCCGCACACCGCAGAACATCGTCATCGGCGGCGCAGCGGGGGCCTTCCCGCCGATGATCGGGTGGGTCGCCGCGACCGGCTCGATCTCGCTCGATGCGGTAATCCTCTTCATGATCATCTTCCTGTGGACGCCGCCGCATTCCTGGGCGCTCGCGCTCTACAAGTCCGGCGACTATGCCGCTGCGGGCGTCCCCATGATGCCGGTCGCAAAGGGTCCGAAATCGACCCGCCTGCAGATCCTCGCCTATTCGCTCGTGCTGGTCGTCTTCGCCGGGGCGCCGGTGCTGACCGGCCTGGGCGGACTGGCCTATGCGGCGACCTCGCTGGGTGGCGGCGCCCTGTTTCTGCTCCTAGCCTGGCGGGTGTTCAATTCGCGTGCGGGCGAAGCGGGGTCGGCAGAGGAGGGTGCGCTTTATGCCGTGCGCGCAGGCGACAAGGCGGCGCGCGATCTCTTCGCCTATTCCATCGGCTATCTGGCCGCGCTTTTTGCCGCATTGATCGCCGAACACGGTTTTGGTGCCTATGTCAGCGTGCCTGGAGTGGCGGGATGAGCACCGAGAACGAGACCCTTACCGAAGCCGAACGCGAAGCGAAGGAACGCGCGGACAATTTCGGCTTCCATCACCGCGAAGGCCGTCCGACGGGCGAGCATGTCACGCTGACGCCGGAACAGGAAAAGGCGCGCAGGAAGCGCAATATCTACATCGCGCTGGGGCTTGTGGGCTTCATGGTGGCCGTGTTTCTGATCACGGTCGTGCGCCTGAGCCAGAATATCGCCGATGGAGCTGCGGGATGATCCGTTTGCCGCAAGCCAGGAATGCCCGCGTTGCCCTGTTCGCCGGACTGACGGCGGTCACCATGGTCGGGGCGGCCTATGCGGCTGTGCCGTTGTACAACCTGTTCTGCAAGGTCACGGGCTATGGCGGGACAACCACTGTCGCCATGGGCGAAGCCGGCGCCATTCTCGACCGCGAGATGACCGTGCTGTTCGACGCCAATACGAGCCGCGATCTGGGCTGGGAATTCCGCCCGGTTCAGCGTTCGATGACGGTGCGTGTCGGCGAGACGGCGCTGGCCTATTTCACGGCGACAAATACGTCGAACCGTCCGGTGACGGGCGTGGCGACCTATAATGTGGCGCCGTTCAAGGCCGCCTCCTATTTCTCGAAGCTGGAATGTTTCTGCTTTACCGAACAGACACTGGATCCGGGCGAGAGCGTGGAAATGCCGGTCCTTTTCTTTGTCGATCCGCTGATCGACGAGGAACGGCGCATGGACGATGTCACGACGCTCACCCTGTCCTATACGTTTTTCGAATCCGAGGGGGATGCGGCCTCGTCCGATGCCGCGCCTTAGCATTGAACCTTTTGGGCCCGCCCTGTATCAGGGCGCAAAGGGCTGATTGATATCGCAGGAGATTCGCGATGGCTGGGCATGCCGTTAAGCACGACTACCACCTGGTTGACCCGAGTCCGTGGCCGTTTGTGGGGTCGGTGGGCGCCTTTCTGCTGGCCGTAGGCGCGGTCGGCAACATGAAGGGCCTGGTCGGCGCGGACCATCCGCTGGCCTGGGCCTATGGCGACGGGTCCTGGGGCGGTCTGCTGATCGGCTTTGCCGTCATTCTCTACACCATGTTCGGCTGGTGGGGCGATGTGATCAAGGAATCGCGCCGCGGCGACCACACGCCAGTGGTCGACCTTCATCTACGCTATGGCATGATCATGTTCATCGCCTCCGAGGTGATGTTCTTTGTCGCCTGGTTCTGGGTCTTCTTCGAATACGCCCTGTTCCCGGAGGTCCGGCTCGACCCGGCCCTGGCGACCTTCCCGCCGGCCGGTGTGGAGACGTTCGATCCCTGGCACATTCCGCTGATGAACACGCTGATCCTGCTGCTGTCGGGTACTACGGTCACCTGGGCTCACCACGCCCTGCAGCATGGCGACCGCCGTGGTGCGACGCTGGGCCTGATCTTCACCGTGGTACTGGGCGTCTGCTTCACAGCGCTGCAGGTCTACGAATATTCCGAGGCTCATTTCGCCTTCTCGATGGCCGATGGCGGCAATCTCTACGGCTCGGCCTTCTTCATGGCGACCGGTTTCCACGGTGCGCACGTGGTGATCGGGACGATCTTCCTGGCAGTCTGTCTGCTGCGCCTGCTTGCCGGCCAGTTCACGCCGGAAAAGCATTTCGGTCTCGAGGCGGCCGCCTGGTACTGGCACTTCGTCGACGTGGTCTGGCTCTTCCTGTTCGCCTTCGTCTACGTGACATTCGGCTAGGGACACGCATTCATGGTCAGACCCTCCCCCATCCAGGCCGGCGTCTCGGGGCGCTGTCCGAAATGCGGGGAGGGCGCCATGTTTGACGGTCTCCTGAAGATTGCGCCGCGCTGTGATGTGTGCGGAGCAGATTTCGGGCAGGCCGATGTGGGGGACGGTGCGTCCGTCTTCGTCATGTTCATCGCCGGCTTTCTGGCGGTCGTGCTCTACCTGCTTGTCGAAGTGGCGTTCCGGCCGCCCTGGTGGGTCCACCTGATCATCCAGATCCCGTTCGTGCCGCTCGTGTCGATCGCGCTCCTGCGGCCGATCAAGGGCATGCTGTTCGCCCTGCAATACAGCCACGACGCCCAGGAAGCCCGGCTCGACGAATAGGAGGCGGCAGCGCCGTCACGCGAAGGCCATGCTCCGTTTCCGACCTTTCCCGCTTCTGACGCTTTTCTCCCTGCCGGCGCTGGCCCTGCTTGTGATCCTGGGTTTCTGGCAGGTGCAGCGCATGACCTGGAAGGCCGAACGGATCGCCGCCTTCGAGGCGAGGGGCCAGCTGGCCGATTTCCGCACCGCAATCTGCACGGATTTCGACGGCGCCTTTGGTCCGAGTGTGAGCGGTCCCGCGCCGCTGGCCGGCGAGACACTGCGCCTGTACGCCCTGCGTGACCAGGCCGGATGGGTGCGGGTCGGACTGATGCCGGTGCCGGCTTGCGATCCCAGTGGCGAACCGGGTTACGTGTTTGTCGAAACCGCCTTCGAATCCCTTGCCGGCGGGGGGCGGGCAACGCCGCGGCAATGGCGGATCGAGCCGTTTCCCGCTGCAGGCCGGTTCGCCGGGCGCAATGATACGGATACCAATCAATGGTATCGTTTCGATGCTGTGGCGATGGCCCGGGCCCTGGGCGTCGATCCGGACCGGGTCCATCCGGTCTGGGCGAGGGCCGATACGGGTCTGCCGGCGAGTCTTGCACAGACACCGCCCGCCCGCCATTTCGGTTATGCGCTGACCTGGTTCGGTCTCGCATTGGCACTCGTCGGGGTCTATCTGGCCCTGCATATTGCGCGGGGCCGGCTGGGACCGGGGCGTCCCGGCGGGGCGAAGGATTGAGAGAAGGCGGAAACAGAGCCGCCCGGACAGGAGAATTGACTGGTGGCAGTGTGGCGCGAGACAGCCTGGGACGAACCGCTTATCGGAGAGGGTATCCGCCTTCGCCCGCCCCGGCTGGACGACTATGAAGCCTGGGCAAAGCTGCGCAGTGCCAGCCGCGCCCATACCGAACCATGGGAGCCGGCCTGGACGGCCGACGAGCTGTCGAAAGGGGCGTTCAAGCGCCGGATCGAACGCTATGACGCTGACCGCAACGGCGGAACGGGCTATCCCTTCTTCGTCCTGCGCGCGCGCGACAATGTCCTGCTTGGCGCCTGCAATCTGAACAATGTACGCCGCGGTGTGCTGCAGAGTGCAGATATCGGCTACTGGATCGGCAGCCCCTATATCCGCAAGGGACACACGAAGGCCGCGGTGCGGCGCGTGCTGGCTTTTGCGTTCGACGAATTGCGCCTGCATCGGGTCGAGGCAGCCTGCCAGCCGGCCAATACCGCGTCCCGAACCCTGCTCGAACAGGTCGGCTTCACCTATGAAGGTGTCTCGCGGGCATATCTCAACATCGCTGGCGAATGGCGCGATCATGATCGCTTCGCCATGCTGTCCACCGATCCGCGCCCATGACCGGAAGCGATTATGAAACCGGAGCAAGGGCCGCCGGTGCGGTCGCCTTCGTGTACGATGCTGCAGCGGATCGATTGCGCTTCACCGGCGATACGTCGCGGTTCGGCATTTCCGAAAACGAGCTGGATTGGGCCGGCTTTCTCGGGCGGTTGGGGCCGGCAGACCAGTCCCGGCTGCATGCGGCGCTGACGGGGGCGCGTCTCGATCTGCGCGTTCGCCTTATCGGGGACGACAACAAGCTCGCCTATGTTCGGATGCTCGGTGCGCGCGTGTCGGACAACAGAATAGAGGGGCTGATGACGCCGGCGGGCAGCACGGCGGATGGTGTTGGCCGGATCAGCGAGGAACACGCGCTGGCCAATGGTGTGGAAAGCGGGGAAGTGCTGGCCTGGTACCAGCCGATCATCGCGCTCCCGACGGGACGGCTGGCCGGTTTCGAGGCGCTGGCGCGCTGGGAGCGGCCCGGCCTGGGCGTTCTGTCGCCCGACGATTTCCTCGACATGGCCGACGATCTCGATCTGCTCGGACGGATTTCCACCCAGGTGCGCGCCCTGGCCGCTGCGGACCTGTCGTCCTGGCGGACCGCACACGAGGCCGCCTCGGCCCTCTTTGTCGCCGCCAATGCGACGGTCAGCGAACTTGTCGATCCCGGATTCTGCGATGCGCTGATCGCGCGGATCGAGGAAGCCGAACTGCCCGCAGGTGCCTTCAAGCTCGAAATCGCCGAGACCGAGATCATGCGCGATCCGGATCGGGCCGCCTCGGCCATGGACCGGCTGGCTGCGGCGGGTATCGCCCTGGCGCTGGACGATTTCGGCACCGGCTATTCCTCGCTCGCCCGCCTCGACATGCTGCCCTTCGATGTGGTCAAGATCGACCGCTATTTCGTCCGGGCCATGGCCGGGAATGAAAGCGCGGGCACGGTGGTGAAATCCGTGATCCAGCTGGCCAGCCATTTCGGCATGAAAGTCGTGGCCGAGGGGGTCGAGAGCGAGGAAGCAGCGCGGACGCTGCGGGACATGGGCTGCCATTTCGCCCAGGGCTATCGCTATGCCGGCGCGCTGTCTCCGGATGCCGCCGAAGAGGCCATCCTGTCGGGCATTGAGGGCCGGTTCGATCCGCCCGCGCGCTAGCTCTGCCTGACCCGTTTGATCGTTCCCGAGAAGTTCAGGCAGGGCTCGCCTTCGGCCGTGATTACGCCGCGGACGAAGATCAGCGAGCGGCCCGCCCGCAACACCTCGCCGCGCGCTTCGATATAGTCGCCGACCGAGGCACCGCGGAGGAATTCCGAGGTGAAGGCTACGGTAACGCCATAGCCCGAGGGCGCCAGATGCTCGTGCGCAATGCCGAATAGGGCAAAGTCGGCAAAACTCATCAGGCAGCCGCCATGCACCGACCCCATGCCGTTGACGTGTTTGCGCTCCACGCGGAAGGCGCACAGGGCCAGGCCGTCTTCCTGCTTGAAAAAGAACGGACCGGCGGTCTGTTCGAACGGATCGCCGGGCCAATAGCGCCAGCCGGCAAACTCGCCCTTTTCGACAATATGTGCCGTCATGAATCTGGTCTTCTCGATTGGAAAGGATGGAGCCGGTCAGGCGTGGCCGGCCAGGAAGGAGAGATGTTCCGGCGTCACCCCGATGAGGTCGAGAGCGCGCTCCCATTTGGTCTCGGCGGTAGAATCAAAGATCAGCGCTTCGTCCGGTTCGGTCACCAGCCAGGCATTGGCCGCCAACTCCTCTTCCAGCTGGCCGGCACCCCAGCCGGCATAGCCCAGGGCCAGCAGGCTGCGCCGGGGCGGGGAGCAGGAGGCAATCGCCTCCAGAACGTCCTTGGTGGCGGTCAGCGCCAGCCCGGCGCAGACGGGCAGGGTGGAGTCCTCGGTGGCATAATCCATCGTGTGAATCACGAAACCGCGATCCCGGTCCACCGGGCCGCCCAGCAGGACGGGCTTGTCGGGGGCGTCGTCCGGTCGTTCGATGCCCAACTGGGCAAAGAGTTCGGGCATGCGCAGGCCTTCCACCGGTTTGTTGATCACGATTCCCATTGCATGTTCGGGGGAATGATCGCACATCAGGATAACCGTGCGGTCGAAGCGCGGATCGCCGATGCTCGGCGTTGCGACGAGGAGTTTTCCGCCGAGAAAGCGGTCGTCCGGGTTTGTCGGGCTATCGGGGTCCATGGGCGGCATGTTCGCCCCAAAGAGGGGATGCGTCCAGCCATGTTCCCGCTATCTTGCCGTGCGGAATCCCGCCAATACTCACCCAGAGGAGAAATGACATGACGCTTTCGGTAGGAGATCGCCTTCCCGAAACCGGCTTCATGACGATGACAGCCGACGGTCCCGCCAAATTGTCCACGGACGATGTGTTCAAGGGCAAGACGGTTGCGCTGTTTGCCGTGCCGGGCGCTTTCACGCCGACCTGTTCGGCCAAGCACCTGCCCGGCTTCGTCGAGAAGGCCAAGGAGATCAAGGGCAAGGGCGTCGACACGATCGCCTGTGTGTCGGTCAACGACGTCTTTGTCATGGATGCCTGGGGCAAGTCCCAGAATGCCGGCGACGAGGTTCTCATGCTGGCCGATGGCAATGGCGATTTTGCCAGGGCGGCGGGTCTGGAGATGGACGGTACCGGCTTTGGCATGGGCACGCGCGCCCAGCGTTTCTCCATGCTCGTCAAGGATGGCGTCGTCGCGGAGCTCAACATCGAGGCGCCGGGCGAGTTCAAGGTTTCGTCGGCCGATCACATCCTCGGTCAGCTCGACAGCGTAACCGTCTAGGCAATCCGCCCGGACGACCTGACAACAAAGCAAAATAGGAGGGTCCGCATGGATTTCGGTCTGATCGGCATTGGTGTTCTGTTTCTTCTGGCGCTGTTCGTCATCGCTTCGGTGATCAAGACGGTGCCGCAGGGAAAGGAATTCACGGTCGAGCGTTTCGGCCGGTTCACGCGGACCCTCAAGCCCGGCCTTCACTTCCTCGTGCCATTCATCGACAGCGTTGGCTACAAGATGAATATGCGCGAGCGCGTGCTCGACGTGCCCAATCAGGACGTGATCACCAAGGATAATGCGACCGTGTCGGTCGATGCGGTGGTGTTCATCCAGGTGCTCGACGCGCCGCGAGCAGCCTATGAAGTCGACAATCTCGACTTTGCCATCATCAACCTCGCCCTGACCAATGTGCGGACCGTGATCGGCGCCATGGACCTGGACGAGACCCTGTCGAAGCGCGACGAGATCAATGCGCGCCTTCTCTCCGTGATCGACGCCGCCACCAATCCCTGGGGCGTGAAGGTGACGCGTATAGAGATCCGTGACCTGTCGCCGCCGCACGACATTACCGAGGCGATGGCCCGGCAGATGAAGGCTGAACGCCTGAAGCGTGCCGAAATCCTGGAGGCCGAGGGCTCGAAACAATCGGCCATCCTGCGCGCGGAGGGCGAGAAGGAAGCCGCGATCCGCGAGGCCGAGGGCCGCAAGGAAAGCGCCTTTCTGGACGCCGAGGCCCGGGAACGCGAGGCCGAGGCCGAAGCACGGGCGACCCAGATGGTCTCCGACGCCATCGCCAAGGGCGATGTGTCCGCGATCAACTACTTCCTGGGCCAGAAATATGTTGAAGCCTTCGGCAAGCTGGCCACCAGCGAACAGCAGCGCACCGTGATCATTCCGGCCGAGTTTTCCAACATTATCGGCACGATCACCGGCGTGGGCGAGCTGGGCAAGGCAGCGCACGATGCCGTCAGCGAAGCCACGCGCAAGCCCCAGTCCTGACCGGTTCGCCAGGGAGGCTAGACATGGATATCCTGCTTTCGGTTTTCGACCGCATGAATATGTGGGCCTGGTGGGCGATCGCCGGGTTGATCCTGATCGCCGAGTTGCTGACCGGCACCACCTATCTGCTCTGGCCCGCGGCAGCGGCCTTCCTGACCGGCTTCGTCGCGATGGAGATGTTCGGTGTGAGCTGGCCCATCCAGCTGGCCGTGTTCGCCCTGCTGACGGTTCCCCTGCTCTGGATAGGCGATCGCTGGGTGCGCCCGGCTCTCAGGCTGGGCATCAATAGCGGGCTCAACGACCGGTCCATGCGCATGGTCGGACAGCGTGTGACGGTTGTGGCCGATTTTTCTGCCGGCCGCGGGCGGGTTCGTTATGGCGATTCCGAATGGGCCGCAGAAACCGTGGATGGCAGCGATCCTGATGCCGGGGAAACCTGGACCGTAACCGAGGTGCGAGGTGTTGTACTGATTATTGCTTCGCACACGAATTAGGGTGAATTTTTCCTGTTATATCATATGACAGCGATGTTTCTAATTTTATCGTTTTTGGAAGGGCGGCAGCAATAGACCCGGCTTAAATCCACGCTCGCATTCGCAATTAACAACGTCTCGAGTGAGCCATGAAAAAGCAAATTCTCTCCGCCCTGGTCTGCCTGTCCGCCATCGCCGCTCCGGTCGCCTTGACCGCCCCTGCCGCCGCCAACACCGGCCCGGATCGTGAAGCCGTCGAACTGGTAGCCCCGGAATATCCGCGTGGTGCGGAACGACGTGGCATCGAAGGTACCGTGCGCATCGAGTATTCGATCAATGCCGACGGTCAGGTTGTCAACGCCCAGGTCGTCGAAGCCAACCCGGCCGGCGTGTTCGATCGCGCTGCGCTGTCTGCCATTGAAAACTGGCGTTTCGCGCCGGCCGCCGCTCAGACCGACGGCCATTCGCGCGAGCTGGAATTCCGTCTGTCCCGTTAAGTCGGACACAGACGGTCCGCGCCGGCTTCACCCGACCCCCGAAGCCGGCCGGTATTCGGCCGGGGGCTGCGACTGTCATGGTCGCAGCCCCTTTCTCTTTGCACTGAACAATTGACCGCAATAGGCAACACGCCCGTTTAACGCCCGGTAACCGCGATCGGGTATGCCTCCCCGCTGGATTGCCGCCGACGGAGACGGCGTGGGCGGAAGCCGCGGGGAGAGGAATGACGGGTGTTCACGAGGAACGGCGCCTGAAGGCGCTTCACCGGCTGAACTTGCTGGATACCGGCGAGGACACGGTTTTCGACGCTCTCACCGACCTGGCGGCGTCTGTCTCGGATGCCCCGATGGCGGCCCTGTCTTTGATCGACAGCGACCGGCAGTGGTTCAAGTCCAGGGTCGGACTGGATATCGACCACACCCCGCGTGAATTCGCATTCTGCCATCATGCGATAGAGGCCGCAGAGGTGTTCGAAGTCGCCGACGCCCGCGCCGACGAACGCTTCAGCGGCAACCCGCTGGTAAAATGCGCACCCCATATCCGGGCCTATGTCGGCATCCCCGTTGCCGAGCCGGGCGGTGCGCGCATCGGCACGTTGTGCGTCATGGATACCCGGCCTCGCACATTCGGGCCTGCAGTCCTGGAGCGTCTGTCGGCTCTGGCCGGCATGGTCGAGGATCGCATCGCATCGCATGTCGCCGAACGGCAATTGAAGTCCTCCAACGAGCTGCTCGAGGCAATCGCCCGCGTACAGGGCGATTACCTGGCCGACGTCGCGTCGGTCGAGCAGGCATTCGAACGCCTGCTGAGGGTCATTCTGGACTTCACGGGAAGCGAATACGGTTTCATCGGCGACATTCTGGAAGATGAGCGCGGGCGCTATCTGAGTACGCGCGTCTTCACCGATATCGCGTGGACCGACGAGATTCGTTCGCGTTATGCCATGCCCGAGGGCGGCGGCCTGGAATTTCGCGATCCCGACACATTGATTGGCCATGCGCTGCGGACCGGGGAACGGGTGATATCCAACGAGCCCGAGCACGATCAGCGGGCGGGCGGATTGCCGTCCGGCCATCCGCCGATCCATGCCTTTGCCGCCATCCCGCTCTACTCGCTCGGGGAGCTTGTTGCGATGGTGGGGATCGCCAATCGCCCGGGCGGTTTCACCGACAGCATCATTCAATCCTGCGACCCGCTGCTCCAGACGATCGGCAATCTCATTCACGCCCGGCGTTCGGCGATTGCACATGAAGACGCGCTTGCGCGCCTGGCGAGTTCCGAGCGGCGTTTCAATCTGGCCATGGATGGGATCACGGCGGGAATCTGGGAGCTCGACCTCGTTCAGGGCACGCTGTTCACATCCGACCGGCTGCTGGAAATCATCGGCCGGAGACCCAGCCAGGGCGATGCGCTGGGAACCTATGCCACCGACGGCCTGGACCTGCTGCTTTCACGTGTCCATCCGCAGGACCGGGAAAAGGTCGATGCCGGTCTCAAGCGCACCTGGGCAACACGCAAACCCTTCGAAATGACCTATCGCTATCGGCATGGCGACGGTCACTACCTCCATCTGTTCGTGCGCGGACAGGCTGAATGGGACGAGAACGGGCGCGCCGTCCGGATGGCGGGCTCGGCCGAGGACATCACCGACCGGATGCGGCTGGTCGAATCGGAGGAACGCATACGCGCCCGGCTCGGCGCCGTCACGGAACTGGGCGGTATTGGCAGCTGGGAGGTCGACCTCGCGACTGGGTGTTCGGAATGCGACAGCATCACGCGGCGCATCTTCGGCATCGATGACGATATCGAATTCGATCTCGATACGGCGCTCGGCTTCTTCCCGGACTGCGCCCGCGAACAGCTGCAGGAGGCGTATCGGCGCTCTGCCGAAGAGGGCGATCCCTGGGACCTCGAACTGCCGTTCGACGGGCTGGATGGCCGCCAGCTCTGGGTCCGTACAGTCGGCAAGCCCGTCGTCGAGCGTGGCAAGGCCGTCAAGCTGATCGGATCCTTCCAGGACATTTCCGACCGCAGGCAGCGCGAAGAGGAGCTCGCCACGGTTTCCAACCGTCTGTCGCTGGCACTGGAAACCTCGGGTGTGGGCGTATGGGAGTACCGGACCGGGCCGGGAAGCTTCTGGTGGGACGAAGCGTGCACGAAAATGTTCGGCCGTGAAGGTGCGGGCGACACGATGACCTTCAGGAGCTGGAAGAACCGGGTCCATCCCGAGGATCTTCCCAAAGTCATGACGGCCTTCGACCAGGCGATCGAGACCGGTCAGCCGTGCAATCTGGAATACCGGATCGTTCTGCCCGGCGACCAGGTACGCCATATCCGCGTCAACGCGATTGCCCGCACGCGGCTCGACGGAATGAAGGTCATCAGCGGGACCAATATCGATATTACGGGCGATGTGACGACAGCGCAGGAACTGGATCGCCGGCGCGAGGAGGCGGAAGCCGCCAACGCAGCCAAGTCCCAGTTCCTGGCGAATATGAGCCATGAGATCCGCACGCCGCTCAATGGAGTGCTGGGCATGGCGCAAATCCTCAAGATGACAGGGCTCGACGAGAAGCAGGCGGGCTTCGTGGAGACGCTTCAATCGTCCGGCCGTGCGCTGCTCGCGCTTATCGAGGACGTGCTCGACATATCCAAGATCGAGTCCGGCATGGCCGAACTGTCCCGAACGGCCTTCGACCTGCCGGGCATGGTCCGGGAAGTGCTCGACGTTGTCGATCCGACCGCGCGCGAAAAGGGCATTGATGTTGCTCTCGACCTGGCGCCTGCAGTGCCGGCCCGCGTCCTGGGCGACGAAAAGCGCATGCGCCAGGTGCTCATCAATATCGTCGGCAATGCGGCCAAATTCACCGAGACGGGGCGTGTCGATGTGCGCGTCACACGCGCTCGGGGCAATGTCGTCCGCTTCGAGGTCCGGGACACTGGTCCCGGCATCCCGGAAGACCGGCTGGACCATGTCTTTGACCGTTTCGCCCAGGTCGACGACTCGACGACCCGCAAGCATGGTGGCACCGGCTTGGGACTGGCCATTTGCCGGGAGATCGTCGAACTCGCCGGTGGACAGATCGGCGTCGACAGCAAACCCGGCGAGGGAACCTGTTTCTGGTTCGAAGTGCCCATGCCCGATGCCGGCGCGGCCGAGCGGGAGGCCCCGGCCGAAACGGTAGCCTGTTCGGAGGCCCCGGTGCCGCGCGGCCGTATCCTGGTGGTCGACGATGTCGAGACCAATCGCGTGGTTGCTGCCGCCCTGGTGGGCAAGGCCGGCCATGACGTCGAGACTGCCGCGAACGGGCATGAGGCACTGAAGGCGCTGGAGACAGGCCATTTCGACGCCGTCCTGATGGACATCCAGATGCCGGTCATGTCCGGCGAGGAAGCGATTGCGCGGATCCGCAATTCCGGAAAACCCTACGCCCACATGCCCGTCTTCGCTGTCACGGCCGACGCGACAACCGGTGCCAGGGAGCGCTATCTGCACACTGGCGCGACAGGTTATCTGGCCAAACCGCTCGATCTGGCCAGCATCGACGCGGCCCTGCGATCGGTCATGGAGCGGCGCCTGAGAGCCTAGCGCGCCTCGGCCAGGCCTTCGCGCGCGAGTTCGTCGGCACGCTCATTGCCGGGATCGCCGTCATGGCCCTTCACCCAGCGCCATTCGATGCGGTGTTTTTCGCTCAGCCCGTCCAGGCGTTGCCACAGATCGACATTCTTGACCGGCTTCTTGTCGGCGGTTTTCCAGCCGCGCTTCTTCCAGCCGTGGATCCATTTGGTGATACCGTCGCGCAGATAGACGCTGTCGGTGATCAGGACAACGGTCTGGCCGGGGCGTTTGAGAGCTTCAAGCGCCTGGATTGCAGCCATCATCTCCATGCGGTTATTGGTCGTGTCCGCCTCGCCGCCCTTCAGCTCCCGGCGATGACCGTTCCATTCGAGAATGGCGCCCCATCCGCCGGGCCCGGGATTGCCGGAACAGGCGCCGTCGGTGTGGATGGTGATCTGGCTCATTCCGGATATTTTTTCGCCATGTCGGCCAGGCCGGCGCGGATCAGCTCTTCGAGCACATCAAGATCCACATCCGCCAGCTTGTTGAGATAAAGACAGGATTTTCCAAGTTTGTGTTTGCCAAGCCGCGCCAGTATCGGGCTGAAATCGGTATAGCCCGGCATGATATAGACGACGAGATTGGCCTTGCGCGGGGAAAAGCCCGTGCGCATGAAATCGCCTTCGCGGCCGCTCTCATACTTGTAGTGGTACCGGCCGAAACCGATGATGGACGGGCCCCACATCTCCGGCTCTTCACCCGTGATACGGGTCATCATGTCCAGCAGGGTCAGTGCGTCCTGCCGGCGGACGGGATGTTCGACCGACTCGATAAAGTCGCGCGGATCTATCTGTGTGGGCTGGGTCTTGTTGGTGCTCATGACAGATCTCAGAGAATACGCCCGATCACCGGGTCAAGATAGACGACGGCACTCACGGCCGCACTCGATGCCACGAAGGCGATGATATAGGCGGACCACCCGGCCCGGGCCCGGAGCGTTGCCAGTGCCAGCACAGGCAGGAGGAGAGCCATCACGGCAATGTGGATGGGATAGATGCCGATTCCCAGCATCTCCCCCAGCCGGGCCTCGTCATTGGGATTGACCAGAACCGATATCCCGAACGCCACGGCCCGCATGTAGACGGCCGAAAAGGTCAATGCGAAGCCGAGCACGGGCAGGCGGCGGGCGAGCGCCACGCCGATCAGTGCCTGGGCAAAGGTCACGGCCGGTCCCGCCGATGTGATTGTGGCCTGCCGCCACGTGGCGACATCGATGCCGGGGTCGACCGGTCCCGCCCGGTTGAGCTGGAGATACATGTCCAGGCCGAAGGCCCGGCCCATGCTCCAATGCCCGGCTTCGTGAGCCAGAAATCCGAAAACGCCGACGACCGGCGTGAGGACGGCCAGCCCGATCAGTCGAGATCGTGTCATTCTCCCCTCGAATGCTGCGCAGCCTAGGCGACCGCCCGGGGGAGCTTAAACACCACGTCCTCGTCGGTCACCCGCACTTCTTCCAGTACCACGTCGAAGCGCGCCCGGAAGGCGTCGATCAACCCCTGCACCAGGTCTTCCGGCGCAGAGGCGCCGGCGGTGATGCCCACGGTCTGGACATCTACGATCTCATCCCAGTCTACGTCGGCGGCACAGGACACCAGTTGGGCCCGCGGTGTGCCGGCGCGTCTGGCAACCTCGACCAGGCGAACCGAGTTCGAGGAATTCGGCGCGCCGATCACGAAGACGATATCGCTGCGCGGTGCCAGGGCCTTGACGGCGCTTTGCCGATTGGTCGTCGCGTAGCAGATGTCTTCCTTGTGCGGCGCCTTCATCTGCGGAAAACGGGTCTGAAGGGTTTCGACGATCGCCGATGTGTCGTCGACCGAGAGCGTCGTCTGGGTGACGAAGGCGAGGCGCGACGGATCGCGCGGTGCAAAGCGCATCGCATCGTCGACGGTTTCGATGAGCGTGATCGCGCCGTCGGGCAGTTGCCCCATCGTGCCCACCACTTCGGGGTGGCCGGCATGGCCCACCAAAACGATCTCGTCGCCATTGGCGAAATGGCGCTGGGCTTCAACATGGACCTTGGAGACCAGCGGGCAGGTGGCGTCGACATAGATCATGTTGCGCCGCCGGGCCTCGTCCGGCACCCGTTTGGGGACGCCGTGAGCGGAAAACACGACCGGCCGGTCGTCCGGGCACTGGTCCAGCTCGTCGACAAAGACCGCGCCCATGGCTTCCAGCCGTTCGACGACATGACGGTTGTGTACGATCTCGTGGCGTACATAGACCGGCGCGCCGAAGCGCTCCAGGGCGCGCTCGACGATCTGGATCGCCCGGTCGACCCCGGCGCAGAAACCGCGCGGGGCCGCCAGCAGGAGTGTGAGGGGCGGGCGGGGCGTGCTCATTGGCTCGCAATCTCCTTCAGCGATGGCGTTGCGGAAGCCGCACACGCATCGTATGACCGTCCTAACAAACTGCCCGGCCGCTATCCAGTGGCGGGGTCCGTTCCCAGGACAGGTAGTGCACAATGTTCTCCAGTCACGCGTTTTCCAGTCACGTGCGTTCTTTCGCCGCTCTCGCCCTTGCCGCCGGCCTCGTTTCGGGCTGCTCGACCGTGCAGGAGGCGCTGGCGTCGCCCGAGCCCAATGCCGGTCCGTGTCCTTCCGCGCTGTCGCTCTATGACGCACACCGGGTGGTCGATATCCACGGCGACGAGGTCAATTACGAGAGTGTGGGTTTCACCGGCGAGATTCTCGCCGTCCGGTCGCTGTGCAGCTATTATGGCGAGCGGCCCATTATAGCCAATCTGGAGCTGGACATGGGCTTCGGCCGCGGCCCGGCGGCCAGGGGCGAGGCCCGCACCTACGAGTATTTCGTCGCGGTGACCCGGCGCGACATGGCCGTGATCCACAAGGAAACCTTTCCGATCACGGTGCGCTTCGATCCGGGCCAGGACCGTGTCTACCTCACCGAGACGATCGACGCGATCTCGATCCCGCGGGCCGAGGCGAACACGTCGGGCACCAATTTCGAAATCATTGTCGGGTTCGAACTGACGCCTGAACAGCTTGCCTTCAACCGTTCCGGTCAGCGCTTCCGCGTGGCGGCCGGCCAGGACTAGACCATGCCTTCAATCGCCGAACAGCTCAGCGAACGGCTGGGCGACGCGTTTGCTTCCCTTGGGCTTCCGCGCGAACTGGGCCGTGTCACGCCGTCCAGGCAGAATCCGGATGTCTTCCCCTTCCAGTGCAATGGCGCCATGCCCGCGGCCAAGCAGGCCAGGAAGGCACCGCGCGACATTGCGCAGGCGGTGCTCGATGCGGTGGCGGGCGATGCATTGATCGAAACCGCAGAGATCGCCGGTCCGGGCTTTGTCAATCTGCGTCCGGCCAAGGCCGCCATCAATGCGCGAGCGGCAGAAATCGCGGCCGACGAGCGTGCAGGTGTCCCTGTGACGGCGGCGCCGCGCAAGGTCATGATCGATTTCGGCGGTCCCAATGTCGCCAAGCCGATGCATGTTGGACACCTGCGCTCGTCCGTGCTGGGCGACAGCCTGCAGCGGCTGTTCCGCTTCCGTGGCGACGATGTCGTGTCCGACATCCATCTGGGCGATTGGGGCCTGCAGATGGGCCACCTGATCACCGAGCTCGAGGACGAGCAGCCGGACCTGCCCTATTTCGACGCCGACTATGAAGGCGAGTATCCGTCACAGCCGCCGGTCGATATCGAGGATCTCGCGCGTCTGTATCCCCAGGCCTCGAAAAAGGCCAAGGAGGATCCGGAACGCCTGGCGAAGTCCCGCAAGGCAACGGCGGAATTGCAGGCCGGCCGGGCCGGGTACCGGGCTTTGCTGCGGCATTTCATCGATGTTTCGGTGGCGGCACTGAAAAAGGACTTCGCGGCGCTGGGCGTGCATTTCGACCTGTGGAAGGGCGAAAGCGACGTCAACGATCTGATCGACGGGCTGATCGCCGACTTCAAGGCGCGCGGCGTGGCCGAGGAGAGCGAGGGGGCGTGGGTCGTCCGCGTAGCCCGCGACGGCGACAAGAAGGAGCTGGCGCCGCTGATCCTGGTGACGTCCGAGGGATCCTCGCTCTACGGCACGACGGATCTTGCCACCATTCTCGATCGCAAGCAGACGATCGGTCCTGACCTGACACTCTATGTCGTGGACCTGGCCCAGTCGGATCATTTCGAACAGGTTTTCCGCGCCGCCGACAAGGCCGGCCTGGCGCCGGAAGGATCGCTGGAACACGTCAAGTTCGGCACCGTGAACGGACCGGACGGCAAGCGCCTGCGCACGCGCGACGGCGGTACGTTCCGCCTCGCCGACCTGATCGCGAGTGCCATCAAACGGGCCGACGAGCGCCTGCACGAGGCGGGGCTGGCCGAGGATGTCGGGGCGGAGGAGCATGACCGGGTGGCCCGCATGGTCGGGCTGGCGGCGATCAAGTTTGCCGATCTGCAGAACTATCGCACCACCAATTATGTCTTCGACCTGGACCGCTTTACCAGTTTCGAGGGCAAGACCGGCCCCTATCTCCTCTACGCCGCGGTGCGGGTGAAATCGCTGATGCGCCGTGCGGAGGCGGCGGGCGTTGCGGCGGGGCCGATCTCGGCGGACACGCCGGAGGAGCGCGAACTCGTGCTGGCGCTCGACGCGTTCGGCGCCGCAGTCGAGCAGGCGTGCGAGAACCGGGCGCCCAACGCGATCTGCGACCACGCTTTCACGCTCGCCCAGGCCTTTTCGAAATTCTATTCGGCCTGTCCGGTCCTGTCCGCGGACGGCGAGGGTGAGAAGACCTCCCGCCTGGCCCTGGCCGAGGCCACGCTGAAACAGCTGGAACTCTGCCTGGAGCTTCTGGGACTGGAAGCGCCGGCGCGGATGTAGTTTACCCCCACAAGCACGCTACCGGGTTTCCCCGCACGACTGTTTGGCTTCGCTGTTCCGGGGAGGGGTGTTGCCATGTTCGCAATATGGCCGCGGACTTTGTTCCATGCTTGCCGGATCTGCGCGCTGGCCGTCTGCTTGCCGCGCCTGGATTAACCGCCCCGCATCATTGACTCTCGGCCGCGGAATCATAGAGTCCGGCGCAATCGCGAAGCAGGCTCATGACCGGCTTCGCGGGATCAAACTCCCCGCGGGAGAGACCGGCGAAAAGGCCGGCGCCGAAGGCGCAACCGCCCCGGAAACGCTCAGGCCGAAGGACCGCGGGAGAGCAGAACGCTGGAAAGTGGATGGGGTTTGCCCCATCCCACCGACGGAGCAAGTGGGTTCCGCCGCGATCGGGCGGCGAGGAAGTCCACGGAATCTCTCAGGTTATCGGGACAGCGGGGGCATGGCTTGCAAGCTCGGACGGGGCGTGCAGGGCCGCCTCAACGCAAGGACCCGACATGACCGACACGCTCCAGAAAACCCCGCTCCATGCCCTCCACGTCGAACTGGGCGGCAAGATGGTGCCCTTCGCCGGTTATGACATGCCGGTGCAATACCCCATGGGAATCATGGGCGAGCACAATCAAACCCGCACCGGGGCAGGGCTGTTCGACGTCTCCCACATGGGCCAGGCGCGATATGAGGGCGATGAAAAGGCCATCGAAAGGCTGATCACGGCCGACCTCGAGGCACTCAATCCGGGTGAACAGAAATACACGCTGTTGCTCAACGACAAGGGCGGCATCCGCGACGATCTGATGGTCTCGCGTCCCTGGTCCGGGGGCGGGCTTTTCCTGGTCGTCAATGCCGCCACCAAGGAGGCCGATTTCGCCCATATCGAGGCGGCTGTCGCCGGCAAGGGCAAGCTGACCCGCCTGGAAGACCGCGCGCTGCTGGCGCTGCAGGGGCCGGCGGCCAGGGATGTGATGGAACGCCTGTGCGCGGATGCCTGCAGGATGATCTTCATGCAGTGCGGCGTGTTCGAGCTGGACGGTGCCGAGGTGTTCATCTCCCGCTCCGGCTATACCGGCGAGGACGGGTTCGAGATCTCCGTTCCGGCGGGCGATGCCGAACGGATCGCGCGCCTTCTGCTGGCCCAGCCGGAGGTCGAGCCGATCGGTCTGGGCGCGCGGGACTCGCTGCGCCTGGAGGCCGGACTTTGCCTTTATGGCCATGACATGGACGAAAGCCGCACGCCGGTCGAAGCCTCGCTGATCTGGGCGCTGGCGCGAACGCGGCGCGACCGGGGCGATTTCCCGGGTGCAGATGTGATCGCGCGGCAGATCGAGGAGAAGACCTGCCAGAAGCGCATCGGTCTCAAGCTAGCCGGGGCGCCCGCGCGCGAGGGGGCCGAGATCGCCGACAAGGACGGAAACATCATCGGCATCGTGACCTCCGGCGGCTTCGGGCCGACCGTGAACGGTCCGGTGGCCATGGGCTATATCGATCGCGGCTTCCTGGAACCGGGAACCGGGGTCGACATTCTCGTACGCGGCAAGCCGCGTCCGGCGACGGTCGTCAAACTGCCGTTCGTGCCGGCGAATTTCTATCGGGGCTAATTCAGGGGCAGGAGAGACGCCATGACTACCCGCTATACCGAAGACCATGAATGGATCACCGTCGACGGCGATACCGCCACGGTCGGCATCACCGCCTACGCTGCCGGCCAGCTCGGCGACGTGGTGTTCGTGGAACTGCCCGAAGTCGGCAAGACGCTCTCCAAGGGCGACGAGTTCGCCGTGGTCGAGTCGGTGAAGGCCGCCTCGGAAGTCTATGCGCCCGTCGATGGCGAAATCGTCGCCATCAATGACGATCTCGAGGGCGAGCCTGCCAAGGTGAACGAAGATCCTGCCGGCGCAGGCTGGTTCGTGAAGATCAAGCTGTCCGACGCGGCCCAGCTGGACGGGCTGATGGACGAAGCCGCCTACAACGCACACACCGCTTAAAAGGCCAATCTGCATGCGTTACCTCCCCCACACGGATACCGACCGGAAGGCGATGCTGGAAACCATCGGCGTTGCCTCCATCGACGAGTTGTTCACCGATGTGCCCGACGCGGCCCGGCTGGACGGTCTCATCGACCTGCCGACCAAGCAGAGCGAATTGCAGGTCGAACGCGCCCTTTCGGCCATGGCGGCGAAAAATGTGGCCGCCGGCCAGGCGCCGTTCTTTGTGGGGGCGGGGGCCTACAAGCACCATATCCCGGCGACGGTGGATCACCTGATCCAGCGCTCCGAATTTCTCACGGCCTATACACCGTATCAGCCGGAAATCTCGCAGGGCACGCTGCAGACCCTGTTCGAATTCCAGACCCAGGTCGCGCTCCTGACCGGCATGGATGTGGCCAATGCCTCCATGTATGACGGCTCGACGGCCTGTGCCGAGGCCATCATGATGGCCGCCCGCGTGACGCGCCGGAACAAGGCCGTCATGGCCGGTGGCGTGCACCCCCACTATATCGAAGCGTCGAAGACGCTGGCGAAATACTCCGACGTCGAGATCTCGGTGACCGATCCGGCCGCGTCCGGCCTGGACGAGGTCATCGCCGCCATCGGCGATGAGACAGCCTGCATCGTGGTGCAGACGCCCGACGTGTTCGGCCGTCTGCACGATCTGCGCGCCATTTCCGAGGCTGCGCACGAAAAGGGCGCCCTGGTCATAGCGGTCTTTACCGAATGCGTCGCGCTGGGCCTGGTGGAAAGCCCGGGGGCCATGGGCGCGGATATCGCCGTGGGCGAGGGCCAGTCGATCGGCGTCGGGCTGAATTTCGGCGGCCCCTATGTGGGTCTTTTCGCCTGCAAGGACGATCGCCGTTTCATCCGCCAGATGCCGGGCCGCCTGGCCGGCGAGACCGTGGATGCAGATGGCCGCCGCGGCTATGTGTTGACCCTGTCGACACGTGAACAGCATATCCGCCGCGACAAGGCGACCTCGAATATCTGCACTAATTCCGGTCTGTGCTCGCTGGCCTGGACCATCCACATGACGCTCCTGGGCGAAAAGGGCATCACCACGCTGGCCCGTCTCAATCACGAGACCGCATGCGAACTTGCCGACGCGCTGAGTGCGGTCGAGGGTGTGGAACTGGTCAATGAGGCCTTCTTCAACGAGTTCACCCTGAAACTGCCCAGGCCGGCCGCCCAGGTGGTTGACGATCTTGCCCGCGTGGGCGTGATCGGCGGCGTGCCCGCCAGCCGTCTGTTCCCGGGCCGGTTCGAGAATTATCTCATCGTCGCTGCGACCGAGACCAACACGCCGGAAGACATTGCCGTCTTCGCCAAGGCGCTGAAGGGAGTGCTGTAAGATGGGCATGAATACGCAAGGCCGGCCCACCCGCATGGCCGAAAACGCCGCCACCGGCGGCTATGCCGATACCGTCTCCGGAAGCCGCGGCCTGGAACAGGCCGAACCGCTGATCTTCGAACGCGGCAATCTGGAGCATTGCGGCGTTGACCTGCCGGAACCGAAGGGCACCCGGACCCGTCTCGGCGGACTTGAGCGCCAGGGCCAGATCGGTCTGCCCGGCCTCGCCGAGCCGGAGACGATGCGCCATTACGTCCGCCTGTCGCGGAAGAATTACGCCATCGATCTGGGTCTTTATCCGCTCGGTTCGTGCACGATGAAGCACAATCCGCGTTTGAACGAGAAGATCGCGCGCCTGCCGGGCTTTGCCGACATTCATCCGATGCAACCGGCCTCGACCGTGCAGGGGGCCTATCAGCTGATGGGCGAGCTGGCGCACTGGCTGATGACGCTCACCGGCACGACGGCCGTGGCGATGTCGCCCAAGGCCGGGGCCCATGGCGAGTTCTGCGGCATGATGGCAATCCGGGCCAAGCTGGATTCCGACGGCCAGACGCATCGCCGCCGTGTCCTGGTGCCGGAAAGCGCCCATGGCACCAATCCGGCGACCGCCGTGCAGTGCGGCTTCACCGTCGACGAAATCCCCGCCGACAAGACCGGTCGGGTCGACATGGAAGCCTTCAAGGCCAAGCTGGGCGACGATGTCGCCGGTATCATGCTGACCAATCCGAATACCTGCGGCCTGTTCGAACGCGACATTCGCGAGATTGCCGATCTGATCCACGAGGCGGGCGGGTATTTCTATTGCGACGGCGCCAATTTCAACGCCATTGTCGGCCGGGTGCGTCCGGGCGATCTCGGCATCGACGCCATGCATATCAATCTGCACAAGACCTTCTCGACGCCGCATGGTGGCGGCGGCCCCGGCTCCGGCCCCACGGTCTTCTCCGCCGCGCTGGCCGCCTATGTGCCCGTGCCCTATGTCCAGCAGACCGAAAAGGGGGCCTGGGAACTCGTCGAGCACGCCGGGCAGGCAGCCGGCGAACCCTTCGGCCGCATGGCTGCCTTCCATGGCCAGATGGGCATGTTCACCCGCGCGCTCACCTACATGATGAGCCATGGTTCGGACGGTCTGAAACAGGTGGCCGAGGACGCTGTGCTCAACGCCAACTACATCCTGGCTCGCCTGAAACATGTGATGACGCCCGCCTATGAGGGCCATTGCATGCACGAAGCCCTGTTCGACGACCGCTTCCTCAAGGACACCGGTGTCTCCACCCTCGATTTCGCCAAGGCGATGATCGACGAGGGGTATCACCCGATGACCATGTATTTCCCGCTGGTCGTCCACGGCGCCATGCTGATCGAGCCGACCGAGACCGAATCGAAGGGCGGCCTCGACCGGTTTACCGAAGTGCTCGAAGCCCTCGCCGAAGCGGCCCGGGCCGGCGGGAAGGACCGCTTCCTGGTTGCCCCCGTGCACGCGCCGACCAAGCGGCTGGACGAGACCCGGGCCGCCCGCCAGCCGGTCCTGCGCTGGTCACCCCCGGCCAACGAGCTGGAAGCCGCCGAGTAAACGTCCGCACACGGCGCAAGCAGCGGCCGGCGGATCTCTCTGCCGGCCGCGTTTGCGTCATCATCCCGGCTCTCCGACCGGGAAGGGACGAGGTGGGGCCGGTCCCGAAAACCCATGCCGGGAAATTTCTCTGCAGCGTCCCCGCTGACAGCGGGTGTGCGGGCTACTAAATTATTCCCTGCGCCCCAGGGGGACGGCGGCCCGGTCCGGGCACCGGTCTCAAAGGCGCCGTAAGCGCTTGCAATATTAAGCTGACGTCAGAATCGGTGCGCATATGCAACATCCCGCAGCAGAGTGACACTGCCGCCCGAATTTCGGCGCTTTTGTCTCGCATTGGGGTCACGTTTACGCGTTTAGTGTTGTCTGTCTCGGTTCGCGCACCATGTTGCCGGTGCGCCCTGCACGCGAGACAGGGGTTGGAGATGGTCACGGCGATGAATGATTCCCTCAACGGATGGGCTCAGCGGAACGCCTTCGGCGCGGTCGTTGTGCTGGTGATCCGTGCCGTCTGTGTGGCCTTCGGTATGGCGCTTATGGTGCTGGCGATTCCGCTCGGCTTCGTGACGCCCTTCATTCCGATCGGCCTGCCGATGTTCCTGTTCGGCCTGATCCTTGTGGCGGCGGCCTCCAAGACGCTGCACACCTACATCACCAATACGCTGCGCCGCTTCCCCTGGCTTTGGAAGCGGGTGCGCTTTGCCTTCGGCGAGAAGGAAGCGGCTGAATAGGCCGCGATTCGGCGAACGGCCCTGACAGGCCGGTGAACGGTAGCTGTCCCGGTCCTGCATGCCTGATACCTCTGTGCCGTTGCCCGAGCGGGCAATCGCAATGGAGAAATCAATGAAAAGACGAATGATCCTGGCCGGTACCGCCATCGCGGGCCTGATGTATGCATGCGCGCTGGCCGATCCTGCGAGCGATGCCGCCAGCCTGGATGAGGTGGTGGCGGACTGGGCCGATGCCAGGGATTTCAACGGGGTCATGATGGCGGGCCGGAATGGCACCCCGATCTGGCAATGGGTGTCGGGGACGGCCGATCCGGAAACAGGCCGTGCACTAACTGCCGAAACCCGGTTCCAGACCGGATCCGTCGACAAGTATTTCGCTGCCCTCGCCGTGTTCGCCCTGGTCGAGCAAGGGCGTGTGGACCTGGACGCACCGATCCGGACGTATCTGCCCGGCTTCCGGGCCGATACCGGAGACCGTCTGACCCTGCGCGCGCTGCTCAGCAATCAGTCCGGGCTGCCCAATGACATTCTGCAGGCTTTCCGTTCGGAGCGTGCTGCGGTGGATGCGCTGACGCCGGGGCAGGCGGTGGAGCGCTATGCCTCCGGTGACCTGAAACACGATCCCGGCCGGACGTTCGACTATGTGCTGACCAACTGGCTCGTCGTCCAGCACCTGCTGGCGACGGTAACCGGACAGTCCTATGGCGAGGTCCTGCAGACGCTGGTCTTCGAGCCGGCCGGCATGGTTCACAGCGGGGTCTACACTCATGACCTCACCGAAACCCGCCCGCATTCGGACGATGTCGCGATCGGCCATGACCCTGCAGATCCGGAAGGGCGCGGAGATTACTGGAGTCCCCGTTTTCTGACCGGAAGTTTCACGACGGCGGCCGATCTCCTGCGCCTGGAACACGCGCTTGATGACGGGCAGGTGTTGAACGCCGACAGTCTCGAGACGTTCCGCACAGTACAAGTGCCGTCGGCGCGCTATGGCTTCGGAGGGCGCTACGATGTCTGGGAGATCTGCGGCCGGCCGCAGCGCGTTTCCACCCAGTCCGGATCCAACGGGGCGACCAATATCACGTCTGCCCATATGATCGGCCACGGCGGCAGTGTGGTGATGTTGACGAATGTCGACGAGAGCCAGGGGGAGATGTTCGCCCGCTCGGCGATGCTGCTTGCGGCGATGCAGGGATGCGGGACGCAGTAGGCAAGCACCGGCCAGGCCGCCAGGAAAAAAAAGGCCCGCAGCATGTACTGCGGGCCTTTTCGCATACGGGGTCCGCTGAGACCTAGTTCAGCTTTTCGCCAACGGTCTTGATGTCGGCATCGACGATCTTGTTGAGATCGGTCTTTTTCAGCTGGGTCTTGAGGATTTCCTCCGCAGCCTGGGCGGCGAGTTCAGCGGCGGCGGCCTTCACCTCGGCGGCGGCCTGGGCCTCGGCCTGGGCGATACGCTGTTCGGCCATGGCGGTGCGGCGTTCCAGGCGTTCGGTCATTTCCTTGCGCGCTTCCGCCTTCAGCATTTTCGCTTCGGACTTGGCCTGGGCGACGATGGCCTCGGCCTCCGCTTCCGCCTCGCGCTGCTTGCGCTGATAGGAGGCCAGCATTTCCTGGGCCTCTTCGCGCAGGCGCTTGGCTTCGTCCAGTTCCGCGCGGATCGCGTCGGCCCGGTCGTCCAGCGATTTGGCAATGGTCTTGTGGACGCCAAAGCGCAGCAGGATGGCAAAGAATGCGATGAGGGCCAGGAAGGCGTAGAAGGACGGATCGCCCGGCTGGGCGGCCAGCCATTCCATGATGCCCCCGCTTTCGCCGTGTCCGGTGTCTTCAGCACGAAGCATCATGGCCTATGCCCCCTTCGACTTGATCAGAGTGTCGACGGTCTTGCCGGCATCGGCTTCGGAGACTTCGACACCCGCCAGGGCTTCCACGACCGAGGCTGTGGCCGTGGCGGCGATGCCGCGCACCTCGGCGAAGGCCTTGTCCTTGGCCTTGCGGATGGCGGCTTCCGACGCCTCCTGCTTGGCGGCCAGTTCGGCTTCGACCTCGGCGGTTTCCTTGGCGATCTCGGCGTCGAGCGCCTTGCGTGTCTGCGCGGCGATGCCGTGGGCCTTGGAGCGGGCTTCGGCGAGTGCCTTCTCATACGCCTGTCCGGCGGCTTCGGCATCGGCCTTGGCCTGGGCGGCAGCGTCGAGATCGTCGGCGATCCGGTCGCGACGGTCCTCGATGGTCGTCTTGATCTTCGGCAGGATGAAGCGATCGAGCGCGATGTAGAGCGCAATAAAGCTGATCGCCAGCCAGAAGAGCTGCGACGAGAAATAGGTCGGATCGAACGGCGGGAACACGCCGGAGGCGTGATCGGCGGCGGCATCGGCCGCGTGCTGTGCCGCTTCGGTATGCGGTGCGTGCGTCATGGGACGCCAGCTCCTTTGGTTCTGTGGAGCAATGGATGCGGCCGCGCCCCGTGGACCCGGCCGCAATCCGGATGCTTAGACAGCGAACAGCAGCAAGAGAGCAATGAGCAGGGAGAAGATGCCCAGCGCTTCGGTCACGGCGAAGCCGAAGATCAGGTTGCCGAACTGCTGTTGGGCAGCGGACGGGTTGCGCATGGCACCCTGCAGGAAGGACCCGAAGATGTTGCCCACGCCGACAGCGGCACCCAGCATGCCGAGGCAGGCGAGACCGGCGCCGATGTATTTGCCCATTTCTTCCATTTCAAAACTCCTCTCGAGGATATCTGGCAATCGGTTGGTTGGTTGATGGTGCGACGCCTGCGGTCAGTGACCCGGGTGCAGGGCGTCGGAAAGATAGATGCAGGTCAGGACCGCAAACACATAGGCTTGCAGGAAGGCGACCAGGAATTCCAGGGCCGTCAGGCCCAGCGTCATGGCGAACGGGAAAATTCCGAGCAGATAGCCGCCGGCGCCCAGGCCCGCGCCCAGCATGACGATAAAGCCCGCGAACACTTTCAGCAGGATGTGACCGGCCAGCATGTTGGCGAACAGGCGCACGGAATGGCTGATCGGCCGCGAGATGAAGGAGATCACCTCGATCAGCGTGACGAAGGGAAGGATATAGATCGGCACGCCCGACGGCACGAAGAGTTTGAGGAATTTCGGACCGTTCTTGAAAACGCCGTAGATGATCACGGTCAGCCACACCAGCATGGCCAGGGCGACGGTGACGATCAGATGGCTGGTCACGGTGAAGGAGTGGGCACCCGGCGCCGGGAAATAGGGGAACATGCCGAGCATGTTGGCGACCAGGATGAAGATGAAGAGGGTGAAGACGAAGGGGAAGAAGCGCAGCCCCTCGGCACCGGCGCTCGAGCGCAGCATGTCGGCGACAAAGCCGTAGATGATCTCGGCCACCGACTGGGAGCGGTTGGGCACCAGCGCGCGGCTCGACATGGCCAGCGAGAACAGCACGATGGTCAGCACCGTGGTCAGCACCATGAAGAAGCTGGAATTGGTGAAAGCCAGATTCAGGCCGAAGGCTTCGAACGGTACCAGTTCGTGAACTTCGAACTGCTTGATCGGGTTGGTGTCTGCCACGCCCGGCCTCTCTTCACGTTTGTGGGCGGATCGTCCGCCTGTCTTCCCCAGAAGCCGCCGGACCTATTCGTCCTGCGACTCCGAACCGATTTCCCGCGCAGCCCTTACGACATTCAGCGTGCCGGCTGCAAATCCAAACATCGTTCCGGCCATCAGCCCCCAGGGCGAGATGCCGGCGAAATAGTCGAGCACAAGGCCCAGGGCCCCGCCAACCAGCACACCGCCAAAGAATTCCGAGCCGTAGCGCATGCCGAGCGACCAGGCGGACGCCGGAGCCTTGTCCTGTTTCGGTCTGTATTTCTCGCGCCGCGCCTCGATGCGCTGCTGCAAGCTGTCCAGATCGGAGATGGATGGGTCGCGCTGGCTTTCGTCTTTGCGTGACATGATTGACCGGTCCGCCGACGGAAGAACAGCCCCCCGTAGGCGCGCGCACACTATCCACGCCCCCCCGGCAAGTCAAGCAAGCCCGCAGGTGCGGTAAGGCCCTGATCGTGTTGGAAAAATCGGCTATTCGGCGGCGATCAGCTGTTCCGCGCCGACAAGGTCGACCGAGACCAGCTGGGAAACGCCGCGCTCGGCCATGGTTACGCCGTAAAGCCGGTCCATGCGCGACATGGTCAGTGCGTTGTGCGTAATGACGAGGAAACGGGTTTCCGTCAGGCGGCGCATCTCGTCCAGCATGCGGCAATAGCGGTCCACATTGGCGTCATCCAGCGGCGCGTCGACCTCGTCGAGCACGCAGACCGGCGCCGGATTGGACAGGAAGACCGCGAAGATCAGGGCGGAGGCGGTCAGGGCCTGTTCGCCGCCGGACATCAGCGACATCGTCGCCATCTTCTTTCCGGGCGGGCAGGCCATGATCTCCAGGCCTGCTTCCAGCGGGTCGTCACTCTCGGTCAGGCGCAGCTCGGCATGGCCGCCCTCGAACAGGGTGGCGAAGAGATTGCGGAAATGCCCGTCGACAATGTCGAAGGCTTCCAGCAGGCGGGCGCGGCCTTCGCGGGACAATTCGTCCACCGCCTTGCGCAGGCGGGCGATCGCCTCGATAAGATCGTCGCGTTCCTTGGTCATTTCCTCCATGCGCCGGGCCAGATCCTCGGCCTCCTCGTCGGCGCGGAGATTGACCGCACCCAGGCGTTCGCGGCCCTGGCGGGCCTCGTCGAGCCGGCGTTCCAGCTCGGCCGGGGTGAGTTCGGAGATCTCGTCCTCGTCGACACGCCTGGAGAGGGCGCCGGGCGCTTCGCCCGTCGCGTCCTGCAGGCGTTCAGTGGTTTCGTTCAGGCGCTCCCGGGCACCGCTCAGACGGGCTTCCGCAGCGGCCCGGCCCTCGCGCGCGGCCGAGGCAGCGGCTTCGGCCTGGCGTGCCGCGCTGTCGGCCTCCTTGACCTGGCCTTCCGTGGTGGACGCCTTTTCGCGCGCCTCCCAGGCGGCGCGTTCGGCAGCCTGGACCTTGCCGGTCAGGGCGAGCAGTTTTTCCTCCATCAGGTCCGGCCTGGCGCGGGCCGTTTCCAGGGCCTTGCGGGCCTCGGCGTCCTGGCGGTGAAGGTCCTCGATACGGGCCCGCGCCGATTTGCAGCGTTCCGCCCAGGCATCGTGATCGCGCTTGAAGCCCATACGGCGCTGGCGCCGCAATTCGCCGTCGCGGCGGACGCTTTCCAGGGCCGCGCGCGTATCGGCGGCGGTGCGGCGGGCCTCTTCGGCATCCTCGCGCGCGGCGTCCAGCGCGTCGGTATCGCCTTCGGCTGCCTCCGCCTCGGCCAGCAGCGACTGCGCCGTTTCCAGGGCGGTGCGGTTTTCGCTCTCTTCGGCCTCCAACCGTTCGATGCGCTCGTCCAGCGCGGTGGCCCGGGCGGCATCCTTGGCAGCCTTTTCGCGCAGACCCGAGACCTGGGCCAGGGCTTCGCGTACGGCGCGGTCGGCCGGGCCGATGGCGGCACGGGCATCCTGTTCGCGGGTACGCGCGGCGTCGGCCGCCTCGCGCGCCTCGGCCTCGGCAGTGCGGGCGGTCTCGAACGCCTCGACCCCGGCCTCCAGTTCCTCGCGGATCGCGTCGAGCCGGTTACGGTTTTCCAGCCGCGCGACCGAGGCGGACGGCGCGTCGGCGCGGGCAATCAGACCGTCCCAGCGCCACAGATCGCCCTCGCGTGTGACCAGTCGCTGGCCGGGCTTGAGTCTGGCCGCGGCCTCTTCGGCCCTGCCGGCGTTGATCACGCCGACCGAGTCGAGCCGGGCCTTGAGTGCGGCCGGTGCTTCGACATGGTCGGACAGGGGCACGCAGCCGCCGGGCAGATAGTCCGCCCTGATGCCGGTCTCGCGCCAGTGCCGTGCTTCGCCGGCGTCCAGCGAGGCATCCAGGTCGTCTCCGAGCGCAGCGGCAAGGGCCTTTTCATAGCCCGGACGGGCCCGCACGGCATCGAGGGCCGGCGAGACGGTTTCCTGCATCGACGAGGCGAGCAGGCGTTCCAGTGCCTGGGCCTCGCGTTCCAGCGTCTCGCGCTCGGTCGACAGATCGCGCCAGGTCTGGGCGGCGGTTTCCAGGGCCGTATCGGCAGCGGCCCGCACGGCCTCGGCCGCGTCAAGCTCGGCACGTGCTTCGGTCAGCGCCATTTCGGCTGCCTCGGCCCGGATCTCGGCATCTTCCAGATCGCTCAGCGCAGCGGAAGTACGCATGGTATCGCGTTCGCGCCCGGCACTCTCGATTTCGCGCGCGATCTGCTCCAGGCGGGTCTGGCAGCGGTCCAGATCGCGACGTGCGGCCTCGATTGCAGCGCGCTTGTCGGCGGCCTCGCGGGCACGTTCGTCCAGCACGGCCTCCCTGGCGCGGCGCTGCTCCTCGGCTTCACGGGCCCGCCTCTCGGCCTCGGCCAGAGTGGCCGCTTCGCGTTCGATTTCGGCGTCGAGCTCTTCGATGGCGCGGGCGGCTTCGTCGCGGCTGGCTTCGGCATCCTCGGCGATATGGGTCTCGCGCTCTTCGGCGGAGGCGAGGTCCGCCAGACGGTGTTCCAGGCTCTCGATCGTGCGTTCCACCTCGGCGGCATCGCGTTCCAAGAGGTCGCGTTCGCGCTCCAGGCGGCGCAGGGCGGCGGCGGCCTCGGCCTCCGCCTCGCGGGCCGGTTCGCGCGCAGCCGCGAGAATTTCGGCCTGGGTCCGCGCTTCGGAGGCAGCCCGGGTGGCGGTCTCGGCTGCTTCGCGCTTGTCGCCGAGCTCGGCCTCGGCGGTTTCAACGGCCGTGGCCGCCTCGCGCCAGCGATTGAGCCAGACGGCGGCTTCCAGGGCGCGGATCGAGGCGGACAGTTTGCGGTAGCGCGCGGCCTGGCGGGCCTGGCGTTGCAACGATCCGTGCCGGGCGGTGACATCGTCGATCACCTCCTGCAGCCGGTCGAGATTGGTCTCCGCGCCCTTCAGCCGCAGCTCGGCTTCGTGGCGGCGGGCCCGCAGGCCGGAAACGCCAGCAGCCTCTTCGAGGATCCGGCGGCGGTTTTCCGGCTTGGCGGCGATGAGCTCGGAAATCTGCCCCTGACGCACCAGGGCGGGCGAATTGGCGCCGGTGCCGGCATCCATGAACAGGAGCTGGACGTCCTTGGCGCGCACCTCCTCGCCGTTGATCTTGTAGGCCGATCCGGCGCCGCGGGTGATGCGGCGGGTCACTTCCAGCACATCGGCCTCGTTGAACCGGGCCGGGGCCAGCTTTTCCTCATTGTCGACGGTCAGGACGACTTCGGCGTGATTGCGCGAGGGGCGGGCGTCCGTGCCCGAGAAGATCACGTCTTCCATGCCGCCGCCGCGCAGGGATTTGGCCGAGGTGGCACCCATCACCCAGCGCAGGGCTTCAAGCAGGTTGGATTTGCCGCAACCGTTGGGTCCGATCACGCCAGTAAGGCCCGGATCGATCCGCAACTCGGTGGGATCGACGAATGATTTGAATCCGGCCAGCCTCAGCTGTGTGAACTTCACCCGACCTCCATTGCGCAGCCTGGCGGGTCCTTTACTACCCGAATGCGGCGCTTTCCTGATGCGATTCTAGTTCTCCGAATCGGAACTATTCAGGAAGTGAAGGACGATTCGGCTGAACGAGTCTCCGTTCAATTCGACGGGAACCCGTTCCCCGTCGAGCATCAGCGGCTCGCCGCCCCAGTGCCAGATCGAGCGGCCCTCTTCCCGGACGATCGCCAGCAACTCGCCGCCGATGATGAAGGAGGGGGTGCCCGGGATGCCGTCTTCATTGGCCTGGATCGCGGCGGCGTTGACCGCCTCGTTCATCGCAGGGTCCTGCAAACAGGCCATGAAGGCCTCCGAATTGAGGCCGACCGCGGCGCCGATCCGGTTATAGACACCCAGCACATCGCCGCCTGAGCGCGCCGCTTCGAACAGGGCGGCCTGTTCGGCGAACAACAGGTCGGTGGCATCGAAGAAGCGGTCCTCGGCGGCGCATTCGGCGAGGATGATCCCGGCGCCTGCGAGCTGGATCGGGTTGGTCAGAGTCGGGCGATAGACCCAGCGTACCTGGCCGGTTTCGATAAACTCCTCGCGCACGGCCGGCCACGCATCTTCCTGAAAATGCGCGCAGTGCGGGCAGGCATAGGACGCGTATTCGACAATCAGCAGCGGGGCATCGGCCGCGCCGATGGCGTGATCGTCCGGACGTTCCGCCTGGGCCGGGTTCTGGGCCAGACCGGCCGCCGCCGTACCCAGTAGGAGCGCCGCCGAGGTCAGGGCCGTCGGGACGAGGCGCGACAGGGACATTATTCCGCCCCTTCGCCCGCCGCGCCACCCGACTGGGCGACGAGATGATCGATGATACGGCTGAACGTCTCCGCATCCACCAGGCCCGGCACGGGCTCGCCATCGATCATCAGCTGTTCGCCGCCCAGGAAATAGGTGTATTCCGTATCCCCCGGCGCACGGCGCGATTCCAGCATCTGTCCGTTGAAGACAAAGCGCGGCGTGCCGTCTATGCCTTCCTCGACCGCGCGGTCGTGGGCGGCAACGATGGCCTCATTGATTTCTTCATCGTTCAGGCAGGCCACGAATTCCTGCTCGCTAAGCCCCATCGACCGGGCGATGGCAAGATACTGGCCGCGGGCGCTGCCCTGGGTCTGGGCGGCCTGGAAAATGGCGCGCTGCTGTTCGAACAGCAGATCGATCATGTCGTAATAGCGATCTTCGGGCACGCAATGGGCCAGCGCGAAGCCTGCGATGGCAAATTGCGGCGTTCCGGTGATCATTTCGCGCAAGACGAAGCGGAGCTGGCCGGCTTCGATATATTCCTCGAGCGTCGGGAAAACCTCTTCGTGGAAGAGGGCACAATGCCCGCAGGCCACCGAGGCGTATTCGATCATCGTCACCGGTGCAGACGCACTGCCCAGGCCGCGATCGCTGGCCCGTTCATAGCTGGTCTGCCCGGTGCTGGGCGCGTCATTGTCGCCGCAGGCGCCAACAATCAGGGCGGCGGAAACGGCGACAGCGGACAACGCACGTCGTGTGAGATTCATCGGGAGGCTCCCCATGCCAAAATCAGCGTTCGTCCCGTGCCTTGATCGCACGGCCGAACCGGTCGAGGGCCGACAATAGACGGGCCTCGGGCGAAGTCTCCACCGTCTCGCTCAGTTGTGAAGCGGATTGCGAAGTGTTCATGCGGGTGGATGGGCGCACAGCCGGCCTGGCCGCGGACATGCCCTGGACGATGCGCAGCCGGGTCGGGGCGCGCTGGCCGGCAAAGGTGGCAATGCGTTCCAGGATGCGGCGCGATTCCGCCTGCAGGATGGCCCCGGCCGGACCGCGGGCGCGGATCACCAGCGTGAATACCCCGCCGGAGCGCCGGATGGTTTCCGGGGAACTCCATTGCGCCAGGCGCGGCCCGACAATCTCTTCCCAGTTCTCGCGCAATTGGTCGGTGCCGACACCGAACTGTTTCGCCAGCGGTTTGAGAACACGCTCGGCCGCGCGCCCCGCCGAGGGAGCGGGCCGGATCGCCGGCCGGCCGCGGCGTCTGCTGATAAAGGCGTTTGCGGCAGCTTCCAGTGTTGACGGGGACGGTTTGCGCATCATGCTCACCAGTGTCGCCGTGTTGACGGCCTGTCGCAAGTGCAAAGCCCCATGACCCCGTCCGATCAGATCGACCGTCTGCGTTCCACCCTGCTCGACTGGTACGACCGCGAGGGCCGCACGCTGCCCTGGCGGGTCCGGCCGGAAGACCGGGCGAGGGGGCGTGTGGCCGATCCCTATGCGGTCTGGCTGTCGGAAATCATGCTGCAGCAGACCACGGTGCCGCATGCCACGCCCTACTGGTTCCGTTTCCTGGACCTGTGGCCGCGTGTCGACGATCTGGCCGCAGCCCCGCGCGCGGATGTGATGCGCGAGTGGGCCGGTCTGGGCTATTACGCCCGCGCCCGCAATCTGCATGCCTGCGCCGGGGCCGTCAGCGAAGATCATGACGGACGCTTCCCCGACACGCTCGAGGGTCTGCGTGCACTTCCCGGGATCGGTGAATACACGGCGAACGCCATCCTGGCGGCGGCGTTCGACAAGCCGGCCAGCGTGGTGGACGGCAATGTGGAACGGGTCATCACGCGGCTTTATCGCATCAACACGCCACTGCCGAAGGCCAAGCCGGAAATCCGGCGCCTGGCGTCCGCCATCGCATCGCCGGACCGGCCGGGCGATTATGCCCAGGCGATCATGGATCTGGGGGCCACGGTGTGCGTGCCGCGCACCCCCGGCTGCGCTGCCTGTCCCTGGGCCTTTGCCTGTGAGGCCCGGGCCGCGGGCGACATGTCGCGGTATCCGCTCAAGGAGAAGAAAAAGCCCAAACCGGTGCGCCGCGGCATTGCCTGGCTTGTACGAAGTCCCAAGGGCGTCTGGCTGCGCCAGCGGCCGGACAAGGGCCTGTTGGGCGGCATGATGGAAGTGCCCTCCACGCCCTGGGGCGAGGCCGAGCCCGAGGGCGACCCGCCCTTCGCAGGCGAGTGGGCCGATCGCGGCGAGGTGCGCCATGTTTTTACCCATTTCGAATTGCGCCTGTCGGTGCGCGAGGCCGCCGCCCTGCCGGACTGGGAACCCGATGAGGGCGGCTGGGTGAGGGAAAAAGCCCTGGAGCGCGAAGCCCTGCCCAGTGTGATGCGAAAAGTGGTGGCGGCCCGGTCGCGCTAGCGGCGCGCGCTACTGCGGGAGAGCGCCGTCAGCATGGCGTTGTAGAGGGCTTTCGGTTTCAGCGGCTTGGATACGTAGGCGTCCATGCCGGCCTGCAGGCAGATGCGTGCGTCCTCTTCGGAGGCATTGGCGGTGAGGGCGACGACCGGAATGCCGGCATAGGCGGTTTCGCCGCTGCGAATTCGCGAGATTGCCTCAAGGCCGTCCATGACGGGCATGCGCACATCCATGATGACGATATCGAATGCGCTGTCGGCCAGCCTTTCCAGCGCCTGCAAGCCGGTCATGGCGGTGTGGATCCGCCCCTTCAGCGGCGCCAGGAAGGCCGTGGCGACCTGTTGATTGATGTGATTGTCTTCGACCAGAAGAATGTTCAGCCCGCGCAGCGGCGCGAATTCCGGCGCGGCTGCCAGATCCGACGGGGCTTCCCGCGCCTGGTGGCCAGCGGCGGTTTTGACTGTTGCAGCCCGGAAGGTGAGGGTGAATACCGCCCCCCCGCCCGGTGTCGAGCGGACCGTGACACCGCCATCCATTATCTCCGCCAGATTGCGTGTGATGGCCAATCCCAGGCCCGTGCCGCCATGGGTTTGTCCGATCGAGGCGCTGGCCTGAGTGAAGGGGGCGAACAGGCGGTCGAGCACGTCCGGCTCCATGCCCATGCCAGTATCGGCAATCGAAATCGTGACGAGGCATGTCCCGCCGGTTTCGCCCGAGGCTTCTTCGCATTCGGCGTGAGCGGTCAGGCGGACCGAACCGGTCTCAGTGAACTTGATCGCATTCGACAGCAGGTTCGATACGCACTGCTTGACCCGCAGCGGGTCGAAACTTAGCTGCGCAGGAATGCCGGCGTCGATGTTGAAGGTGAAATCCAGCCCTTTGGCTTGCGCTTCGCTTTCGAACAGGGTCTTGAGGTTGAACAGCACGGTGCGAAGATCGGTCGCGGCCGGGGCCAGCTCCAGCTTGCCGGCCTCGATCTTGGACATGTCGAGAATGTCGTTGAGCAGCGCTGTCAGCATTTCGCCGCTGTCATGAATCATGCGGGCCTGCTCGCGTAGATTCGGATCCTTGGCCCTGAGTTCGATGATCTGAGCAAGCCCCAGGACACCGTTCAGGGGGGTGCGGATTTCGTGGCTTATATTGGCCAGAAACTCGCTCTTGGCCTGGTTCGCCACTTCCAGTTCACGGGTGCGTTCGGCGACACGGTCCTCGAGCTGGTCGATCATCTCCTCATTGCGCCGCCGCTGGGCCTCGAGCCGGCGGGCCAGCGTGCCCAGCTCGTTGCGGGCCTGGAGCGTGCGGGTGAGGGCGGGATTGCGTCCGGCGGCATCCGGCCGCGACGTGCCGAAATGCCGTGTCATGGCGGCCAGCGGGCGGACCAGGCGGTTGAACAGGATCAGATAGGCCAGCAGGCATTGCAGTGCGACACCGGCGATGCCGATCAGGATGACCACAAGGACCCGGCCGGCCTGCTCCTGCCGCAGGGCGTCCCGGTCAATGCGCGAGATGGAATACCAGCCGGGACCGTCGAGCCATGTATAGCCGATGATCCAGTGGCCGTTCGGCGTGGCCACGACGCCATGCTCGTGCGGCTGACCGCTGGCCTCGATGGCGTGGAGAAATCCGGACGTGTCGAGGCCCTGCGAGACGGCCTCGACCGCCTGCGGTGTGACCGGAGCGTCGAGCAGGGCGGCATGTGCGATGAGATTGCCGTTGGCATCGATAATCATGTTTTCGCCATAGGCGGGAGGATTGGCCATGGCTTCGCCGAAATAGGTGCGTAATTCCACGGTTGTGCCGAAGGCGCCGCGGTGTTCCCCGTTGCGCCGGTAGGGTGTGAAACATCCGGTTGTCAGCCATTCTCCGCTCTGCACATAGAGCAGCCGGGCCAGCTCGTCGCAGACGAAGAGGCCTTCGGGATTGTTTTCCGGCAGGACGAGCGGGAAGAAGGACGCTTCGCGCATGTCGAAGCCGGCCGGTGCCTCGCGGCGGTAGTAGGCCAGACGGTCCGGCCGGGCGGGAGCGGAAATAACCAGCTCATTGTCGTCGGAGAAGAAATAGATGTTGTCGATCAGGCCCTGCAGCGCCTCGCCGAACCGGTCGACGACCAGATAGGCGGCCACCAGCAAGCGTTTGCGCGGCAGATCCCATTCGCGCTCGGGATTGAGATAGGCGCCGACGCCAAAATGGGTGTCTCCATCGGGGGCGGTATAGCCTTCGAAAAGCGGGTCGATACTGCGGCGTGTCCCGTCGTCCTGCAGCGGGAACAGGCGATCGAATTCGGCCCGTGCAAAATCATCGTCGAGCGTGGCCAGGCGCCGGTCGAGGGCTGCAATAGCGTTTGTCTGGGTGGCCGCCATGCGCTCGAACAGGGCAGCGTTGATACGGCCGCGTTCGGCGACATAGTCTTCAATTTGTTCCAGCTGCACGCGTTGCAGGTCACGCCAGAAACTGACCGCCGTAATAGCGACCGTGCTGCCGGAAACTACGAGCGAGGTAAGCACGATGACCGCAAGGATCATCCAAGCGATGGAGCCATGGCGGCTCACTTCAGCCTCGCCCAGTCTTCATGTCGCGTGCCCTGATCGGCGGCAGGACACAGGATATAGCATCGGGGCTAGCTGTCCAACGTGGCCCGGACTTCCGCGCGCAGAACGTCGATCGGGGCGAGGCCCTGCTTGGTGCGCACGTGCCAGTAGGTCCAGCCGTTGCAGGAGGGCGCGCTCTGGATCCGGGCGCCGACCTGATGGATCGATCCGGCATTGGCGCCGGCGATCAGTGTGCCGTCGGCGCGCACCCGCGCGGTGTGGCGGCCCTTGGGGCAGTACAGCGTGTCGCCCGGCTTGACCAGGCCGCGCTCGACCAGCGCGCCGAAGGGGATGCGCGGTTGGGCGCGCTTGGACTGGGTCACGCTGAGCGCTTCGGTAGAGGCAGGCGTGATAGCGTCCAACCGGGCGCGGGCGACGTCAAGATAGTCGGGGTCGCGTTCGATGCCGATGAAATGGCGGCCCAGGCGCTTGGCCGCGGCACCGGTGGTGCCGGTGCCGAAGAAGGGGTCGAGCACGATATCGCCGGGATTGGTGGTCGACAGCAGGACGCGGTGCAGCAGGGCTTCCGGCTTTTGCGTCGGGTGCGCCTTCTTGCCGTCCTTGCCCTTCAGGCGTTCGCCTCCGGAGCAAATCGGCAAGGTCCAGTCCGAGCGCATCTGCACGCCGTCATTCAGCGCCTTCATGGCGGCATAGTTGAAGGTAGGGCGGCCGTCCTTCGACTTGGCGGCCCAGATCAGGGTCTCGTGTGCATTGGTAAAGCGCGTGCCCTTGAAATTCGGCATCGGGTTGGATTTGCGCCAGATGATGTCGTTGAGGACCCAGAATCCCGCATCCTGGAGAATGCCGCCGACGCGGAAGATATTGTGATAGGAGCCGATCACCCAGATCGCGCCGTTCGGCTTGAGGACGCGGCGCGCCTCTTCCATCCAGCTCCAGGTAAACAGGTCGTACTCGTCGAACCCGCCGATCTGGTCCCAGTCATTGTCGACGGCCGATACCTTGGAATTGTCCGGGCGATGCAGATCGCCGCCGAGCTGGAGATTGTAGGGCGGGTCGGCGAAAACCAGGTCGACGCTACCGTCGGGAAGCGATTTCATCACTTCCACGCATTCGCCTTCAAGGATCTGGTCGATCCGGATATCCGCCATGACACGCCACTCCCACTCGTACTTCAGACGGGAAGTTTCTCAGCTCTTATGGCTAACGGGCGGTTAAGCTTCGATCAAGTTATCCACAGCTGGCCGCATCTGTGGATTGCGCTGATTCGGCCGCAAGACGAACCGGCGTGTAGCTCAGCCGGTGGATCGGGCAGGGGCCCAGCTCGGCGAGCCTCTTGCGGTGGGCGGCGCTGGGATAGCCCTTGTGTCCGTCAAAGCCGTAGCCGGGCCAGCGGCGGGCTGCCTCCAGCATCAGCGCGTCGCGCAGCGTCTTGGCGATGATCGACGCCGCGGCGATCGCCGGCTCGCGGGCATCGCCTCTCACCAGGGCTTCGGCCGGGCAGGGCAGACCCTCGGGCACCCGGTTGCCGTCGACCAGGACGTGTACAGGCCTCCGCGGCAGTCGAGAGACCGCGCGCGCCATGGCCGTCATTGTCGCCTGCAGGATATTCAGCCGGTCGATCTCGGCGGGTTCGGCAATACCGATACCGATCCATGTGTTTTGCCGGATCTGCCCGGCCAGGGCCTCGCGCCGGCGGGCGGTGAGGGTCTTGGAATCGGCGAGGCCCGGGATCGGCCGGGACGGATCGAGGACCACCGCAGCGGCCACGACCGGACCGGCCAGCGGCCCCCGTCCAGCCTCGTCCACACCGGCCACCGGTTGCGCGGGAAAACCCTTGGTCCCGTTAAGGTAATGCTTGTCTTTTTGTGGGAGCGTCCGGGTCAAAGCCGATCCTTCGAGGCAAGAGTGTATCGCGTATTCTATTGCCTGACGGTCGAACACGACCTGCGTCTGGTCGCCGTCGCCGCCATCCTGTGCACCCTGTCCGCCCTCGCCGCTGTGGGTACGGCGCGGCGTGCCATGGCCGCCCCGGCCGAGCGGCAGGTGCTGTGGCTGCTTGTGGCAGGATTCGTGACCGGTGTCGGTATCTGGGGCACGCATTTCGTGTCCATGCTGGCCTATGAATCGCCGCTTCCCATCCACTACGCCATGGTCGGCACGATAGGTTCGCTGCTTCTGGCCGTCTTCGTTTCTGCCTGTGGCTGGGCCTATGCGGTCAGGGCCGAACATGCCTTTGCCGCGCCGGTCGGTGGCGCCGTCATCGGGGCCGGCATTGCCACCATGCATTTCATGGGCATCGACGCGATGGATGTCGGTGCGCGCATGCAGTGGGATACCGGCCTTGTCATTGCATCTGTCGTCCTGGGCATGCAGTTCGCGGCCGCCAGCGCGACGATCATGGTGCGTTACCCGACCCGCCGCGGCCTGTTCGGCGCTGCGGCGGCTTTCGTTCTGGGCGTGGTCTGCCTTCACTTCATTGCGATGGGAGCGTTGCAGCTTGTTCCCCTCGCACCGGGGATCGTGGAGCCGGACGGTGTATCGACCAAGCTGCTGGCTGTGACCATCGCCCTCGGCGTGATCTTCGTCGTCTCCATCGGTTTGGGCGCGGCGGCACTGGACCTGCATCTCGGCACGCGCCGCGAAGCCGAGGCACGGCGCATGCGCACCCTGGCCGACGCGACTTTCGAGGGGATTGCCGTTGTGCGCGATGGCATCATGCAGGACATGAATTCCCGCTTCTGCGAAATGCTCAAGCTCGACCGTCAGGATCTGATCCGCACCCCGATCAACAAGGTGGTCATGGACGGAAAGCTGGCCGAGATCCTCGACGAGCAGGCCGAGATGCGTCCGGTCACCTGCCAGCTGCGCTGTCGTGATGGCGCGGCGATCACCGTACAGGTGCGGCGGCGCACCATGGAGTTCGACGGCGACCCTGCCCAGGTCCTGACCTTCCGCGACGTCTCGTCCGAAGAGCGCGCCCGCGCGCGGATCACTCATCTGGCGCATCACGACACACTGACCGGCCTGCCCAACCGCTTGAAGTTCCGTGAGGCCTTCGAGGCCGAACTGGACCGGGCCTGGCACGCAGACACGATCGTCGCGCTGATGTTCTTCGACCTCGACCGGTTCAAGGAGGTCAATGACGTCCACGGCCATGCCACAGGCGATGCATTGCTGAAGACCGTTTCGGAACGCATGCTCGACGTGCTGCCCAAGGGGGCGATCGCCGCGCGTCTGTCGGGCGACGAGTTTGCTGTCGTCCTGCCCGATGTCGAGGGCCGCGAGGATGTGCTGGCCATCGCCCAGCGCGTGGTCAATACGGTCGGATCTCCGCTGACGCTGGGGCAACTGCACCTCAAGGTGTCGGCGTCCGGCGGCGTGACCCTGTTCCCGCTCGATGGCGAGGATCCGGACCGCTTGATGAACCAGGCCGATCTCGCCCTCTACAGGGCAAAGGGCCAGGGCCGGAACCAGGTTTGCGATTTCGATCCCAAGCTGGGCCAGATGATGCAGGAACGCCGCATGCTCGAGGCCGATCTGGGGCTGGCGATCGAGGACGAGCTGCTGGAACTCCACTTCCAGCCGCAGGCCCGCCTGGGCGATGGCGCTATCGTGGGATACGAGGCGTTGATCCGCTGGAACGATGTGCGCCGCGGTTTCGTTCCGCCCTCGAACTTCGTTCAGATTGCCGAGGAGACCGGTCTGATCCTGAAAATGGGCGAATGGGTATTGAAGGCGGCTTGCCGCGAGGCCGTGAACTGGCCTGATGGGCGGCGGGTTGCGGTCAACGTCTCCCCGGCCCAGTTCCGCCAGGGCAATCTGGTATTCTCGGTCCGGCAGGCGCTGAAGCTTTCCGGTCTTGCACCGGAGCGGCTGGAGATCGAGATCACCGAAGGCGTGCTGATCGATGACGAGGAGCGCGCACTGAACGTGTTGCGCGCCTTGAAGGAGCTGGGCGTGGGCCTGGCGATCGACGATTTCGGCACGGGCTATTCCTCGCTGAGCTATCTGCGCGCCTTCCCCTTCGACAAGATCAAGATTGACCGGTCCTTCATGACCGGCATCCACCGGGACCGCGAAGCCCAGATCATCGTGCAGGCGACGATCGACCTGGCGCGTGAGCTGAATATCCGTGTCGTTGTCGAGGGTGTGGAAGAGTTCGACGAGCTTGGTGCGCTAGGGTGCCAGCCCGATCTCGTCCTGCAGGGTTTCCTGCTCTCCCGCCCGATCTCGCGCGGCCAGGTGCCCGGATTCGACGCCGAAAGCGCGGATCTGCGCCTGCGCATTTGCGAGCACGTGAACGCAGGAGCAGAGACGCCACGCCGCCGGGCCTGACCGCTCAGGTCTTGAGCCTCAGGCCGCCGGTCCAGTGCCTGAGCAGGAACCAGGCCGCACCCAGCGGCAGGCCGATCGTCAGCATCCAGGGATGATAGTCACCGGCCCTGGCGACCTGGCTGCCTGTGACGATCCAGCTGAACAGACTGACATTGACCGTCGTCCCGCCCGTCTGAACGAAGGGGGCGATCACGTCGATCGCCTGGCTGGTCCAGTTGAACGTGAAGGTTGGCGCAGTGATCAGGATGGCCGCGGTCCACAGGATGGGCTTTTCCAGATTGTGGATTCGCAGGCGCACCGAGATGGCGGCGAACAGGACCAGCGGGGAGGCGATGGCCAGCCCGGCCATCAGCATGCGCAGCCAACCCCACCGATCGGGCATTTCAAAACCGTTCGTCGGCAGATGGTTCGAGATCAGGCTCGCCATCCGGGGGTCTCCGCCGCCGGCGCGCCGGCTCTGCATGTAGAGGTGATGCAACTGCCCGTTGGACGCCTCCAGCACGTATTCGGCGGTCAATGTGTGGACCGGGTCGGCGTCGTTCATGACATGGGTGTTGAACACCCACGTAACGAGGTCCGAGCGCACAGGCCGGTCTTCGGGCATGTATTGGTAAAAGGAGGTGAAGCCCGTTTCCAGATCGGCCTGACCGATCTCGTCGACGAAGGCACTCGTCAATACGGCCCGGTCACGGTCCAGCGCGGCCCGGTAAATCTCGCGAATGAAGGCGCGATCGACCTCGTCGCCGATCTTGTCGGACATTGTGGCGATCTCGTCGGCGGTCGGACCGCGCAGATAGGGCTGGACCTGAACTGAGCAGGCCGAGACGGCTGCCAGTAGCGGCAGCAGCAGGATCGGAAACACGCGCATGAATTTGCCCCCCGACCCGGACTATGCAGACGGCCTTCTGCAATTCAAGCGCGAACCGGCTGGCTCAGAACAGGCTGGGCTGGCCCGCCGATCCAAGCGGGCGTTCGAACCTTGAAATATCCAGCTCCGCCCGCGGCGCCGTCAGACCATAGCGTTTGACCGCGGCGCGAATCCGTTTGGCAATCAATTGCGCCAGCGGGCCGTCGCCGCGGCCTCGCACGCCCCAGCGCGCATCATAATCCTTGCCACCGCGCATCTGGCGGATCAGCGACATCACCCGGGCCGCCGCATCGGGACGTTTTGCGGCCA
Source organism: Maricaulis sp. (assembly GCF_030149515.1). Taxonomy (GTDB): domain Bacteria; phylum Pseudomonadota; class Alphaproteobacteria; order Caulobacterales; family Maricaulaceae; genus Maricaulis. Next base: position 67,987 of record NZ_JASBRI010000029.1, on the reverse strand, counting down.
GCCATTCGCGGAACAGTTCCCGGATCTCCAGCGGCAGGCGCAAGAGTACGTAGGAGGCATTGGCCGCTCCCGCTTCGGCGGCTGCCTCGAACACCGCCTCGATCTCGCTGTCGTTCAAGGCCGGTATGATCGGCGCCATCATTACCGTCACAGGAAGCCCGGCGCCGGCCAGGCCGCGTACGGCATCGAGCCGGCGGTGAGGCGCCGCGGCGCGGGGCTCCATGTCCCGCGCCAGCCGCCTGTCCAGCGTGGTGATGGATATGGCGCCCTTTGCCAGGCCCTGCGCGGCCATGGGCCCGAGGATGTCGAGATCGCGCAGCACGAGCGCCGATTTGGTGATGAAACTGACCGGATGTTTGTAGCGGGCGAAGACTTTGAGGATGTCCCGCGTGTGTTCCAGCTGTTTTTCCACGGGCTGCCAGGCATCCGTATTGGCCCCGATCACGATCGGCCGAGGTGTGTAACCCGGCCGGTTGAAATGCTGTTCCAGGAGGGCCGCCCCGTCCGGCTTGGCGAAAATGATGCTTTCGAAGTCCAGGCCCGGAGAATATCCCCAATAGGCATGGCTCGGCCGGGCATAGCAGTAGATGCAGCCATGCTCGCATCCCCGGTAGGGATTGATCGACTGGTCGAAGGAGATGTCGGGCGAGGAATTGGTGGCCACGATGGAGCGCGAGGCATCCTTCAGGATGGTTGTTGCCAGGCGCGGTGCCTCGCCATCCGCCTCGGTCCATCCGTCGTCGAAGGCTTCCCGTGCGAACATCTCATAGCGCCCTGAAATGTTTGACCGAGCGCCCCGGCCCCGGGCGCCGGTCCCCGGGGCGGTGGGGGTGTCGGGCGAGGGGGCCGTGGAAGGGGCGTTTAGGGCGTAGCCACCTGGGCGCTCGGTCATGGCGCTACTATGACTCAGAAAAAGAACAAATCAAGAACATTTTTGCGATCGAGCGGCGGCAGAACAGCCCTCGCGAGGACGCCGCCGGTCGTGGCGTCCCGCACGGTCGTCTAAAGCGAGGAGAGATGCGCCTCCAGCGCCAGCATGTCCTGCCAGGCCTTGCGCTTTTCCGGCGGACGGCGGAGCAGGTAGGACGGGTGGAAGACGGGCAGGACGGGGATGGTCTTGTCCGTCGGCTCGCCCGCCGTGTCGCGCACGGCATAGTCCTGCCACTGGCCGCGCAGGCGCGTGATGCCGGTCGATGTGCGCAGCAGGGACTGGGCCGATATGCCGCCGGCGACGATCAGTATGTCCGGCGCCTTCAGGGCGATGTGCCGCTCGATGAAGGGCAGGCACATTGCGATCTCCTCCTGGGTCGGCGTGCGATTGCCGGGCGGGCGCCAGTTGAGGATGTTGGAGATGTAGAGATCGTTCGGGCCGATGCCGATCGCGGCGAACATGCGGTCGAGCAATTGTCCGGACCGCCCGACAAAGGGCTGGCCCTGTTCGTCCTCGTCCTTGCCGGGCGCCTCCCCGACCAGCATCAGCCGGGCTTCCCGGCTGCCGCGCGAGAATACCGTGTTGCGCGCCGTGCGCTTGAGCGGACAGCCTTCGAAGCTCTCGATGGCAGCCTGGAGCGCGTCGAGCGTATCGGCGCCGGCGGCCAGGTCCCGGGCGCCGGGGCCTTCGTGTTCGACCTGGCCGTAGCCCGCTGCGCGGGCGGATGCGGCGGTGGCGGCGCGTACCGGTTCTGCCGGACGGGCGGGGCTGTGCTGCGGCGCTTCGCGCACGGCTCCGGTTTCACGGGCGGGCGGTGTGGCCCGTGCCGGGGCCGGGCGCGGCCGGACCACCGGCGCGTCGAGCTCGATCCCGGCTTCCTCCCACCAGGTGATGAGCGCCTTGAGAGCCTTTTCCTGGCAGGGGTCGAGAGAGGCGGTTGGGTCGGACATGCCTTACGTGCACGTTAACGTAATAATTTTGATCCGGACAGCCGGACGCGCTAGATGGGTGTTCGATCCTAAGGTATGACCGGAAGCCTGCAAGCGGGACAGTGCTGAAACTTGAACAGGAAGGGGTGGCCCGAACATGACCGACGCACCGATCGAACGCGAATCCATGGAATACGATGTGGTGATAGTCGGCGGCGGTCCCGCCGGCCTGTCGGCGGCGATCCGCCTGAAACAGCTGGCTGCCGACGCGGACCAGGAGATATCCATTGCGGTCCTGGAAAAGGGCGCGGAAGTGGGTGCGCACATCCTGTCCGGCGCGGTGGTCGACCCCAAGGCACTCAATGAACTGATCCCGGACTGGGAGGAGAGGGGCGCCCCGCTCGACGAACCGGTCAGGACCGACATTTTCGAAGTGCTTGGCGAAGCCGGATCGATCAGCCTGCCCACGCTCTTCTTCCCGCCGCTGATGAGCAATCACGGCTGCTATATCGTCTCGCTGGGCAATGTCTGCCGCTGGCTGGGCGAACAGGCCGAGGCGCTGGGCGTGGAGATCTATCCCGGCTTTCCCGCCGCCGATCTCGTCGAGGAAGACGGGGTTATCAAGGGTGTCGTCACCGGGGATTTCGGTCTCGGCCGCGACGGCAGCCACAAGGATGGCTACCAGCCCGGCATTGAATTGCGCGGCAAGTACACGCTGATCGCGGAAGGCGCGCGCGGCTCCCTGGCCAAGCAGCTTATCTCGCGTTTCAACCTGTCCGAAGGCAAGGAGCCGCAGAAATTCGGCATCGGGCTGAAAGAGCTCTGGCGCGTGAAGCCGGAGAAGCACAAGCCTGGCCTGGTGAAGCACACCATGGGCTGGCCGCTGGACAACGCCACCGGCGGTGGATCCTTCATGTACCACTACGGCGACAATCTGGTCTCGATCGGTTTCGTCGTTCACCTCAACTACAAGAATCCCTGGATCTCCCCCTTCGAGGAATTTCAGCGCCTGAAGACGCATCCGGCGATCCGTGAAGTGCTGGAAGGCGGCGAGCGCATTTCCTACGGCGCCCGGGCCATCACCGAGGGCGGCTTCCAGTCGGTGCCGGAACTGGCCTTCCCGGGCGGGGCGCTGATCGGCTGTTCGGCCGGATTCGTCAACGTGCCGCGCATCAAGGGCAGCCATAACGCCATGAAGACCGGCATGCTGGCCGCCGAGAGCGTGTTTGCGGCGCTAGGTGCGGGCCGGGCACATGACGAACTGGCCGAATACCAGGCCGCCTACGACAAGTCCTGGGTGGCGCAGGACCTCAAGCGCGTGCGCAATGCCAAGCCGCTCTGGTCGAAATTCGGCACCGTGCTGGGTATTGCCCTGGGCGGGATAGACATGTGGATCAACACGATCACCGGCGGCTGGTCGCCCTTTGGCACGATGGGTCATGGCAAGACCGATGCGCAAAGCACGCAGCCAGCCTCGAAATTCAAGAAGATCGACTATCCCAAGCCCGACGGCGTGCTCACCTTCGACCGGCTGTCCTCGGTATTCATCTCCAACACCAATCACGAGGAGGACCAGCCGGTTCACCTTAAGCTCGCCGATGCGGCGCTGCAGAAGTCGTCCGAGCTCGGCGAGTTCGGCGGGCCGTCGGCACGCTATTGCCCGGCCGGTGTCTATGAGTGGATCGAGGACGAGGCGACGGGGGAGCAGCGCTTCCAGATCAACGCCCAGAACTGCGTCCACTGCAAGACGTGCGATATCAAGGACCCCAACCAGAACATCAACTGGACGACGCCGGAAGGCGGGGGCGGTCCGATGTATGCGGGGATGTAGGCATTTAACCGCGATACGCCCTTGCGCCGGATCGCCGCTGGAGCGAGCATACCGGCCATGACGCGTCTTTCCCTTGCCCTGCCGGTGCTGTTGCCAGCACTGGCGCTTACCTCTTGCGTGACACCGCCGGAAGAGGAGGCGTCGGCCTATGGTGCCTTTCTGGCGGCGCGCTATGCCGGTGTGAACCGCGATGCCCAGGGCGCGGCGGAATACTATGTCGAAGCGCTCGACCGCATGCCCGGAAACGTCGTGCTCACGGACCGGGCCTTCATCACATCGGTGATTGCCGGCGATCTCGACCGGGCCGCCGATCTGGCTGTAGGCGCAGCCGGGGCGGGCGATCCCAGCCGGCTCGCCACACTCTATCATGCCGCGGACCTGATCTCCCGCCAGCGCTATTCAGGCGCCATCGCCGTGCTGGATACCGGGCCGGAATACGGTCCCTACAACGCGTTCTTCAGCGACATCCTGCAGCAATGGGCCCTGATGGGCGCCGGCCGCAGCGATGAGGCGCTGGAGGCGGCGGGCGCCATGCAGGCACCGGGATTCCTGGCGCCGCATCTCTGGCTGCACAAGGCCATGCTGTTCGAGGCCGATGACCAGATGGAGGCGGCCGAGGCGGGGTATCGGTCGGCCGTGTTTACATCAACCTTCCGGCGCCTGGCGACGGACATGTACGGCGCCTTCCTGGTTCGCCAGAACCGGCGCGACGAAGCCATTGCCCTTTATGACACCTATCTTCGCGACGATCGCGGCGAAAGCAGTATCGAGGCTGCACGCCGAGCGGCGGCGTCCGGAGCGCGGGCGCCGCGCCGGCCGGGCATCGCCGGCCTGGCTGCGCGGGCCGTGCTGGGGCCGACAGCCGACCTGGCTGCCCAGGCCGACATGGATCTGACCGTTGTCTACATGCGCATGGTCCAGCGCCTGGATCCCGATCTTGCGCCCCTGCATGTGGTGCTGGCCGGCACGCTGGACCGGATCGGCCTGCACGATCTTGCCCTGTCCGAATACGCTGCCGTGCCCGAAGGACCCTTCCGCCTGGGCGCCGAGATCGACCGGATCGTGCTGATGGCGACGCTGGGGCGGATGGATGCCGCCTATGCCGCGGCCGAGAATCTGGCGGAACAGTCCGGGGAGCCCGAGGCGCTTCTGCTCCATGCCGATCTGGCGCGGATCCACAATCGCTGCGAAACCGCTGTTCCCCTTTACGAACGTGCCATCGCCCTCAACCGGTCGCGCGGCCGTCCCGAGGACTGGCGGTATGAATATTTCCGGGCATCCTGCCTGGTCACGCTGGACCGCTGGGACGATGCCGAGGCGGCCTATCTGGATGCGCTCGACATCGCCCCCAACCAGTCCACCGTGCTCAACGATCTGGGCTATCTGTGGATCGAGCGCGGCGAGAATATTGAACGGGCCTTCGACATGGTGTCCCGGGCCGCCGAGATGGACCCGGAAAACGGCAATGTGATCGACAGTCTGGGCTGGGCCTACTACCAGCTTGGCCATTACGAGCTGGCGGTGCAGGAGTTGGAACGGGCCGCTGCGCTCAATCCCGGCAGCGCCACGGCGAACCTGCATCTGGGCGATGCCTACTGGCAGGTCGGCCGCCGGCTGGAAGCGGGTTTCCAGTGGCGCCGGGCCGCCGACCTGGACCCGTCTGCCGAACAGGTTGTGCAGATCGAGTATCGTCTCGAACATGGCCGTCCGCCCGAACACACGCCAGAGATGGCCTCGGTCGATGTCTCCGGGGCCGGCGAGCCGTGAGTGCCGGGGAAATCAGCGAACTCGCGCCTGCCAAGGTCAATCTCACCCTGCGCGTCGGCCGGGTCCGGCCCGATGGGTATCATCCGCTGGACAGTTTCGTGGTCTTCGCCGACTGGGGCGACGAGATCCGCGTCAAGGACAGCCCGGCCTTCCTCCTGTCCATGTCGGGCGAACCGTCGCGGCGGCTCGCCGGCGGCGGCGACAACAATCTGGTCCTGCGCGCGGCCATGGCGCTGCAGCGCGAGGCGGGCGTCGATCGCTGTGCCAGCATTCATCTGCACAAGAATATTCCCGTTGAAGCCGGCCTGGGCGGCGGTTCGGCCGATGCGGCCGCGACGCTGCGCGCGCTGAACCGGCTATGGGGTCTGGACTGGCCGCCGGAACGGCTGGCCCAGCTGGGTCTTGGCCTGGGGGCCGACGTGCCGGCCTGTGTCTATTCGCGGCCCCTGCGCATGCGCGGTATCGGTGAATGGATCGAGATGATCGACAATGTTCCCGCTCTGCATGCCGTCATCGTCAATCCGGGCGTCGCCGTGCCCACCGGTCCGGTGTTCCGGGCCTTCGACGAGGCGAGCCCGCAGCCCCTGGCCGAGGGTGCCTGGTGGCAGGGCGACCTGGTCGACTGGCTGGCCGGCGAGAGCAATGATCTGGAAGCCCCGGCGATCGTGCGTGAAGGCGCCATCGGTGACACGCTGGACTGGCTGCATGCCCAGCCTGGTGTTCTCTTGGCGCGCATGACGGGGTCGGGGGCAAGCTGTTTTGCCGTGTGCAAGCGCGCTGCCGATGCCCGCGCCGCCGCCGATGCCTATCCGCAATTCGGCAAGGCGGTAACCCTGGGCGCGCCGGACATGGAGGCGTGACATTGCCGGCCGCGCTCATCGCATTTCCGGTGGCGGTCCTGGTGGCCTGGTCGGTGTTGGCCGCGGGCATCCTGGATCATCCCAATGCCCGTTCCAGCCATGCCCGCCCGACCCCGCGCGGCGGCGGTATCGGCGTGCTTGCCGGCGTGTTTGCGGCACTGCTCGTCATTCCGGTGACCGGCCCCGCCGAAGGCGCGGCGCTGGCCGGGACCGTGCTCTGCGGCGGCATGGCGGCCGGCCTGGGGCTGCTCGATGACCTGCTCACCCTGTCGGAGAGACTGAAATTTGCTGTTCTCACGACCCTTGGTCTCGCCCTGTCGGTGATGGCCGGGCCGGTGACCGGGCTCGGTATCGCCCTGCCCTGGATCGTGGGGCTGGCCGGGTCCGCGCTCTGGGTGTTCACGGTGGCGAATGCGGTCAACTTCATGGACGGATCGGACGGTCTTCTCACTGCTACGCTGATCCCCGCGGCGCTGGCGCTGGGGCTCCTTGCCGATGGCGGAACGGCGGATGCCAGCCTTGCGCTGGCGGCGGGTCTGGCGGGCTTCGCCGTCTGGAACGCACCGCTGCTCCGGCCGCGCGGCCGCCTGTTCTGCGGCGATGTGGGCTCGCTGGGCATTGCGGTGATTTTTGCGGGGCTGGCCCTGCATTGGGCCGCAACGGCGCCGGCGGGAAGCGTCTGGCTCGCACCGCTGCTGATCCTGCCGCTTCTGGGCGACGTTCTCCTGACCATGGCGGCGCGGGTGAGGGCCGGGCGCTCGCCCTTCGTGGCGCACCGTGCGCATGCCTACCAGCTGCTCATACGCATGGGGAAAAGCCATGCCCGGATTGCCGCGATATGGGGCGGTCTCAGCCTGGCTTGCGGTGCTCTGGCTCTGGCCGGAGCGGCCGGCGGGGCGTGGGTGAAATTCGCGGTTTTCGCAATCGGTGTCGCGGCCTTCGCGATCATCCACCGTGTCGTGCGCAAAATGGCGATGGCGGCCGGACTGGACGTGTATCAATAAGGGTGTCGCGGACAGTGCGGTTGCAACCAGCGTCGGCGCCCTAGTAGGCGCGATCCACCACGAAGTCGGCCAGGTCTTCCAGCGCCGTGCGCCATTCATTGGCGGGAAAGACCGCGAGGGCCTCGCGTGCCCGGCGGGCATGACTGCGCGCCTGGTCCAGGGTGGCTTCAAGCGCGCCGTGGCGGCCGAGATAGGCCAGGGCCTGTTCGAAATCGCCGTCAGACTGCCGTGTCTCGGCAATGGTACGGCGCCAGAACGACGCCTCTTCGCCCTGCGCTTCCTGCAGGCACAGCGCCACCGGCAGGGTCACCTTTCCTTCGCGGAAATCATCGCCCACAGACTTGCCCAGCTTGGCAGCGGCACCGCCATAATCCAGCGCATCGTCGACCAGTTGGAAGGCCAGGCCCAGTTCGCGGCCATAGGCCTCCAGGGCGGCTTCTTCTGCAGCCGGGCGTCCCGCAACGATACCGGAAACCCGCGCGGCTGCAGCGAACAGGGCGGCGGTCTTGGCATCGATGATCTGCATGTAGGTCTCGACCGTCATGCCGATATCCTTCACCGCCGACAATTGCCGCACCTCGCCTTCGGCGATCGTGGAGGCTGCGGCGGAAAGCACGCCCAGTGCCTTCATCGAGCCGGCCTCCACCATCAGCGAGAAGGAGCGTGCGAACAGGAAATCGCCGACCAGAACGCTCGACGCATTGCCCCAGACCAGATTGGCGGCAATCTTGCCGCGGCGCATGCCGCTCTCGTCGACCACATCGTCGTGCAGCAGGGTGGCGGTGTGAATGAACTCCACGGCTGCCGCGAGACGGATCGGCGCGGCATCGCGATGGCCCAGCATGTTGGCCGCGGCGACCGTGATCATCGGGCGCACGCGCTTGCCTCCGGCCTCGATCAGATAACGGGCCAGTTCCGGGATCAGTTCGACATGGCTGTCCAGACGCTCGAGAATGAGCGCGTCGACGCGGCGCATGTCGTTGTAAGCCAGGGAGGCGAGCCGTTCGGCGGCATTCGGCGCGGACGCTACCCGGGCCGCTGCCGTATCGACTCTCACCGTGCTGTCCACGCCAGCGGTCCTCTTGCAGCCCCGTGAATTGACCGAGACAATAGAAATCCGAACCTCCCCCGGCAAGCGGCGGAGGCGGTGACGAAACAGCACAGGGGTGACGATGCCGTGAAGGATGTCCTCAAGACCGACAATCCGGTGATCCTGTCCTACGCCCGATCGGTGCTGAGCGAGGCGGGGATCGAGAGTTTCGTGCTCGATGAAGGCATGGCGTCGATGTATGGCGGGGGGATTCCCTTCGTCGAGAAACGCCTGTCCGTCGCCGACGATCACGCCGCCCGGGCCCGCGACCTGCTGGCCGAAGCGCTCAAGGACGACACGTGAGCGCGGACACCACGCTGGATCGTCTGCTCGACGGCCGGGTCGCGCTGCGCCAGTCGGCCGGAGGCTACCGGGCCGGCATGGATGCGGTCCTGCTGGCGGCAGCCCTGGACGCGAAACCCGGCGAACACCTGGTCGAGTTCGGCTGCGGGCCGGGCGCGGCCATGCTGTGTGCGGCGGCCCGCCTCGGCGAGGCGCGCTTTACCGGGATCGAAAAGGACGCCGCGGCTGCCGAACTGGCCCGCGAAAACATTGCCGCCAACGGTCTGGATCCACGCATGCAGGTGGAAACCGCGGATATTGGCAGTCTGGGCAATGCGCACCGGGCCGACCAGGTGTTTTTCAATCCGCCCTTTTTTGATGACGAGACGCGATTGCGCACGCCGAAGACGGAGAAACGCGATGCCTGGCTGAGCGGCCCGACGCCCCTGGGCATCTGGATCCGGGCCGCGGCCCGCACGCTGAAGGCCAGGGGCCGTCTCACCCTGATCCACCGCGCCGACCGGCTGGGCGACATTCTGCACGGCCTGGAGAAGAGTTTCGGCTCGGTTGTCATCAAGCCGGTCCATCCGCGCGAGGGCCAGCCCGCCAAACGGGTGATTGTCTTGGCGCGCATCGGCGGCCGGGCTCCGCTGCAGCTGCTCTCGCCCCTGTGGCTTCACGACGGGGAGGGGCATTCCGCCGAGGCGGATGCGATCCTGCGCGGGCGGGCCGTGGTGCAGATGGGCTGAGCCTCGACGGGCCGCCGCGTATCCGCGCTCCGGCCGAATGTCTGTTCCAGACCGTCCTTTCCCTGCTAAACCCGTCCCCATGCTCCTCACCGTCTTGCTCATCCTCCTGGCGCTTATCCTCTGGCTCGCCTTCCGCGGCAAAAAGACCGCCCGGCGCGATGCCGCAGCCGACGCGGCACGCAAGGCCGTGGAAGCGCGGCTCAATCCGGATGCTGCGGCGCAGCAGGATGAGGACTCGCGCGCTTGATTAGACTGGCCCCGTTGCCTAGTGTCCGCCCGATTTCTTGCCGCGTTTCATTTCGCCGGGACTACACGATATGGCCGCTTCGAATGCGCCGTCCTTCCAGGACCTGATCCTCCGTTTGCAGCATTACTGGGCGGAGCAGGGCTGTGCCATTCTCCAGCCCTATGACGTGGAAGTCGGGGCCGGCACGCTGCACCCGGCCACCACGCTGCGCTCGCTGGGGCCGCGGCCCTGGCGCGCCGCCTATGTCCAGCCCTCGCGCCGTCCCGGCGACGGGCGCTATGGCGAGAACCCCAACCGGCTGCAGCACTATTACCAGTTCCAGGTCCTCCTGAAGCCGTGCCCGTCCAACCTGCAGGACCTTTATCTCGGCTCCCTCGACGCCATCGGCATCGATCGCGACGTGCACGATGTGCGCTTTGTCGAGGATGACTGGGAAAATCCCACCGTCGGCGCCTGGGGGCTGGGCTGGGAAGTCTGGTGCGACGGGATGGAAGTCTCCCAGTTCACCTATTTCCAGCAGGTCGGCGGTCTGGACGTCGACCTTGTCTCCGGCGAGCTGACCTACGGGCTGGAACGCCTGGCGATGTATGTCCAGGGCGTGGAGAATGTCTACGACCTGGATTTCAACGGCGCCGGCCTGAAATACGGCGAGGTCTTCCAGGAAGCCGAGCGGCAGTATTCCGAATTCAATTTCGAGCATGCCGATGTCGACATGCTGATCGAGTGGTTCAAGGGTGCGGAAAGCCAGTGCATGGCGCTGCTGGACCTCGACAAGCCGCTGCCCCTGCCGGCCTATGATTTCTGTCTCAAGGCCTCGCACCTGTTCAACCTGGTCGATGCCCGCGGCGCCATCTCGGTGGCCGAACGCGCCAGCTGGATCGCCCGCGTGCGCGAACTCGCCAAGGGCTGCGCAGAAGCCTGGGTGAAGAACGAGCGCGCCGCGCTGGAGGTGGCGTGATGGTGCGGGCAGCAAACATCCTTCCCATTGATGGGGAAGGTGGGCCGAGGCGAAGCCTCGGGTCGGAAGGGGTGAATCCCGGTGTTCGCCTTTTCAAACATCTCGCCCCCACCCCCTCCACCATCAAGGGGGAGGATGGAAATTGTGCGGAGGCCGCATCATGAAACTCCCCCTTCGCGGCGGTTGTCAGTGCGGGGCGGTCCGGTTCGAGATCACCAAGCGGCCGCTGACGCTCTATGCCTGCCACTGCACCACCTGCCAGCAGCAATCCTCCTCGGCTTTCGGCCTGTCCATGCTGGTCGAGCGCGACGGGTTCCGCTTCCTCAAGGGCGGGGCCGCGGCCTTCGAGATCCCCACGGCGAGCAAGAAGAAAAAGCTGGGCCTGTTCTGCGCCAAGTGCGGCTGTCGCATCGCGCACGATACCGAGGGCCGGCCGGCCCTGTCGGTGAAGGCAGGCACGCTGGACGACCGGGCCAGGCTGAAACCGGTCGGCCATATCTGGGTCAAGTCTGCCCAGGACTGGATGATTTTCGACGAAAACGCGCTGATCTACGAAGAAGCGCCTGACGACAGCTATTACGCGCTGATGGAGCGCTGGGCGGCGCAAGAGCACGCCTCTTAACGGAAAGACGAGATGTCCGAACTCCTCTTCGAAATCTTCTGCGAGGAAATCCCCGCGCGCATGCAGCCGCGCGCCGAGGCCGATCTCGACAGGCTGGTGAGCGAAAAACTCAAGGCGGCCGGCCTCACCTGGACCTCGATGGCGACCTTCGCCGGTCCGCGCCGCCTGGGTCTGGTGGTCGAGGGACTGCCGGTGAAGACGGACGATGTGCGCGAGGAGCGCAAGGGACCGCGCGTCGGCGCGCCGGACAAGGCGGTGGAAGGCTTCCTGCGCGGCGCCGGGCTCGACAGTCTCGACAGCTGCGAAAAGCGCGAAGACAAGAAGGGCGAATTCTGGGTCGCCCTGATCGAAAAGCCCGGCCGTGCCACGGCCGACGTGATCGCCGAGGCGATCCCCGAAGTGATGAAGGCTTTCCCCTGGCCCAAATCCATGAAGTTCGGCGAGGGCGACAAGGCCCAGCGCTGGGTGCGTCCGATCCAGCGCCTCCTGTGCATCTTCGATGGCGATGTGGTCGATTTCGAGGTCTTTGGCATCAAGACCGGCAATCTCACCGAAGGCCATCGCCGCATGGGCCGCGGCCCGTTCGAGATCACGGACTTTGCGCAATACACCAAAGTGCTGCGCGAAGAGGGCCATGTGATCCAGCAGCGCGAAGAGCGCGAGGCGATCATCCTGGAGGGCGCGCGCAAGGTGTGTGCCGAGGCGGGGCTGGAACTGGTGGAGGATGCCGGCCTGCTCACCGAAGTGGCGGGCCTGGTGGAATGGCCGGTGCCGCTCCTGGGCGAGATGGATCCGGACTTCCTGGACTTGCCGCCGGAAGTCATCACCCTCACCATGAAGACCCACCAGAAGTATTTCGCGGTGAAAAGGCCGGGCGAGGCCGGCGTGACGTCGAAATTCGTCGTCATCGCCAACCAGGTTGCCCCGGACGGCGGCAAGGCCATCGCGGCGGGCAATGCCCGCGTCCTCTCGGCCCGCCTCTCCGACGCCCGCCACTTCTGGGACAATGACCGCAAGACGCCGCTCGACGAGATGGCGAAAGAGCTGTCGAAGGTGACCTTCCACGAAAAGCTGGGCACGGTGGCCGACAAGGTCGAGCGCGTCGCCGCGCTGGCGCGCGAACTGGCCCCGGTCGTCGGCGCCGATGCCGACATGGCCGAAAAGGCCGCCCGCCTGGCCAAGGCCGATCTCGTCTCCGAGATGGTCTATGAATTCCCCGAGCTGCAGGGCGCGATGGGCCGCTATTACGCCCTCGACCAGGGCGAGGCGCCCGAGATCGCCGACGCTTGTCTGGACCACTACAAGCCGCAGGGCCCGTCCGACGCCGTGCCGACCGCACCGGTCTCCGCTGCCGTCGCGCTGGCCGACAAGCTGGACACGCTGGTCGGATTCTGGGCCATCGATGAAAAGCCGACAGGGTCGAAGGATCCGTTTGCGCTGAGGCGGGCAGCGCTGGGGATGATCCGGATTTTGTTGGAAGAACGGCTCAAGATGCCTCTGCTTGATCGTGCAATTCCTAGAGCGGATTTCCACTTGGCCTCCTTCGCAGCGAAGCAAGCCGGCGGCTGGTATTTTAGTGCTCTAGGTGGAGAGGGGGGGCGAGACCTCCTCGCCTTCTTCGCCGACCGCCTGAAAGTCCACCTCCGCGACGAAGGCATCCGTTACGACGTGATCGACGCCGTCTTTGCCCTCGGCGATGACGATCTCGTCCGCGTCACGGCCAAGGCCCGCGCGCTGCAGGCCTTCCTCGACACCGATGACGGCGCGGCGCTGCTGGCCGGCTATAACCGCGCCTCCAACATCGTGCGGGCGGAAGAGAAGAAGGACGGCGAGGGCGCTTTCGAGGGCGAGCTGGAAGCCGGTTATCTCGCCGCCGCCCCGGAAGACCAGGAACGCGCGCTGATCGCCGCCGTGAACACGGTGAAGGGCGAGGCGGAACAGGCGCTGGTCTCGGAGGATTTCGAGGCCGCCATGGCCGCGCTGGCGACGCTCCGTGCACCGATCGATGCCTTTTTCGAGCACGTGACCGTTAACAGCGACGATCCCGCGTTGCGCCGCAACAGACTTTTCCTATTGTCGCAAATCCGCACGGCCGTCCGCGAAGTCGCGGACTTCGACAAGATCTCAGGCTAGACGCATCATGCTTTTCATTGCAGACAGCCTTGTTTCCGCTCATTCGCCCTGTCATCCCGGATGGAGCCTCCGCGAAGGCGGGGCGGGTTTTCCTCCCCACAAAGTGGGGAAGTGGGCCGCGGCGGAGCCGCGGGTCGAAGGGGCCCGGCGCGCAGCGCCGGGAGGGCGGTCGAGCTTGGCGCGGGCATTCCGCCGTGCTGCGCACGGCGGCCCCTCCGTCTCGCCACTTGCGTGGCGATCCACCTCCCCAACTGACATTGGGGAGGAAAAATCTCCGGCCGACATTTCAATAGGCCACGCACCCAACTCCAGGAGTTTCCAGGCATGAGCGCTGACGTGATGACCAGGACGAAATGGGTTTACGCCTTTGGCGGCGGGGACAGCGAAGGCGAAGCGGGCATGCGCGAACTGCTGGGCGGCAAGGGCGCCAACCTGGCCGAAATGGCCAAGCTGGGCCTGCCCGTTCCGCCGGGATTCACCATCACGACCGGCGTGTGCACCGCCTATTACGAAAACGACAAGGCCTATCCCGACGGCCTCGATGCCCAGGTCGAGACGGCCCTGGCCAAGCTCGAGGCCGCCGTCGGCAAACGGTTCGGCGATCCGGCCAATCCGCTGCTGGTTTCGGTACGCTCCGGGGCGCGCGCCTCGATGCCGGGCATGATGGACACCGTGCTCAATCTCGGTCTCAACGACGAGACGGCCGAGGGGCTGGCGAAACTCTCCGGCGACAAGCGCTTTGCCTATGACAGCTATCGCCGCTTCATCCAGATGTATTCCGACGTTGTTCTGGGCCTGGATCACTCGATCTTCGAGGACATCCTGGACAGCTACAAGGACGATAACGACTTCACCCTCGACACCGAGCTGTCGGCCGAGGACTGGGTCACCATCGTGGCGGAATACAAGCAGGCCGCCGCGCGCGAGCTGGGCCATGATTTCCCCGCCGATCCGCGCGAACAGCTCTGGGGCGCCATCGGCGCCGTGTTCGGCTCATGGATGACCGAGCGCGCCAAGACCTATCGCCGCCTGCACGATATTCCCGCCAGCTGGGGCACGGCGGTCAATGTCCAGGCCATGGTGTTCGGAAACATGGGCGAGACCTCGGCCACGGGGGTGGCCTTCACCCGCGACCCGTCCACCGGGGAGACGGGCTATTACGGCGAATTCCTGGTCAATGCCCAGGGCGAGGACGTGGTGGCCGGCATCCGCACGCCGCAATGCCTGACCGAGGCGATGCGCGAAAAGATGGGCGACGAGAACCCGTCGATGGAAACCGCAATGCCGGCGAGCTTCGCCGAACTGGAAAAGGTGTTCGACAAGCTGGAGCGGCATTATCGCGACATGCAGGACATCGAGTTCACGGTCGAGGAAGGCCGGCTCTGGATGCTGCAGACCCGCAATGGCAAGCGCACCGCCCGGGCGGCGCTGAAGATCGCGGTCGACATGGCGACCGAGGGGCTGATCACCACCGACGAGGCGGTGATGCGGGTCGATCCGGCCCAGCTCGACCAGTTGCTGCACCCCACGCTGGATCCCGAAGCCGAGCGCGATGTGCTGACCACCGGCCTGCCGGCCTCGCCGGGCGCGGCGTCGGGCAAGGTGGTGTTCGATTCCGATGAGGCCGAAGAGCGCCGCAAGATGGGCGAGAAGGTCATTCTCGTGCGCATCGAGACCTCGCCGGAAGACATTCACGGCATGCATGCGGCCGAAGGCATCATCACCGCCCGCGGCGGCATGACCTCCCACGCCGCCGTGGTTGCGCGGGGCATGGGGCGCCCCTGCGTCTCCGGCGCCGGCCAGATCAAGATCGATTATGCCAACCGGCAGTTCACCGTCGGCCGGCGGGTGGTGAAGGATGGCGAGACGGTTACCATCGACGGTGCTAGCGGCCAGGTCCTCTATGGTGAAGCCAGGATGATCAAGCCGGAGCTGACCGGCGATTTCGGCAAGCTGATGGCCTGGGCCGACACGCACCGGCGCATGAAGGTGCGCACCAATGCGGAAACGCCCGCCGACTGCCAGACCGCCGTCGACTTCGGTGCGGAAGGCATCGGCCTGTGCCGCACCGAACACATGTTCTTCGAAAGCGACCGTATCGCCGCCGTGCGCGAAATGATCCTGTCGAACGACCAGGATGGCCGCGTCACGGCGCTCGACAAGATCCTGCCCATGCAGCGCGACGATTTCGCCCAGATTTTCAGGATCATGGGAGATCGTCCGTGTACGATCCGTCTGCTCGACCCGCCGCTGCATGAATTCCTCCCCCACACGGAAGAGGATGTGGTCGATGTCGCCAGGGCGACTGGCCTGCCCGCCGACCAGCTACTCGCGCGCGCCCGCGACCTGGCGGAAAGCAACCCCATGCTGGGTCATCGCGGCTGCCGCCTGGGCATCACCTATCCGGAAATCTACGAGATGCAGGCGCGGGCCATTTTCGAGGCCCAGGTCGCTGTGGAAAAGGAGACGGGTTTCCAGCCGCTGGCGGAAGTGATGATTCCGCTGGTGGCCACGCCGGCCGAGCTTTCCATACTCAAGGCCCGCGTGGCCGGTGTCGCCAAGGCTGTTGCCGAGGAAAGCGGCGGCAAGCCGAAATATCTGATCGGTACCATGATCGAACTGCCGCGCGCCGCGCTGCTGGCCGGCAAGATCGCCGAGGATGCGGAATTTTTCTCCTTTGGCACCAACGATCTCACCCAGACCACGTTCGGCCTGTCCCGCGACGATGCGGGCAAGTTCCTGGGCGATTATCTCGAAGCCGGCATTTTCGAGAAGGATCCCTTCGTCTCGCTCGACAAGGAAGGCGTGGGCGACCTCGTGCGCATTGCCGCGGAACGCGGCCGGGCGGCCCGTGAAGGTCTCAAACTGGGAATTTGCGGCGAGCATGGCGGGGATCCGTCCTCGATCGATTTCTGCGAGGAGAGGGGGCTGGACTATATTTCCTGTTCGCCCTTCCGTGTTCCGATTGCCCGGCTTGCCGCGGCCCAGGCCCGCCTTCGCCGGCAGTAGAACTTGCTGAAAACAATGCGTAAAAGCGACTCCCCCTTGGTTTGGGGGAGTCATTTCTTATTTGTAATCGGGCGGTCGGGTTGACCGTAGCCGCGGCCTTCCATAGATAGCCGCGCACTTTTTCATGAAGGATTCAGGTCGAAGCTTCATGGTAGGTTCGTGACTTGCACGGATCGATTCGAGCCGTTTTGAGAGAAAGTCAGAGACCGGATGAATTTGGACGAGGCACGCAGCCAGCAGAAACAGGTCGCGACAGCATTGCACATGCTGGCGACCTTGCTGCTGTGCGCGCTGACCATACTGGTTCTCAATCTGGCGTCCGCCCGGGCGCGCGAACAGGACGAGACGCTCCAATGGCAGCGTCTGGCCCGGCACTATCTCGTGCGCGGCGATGTCGGCGAGAGCTGGGAAGCTCCGCGTGCGCTGCGCATCGCCTCGATCGCGCTGGAGGCCGACCGCGAAATGGGGGCGATCCTGACCGCCCGTTCGCTGGACGATCTGCGGACTTTCGACAGTTCCCACTTCGACACCGCGGCCGGCCTCAATGCCGAAATCGACTGCCTGGCCCGCGCGATCTACTACGAAGCGCGCTCGGAACCCTTTGTCGGCCAGCTCGCCGTGGCCCAGGTCGTGATGAACCGCGTGCGCCACCGCTCCTATCCGGATTCGATCTGCGGCGTGGTCTTCGAGGGCTCCGAACGCCATACCGGCTGCCAGTTCACCTTCACCTGTGACGGCTCGATCATGCGCGAAGCCCGCGGCCGGGCCTGGCGCCGGTCGCAGCTGGTCGCCCAGCACGCCTTCATGGGCTTCGGCCGGGATGTGACCCGCCACGCGACGCACTATCACACTGTGGCTGTCGATCCCTACTGGAACGACAATCTGGTGCGCACCCGCCGCATCGGCACCCACATCTTCTACCGCTTCCCCACCCGCCGCGAACGTGCCGCCGGTGTGGTCCGCGAACGCGACGCGTAGGCCTGCCAGCCACTTTCCGGAAACGTGTCCCGGCCTGTCCCCGTCCTTTGCATCTGGCTTGGACACGGAGACGGTTTCCGGGACGGGAGACGCGAGCTCGGTCACTTGTGCCCGGGAAAGCTCCGCGTGCGGGATGTCGATGGATGTCACGCCCAAAAACCAGACCGGTTTACCGGCGCCCGCCATTCTTCGTGTCGCTAAAGTCCCCGGACTTTTGCGATCGGCGAAACCGACCGCTCCTCATCCCGCACGCTTACGCCAGCAAGAAGTCCAGCTGCCTTCCCGCGCGGGATGGCGTGATCTCGAAGACTTCCGCATTGACGACATTTTCCGCGACGAACGGGTCCTCGCCCACGCGGGTCCGGAGTTCGTCCATCGTGGTGTTGTGGGCGAGGATGGCGCCGCCCGCATTGGGCTGAAGACTGCCCGACATCAGGAAGATGCCGTCGTCGAACCCGCGGCTCAGCCAGGCCTTGTGGCCGTCCATGAAGGCTCCGGCACGCGCCTTGTTGCCGGAAAATCTGAGCAGGATGACAAACATTTTTCAATCTCCGGGCTTTACGCCGCTTCCATTTCCGGCAGCGTTTTCGCAAATGCCTCGATGGCGCAGACACGCCCGTACCAGGCCTTGAAGTTGCCGTTGGCGGGCCGCCATCCGGCCAGTTGCAGCTGGGAAATATTGGAGGCGATGACGACGTCGGCGATGCTTGGCCGGTCGGTCCCGGCAATCCAGTCGCGGCCGTCCAGCCGCGCTTCGATCATCGGAGCGAGTTCGCTCATGCGCGCCTTGCCGCGTTCGATGGCGGCGTGATCGCGCATATGGGCGGGTGCGAAGACCGAATTGAACACGATATCGATGACCGCCTGAGCCATGCGGCTCTGGGTCCAGTCCACCCACTGGTCGATCTCGGCCCGTACCGGCAGCGCCGAGGGATACCAGTCCTCCAGACCGTGCCGGTTGCACAGATAGCGCATGATGGCCGTGGATTCGTGAATCTTCAGGCCGTCGCAGACAAGGGTGGGGACCTGGCGATTGGGATTGATGGCGAGATAGGCGGGCGTGAGATGTTCGCCCGCGTCCATGGCAACATGTTCGAGCGTATAGGGCAGGCCGGCGGCCTCGAGCAGGGTGACGACACGTCGGGCGTGCTGGGAAAAGGGGAAATGGTAGAGCTTGTACATCACGGGCATCCTGGGCGTCCGGCACCGCCCCGTGCGGTACCGTTCGCCCATTGTTCTAAGCCTGTGGCCCTGACAGCCTTGTGTCAGGAATGATGCCCGCTGGGCGCGTATTTGCCGGCGCAGCGCTCGATAGTCATTGTTAATGTCTTGTGTGAATACTGCGTGGCAAGGATAACTGCTTGGATTCGCGAGCTGCGGAGACGTCATGGCCCCCGCCGAGACCGGCAAGACACCATACCGTATCTGGCTCTGCATGAGCGACAGCAACCGCACGCGCGTGGTGTCCCGCGCGCTGGCAAAGGGTCTGGGCATGACGGTCTATATGGGGCCGACGATGGACCAGGAGGGGCCTGTGGCCCTGGTGGTTGCGGACGATGCCCACGGCAAGTGTATCGCCGAGGCGAAGACCAATGCGGCGCCGAAACAGTTCTCGCTCTGGGTGACCGGGAATGCCCGGCGCACGGGGGCCGATCTCTATCTGGATCACGACACCGATGCCGGTACGCTGACCAATGCGATCGAGGGAATGCGCGCCTATCGGGAATACCTGATGGCCGTACCCGACGATCACGATGCCGGCCTGGGGGCGATCCACACCCTGTCCGATGGTGAGTTCTCGGTGCAGACACTGGAGGAGGCGCGCGATACGGCGGTTTTCCTGGGCCGGTCCTGCCCGGAGCCATGCCAGACCTCGGTCGGTCTCTACGTATTGCTGGCCAATGCGATCGAGCACGGAAACCTGGAATACGACGCGACGGAAAAGGCCAAGGGCCTGGCGGACGGTTCCTGGTATCGCAAGCTGAGGAAGCGGATGGACGAGCCGGGCTATGCCGATCGCCGGGTAAAGCTGCGTTTCCACCGGGGTGTGCGCTCGATCTCCTTTCTTATCCAGGACGATGGAGAGGGGATAGATGCGGAAACCGCTGAAATGGCCAATCCCGCGCGGGCGGGCTATCGCGGCAAGGGCATCAAGCTGGCCAGGTCGATGGGCTTTACCCAGGTCAACTATCTCGGCGTCGGCAATACCGTGGAAGCCTCCATCCTCCTGCCGCCGCGCGACGGGGACGACAAACCCCTTCGAGAGATGGCCCGCGCGTGATGCTGCGGCGATGAATGCGGCCTGAACCCGTTGCTCATGCCCGGCTAATCCGGTGTGCGCCATGCTCCTCGCGACAATCGAGGAGGTCTTCATGTCCCGCACTTGCCTGAAAACCCTGGCCGCCGGCGCGGCGGCCGTGACGATGGCCCTGGCATCCGCCGGCCAGGCGGCCGCCCAGACCGTGCCGTCGCACAATGGCGTTCGCGGTATTCCGCTGGACAATGGCGCCGCGTGCGGGCTGCAGTATTACGGCTTCTACCGCTCGGGGCCGCTGCTGGCGAAGGCCGGTCCGGGCCAGCACGGACGCTATCGCCTGGTGATTCAGCGGCGCGGTGCGGGCAATGACGTCCTGGCCGACCTGGAAGGCCGTTTCGACAGCCGGGGCCGGGCCGAGGCGGTGCTGGCCGAATCGCAATTGCAGCGCCATTTCCTCGCCATGCATCGGGGTCCGGCCCTGGGGGGCGGACAAATCGATACGCGCCGCATCGTCGCCCGGCTCGACGTGTTCGACATGCGCGGCCGCCTCACCTGTTCGACGGATCAAGTCGACGCGATATCCATCGGCGCGATGGCACCGACCTATGGCGGGCGGGGTCCGTCTCCAGCGCCCGTGCCCAATGCCGGGCCGGCCGGTTTCCGGCCTGCACCTGCGGACCGGTTCTGATCCGTCGTTTCACATCCCTCCACTGATGGCCCGAAGCACGCGCTTCGGGCTTTTTCTTTTCCAATCAGCGGCAAGAGGGTGCTGAGCGGTTGTTCATCCGGCTGACCGGAGTCTGAACGACGCACTCAGCATCCACTCATGGCCTGTCCCTTAAACCGGATCCCAGGCTTCGATGCATTGGGCGTCGGCCAGCCAGAAGGAGTATCGACTATGAAAACCCGTCTTCTCATCGCCAGCGCCCTCGCGGCGGTTTCGGTTCTCGGAACGGTCGGCGTGGCCGAAGCGCAGTCGCGCAACCGGGTGAGCATTGCCCAGCAGGGCTACAACAACGACATCGCCGGCCGCCAGTCGGGCTACCGCCAGCGCATGGTGATCAACCAGTACGGCCAGCGCCAGTATGTGACCGTGATCCAGGACGGTGCGCGCAATGGCACCACGGTCGGCCAATACGGCCGCTACAACGAGGCCCATGTCGACCAGTACGGCCGCAACAATGACGCCGTTGTCGGCCAGCAGGGTCGCAACAACTACGCCACCAGCGTGCAGACCGGCAATCGCAACATTTCCGGCGTCTCGCAGATCGGCCGCAACAATACCGCGGTGACCGACCAGTACGGCTACAACAACGCTGCCGGCGTGATCCAGGTCGGCAATGGCCAGAGCGCCAATGTCCGCCAAACGGGCAATGGCAATGTGACCCTGGTGATCCAGGGCGACCACTAGGCCCGGGGCCGCGGCCGGGCGGCGTGCTGTGCCGCCCGGAACCGCGGGCTTCAGGCCAGACAGCAAAGGAGGCTGTCATGAGCTTTAAACTTGCATCCCTCAGCTCGCTGCTGGCCGCATGCGGCGTCTGGTTCGCCACCCAGGCGGACCAGGCTCCGGATAGCGCCCGGCTCGCCGAGCTCGAAGCCGGTCAGGCGTGCGGGATCGATGTGTCGGAGACCGAGGACGGTCTCCTGCTCACCGCCTGGAGCGCCGCGGAAATCTCGGACAGCTGGCGCATGGTTGTCACCCAGTCCGCCGGGGCGGGCGGTTTCGATATCGTCCAGAGCGGCGAGGTCGACGGAAACGGTCCGGGCGCCGTGGTGGTGTCGGACATGCTGGTCGACACCGGCGCCGAATTCTCTGCCCGGCTGACCACCTGGAACGCCGCCGGCGAAACGGTCTGCCGCTATGGGGGTAGTGCCATCTGACCGGTGCAGTATCTGCGCAAACGGCCTGGATCCGCCGATCCGGGCCGTCTTGTTTGCACCAGGAGCAAGCCCCGTTTTCGTATGGCCCTCATTCGCTTGAACGAAAGGCCTGCGCCGCCCATCTCTTCCGGCAGTCAATCCGGGAGAGAGTTGATGTCCATAACCCTGTCCAGCCTGGCCAAGACCCAGCTCGACCAGACCTACCGCGCCCTTGGCATCATTCTGAGCAAGGGCGAGGCGCATGCGTCGGAGTGTGGCGTCGAGGAAAGCGTCTATCTGAACTGGCGGCTGGCCGCAGACATGTATCCTCTGACCCGGCAGATCCAGCTGGTCAGCGATTTCTCCTATCGCGGCCTCGCCCGGCTGGCCGGCGTGGAACCGATGTCCATGAGCGATGACGAAGCCACGTTCGAAGCCCTGCGCGCCCGTATAGACAAAGCCCGCGAAGCGGTCTGGGCGCTCGATCCGGCGGCGATGGATGCCGACCCGCAGGGCTCGATCACCTTTCCCGCCGGACCCGGCCGCGAGCTGACAACGCCGCGGCAGACCTATGTTCAGAACTATGTTCTGGCCAATACGATGTTCCATGCCGCCACGGCCTACGACATCCTGCGCAATATCGGCGTGCCGCTGGGCAAGGCCGACATGATGGGTATGCCCGCCCGCTAGCGGGCGGCGGCCCGGGCGGTTAGTGTGATATTCGCCCGCAGGGAGGATCGCAT
Organism: Maricaulis sp.; assembly: GCF_030149515.1. Lineage (GTDB taxonomy): Bacteria > Pseudomonadota > Alphaproteobacteria > Caulobacterales > Maricaulaceae > Maricaulis. Next base: position 45,737 of record NZ_JASBRI010000029.1, on the reverse strand, counting down.
GCTGACACCGGCCGCCGCCGCTCTTGCCATCATGGCCGCTCAGGAAACCGGTGCCGTGGAGGCGTTTCAGCCGCAGGGTTTCCGCACCACGATTGAGGTCGAGATAGACGCACCCGTGGCCGAGGTATTCGAGGCTGCGACGGGGGATGTCACAGGCTGGTGGGATCATTCCTTTTCCACGGATCCGGCGGAAATGGCCATCGAACCCGTCGTTGGCGGCCGTTTCTACGAGCGGTTCGAGGCCGGCGCCGATGACGGGGTGTTGCACGCCCGTGTGATCTACGTGCATGCGCCGAATGAACTTCGCCTCAACGGTCCGCTGGGTCTGTCGGGCCGGGCGGTCGATCTGGTGACCAGCTGGACGCTCAGCGAGGCCGGAGAGGGCGAGGCGACCCGGTTCGGGATCGCCCTGGCGATGACGGGCGAGATCGATGCGGAGCTGGCCGGCGTGGTACGCTCGGTCTGGGTGCATTTCATCGAAGGGCGCCTGAAACCCTATGTCGAGGCCGGCTGCCATCGCGCGCCGGATGCGCCCTGCGCCGCGTTCGCGGAATAGGCGAGGGGCCTTGGCGGAGACGCCGGGCCGGCCTATGTCGATAGTATGAGCAGCGCCACGCATCCGCCGACGGATCTGCCCCTCTTCCCGCTGGGCGGGACGATACTCCTGCCCGGCGAACGCCTGCCGCTGAACGTGTTCGAGCCGCGTTATCTCAACATGATCGACGATGTCCGCCGCGGTCCCGGCCATATCGGCATTATCCAGATCCGCCCGGGCGGCACGCCGGAAAAGCCAACGCTTGCGGGCATCGGCGGGGCCGGGCGGGTGGACCATTTCGAGGAGACCGGCGACGGGCGCTACCTGATCACCCTGACGGGGGTCAGCCGTTTTGTCATGGTCGAGGAGCTGGAGCGGGCGACCCCCTATCGTGTGGCCCGGGCCGATTATGCGCCTTTCGCCCACGATCTGGAGCCGCGCAGCGAGATCGAGGGCGATCGGGACCGGCTGGTGCGCATGCTGCAGGCCTGGTTCCAGAACGAGCATGTGGCGGCGGACTGGGAATCGGTGGCCGAGGCGCCGCTGACGACGCTCGTCGACCAGTTGTCCATGGTTGCGCCCTTCGGGGCGCAGGACCGTCAGCGCCTGCTCGAGGCGGCGGATACGGCGGCGCGCCTGGGCGAGATGGAGGCGATCCTGGCCGAACGCCTGGCCGGCGGGGCGGACGGGCCGGTCCAGTAGAGCGTCTAGCCGCCGTCCAGGATGTCGCGCAGCCAGTTGCGGGCCTCCGCTCGCGAACGGAAAGCCATGCCACTGCCCCCCATTTCGGCGTGATATTCCAGCACCCGGTCGATCAACGCATCCTGGTCCTCGCGGCCGATGATGGCGATGACCCTGCTGCGGGTGAGGCGGGCGATGACGCGCGCACGTTCCTCCCATTGCCCGGCCTGGAAATGATAGCGGGCGCCGCGCACGTCGAAGAGAATGCCGCGGACCGGGGAGGCGGCCAGGAAGCTTTCGAAGGCCCGGCGCGGATCGGTCCCGGTCGAGGGCGTGCGGTCGCCTTCGGTGCGCATTTCCAGGATGTCCCCGTCGATGCGGATATCGAAGCCTTCCATGGAATAGGCTTGTATGACCACGCGATCCCCTCCGCGTCCAACGGGCCGACCCCCCCGAGGCGGGCCGTTGTAAGCCCAATCGTGCCGGGAATGTGGCAGCGACGCAAATTAAAGCAATTTCAGGCGCATACCTGCCTTGTCTCAACGGGTAGCTCCATCCTCCGGCCGGGCGCGCAGGCAGGAACAATTGCGCATTTCCCCTGCGCACAGGGCCTCCAGCCAGGCGTCCAGCGCATCCGACAGGATACGCTGCTGCGGCCAGTTCATCTGAATGGCGACCGTGCGCAGCCGGCGCTTCTGTTCGGCGGTCAGGCGAACCTCGGCCCGTGCCGCCCGGTCGACACCGGCATGCGGGTCCTCGCCCGGACCGGGCCGGGCGACGCAACAGCCTTTCGCACCCGGCCCGGCATCCTCGTCGTGTTCGGGCCGGCCGGGGGGCTTGCGCGCGAAGAGCGGCTGCGGCGCGGGCGTGAGTTCGACATCGCGCCGGTCGGCCTGGCGCGGCGCGGCATTGTCGGCATGGCCCGCTCCGGTGAAACCGGGCGGCACGGCCGGTGCGGCTTCGCCCTTGCGGGCCAGCAGACCGGCATGAAGACTGGCATACTTGGCCATGATTGCGTGTCCTCCCGTCTCCCGGATCAGGCCGTATGGCGACGGCCGAAGGGCTGGTTCCCCCGGCGCCGGTCCGGCTGTCCCTTGGGCGGACCGAGATCGGCCTGGCGCCGCTCGGTTCCGTCCCAGTTGGTGTTCGACGCCTCCGGCGCCGGTGCCCCCGCACCCGTGCCGAAGCGCGGCGGCTGGCCGGGCAGGGCATAGCCGGGCCGCTCCTCGATCGGTGTCGGGGCCTCGCCCTCCTCGTCCAGGCCGGGCATGCCGGCGCTGGCGGGGGTGAGGATGTCGTCCTCGAAGGTCCGCCGCGGCGGGCGCGACAGCATGTCCAGCCTGTCGCCGCGCAGGCGCCGCAGCCGGTCCTCGAAATAGCGCCACAGGCCGGCCACCTCCCGGGCGGACGGGCCGGTCTCGTTGACCTCGCCCACCGTGCGCCCGTCGATCATGGAGGCGGCGAAATCGACCCGGTGATGCAGCGTCACCGGCGCCACGGTGCCGTGCTGGGAGAGTGCCACAGCCGTCTCGCCCGTGATCCGCGCCCGCGCCGTGGCCGAATTGACCACGAAGACCAGCGGCTTGTCCTGCATCTGCACGATGTCCACGGTCGGTCCGACCGCGCGCAGATCGTGCGGGCTGGGCCGGGTCGGCACCACGACGAGATCGGCGTGGGTGATGACTTCCGAAATCGTCGAGGTGACCGCCGGGGGTGTGTCGATGATGATCAGCCGGTAGCCGGCGTCTTCGAGAAAGCGGATATCGCGCGACAGGTCGGGCACGGAAATCTGGGCGAAGGCCGGCGTCTCGCTGGCCCGGGCATTCCACCATTTCGCCATCGAACCCTGCGGGTCGGTATCGATCAGCGCCACCGGACCGGCGCCGGCGCGTCCGGCCTCCACGGCCATGTGGGCGGACACCGTGGTCTTGCCGGACCCGCCCTTCTGCGAGGCGAAGACCACCACCTGGGTCCCGCGCCGGGTGTGCTGCTCGGACATCGCTCACCTCTCATGCCGGCCCGGAACGGCCGGCCCCTGGTGCATCCATGTGCCATGAAACCAGCGATGTCTTGCCCGCCGGATAAGCCGGGCCGCGCGATTTGAGGCGAATTTGCCTTGCGTTTTAGGCGATTTGCGGGATTTTCGGGTTGGCGCGGCGCCCCGGCCCGGCCCACAATGCCGCCGTAAGCAGGGAGCCCGCCCATGATCTCGCCCGAGCATGTCCGCCTGATGGCGCGCTATAACCGCTGGCAGAACCGCAGCCTCTATACCGCCGCCGCCACGCTGGACGAGGCCGGACGCCGCGCCGACCGGGGCGCCTTCTTCGGCTCCATCGACGCCACGCTGGGCCATCTCCTGTGGGGCGACCGGATCTGGATGTCGCGCCTGGCCGGCACCGAACCGCCGAAGGAGACCTCGATCGCGCAATCGACGAAGGAGGGCGGCGACTGGGACGGGCTCTGTCTCGCCCGGGCGGCGCTGGACGCGGCCATCCTGACCTGGGCCGACACCCTCACCGAGGCGGAGATCGCGGCGGATCTGCACTGGTTTTCCGGCGCCCTCCAGCGCGACATGATCACGCCGCGCTGGATCTGCATTACCCACATGTTCAACCACCAGACCCACCATCGCGGCCAGGTCCACGCTATGCTCACCGCCGCCGGCGCCAGGCCGGAGGACACGGATATCCCCTTCATGCCGGAGGATGTGTGAGCGGTCAGCGCGGCGACCATCCGGGCGGATAGGCGGGGCGCTGCCCGGCATCCGGGTCCGGCAGGGGCGGGGGGATGTCCGGGTCGACGAAACCGCGCCACCAGCGGGCGCGCGCCCAGCCCGGCCCGGGGTGCGGCGCGTCGGGATCGACCCGTGTGCCGATTTCCGGATGCGCCCGCAACAGCGCCAGTTCCTGCTGGTACCAGGGATCGGGCGTGTCGTCAGGGGGCAGCGTCTCGGGCAGGGGCACGGTGTCCAGCGGAATCCGGCCGTCCTCCACCAGGCCGAACAGGCCGCCGGGATGCCCCCATCGCTCGATGTTCGGCGCAATGTGAAAGCGCGTCCATTGCCGGTAGATCCTGAAGCGAAGCGCAGCCCGCAACTCCGCGATGGTGCGGGGATCCTCCATGTCCGCCGCCTCGTTATCGTCCGGCGGGCCGCCGCGCCGGCGGCGTGTGTCGAAGCTTCCTCCCGGTCTCATGCGCGTTTCCTCCCCTGGTGTTTGTCGCGGACAGTGCCCAGCATCGACGTCTCCACGGCGTATTGGCCTGGAGGTGTGTGTGAGGCGTGCGGGATGCCGGTCAGGGCCGTCCGTTACGATTATGTGTGGTCCTGGCCGTCATCCCGCACACGGAGATTTCCCCTCGGCTCTCGCCTCGGTTACCAGACAGGGCAGGTAAAACGGTCTGGATCGTCAAACATGCCGCCGGACCTCCCTGTAGCCGTGCCGGGCCGGACGGCGGTCAACCCCGCCGGACGAGCACGCTCCGCAATCCCGGCACCCCCGGACTGACCGGTCCGGGCCTCGAGTGGTGACGGGACGGCGGGGAGTATGCGCGGGCCCGTCCGGGCGGGGACAAGTTTTTTGAGGGCCGCCCGCGCAGCCGCCTGCCATCGGCGTTCCGGGCCCCGCCGTCCCGGCCGCGCGGCGGGATAAGGGGGCGGCCACAGCCCGGCTTTCGCCAGAACGCCGGTTTTCTTCCGGATAGGCGCAAGGCGCCGAGCCGGGATCTACTGAGCGATCGCCGCGCTCGCTTTCGGCCATCGTCGGTCCCGGACAGCGCGGTCGCGCTTCCGGGAGAAAGGCGTTTTGTAGAAATGAGAAGTGACCCGGCGTGGCGGATGTTTGCCGACGGACAGGGTATGCCACATTTGGACTGTTCCTTACAGTTTAGACGATTCGTGCATTTGTTAACCTCGGCGTAATGTGCAATTAGTAGTTGATGCACTGGGGAGGGGGGCGTGCAATCGTTCGGCGGTGATCATACGAAGCGGAAGCTTGAAGCGCTTGAAAGGTATCTCGACGCTTTCACCACAGCCCTTAGCAAGCAACCGCTGAAACTACACTATTTCGACGCGTTCGCCGGTACTGGCACCGTGGAGATTTCGAAGAGCGTTGTTGATGCTAAGCGCAAAGCAGGCCAGTCCTCGTTAATACCGGAGGATGACGCCAACGCCGTGATCCAAGGGTCGGCCACACGCGCGCTACAAACTAGGCATCCGTTTGATAGATACAATTTTGTAGAGCTCGATCCGAGAAAAATCGGGGCACTTAAAGATCTGCTATGCGGCCACGAAAGGTACGATAGGTGCCAGTTTTCACAGCAGGACGCGAACGCTGCTCTCTTGAAATGGGTTGGCGAAACCGAATGGAGTGCCAATCGAGGCATAGTGTTTTTGGACCCGATGGGGGGACAAGTGCACTGGGATACTGTAGACGCAATTGCCCGAACTGAGGCAATCGATTTGTGGTATTTGTTTCCTGCTTTTTTATGTGTTGATCGACAGATATCCAGAAAAGGGATAGTACACCCAACAGCGGTTCAATCACTAAATCGAATTTTTGGTGGAGAACATTGGAGGGATCAGCTAATTCAGCGCGAAGAGCGCAGAGACTTATTCGACAATCCCATTCAGGTTAATAAGAAGCTATCGACGCCAGTGAAGGTCACCGAGATAATGATTTCTCAGATGAAGAGCATCTTTAAAGGAGGTGTCTCGGATAGGTGGTTGCCTCTGGGGCGCGGGGGTTCGCATTGGTACTCACTACTATTTGCTTGTTCGAACCCAAGTCCCAAAGCGTCCAAATTAGCGCTAAAATTGGCTCGTGAGGTACTGAAGTAGTGGCCGGCTCTTCTGACATCGAATGGACTGATGCGACATGGAACCCGGTTGCCGGGTGTCGCATCATGAGCGCGGGTTGCACCAATTGCTATGCAATGAGAATGGCCGCGCGTTTGGAGGCGATGGGGCAGCGCCCCTACCAAGGCACGACAAGGAAAAGCGGTCAGCGTCATGTTTGGACTGGGGCCGTCTATTTGAACGAAGCTGCACTGGACATTCCCAAGTCGTGGCGGAAGCCGAGATTGGTATTCGTTAACTCGATGTCGGACCTCTTCCAGGATGCAGTGCCATTTGCCTATGTGGATAGGGTTTGGGAAGTCATGGCCGCTACCCCCATTCACACCTATCAGATTCTCACGAAACAGCCTGAGCGAATGAGGGAGTACTTGGCTCAACGCGACGGCCAAGCGCTACCTAACGTCTGGGTTGGCACGTCGGTGGAGGACGAGCGAGTAAAAGGTCGGGTCGATGATCTTCGGGCCTGTGAGGCTACCGTACGATTCATCTCATTTGAGCCCCTAATCGGGGCAGTCGGCTCCGTAGATCTCACAGGCATCCACTGGGCGATTGTAGGGGGAGAATCCGGGCCTCGGGCGCGCCCGATGAGCGAGCTGTGGGTGCGACAGATTTTTGATCAGTGCGACCGGCAAAATGTCGCCTTTTTCTTCAAACAATGGGGCGGCGTGAATAAGAAAAAGACTGGGCGTGAGCTCGATGGCAGAACTTGGGATGAAATGCCACCATTGGCGATTACCGAATAGCCTCACTCCCCCCTCAACCCCATAATCTCGTCCCGCAGCTTCGCCGCGCGCTCGAACTCCAGATCCGCCGCAGCCTCGCGCATCTGCTTCTCCAGATCCGCGATCACCGCCGTGATGTTCTCGCCGCCCTCGAGCGCGGCCTGACCGCGATCCGACACGCCGGCCGGCTTGCCGCTGGCCTTCCTGCCGCGGCCCTTGCTCGCCACGCCGCGGCCCTTGGCCTGGCTTTCCATCACCTCTTCCAGGATGTCGGAGATGCCGCGGGTGATGGTGGTGGGGGTGATGCCGTGTTCCTCGTTATAGGCGATCTGCTTGGTTCTCCGGCGGTCGGTTTCGTCCATGGCGCGCTGCATGGAACCGGTGACCCGGTCGGCGTAGAGGATGACCTTGGATTCCGAATTGCGGGCGGCGCGGCCGATGGTCTGGACGAGGGAGGTTTCCGATCTCAGGAAGCCTTCCTTGTCGGCGTCGAGAATGGCGACGAGGCCGCATTCGGGGATGTCCAGGCCCTCGCGCAACAGGTTGATGCCGACCAGCACGTCATAGACGCCCAGGCGCAGGTCGCGGATCAGTTCGATGCGCTCCACCGTGTCGACGTCGGAGTGCATGTAGCGGACCTTGAGGCCCTGTTCGTGCATGTATTCGGTGAGGTCCTCGGCCATGCGCTTGGTCAGCGTGGTGACCAGGGTGCGCAGGCCCTTTTCCGCCGTGGCGCGGGCCTCGTCGATGACGTCATCGACCTGGGAGGCGCCGTCCTTGGCGACGGGGCGCACCTCGACCGGCGGGTCGATCAGGCCGGTGGGGCGGATGACCTGTTCGGTGAAGACGCCGCCGGTCTGGTTGAGCTCCCAGGAGCCCGGCGTGGCCGAGACGGCGATGGTCTGCGGGCGCATCGCGTCCCACTCCTCGAATTTGAGGGGGCGGTTGTCGAGGCAGGAGGGCAGGCGGAAGCCGTGGTCGGCCAGGGTCTTCTTGCGGTTGTAGTCGCCCCGGTACATGGCGCCCAGCTGCGGGATGGAGACATGGCTCTCGTCGGCGAAGACGAGGGCATCCTCGGGCAGGTATTCGAACAGGGTGGGGGGCGGCTCGCCCGGCTTGCGGCCGGTGAGGTAGCGGGAATAGTTCTCGATGCCGGCGCAGGAGCCGGTGGCCTCGAGCATTTCCAGGTCGAACTCGGTGCGCTGCTGCAGGCGCTGGGCTTCCAGCAGCATGCCCTCGGCCTCCATCCAGGCGAGGCGTTCCTTCAGCTCTTTCTTGATCTGCACGATGGCCTGGTTGAGCGTCGGCTTGGGCGTGACATAGTGGGAATTGGCGTAGAATTTCACGCTCTTCAGGTCGGCGATGGCCTTGCCGGTGAGCGGGTCGAATTCGGTGATCGCCTCGACCTCGTCGCCGAAGAAGGCGATGCGCCAGGCGCGGTCGTCATAGTGGGCCGGGAAAACCTCCAGATTGTCGCCGCGCAGGCGGAAGGTGCCGCGGATGAAGGCCTGGTCGTTGCGCGTGTACTGCAGGTCGACGAGCTGGCGCATGACCTGGCGGGGATCGATCTCGTCGCCGGGCTTCAGCTCGAAGGTCATGGCGGTATAGGTCTCCACCGAGCCGATGCCGTAGATGCAGGAGACCGAGGCGACGATGATGACGTCGTCGCGCTCCAGGATCGCCCGCGTGGCGGCGTGGCGCATCCGGTCGATGGCCTCGTTGATGGAGCTTTCCTTCTCGATATAGGTGTCGGTGCGGGGCACATAGGCCTCGGGCATGTAATAGTCGTAATAGGAGACGAAATACTCCACCGCATTGTCCGGGAAGAAGCTCCTGAATTCGCCGTAGAGCTGGGCCGCCAGCGTCTTGTTGGGCGCCAGGATCAGGGCCGGGCGCTGCACCGCCTCGATGATCTTGGCCATGGTGAAGGTCTTGCCGGTGCCGGTCGCGCCCAGCAGGACCTGGTCGCGCTCTTCGGCCCGGAGCCCCTCGACGAGTTCGGCGATGGCGGTCGGCTGGTCGCCGGTGGGCTGGTATTCCGAGACGCACCGGAAACGCAGCCCGCCCTCGGACTTTTCCGGACGGTCGGGCCGGTGCGGCGTCCAGGCGGCCGGCACGTCGGGCATGTCCCGGTCCAGCACGAAATCTTCCGGAACCGTCAGCGTGTCGTCGAGGGTGAGTTTGGTCATGGCCGTGAATATGCGGCGTCGCGGCGGCCGGGGCCAGAGGGTGCGGTGCGCTCCCTGCCAGCGTTGTGTCAGCAGCGGGCAGCGACGAGATCATACGGAATCACTCCCCGGTCACCGGGCGTTAAACATGTTTCGCATAATATGAGCTTCGACATTCGATGGAGGAGACCATGTCAGTCCTGGGCGATGCAGCCATCAATATTCTTCTGGTCGACGATAGCCGTCCGGTTCGAACCGTCCTGAAGACGCTGCTCTGCGGCCTCGGCGTGACGCGGATCTACGAAGCGGAAAACCGCGAGGAAGCCTTCATCATGGCGCGGGTGTGCCGCCCGGATCTGGCGATCATCGATTACGACCTGGGTGCCGAGACCGGTGTGCAACTGGTCGCCGCCTTCCGCGATGCCGCGCAGAGCCCGATGCCGGAGCTGCCGCTGATCCTCCTCTCGCCGACCGGCCAGGACCATCTCACCGCCGGAGCCCGCGAGGCCGGGGTCGACGCGATCCTGCCCAAGCCGGTCACGGCCCGCATGCTGGGCGACAAGATCGCCGAGCTGACGGGCGAGGCGGATGCCGGGCTTCACACGGTCGAGCGCAAGCAGGCCTAGCCGCCGAAACGCCAGACGAGACCGAGCCGTGCGCCACTGGCTTGGCCGCCGATCTCGAGCTGCGTATCCGGATCGGGCATCAGCGTGCGCGCGTTCAGGAATTCCCGGCGAATATCGAGAACCAGCATGGCGTGGCGGCTGACCGCCACGCCGAGTCCCCCGCCCAGCGTGAAACCGTCCTGGTCCAGAGACCGGGAAAATCCGGTCCCGGCGATCTCGCCCTGCGCCGTGAGTGCGGTCCAGGTCCAGCCGGCCGAGCCGTAAACCAGACTGCCCTCGCCGGGCGCCCAGCCCGCCTGCAGTACGAGGTGCAGACTGTCGTCGCGGCGTAGCGAGACCGACCCGGCGGGCCCGTCATCGAAGGCGCCGGTGGCACGCGCATCCTCCAGAACGAAGCCGGCCTCTCCCCGAACGCCCCAGTGCCATCGCCCGTGCGCCGCCATCCAGCCGGCCGCGATATCGAGCGCCGGCGCGTCAAGACTTGTCCCGTCCAGGCTTGCCGATCCGGCCCCGACCACCGACACGGTGAGATCGGCCCCGTGCGCGGTCTGCCCCACGCCGATACCGAGAAAGGGACCGTCGGCGCCGGTCTGTGCGGGCAGGCCCTGCGCCACGGCGCTGCAGTCCAGTGGCAGGCTTGCGAGCGCGAGGCAGGGGAGAAGGAAGGAAGGGCGAAAACGCATGAAGGACTCCGTCACGAAATTGCTATCGCCCAGCCTCTTTCCCTGGTCCTGCGTCTCAAGCCAGGATGCGTGAATGACGGGAGAAACGACATGAAAGGCGCTGCCCTGCCGTTCGCGCAGCGTGAATGGCCCCGCCGTCCGTTCGCGGCGGGCGGGGCTATGCTGGCCCTGGGCGGCGCGCTGGGACTGAGCGGTCCGTTCGGCACCTATGAGGAGTTCGGCGGCGGCGCGCGGCTGGCCTATTGGATTCTGGCGGTGATGGGCGTGTGGGGGTTGATCGAGCTGCTGGCCTTTGCCGCGGCACGGCTCATGCCGGAACGGGCGCGCCCGCGCCCCGCCCTCGCGCTGACGCTTCTGGTCGCGCTGGCCGCCTGGCCGGGAACGGCCTGGCTGGTCCTGCTGGAACGCGGGCTTCTGGCCCGTCCGGTGGACGCCGACTGGCTGGCGACCTGGTTGGAGATCCTGGTCCTGGGCACGGGCCTGACCCTGGCCGCCCACCGGCTGCGCCTGGGCCCCGCCGCATGGCTTCCGGCCCGCGGCGACGGGTATGGAGCGGACACCCGGCCGCCTGCCGAACGGCCGCGCCTGCTCGGCCGGCTCGCCGGTCCGGCGCGCACCGGCCGCCTGCTCGCCCTGTCAGCCGACGGACATTACGTGCGTGTGATCACGGACCGGGGCGAGGGGCAATTGCTGATGCGCCTGACCGACGCCATCGCCGAGACCGGTGACGAACCGGGCTTGCAGGTACACCGGTCGCACTGGGTTGCCCGCCATGCCGTGAGCGAGCGGCGCAGCGACGGCGAACGCTGGTGGCTGGTCCTGGAAAACGGCCGGGCGGTGCCCGTCAGCCGGCGGCGGCGCAAGACAGTGGCGGCCTGGCTCGGACACTGACCGGGTTGGCGGTCCGGTATCGTGCCGTACCGGAGCCCGGACGTCCTCACGACACCTGGTGCGTTTGACACATGAGGCCGGACGTGTGCCCGGATCCCGATCCGGGTGATGACGGGAAGGTGTGGCTTTAGGGAGGCGGGGGTTGCCGGTTGTCCCGATGCGGAGGCAGTCTCCGCAGCCTTGTCATTGTCCCGCCGGAGGAACGGACACTGTCATTCTTGTGTCACCCCGCTGGATCTCAAAAACCCCGCCGCGGGCGGCGTCGAACCCGTTGAGCAGCCAGAGCGCCGTCTCGCACATCGGCGAGGCTGGGGTCACGTCCAGCCGGCGCCCGTCAATAGCGATGACCTGGTCCCCGAGTTGGAGGCCGGCCTCGGCAGCGGGGGAGCCGCTGAATATCTGTACCACGCGCGCCTGACCGTCCACGAACGCGACCGAGTAGCCACTCTCCGCTTCGTCCGGAAGCGCCTCGTCGCGCCGCTCCAGGACAAAGCGGCCCTGCGGGTAGTCGAGACGGACACGATAGGTGTCGAGCATGCCGGCCCCGACGAGCGTCGGGGGCGCGCCGCGGGTGTTCGCGCGCAACGGAGCAACCGATTGACCGTCGATGGAAAAGGCCTCGAGCGTGAAGCGGGCAAGGTCCGTGATTTCGCCGTAACCACCGGCCGACTCGCCTTCGGAACCACGTCCGGTGACCATGGAATCTGCCGCAATTGCGTCTCTGACAGACGCGTCCTGAATGAGTGTCCGGAAGAGGGAGACGGCTTCGGCACTGCCGGTGTCAAACAAGGCCCGGTCAGTCACATCGCCGACCTGGTAAGCAATGATTGGTGCGTGCGGATACCCGAAATCGCTCAGCCCGGCGTCGACGACCGCCTCGCCGCTTCCAAGTGCATCGGCGTTCGCGGCAAAACTGAGCGTTTCATTCTCCGTGTCTATCAGCCAGGCACTGCCGGCCAAGATTTCCGATCCGAGAATGCCGCCGTCAATGATGCACCCACCGAGAGAGAGTTCGGTGAAATCGAACACCAGGACCGGAACATCATGAAACACTGCGCCTCCGACCGCGAGTTCGTCGACGAGCGCGAACGCCATCGTGACTGAATTGCCGTTCGCGTCCAGGCCGGTATTGTGGCCGATAGTCGTCAACCCAAGGCGCTCGGCGATACTGCGCGAGAGCATGGTCGGCGAACCCGTGTCGAAGATAAATTCATGCGTCTCGCCATTCACCGTGGCGTTCAGAAACAACTTCCCGAAGCGTGTTTCGAGCGCCGTTGAAGCAACAGGCTGCGGGCGTTCAACCTCAATGGGTGCGTTCAGAAGCTCCGGGAGTTCCCTGTCCTGCGGCAGGCCGGGTGCGCTGATTGCCGGAACAAGCAGAGCGGACAGGGAAACCATCAACCGGATCATCGGACACCTCCGAGCTGTTGTTGCCGACAGAACGCGCCACGATTTGGGGGACAGGTATAGTTAACGCTCGTTAACTATACCTGTCCCCCTTGTGTCTTCGTCGGTCGGTTTGACGGCATCGATGGGGATTTCGCGGTCGACCGCCCGAGCAGGGCGCGAGGGACCGCAGGAACAGGTCGGGACGCCGGGTCGCCAGCGCGATGTCCGGACAGATTGGCCGGGCCTCATCAGGCCTCGTCGTAGACGTCAGCTTCGATGACGGCGTCCAGACCGAGTTCGAGATAATCCCCCAGCATCGGTGCGCCCAGCAGATAGGCCGCAGTCGAACCCGAGCGGCGGTTGCGTGCCTCGCGGACGGCTTGCGGGAAATCGTTGCCCTCGTAATCGCCGCGGCCGATCCAGTAAAGCGCCACGAGCTCGGCCTGGGCTTCCTCGTCCAGACTGTCCAGCCAGTCCTCGATCTCGGTCCGGATGGGGTCGATATCGCCGGTCAGGAGCGTCTCCACGGCGTCGGTTTCGCCATTGTCCGGATCGCGCTCGTGCTCGTAATCGTCGATCTGTTCCTTGCTGTCATAGGCCCGCGCTCTCAGGATGAGTTTCTGGACCATCTGCTCCGCGATGTTCATGTCAACGCCCTTTCACGCCTGACGCGATGAACGCTTGGCAACGGCCGCAGCCTAGCACGGTTTCGCGCTTCTGTGACCTCCGTCCCCGGGGTGCGCGGCGATGCCGCGGCGGGGTGGGCGGCGGGGTGGGCGGCGGGCTCTCCGATCAAGACTTGGTTAAGGTGGCGGGGTCAATATGCAGCCAACGACCGATTCACCGCCGTTACCGCGAGACCCCATGTCCGGCAGCTTCGACCGCATCCGCGTCCTGATCGTCGAGGACAATGCTCACATGTCGACCATTCTGCGCACGATCCTGCAGGGTTTCGGCGTGCGCACGATCGTCGAGGTGCGCGATGCGGCGGACGCGTTCGAGACGATGCGCGACGTCAATCCGGACTTTGCCCTTGTCGACTACATGCTGGGCGATCTGAACGGGCTGGAATTCACGCGCCTGGTGCGCACCGCTTCGGACAGCGCCAACAAGTATCTGCCGATCATCATGGTCACCGGCCATACCGACCGCTCCAAGGTGCTCGAGGCGATCAATGCCGGGGTCAATGAATACCTGGCCAAGCCGGTGCGTCCGGTGGACCTGTTCCACCGCATTACCGCGCTGATCGAGCGCCCGCGGCGCTTCATCAAGGCCTCGACCTATTTCGGCCCCGACCGCCGCCGCCGCCAGGATCCGCGCTATACCGGCCCCTGGCGCCGCGAGACGGACGAGGAACACTCCGCGACCGGGTAGTACGGCCGCATATTTCAGGCGACACGGACCGGGGCTGCTCCATGTCCGTCGCTTTCGTGTCCATGTCCCTTACGCGGCTGTTGTCTCCATCTTCTTGTAGACCGAGAACACGATCACGGCCTCACCTGCGCCGACGGCCTTGCGCTTGCGGATGATGGCGGCGAAGTCGGGATTGTTGACGAGAACGTCGCGTCCGATGCGGACGGCTTCCGTGCGGGTGATCAGCGCGGTGTCGCAGCTGAGTGGCGCGCCGCAGCCGGACCGGCATGAAATGGCGTCGGCTTCCGCCAGGAGCTCCATGATCCGCACGCCGGCCGCCTTGTCGGAGACGACGACCCGGCCATGGGGGTCGAAGGCGATTTCATCCAGTTCTAAGACAATCCCGATATCTGCACACATGCACCCCTCCTGCTCCACATTCACAAGGTGTACATGATTTGTTCTGCACACACAAGTGGTGTCAGGATGCTGTCTCGAGGAGACCGGTGATCTCTGCGTCTCCGGTGCACCAGCTGGTCACGAAACGCGCAGATCCGTCGGGCCACTGATAGAATCTCGCCCCGCCTCCGCGCAAGCGTTCAGCAAGCCTTTCGGGGAGCCGGGCGAAGACTTCGTTTCCGTCCACAGGATGCAGGATGGTCACGCCCGGCAGAGCGGCAAGCCCCTCGGCCAGGCGCCGGGCATGCCCGTTGGCTGTGCGCGCAAGATCGAGCCAGAGATCGCCGGACAGCCAGGCCTCGAACTGGGCGGCCAGAAAGCGCATTTTCGGGGCCATGTGTCCCGCCCGCTTCTGCCGAGCCTGCAACTCCTCGAACCGGTCCATGACAGAGGGAAAGAGAATCACGGCCTCTGCGCCCAGTGCGCCATTCTTGGTGGCGCCGAAACAAAGCGCATCGACGCCCGCTTTCCAGGTCAGCTCGGCCGGGCTGCAGCCCAGGGTGACAAGGGCATTGGAGAAGCGCGCGCCGTCCATGTGCACGAAGGCCGGACGTTCCCTGGTCCGGCCGGCGCGTTCGGCAATCTCGGCCGGGCTGTAGGCGCTGCCGCTCTCGGATAGATTGGACAGCGACAAGACCCGGACCGGCGAGGTGTGCACGAAGCCTTCGGGAATCTCGCCCAGCGCGCTGTCGAGCGCGTCCAGCGAGATTTTCGCGTGATCGCCATGGAGCGGGATCAGCTTGCCGCCGCCGGTAAAGAATTCCGGCGCGCCACGTTCGTCGCGGTGAATATGCGCCTCGTCATGGCACAGGATGGCGCCGTGACTCGGGCACAGGACCGACAGGGCAAGCGCGTTCGAGGCCGTGCCGGATACGGCGAACAGGACTTTCAGGTCGGTCTCGAAAATCTCCTTCAGCCGGGCTTCGACGCGGACGGAGACGTCGTCGGCGCCATAGCTGGCGGCAAAGCCGGCATTGGCGGCGGCAATGGCCTCGAGAAGGGCCGGATGGGCGGGGGCGGTAGTGTCGGACAGGAAATTCATGGGCCGCAATGGAGAACGCCGGCGCGCATTCGTCAATCGCCGAAGGCCGGGTCGGGGATCAGTGGCGGCAGGGTGTCGCGCATCTGGTCGGCCGAGGACGTCGGGCGGCTGGACGGGTCGGCCAGGGTGGGCTGGCCGGCCAGATCGCGGACGGGAAGTCCGCGTCCGGCGAACAGGGCGCGGATCTGCGCTTCGGTAAGTTCGGCAAAGGCGGCCTCGGCCCTGGCGAGGTTCTCCGGGCTGGCATATTGCAGCATGGGCAGGCCTTCCGATCCGTCCGGGGGCGGGCAGCGCAGGGCGTCCCGATTGGCGTCCGAGGTGGACAGGCAGAAGATTTCGCGTACCGCGAACTCCGTCGATCCGGGACCGGCGGGATAGGGCAGAACCTCATTCGCCAGGCCGGTCGCCGCGGCGCCGCCGCCACGGGCTTGTTCCGCCGGTGTTTCGTCGTCGTCGTCCTCGTCCTCGTCGGTTTCGGCCTCGGCGGATGGTGGCGGCACAGCCGGCGTGACCGGTTCCGCGGCCTCGGCGGCCGGCTCGGGCTCCGGCGGTTCCGGTCCGGTCCGGGACGGTGGCGCCGTGGCGGGTTCCGGTGCGGGTTCCGGCCGGGGCGGCGGGGACACGAAGACCACGTCCAGTGCGGCGGGCGATTCGCGCGGATCGGGCGGGCGCGGCAGGAAAAGAAGCAGGGTGATGAACAGCGAATTGGCCGCAATGGCAAGCACGCCGGCGAGGGCACGGCGGCGCACGATATCGGTCGGGGGCGCGAAAAACGCTACGCCCAATCCAGCCTCCCAATCGGCCCCCGCCGTCGTTTCAAGAGGTAGCGGATCGCCGCGGCAAGGACCAGACTTGTCGAGGTGACAAGTCTGTAATGGGGCTGCGGTCGGGAACGGGCTGCGCATATCCCCCGGAACGGGGACCGGGGAGAATGGGTAGGCGGGAGGGGCGGCGGCCTACAGCATTTCGGCCCATACGACATAGCGCAGCGGGCCCGGCGTCATGGCGCCGAAGGGCCAGCAGGTGACGAGCGCCAGGCGTGCCGTCCCGCCGTCGACATGAATGCCGGAACGGTTGGCGTCGACAATTTCGCTGCCGGTCACGCGATAGGCGACCGGCGGACCGTCCGCGGGTTCGACGATGACGGTCTGGCCGGGTTCCACATCGCGCAGGAAGGCGAAATGCGTGTCGCGATGGGCGGCGATCACGCTGACCCCAGCCTCGCCCGGGCGTGCCGACACCGCGAGCAGCGAGGGGCCGAAGGCGAGGGATTCTCCACCAGCATCCGCCAGCACGATGGCATGTTCGCCGAGTTCGGGGACGGAGAGCCGCGCCACGGGCCAGGTATCGGCCCAGGGCCATGGTGTTGGCGCGGTCTCTCCGTCGATTGCGCGGGTCCAGGCGTGCGCCAGTAGGACCTGCGCAATTTCGGCCTTGGCGGCGATCCAGACCCCCTGTCCGAAGACCAGGGCTCCGGCGGCGATCAGCGCCAGCGCGCCGCCGCGGGCGATGAGACGGGTGTTCACCACAGGCGGCGCTCCTGATTCATCACCAGCCAGAGCAGGCCGAGCAGCATCAGCAATCCGCCGACCAGGCTCAGCAATTCGCGCGGCGTCGCGGTGGCCGGCAGGGCAAGGCCGGCCTCACCCTCGCCGGCATCGCTGCCGGGCGGGGGCGGGGGTGCCGACGGGGCGATGCGGCTGACGGCGGCGTCATCGAGCGCGGCATGCCGGACCGGCCGGGCGCGAGAGTCCGATACCGCCTCGAAATCCCATCCGTCGGGGATCATCAGGGGCACGTCGCGTGCAACCAGGTCGTCGCCGGCGGTGCGGGCGGGGGTGACGTCCACGGCGACCAGGCTGGTCAGGCGCGAGACCAGGTGGAAATCGAGCGCCGTTTCCAGCACCGCCGCATCGATCGAGGCCTGGCTGGCGCCCCGGAACCGGGTTTCCTCCAGGGCGCGGATCCGGTTGCGGGCCCACAGCGTGGCAACACCGGTGGCCGGTATCGTGCCGGCCAGCGAGAGCTGTTGCCGCCAGGTCTCGCCTGACAGGCGGCCTTCCACCATCATCACACCCTCGCTCGAGCCGAGCCGGGCGGTCAGCAGTACCGGTTCGCCATAATAGAGATCGGGCAGCGGGGCCGGCCAGATTTCCGACAAGGTGTCTTCCGGAAAGAGCGCGTCGAGATGCGTCATCACCGGACGTTCCAGCGTGGTAAAGAGCTCGGCCATCTTCCCGGAGACTTCCGAAACATCGCCGATATGGGTGAAGGTGCCCCGGCCGATGCGGGCGGCGCGGCTCATGAAATAGGTATTGGGGGCCGAACCGATACCGACGGGGAAAAGGCGCGAGCGGCCCAGGCCGTCGTGGATGGCGGCGAAGAGTTCGGACTCATTGCCGATAGCGCCGTCGGTGAGGAACACGATCTGCCGTATGCGGCTCCCGTCGTCCGGCGTGGCGTCGGTCAGCGCCGCCTGCATGGCGGGCAGCATATTGGTCCCGCCCCCGGCGTCGAGGCCGCGCGCAAAGGCGAGGGCGCGGCCGATATTGGTTTCGCTGGCGTCGACGGCGGCGGGGAAGACCATCTCCATCGAATTGTCGAAGCGGATCACGTTGAAGCGGTCCTCCGGCGCCAGGCGCTGAAGCGCCTGGATCAGGGCGTCGCGCGCCTGGCGCATCGAGGTGCCGGCCATGGAGCCGGAATTGTCGATGACAAATATCGTTTCGCGCGGCCGCCTCGGCGTGCCGGCACCGAGCGCAGCCGGCGGCAGGATCTGGGCGAGGAGATAGGTCTCGCCCTCATGTTCCTGGGTAAAGAGGGCAGCGCTGGGGGCGGACTCGTCGGCAGGACGCCAGGTGAGGACGAAGTCGCGATTGGCCGGGATCGGCCCGTCGGCCAGTGACACCCGGGCGCGACCGGGGTCGCCCAATTCGATCAGCGTGGCGTGATAGAGGCTGGCGACACGGCCGAGTTCGAACCCGGGTCTGAGATCGGCCGTGATCGTCACCGGCAGGCGCAGGCCTTCCTCGGGCTCGCCGTCCGGGTGCATTATCGGCGGGGTGATGCGATGGGCGCCGGGCACGCGGCGATCGGGCGGGCTGCCGAGGGCGGCGGGCAGGACGTCACTGTCCTGCGGGATATAGCGCGGGGTGAGTCCCAGCGGCACACGCACCTGGAAGGTGCCGTCATCGAGGCGGGCGACGTCCTGGTATTCGATCTGCACGATCACGGTCTCGCCGGGACCGATATTGGCCACCGAGGTGGTGAACATGTTGGGCCGGTCCTGCTCCAGAAGGCTGGCCCGCTGACCGGCCTCGCGGGCGCGTTCGTAGATGCGCCGGGCTTCACGGCGTTCGTGGATCTCGCCCTCGATAAAGCGGTCGCCGACCTGCATGCGCAGCCGGTCGACGCCGCTGCCGGCGGACAGGGGAAAGACATAGGTCCCCTCGACCCAGGCATCCGACGGATTCTCGAAACGCTGGGTCACCGTGGCGCGCACAATGGGGCCGGATATATCCAGCTCGATGTCGGTGGCGACCATCGGGGCGGGCACGTAGAGCCCGGCATCGACGGTCCTGATCAACAGCGCGCCTTCATGGATCTCCGACAGCCTGACCAGGCCGTCCGGCGTGTCGGCGCGGGCGTCGGACCACAGAAGGAGCGATACCGCGAGGGCGGCGATTGCCAGGACAAGGGCAAAGCCGCCCTGTCCTCCAAGCGAATGGTGTGAATGAGCGGATGCCATCAATGTCTCTCCCCGAAACGCGCCGGCCGCTCCGTTTGCGAGGGTGAGATCCGGAGCGGCCGGCCTCCCTGTCCGCCTGAAACGCTGGACCCGGAACGCGGATGTGACGGGGCAGGAATGGGGCGAGAGCGGGGAGAAGTTGGGCAATTGCGGGGCGCCGCGGGCTTTTCATGTCATGCAGAATTGCCGGGCCGCCAAGGCGATCTTGCATGGCTGGGGGATTGGCCTTAACCGGTGTGGCGACTAGGCTTCCTGCTTCGCCCATCCCTGTTCACCGGAAATCACATCATGAATTTTTCGCCGTCCGCCGCGCTCATGCGCGTGAAACCCTCCGCCACGCTTGCCGTCACCCAGAAGGCGCGCGATCTGAAGGCGAAGGGTGTGGACGTGATTTCGCTTGGCGCGGGCGAACCGGACTTCGATACGCCCGACCACATCAAGGCGGCCGCGATCGAGGCCATCCGGCGCGGCGAGACCAAATATACGGCCGTCGACGGCATCCCCGAACTCAAGGAAGCCATCGTCAGGAAATTCCGCCGCGACAACGATCTGGAATACACGGCCCAGCAGGTGCATGTGTCCACCGGCGGCAAGCCGGTGATCTACAATGCGCTTCTGGCGACCTTGAATCCCGGCGACGAGGTGATCATTCCGGCACCCTACTGGGTGAGTTATCCGGAAATGGTCAATCTGGTCGGCGGGACGCCGGTGGCCGTCCGGGCGGGAATCGAAAGCCGGTTCAAGATCACGCCGGACCAGCTGGAAGCGGCGATCACGTCCAGAACGCGCTGGCTCATCCTCAACTCGCCCTCCAACCCGACGGGCATGGGCTACACCGCAGACGAGCTGAAGGCGCTGGCCGAGGTCCTGCTGCGCCACCCGCATGTCTGGGTGATGACCGACGACATGTATGAGCACATCGTCTATGAGGGCTATGAATTCGCCACCATCGCCCAGGTCGAGCCGAAACTCCATGACCGCACGCTGACCATGAACGGGGTCTCCAAGGCCTATGCCATGACGGGCTGGCGCATCGGCTATGCGGCCGGGCCGCAGGCGCTGATCAAGGAGATGGGCAAGGTCGCCTCGCAGACCACCTCCAATCCCTGCTCGATCAGCCAGTGGGCTTCGGTAGAGGCGCTCAACGGCGATCACGGTTTCCTCAAGGCGCGCAACGACGCCTTCCTGCGCCGCCGCGATCTGGTGCTGGGGGCGGTGAACGGAGCGGAAGGCCTGCAGGCGCCGACGCCGGAGGGTGCGTTCTATGTTTTTGCCGATTGTTCCGGCTGTATCGGCAAGACCGCGCCGGACGGCACGCGGATCGAAACCGATACCGATTTCTGCGCGGCGCTTCTGGGTGCGGAGGCCGTAGCCGTTGTGCCGGGCATTGCCTTCGGCCTGGAACCGGGTTTCCGCATCTCCTACGCGACGGACGATGCCGCCCTCGCCGAAGCCGGAAAGCGTATCCAGCGCTTTTGTGCCGCACTGAGTTGATCATAGATCCAGTCTATACCGGCCTTCGTAATTCCTGATTGGAAGTGCGGAATTGCCCGGCCCATATTGGGGTCGAGACCGCGGGCCTGCCCGCACGCGAACTACGAATGGAGACAAGCATGAGCATCAATATGGGTCTGTCGGACACGCAGCGCGAGACCATGGCGAAGGCCGTCACGGCTGTCCTGGCGGACACCTACGCGCTCTATTTCAAGACGCACGTCTATCACTGGAATGTCACCGGACCGCGCTTTCACGATCTGCACGCCCTGTTCGAGACCCAGTACAACGAACTCTGGGCTGCAACCGACGTGATCGCCGAGCGTATCCGTGCCCTCGACGTGGTCGCGCCGCGCTCCTACGCCGAGATGGAGGGCGCGGCCTCTATCAAGTCCGGCGGCGATGCCACCGAGGCCAATGCCATGCTGAAGGATCTGCTGACGGGCCATGAAACCGTGGTCGCCACGATCCGCAAGGCGCTGGAACTTGCTGACGAACATGGCGACGAGGCCACGGCCGACGTGCTGACCCCGCGCCTCACGGAGCACGAGAAATCCGCCTGGATGCTGCGCTCGACGATCGGATAGGGCGCGCCCTGCCAGCCAACATGAAAACCCCGGCCGCCATGCCGGGGTTTTTTATCGGCTAGGCGTTGCGGCAGCACTCTTCCTGGAGGAAGGCAAGAATCCCCCCCATGGCCGCCATGTCGCAGCAGCAGTTCAGCACCCGTCCGTCGCGCGTCTGCCGCACCAGGCCGACATCGACCAGTTTGCGCAGATGAAAGGAGAGTGTGGACTGCGCCATGCTCAGCTGTGCCTGCACCCGGCCGACGGGGAGGCCCTCCGGCCCGGCCCGCAGGAGAACGCGATAAATGCGCAGACGTGTTCCGTGTCCCAGGGCGGCAAGCTGTCCGGCCAGACGGTCGAGATCGGTATCGGCGTCAGCAATGGCAGGCATCCGGTCCGCCCTTTTCGTCTTCGACCCACAGGATGGGCGCGAAGCCCTCCGCCTCGCCGCTCAATCCCGTGACCTGCCCGGAAAACAGGCGTGCGGCCATATAAAGCGGTGTGTCGCCATGCGTCCAGACGCGGATATCGGTCTTGAAGGCGCGTGCTCCGGCGGCGGTGGTCAGGATGCGCTGGCCGGGAGGGGCGAGGGCCTGGGCCAGATAACCGCCGTCCAGGATGTCCTGCCATTTGCGCCGGCTCAGCTTGTCGCCCCGATAGACGCCGCGCGAAGCGAAGCCGCGAAGGGGTTTGAAGACCAGCGATTTGCGGCCGGTCCAGAGCGCATCGGCGCGTGCATGCGTGACGGCTTCGGCATCGAGTATCGCGGCCGGCCGATCGGGATCGGCCGCCAGCTGTACGAGCAGGGCCTTGTCGGCATAGGCCTGCCATACCTGCGGATTGGGTGCCACGAATGCGGCGCCGGTTTCATGGGCATGGCGCAGCGTCCGGCTTTGCGGCGTTGCCCAGGTGAAATCGGTCCAGCGGTTGTAGACCATGTCGACGGGCCCGGAGGGTCCGCGAAGCCCGCAGCCGTCGAACGCCAACTGCCCTATATCGAGGATGTCGCAGGCGATCCCGGCGCGGCCGAGGGCGTGGCGCGCGGCCTGCATCTCGCAATGGAGCGGTTGTGTTTCAGGATCCTCGTCCAGGATCGCGACCCGCCTGAGTGGCGTGGATCCGGCATGGCGGGACCAGGCCTTGAGAATGGTCTCGACCGGATCGGCGGGGTGTGTTGCGCCGATCCGGGTCAGACAGCCCGCCGGGGCGGATGCGACCGAAGCGGCAATGGCGGGCTGCAGGAAGAGGCCGCCCGCATTCACGTTGATTTCGATCAGCTTCGGCCCGTCGGGCGTGATGTGATAGTCGAAACTGTTGAAGAGGCCCGCATTGTCGACAGCGCTGCTGCGCGGCCGCAGGCGTCTCAGCGTCCGGCCGACGGCCCGCGTCGCCTCGACAAGGCCGGCTTGGGTCCGGCGCGGCAGGAAAACCCCCTGTGGCGCCGTGAGCGCCAGGCCGGGGCCGGTGGGCGTGCATTGGCACTGCGCATTGAGATGATCGTGCAGCATATAATATCCAATATTCCAGAAAAATGGATATATGGACGATGTGGTGCCCTGGCAAGTCGTGGCGGACAGGCAAAGAAAAGCCCCGGTCCAGGAGGACCGGGGCAGTGTTACTCGCTTGCGGGCGGGGTAGCCCGAAGAAATGGCGCCGGGTCCTTAAGGGGAGGAGAGGGGACCCGGCGCGATGTGCATACCTGATGGGGAGGAGACGGGTATGCAAACTCAGAATGGGGAGATCTGAGGCGCGACGTCGCCGCCGCGTCGGGCGTGTATATGATGCATTTGCGAAGGGCCGACCAGAGCCGATCCATCATGTCGGACATGCAAAAATGCGGGCGGTCCACATTTTTGCCATGCAATATTTCCGCCATCACCGGATGGCGGCGAGCCGGGTGACGATCGGAATCAGCTCTGCCAGAGCCGAGCCTGCTCGATAAGGAAATCCCGGAAGGCGACAATGCGGCGCGACCCGCGCAGCTCGCTGGGATAGACGAAATAGACGTCGAAATCGGGGCCCTCGACCTCGGGCAGGACCTCCACCAGATTGGCGTTCTCCCGCGCCACATAGTCGGGCAGGGCGGCGATGCCCATGCCCGCCTCGACGGCCTTCATCACGCCATAGATCGTGTTCACCTCGATCACGGCAGGTCGCGGCGGTTCGCCGTCGGGGCGCCCGACCTTGGCGGCCCAGTCCAGCCCCGGAATGGGTGCCATTTGCGGCGGGCCGTAATGGATGATCGGGTGATTGTCGAGATCCTCGGCCGAGACCGGCGCGCCGCGGCGTTCGACATAGGAATGGCTGGCATAGAGGTGCTGTCGCACGCTCATCAGCTTGCGCTGGACCAGATCGTTCTGGGTCGAGGGCCAGGGGCGGATGCCGACCTCGGCCTCGAGACCGGCCAGATCCAGCTCGTGATCGTCCAGCATCAGGCGAATGCGGATGCCGGGATATTGTTCGTGGAACGCTTCCAGGCGGCGGGCCAGCCAGATGGCGCCCAGGGCCGTGGGGGCAGTGACCTTCAGTTCCCCGGAGGGTTCGTCGCGGGCATCCTGGACGCGTGCCTCGGCGACGGCCACCTTGCCGTGGATTTCGTGGGCTGCCTCGTAGAGAAGATTGCCCGGCTCAGTCGGGATCAGGCCGCGCGCATGACGGTGGAAGAGCGTGACGCCCAGATCGTCTTCCAGCGCGGCGATCTGCCGGCTGACGGCCGACTGCGACAAGCCCAGCATGTCGGCGGCCTTGGTCAGCGAGCCGGCCTGGGCCGCGGCATGAAACGTCTTCAGCTTGTCCCAGTCCATCGGCCCTGCGTCTCCCCCGGAATCAGAGTTCCGGGGACAGTTTATCTGTATGGGCACAAATCGCGAGGGGCGAAATGCGCAAGCCGGTCCGCAAGGGACCGGCTTGCGGTGTAGCGCTGACCTTAGGCGTTGATATTGCTCATCCGGCTTTCCGGGTAGCGGGCGCCTTTCACCCGGTCGGCCAGGGTGTCCAGGCGGGCGATCTGGTCCGACGTCAGGGTCAGTCGCGAGGCGCCGAGATTGACGTGCAAGTTCGACAGCCTGGTCGTGCCTGGAATGGTCAGCACCTCCTCGCCCCGGCCGAGGACCCAGGCCAGGGCGACCTGCGCAGGATGTGCATCGAGGGTTTCCGCAACGGTTTTCACCTCTTCGACCAGGGCCAGATTGGCCTCCAGGGCATCTCGGGCAAAGCGCGGCTGCGTGGCGCTGGAGCGGAAATCCTGCTCCGGGGGCGTGTAGTCCCTGGTGAAGCGGCCGGTCAGCAGGCCCCGCCCGAGCGGCGAATAGGCCACGAGCGAGGCGCCGGTCTCGCGGACGGCGGGCAGGGGGCCCTCCTCGATATCGCGGCTGAAGATGGAATACTCCGATTGCAGCGCGGCAATGGGGTGAACGGCGCCGGCGCGCTTGAGCGTGTCCGCCGAGGCTTCCGACAGGCCCAGGGCGCGAACCTTGCCCTCCTCGACCAGCCTGGCCATGGCGCCCACCGTTTCCTCGATCGGTGTTTTCGGGTCGACCCGGTGGAGGTAGTAGAGATCGACATGATCGGTCCGGAGGAAGCGCAGCGAGTCCTCGATCGCCCTGCGCATATTGGCTTCCGATCCGTCGACATCCAGAAAGGCGCCGGTCTCCGGATCGCGGACCGGGCCGAACTTGGTGGCGATGGTCACCTTGTCGCGGCGGTCGTGAAAGGCCTCGCCGAGAAGGCGTTCATTGGCGCCCATGCCGTAAAGCTGGGCGGTGTCGAAATGATCGATGCCGGCATCGATCGCGGCGTGCAGCAGGGCGACACCGTCGGCCGTGCCGACGGCGGGTCCGTAGAATTCGGACAGGCCCATACAGCCCAGCCCGATCGGATTCACGAAAATGCCGGAATGGCCGATTTCGCGTTTCTGCATGATGGTCTCCCTTGCGTGGAGATTGCTGAATGAGGGGCGGCCCCGGCCGGAGCCATGAAAGGCACTCACCGCAGCGGGTGAGTGCTCACTCACAAATGGGATGCGGCCGGCGTCAGCGCAAGTCCCCTGCGGAAGAATTCTAGTCCTGAATGCGCCAGCTGTCCCAGGCTGCGTCGATGGCCGCGTCGATTTCCGCCTCGCTCCACCGGCGCCCCTGGGCGCCCTGTTTCAGCATCGTCACGAGCGGGGAGAAGAGGAAGGCGCGCAGTACGGTGTCGGGCACGGGCTTGACTTGCCCGGCGGCCTGGCCGTCCCGGATCAGCGCGGCGGTATGCGTGATCAGGCCTTCGTGGACCTGGCCGCTGTCGACCCGGGACAGGGGGTATTCGGAAAAGCGCTGGCCATAGGCGAAGGCGACGGGGTCGGCGCTGTAGGCGTTCCAGATGCCGCGCCAGAACCGCCGGAAGCGGGTTTCCACACTGCCCGAGGCGTCGGTCCCGGCCTTCACGGTCTCGAACAGGGTCTGCTTGATGTGGGAATAGACCGCGACGAAGAGCGCGTCCTTGCTGTCGAAATGCCGGTAGAGCGTGCCTTCCGCGAGGCCGGCCTTGCGGGCGATCGCAGCCGTCGTCGCGGCGGAGAATCCGTCTTCGGCCACCAGCACCATGGCGGCGCGCATGAGACGGGTCCGTGTGGAGGGCTGATCGGCGCTCATGCACCCCTCTAGCCCGATGCGCGGGGGCGGGTCCAGCACCGCGGTCCGGGCGGCGGTGCCGGCACCAGTCTCAGTCCGACGGCGCTTCCTCAGGTACATCCCGCACCGAGACATCGCCTGAGCCGCTCGACATCCGTTGCCGGCGCAGGGCGACATTGTCGAAGAAATCGCGAACGATTTCCGAATCCGCCTGGCATCCCGTACCGCTGTCGGCCAGGCCGCCTTCATTCGGCCGGCTGACGCTGCCGCCGTAGAGCGAGGCGGTTGCGCACGGGCCGGCGCCATTGGTCAGGTCGGCGAGATTGTCGTCATAGGCGAGAAAGCGCGGTTCGCCGCCATTGGCAAGAATGGCGGAGACCTGCGCGCCGGCGAAGGTGCCGAGATGCGCATACAGATCCGCCGGCCAATCGGCGAAGAAATGGGGTCTCGCAGTCTCGTAGACGGGCGAGATGCGGGGCGTCGTGTTGTCCTCCACGCCGCGCAGGGCGTTGACGAATTCGCGCGCATTGGCATCCAGCATCGACCACACTTCGGAGCCGGTGTAGGCCTGACGCCGCAATTGCGGCGAACCGACGGCGCCGGTGTGGAAACCGTAGATCACCCGCGGGTCGTCCCAATGGCGATAGACGATATTCTCGCGGATATCGCGCAGGCTGAGACGGGTGCCGCCGGCCTCGACAACGGGAGTGTCGTGCAGGGAGGTATTGTCCGGGCCCAGCCGGATCCGCTGCGGCGAGCTGACCGGATAGGCGCGGGCCAGCTCGTCCAGCACGATGATATTGTGCAGGTTGAACCAGAAGGCGAGCTGTTCGTCGCGCGTCAGCGAGGCCAGGTCGACCTGGCGTGCGATATCCTCCAGCCCGCCGCGGTAGGACGCGATGATGGCCTTGTTCTCGTCGTTGAGAACGTGGAGCATCAGCCGATTGCCTTCATAGCGGTAGCGCGACTCGCTCTGGCGCACGAGCCGGGTGCCGGTGCGTTCAACGCGGCTGCGCACGACCTGGCGGTCGGACATCGGCACATCGTAGACGACATTGCGGAAAATCACGCTTAGCGCGGAATAGTCGATTTCCGGCCCGCTTTCGGCGTGAACGGCAAAGGCGGAAAAACGGTCTGACACATCCTGGGCTGACGCGGGCAGGGGAGCGGAAAGGGCGAGCAGGGCCGCCGCGGCGACTGCGGGAATCCATAGCCGGACATTCGACATGATCAGTCTCCTGTTGGCGCTCCCCAGCCCGGTCTGGGTACCGGGCATGCACGCTCAGGTCGACTTAAATCCTGTCCATCTTTTCTCGCGCCGGGGCCTGTCTGCACGGGACTGTTTCGAGGTCGCGCGGGTCTCTTGAAGCTGCCTGGGCCGCCAACCATCTGGCACCCTGCAAAGCCTTGTCTTTGCAGTGCTGATTGTCACATCGAAGGAGACGACCATGCGTACTGCGCTGATGGCAGCGTCAATTGCGGCGGCCGCCCTTGGCGGTGCGGCCCGGGCCCAGGAGGAAAAGCCGCAGGCCGAGGGCGCGCCGGCGGAAACTGCCGCCCCTGTGACCCGCAGTGAGAAGCCCGGTCCCGAAGAGCCGCTGCCGGAGATCGACCGCGAGGCGATCCGGGCCAAGCTCGAACGTGCCGGAATGCTGACGACGGACAAGCCGGATATTCCGGAATAGGACCCCGCATCCGGATCCGGGAGCGGCCGGCAGGCCGTCTCCCGGGTTGAGCCCGGGCTATTCCTGCGCCGCCAGAAAACGCTCCGCTTCCAGCGCAGCCATACAGCCCATTCCGGCCGCGGTCACGGCCTGGCGGTAGACGTCGTCGGTGACGTCGCCGGCGGCGAAAACACCGGGGATCGAGGTTTTCGGCGTGCCGGGCTCGACGATGAGATAGCCGCCTTCCTTGGTTTCCAGCTGGTCGATGAAGAGTTCCGTTGCCGGGGCGTGGCCGATGGCGACAAAAAAACCGTGGGCCGAAATGTCGGTGGTCTCGCCGGTCTTGACGTTCTTCACGCGCACCGCCGTGACCCCGGGCGGATCGGTGTCGCCGAGAACCTCCTCGACGACGCTGTCCCAGACCACTTCGATCTTGGGATGTTTGAACAGGCGGTCCTGCATCACCTTTTCCGCGCGCAGGCTGTCGCGGCGGTGCACCAGGGTTACCTTGGAGGCGAAATTGGTCAGGAAGAGCGCTTCCTCGACGGCCGTATTGCCGCCGCCGACAACCACGACATCCTTGCCCCGATAGAAGAAGCCGTCACAGGTGGCACAGGCGGAGACGCCGAAGCCCTGGAATTTCTGCTCGCTCTCCAGGCCCAGCCATTTGGCCTGGGCGCCGGTGGCGATGACGACGCTGTCGGCCGTGTAGGTGGTGCCGCTGTCGCCCTTCAGCACGAAGGGGCGCCGGGACAGGTCCGCCTCGACGATAATGTCGGAGATCATTTCCGTACCCACCTTCTCGGCCTGTTCGCGCATCTGCTCCATCAGCCATGGGCCCTGGATGACGTCGGCGAAGCCGGGATAATTCTCGACATCGGTAGTGATGGTCAGCTGGCCGCCCGGCTGCAGGCCGGCAATCAGCACCGGTTCCAGCATGGCGCGCGCAGCGTAGATGGCGGCGGTATAGCCGGCGGCGCCGGAACCGATGATGATCAGGCGCGAATGACGCGTCTCGGACATGGGAAACCTCGGGAAGTCTGGTGACGGGCGCGGGGCCCCGGGTCTGGATCGGACGACTTATATAGGGCGTTCGCAGCGCGATGCATGCCCGATGTCAGCATTCCGGCTATGCGCCGCGCACCGGGACGAGGGCACGCACCATGTTCATGTCGCGCGGTCCGGGCCAGTTCATCGTGTCGAACGGGTCCTCGCCGTCCTGGCCGGTATCGACGAGATGGGCGGCATAAAGATGCGCTGAACGGCCGCCGGTGCGGCAATGCATGACCACCGGTCCGTCCGCTTCGGCGAGCAGGTCCCCGAGCGTGGCGGTGAGCACGGCGCTGGCCCCGTAAGTGCCGCCGATCGGCAGTTCGACATAGCGCATGCCACGCGTCTCGACGGCTTCCGGCAGGTAGAAGGACAGGCCCGACGTCTCTCCCGGCGTGCGCGAATTGACGATCATCTTGACGCCGTCCGCGGCCCACTGGTCCAGATCGGCCTCGCTGGGCTGGGCCGCAATCCATATGTCGCCATGCCGGCAAACGACGGTTTGGCTTTCGCTCTCGCTCATGCGGATATCCTTCTCAATCGTCTTGTCCTGCCATCCGCCAGCGCGCGATCAGCGCGGCGGCCATGCGGTTGGTCTCGTCCAGGGGCGGATAGGTCCAGCGGTCGAGATCGCCCAGATAGGGACGGATCGCGCCATATCCTTCAAGCGCGGCGTGCAGCCGGGCGAACTTGCCGGGCCTGCCGGCCATGGGCAGCGTGTAGACGGGCGCGCCGGTCGCGGCAGCCTCCAGCAGCATGTTCGTGGATTCCTCGGTGACGAAAATCCAGTCGGCCGCGGCCAGGAAGGCGAAATAGGGATTGTCGCCGTCGCCATCGAAGAACCAGACCCTGTCCTGCCCGGCCAGGCGTTTGGCCAGACGCGCGCGGATCCTGTCCGGCGTACGCCTGGAGACGGTCACCATGAGGCTGAGGCCCCGTCCCAGCAGATGGTCGAGACGCCGTTCGAGATAGACCGCGATCTCTTCGGTCACCTTGAAGCGTTTCGAGGCGCCGCCGATCAGCACGGCGGCGCGGGGCCCCCGCAGGGCCTCGATCCGCGCGGCAAACCGGGCGCGGCCCTCGTCCAGCTTTTCGCGGGAAATCCGGTTGGGCGAGCCGATCATGGCCATCGCGTTGTCGCGCTTAAGGCGGTCGTGATCGGGGGCGACAATCAGATCGAAAATATCGTGGCGGGTTCGCGGGTCCTGAACATAGACAAAGAACGTGTCCGGGAAGATGCGGCGATGCTTGCGGGCGACCTTCACGGCTGCGCGGCCACAACCGATCCACAGATCCGGCGAGGCGGCGGCTGGCAGGGTGACGAAACCGTCCCGCCGCACCATGACGCGTTCGATCCCGACCGGCCGGTCCAGCTTGCCGGCCACGG
Organism: Maricaulis sp.; assembly: GCF_030149515.1. Taxonomy (GTDB): domain Bacteria; phylum Pseudomonadota; class Alphaproteobacteria; order Caulobacterales; family Maricaulaceae; genus Maricaulis. The sequence goes on along the minus strand of NZ_JASBRI010000029.1, from coordinate 15,811 downwards.
CCTCGGCCAGGCCCAGCGCCTGGTTCTCGATGCCGCGGCGCCCGTCCGAGACCACCCAGATGGTGGCCTGATGCGGGTCTGTCGCTATTGCGTTGGGGGGCAGGTCCGGTTGCGCCATGGCCGCGACTTAGAAGATGCGACCGGCGAGGCGTCAAGACTGCGTGCCCGTTGACAGGTCGCGCTACAGATGTCACATAGTGCGACGAATGTAGCGTCTCCATCACAGGAAATGTCATGACGTCCTCCGCACCCTCCCAGGCCGAGCTGGCCGTCCTGAAGCATCTTTGGTCCGCCGGGCCGCAAAGCGCGCGCGAGGTCCAGACGGGCATCGGCGAGGCCACCGGCTGGTCCTATTCCACCACGCGTACATTGCTGACGCGGATGACCGAGAAGGGCCTTATCGCGCGCAAGGATGTGCACGGGCTCTCCGTGTTCGAGGCGACGGCGGAGAAGGTCTCGCTCATGGGCCGGATGATCCGCGATTTCGCCGCCAACGTGCTGGACATGGACGGTCCGCTTCCCGGCACCGCCTTTGCCGGCAGCCGTCTCTTCACCGAAGAGGAGGCCGAGGCGCTGACGCGTCTGCTCGAGGATGGCGAGCCCGACGGGGAGGCGCAGCGATGACCGGATTGCTCGATGCGCTTCTGGCCGGAGCCGGCCTGTCCGTTCTTGCGGCCATGGCCGCCTGGCTGCTCGGCCATGGCCTGCGCAACCGCATCCATGGCGCCGAAGTGGCCGTCTGGCGTACGGCCCGCCTCGTAGCCCTCTTGCCGCTCGTCCTGGCGCCCCTGATCTATCTCGTGCCGCAAACAGCCGCCGCGCCCGTGGGGCTGGAGCTATCCATGGCCACGCCGGTCCCGTCGTACCCGGCGATGGCGGCGGCAGCGGATATGCCGGCCCCGCCGGTCCCCCTGCCGTCCTTGCCCGTATTGCTGGGCCTGGCCTATTGCGCTGGACTCGTCCTGGCGCTGCTGATCGCCGCAACCCGCCATATCGCCCGCAATCGCCTCCTGGCGCGCACGCGCCCGGCCTCGCCACAGGAGCGCCGGCCGCTGGAAGCCCTTGCAGGCCGGATCGGCGTACGCGCACCGGAAATGCGCGTCGGTCCTGCCGGTGTCACGCCCTTTCTGACGGGGTGGCGCGGCATCGTGATCGTGCCGCAGGACCTGGTGGAACAGCGCGACACGCTGCACTACGCCCTCATTCACGAACTCTGCCATCTGCGCCGCGGCGACGAACGTGACCGGCTGGTCGGTGCGGCCCTGATCGCGGTCAACTGGTTCAACTGGCCGCTGCGCCAGATCGAACGCGAACTGAATGCGGCGCGCGAAATCGCTTGCGACCGCGAGGCCCTGAATGCGCTGGGGGGCGCGCAGCGCAAGGCCTATGCGGCCGCGCTGATCGACATGATGCGGTGTGCGGCCCCGGCCGTCTCCGCCTTCGGACCATCCAACAGGAGACACCGGGAAATGCGAATCAAAGCCATCATGACCGCTCGGGCGGCGCGGAAGAGCCGCGCCGTCTGGCTCGCCGCCACCATCCTGGCCAGCGCCGTTCCCATCGCCGGCGCCCAGGCCCTGGTGACCGAAAGGCGCATCGTCAACGAACCCGTCGAAGCGGTGAACCCGGTCCGCGGTAAGAGCCTGCATGTGTCGGCCGCCGGTTCAATGGCCATTGCAGATGACGATCATTTCCGCGAGACCGCTGCCGTGCCGGAACCCGAAGCCGAACCGCATGCCGAGCCTCATGCCGAACCGCACGCCGCACCCCGTTCCGAGCCTCATACCGCACCTGCTGCGCGGCAGCCGGCCAGCCGTGCCACCCCTGCGGTTGCGCCGAGCCTGACCCACCGGGTTGCGCACGGGCGTATCACCAGCCGTTATGGCGATCGTCCCGCCCGCCCGGCCGGTGCTCCGGCCTTCCATCATGGCATCGACATCGCTGCCGAACGCGGCACGCCTATCGTCGCGCCGGGTGCGGGTGTGATTGTCCATGCTGCGGCCGGGTTCAACGGCAATGCCGCCTGGGGCAACACCATTGCCATCGATCACGGCAATGGCTGGCAGACCGTCTATGCCCACATGGAAGGCTTCGATGTGGCGTTGGGCGATCACGTCTCGCCCGGCCAGCAGATCGGCCGTGTCGGGTCGACCGGCCGTTCCACCGGCCCGCACGTGCATGTGGAACTGCACCATGACGGCGAGCGCCTGGATCCGGCCGGCGTGGTGCCGGGCCTGTAGGGGCACCGCCTGCTCGTCGAAACACCGACGGCAGGGTTGGGGGAAGCGCCGGTGGCAAAGGCCGGTTCCCGCGGAAACTGCTTCCCCCTTTCGCGCTTCCGGGTATCCTTGACGGCGGTGCCGTCCCGGGAGGCGTGACATGCGGTGCATTGCCGTTTCAGCCTGTCTTGCCGGCCTCCTTGCCGGGGCTGGCCACGCTCAGGGGTTCGTCGAGTGGCATACGGAAAATGTCCAGCTGCTGCGCGGGTTCGACTATGAGCTCGGCGACAGGCGGCGCACCATCGTCACGATCGAGCATGCCAATCGGTGGCGCTTCGGAGACCTCTTCCTGTTCGCCGATGTCACATGGGGTGATGATGGCCAGCGCGGCGTCTATGGCGAGGTGTCCCCGCGTTTCTCCCTGTCCCGGATGACCGGCCGGGATATCGCCTTCCCTGCCGTACGTGACATTTACATCGCAACCAATTTCGAACTGGGCGATGAGGGCCTGGACCGGAGGCTGGCCGGGCTGGCGGCGGACCTCGACGTGCCCGGATTCCGTTTTCTGAGAGTGCACGCCTATCACCGGAACGATCCGGAGCGGCCGGGGTCGACCTGGCAGTGGACCCTCGTCTGGAACCGCTCGTTCCGGATCGGCGGGCAGGCGTTTCTCACCGAAGGCTTTGCCGACCTGGCCGGTGGCGAGGGGGCCGGAACGGCCCACCAGCTCGTTGTGCCGCGCCTGTTATGGCAGGTGCCAGAAACCGACGGGCTCTATCTGGGCGTGGAATATCAGTACTGGCGCAACAAGTTCGGCGTGCCCGGTGTCGATGAGCGCGTTGCCCAGCTGCAGCTGAAATGGACGCTGGGATAGGCAGAAGGCGAGGCAAAAACAAGCCGGCGCCCCGAAGGAGCGCCGGTTGAAACCCTCAGCCTGTCGGGATGAAATGTCTAGGCGCCCCACTCCACCGACATGATCTCGTAGCTCTTCAGCCCGCCGGGTGCATTCACCTCGACGACGTCTCCGACTTCCTTGTTGATCATCGCGCGGGCGATCGGCGAGGAAATGGAGATCTTGCCCGATTTAACATCCGACTCGTCATCGCCGACGATCTGGTAGGTCGATTCCTCTTCGGTGTCCTCGTCCAGAACGGTCACCGTGGCGCCGAACTTGACCTGGTCGCCGGACATTTTCGAGGTGTCGATGACCTGGGCGCGGGCGAGCTTGTCTTCCAGCTCGGTGACGCGGCCCTCGATATAGCCCTGGCGTTCCTTCGCGGCGTGATATTCCGCATTTTCGGACAGATCGCCATGTTCGCGCGCTTCGGCGATGGCGGCGATCACGGCCGGGCGTTCGACCGTCTTCAGACGTTTCAGCTCTTCGTCGAGGGCTTTATGCCCGGCGACGGTCATCGGGATCTTGTTCATACGACCACATTTCTTCGGGAGCGGGAGACAGGCTAGCCTCCGCGAAGTTGACCATCAAGAGTAGGTCTGCAGGGCCATCGGTTCAAGCGCGCCGTCATCGATGCGCCGTAGCGACAGGATGGCGGCCCGTGCGGCCGAAGCGGTCGTGTAGCACGGGATTTTCATGTCCAGCGCCGTGCGGCGGATGGAATAGCTGTCCAGATGCGACTGGCGTCCCTCGGTGGTGTTGAAGATCAGCTGTACCTCGCCATTCTTCATCAGGTCGACGATGTGCGGCCGGCCCTCGAACACCTTGTTGACGCGGGTTACCGGCACGCCGGCCTCTTCCAGCACCGAGGCCGTGCCGCCGGTGGCCAGGATCTTGAAACCCAGCATGACGAGCACGCGCGACGGTTCGATCATGCCTGCCTTGTCGCTTTCCTTGAGCGAGATGAAGACCCCGCCCGAGCGCGGCAGTCTCACACCGGCACCCAGTTCGGCCTTGGCGAAGGCGGCCTCGAACATGGTGTCGATCCCCATCACCTCGCCGGTCGAGCGCATTTCCGGGCCCAATACCGGGTCGACACCGGGGAAGCGGGCCCAGGGCATCACCGCTTCCTTGACCGAGACATGTTTCGGAGCCGGGTCCTTGAGGCCGAACTCCTTCAGCTTGGCGCCGGCCATCACCTTGGCGGCGATCTTGGCGACCGGCTGGCCGATGGCCTTGGCCACGAAGGGTACGGTGCGCGAGGCGCGCGGATTGACCTCCAGCACGTAGATCTCGCCGTTCTTGACGGCGAACTGGACGTTCATCAGCCCCTTCACGCCGATCGCCCTTGCCATGGCAACGGCCTCGGCCTTCAGCTCGTCGATGGTTTCCTGCGGCAGGTTGTAGGGCGGCAGCGAGCAGGCGCTGTCGCCCGAGTGCACGCCGGCTTCCTCGATATGCTGCATCACGCCGGCGACCCAGACATCCTCGCCGTCGCAGATGGCGTCGACATCGATCTCGTCGGCGTCGGTGAGATAGCGGTCGAGCAGCAGCGGAGACTTGCCCGAGACGTGGACGGCCTCGCGCAGATAGCGGTCGAAACTGTCGATCTCGCGGATGATCTCCATCGCCCGGCCGCCCAGCACATAGGAGGGGCGCAGAACGAGGGGGAAGCCCAGCTTTTCCGCTTCCGCGCGGGCCTGGTCTTCCGAGGAGGCGATGGCGTTGGGCGGCTGTTTCAGGTTCAGCCTGTCCAGCAGGTCCTTGAAGCGCCAGCGGTCCTCGGCCAGGTCGATGGCGTCGGGCGCGGTGCCCAGGATGGGCACGCCCTCGGCTTCCAGCTCGCCGGCGAGCTTGAGCGGGGTCTGGCCGCCATACTGGACCACCACGCCCAGAAGCGTGCCACGGGCGCGTTCGGTCTCGATGAGTTCGAGCGTGTCCTCGATCGTCAGCGGCTCGAAATAGAGCCGGTCGGCGGTGTCGTAGTCGGTCGAGACAGTCTCGGGGTTGCAGTTCACCATGATCGATTCGATGTCCATTTCGCCGAAGGCGAAGGCGGCATGGCAGCAGCAATAGTCGAACTCGATACCCTGGCCGATCCGGTTCGGGCCGCCGCCCAGGATGATGGCCTTCTGCTTGTCCGACGGATCGCTTTCGCAATCGGCCTGGCCGCCGAAGGCCGGGCTCTCGTAGGACGAATACATGTAGGGCGTCGCGGCAAAGAACTCGGCTGCGCACGTATCCACGCGCTTGAACACGGGGCGCACGCCCAGCGCGCGACGGGCCTTGCGCACCGCGGCCTCGTCCTTTTTCACCAGCTGGCCCAGGCGGGCATCGGAAAAGCCCATGGCCTTGAGGGCGCGGAACTTCTCTGCCGTCTCCGGCAGGCCGAAGGTGGCGATGTCTTCCTCCGTATGGACGAGGGCCTCGATCTGGCGCAGGAACCAGGGCTCGTAAAGCGAGGCGGCCTGGACCTCGTCCACGCTCAACCCTTCGCGGAAGGCCTGGGCGATGACGCGCAGGCGGTCGGGCGTGGCCACCGAGAGGGCGGCGCGCACGGCTTCCTTGCGGGCGTCCTCATTGGCGGCCTCGACGACGCCGGGGATCTCGACATCGTCGAACCCGGCCAGCCCGGTCTCCATCGAGCGCAGCGCTTTCTGCATGCTTTCCTGGAAGGTCCGGCCGATAGCCATCGCCTCGCCGACGGACTTCATCGAAGTGGACAGGCGATTGTCGGCGCCGGGATATTTCTCGAAGGCAAAGCGCGGGATCTTGGTGACGACATAGTCGATGGTCGGCTCGAACGAGGCCGGAGTGGCACCATCGGTGATATCGTTGGCGATTTCGTCCAGCGTATAGCCCACGGCCAGCTTGGCGGCGACCTTGGCGATGGGGAATCCGGTGGCCTTGGACGCCAGCGCCGAGGAGCGCGAGACGCGCGGATTCATCTCGATGACGACCATGCGGCCGTCTTCCGGATTGACGGCGAACTGCACGTTCGAGCCGCCCGTCTCAACCCCGATCTCGCGCAGCACGGCCAGCGAAGCCGAGCGCATGATCTGGTATTCCTTGTCGGTCAGGGTGAGGGCCGGGGCGACGGTGATACTGTCGCCGGTATGCACGCCCATCGGGTCGATATTCTCGATCGAGCAGACGATGATGCAATTGTCCGCCTTGTCGCGGACGACCTCCATCTCGAATTCCTTCCAGCCGACAATGGATTCCTCGACCAGGATCTCGTTGACCGGCGAGGCATAGAGACCGTTGCGGCAGATCTCTTCGTATTCCTCCACATTGTAGGCGATGCCGCCGCCGGTGCCGCCCAGGGTGAAGGAGGGACGGATGATGGTCGGCAGGCCGATCTCCGACATCACTGCCTCGGCCTCGGCCATGGAGTGAACGGTGCGCGAGCGCGGGCTTTCCAGCCCGATCTTGTCCATGGCTGTGCGGAAGCGTTCGCGGTTCTCCGCCTTGTCGATGACGTCGGCGCGGGCGCCGATCATTTCCACGCCGAACAGGTCAAGCACGCCGCGCTTGTCCAGTTCCAGCGCGCAATTGAGCGCGGTCTGGCCGCCCATGGTCGGCAGGAGCGCGTCGGGGCGTTCCTTCTCGATCACCTTGGCGACCATTTCCGGCGTGATCGGTTCGATATAGGTGGCATCGGCCAATTCCGGATCGGTCATGATCGTCGCCGGGTTCGAATTCACCAGGATGACCCGGTAGCCCTCGGATTTCAGCGCCTTGACCGCCTGCACCCCGGAATAATCGAACTCGCAGGCCTGGCCGATGACGATGGGGCCGGCGCCGATGATCAGGATGCTTTCGATGTCGGTGCGTTTGGGCATGGGCGTTCGGGCCTTCGTCTGCGTGCGCGCGCACCCGTCGCGGCACCCCGGTTCCGGGAGGCCGTGCAGGTGGCGTCGGTTTTGATGCTGAAGCGGGTACCTATCGCGGAATCGCGGAGAAGGTAAGGGGGAAACTGTGACTTTCGGTGTGTATGAGGATAAATATCTGAATTAAATATGAAAATGAGTAGTTCGGATGGCCGCTTTCCGCGGGCGGGACAGGCTCGGCAACCGGGAGGGTTTGCTGCAGCCTTCACCCCGTGTGTGAGGAAGGGGGCGGGGATACGAACGAACAGACACATACCGCGACGGCTGGGGGGTGAAAATCACGGTCATGCTCCCGATTGCCGATGCGGTACGATTCAACTAATCTCGGAATAAATTCAAGTTAAACTTTAATTCATGGACGTGTCCTTGCCCGAAACCGCCCACGACAGCCGCATTCGCGGCCTCAGCCGTTTCCTCTCCGCCGCCACGCTCGGTCTCATGGCTGTCATGCCGCTGATGGCCTGGGGGCCGTGGCTGTGGCCCGGCGTATTCGAGATGATCGGCCGGTCCGGCCAGGTGCCCGGCAACGGGTTCGGCGGCGGGCTGGACTGGTTCGTCTGGCCCCTGCGCCTGGGCGCCGCGGGCATCGCCACGGTGGCGCTGCTGGTCGCGCTCTACGGTCTCATGGGGCTGCGCGATCTGTTCCGGGCGTGCGCGGAAGGCCGGTATTTCTCTGCCGGAGCGGTGAGCGGTTTCCGGCAATTTGCCCTGGCCAGCCTCGTCAATGCGATCTGGGCGCCTTTCGAGCATACGCTGATGGGCGTCTACCTGTCGGTTTCCAATCCGAACGTGCCCAATGCTCTGGAGATTGCCCTGGGATCCGACCATGTCCGGGCCATCGGCCTGGCGCTGGTCTTCTTCCTCATCGCCCACATCCTGGCGGAAGGCCGCCGGCGGCATGAGGAGCTGGAGCTGATCCTGTGAACGGGACCGGGACTCCCGCCGGCGAGATCGTGGTGCATCTCGACGTGCTGCTGGCGCGCCGCAAGATGCGTTCGAAGGAGCTGGCCGACCAGGTCGGTGTTTCCGAACAGGCGCTGTCCATGATCAAGACCGGCAAGATCAAGGGGATCCGCTTTTCCACCCTGATTGCGCTGTGCGACGTGCTGGACTGCCAGCCGGGGGAATTGTTCGAATTCAGGCGGAGCGAAGGCTGAGGTCCCGCCACAGCATGGGCTGCACGTCCCCGCGCGTGCCGGCGACCCGCTCGCCGACCAGCCAGTGGGCGCGTTCGTGCAGCAGGGGGATGATGGCCTGTTCGTCCAGCAGGCGGGTTTCGGCCATGCGGTAGGCGAGCGCGCGTGAGGCCGGATCGCTTTCGGCCCGGGCTGTCGCCATGGTGCGGGCGAACTCGTCGTCTTCCCAGTTGAAATTGTCGGCAAAACCGCCCGGTGCGAACGGGTCGAGCATGAAGAAGGGATCGGTCTTGAGGCCGCGATTGAAGCTGGCCACGGCGATGTCGAATTCGCCGGCATCGACGGCCTGGTAGAGATCGGTGGGATAGGTCACCAGAAGCTCGGTCCCGACCCCGAGCCGGTTCCAGTCGTCGGCAATGGCGATGGCGATCTGTTCATTGACGCCGGTCGTGGTGCGGATTTCCACCCGTTCAGGCAGGTCGGGATCGACGGGCGGGCTCAATGCCGCGCCGCGGCGTGCGAGGGGATCGGCCGGCGCTTCGCGCGGGATGACGTGATGAGTGGGGCGGGCCGTGCCGGCAAAGAAGTTCTCGGCAATGAATTCGCGGTCTATGGCCCGGGACAGGGCCCGCCGTGCCCGCACATCGGCCAGCGTCGGCCGGGCATGGTTGAGTTTGAGATAGCGCAGGATCGGCGCGTCGAAACTCCGGAAACGTTCGCCCAGACGTTGGCGCAGAAAGGCGATCTGGTTCGGCGGCGGACTGTCGGCCAGGTCGAAATCCCCGGCCCGGAAAAGCCGGGTACGGGTGGCGTCGTCGCGCACTGCATCGATGCGGATCGCCGGAACCGCGACGTTGTCGGCGGCGTAATAGTGCGGGTTCCTGGCCAGGTCGAGATGCAGCTGGCTCTCCCCGGTCACGGTATAGGCGCCTGCGGTCACGATGTTTTCCGGCCGCACCCAGTTCAGCCCCGCCCGTTCGACGACATGGCGCGGGAACGGGTAGAATTCGCGCATCAGGATGGGAAAGAGGCCCAGCGGGGTGGACAGCCGGAATACCACCCGGCGCGCATCCAGGGCCTCGACACCCAGCCGGTCCGGCGCCGCCTCGCCGGCCTGGATGGCGCGGGCATTGGCGACGGCATGAAAGAAGTCGCCGAGATTGGCCAGGCTCTGTCCGGGGTCGACGAAACGGCGCGCCGACCAGGCCACCGTATGCGCATCCAGCGGATGCCCGTCCGACCAGGCCAAGCCCTCGCGCAGATGAAAGGTCCAGCTGAGCCCGTCGGGCGAGACCGTCCAGCGCTCGGCCAGGCCCGGCGCCACAGAGCCGTCTGACGCATATTCGGTGAGCCCGGCATGGATCTGCTTGTAGACGAGTGCCGCTGCGGCGAATTCGCCGCGCGCGGGGTCGAGGCTGTCGGGCAGGCTTGTGGTCGCCACCCGCAAGAGGTTTTCAGGTGCGGCCCGGCGGCCGCAGGCGGCAAGGCCGGTAGCGGCAGACGCGGCAAGGAGGGCGCGGCGATTGAGCATCGCGCCATCATGGCGCGATTTGCGGAGGAGGGAAGGCCGAGTTCTTTCTTCCCCGCTCGCGGGGAGGGAAGAAACTACGCCTCGGCTTTCGCCAGCGCGCCGACAAAACGGTCGAACACGCCGAAACTGTCCTGCGGGCCGGGGGAGGCCTCCGGGTGGTGCTGGACCGCCCAGACCGGCTTGTCGGTAAGCTTGAAGCCGGAATTGGAGCCGTCGAACAGGGAGACATGGGTCTCCACGGCGTTGGCGGGCAGGGTGGTGCCGTCGACGGCGAAGCCGTGATTCATCGACACGATCTCGACCTGCCCGGTCTCGTGGTTCTTCACCGGGTGATTGGCGCCGTGATGGCCCTGGGGCATTTTCGCGGTCCTGGCACCGATGGCCAGGGCCAGCATCTGGTGGCCCAGGCAGATGCCCAGGGCCGGGATGCCGGCGTCCAGCACCGCCCTGATCGTGGGCAGGGCATATTTGCCGGTCTCGGCGGGATCGCCCGGGCCGTTGGAGAAAACCACACCGTCGGGATTGAGCGCCTTGACGTCCTCGAAGGAGGCCTTGCCCGGCAGTACGGCGACCCGGGCGCCGGCCCCGACGAGCAGGCGCAGGATGTTGGCCTTGACGCCATAATCGAGCACGACGACGCGCGGCCCGTCCTCAGGCCCTGCGGCGTAGCCTTCGCCCCGCGTCCACGTGCCTTCGTCCCAGTCGCCGGGCTCGGCGCGGGCGACATCGGCGGCGAGCTCGCGGCCTTCCATGCTAGGTGCCTTCGCCGCGGCGGCCTTGAGGGCCTCAACGTCTATCCGGCCATTGGGGTCGTGTGCGATGGCGCACATCGTCATGCCCTTTTCCCGGATGCGGCGGGTAAGCGCGCGGGTGTCGACGCCGGTCAGGGCGACAATGCCGCGTGTGCGCAGCCATTCGTCGAAACTCTGCTCGGCGCGCCAATTGGCCGGCGGTGTGATCGTCGCACGCGAGATCATGCCGACCGCGGCATGGCGGGCAGGTTCGGAGGCGGCTTCCTCGTCTTCCGCATTGGCGCCCACATTGCCGACATGGGGGGAGGTGAAACACACCACCTGACCGGCATAGGACGGGTCCGCCAGGATTTCCTGATGCCCGGTCATCGCCGTGTTGAAGCAGATCTCGCCGATTGCCATGCCGGCCGCGCCGGCACCGAAACCGAACAGGACCTCACCGTCGGCGAGGGCGATCGCACCGGTTGCTTGGGTCGGGATGTCTTGCGTCATGGGGCGACTCCGGGCCTGGCGGGACGGCGGCGGCGCGCGCGGGAATCGGCGCCCGGGCAACGTCCGGGTAAACGGGCGCTTCGCTAGTCTCTTCGCCCGCCGCGGTCAATACCTGCAACTTCGCATGCCGGGTTTTCGATCACGCTTTATGACCGCTTTATGATTGGGGCTTGATTCTTTTCCGACATGGGAATATTCCCCCGGCCCTCGTTTCGGGGGCATTCGGCCCCGCCAGCGTCGATGTCAGGAAAAGACCTTAATCGCTCGAAACAATGGCGCAGCTTAAGAGACGCGCAAGAAAAGTTCTCCACACCGGAAATCTCCTGTCGGGTGGCCGGACGCCACCCAGAATGGATGAGTTGACCCATGTCGCTTCGTGACCGCATTACTGAAGAAATGAAATCCGCCATGAAGGCCGGGGACAAGGCGCGCCTGTCGACGCTGCGCCTGATCTCGGCGGCGGTAAAGGACCGCGACATCGCGGCGCGCGCCGAGGATCGCTGCGCCGGATGCGAGGACACCGAGATCCTGTCCATCCTGCAAAAGCTGGTGAAGCAGCGCGAGGACAGCGCCGACACCTATGAAAAGGCCGGCCGTCTCGATCTGGCCGAAGCCGAGCGCGCGGAAGCCGAAGTGGTCCGCGAATTCCTGCCCAGGCCGATGGACGAGGCCGAGATCGAACAGGCCGCGGAAACTGTCGTGCACGAGCTGGAAGCCTCCGGCCTGAAGGATATGGGCCGCGTCATGGGCGAGCTGAAAACCCGCTATGCCGGCCGTATGGATTTCGGCCAGGCCGGCGCCAAGGTGAAACACCTGCTGGCGGGTGCGGCGTAGGCCAGGGCCGCGTTCCCTTAAGGGACGTGTCGCTCCGCAGCCCTGACTCTCCGCGTGACGCCACCGGCAATCCGGCGCATCATGTCCGGCTGGACCCCGGGGTCATGAGGCGGACTTGTTTCCATGCGGCTGAGCGATGACTTCATCGACGAGATCAAGGCGCGGATTCGTCCGTCGGACCTGATCGGCCGCTCGGTTCCGCTCAAGCGCCAGGGGCGTGAATTCGTCGGCCTCTCGCCCTTCAAGAAGGAGCGCACGCCCTCCTTTTTCGTCAATGACGACAAGCGCTTCTATCATTGCTTCGCCTCGGGCAAGCATGGCGATGTCTTCACCTGGCTGGAGGAGATGGAGGGCTTGTCCTTCATGGAGGCGGCCGAGCGTCTGGCCGGCGAGGCGGGGCTGCGCCTGCCCGATCCCGATCCGCAGGCCGCCGAAAAGAGTGTGCACCGCAAATCGCTGGTGGAATGGATGGAGGCGGCCCAGGCGTTCTACCAGCGGGCCCTGTTCGGACCGGCCGGCGAAACGGCGCGCACCTATCTCAAGAGCCGCGGGCTGACCGGCGAGGATTGCAGGCGTTTCGGCATCGGCTATGCGCCCGACGGGCGCACGGCGCTGAAGGACGAACTCGTCACCGCCGGTGCACCGGTGGAGGACCTGATCGAGTGCGGCCTGCTGATCCAGCCGGATACGGGCTCGCCCTATGACCGGTTCCGCGACCGCATCATGTTCCCGATCCATGATCCGCGGGGGCGGCTGGTGGCGTTCGGCGGGCGGGCGCTGTCGAAGGAGGCGCGGGCGAAATATCTCAACTCGCCGGAAACGCCGGTCTTTCACAAGGGCTCGGTCCTCTACCGCTATCCCGAGGCCCGCAAGGCGGCCTCCGATCCCAAGCAGGACATTCGCGGCCTGATCGTCGCCGAGGGTTATCTCGACGTGATCGCCCTGGCCCGGGCCGGGCTGGAGCATGGCGTGGCCCCGCTGGGGACAGCCGTAACCGAAGACCAGATCCAGCTCCTCTGGCGCGCCGGCGGCGAGCCGGTGATGTGCCTGGACGGGGACGGTGCCGGGCGTGCGGCGGCGTTCAAGGCGGCCGACCGGGCCCTGCCGCTGTTGCAGCCGGGCAAGACGCTGCGCTTTGCCTTCATGCCCGAGGGCAAGGATCCCGACGACATGCTGCGCGAGGAGGGACCGAACGCCCTGCGCGCCGTCTTCACGGAAACGCGGTCCCTGGCGGATCTGCTCTGGGAGCGCGAGGTCAATCTGGAACCGCTGGACGATCCCGACCGCCGCGCCGGGTTCCGGCGCCGTATCCGGGCTCTTGTCTCGCAGATCGCCGATACCGATATACGCGAAGAGTACAAACGCGAATTCGACACGCGCATGGAGGCGCTGTTCGGAGCGCGGCCGAAGTCCGGTTTTCAGCGCCGCGGCTCGGGGCGCCTGCCCAGGCTGGGCGCGACACCGGGTCTCAAGCGCGCCGCACGGCCGGCGCCGGGGGCGGCGGATGCCCGTCTTCTGCTGCTGGCGGTCATAGAATATCCGGATATTGCGCTCGATCAGGTGGAAACACTTGCGCTTTTGCCTCTCGGTTCGCTTGACTCGTTGCGCGACGCCGTTTTAGACGCCTGCTCTTCTGGGCAGTCTGTGCAAACCGACACGCTTAGGGCCAGATTGGCCGAGGCCGGATACGCGGCGATGTTGAAGCGGTTGGACGGAGAGCGCGGACCCATGCGGGCGGCACTGGGCGGCAATGAAGCATCCTTGACGTCGAGGACGGAGGCTTGGACGCGTCTGGCGGCGGCCTATATGGAACGGAGCGAGGCACAGCGCCGGCGTGACGAGATCCGCGCGCGGCTGAACGAAGAAATTGGCAGGGACGATTCGGAGAGTGTACGGCGGCTGGTTGAAGCCTGGCGCCGGGAAACCTCTCGCTCCGAACCGTCCTGATGCGGAAGATGAATTCGAATTGTGCGCTGCAGGGCGGCGCGACAAGGGACGAATAGATGAGCAAGACGGCCGAAGCCAACGACGCATCGGAAAACCAGGACGGTCCGCTGCTGGACCTGACGGACCAGTCGGTCAAGAACATGGTCAAGACCGCGAAGAAACGCGGTTATGTGACGCATGACGAGTTGAACGCCGTTCTGCCGAGCGAGGAGTTTTCCTCCGAGCAGATCGAGGACGTCCTCGCGCAATTGTCGGAAATGGGCATCAATGTCGTCGACAGCGAGACCGATGTCGACGACGACGCAGGTGACGGCAAGGCGTCGGCCGCGTCCGGCGACAGCGGCGAGGAAGACGGCGACGAGGAGGAGGAAAGCGACAGCCGTGCCGTGGCCGGCACGTCCAAATCCGCCGTCGTCGGCCAGAATACCGGCTCCTCCGCCGACCGTACCGATGATCCGGTGCGCATGTATCTGCGCGAAATGGGCTCGGTTGAGCTCTTGTCCCGCGAGGGCGAGATTGCCATCGCCAAGCGCATTGAAGCCGGCCGCAACGCGATGATCCGCGGCCTGTGCGAAAGCCCGCTGACCTTCGAAGCCATCATGGTCTGGCGCGACGAGCTGCAGGAAGGCCAGGTCCTGCTGCGCGACATCATCGATCTGGATGCCACCTATGGCGGCCAGCAGGCCGAAGGTGAAGGTGAAGGTGAGGGTGAGGGCGAGGACGGCGAAGGCGCCGAGGCTGCTGCGCCGGCTCCGGCACCGGCCGCACCCGAGGCCGAAGAGGCCGAGAAGCCGGCCAAGCCGTCCAAGGACGATGACGAGGACGGTGAAGACGACGCCGAGGGCTCCGGCGAAGGCGATGACGAGGATGAGGACGACGACGATGATGACGGCGCGTCCCTGTCCCTGTCGGCCATGGAGGCCGAGCTGCGCGAAGGCGTGATGGAGATCCTGGACAGTATCGCCACGGACTTCGCCGCCTTCCGCAAGCTGCAGGACAAGCTCGTCGCCGCGCGCATCGAGGGCAAGGACCTGACCAAGCAGAGCCGGGAGAAGTACGAGGGACTGCAGAACTCCATCGTCACCCAGCTCAATACGATGCATCTCAACAATGCGCGTATCGAGGCCCTGGTCGAGCAGCTCTACGCCATCAACAAGGAGCGCATGTCGCTCGAGGGCAAGCTGTTGCGCATGGCGGATGCCCATGGCGTGCCGCGCGCCCAGTTCATGGACAGCTATTTCGGCAACGAGCTGAACCCCGACTGGCCGGGTTCGATGAAGGGCACGTCGAAGGCCTGGGACCGCTTCATCGAGCGCGAGGCGACGGACGCCTCGAAAATCCGCGACGATCTTGCCGATCTCACCCAGCGCGCCGGCGTGCCGATCGAGGACCTGCGCCGCATCGTGCGCACCGTCCAGAAGGGCGAGCGCGAGGCCCGGGTGGCCAAGAAGGAGATGGTCGAGGCGAATCTGCGCCTGGTGATCTCCATCGCCAAGAAATACACCAATCGCGGCCTGCAATTCCTGGATCTCATCCAGGAGGGCAATATCGGCCTGATGAAGGCCGTCGACAAATTCGAATACCGCCGCGGCTACAAATTCTCCACCTATGCCACCTGGTGGATCCGTCAGGCCATCACCCGCTCGATCGCCGATCAGGCGCGGACCATCCGCATCCCGGTGCACATGATCGAGACGATCAACAAGATCGTGCGCACCAGCCGTCAGATGCTGCACGAGATCGGCCGCGAGCCGACCCCGGAGGAACTGGCCGAAAAGCTGGCCATGCCGCTGGAGAAGGTGCGCAAGGTGATGAAGATCGCCAAGGAGCCGATCTCCCTGGAAACGCCGATCGGCGACGAGGAAGACAGCCATCTGGGCGATTTCATCGAGGACAAGAATGCCGTCCTGCCGATCGACGCCGCGATCCAGGCCAACCTGCGCGAAACCACGACACGGGTGCTCGCCAGCCTGACCCCGCGCGAGGAACGCGTCCTGCGCATGCGTTTCGGCATCGGCATGAATACCGACCACACGCTGGAAGAAGTCGGTCAGCAATTCTCGGTCACCCGCGAACGCATCCGCCAGATCGAGGCGAAGGCGCTGCGCAAGC
>NZ_JASBRI010000004.1 GCF_030149515.1 Maricaulis sp. | reverse complement strand
GGCTTCCTGTCGGTTGGACTGGGTTTGGTGAATCTTCTACCGATCCCCATCCTCGACGGCGGCCATCTGGTGTATTACGCCTATGAGGCGGTTGCCCGGCGTCCGCTGAGCATGAAAGCGCAGGCCATCGGATTCCGGGTGGGACTTGCACTTGTGCTCGGTATGATGCTTGTAGCGACTTGGAATGACTTGAATTACCTGCTCGGGCAGATTTTCTGACCGGGCCCAGCAAGCGGCGATCTTTCCATGGCAAGTGTTCTGCGTGCGCTCTTCGCAGCCCTGATGACTGTGAGCCTGTCGACCATAGCGTCGGCCCAGCAATCCGGTGTGCAGGACGCGCCCGCGGAGGCCGTGACCCAGGAGGCGCCGGCCCAACCGGCGATCCGGCAGATTCTGGTTGAGGGCAATCAGCGTGTCGAAGCGGACACGGTGATTTCCTACCTGCTGATCCAGCCCGGCCAAGTCTATGATACGCGCCTGGTGAACCTGTCGATCCAGACCCTGATGGCGACCGGCCTGTTCTCCGACGTGCAGATCGAGGATCGCGGTGCTCAAGTGGTCGTGCGGGTGCAGGAAAACCCGATCATCAACCGGGTGATCCTGGAAGGCAATCGCGCCATTGATGACGACAAGATCACCGATGAGATCCAGGCCCAGCCTCGCGCTATCTTCACCCGTGCCCGGGTGCAGTCCGATGTTCAACGCATTATCGAGGTCTATCGCCGTTCGGGCCGTTTTGCAGCTTCGGTGACGCCGAAGATTGTCGAGCAGCCGCAAAACCGTGTCGACCTGATTTTCGAGATCTCCGAGGGCCCGGTGACGGGCGTGCGCCGGATCAACTTCATCGGCAATGACAGCTTCTCCGACCGCCGGCTTCGCCGCGAGCTGGTGACGCGGGAATCGCGCTGGTGGCGTTTCTTTTCATCCAACGACAATTACGACCCCGACCGCCTTGAATACGATCAGGAATTGTTGCGGCAATTCTATATGAACCAAGGCTATGCGAACTTCCGTGTCCTCTCTGCCGTCGCCGAACTCACACCGGACCAGGAAAGCTTCTACATCACCATCACGGTCGATGAGGGGGAAGTTTTCAATTTCGGTGAGGTGACGGTCTCGACTGAAATCGCTGATCTCAACGAAGAGTATCTGGCGATGATGCTGCCGATGCGGGCGGGCGACCTGTTCCAGGGGCAGCTGGTTGAAGACGGGATCGACACGCTGACCTTCGCTGCCGGGGCATCGGGTTATGCCTTCGTGAACATCAGTCCGCGCACGACCCGGAACCGCGAAGACAATACGGTCGACATCGAATTCGTCATCGACGAGGGCCCGCGGGTCTACATCGAGCGGATCGATATTGCCGGCAATACGCGGACGCTGGATCGCGTGATCCGCCGCGAACTCGATATCGTCGAGGGGGATGCCTTCAACCAGGTGCTGATCGACCGTTCGCGCAACAATGTGCGCCGGCTCGGCTTCTTCGAGGAAGTCGAGATTGGGGAGACCCCTGGTTCCGCGCCCGACCGCGCCCGTGTCAATGTTCAGGTGACCGAGCAACCGACCGGCGAACTTGCCTTCGGAGCGGGCTTCTCTTCAACCGATGCCTTCCTGGTCGACCTGTCCATTTCCGAGCGCAATCTGCGGGGGCGGGGCCAATTCCTGCGCTTCCGAATCTCGGCCAGTTCGAACCGGGAGTCGATCGATATCCGCTTTACAGAGCCGCGCTTCCTCGATCGCAATCTGGCGGCCGGCTTCGATCTTTTCCGCGTCAATTCCGACTTCCTCTCGGAAGCCTCCTTCCAGACCGAGTCGACCGGCGCCAGCTTGCGTCTGGGCTTTCCGGTGACGGCATCCACCAATCTGCAGCTGGGCTACACGATCCGGAATGACAATGTTCTGGTCTTCCGGTCCGCATCCCAGGCTTTGCTGAACCAGGCGGGCGACCGCACAACTTCGGTTCTGACCTATACGCTGAACTGGTCCCGCCTGAACGATCCGATAGAGCCGAGCAATGGCTACCGGCTGCAGTTCTCGCAGGGTTTTGCGGGTATTGGCGGCGATGTGCGCTATGTCCGGTCGGAAATCACGGGGGCCTTCTTCAAGCCGGTCCTGCCGGGGATTTTCAACAATGAAGTCGTGGCCAGCTTCACCATGGATGGCGGTTTCGTCCTTCCGTGGGGAGGTGATACGGTGCGCATCAACGACCGCTTCTTCAAGGGCGGCAACTCGTTCCGCGGTTTCGAAGTGGCCGGTATCGGGCCGCGTATCGTCAGCCGTGACGAGGATACCGGCGAGCTGAGGCGGGGCGATGCCCTGGGTGGCCGCCTGTATGCAATCGGGGCGTTCGAAGTGTCCTTCCCGCTCGGCCTGCCTGAACAGTACGGTGTGCGGGGCAGTCTGTTCACGGAGTTCGGTACCCTCGGGTTGCTCGATTCCGGCGATCAGATCGAGGAAGGCGCGGCAGGTGAAGCGTTCACGGTCGACGAAATGGCGCTGCGCGCCTCCGCCGGCCTGAGCATTTTCTGGGATTCGCCGTTCGGACCGGTCCGGTTCGACTTCGCGGAAGCGTTCATCCGCGAGGATTACGACCGAGCCGAGTTCTTCCGGTTCAGTACAAGAACAGGGTTCTAAGGTTATGAAATTTCTCAAGACACTCCTTATCCTCCCGGTTGTCATTGCGGGCTTTGCAGCGCCGGCACTGTCGCAGGGACAACCGACCATCGCCGTCTTCAACGAAGAGCGCGTGCTGCGCGAAAGCGCTGTGGGTCAGCACATCCAGGCGCGGATCCAGGAAATCGCGACGGAAATCGATGCCGAGCTGACCGCGATGGGTCAGCCGATCCAGCAGGAGACCGAGCGTCTCAATGCGGAAACCGCATCGATGACCCCGCAGGCTATCCAGGGCCGTCCCGACCTGATGCAGCGTATCGAAGCGTTGAACCAGAATGCGCAGCAATTCGAGCTCGCGCGCCGGGCCCGCCAGCAGGAACTGGTCCAGACGGAACGCCAGGCCATGCGCCCGGTTTACGAAGCCTTGCAACCGATCCTGCAGGCCGTCGTGGAAGAGCGCGGTGTCGATATCCTGATCGATCGCGGCAATCTGGTCTTCGCTTCGCCGGAATTCGATATTTCCCAGGCCGTGATCGAGCGCCTGAATCAGCAGCTGCCCACCGTGACCGTCACCCGCGTGCGTGTCTCGCAGGAAGCCGCTGCGGCGAGCGCCGGTCAGCAGCAGTAGAGCGTATCGTGGCCGATCCGCGTTTCTACGACCGGCTGGGCCCGCTCACGATTGACGAGATCGCCGCGCTTTCGGGCGCGGCGATTTCTGATTCCGGGCACCGAACGGCGGAGATTGACGGCCTTGCACCCCTCGACGAGGCGGGGCCGGGCACGCTGGCCTATATCGACTCAGCGAAGCCGTCCTCCGGCGAGCGGCGGTTTGACGGTGTTGCGGTTCTGGCCCGGCCGGAGCTGGAGGAACGCCTCGCCGATCTGGGTGCGTGTATTCTCCTTCACGATCATCCGCGAACGGCCTTTGCTCGCGCTAGTGCCGGCCTGTTCCGGTGCAAGTCGCTGGTCGGCAATGTGCGTGTGGCGACTGACGCGTCGATTGCAGCATCGGCGCACATTGCGCCGGACGCGACGATCGGTGCGGGAGCGGAGCTGGGGGCCGATGTTGAAATCGGGCCGGGCGCCGTTATCGGCCCAGGCTGCCGCATCGGGGCGCGGACCCGGGTCGGTGCGCGCGCCGTGGTCCAGTGTGCCGATCTGGGCGAAGACTGCAATATTCTGGCGGGAGCTGTGATTGGCGAGAGCGGTTTTGGTGTCGCAGTATCCGGCGAGGGGCTCGTCGACGTGCCGCATCTGGGAACGGTCGACATCGCGAATGCGGTTACGATCGGGGCCAATTCCTGCGTCGACCGGGGCCTGTTCGGGGCAACGCGGATCGGCGAGGGGAGCAAGATCGATAATCTCTGTCACATCGGCCACAACACGCAGGTCGGGCGTCATGTCGCCATGGCGGCCTATGCCGGCATATCCGGCAGTTGCGTGATAGAAGATGGTGTCCTGTTCGGCGGGCGTGTCGGCCTGCACGACCATGTCAAAATCGGCAAGGGCGCACGGATCGGCGGCAATTCCGCGGTAGCCCACAACGTGCCCGCCGGCGAAACCTGGCAGGGCGATCCCGCCCAGCCGATCCGCCAGCACATGCGACAGGTGGCCGAACTGCGCCGTCTCGTAAAAGCCAAGACCAAGAAGAAGGACTGACCGGGTGTCCAACCGGATAGAACACAGCGAAATCCTGCATCTCCTGCCGCACCGCTATCCCTTTTTGCTGATCGATGCCGCCGAGGACTACAAGCCGGGCGAGTCGATCGTGGGACTCAAGGCCGTCACGGCAAACGAACCCTTCTTTCCCGGCCATTTTCCCGGCAATCCCGTCATGCCCGGCGTGCTGATGATCGAGGCCTTGGCTCAGGCCGGCGCCGTCCTGATGTACAAGACGCTCAATGTCTCGCCCAATGCCGCGACGGTTTTCTTCATGGGTACCGACAAGGTGCGTTTCCGTTCGCCCGTGCGGCCCGGAATGATGCTGCGCATGCCGGTCAGCGTGACGGCGGCGCGCCACGGCGTGTTCAAGTTCAAGGGCGAAGTCTTTGCCGACGGCGTCCGGGCCGTGCAGGCGGAGTTCTCGGCCAAGGCGGTGGAAAATCCATGAGCGGACCCGACATCCATCGCACGGCCATTGTCGATCCGGGCGCGCAGCTGGGTTCGGGCGTCGAGATCGGACCGTTCTGCATCGTCGGCCCGAATGTGAAGCTGGCCGACCGGGTGCGCCTGATATCGCACGTCACCATCGCCGGGCACACGGTGCTGGGCGATGATTGCGTACTCTATCCCGGGGTCCACCTCGGTCATCCGCCGCAGGACTTCAAATACCAGGGTGAGGATACCCAGCTCACTCTCGGTCAGCGCAATATCTTGCGAGAGAATGTCACAATGCATCCGGGCACGACATTCGCCCGGGGCCGGACCGTGATAGGCAATGACGGGTATTTCATGGTCGGGGCTCATGTGGCGCACGACTGTATCGTCGGCGACCGGGTCGTTTTCGCCAATGGTGCCGCGATCGGTGGCGAGACCACTGTCGCCGATCACGTTATTCTCGGCGGCTATGCGGGCATTCACCAGAAGAGCCGTATTGGCCGGCATGCCTTCATCGGCGCCATGGCCATGGTGACGGCAGACGTCATTCCGTATGGCTCGGTGATCGGCAATCACGCCCATCTCGCCGGGCTGAACGTTGTGGGCCTGAAGCGACGCGGTATGCCGCGCGAAACCCTGCGCGACCTGCGGGCGGCGTACCGGCTCCTGTTTGCTGAGGAAGGCACGTTCGAGGAACGGGTCGACGATGTTGCGCACATCTATCGCGAGAACGCTCCGGTGATGGAGATCATCGCCTTCATTCGCGAGGATGCGAAACGATCCGTCTGCATGCCGCATGACTGAGATCTCCGCCAGCGCCGGATGGCGCAAGCTGGGACTGATTGCGGGCGGCGGGGATTTGCCGCGCGAGATCGTGCGGGCGATGGGCGCGCAGCCGCCGTTCGTCATACGGATTTCGGGATTTGCCGAAGATGACTTTGACGATATCGACTCGGTGGAACACTCCGTTGGCGAGATCGGTGGTATCGTGAAATCGCTGCGATCGGCCGGGTGTGATGCGGTGTGTTTTGCCGGCTATATTTCGCGCCCCGACATCAGGACGCTGCGCATGGATGCGCGTGGCCTGAAAATGGTACCGCGCGCCCTGGCTGCCGGCCGGAAGGGCGATGATGCGGTGTTGCGCGTAGTGGTCGACGAGTTTGAGCGCGCCGGTTTTCGGATAGTCGGACCGGATTCTCTTCTGGGCCCGTTGAGTGCCGAGGCGGGGTGTCTGGGTGCGGCCCCGGATGACGAGGCTCAGGAAGATGCCGACAAGGCCATGGCGATTGCCGCGGAAATCGGGCGTCTGGATATCGGCCAGGGGGCTGTCGTCGCCCGGGGGGTCGTCCTGGCCGTAGAAGCCCAGGAGGGTACGAATGCGATGCTGGAGCGCGTCGCCAGCTTGCCGCAGCCGCTGCGCGGCTGCCCTGGTGCGCGTTTCGGTGTTCTTGCCAAACGGCCCAAGCCGATTCAGGAGCGCCGGGTCGACATGCCTACGATTGGCGTTGACACGGTTCAGCTCTGCGCTGCGGCCGGCCTGGCGGGTATCGCTCTGGAAGCCGGCGGTGCCCTGATTGTCGACCGGGAGGGCGTGATCCGGGCTCTGGAGGAGGCGGGCCTCTTCCTCCAGATCCGGCCCGCCGGGCGGGCATGAGCCGGCACCCCTTCATCTATGTCGTCGCGGCCGAGCGCTCGGGTGATCATCTTGGCGCAGCGCTGATCCGCTCCCTGCGTGATCGCACGAACGGTGCCGTCCGCTTTGCCGGTATTGGTGGCCGCGCAATGGCGGAGGAGGGCATCCACTCGGCCATCGATATTGCCAATCTCGCCATTTTCGGCTGGATAGACGGATTACTGGCATATCGGCGGGTCAAGGCTGCGGTGGCTGCCAGCGTCGCAGATATTCTCGCGCACAAGCCCGACGCTGTCGTTCTGGTTGACAGTTGGGGCTACACATTGCGTGTGGCCCGGGGCGTACGCGCGGCCGACTCCTCGATCAGATTGATCAAATATGTCGGCCCGCAAGTCTTCGCGACGCGTCCGGGACGGGCCGCTACCCTGGCAGCGACTGTCGACCGGCTACTAACCATCCTGAATTTCGACGCGCCCTTCTATGAAGCGCACGGTCTGCCGGTCACCTTTGTCGGCAATCCTACACTCGAGCGTCTCCAGCCGGGCGACGGGGTGGGCTTCCGCGAGCGGCACGGCATGACCGGGCGCGGGCCGGTTCTTGTCCTGTTGTTCGGCAGCCGGAATTCGGAAGTGCGCCGCCTGTTCGGCCCGTTTTCCTGCGCGGTTGCGCGCTTGCGCAAACGCTATCGCGATCTGCAGGTCGTAATCCCCCTGGCCGATCCCGTGGAGGCGGATGTGAAGGCTCGTCTGGCGGCCGACGGGCGCTATGCCGGTGCGGTCGTTGTGGACGAGACCGAGAAGGCCGATGCCTTCGCCGCGGCCGACGTCTCGCTGGCCTGTTCCGGCACTGTCGTCACCGAACTGGCGACAGCCGGCGTGCCGACCGTGACCAGCTACAAGCTGGGATGGATCACTTGGGGGCTGGCGCGCGCCTTCAACCTGATGAAGTCGAAATATATCAGCCTCGTCAATATCGCTGCCGACGAGGAACTCGTGCCTGAAATCATCCAGCTGAGTGCCACCGGGAAAAGGCTTGCCGACCGTGTTGCCGGCCTGATCGACAATCCGGAACGGCGCGTGGCCCTGTCGGCGCGCCTGACCGAGACGACGGCCCGGATGCGCGGCAATGGCCGGGCTTCGGATCGGGCTGCAGACGCTGTGCTGGATACGCTGGCACAATAAAAAAAGGCCGCTCTTGGGAACGGCCTTTTCAATAGGAATTACGTAGCAACTCAGCGCTCGGCGATACCGACATAGTCGCGCGGCGTGGCACCGGTGAAGATCTGGCGCGGCCGGCCGATTTTCTGCGTGGGATCCTCGATCATTTCCGACCATTGCGCGATCCATCCCACAGTGCGGGCCAGCGCGAAGAGCACGGTAAACATCTCGGTCGGGAACCCCATCGCCTTCAGCGTAATGCCCGAATAGAAATCGATATTCGGATACAGCTTCTTCTCGACGAAATATTCGTCTTCCAGCGCAATCCGTTCCAGTTCCATGGCAACCTGCAGGGTCGGGTCGTTGCGCACACCCAGCTCGTCGAGCACCTGGTGGCAGGTATCACGCATCACCTTGGCGCGCGGATCGTAATTCTTGTAGACGCGGTGACCGAAACCCATCAGGCGGAAGGGATCGTTCTTGTCCTTCGCCTTGCGGATATACTCCGGGATCTGATCGACCGTGCCGATCTCGTTGAGCATGTTCAGCGCGGCTTCGTTTGCACCGCCATGGGCGGGGCCCCACAGCGAGGCGATGCCCGAGGCGATACAGGCGAACGGATTGGCCCCCGACGAGCCGGCCAGACGCACGGTCGAGGTCGAGGCATTCTGTTCGTGATCCGCGTGCAGGATGAAGATCTTGTCCATCGCCTTGGCGAGCACATCGGAGCCCTTGTAGTCCTCGGCCGGCACGGCAAAGCACTGGCGCAGGAAATTGGCGGCATAGTCCATTTCGTTGCGCGGCGTGATGAAGGGTTGGCCGATGGCGTACTTGTAGGCCCGTGCTGCGATCGTCGGCATCTTGGCGATCATCCGGTGGCTGGCAATGGTGCGTGCCTCCGGATCGTTGATGTCGGTCGAGTCGTGATAAAAGGCCGACAGGGCCCCGACCGTGCCGACCATGATCGCCATCGGGTGGGCGTCACGGCGGAAGCCGCGGAAAAACTGGTCGAACTGGTCATGCAGCATGGAGTGCCGGCGGATGGTCCAGTCGAAAGTCTCGAACGCATCCGCGCTGGGCAGTTCGCCGTGCAGCAGCAGATAGCAGACCTCCATGAAGTTGGACTGTTCGGCCAGCTGGTCGATCGGATAGCCACGATAGAGCAGGGTGCCTTCGTCGCCGTCGATATAGGTGATCTGGCTTTCGCAGCTCGCCGTGGAGGTGAAGCCGGGATCGTAGGTGAACAGGCCTGTTTCGGCGTAGAGCTTGCGGATGTCGATCACGTCCGGACCGATTTTCCCGCTCAGAACCGGCAGTTCAAGCGACTTGCCGTTGAAGGTGAGCGTCGCCGATCCGTTCGGTTTGGCTTTGTTTTCCATCACGTCATCCCCTAGGTTCGCGGCCGCGCGTCAGGCGTCCGCCATCATCTGATCTTCGATACGCGCCAGCGCTTCCTCACGGCCGAGAAAGACCATGACCTGCGCCAGGTCCGGAGCCGGGGCTCCGCCGGTCAGTGCGGCCCGCAATGGCTGCCCGACCTTGCCGAAGCCGATCTCTTCAGCTTCCGCGAACGCCTTCAGCTCGGCGCCCAGTATTTCGTCCGTCCAGCTGGTCAAATCGGTCAAACGGGTGAAAAGGCGGTAAAGGCGCTGCCTCGCCTCGTCATTGAGGGGTTTGGCGGCCTTGCCTTCCAGCCTGAACGGGCGGGATTTGAGCAGAAAATAGCTTTGGTGTGCGAGCTCTTCCAGTGTCGCTGCCCGCGTTTTCAGGACGGGCATGGCGGCCAGAAGACGTTGCTCGGCGATGTAGGGCTCTTCTACCCGGTCTTCAAGCCCGTCCAGGAAAGGCTGAACCAAGCCGACAAGCCGTACGTCGTCGGCGCGTGCCATGTGCTGGCTGTTGATATGGTTCAGCTTGTCCATATCCATGCGCGCGGGCGCCTTGTTGAGACCGTCCAGCGTGAATGCTGCGATCGCCTCCTTGTCAGAGAAGACTTCCTGATCGCCGTGCGACCAACCAAGGCGCAGAAGGTAATTGCGCAGGCCTTCCGGCAGATAACCCATATCGCGATACGCTTCAGCGCCCAGGGCGCCATGGCGTTTCGAGAGCTTCTTGCCGTCCTGGCCGTGAATCAGCGGCACATGGGCGAAGATCGGGCGGTCCCAGTCGAGAGCGTCGTAGATCTGGCTCTGCCGCCCGGCATTCACCAGATGATCGTCACCGCGCACGATATGAGTGATCGCCATATCGTGATCGTCAACGACGACAGCGAGATTGTAGGTCGGCGAGCCGTCCGAGCGCAGCAGGATGAGATCGTCGAACTCCTTCGCGGCCCAGCGCACCGTACCTTGCACTGCGTCTTGCACGATCATGTCGGTGTCGGGCGCCCGGAAGCGGATCGTGTAGGGCGTGTTCGCCGGAGCTTCGGCCGGATCGCGGTCGCGCCAGGGCGAACGCAGTGCGCGGCCTTCGGCAAAAGCGGTATCGCGCAGGGCCTGCACCTCGTCCGGCGTGCAGTAGCATTTGAAGGCGTGGCCTTTGGCGAGCAGTTCGAGCGCGACGTCGGCATGACGTTCGGCGCGCCCGAACTGGGAGACGACATCGCCATCCCATTCCAGTCCGAGCCAGCTCAGCCCGTCGAGGATGGCGTCGATCGCATCCTGGGTGGAGCGGGCGCGGTCGGTGTCTTAGATGCGCAGAAAGAACTGCCCGCCATGATGCCGGGCCAAGAGCCAGTTGAACAGGGCGGTCCGGGCGCCTCCGATATGGAGGAAGCCGGTCGGAGACGGCGCGAAGCGCGTACGGATGGGGCTGTCGGTGTTTTGCACGTGCGAATTCATGCTGCGCTGCAAGAAGGGAAAGTCGTGTTAGCATGAATACCAGCTTTTGCGATAGACCGAAGGCTGCTTCGTGCTTCATCCTGACGCGCGCCTGCCGCGTTTCGTGGCCGGCCACTTGAAAAAATCGGGCCTTGTTCTTGAGGTCGCGGCATTTTTCAGCCCGGCGATCATACTCGCTATAGGGGTAATGTCGGGCTCTGCACTCTATTTTTCGTTGCCCGTTGCGCCCGGCCTGCCTGTCTATGGGGGGCTTGTTGCGGCAGGACTGGCGGCTGGCCTGTGGCATTGCTGCCGGCCCGGGCGTGCGGCGGGTGGCTTGCTGGTTCTGCTTGCCGCGGGCGTGCTGTTCGGCCTGGTTCGCAGCGAATTTCGGACCTCGCACGCCGGAGAAATCCCGGCAATCGATACCGGAGGCCGGGCGATCCATGTGACCGGCTGGCTGGGTGCGGTCGAGGCCAGCGCGTCGGGGCGGTCCCGCTTGGTCGTCCGCATTCCCGAAACGGCGGAACGGCGGGCCTACCGGATCAGGGTTCTGGGTGAAGCGGGCAACGTCAGACCGGGCGATGCCGTTTCCGTACGGGCTGTCCTGTCGCCGCCGCGGGCAGCGGCCGTTCCCGGCGGATACGATTTCGCCTTTCATGCCTATTTCGCGGGTATCGCGGCTACGGGCTATGCGGTCGAGCCGGCTCGCGCCGGACCGGGCCTGGAGGCCGACGCAGCGTCACGAGCCTTGGCGCGCCTGCGCTGGGCGATGGCCGAACGTATTCGCGCAAGACTGGACGAACGCACGGGCGCGCTCGCCGCGGCTCTTCTGGCCGGTGACCGGTCGGGGCTGCCGCCCCAGGATGTCGAGGCCCTGCGGACCGCCGGGCTGGGCCATGTGCTGGCAATTTCTGGCATGCATATGGCGCTGTTGTCCGGGGGTATCTTCTTCGCCATTCGCGCTATGTTCGCCGCCTGGCCGCGCTGGGCGGCGCGGCACGATGCGGCCGTTCCCGCCGCGATTGGAGGTCTGGTGGCGGCGGCGATCTATCTGGCGCTGTCCGGTGCGGCGATCCCGACGCAGCGCGCCTTCATCATGACCGCTTCCGTTCTGGGCGCCGTCCTCGTGCGGCGCCGCGCCCTGTCATTTCATACACTTGCCGTTGCGCTTGTCGCGGTGCTGACCATGACGCCCGAAGCCGTTGTCACACCGGGTTTCCAGATGTCCTTCGCCGCCGTGGCCGCGCTGATCGCGGCGGCCCAGGTCTGGCAGGCGCGGCGTCCGCCGCCGGCACCGCTCGATGCGGGGCGCGGTTTGCGCACGTTTTTCGGCGGGCTGGGCACGACCAGCTTTGTCGCGGGGCTCGCCACGTCGGGTTTCGCCGCCTTTCATTTTCACCGCCTGGCTGCCTTCGGCCTTGCGGGCAATCTCCTGGTCATGCCGGTCTTCTCCCTGCTCGTCATGCCGGCAGGCGTATTGGCGATCGTGTTGATGCCGGTCGGTCTGGACGGCCCCGCACTGGACGTCATGAGTTGGGGGCTGAGTGCCGTGCTGGCGCTGGCGCACTGGGTGGCGGGCTGGCCGGGGGCCGAACGAACGGTGGTCTCTGCGCCGGGGTGGATACTGGCGCTCTATGCGGCGGGCTTTGCGGCTGTGACAGCGGGACGGGGACGACTGCGGCTGGGCGGCCTGGGCCTGGTGGTTCTGGCTCTGGCGGGATGGGCAGGTACCGAGCGGCCGGACCTTTTCGTGACCCGGGATGGTGTCGTCCTGGCCCGAACCGTTGACGATACGGGTTGGGGCGTCAGTGATACGCGGCGGAGCCGGTTTCCGGCCCGGGTTTTCCTGGAGGGAGAGGGGGAGACCGGCCGGCCGCAGGCCCTGGTGCAGACGTGCGACGATGTTGGCTGCGGCCGTCCGGGGGCCGGGTCTCCCGCGAATTATGTCCGGCTCACCTCGTTCGACCAGTTGGCTGAGGATTGCCGCCGCGCCCGCCTCATCGTTACCGAGCGTACCGTTCCGGATCACCGTATCCGGCGGTGTGAAGCCGTGGTGATCGACGGCACGCGCCTGGCCCGGCGCGGAGGTGTTCTGGTCTGGATGGAAGAGACCGGCGCGATGCGTCTGCGTCATGTCCTGCCGGCCCGGACACGCCGTTGGCATGCGCGGGAGCACTAATAGACGTGATCTGGGGAGATCCGTACGCCGGGGAGGGCTAGTAAGAGATCGCAATCGTCAGCACAATACGATCCCGGTACCAGAACGATTACGCGGGCTATTCTTGGCCGAATTCTGCAATGGCGCTTGCTGGCGGCTTTTAGTGATAACGCCGGATCAGCCCGACCAGACGACCCTGCACCTTGACCCGGTCAGGCCCGAAAATGCGGGTCTCATAATCCGGATTGGCCGCTTCCAGGGCGATGGAGCCGCCCTTCTTGCGCAGGCGCTTCAGCGTCGCTTCCTCATCATCGACGAGGGCCACGACGATATCGCCCGTATCGGCCGATTCGCAGCGGCGGATCAGCACGGTATCGCCATCGAGAATGCCCGCCTCGATCATCGAATCACCCTTCACCTCAAGGGCGAAATGCTCGCCGCCGGAGAGCATGTCGGCCGGGACAGGCAGCCGGTCGGTTTCGTGCTGAATCGCCGAGATCGGTACGCCGGCCGCGATCCGCCCCAGCAGCGGGACGTCGATTGTGGTCTCGTGCGTGCTCTCTTCGGGTTTTGCGAAGTTTCCGCGCACCACATTGGGGCCGAGATTGCCCTCGGGCATCGCCTGTTCGGCACTGGCCGCAGATTCGGGTAGTTTGAGCACTTCCAGGGCCCGGGCCCGGTGGGCCAGGCGGCGAATGAAGCCGCGTTCCTCCAGTGCCGTGATCAGCCGGTGCACGCCCGACTTCGAGGCCAGCTGGAGCGCCTCCTTCATCTCGTCGAAGGAGGGCGAAACGCCGGTCTCCCTGATGCGTTTATGGATGAAGAGCAGCAGCTCGTTCTGTTTCCGCGTCAGCACGGCAACCCCCTGGCAACACCTCGCAAACCGCAGCTTCGGTTTGCGGGAACAAATCAGGAATTCATGATTTTGTTCTACAAGTGTTCCTCGCGCGGGTCAACCCGCGCCGGAGCGGTCCAGGAGCGTCCGTGTCGCCATGGTCACATCGGCTTGGCGCATCAGGCTTTCCCCGACCAGCAGGGCGCGGGCCCCGGCGCTTTCGAGGCGCACGGCGTCTTCGGGCGTGAATATCCCGCTCTCGGCCACAAGGAAACGGTCCTCCACCACCATGGGTGCCAGGGCCTCGAACGTCTCCAGCCGTGTTTCGAAGGTACGCAAATTGCGATTGTTGACACCGATCATCGGTGCATCCAGCGTGAGGGCCCGTTCCATTTCAGGAGTGTCGTGAACCTCGACCAGCACGTCCATGGACCAGTGTGCGGCGGCCTCGATCAGCTCTTTGGCGGTATCGTCGTCCACGGCAGCGAGAATCACCAGGATCGCATCGGCGCCCAGCATGCGGGCCTCGGCAACCTGATAGGAGTCGTACATGAAGTCCTTGCGCAGGGCGGGCAGGGCAACGGCTGCGCGGGCGGCGGTCAGATAGCTGTCGGCACCCTGGAAGCTGGGTGTGTCGGTCAGCACGGACAGGCAGGTGGCGCCGCCTGTTTCGTAAGCACGGGCCAGGGCGGGCGGATCGAAATCTGGCCGGATAAGCCCCTTCGACGGACTCGCCTTCTTGATCTCGGCGATCAGGCCCAGCCCGTTCGAGGCTGATGCCTGCCTGAGGGCCGCCAGAAAACCGCGTACGGGTGTGGCATCGCGGGCGCGCGCCTCGACCTCGGCCAGCGGCCGGGCGGTCTTGCAGGCAGCGATGTGGTCGAGCTTGTAGGCACCGATGCGGGCGAGCGTGTCGGGCGTTGCGGTCATGTCAGGCCTCACCGAGCGAAATCGCGACCATGCGGTCGAGCGTCGCCAGGGCGCGGCCGTTATCGATCGCGGCGCCGGCCAGCCGCGCTCCTGCGGGAATGTCCTCGGCCTTGCCTGCCACGACCAGTGCGGCCCCGGCATTCAGTACGGTGATGTCCCGAAAGGCGCCGGGTTCGCCGCCAAGCAGGCGGCGGATGGCATCGGCATTGTGCGCGGGATCGCCCCCCTTGAGATCGGCTTCATCTGTACGGGCGATGCCGGCCGCCTCGGGTTCGAATGTGAATTCGCGAATGCGGCCATCCTTCAGCTCGACAATATCGGTCGGCGCTGTCGTGGTGATCTCGTCCAGCCCGTCCTGTCCGCAGATCACCATGGCGTGCTCGCAGCCCAGATCGCGCAGGGCCTCGGCCATGGGGACCAGCCAGCGCCTGTGATAAACGCCCAGCAATTGTCGGGTCACGCCGGCCGGATTGGAGAGCGGGCCGAGAAGGTTGAACACGGTGCGCACGCCCAGCGCCTGGCGTGCCGGTCCGACATGACGGACAGCGGAATGATGGGCGGGAGCGTAGAGGAAGCCGGCTCCGGCTTCCTGCAGGGAGCGCTCCACGGTCTGCGGACTGCAGTCCAGATCGAGGCCGAGCGCGGCCAGCACGTCGGAGGATCCGGACCGGGAGGAGGCCGCGCGATTGCCGTGCTTGGCGACGACGGCGCCGGCGCCGGCCGCCACGATCGCCGCAGCGGTCGAGATGTTGAAGGCCCCCTTGCCGTCGCCGCCCGTACCGCAAGTATCGACTGCGCCAGCAGGTGCCTGGATCCGGGTCATGCGGGCCCGCATCACGCGCGCACCCGCAGCGATGTCGCCGGGCGTTTCGCCCTGGGCCGCCAGGCCCATCAGAAAGCCCGCTATAGCGGGATCGGACGCACTGCCGTCCATGAGTTCCTCGAACGCGCTGGCGATATCGCCGGGGGCGGGGCGGTCGCCGCGGCTGAATGCCTGCAGGCAAAGGGCTAGGGATGTCATGCTTTTGATCTCTTTACGGAACGCGAATCGGCCGGGTCGGCAGCGGCGGATCAGCGCCAGCGCCACATCCCGGTCGCGGCCGCCGCGTATCGAACGCGCGCACCGCATACACAGGGGAAGCCTGCCGACTGCGGGCCGGTCGGGATTTCCTGCTGTGTCTTGCGGAACGGCATACGCATCTGGACCCGTAATTGAACCTCGCGAACACCTTTGCGAATAGCGCGGCCATGCAGGGATATCAACGCCCGGCTATGTGCATGCGGCTTCAGGCTGCAGCGGCCCGCGGGCCTGCCGTCAGGGCGAGAAAATTGGCCAGCAGGTCGTGACCGTGCTGCGAGGCAATGGATTCGGGATGGAATTGGACACCATGAACCGGCCGTTCGCGATGGGCCAGCCCCATAATCTCGCCATCCTCCGTGGTTGCCGTGATCGCCAGTACATCCGGCACGGTTTCCGGCTTGACGGCGAGCGAATGGTAACGCGTGGCCGTGAACGGGCTGGGCAGGCCGGCAAAGACGCCGCTGCCGTCATGGCGAACGGGACTGGTCTTGCCATGCATGATTTCCTTGGCCGAGATGACATCGCCGCCAAAGGCCTGGCCGATCGCCTGATGGCCCAGGCACACGCCGAGAATGGGCAAATCGGCCGGTGCGGTCTCGATGAGGCCGAGACAGATGCCGGCGCGGTCAGGGTCACAGGGACCGGGCGACAGCACGATACCGGCCGGTCCAAGCGCCAGGGCCTTTTCGGCCGACATGGCGTCGTTGCGGATCACGTGGGTGCGGGCCCCCAATTCCTGGAAATAGTGCACCAGGTTGAAGGTGAAGCTGTCGTAATTGTCGACGATCAGAAGCATGGTTTCTCTCCCGTCGGCAAAACCTAGGCGTATTCAGGAGCCTCGCCAATCCCGGCGTCTGCTTAACTCCGGTTTAACGGCTTTGCGGAATTGGTTAACGCATGTCGCAGATGTCTCACCGTCCGATTCGTTCGCTCAATTCTGCCGTGCCCGCTTTCGCCGGGGCGCTTGTGGCTTGTGCGTATCTTGTTGGTGCCGTTGTCTTCTCCGCCACCAGCCAGGCTGCTTCGGCATCCGAAAGCGCGCCCGAGGGCCGTCAGCAGCTGAGCGTTGACCGGCTGCGCGACCTGTCCGCAATCAGTGTGGCCGACGATCTGCCCTTGCCCGTTACTGTCCCAGATAATCCTGTCGTCCGTCCGGTTGCGACCAATCCGGCCGCACCGCGCATTGCCATCGTCATCGACGATGTCGGCCTCGATCCGGCCGCGGCACGCCGGACGGTCGCGCTCGATGTGCCGCTCAGTGTGGCCATCCTGCCCTATGCCGATGCGGCCGCCCGGATTTCGGGAGAAGCCGACGCAGCCGGTCATGATGTTCTGCTGCACATGCCCATGGAACCGGTGGGGCTTGCCGATCCCGGGCCGAATGCGCTGCGCGTTGGCCTGTCGGACACAGACCTTGCTGCCCGTATGCGCTGGTCGCTGGCGCGGGTGCCGGATGCGGTCGGTGTGAACAATCACATGGGCAGCCGCTTCACGGCTGATCCGCGTGCCATGCGCGTCGCGCTCGAGGCGATCGCCGAGCAGGACCCGCTCTTTCTGGATTCGCTGACTACGGGGCAAAGCCGGGGCCGGGCGGTCGCCGAAGGACTGGGGCTTCGGGCTCTGCAACGCGATATCTTCCTCGATCATGTCATCGATGCCGGCGCCATATCGGCCCGCCTTGCAGAGGCCGAGGATCTGGCCCGCACGCGGGGGTGGTCCGTGGTTATCGGGCATCCTCACGGCGCCACGCTGGACGTGCTCGAGAACTGGATCGGTGCGGCGCGCGAACGTGGTGTGGTTTTCCTTACCGTGACGGAATTGTCGACCCAGTTGTCCGAAACCGCTCAGCCGACGGCGGATGCTTCAGCCGTCCAGTGAATCAATGGCGGCGCGAAACAGCGCTTCGGCCTTGTTGACAGTTTCCACCCGTTCCGATTCCGGATCGCTGTCGAGCACGACACCCGCACCGGCCTGGACATGGATACGGCCGTCCTTGAACACGGCGGTCCGCAGGGCGATGCAGGTATCCATCCCGCCATCGGCGCTGAAATATCCCACAGCACCGGCATAGATGCCGCGGCGGTGCGGTTCCAGCTCGTCGATTATCTCCATCGCGCGCACTTTCGGTGCACCGGAAACCGTGCCGGCCGGGAATCCGGCGAACAGGGCGGAGACCGTGTCATCACCCTCGGCCAGATCGCCCTCGACATTGGACACAATGTGCATCACGTGACTATAGCGCTCGACGATTTCTCGCGAGGTGATCCGTACCGTGCCGGGTTTGGCGATCCGTCCCACATCGTTTCGGCCCAGGTCGAGCAGCATGAGGTGCTCCGACCGTTCCTTGGGGTCGGCCAACAAGTCGGCCTCGTAGGCATCGTCCTCGGCCGGCGTCTTGCCGCGCGGCCGGGTCCCGGCGATAGGGCGGATGGTGACGACACCGTCCCGCAGACGTACGAGGATTTCGGGGCTCGATCCCACGATCTCAAATCCGTCGAAACGGAAAAAGAACAGGAAGGGTGAGGGGTTGAGCCGTCGCAGTGAGCGGTAGACCCAGAACGGGTCGGCCGGATAGTCGGCCGAAAAACGCTGACTGGGCACGACCTGGAAGGCGTCGCCGGCGCGGATATACGCTTTCGCCTGGTCTACGGCGTCGCGATAGGTCTCGTCGGTCTGGTTGGATGTGCGCTCGCCCAGCTCTCCTTCGGGACGAACAAGGTCGGGCGTGGCACCGGCCAGGGCGGCCAGCGTGGTGTGCAGGCGTTCGACCGCCGCGTCATAGGCTTCGCGAGCAGAGAATTCGCCGGGTCTGACAGGGCAATAAACCTGGATTTCCTGCTTCAGCGCATCGAACACGACCATCACTTGTGGCCGGATCAGGCAGCTTTCGGGCAGGCCCAGCGGATCGGGTTCGGCGCCCTCGGGCAGGCGTTCGAGATAGCGCACCATGTCATAACCGACATAGCCGAACAGGCCTGAGGCCAGGGGCGGGGCATCGGCCGGCAGCGGGCAGCGCGCGTCTTCGATAACAGCGCGCAGGGCATCCATCGGATTGCCCTCCAGCGGTGTGAACCTGCGTTCGGCGACCGCCATGCCGCGTGCCTCGAAGGCCTGGCCCTCGCGGCATTGCCAGATCAGGTCCGGATCGAGGCCGATGGCCGAATAGCGCCCGCGCCAGGCGCCGCCCTCAACCGATTCCAGCAGGAAGGCATTGCGCCTGTCCCGTGCGAGTTTGAGATAGGCAGCGACCGGTGTGAGCAGGTCGTCGACCCGGCGTGCATGAATGACCGAGGTTTCGCCGCGATCATAGGCCGCTGCGACAGTCTTGAAATCGGGAGAGGCAGCGGGCCGGGACGCCGTCATTGCGCCGCCGTGGGGGATTCGCCGAGGGCCTGAGCGGCAAGCCGGCGGTCGATCGCACCCTCGCCAAGTTGGTATTCACGGCTCAATGCCTGTTGCAGGGCTACAAAGACATCGTCGCCGGCGTCCTGGGATATGGTGTCGCGCAGTGTGGCGATTTCTCCGGGGCTGGCGGTGGCGAGGTTGGCGGGCAGGATGTCTTCGACGGAGATGATGGCGTACCGCCCTTCGCCGGCCTGAACGGTCTCCCACTGGCCGGGTTCCAGGCCAAAGGCACGGCTGACGACATTGCGCGGGAAGTTCGGTGCCGTCTCGCCACGGCGGACCGTGGTGCTTTCGGCACGACCGCCTGCAGTCAGGGCGACAATATCAAGGCTTTCGCCGGCGGCCAGCTGTCCCTGGGCGTCATTGGCACGCGCCTGTAGCTGGGAATCCAGCTGGATCTGGCGCCAGCGCGTTTCGGCCTGGACGCGCACCTCTTCCAGCGGCCGGGGCTGGGCTGGGACAATCTCGTCGACGCGCAGGGCGTAGTAGTCGGTTTCGTTGAACTGGGTGAGGTCGTTGGCAAAGCCCTGTGCCTGTTCGAACGCCGCCGGCAGAATTTCCGCGCCCAGGGCCTGATAGCGGGCCATGTCGATCTCGAGACTGCGATCGCGGCCATACCGGTCAAGCGGTTGGAAAATCTCGATCGGAGAGCCAGAGCTGGCAGCGGCCTGTTCCAGCGTCGCCCCACCGGCGCGTTCCTGTTCGAATTGTGCGATCTGCTCGTACAGTGCGTCCAGGGCGTCGGCGCGCGCGGCTTCTTCCTGGAGGGCCGGACGCTGCTCCTCGAAACTGGGCATGCTCGCAGCTTCGGCGTGGGTCACCTGTACAGCATTCCAGCCGAACCGGCCCTGAACGGCCCGGGTTTCGCCCTCGTCCATGGCAAAAACGGCGTCGGCGATACTGCTGTCGGGGACCTCGTAGGCCTCCACTTCGGCCAGTTCGACCGGTTCGCCCAATCCCAGCTCTGTGGCGATGGCGTCAGCCGCCTCGCCGCTCGCGAGACGTTCTGCGACAGTATGGGCGGTTTCGGCATCCGGTGCAGTCACCTGTACGAAGCTGCGGAGCGCAGGTGTGCCGATCTGGCCGGTTTCCACCTGGTAGTCGTAGGTCTCGCGCAGAACGTCCTCGTCGATTTCCACGTCGCGGACGAAATCATCCAGCTGGAAGCGCACGAGGGTGATGGCACGCATTTCCGGCGCCATGAACAGCGGCAGGCCGGTGCGCGGATCGGGCATGTTCCGGTTGTTGTCGATGAAGCTCGCCAAGTCCTCGTCCGTCGGGTCGGGGATTTCATCCGCCGTGGAGGCATCGAGGATGAGGGCGGTGATGCGGCGTTGTTCCCGGGTCACGTCGAAACGTGTTTCGGCGTAAATCCGCGGCACCTGTAGTCCGCTGCCCAGGGTGGATACGATCTGCTGACGGCGTAGCTCGCCTTCCATGTCGGCGCGGAATTGTTCCTCGGTCAGGCCCGCACGCTGCAAGGCGGAGACCATGGTGTCGTAGTCGAACTGATCGGTAACCGGATTGCGGAAGGCGGGCTGGCGTGCTGCCTCGCTGACAAGCGTGTCGCCGGACACGGCGATGCCCAGCTCGTCGGCCTTGGCCTCGAGCGCGGCGAAAATCGTCAGGCGCTGGAGGACCTGTTCGCCCAGCCCCATTTCCTGCGCCTGTTCGCGGGTGAAACCGGGATTTTCCGTCTGCATGTTCCGCAGTTCGCGGTCGTAGGCCTGGGCCAGTTCGCGCACGGACACCTGCTGATTGCCGGCCACCACGACCGCTGTTCCGCTGCCGGTAAAGATCCCGCCGACGCCATAGAGCGCGAAGGCGAGCACGAGCAGGACGATAATCACCAGCGCGAAAGGGGACTGGGCGAAGGACCGGAATAGGGACAGCATGACGGGCAGGGCCTTTTGGATTTCGTTGCGCGGAAGGTAGCGGCCGGGATTCCCGGTCGCAAGCACCGGCCGCCGTCCGATTGCGGTGACGCAGCCGCATTCTTGCTCATGTTCGCCGGGCCGACTAATCCTCGACCGCTCGATATGCACCGATTGAGGCACCTGGGGAGGGAATATGCCACGCACTGTCATGATTGCCGGCAACTGGAAGATGAACGGGCTTTCGGCCGATCTCGGCTTCTTCGATACCATCGCTCCGGTTGCTCGCGCTTCGGCGGCAGAAGTCCTGGTTTGTCCACCGGCAACGCTCCTGGCCGCAGCGGCTGGGCGGTGCAGCGGCGAGGCCATTCTGATCGGGGGGCAGGACTGTCATGCTGAGAAGAGCGGGGCACACACAGGTGACATCTCGGCCCCGATGCTGCGCGATGCCGGCGCGAGTCATGTCATCGTCGGGCATTCCGAGCGGCGCATCGATCATGCAGAAAGCGATGCGGATGTGCGTGCCAAGGCGGAGGCGGTGCTGGCGGCCGGGCTGATCCCGATTGTGTGTGTCGGCGAGACGCGCCAGGAGCGCGAGGCGGGGCAAGCCGAGGATGTGGTCCGGCAGCAATTGTCGGGTTCGCTTCCCGGCGTTTCTCAGAATTCCGAACTGGTAATAGCTTATGAGCCGGTCTGGGCCATCGGGACCGGTCTGACCGCGTCGGTCTCGGATGTGGCCTCGATGCATGCGTTCATCCGAAGCGCATTGCCGGAACCGCTAACTACCCGGATTCTTTATGGAGGTTCGGTCAAACCGGATAATGCGGCGGCGTTGCTCTCGCTTGCCGATGTCGACGGCGCGCTGATCGGCGGGGCATCTCTCAAAGCCAGTGATTTTACAAGCATAATCGAAGCAGCTGGTCGCTGATCAGAACCCTGGCGGTAAGCGGATCGAAACTTCTTTGCGTCAGGTTCGGCCATTCATTGGCGCCGAGCAGTTATAAAAGAGCGAAAAGACATGGCCGAGACCGACTACGCACGCGCGTCCGTTCTCCTGTTCGATCCCGTACACGCGAACCAGCGCACGACGCGTTATGCGCTGTTTGAAATCGGTTTCCGTCAGATCGAAACGGTCTCCTCGCTGGCCGAGTTCAAGACCATGCTGGCTGATTCTGCGCCGACCCTGGTGGTCGCCGAATCGAGCGCGACCGATGCTGACGTCTTCAATCTGGTTCGTGCGGTACGCCGTGGCGAACTGGGGGCCAACCCGTTCTCGGTGATCCTGCTGACAACCTGGAGCCGCGATACCGGCCATATCCGCCGCGCCATCGAATGCGGCGCCGACGACGTCATCGTCCGGCCGTTTTCCACCATGTTCGCCGAAGAGCGGGTGAAGACGCTGATCAAGGGGCGCAAGGACTTTATCGTTACATCGGACTATATCGGCCCGGACCGGCGCAAGGATGCAGAGCGTGGATCCGATGCCCCGCCCGTGTCGGTGCCGAATATTCTCAAGGCGACCGTCGAGAACGATTTCGAGGCCCTGAACGAGGCCAACGGCTGGATCCAGGAAGCCAAGGAAACCGTTCGCGCTGAACGTCTTCGCCGGCTGGCAATGCGTATTGTCGTTACCGTCGAGCTGCATGCGTCGAAGCACAAGGCCGACGAAGCCCTGCCTGTGAAGCTGGATACGACCGACCTCCTGCGCACGGGACGCGAACTCAAGGCCCAGCTGATCAAGGCCAACCGCCGGGAGGCTGCAGAAGTCTCCGAGGCGCTGCTCGACCAGATCAAGGCGCTGGGCGACGGATCCAAGGCGCCGGCGAGCAGCCTCAACCTGATCAAGGAACTCGCCATGGGCGCTTATGCGGCCTTTACCAACGGCGATACGCTGGAGCGTTCGAAGGACGAGATCGGACGCACGGTTTCCAATTTGCGCAAGCGTCTCCAGGCCAAGGCCGATGCTGCCCAGCGCCGTGCCGAGCTGGCGGCAGAGCAGGCCCGGCAGGACGCTGACAATGGTACCGCAGACGGCGCTGGCCAAGGCGAAGCGCCTGGTATAAAACGCGCCGCCATGTAGCCGGGCTTGGGTTTGCCGTCCCGCAAACCCATATTCCAGTCTGGAATGCCCGCACACAGCGCAAAGCAACGGCGGTATCGATGAAAGAAGTGCTCCTGATCATCCAGCTCCTGGTCGCGGCCGGTCTTATCGCCGTGATCCTGCTGCAGCGGTCCGAAGGCGGCGCGCTGGGCATTGGCGGCGGCGGTGGCGGGGGCATGATGTCGAGCCGGGGCGCTGCAAACGTGCTGACGCGGACCACCATGGTTCTGGGTGCGGTCTTCATTGCCAACTGCATCCTCCTGGCTATTGTCGCGAGTGTGGGTTCGGACGGTCAGAGCGTGTTCGACCGCACGGCCAATGATCCCGCGATCGGTGTCATCGAGGAAGAAGAGCAGGGCACGCCCGTGCCGACCGACGGCTAGCCCGTCCACGCTTTTCTCATCATTTCTCACATTCGCGTCTTCCGACGCGCTCGAATCTCGGATAATCAGACGGCCCATGCCGCGATATATCTTTATTACGGGCGGCGTGGTCTCCTCGCTTGGAAAAGGCCTCGCATCAGCCGCGATCGGAGCGTTGCTTCAGGCGCGCGGATACAAGGTCCGCCTGCGCAAGCTCGACCCCTATCTCAATGTCGATCCGGGCACGATGTCGCCCTACCAGCACGGCGAATGCTACGTCACCGATGATGGCGCGGAGACCGATCTGGACCTGGGCCATTACGAGCGCTTCACCGGCGTTCCGGCGAGCCAGGCGGACAACATCACCACCGGACGCATCTATTCGCGTATCATCGAACGCGAGCGCCGCGGCGACTATCTGGGTGCCACGGTGCAGGTGATCCCGCACGTCACCGACCAGATCAAGCAGTTCGTCCTGTCCGATGCAGGTGATGTTGATTTCGTCCTCTGCGAGATCGGCGGCACGGTGGGCGATATCGAGGGCCTGCCCTTTTTCGAAGCGATCCGCCAGCTCGGCCAGGAGCTGGGCGAAGGTAATGCGGTCTTCATGCATGTCACCCTGCTGCCCTTCATCAAGGCAGCCGGCGAGATGAAGACCAAGCCGACACAGCACTCGGTGAAGGAATTGCGCTCGATCGGGATCCAGCCGGACCTGCTGTTGTGCCGCTGCGAGATTCCGATCCCGCCCGGCGACAAGCGCAAGATTGCGCAATTCTGCAATGTGCGCGAAAGCGCCGTCATCGAGGGGCGAGACGCGTCCTCGCTCTACGACGTTCCGCTTGAGTATCACCGCCAGGGCCTGGACACGGAAATCCTGCACTGTTTCGGTATCGACGACGCGCCCGAGCCGGATCTGTCGAAATGGGAACAGATCTCGCACACCATCGCCAATCCCGACGGCGAGATCACCATCGGTGTCGTGGGCAAGTATGTCGGCCTGCTGGACGCCTACAAATCCCTGATCGAGGCGCTCAACCATGGCGGTATCGCCAACGGGGTAAAGGTCAATCTCAAATGGCTCGACAGCGAGCAGTTCGAGAAGGACGATCCGTTCGAGCCCCTGGAGGATGTGCACGGAGTGCTGGTGCCGGGCGGGTTCGGCGAACGCGGTGTCGAGGGCAAGATCGCTGCGGCGCGGTTCGCGCGCGAGCGCAAGGTGCCCTTCTTCGGTATCTGCTATGGCATGCAGATGGCCGTGCTGGAAGCGGCCCGCAATCTGGCGGGTATCGAGAAGGCGGTGTCTTCGGAATTCTCCCAGGACGGCGAACTGGTTATCGGGTTGCTGACGGAATGGACGCGCGGCAATGAGGTCGAGACCCGTTCGGCAGAAGGCGATCTGGGCGGCACCATGCGTCTCGGGGCCTATCCGGCCGTTCTCGCGGAGGGCAGCCGCGTGCGGGAGATCTACGGCGTCGCACATATCGAGGAACGCCACCGCCACCGCTATGAGGTGAATGTGGGCTACCGGGAACGCCTGGAATCCTGCGGACTGAAATTCTCGGGCCTGTCGCCGGATGGCGTTCTGCCGGAAATCGTCGAGATCGAAGACCATCCCTGGTTCGTGGGCGTGCAATTCCATCCGGAACTCAAATCGCGTCCCTTCGAACCGCATCCGCTGTTTGCCAGTTTCATCGCGGCCGCCCTGCATCAAAGCCGGATGGTCTAACGAGGGACATGTACCTCCGGTACGTGTCCCAATGTTTGCGAGGAGTGCGACGAACGAACATCAAAAGTCGCCACCTCGAATATGCTTATCAGCGATCGTTTTGGATACTTCTGTTCACGGCTCCAGTGTTCGCTGCGGTCACGGTCCGGCGGAAAGGTAGCGTTGCCGATTTTCTTATCGGAATGACGCCGATCTTACTGTTCAGCCTTGGCCTCTTCTTGTTCTATCTGGTCAAAACGCAAGCTTCCAAGTGACCCAGACGACAGGGCTGCAGTCGCGACTGGCCACGCTCCCATCCTCGCCCTTGATGGGCGAGGGGGACCGCAGCTTTGCTGCGGTGGAGTGGGTGGGGGCGAGGTGCTTGACTTATATGCACCGGGATTCACCCCTTCCGACCCAGCGCTTCGCGCTGGGCCACCTTCCCCATCAAGGGGAAGGATGACGCTCTCCGCCGACGGTGTTTTATCCTACGTCTGTTCAGCCAGCTCCCCCACCACCCCCACCGCCGTCATCACATCCTCCCGCGTGCAGTCGAACTGCCCCACCTGGAATCGGATCACGTAGTCGCCCTCGTGGCGGGTCTGGGTGAGGTAGGTGCGGCCGTCGGTGTTGATACGCTCCAGCAACGCCGCCGTCGCCGCATCCGCATCCTCGCCGGGCGGCTCGTAGCGGAAGGTAAAGAGGCTGAAGCGGCCGGTGGTGACGATGCGGAAACGGGGCAGGGCGGCGATGGCGGTCTCGGCCTCGCGCGACCAGGCGATGTGGTTGCGGATGCGCGTGCGCAGGCCCTCCAGCCCGTAGGCGCGGATCAGGAACCAGAGTTTGAGGGCGCGGAAGCGGCGGCCCAGTGGCACTGTCCATTCCGAATAGTTCACCACCTCGTCCAGGCCCGGCGTTTCCAGATAGTCGGGACGCAGGGTGAGAGTGCGCACCTGGTCGGCGGGATCCTTGAGGAACTGGATCGAACAGTCGAACTGGGCGCCGAGCCATTTGTGCGGATTGAAGACCAGGGAATCGACCCCCTCTACGCCGGCCCAGTGCTCGCGGAATTCCTCGCAGATCATCGCCGATCCGGCCCAGGCGGCGTCGAGATGGGTGTAGAGGCCTTCCTCCCGGGCCACGGCGACGATCTCGGCCACCGGATCGCAGGCGCCGATCGATGTGCCGCCGGTGCAGATCACGATGCCGGCCGGCTGGTAGCCCGCCGCCCGGTCGGCGGCGATGGCGGCGCGCAGGGCGTCCGGATCCATGCCGTAATCGGGACGGGTGGGAATTTTCACCAGATTGTCCTGGCCGATTCCCGCCACCCAGCCGGCCTTGTCCACCGAGGAATGAGTCTGGACCGAGGCGTAAATGCGCGGGGCGGGCCCGCCGGCCAGTCCCGAGCGAATGCCGCGCCAGTCCAGCGCCCGTTCGCGCATCGTCATCACCGCCGACAGGGTCGCCGAGGAGGCCGAATCCTGGATCACACCGCGCCAGCCGTGCGGCAGGCCCAGCGCCTGGCGCATCCAGTCGACCATCCGGGTCTCCATCTCCGTCGCCGCGGGCGAGGTCTGCCAGAGCATGCACTGTGCAGCGATGGTGGAGACAACCTGTTCGGCCAGGACGGAGGGCAGGGCAGCATTGGCCGGGAAATAGGCCATGAAGCGCGGATGCTGCCAATGCGTCATCGCCTCCGGCACGATGCGTTCGAAATCGGCGAAGATCGTGGCCATGTCCGTGCCGTCCACTGGCGGTGCTTCCGGCAGTTGCGCAAGGACCTGTCCGGGCTGGCAGTCCGGCCGCACGGGGCGGTCCCGCAGGGTCCGGCGATATTCGGCCGACCATTGCGCCAGGCGCTTCGACCAGGTTTCGAATTCCGCGATATCCATGCCTGCCTCCTCGCCACTTTTGCCTGGCGTATGCATTAAAGGCCGATTGGCACGCATCTAAACAGGCTTTCACATGCATCCCATACGGGATCCGCTATCATGCGATAGGGGGTGAAGAGGGAGAGCAGCACGATGTGCAAGACGATTTTCGCCGTATTGAGCGGCATGGCGCTGGCCACAAGCGCCGCCTGGTCACAGGACAGCCAGGATATCGAGGTCGGCGCCTTCGACCGGATCGATGCCGGTGGCGGCTACGAGATCGAGATTGTGCGCGGCGATGCGCCGTCAGTCCGGCTGACGGGCGATGCCGACGATTTCGAGGATATCCATGTCGAGGTCCGCAACGGGCGTCTTGAGGTGGAACAGGACAGCGGTCTCTTTTCGCGCCGCCGATCGCTGGACGTGGTAGTCGAAGTGACGGTGACCGAGATCCGTGCGCTGGACTTCAATCGTGGTATTTCGGCGCGGGTCACGGATATTGAGTCCGACGAGCTGCGGATCAATGTGTCGACGGGGTCCAGTTCCCGCATCGCCGGGCGGTGCGCATCGCTCGATCTGGAGGCCTCGACAGGGTCCTCCCTGAACGCGTCGGAGCTGATCTGTGCCGATGTCGATGTGGAGGCCTCGACCGGAGCCTCGGCCTCCGTCCATGCGACCGACAGTGTTTCGGCGAGCGCGTCCATGGGCGCCTCGCTGCGGGTTCATGGATCGCCGCCGAGCCGCGAGGTGCGCTCGACCATGGGTGGTTCGGTGCATCTTGCCCACGAGGGCTGAGCCCGCCGACAGCCGGCGGTCTGCAATGAACCGCCGGGAATGCTTGCGCCGCGCCGTATCTACCTGTATACGGCGCGGCTCGAACGGATGGCGAGGGCTGTCCGGAGCATGATTCAGAATATGTGGAGAGGCTCATGGCCGTCCCTAAGAGAAAAACCACGCCGAGCAAGCGCGGCATGCGCCGGAGCCACGACAAGCTGTCGAGCCCGGTCTACATCGAAGACAAGGACAGCGGCGAACTGCGCCGTCCGCATCATGTCGATCTGAAGTCGGGCATGTATCGCGGCCGCCAGATTCTGGAGCCGAAAGACGACTGAGTCGTTTTTGCGCCACGAACGTCAGCGTTCGGCACGAATTTCCTGAAACGCGCCCGGAGAAATCCGGGCGCGTTTTCGTTCGGGCGGTATTAATCGCAGGCTGTTCGCGTTAACAGTGGAAAACCTGCGCAGACGCGGACTTGCGCCATCCTGCGCGTTGGTTATGAAGCGCCCAGATCCTTCCTGCCCAAAGAGCTCCGATCATGACCGCCATTATCGACATCGCCGCCCGCGAAATCCTCGACAGCCGGGGCAACCCGACCGTAGAGGTCGACGTGCTGCTGGAGGACGGGTCTTTCGGCCGCGCCGCGGTGCCGTCCGGCGCTTCGACCGGAGCGCACGAGGCCGTCGAGCTGCGCGACAATGACGAACGCTATGGCGGAAAGGGTGTTGAAAAGGCTGCCGGTCATGTCGAGGGCGAGATTTTCGAAGCGCTCGCCGGCATGGATGCGGAGGACCAGCGCCGCATCGACGAGGCAATGATCGAACTGGACGGGACGGCCAACAAGGCCCGCCTGGGTGCCAATGCCATGCTCGGCGTCTCCCTGGCGGTGGCCAAGGCGGCGGCCGACGTGCACGGCCAGCCGCTCTATCGCTACATCGGTGGCCTGAATGCACGGGTCCTGCCGGCCCCGATGATGAACATCATCAATGGCGGCGCTCATGCCGACAATCCGATCGACTTCCAGGAATTCATGATCATGCCGGTCGGCCTGCCGACCTTCTCCGAGGCCTTGCGCTGTGGCGCCGAGGTGTTCCACGCTCTCAAGGCGCGCCTCAAGGCGGACGGGCTGAACACGAATGTCGGCGATGAGGGCGGTTTCGCGCCGAATCTCAACTCGGCCGAGCAGGCGCTGGACGTGATCATGGCCGCCATAGAATCGGCCGGATACCGGCCTGGCGAGGAAG
Source organism: Maricaulis sp. (assembly GCF_030149515.1). GTDB lineage: Bacteria > Pseudomonadota > Alphaproteobacteria > Caulobacterales > Maricaulaceae > Maricaulis. Next base: position 64,056 of record NZ_JASBRI010000004.1, on the reverse strand, counting down.
TGGCGCTGGCGCTCGACGTCGCCTCCACGGAGTTCTTCAAGGACGGCAAGTACGTCATGGCCGGGGCGGGCGTGACGCACGATTCGGCCGGTTTTGCGCAGTATCTGGAAGACCTGGTTGGCAAATACCCGATCGTCTCTATCGAGGACGGAATGGCCGAGGATGACTGGGAAGGCTGGAAGGCGTTGACCGACCGTATCGGCGACACCTGTCAACTCGTCGGCGACGATCTCTTCGTGACGAATCCCGAACGCCTTGCCCACGGCATCGAGACCGGCGCGGCCAACGCCATTCTCGTCAAGGTCAACCAGATCGGCACGCTGTCGGAAACCCTGGATGCAGTCGATATGGCCCTGCGCTCGGGCTATGGCGCGGTGATGTCCCACCGCTCCGGCGAGACGGAAGACGCCACCATTGCCGACCTGGCGGTTGCCACCAATTGCGGACAGATCAAGACCGGCTCGCTGGCGCGCTCCGACCGCACCGCCAAATACAACCAGCTCCTGCGTATTGAGGCGCTACTGGGCGAGACCGCGGTCTATGCCGGGGATAGCGGCCTGGCCTAGGATTGATCCCCTCCACAGGCCGGGGGGAGGCGGCGTTACCGTGAATCTTACCAGTGGCTGAATCCCGGATTCACCGTTCCTAAAGCCGAAACGTGTTGAATCACCCTGGACGACAACACCGGCGCGGGACAGCCGGGTTAACCAGGGTGGTCAGGTTTGGACGCTTTCAAGCGATACGGCACGAGTGTCTTTCTCGCGGTGGCGATTGCCTATTTCGGCTATCACGCGCTTACCGGCGAGCAGGGCGTTCTGAACTGGATCGTCGTCGAGAACGAGATTCGCGCTGCCGAGGCCGAACTGGAACTCGCCGTGGCCGAACGCGAAGCCCTGGAAGAAACAGCGGCCCGCCTGCGCTCCGACAGTCTCGACCTCGACTATGTCGAGGAACGCGCTCGCGACATACTCAATGTTGCCCATCCGCGCGAATTCATCGTCGAAATCGAACCCGACGCGCAACGCTAAGGCGCTCTTCCCAAGAACATGAATCCCGACGGCCCCGGCCCATGAGCCGGAGTTCGGTCTGCAAGGCGGTGTTGACGGCGGGGCCGCGCCTTCCTCCCATCGGGTGGGCCGCGGGCGATGCAAAGAAGGCCCGCTTCCATACATCGCGCCTGCAGCATGCCCTTTTTTTGCCCAAGCGCTTGCCGTCCACGTCATCCATCTGATATGCGGCACCCACTGTCAGATGGGAGCGCGAACAGTTTATTTCGCGTACGAATTAATGGCTGCCAAGCGTACCACGAAAACCTCCGCATCGAAGGCTGGCGCCAAGCCGGCCGGAAAAGAAGAGCTGCTTCAATACTATCGCGAGATGCTGCTGATGCGGCGTTTCGAGGAAAAGGCGGGCCAGCTCTACGGCATGGGGCTGATCGCCGGCTTCTGTCACCTCTATATCGGCCAGGAAGCCGTCGTGACGGGCATCCAGGCGGCGCTGGAGGAGGGCGACCAGGTTATCACCGGTTATCGCGACCACGCCCACATGCTGGCCACGGGCATGGATCCGAACGGCGTCATGGCCGAGCTCACCGGCCGCGAGGGCGGTTATTCGCGCGGCAAGGGCGGATCGATGCACATGTTCTCGCGCGAGAAGCAGTTCTATGGCGGCCACGGCATCGTCGGCGCCCAGGTCTCGCTGGGCACGGGCCTGGCCTTTGCCGATGCCTACAAGGAAAACAAGAAGGTTGCCGTGACCTATTTCGGCGATGGTGCGGCCAATCAGGGCCAGGTCTATGAGAGCTTCAACATGGCCAAGCTCTGGAACCTGCCGGTCGTCTACATCATCGAGAACAACCAGTACGCCATGGGCACGGCGGTCAAGCGCGCCTCCTCGGAAACCCACCTGCACAAGCGCGGCGCCTCCTTCGGCATTCCCGGGGAGGACGTTGACGGCATGGATGTCGAGGCAGTGAAGCGGGCAGCCGAGAAGGCCGTCAAACACGCCCGCGAGGGCAAGGGTCCCTATATCCTGGAAATGAAGACCTACCGCTATCGCGGCCACTCCATGTCGGACCCGGCGAAGTATCGCACGCGCGAGGAAGTCGACGATGTGCGCTCGCACCACGACCCGATCGATCTCGTCAAGAAGCGCCTCATCGAGGGCAAGCACGCCAGTGAGGACGAGCTCAAGGAGATCGACAAGGAGGTGAAGACCATCGTCAACGCGGCGGCCGAGTTCGCCAAGGAAAGCCCAGAGCCGGATCCCTCCGAGCTCTATACGGACGTGCTTGTGGAGGTTTGATTGCGATGTGCCTCCCGATTGTCCGCGACTGCGCTCAGGGCTCGCCTTGGGGGCGAGCCTGTGCGGGAGTGGCGGCGTAATAGGGGAGAGACACGATGACGCCGCAAGTGAAGCATTTCCTGGATACCTGGCATGCCGCCGTGCGCGAGCGCAGCCAGGCCAAACTTGAAAGTATCATAGCCGAGGGCTGTGAACTGCACTCTCCGGTGGTGTGGAAACCCTCGGCCGACAAGCACTATCTGCTGCATATCCTGATGGGCGTGATCACCAATATCGAGGGCTTTGCCTATCGCCAGGACTGGATAGACGGCAACGAGATCATGCTGGAATTCACCGGCACGGTGGACGGCAAGGACCTGGTGGGGATCGACAAGATCACCCTGGACGATGCCGGAAAAATGGCCCGGATCGAGGTGTTGATCCGGCCTCTGAACACGCTGGTCGAATTCGCCGGCAAGATGCGCGAGCACGCGCTGAGATACAAACCCGAAGCGGCCAACGGCTGAGTGAAGGTCGAAAGTGATGCGCTATTCCGGTCAATGCCACTGCGGAAAGGTTGGAGTGTCTTTTGAAACCCGAAAGACCCCGCAAATGCTGGGCGTCCGGACCTGTCAGTGCGACTTCTGCCGCCGCCAGGGCGCAGTGAATATTTCCGATCCGGCCGGCGCGATCGAGATCGATTGCGGTCCGGACGACATCCATCGCTACCGCTTTGCGCTGCGCACGGCGGATTTCCTGATCTGCAGGACCTGCGGCACCTATGTGGCGGCCGTGATGGGCGAGGGCGGGCGCATCGTCTCCACAATCAATGTCACGGGTCTGCGCATGGCGGACTTCCTCGATATCGAGGAAGCGCCCGCCGACTACGCCGCGGAGACGACCGAGGCCCGCATCGCCCGGCGTTTTGAAAAATGGACGCCGACCCGCTTTGTTCACACCCAGCTTGCCGCATCGAATTTCGGCCCTCACTAGACGGAAGACACTCCATGCCTACCCAAATTCTCATGCCGGCCCTTTCGCCCACCATGGAAGAGGGCACGCTGGCCAAATGGCTGATCAAGGAAGGCGATACCGTGGAAAGCGGTGACGTCATCGCCGAGATCGAAACCGACAAGGCGACGATGGAAGTCGAAGCCGTCGAAGAGGGCACGGTTGCCAAACTCCTGGTCGCCGAAGGCACCGAGGGCGTGAAGGTCAATGTGCCCATCGCGATCCTGGCCGAAGAGGGCGAGGACCCGTCGAATGTCGAGGTGCCGGAACCCGGCGGCGAAGCGGCCGATGGACAGGCCGGCGATGCGGCAGATGACAACGACACAGACGACGCCGGCAAGGGGGCGCCCGTCTTTGTCGATCATTCGGCGCCTGACGCATCCGACCCGGATGTGCCCGAGGGTACGAAAATGGTGGAAACCACGGTGCGCGATGCGCTGCGCGATGCCATGGCCGAGGAAATGCGCCGCGACGACACGGTCTTCGTGATGGGCGAGGAAGTCGCCGAATATGAAGGCGCCTACAAGGTCACCCGCGGCCTGCTCGCCGAATTCGGGGCCAAGCGCGTCGTCGACACGCCGATCACCGAGCACGGCTTTGCCGGCCTGGGCGTGGGTGCGGCCTTTAACGGGCTGAAACCGGTCGTGGAATTCATGACCTTCAACTTCGCCATGCAGGCCATCGACCAGATCATCAATTCCGCCGCCAAGACGCTCTACATGTCCGGCGGCCAGATGGGCTGTCCCATTGTGTTCCGCGGCCCCAATGGTGCGGCCAGCCGTGTCGGCGCCCAGCACTCCCAGGACTATTCCGCCTGGTACGCCAATGTGCCCGGTCTCAAGGTGATCGCGCCCTACGATGCGGCCGACGCCAAGGGCCTGCTGAAGGCCGCCATCCGCGATCCCAATCCGGTCGTCTTCCTCGAGCACGAACTGATCTATGGCGAGACGTTCGACGTGCCGGACGTGGAGGACTGGGTTCTGCCGATCGGCAAGGCGAAGGTCCGTCGCGAGGGCTCGGACGTCACCATCACCGCGCATTCGCGCATGGTCGGTTTTGCCCTGGAAGCGGCGCAGAAACTGGCCGCCGAAGGCATCGATGCGGAAGTGATCGATCTGCGCACCCTGCGCCCGCTGGACACCGAGACCGTGGTCAATTCGGTGAAGAAGACCAACCGCATCGTCTGTGCCGAGGAAGGCTGGGGCCGGATGGGCGTCGGCGCGGAAATCGCCGCCGTCGTCACCGCGGAAGCCTTCGACTATCTCGACGCTCCGCCCGCACGCGTCCACCAGGCCGACGTGCCGCTGCCCTATGCCGGCAATCTGGAGAAACTCTCCCTGCCGGACGTGGAGGATATCGTGAAGGCGGCGAAGGCTGTCTGTTACGCGGAGTAGGGCTGATGGCTGGCACACCGGAAAAATCCTGGCGTTCCGGCGGCTGCCATTGCGGCGCCGTGCGCTTCGAGGTGAATGTCACCGACGCGGTCGTGGTGATCTCGTGCAATTGCTCGCTGTGCGCCAAGACGGGCTTCATTCATCTCGTGGTGGACGAGGCCGATTTCCGTGTCACCCAGGGTGAAGACAATATCGGCGAGTATTCCTTCCACACGCACACGGCCAGGCACCGTTCGTGCAGGACCTGCCACGTGACCACCCACCACACCATGCGCTCGCGCCCGGACGGGATCTCCGTCAATCTGCGCTGCCTGGACGGCGATGCGAACCTGCAGCTGCGCTTCCAGGAATTCGACGGCGCCAGCTGGGACGAAGACGGCGATATGCCAACGACCGCGGCCAACCAGGCCTGAACGAGGAAAAGACCATGGCGATCGAAATCCTGATGCCGGCCCTCTCGCCCACGATGGAAGAGGGCACGCTGGCCAAATGGCATGTGAAGACGGGCGACACCGTCGAGAGCGGCGACGTCATTGCCGAGATCGAGACCGACAAGGCGACCATGGAAGTCGAGGCGGTTGACGAGGGCACGGTCGGGAAAATCCTCGTCGAGGAGGGCACCGAGGGTGTGAAGGTCAATGCCGTCATCGCCATGCTGCTGGAGGAGGGCGAGGACGAAAGCGCGCTCGAGGATGCTGGCAAGGATAGCGGCGAGAGCGACAAGAAGGCCGAGGCCAAGCCGGAGGACAAGGCGGAAGCCAAGTCCGACGCCAAGTCCGGCAAGTCCTCCGGCGGTTCCGGGTCGCGCAAGCTGGAGGATGTGCCGTCCGACACCAAGGCTCCGCCGGCTCCGTCGAAGGATGGCGAACGCATCAAGGCCAGCCCGCTGGCGCGCCGCATCGCGGCCGAGAAGGGGCTCGACCTGAAATCCATCGAAGGATCGGGCCCTTACGGCCGGATCGTGAAGCGTGATGTCGAGAGCGCCCGGCCCTCTGCCGCTGCGGCCGAAGCCCCGTCCGCCGCGCCGGTGGATGCGGAGGACCCGCTGAAGGCCTACGGCATTTCCCGTGATCGCTACGAGATCGAGAAGGCCGACAATATCACGAAGATTTCCGCCAAGCGGCTGTCGGAAAGCTTCCGCGACATCCCGCACTTCCCGCTCAATGTCGATTGCCGGATCGACGCGCTGCTGGACTTCCGCAAGCGCGTGAACGCGGCGGCGGAAAAGGATGGCGACAAGGTCTCGGTCAACGACATCCTGATCAAGGCGTCCGGCCTGGCTCTCAAGAAAGTGCCGGCGGCGAATTCCTCCTGGATCGAGGGCGGCCTGATCGCCCGGCACAAGCACGCCGACGTCTCCGTTGCCGTGGCCATCGAGGGCGGGCTGATCACGCCCATCGTCAAGGATGCGGACCGCAAGGGCCTGGTTGAAATCTCCCGCGAGATGAAGGACCTGGCCGCCCGCGCCCGCGAGAAGAAGCTCAAGCCCGAGGAATTCCAGGGCGGCACGTTCTCGCTCTCCAATCTGGGCATGTTCGGCATCGACAGTTTCGCCTCCATCATCAACCCGCCCCAGGGCATGATCCTGTCCGTCGGTGCCGGCGAGCAGCGCCCGGTCGTCAAGGACGGCGCGCTGGCTATCGCTACGGTGATGACGGTGACGCTGACCTGCGATCACCGGGTGGTCGACGGCGCCACCGGCGCGAAATGGCTGCAGGCGTTCAAGACCTATGTCGAAGATCCGATGACGATGCTGATGTGACCTTGCATTCCGTCTCTGCTGGCCCGGGACGTTTTCCTGGGACGCTGCCGAGTGTGAGAATGGCGGTATAGAGGTGTGGCTGCGGGGGTGAGCGGTTGCCGCTATGCTTGCCTTGGCCACGTAATGGACACCCGATGACCCGACCCGCCCATCTCGCCGAGATCCGCCATAGCGACCTGGTCTTCCCGCATCAGACCAATCATCAGGGCACGTATTTCGGCGGGGCCGCGATGGCCGAGATGGACAAGGTGGCCTTCCTTGTCGCGGCCCGGCATGCGCGGCGGCCCTTCGTCACTGCCTCCTGCGACAAGCTGGATTTTGTGGCGCCGGCGCGGGTAGGCGATCTCGTGGAAGTGACGGGCCAGGTGCGCATGGTCGGGCGGACCTCGCTGATCGTGGATGTGGAGCTGGCCGCTGAAAACCTGCGCACCGGCGAGCGCCATGTCTGTACGCGCGGCGCTTTCACCATGGTCGCCGCCGACCGCAAGACCAATCACGACCGCCTGCCGCCCTCGCCCGATGCCTTGCCGGACTTCGCTCCCAGCCCTGCGGGCTATGCGCGTACGCTTCAGCTCGTCTTCCCCGGCGACACCAATCATCTGGGACAGTTGTTCGGTGGCAATGCCATGTCGCTGATGGGCAAGGCCGCCTATATCGCCGCCTCGCGCCATACACGCTGCGACGTCGGCATGGCCGCCTCCGACAAGATCGACTTCATCGCGCCGACGAAGGAGGGCGAGCTGCTGGATGTGATCGCGCGGGTCGTCTCGGTTGGCCGCACCTCGATGGAGGTCGGCGTTCGCGCCGAGGCCGAGGACTTGATGTCCGGCGACCGGCGCCTGGTAGGTGAGGCAAGCTATGTCATGGTGGCCCTGGACGAAGCCGGCCAACCAACGCCCGCGCGGGTACTCGAGGGATAGCGCCTGGGTCTTCCCGAAAACGCATCCGCGCTATCCGGGCCCTCCTGATCGGCGAGCGAGGCCAGGACCTGGCCGGCAGATGTATCGCAGTGGCGCATCACCCGCCCGCCGGCAGTGTCCTCGCCTGCAATGCGGGCACCTGGCTGCGATCGTTGCATCGGTGCCAGCCGGCGATGGAGAAACGTTCGCGCCCGGCCGGTGTCACCTCGTGGGGGATGTCCTCGGACAGGAAGACGGCCAGCGTGCCGAATTCCGGGACCACCTCCTGGACCAGCCTGTCGCTGTCCGGTGCGTAGAGACGCAAAAGTCCGCCCTCGGACCGGTCCCAGTCCCGATTGAGATAAAGGACGGAGGAGAGCATGCGGTTGCGGGCGCCATGGAAACTGTCGATATGGCGTTTGTAGAATCCGCCGGACTCATAGACCGCATAGTGCGCCTCGAAGGCGAACAGGCCGAGCATCAGCCGGTAGTTGATCTCGCGCCGCAGTGCTTCCGCGAAGGCGAGATAGGCCGTCTGGGCGGGGCTCGATCCGTCCAGCCAGCGGGTCTTGTCCCGGCGGATGCGGCGGACGACGTCGTGGTCTTTCGCGCGGCCGACCCCGGCGGGCGAGAGTTCGTCTTCCTGCCAGAGCGCGACGGCCTCGTCGCAGAGCGCGGCCAGCATGACCGGATCGGCCAGCCGGCAAACGCTCCACCCCTGCGCCACGATTTCGTCGCACAGCGTGTCGGCATCAAATGCGGGCAGGCCGGTGAGGGCCGGAGCGATCAGGCTCAACGCGATATCGTCTCATCGCCGGAAAACGGATGCGCGCTCATAGGGCCGGGCGCTGCACCGGTCAATCGATTTCGGCCAGGGCCTCGCCGCGGGACAGCGCCTGTAGCACAGCCATAGCCTGTTCCGCCCGGTCTGTCGGTACGAAAAGGTGATCGTGGAAATAGCCCGAGACGGGATTGCAGCCGATACCGGACCCGGCCAGGGCGGTTGCGATGCGCGCCATGAAGCCGACGGCCTCAAGCGAGGATTGTATGCTCAGGGTGATGCGGCGGCAGGGAAAGGTGAAATCCAGCCCGGCCTTGCGGGCCTGGCTTTCCGGCAGGATCAGGGTGAGTCCCTCGTCTTCGGCGAAGCGCAGTAGGGGCGTCAGCCCTTCGGGCTCGCTGTTGCCGGGCGGCAAGGTGACGAAGACATAGGTCGTCGCGCCGAGGTGGGGCGCCATGTTCCGGATCAGGTGGTCGAGATCGCTGCCGCCCGTCATTCCGTTCTCCTGTCGAATATGGCTAGCATGACGAATGACGATCGCGGTGCCTTGAGATTGCACTGCGTTGCCGGGGAGGATTGAATGCCGGTCGAGGTCATTTCGCTTGCCGAAAAGCATGCCCAGTTCAAGGACGCCTGGTCGCCCAGACGCGTCGGTCGCCTGGACGATTATGAGATCAAGCTTGCCAAGGCGGAAGGGGCATTCGACTGGCATGCACATGCCGAGGAGGACGAGTTTTTCCTCGTGACGCGCGGCGTTCTGAAAATCGAGATCGAGGGTGAGGATGCGGTCGTGCTGGGGCCGGGCGAGTTCTGCGTCATTCCCAGGGGCGTGCGTCACAGACCGGTCGCACAGACCGAGAAGGTTCACATGATGCTGATCGAGCGCGCCGGCGTCATGAATACCGGTGACAATCCCCCTAGCGATCTGACCAATCCGGTACAGGATCTCTAGCGCGCCGCAGGACCGGCCGCCATTGATATGCGGGCGGCGCACTGCTATCTGGCGAGTCTGCGCACGCTGTAAATTTCGCATGTGAATGAAAGGGGTTTCCATGGCCGCCAGAAATTTCGACGTCATCGTGATCGGCGGCGGCCCCGGCGGTTATGTCGCGGCCATCCGCGCGGCCCAGCTGGGTTTCAAGACGGCGGTTGTCGAGCGCGAGCATCTCGGCGGCATCTGCCTCAACTGGGGCTGTATTCCCACCAAGGCGCTGCTGCGCACGGCCGAGGTCTATCACCTCATGCAGCATGCCAGGGATTTCGGCCTGTCCGCCGACAAGATCGGCTATGACGTCGAGGCCATCGTCAAGCGTTCGCGCGATGTCTCCAAACGCCTGACGAACGGTATCGGCGGGCTGATGAAAAAGCACAAGATCACGGTGATCGAAGGCGAGGCGACGCTGGAAAAGGGCGCAGAGGCGCCGGCCGTCGTGGTGGGCAAGGACAAGTACACGGCCAAGCATGTCATCCTCGCGACCGGCGCACGCGCCCGCACGATTCCCCAGGCCGGTCTGGAACCCGATGGCGACAAGGTGTGGACCTATCGCGAGGCCATGGTGCCCAAGACCATGCCGAAATCCGTCCTGGTCATCGGCTCGGGTGCGATCGGTATCGAATTCGCAAGCTTCTACAACACGATGGGCGCCGATGTGACCGTTGTGGAGATGATGGACCGCGTCCTGCCGGTCGAGGACGAGGAAATCTCCGCCCTTGCCGCCCGGAGCTTCAAGAAGCAGGGCATGAAACTCATCACCTCGGCTCAGGTGGAAAAGCTGGAGAAGTCGGCCAGGTCGGTGAAGGTCCACATCAAGGACGCCAAGGGAAAGACCCAGACCGTCGAGGTGGAAAAGGTAATCCTGGCCGTCGGCATTGTCGGCAATGTGGAGAATCTCGGCCTGGAAGCGCTGGGCGTGAAGATCGATCGCGGGCATGTCGTCAATGACGGGTTCGGCCGTACCAATGTGAAGGGGCTCTACGCGATCGGTGACGTCGCCGGCCCGCCCTGGCTGGCACACAAGGCCAGTCATGAAGGCGTGGTCTGTGTCGAGAAGATCTCCGGCCAGGATGTGCACGCCTTCGAGACCGGCAATATCCCCGGCTGTACCTATTGTCATCCGCAGATCGCCTCCGTGGGCCTGACCGAAGCGAAGGCGAAGGAGGCCGGCCACGAGGTAAAGGTCGGCCGCTTCCCCTTCGTGGGCAATGGCAAGGCCATCGCGCTGGGCGACGATCAGGGCTTGGTGAAAACGGTGTTCGACGCCAAAACGGGCGAATTCTTGGGCGCACACATGGTCGGTGCGGAAGTCACCGAACTGATCCAGGGCTATGCCATCGCGCGCCAGCTCGAAACCACCGAGGCCGAACTGATGCACACCGTTTTCCCGCATCCGACCCTGTCGGAAATGATGCATGAGAGCGTGCTCGACGCCTACGGACGCGTGCTGCACATCTAATCCAGCGGGATTGCATCCAATCGCACGGCGCCGTGCATCATGAGGTCAAAGCCAACCTCGTGAGGACGCCATGCTGAAATCTTCCCTCCTGGCCGCCGGTGCGGCTGTCTTGTTGTCGGCCTGTACCTATAACGTCTCCGGCCAGGGAGAGAACCGGTCGGTGGAGAGCGCCGGACTCGTCGCGTCGCGAAATGTGGATGTTCCCGGCGATGCCGAGTTCTCCGGCATGATGGTCGGCGCGGACGGCGATGTCGGCCGCGATCTGGCCCTGGCAGGCGCCACGGTGCGATCCAATGCCCGCGTCGGCCGGAATTTGACCGCCGAGGGGGGCCGGGTGCGCTTTTCCGGCACGGTCGGCGGCAATGCCGAGATTGCCGCAGGCACAGCCTATATCGATGCCGTTATAGACGGCGATGCCGAGATTGCGGCGGGCCGTGTGACCCTGCGCGGCGAGGTGCGCGGGCGGCTGGAAATGGATGCCGGCCATATGAATCTGCACGCCGATGTGAATGGCCCGGTCGAGATCCGCGGACAGGGCAATCGCGACGGCAATGGCCGGGTGGAGGTATCCGGCCGGCTCGCCCGGGGCGGCACGATCTGTGCGGCCGAAGTGGAATTCCGGCGCGGCTCGCGGATCGAAGGCGACCTTCTGGTAATCTCGGAAAACCGGCCGCGCGGCAACGGTTTCCGCTACGAGCCGCTGGCCGGCCGCGATTGCGACCGGATCTAGCCGGAACAGAACCCGGGGCCCGGAAACCCATACGTCTCCCCAGACGCCGTCGGCCGTCTCCCTCCAGTGCCGAAGGCCCTGTTTCCGGGTTCCGGCCCCTCTGCGGTTTGCCGCTATTCGGCGGGTTCGGGAGCGGGTTTGAGTTCCTCCGCCATCATCGCTTCGACCGTCTTCTGCACCGAACCGTAGTCGGTCTTGCCGGTACCCAGCACCGGAATGCTGCCGACATGGATGATCTTGCGCGGGATGGCGAGTTCGGAAATGCCGTGATTGCGGGCGAAGGCGACAAGGTCGGCGCGGTCGGCCTTGGGATAGTCGGTCAACAGGATGACCTGTTCGCCCTTGCGCTTGTCCGGAATGGCCGCAGCGGCATGCATATTGTCGGGCCATAGCGAGGTGGCGCAATTTTCCACCACGGCCAGCGAGACCATTTCCCCGCCGAGTTTGGCGAAGCGCTTCACCCGGCCGCGGATACGCAGGAAACCGTCCTCGTCGATTGAAACGATGTCGCCGGTATCGTGCCAGCCGTCCTCGGGAGTTTCCAGGACCAGCGGCGCGGAGGGGCGAATATAGCCCTTCATGATGTTGGGGCCCTTGATGTGCAATTGCCCGCCATCCTCGATGCCCTCGACAGGCACCAGCTTTGCCTGGCAGCCCGGCATCAGCTGTCCGACCGTGCCCGGCCGGTTGTTTTCCGGCTGATTGACCGAGAGCACCGGCGCGGCTTCGGTGAGGCCATAGCCCTCGACGATTTCCAGATTGAAGCGCCGTCGCAGCGAAGATCGCGTCTCGTCCTTCACCCGTTCGGCGCCACACACGGCAAAGCGCAGCGAGGAGAGATCGCCTTCGTCGGCCGCTCGGGCATACTGGTTCATGAAGGTGTCGGTGGCGAACAGGATGGTCGCCTTCGTCTCGGCGATGCGCTTGACGATGGTCTTGGCCTGCAGCGGTGTGGGATGACAGATCGCCGGTACGCCTAGCCCGATCGGCACCAGCACGCCGCCCGTGAGGCCGAAACAGTGAAAGGTCGGCAGCGGATTGAACAGCGTATCGGTGGGCAGGATCTTGATGTGGTCGCGCACCTGCTCGACATTGGCAAGGAGATTGGCATGGCTGAGCACCACGCCTTTCGGATCGCCTTCCGTGCCCGAGGTGAAGAGATAGACGGCCGGACTGTCCGGATCCGGATGGGCCCGCACGGCGAAGGGCAGGAGCGTGCCGATCGCCGCAAAGGCCTTGTCCATCAGCGACAGGTTCTCGCGCACATCCTCCAGATAGACCAGCTCGTGATCCTTCTTGAGCTCCGCTTCGAGATCCCGCAGCTCGCCCAGTTCGATGAAACGGTGGGCGGTGACGATCTTCCTTGCCTTGCAGGCGGTGCAGGCGGCCTTGAGGGCACGCTCGCCGGCGGTGAAGTTGAGCATGGCCGGTACGCGGCCATAGGCCGAGATGGCGTAGAATGAGATGATCGCGCCTACGCCCGTGGGCAGCAGCACTCCGACGGCTTCGCCGCGCTCGGTGCCGGCCTTGAGGGCATGACCCAGGGCGAACATGGCCTTCGTCAGATCGTTGAAGGAAACCTCCCGCCCGTCCGCATCGACGGCGGCAATCTTCTTGCCGCCGTACCGGCGTTTCGAGTCGAGCATGGACGCGACGACCGATTTGCGAATGCGGTTCAGATTGAACGGCGCGCCCTCATGAATCGTATCGGATGCGGCCCGGGGGCCGCGGGCCGGGGCATTCCCGGCGGCTGAAAGGTCAGCCATGAAATCCTCCCAACTGCGCCTTCTTGTGCAGGCGCTTGTATTACCGCCGATACTAGCCTTCGCTGACGTATAGGGAAGGGGCGAGTGTAGATCGGGCACCCAAAGCGAGTCGGCCTTCTCGTAAATCAGAAAATATTTATCGAAAAACGAGAAAAATATCTTGATATCGTTTTTCGATAATGTATGGTCATATCCGACGCTGGGGAGCGTAGACCCGATCCTGCAACACGCCGGTGGGCGGCGGGGTCTGTCGTTACGGGAGTATAGAATGACCAAGCTCTGGCTTGCCGCCACCGCCCTGACAGCCTCGCTGGCGACGTCGGGATGTGTCATCGTCGTGGCCGATGATGACAGTGACGGGAAAATGCTGCGCGACCGGCGCGCGTCCGACGGCTATATCGTGCTGGACCGGGACGGGGATTACAGCCGGCTGAGCGGCGATCTCAATCTGCGCGGCCGGGTCGGCGGCGATCTCAGCCTGGTTTCCGGCGATGTCGACATGGACGATCTGAACGTTGGCGGCGAGATGTCGATCGCAGCCGGCGATGTCCGCTTTTCCGGCACGGTATCCGGCGAGGCCTCCATCGCGGGCGGCGACGTTACCTGGAACGGCGAGGCCATGGACGAGCTGGGCATCGCTTCTGGCGATCTGGACGTCTCCGGCCGCATTGCCGGCGAGGCCTCTCTGGCTGCGGGCGAGATGAGGGTGGATGCGACTTTCCTGAACGGCCTTAGTGCGCATGCCGGTTCGATCGTGTTCAACGGCGAAGTGTCCGGCCCCGTGAAGTTCGTGGCCATCAGGGAGATGCGCCGCAATCGCGACTATCGTGGCAATCAGGGCCGTATCGAAATCGGCGGACGGTTGCACAATGGCGGGCAGGTCTGTGCGGTTTCGGTCGTATTCGCGGATACGGCCCGCATCGATGGCCCGCTGGAAGTCTATGCCGAAAGCGAACCGCGAACGGAAAGCGGCGCCCGTGTGCCGGGCCTTGAATATATGCCGCGCAATCGCCGCGACTGCGACGATCTGATCGACGACTAGAGCACATACCCATTATGTACAACGACCTGATTGCCGGGGGGCGCAGGGAGAAGAGAGTTATGACGATCAAACACATGATCATGGCCATGGGGCTGGCCATCTCCATCGCGACCGGGGCTGCCGGAGCCCAGGTCATCGGCGGCGAAGTCGAAATCGACGGCAGCCGCGACGACGTGATTTTCCTGGGCGGCGACATGTCCGTGCGCGGCGAGATCCTGGGCGATATTTCCGCTGTTGCCGGAGACGGGCAGGTCGATGCCAATGTGCACGGCTCAGTGCACTTCTTCGGCGGCGATGTGCGTATCCGCGGCACCGTCGCCGAAGAGGTCGAGATTGCCGGCGGGGATATCGAGATCGATGCCGATGTCGGGGGTGAAGTCAGTGCCGCCGGTGGCGATGTGTCGGTGCGCGGTTCGGTCGGCGGGCAATTGTCCGCAGCCGGCGGCAATGTCGAAATCAGCGCGACGGTGCAGGATCGTGTGCATCTGGCCGGCGGATATGTCGGCGTCTATCCGGAAAGCATGTTCCACAATGGCGCAGAGATCGCCGGCGGCGAAGTCGAACTGCATGGCACGATCGACGGCGAGGTCGAGATCGAGGGCGGCGAGGTCACGCTGGCAGGCACGATCCGCGGCGATGTCGAAGTGCTGGCTGAGGAAGTCTACATCCTGGAGACCGCCCGCATCGAAGGGCGGCTGGATGTGCGGGGCCCGGCCGAGCCGGTCATTGCCGATGGCGCCCAGACCGGCGAGTACAACTATACCTACCAGTCCTTCAATTTCGGCGCCAAGCACTGGGACGATATCCATTTCGATATCGACGGGCCGTGGGAGTTGATCGGCGCGCCGTTCGCCTTCTTCGGCATTGCGGTGCCCGGCGCGGCGCTGCTGCTAGGCCTTCTGGCCGTGCTGATGACGCCGCGCGGCGTGAGCCGCATTGCCCGCACCTTCCGGCGCAAGCCGCTGGTCTCGGGCTTTCTGGGCTTTATCAGTTTCGCGCTTTCGCCTGTGGTTATGGTGATCCTGACTGTCCTGCTGGCGATCACGGTGATCGGAATCGTACTGATTCCCTTCATGTGGGTTCTGTTCTGGCCCTTCCTGCTCCTGTGCCTGGCGCTCGGCGCTTTCGCGGTCGGCGATCTGGTTTTCAACCGCAGGCCCGAAGAGCCGCTGGGACTGGGCATGCGTCTGCTCTCTCTGCTGGTTGTGTTGGCGGTGTCGGTGGCCCTTGGAGCGATCCCCGGCCTGGGCGCTATCCTGGGGCTGGTCCTGGTCTTTATCGGTCTTGGCGCCTGGCTGATGTCGGGTGGCGAGGGCAGGCAGTCCGGCCCCGTTCCCGCCGATACATCCGTGCAGGATGACAATTCCGTAAGCCAGGGGTGACGCCTTTCGTACCGCACGCTAAATCTCTGCCTTCATAAGACCCGACAATTGGGGCGAGGGGTACATAGAGATGCGTCGTTTCAACCTGATCGTTCTGGCGACGGCGGCTGCGGCATTCAATGTCGCAGCCGCGCAGCCTGTCCAGCAGACCACCAATGACTGGCGCGATGCTTTTCGCCAGCTCGAGGACGAGGACTGGCCCTCGCCGAACCGTGAGCGCCGCGCCACGGGCGCTCCCGGTCCGGACTACTGGCAGCAACAGGTCGACTACGACATCGATATCCGTCTCGATGAAGAGGAAAAACACCTCTACGGGACCGAGACGGTCACCTACACCAACAATGCCCCGGACACTCTGGATTTCCTCTGGTTTTTGCTGGACCAGAACCGGTTCCGCGACGATTCCATTGCCGTGATGACCGAGACGGTCGGCGGAGGCGGGCGTTCCTCTTCCCGCACGGGCGGGGCCGATCCCGAAGGTGTGTCGGCGTCCTCCGTGCGGAGGCGCCAGCGCATTGCCCAGGACAGCTACGGATTCAATATCACCGGTGTGACCGATGCCGACGGAAATCCGATGGACTTTACCATCGTCGACACGCTGATGCGCATCGACCTCGATGACATGCTCGAGACGGGCGAGAGCGCTACCTTCACGATCGAATGGGACTACCGCCTGATCGAGACCGGGGCCATTGGCGGGCGCGCCGGCTGGGAGTGTTTTGAGGAAACTACCGATACCGGGGGTGATTGCATCTATCAGATCGCGCAGTGGTTCCCGCGAGCGGCCGTGTTCTCGGACTATGAGGGGTGGCACAACAAGGCCTTCCTGGGCCGCGGTGAATTCGGCCTGGAATTTGGCGATTACGACGTTTCGATCACCGTGCCGCAGGATTTCATCGTTGCGGCCACCGGCGAGCTGCAGAATGCCGGCGAGGTGCTCAACCAGGTCCAGCGCGACCGTCTGGAAGAGGCGCGCACGGCGGACGAGCCGGTTTTTATCGTTACCCCGTCGGAAGCCCGCGCCAATGAGCGCCGGGGCACTCGTTCCGAAGCGACCTGGGAATTCCATGCCCACAATGTCCGCGATTTCGCCTGGGCTGGTTCGCGCAAATTCATCTGGGACGCCCTGGGCGTTGAACAGGACGGGCAGGGCGAAGCCCCCGACCTGATCATGGCGATGTCTTTCTATCCCAATGAAAGCGAGCCCTTGTGGTCGACCTTCTCGACCCGCGCGGTCGAGCACACGCTGGATGTCTATTCCGGCTTCTCCTTCCCCTATCCCTATCCCACCGCACAGTCGATCGCCGGCCCCCAGGGCGGGATGGAGTATCCGATGATCACCTTCAATGGCGGCACCTATGGCCGTCCGGTGGTCGATGACGACGGCAATCTGACCTATTCGCTGACCGCCAAGCGCGGTCTGATCGGCGTGATCATCCACGAGATCGGCCATATCTACTTCCCGATGACCGTGAATTCGGACGAGCGCCAGTGGACCTGGATGGACGAGGGGCTGAACTCCTTCCTGCAATTCCAGGCCGAACGCTTGTGGGAAGAGGATTTCCCGGTCCGCCGAGGCGATCCTCATTCGATCACCTCGTATATGGTGTCGACCAACCAGATGCCGATCATGACGCAGTCGGATTCGATCGTGCAGTTCGGCCCCAACGCCTATTCCAAGCCGACCATCGCCCTGGTTATCCTGCGCGAGACCATTCTGGGCCGCGAACTCTTCGACGACGCCTTCCGTACCTATGCCGAGCGCTGGCGCTTCCGCCGGCCGACGCCCTATGACTTCTTCCGCACGATGGAGGAAGTCTCCGGTGTCGATCTGGACTGGTTCTGGCGCGGCTGGTTCTATTCCACCGACCATGTCGACATCTCGCTCGACCGGGTGATCGAAGGCTCGTTCGACACGGAAAACCCCGAGATCGAGAATGCACGTGAGCGCGCCGAAGAGGCCGAGCGTCCGGAAAGCCTGACCCAGGTGTCCAATCGCGAGGCCGGCATCGCCACCTATGCCGAGCGCAATCCGGAAGTGGTCGAGTTTTATTCGCAGAACGACCGGCACACGATTACCAACCGTCAGCGCGAAACTTACGAGGCCCTGCAGGAGGGGCTCGAAGAGTGGGAAGCGGAGATTCTGGAGAGCGACGAGCGCATCTACTATCTCGACTTCACCAATGAAGGCGGGGTGGTGATGCCGATCATCCTGGAATTCACCTTCGCCGACGGGTCCACGGAAATTGTGCGCATCCCGGCCGAGGTCTGGCGCTACGACCCGCAGCACGTGACCTGGACCTACATGACGGATCGCGAAGTGGTTCAGGTCGAACTCGACCCGCTCTGGGAAACGGCCGATGCCGACCGCACGGACAATTACTATCCGCCGCGCATCGAGCCGACCCGCCTGGAAGTCTACCGCTCTTCCTCGGACAACGATACGATGATGGACGACATGGACCTGCGGGTCACGCGCGATTCGGTCCGTACGCGTCCGCAATAGTTTCGAGGATACACCGCGAATGCCGCGGCTTCGCCCATTCCTGATTGTCCTGGCGGGTCTGCTCCTGACGGCAGCGCCCGCCAGCGCGCACCGTGTGCATGCCGGGGTCACCGAGATCGCCGTCAATCCGCGCACAGGCGAACTGGAAGTGGTTCACCGCGTCTTCGCCCATGACCTCCTCGACGCGCTCGATCGCACCGATGTCGAGGCCGCGGACTTCCTCGCGTCGCAGGAAGGTCTGGAAACCGTTGGCCGCTACACGCTGGCGCGGTTTCGCATGGCCAACGGCGAGGGCGAGCTGATACCGCTCGACTATGTCGGCGCGGAGGTCGAGGGCGAGTTTGCCTGGATCTATTTCGCGGCCCCGGAACCAGATCAGACCAGCGCCTTCATCGTCGACAACGATTTGCTGGCCGGGCATTTCGACGACCAGGTGATGATGACCAATCTGCGTTTCGATTCCCGTGTCCGCACGGCCATGCAGGGGCCCGGACGCCGGGCGCCGGTCCGGGTGAGTTTCGAGCGCTAGACCTTGTGCCGCTCGGCAGGGCAGAGACAGGCGAAACTGCCGGCCAGTTCGCCTTCAGTGGCGGTATAGTCGAATGTAATCTCCTCGCCCGGCTCCAGTGCACGTCGAGCCCTCAGCGCAGGCCGGCCGTCAGGCCGGTAGACGATCTCGCAACTGGGCTCGCAGGCGTGATTGACGAAATGCCCGTAACCGGTCGGTTCCACATGCCGGTCGTCGGCGGTGCGAAAGGAATAGGGGGTCTGGGTGTCGCCGATGGGGCCGCGGATGACCAGCATTTCGCTTCCCTTGGCCACGGTGGCAACTGCGACCGTCCCCCACCCGTGGGTGGGGCTGGGATCGAGCCTGACTGCCGGGGCCTCTTCCAGCACATAGGCAAGGGCCGTGTCATCGCCGGTGCGGACGAGCGAGCCGAGGAAACAGGCCTCGACGTCGGGTGTTTCCGCACTCAGCGTCAGGCGTTCGTGGCAGCCGTCATGCGCGAGGTCGAGAACAAATCCGCCGTCCCTCGACACACCGGTAATCGAATAGCGTTCCGGTTCGCTGCGGCCTGAAATCAGCCGGAGACCTTCTCCGGTCCATGCCTCGCCCGCCGGACTCAATCGCACGCGATCAAAGAACCGGGCGCCATCCGGCGCCGCGAAGAAACCCAGGAAATAACGCACACCCGACAACCCGTTCACACCAATTCCTCAATCCGGCCAATGGTATCGGGACGCAGGTTAGGGGGCTTGTGCTGCAGCGCAAGAAAAACCGTAGCGCGTGGTGCGGATTCTATGAAACCGGTCTAGGCGACAGGCTCGGCCGTTTGGCGCTGATCGCTGCGCACCAGCACATTCCGGCCCGGTGCATCGCGCAGGGGTTTCAGCTGACCGTCACCGGGCTGGCGCGCCGGCACGTCGCCGCCCGCGCGTTCATAGAGCCAATCGCGCCAATCCAGCCACCAGGAGCCGGGATGTTCCGCGGCGCCCTTGAGCCAGTCCTCGACCGTGCCGGGAAGGTCGTCATTGGTCCAGTGCTGGTATTTCCCGGCGTCGGGATGATTGATCACACCGGCGATATGGCCCGAACCCGCCATCAGGAAACGCACCGGTCCGCCGAACAGTCTGGCGCCGCGATAAACCGACGGGTAGGGCGCGATATGGTCCTCGCGGGAGGCTTGCATGTAGACGGGAGTCTTGACCTTTTTCAGGTCGAGCACGTGTCCGTCCAGCTCCAGTTCGCTCTTCGCCAGGCGGTTGTTCCTGTAGAGATTGTCCAGATACCAAAGGTGCAGCGCCTTGGGCATCCGCGTCTGGTCGGCATTCCAGAACAGAAGGTCGAAGGCCTGTGGCTGGCGGCCCAGGAGATAATTGTTCACCACGAAGGACCAGATCAGGTCGTTCGAGCGCAACAGGTTGAACGTGTCGGCCATGGACCGCCCGTCCAGCACGCCGCCCTGGGCGTCCATGATGCGTTCGATTTCCCTGAGCCAGTGCTCGTCGATGAAGAGCAGAAGATCGCCGGCCAGCTTGAAATCGGTCTGGGCAGCGAAGAAGGTCGCCGAGGCGATGCGGTCGGCCTGACCCTCTGCTTCCAGCCAGGCCAGAGCGGATGCCAGCAAGGTGCCGCCGACGCAATAGCCTACGGCGCTGACCGAGGTTTCGCCGGTGGCCGCCTCGATCGCGTGCAGTGCGGCGAACAGGCCTTCGTGCATGTAGTCGGCGAAACTCTTGTCCTTCAGTTCCGGGCCCGGATTGACCCAGGAAATCAGGAAGACAGTGAAACCCTGTTTGACCAGCCAGCGGATCATGGAGTTCTTTTCCCGCAGATCCATGATGTAGAACTTGTTGATCCAGGGCGGCGCGATCAGCAGCGGGCGCTGTTTGACCGTGTCCGTTGCCGGGGCGTACTGGATCAGTTCCATGATCTCGTTTTCGAAGATCACCTTGCCCGGGGTTGTCGCTAGGTCCTTGCCGACTTCGAAACCCTCCATGTCGGTCTGGCGGAGCGCGAGCCGGCCATGTCCCGTTTCCAGGTCCTGCATGAGATTTTGCAGGCCGCGCGTGAGGTTTTCGCCCTTCGATTGCCAGGTTTCGCGGATCACATCCGGATTGGTCATGGCGAAATTGGTCGGCGACAGCGCATCCGTCATCTGCCGGGTGAGGAATTCGACCTTGCGTTTGGTCTTCTCGTCGACGCCCTCGACCGAATTGACCAGCCCCATCAGGAAATGCTGGTTCAAAAGGTAGGACTGCTTGATCGCGTCAAAGACGGGATTGGCGGTCCAGTCCTCGCCCCGCCAGCGCTTGTCGCCCTTTTCCGGCTCGATCGCGGATGCCGTTTCGCCGGCCATGACGCGTCTGGTCGTGTTCGACCAGAGGTCGATATAGCCTTTGAGGAGGTCCGCCTGGGCGCGCATCATCAGTTCTGGCTGATTGACGATCTTGCCCCAGACCTCGCCGAATTCGGGCGCGGAATGGAACGGATCCGCATTGGGGAAGACCGGATCGCCTTCGAGCGCCTTCTGCATCACCTCGGACATCAGCTTCTGCGACTTCAACGAGGCCTGCATGAGATTGCGCGAGATCTGGTCGAGCGCCTCCAGATCCTTTTCGGAGGGCTTTGTCCAGTCACCGGATTGGCCCTCGCCGGTCCCGTCCTTGGATTGCTTCGCCATGGTGCGTCCTTGTGCTTGGCGGGTGACTCTGACACCGATCAGCGTATAGAAAGCGCGACGCGCGTCCAGCGCGAGGAGTTGCCATGCATCGCTTTGTCACGGCCCTTGTCCTGTCTGCGGGCCCCGTCCTGTCCACGGGTTTGAGTGCCTGCGTGTCCGTCGGCATGCCCGATACCGCCCTTGAGCACCCCGACTGGGTCGAGGAGCGGATAGTGACCGGGGATGGACGCGGTGCGCCACCAATGGTACCGGTAACATCGCTCGGGCCGGGGGAAGAGGCGGCGCTGGACATGTCGGCGCATGACCTGCTTGCGCGGCGGGAGCGGCTGAACGCGGAATCCGGCCGGGTCCTGCGGCCACAGGATCAGGCTGCTCCAAGCGACTTTGTCAGTTCGGGTCAGGCCCGGACGACGCCGCCCGAAACCGGGCAACAGGATTGATGACTTTCAGGGCTCCCCGTTCGGGCGGGGCCCGTACCGGAGACAAGAGATGAGCGATACGCGTGCCCTGACCAATCTGGCCCTCCAGGCCGTTCATGCGGCGGAAATGGCAGCAGTGGCCGCATCCGGCTGGATCGGACGCGGGGAGAAGGAAATGGCTGACCAGGCCGCGGTCGACGCGCTGCGCAGCGGTCTCAACGCGATGCCGATGAAGGGCCGTATCGTGATTGGCGAAGGCGAACGCGACGAGGCCCCCATGCTGTATATCGGCGAGAAAGTCGGAACCGGCGAGGGCCCCGAGATCGACATTGCGCTGGACCCGCTGGAAGGCACGTCGCTGACCGCCAAAGGCCAGCCCAATGCCCTGGCCGTCGTCTCCTTCGCCCTGCGGGGCGGCCTGCTGCATGCGCCGGACACTTATATGGACAAGATCGCCGTGGGTCCGGGCCTGCCTGCCGGGGTGATCGATCTGGACGCCAAACCGGACGAGAATGTGCGCAACCTGGCCAAGGCCAAGGGGGTGAATGCGTCCGACATCACCGTCTGCATCCTGGAGCGGGAGCGGCACCAGTATATCGTCGATGCGGTGAAATCCGCCGGTGCGCGGGTCCGCATGATACCGGACGGCGATGTGGCCGGCGCCATGGGCGCGGCCGGACTCGGTACGAATGTCGACATGTATATCGGCCAGGGCGGTGCCCCCGAAGGCGTTCTGGCGGCCTCTGCGCTGCGCTGTATCGGCGGCCAGATGCAGGCCCGGCTCTTCTTCCGCAATGACGACGAGCGCACCCGGGCTGCCCGGGTGGGTGTGACGGATCTCGACCGCAAATATGATCTGTCCGAGCTGGCCGCGAGCCACTGCCTCTTCGTCGCCACCGGGGTCACTGACGGCGATCTTGTTGAGGGCGTTCGCAAAACAGGCGGCCGCATTCACACGCATACGCTTTTGCTCGACTCAGCCGATCATTCCGTGCGCCGCATCCGGTCCGAACGGCCGGCGGGCTAGCACGGAGACGGGATGGTCACGGACACGCTTGCGCCAACCGCTACGGACGCGCTCCTGGGCGTCGAGCGATCGCTGAGCGGCCGCAAATGGCGGCTGCGTCCCGCCGATGACACGGTCGTCGCCATGATCGCGCGCCAGCATGGTCTTCCCGACGCCTTGGCGCGGGTCATCGCTGCCCGCGGCATTCCGGCCGAAGCCGCCGGGCGCTATGTGATGCCGCGTTTGCGTGACGTGTTTCCCGACCCATCCAGCCTGGCCGACATGGACGTGGCGGCGGGGTTGATCTGGGATGCGCTGGAGGCCGGCCGGCAGATCGCGATTTTTGCGGACTACGATGTCGACGGCGCCACCTCAGCGGCACAGCTTCATGGCTGGCTGAAACATTTCGGCTGCGATGCCGAGATCTACATTCCCGACCGTATCGAGGAAGGCTACGGCCCGACGGCAGCGGCATTTTCAACCCTGCGCGAGCGGGGTGCGGAACTGGTCGTCACGCTCGATTGCGGTGCGGCGGCGCACGAGGCCCTCAAGCATGGCGCCGGGATCGGACTGGATATCATAGTCGTCGACCATCATCTGATGGATGCAGATTTCCCGCCCGCCGCCGCACTGGTAAATCCCAATCGGCCCGACGACACTTCCGGCTGCGGCCATCTGGCGGCGGCCGGGGTGACATTCGTTCTGCTGGCGGCGCTCAACCGAGAGGGCCGGCGGCGCGGCGCCGTGACGCCGGGCAACGAGCCCGACCTCCTGCAATGGATCGATCTGGCGGCGCTGGGCACTGTGTGCGATGTCGTCGCCCTGACCGGGCTCAACCGGGCCCTTGTGGCCCAGGGGCTCCGGGCGATGAGCCAATGGGCCCGCACAGGATTGCGGGCACTGGCCGATGTGGCAGGGGTCGATGGCCCGGCCTCGACCTACCATGCCGGCTTCCTCCTTGGCCCGCGAATCAATGCCGGGGGGCGGGTCGGCCGGTCCGATCTGGGCGCGCGCCTGCTAACCACCGATGATACCGGGCTTGCCGCCCGGCTTGCCGCCGAACTCGATGCGCTGAATGCCGAGCGGCGGGCGATCGAGGCGCAGGTCCAGGAGGCGGCCCTGGCCCAGATCGAGCGCCAGGGCGCGGAGCGGGCAGTTCTCGTGGCCTCGGGCGAGGGCTGGCATCCCGGCGTCATCGGTGTGGTGGCCGGACGCCTGAAGGACCGGTTTTCCAAACCGGTCATCGTCATCGGCGTCGACCGGACGGCCGACAGGCCGGTCGGCAAGGGGTCCGGCCGGTCGGTTCCCGGGGTCAATCTGGGTGCGGCCATCGCGGCGGCGCGAAGCGAGGGCCTGCTCGTCGCCGGCGGGGGTCACGCCATGGCCGGCGGGCTGACCGTCGACCCCGACCGCATCAACGAACTCGTCGCCTATCTGGACGATCGTCTGGGCCCCGAACTGGATCGTGCGACGGACGCCATGGCTTTCGAGGCCGACGGCGTGCTGGCTGCGTCCGGTGTGACCGCGGATCTGGCGGAGATGCTGGAACGCGCAGAACCCTACGGCCAGGGCAATCCGGAGCCGCGTTTCGTACTGCCGCGCATGCGGGTGAGCTTCGCCAAGCGCGTCGGCGCCGACCATGTCCGGTTCTCGCTTCAGGACACGTCCGGAGCGACCGTGCAGGGCATCTCCTTTCGCACGGCGGATACGGCGCTGGGCGAGGCGCTGCTGGCGGCGGGCGAGGGACTGTGGCATGTGGCCGGCCGCATCAAGCTGGATACCTGGCAGGGTAGGCGGCGGGTGCAGCTGCAGCTGGACGACCTGGCAACTGCTCATGAGTGATGATTTTGCGAAATTCCCGCTTGCAAGCCCGCTCAGGCTTTTCTATACGACGGCCCTCATCGCCGCGGGCCCTTCGTCTATCGGTTAGGACGCCAGGTTTTCAACCTGGAAAGAGGGGTTCGATTCCCCTAGGGCCTGCCACGCGATCCTTTCCGGCATTAACGGATAGCCATTGCAGAGGCGGGCTTGCATGGCTGACTGGCTGTTCGCCCGGAGCGGACGCACTGTCCCCGCTATTGCCTTCCAGCACCCGATCCGGTTTCGCCCGGATAACGATGCATTTCTAGTGTCTGTCTTACATGATGATTTGCGATGCACGGGCTTGCAGGCTATAGGCGCACTCCCTGTTCATGGCGGGGCATCATCAAGCGTCGGAGTGCCGGGATATGGCCCATCTTTCCACCAAGACCTATGGCAATGAGCGCGGGCTGTCCTGCTGCTCGCGGCAATGGGCGGCGGACAGTCACTGCCACCTCTTGCACGGCTATTCCTTCGGTTTCCGCTTCGTGTTCGCCGCTGAACAGCTCGACAAGCGTGGGTGGGTGATCGATTTCGGCAAGAGCGGGTTCGGGAAGATCCGCGACTGGCTGCACGACATGTTCGACCACACCCTTCTGGTAGCCGAGGACGATCCCGAACGTCCGGCGCTGGAGGCGCTGGGCGAGCGGGGGCTGGCCCAGGTCCGGATCGTGCCGGGGACGAGCTGCGAGTGGATGGCGCAGATGACCTTCGAGAAAGCCGATGAAATCGTGCGCGAAGCGACGGGCGGACGCTGCTGGGTGGAATCCGTAGAGTGTTCCGAGCACGGTGCCAACAGCGCGATCTACCGCTCGACCACGGCGGTTGAGCGGCTGGCCGAAAGCGACCGGCTGCGTGAACAAATCGGTTGATCCGCAAGCGGATTACCGGGTTATCCACAACTCCGTGAGGCGTGCGAGCTCGAATTCGTCCAATTTCGCGCCGTTGGCGAATTTTCGAACAGAATTCACAGACCGGGCACTCGCCTGTGAGGCGAAAAGTTCAGGTTACAGTCCAGTAACAAAATATGCATCCGGTTGCGGAAACACGCACCCGAACCCACAACATATTGCGGGTTCAGCGTTGAGAATTTCTCGCAATAACTATATTTGGAAGTTGGTCGGTTCCGCTGATTGCGCGATTCATCTTCTCTTAATGAATGAATTTGTGTACAAACCTTCACGTGAGGGTTGTTCAAGCGAGCGAAATCATGGTTCTGGCTCACGAAGTCTTTGAAGACACGGAAGTGCTTCAACTGGAGGGCCGCGTTAAGTGGTATGATCCGGCACGCGGCTACGGTTTCATCGACGCGTCCGACGGGCATGGCGACATTCTGCTTCATGCCAGTTGTCTAAGGCGGTTCGGCCAGGGGCCGGCCCTGCCGAATGCCAAAGTGGTCTGCAAGGCGGTCCGTGGTGACAAGGGCCGTCAAGCCATCGAGATCATCGAGATGAGCGGAGGCGATAGCGATGCGGCGGCACGGCCGCGGCGCTTTCATCCCTATGCCGTTTCGAATGCGCCTTTCTGTCAGGCCGTCGTGAAATGGTTCGACCCGCTTCGCGGCTACGGCTTTGTCAATTGCGCCGAGATCGAAGGGGATGTCTTCCTGCATGCCGCCACTCTGCGGCGCGCCGGCCTTGACGATGTGGCTCCCGGCGATTCGCTGGAAGTGCGCTGCGTGGAGGGTCCCAAGGGCGCCTTGGCGGCCGAGATCAAACCCGTCACGGGCGGCTGAGACAGCGATCGCGGCCCGGGCTGCCTGCGCTTGCGCGAAACCGTTGCGCGCGAGAGGCCGGGCGGCTAGCTTCCGCGCCATGCGTAGATTGATCCTTTCTCTTGTTCTCGGCTTGGCCGCTCCCGCCTGGGCGCAGCCGGCCGAAACCGTTCCCGCCGCGCCGGGCGCGACAGTCCAGGATGTGACCGCCCAGAATGCCGTCGTCGAGTTCGGCGGTCCCGATCCGGTTGTCGTCCACACGCAGGACGGCCGGCATGTGTTCACGGCCGAGCTCGCGACGACGCCCGAACAGATGCAGCGCGGCCTGATGTGGCGCGAGAGTCTCGACTCCGATGCAGGCATGCTCTTCCACTACGATCCGCCGCGGCGGGCTGCGATGTGGATGGACAACACGCTGATCGACCTCGATCTTCTCTACATCGATCCAGATGGCCGGATCGCCAAGATCATCGCCCATGCCCAAGCCGGTTCGCGCCGCAGCCTGCCGGCCAATGCGGTCGTCGCGGGCGTGCTGGAGATTCCCGCTGGGCGCGCGATCGAACTGGGCATTCGCCCGGGCGATACCGTGCACCACGCGATTTTCGGGAATGCCGAGGCGGCAGAGGGCGGCATTTCCGCCGGGGATGCCGGCGAACCGGCTGCTGCGGATGCCCCGGAGGACACCCAGTAGGCTTGCCTAATCGCAAGGGCGCTTACATAAGGGCGATAATTCGGGGTGTGGCGCAGCCTGGTAGCGCATCTGGTTTGGGACCAGAGGGTCGCAGGTTCGAATCCTGCCGCCCCGACCACCGGTCCGGTATCGTCCCCGGGGGCGGAACGGCCGAAGGGAATGATTGGGAGAGGCGCATGTTTGCGAAGATCTATCGTCCGGCGCGCAATGCCATGCAGTCCGGCCGCGGCAAGACCAAGAAATGGGTGCTGGAATTCTCGCCGGAAATGGCGAAGAAGCCCGACCCGCTGATGGGCTGGACGTCTTCCGCCGACATGCGCAGCCAGGTCAGGCTGAAATTCGACAGCCAGGACGATGCGGTCGCCTATGCCAAGCGCCAGGGCATTCCCTTCCAGATCGTCGAACCGCACGAGCCCAAGCGCTACGTGAAGTCCTACGCCGACAATTTCGCCGCCGACCGCAAACAGCCCTGGTCGCACTAGGCGCGGCCTCCAGCCTCCGTAGCTCAACCGGATAGAGCGCCCGCCTTCTAAGCGGATGGTTGCAGGTTCGAGTCCTGCCGGGGGCGCCATTTCTTCATGACTTCCGTGGCGCTCGAGCCCGTAACATGCCGCACCTCCGGCGTCGGGGCGGTGCCCGCGTGACGCGCGCTCAGGGCTGCGAAGATCCTTGCCGGCTCAGTCCCGGTCCCGGGACTTGTCCTTCCGGCTCACATCCGCCGAAAAGGTGAAGGAGAAGGCCAGGCCGACGATCAGGGGGACCCAGATCGGCAATTCTCCCAGGCCGGGCGTCTCGAGTGCTGCAGCGATATGGTCGTCGACCAGCCACCAAAGCAGGAAAATCCACATCGTTCGTCTCCCCGGGGATCGGCTCAGCCGACAGCGGCAAAACCTCTTTCCAGATCCGCAATGAGATCCTCCGGCGCTTCCATGCCGACGGCGAAGCGGATCAGGGCCCCGTCATGGGTGCGGGCGCTCTTGGTGCGCTTCAGTTGCGGATCGCAATGGATGGCCAGGCTTTCATATCCGCCCCAGGAAAAGCCCATGCCGATGATCTCCAGCGCATCGAGGAAACGCTCGCTCGTGGGGATGTCCCAGCCGGGAAATTCCACCGAAAACAGGCCACAGCCTCCGGTGAAGTCGCGCTTGTAGAGTGCGTGATCGGGATGGTCGGCATGGGCGGGGTGAAGGATGCGGCCGACTTCTGGGCGGGACTTCAGCCAGTCGGCGACGGTCATGGCCGAGCTGAAGGAGCGTTCCATGCGGATCGCCATGGTGCGCAGGCCGCGCAGGGCGAGATAGGCATCGTCCGGCGCAGTGTGAAAGCCGAAACTGCGTTCGGTCGTACGCAGGCGGTCGAACAGTTTTTCGTCCCGCGCCACCACGGCCCCCATCAGGAGATCGGAGTGTCCGCCGACATATTTCGTCAGCGCCTGGGCCGCATAGTCGACGCCCAGCTGAAGCGGCTTGAGCGTGAGGCCGGCGCTCCAGGTGTCGTCGATGATGGTGATGACGCCCTTTTGGTGCGCGATCTTGGCGATGGCGGGGATGTCCTGGATTTCCATGGTCAGCGAACCGGGCGATTCCAGGAGGATGGCCTGGACGTTGTCATCAATGAGATCGCCTATCTCTGCGCCCATGCGGGGCGCGAAGAACTCTGTCGTCACGCCGTATTTCGGCAAGGTGTTCAAGAGGAAGCTGCGCACCGGGCCGTAGATGCAATCCGCCGCCAGCACTTTCCCGCCCGCCTCGACCGATGTCATCACCGAAAGCGTGTTGGCCATCAGGCCGGACGAGGTGAGGGCACAGCCCGCCCCGCCCTGCAGTCCGCTGACGGCCTCGCGCAGGGATTGCTGGGCTTCCAGACCGACGCGGCCGTAATGCACCCGCCCCGGCGGAAAATCATAGAGCTCCGCCGCCGAAGGCGCGAGCATGGTGGATCCGCGCGCAACGGCCGGATTGACCAGGCCGCGCTCGTCATGCGGCCGTCCGAGGCGGGTGAGCTTGGTGTCGTCCTTCATGAATTCTCAATCCGTCTCTATCGGCGTGTCGGTGCGGCTGCCCCACTCGGCCCAGGATCCGTCATAGACGGCGGCCGTGCGGCCCTGGCGCTCCAGGGCCAAGGCAAGCATGCAGGCGGTCACACCCGAACCGCAAGTGGTGATGACGGGCCTGTCGGCAGACAGGCCAGCCTGTTCGAACGTGCCGGCGTTGCAATCGAGACAGGCCTGCGCGTCGAGCAGGGCGGTAAAGGGCAGGTTCAGTGCCCCGGGCATATGGCCCGAACGCATGCCGGGCCGCGGCTCGGCGCTGTGGCCGGAATACCGGGCGGCCGGGCGGGCGTCGAGGATCTGGTGCGAGCCGGTCTCGATCGCCTTCATCACGCCGGCCCGGTGCATCACCCGGTCGGGTTGGAAGCGGGCGGTGAAATTCCCCTCGGCCCATGTGCTCGCAGGCATTTTTTCCACGGGCCCGCCTTCCGCGATCCAGCGCGGCAGGCCGCCATCGAGCACGCGCACCCGGTCATGCCCCATCGTGCGGAGCATCCACCAGACCCGCGGGGCCGAGAAGAGACCGATCCGGTCGTAGACCACGATCTCGTCATCGTCCGACAGGCCCAGCGCACGGGCATGGCGTTCGAACATGTCCGGTGGCGGCAGCATGTGGGGCAGGGCGGATGACGTGTCCTTCACCGTGTCGATATCGATCGGACGGGCGTCGGGAATATAGCCCTCCACGCGCGGAGCCGGGCCGCCCTCGAACGTCCAGGTCGCGTCCAGAAAGACCGCTGCGCCAAGCCGTTCACGGGCCTGGACAACCGGGATGACGGGATCGCTCATCGTTCCATCCAGGCCGGGTAGGGCAGGCCCTTTTCCTTGAGGAATTCAGGATTGAAGAGTTTGGACTGATAGCGCTGGCCGTGATCGCAGAGTACGGTCACGATGGTGTGGCCCGGTCCCATCTCCTTCGCCATGCGGATGGCGCCGGCGATATTGACCCCGGACGAGCCGCCCAGGCACAGGCCTTCCTCGGTGACGAGATCGAAGATGATCGGCAGGGCTTCCTCGTCGGAAATGCGATAGGCCCTGTCCACCTTGATGCCCTCGATATTGGCCGTCACACGGCTCTGGCCGATACCTTCGGTGATCGAGGTGCCCTCGGCCTTCAACTCACCATGTGCAAAAAAGCCGTAGAGTGCCGCGCCGCCCGGATCGGCGAGGCCGATCTGCACATCCTCGCGCCTGGCCTTGAGCGCGTTGGAGACGCCGCCCAGCGTACCGCCCGAACCGACCGCGCATATGAAGCCGTCCACCCGGCCCCCGGTCTGGTCCCAGATTTCCTGCGCGGTCGTGGCGGCATGGAAGTCGCGATTGGCGACATTGTCGAACTGATTGGCCCAGATTGCCCCGTT
Organism: Maricaulis sp.; assembly: GCF_030149515.1. Classification (GTDB taxonomy): domain Bacteria; phylum Pseudomonadota; class Alphaproteobacteria; order Caulobacterales; family Maricaulaceae; genus Maricaulis. The sequence continues at coordinate 33,761 of NZ_JASBRI010000004.1, read as the reverse complement.
GGGTTCGCTCCGGTTCATCTCGTCGGCCAGCGTGCCGGAATAGCGGGCATAGTGATTGGGATTGGCGTAGGGGACCGCATCCACCTCGATCAGTTCGGCACCGAGAAGCCGGATCGCATCGGCCTTTTCCCGCGACTGGGTGCGCGGGAAGACGATCACGACCCGGTACCCCAGGGCGCGCCCGACCATGGCCAGGCCGATCCCGGTATTGCCGGCCGTGCCTTCCACGATGGTGCCGCCGGGCTTCAGCGCGCCGGACTTCTCCGCTGCGCGGATGATACCCAGCGCGGCGCGGTCCTTGATCGAGCCGCCGGGGTTGAGGAATTCCGCCTTGCCCAGGATTTCGCAGCCGGTGGCGTCGGAGGCCTTGTTCAGGCGCAAAAGCGGGGTGTTGCCTATGAGGTCGATAACGGATTTGGCGGCGGACACGGCACACTCCCTGTTGCGTAACGGATAGGCGCCTATGTCGGCCAGCGTGGCGGAAATATCAATGCGGGGACATCCAATTGGCACTGCAATACGTACAAGAAGGCATGCTGATACGTACACTCGCCGTTGTCCTGCTATTGTTTCCGGCGCTCTGGGCCGGTGTCCCGGACGCCAAGGCCAATCCGGCGCGCGACATTGTCTTCGATGTCTATCGCAATGGCAGCGCGTTCGGGGAACATGCGGTGAGTTTCGACGAGGATGCGGATGGCACGCTGCGAGTGCGGACCGACATCGAATTGCGGGTCGGCCTGGGGCCGATCACGGTGTTTCACTATGAGCACGATGCCGTGGAGGTCTGGCGCGACGGCGAGCTGGTCTCTCTGTCGGCCCAGACGGTGAAGGATGGCGAACGCGAGCGCGTGGCCCTGTCCGGGGCCGAACTGCCCGAATTGCCACCGTCCAGCCATTGGCGGGGCTATGACCCGGAAGTCTCCACCATCCTCAACACAGAGACGGGAGAGCCCATGCCTGTGCGCGTTTCCGATCTCGGCCTCGAAACAATAGAAACCGCAGCCGGTCCCGTCGAAGCCCGCCGCATACGCATGGCGGGCACGCTGACCGTGGACCTCTGGTATGACCGTGACGGCCGCTGGGTCGGCTGCGAGTTCGAGGCCCGCGGCCAGACGATCCGCTACGTACTTCGCAACGTCTAGGGGCTGTGGCAAAGCGTGGCCCGATCACCCGGTGGACGGGTTGGGGCGACGGGCCGTGCGAACCTGGCGTCGCCGGGGTTGACCCTTTCCCACGTCTCGAGGCGAACGCTGTCGCCACGTCAGATGGCGGGCAGACGCCCGCATACCCGGGCCGGCCACGGAGCCTAGTCCGGCACCGTTTCCGCCTTCATCGTGCGATAGGCTTCCAGTGCCCGTTCGCGGCCGGTCTTGAGATCGGCCACCGGGCGCGGATAGCTCGTGCCAAGCTGGATTCCGGCCATCGCCAGTTCGCCGGCGGGCGCCGCCCACGGCGCATGGATATCGCGCGGGGCGAGGCCGTTGACCTCCGGCACCCAGCGCCGCACGTAGTGGCCTTCCGGGTCAAACTTCTTGCCCTGCGCCGCCGGATTGAAAATGCGGAAATAGGGCGCCGCGTCGGCGCCGGAACCGGCGACCCACTGCCAGCTGGCCGCATTCACCAGCGGGTCGGCATCGACCAGAGTATCCTCGAACCAGGCCATGCCCTCACGCCAGTGACAGCCGATATGCTTGACCAGGTAGGATGCAACGATCATGCGGACGCGATTGTGCATCCAGCCTGTCGCCCAGAGTTCGCGCATGGCGGCATCCACCATGGGCACGCCGGTACGGCCTGTTGTCCATGCGGCCAATGCCTCGGGGTCGTCACGCCAGGGAAAACGGTCGAAATCGCGGTTGAAATTGGTGTGGCGCAGGTCGCCGAAATGATGGCCGAGATAATAGGCGAAGTCGCGCCAGCCGATTTCGGCGAGAAACTTGTCTGCGTCCTGGAAGTGCCCGCCCCGTTCCGCGTGAAGCTGGACGCGGTGCCAGACCGTGCGCGCGGATATCTCGCCCCATCCCAGATGCGGGGACAGCCGCGACGTGCCGAACCGGTCTGGCCGGTCGCGATGGTTGCGATAATCGGACAGGCTGTCGGCCAGAAAGCGCTCGAGCCGCTTGTGTGCGCCGGCCTCGCCGGGCGCCCAGCGATCGGGAAAGCGGACGGCCCAGTCGGGATTGCGCGGCGTCAGGCACCAGTCGTCCAGCGTGTCGCCGGCCGTTTCCGGGCTGGCGGCAAGGCGGTCCGGTGCGGGCAGGGGTGTGCGCGGGTCCAGATCCTTCAGGGCCGCACGCCAGAAGGCGCTGAACACCTTGTAGGGCGTTCCGGATCCGTTCAGAAGGGCGGGCGGATCGATCAGCGTTGCGATCCGGAAGGCGCGGGCCCGTGCACCATTTGATTTCAGCATGTCGGCGATGCGCCGGTCGCGGGCATCCATCCAGGGCCAGTCGACCCGGTTCCAGAACACTTCGGCGATGCCGTGCCGGCGCACCAGTTCGGGGATCAGGCTTTCCGACCGCCCGCTCAGCAGGGTCAGGTGTCCGCCGCGCACGTCCAGCGCCTGCGACAGGGCGGCAAGGGAATGATGCAGCCACCAGTCCGCTGCCGCGCCGGGCGAGAGCTGAAATGCGGGATCCGCCTCGCGGATATAGACGCAGATCAGCGGACGGCCGCTCTGGACCGCGGCGTAGAGGGCAGGATTGTCCGCCAGACGCAGGTCGCGTCGGAACCAGACGAGTGCAGGCGCTGTGGCCGGGGGAGTTGCCATTGCTGTATTGTCGCTCGATAAGGGCCTTGTCCGACTACGCGGTCAGGCCGATATCGGATCACAACGCAACTGCGATCCCCGAAACCGGGGAGACGGGCGATAGCCCGAAGGAGACCGACACGTGAGCCAGCCCAATTCCGTCATTTCCATTCCGCGTCCCGGCCGCGATCCGATCGAGATCGGCAATGACCGCCGGCTGACCATCATTGCGGGGCCGTGCCAGCTGGAAAGCCGTGAGCACGGGCTGGAAGTCTCACAGCAATTGCGGGAGATTTCCGATCGCCTGAATGTCGGCCTGATTTACAAGACCTCCTACGACAAGGCGAACCGGACCTCGATCTCCTCGGCCCGCGGGCTGGGCCTGGAAGCTTCGCTGCCGGTCTTCGCGGAAATCCGGGAGACCTCCGGCCTGCCGGTGCTGACCGATGTACACACGGCGGAACAGGCGAAGATCGCTGCCGAGGCGGTGGATGTGATCCAGATCCCGGCTTTTCTTTGCCGCCAGACCGACCTTCTGGTCGCGGCGGCCCGGACCGGCAAGGCGATCAATGTCAAGAAGGGTCAGTTCCTGGCGCCCTGGGACATGAAGAATGTCATCGCCAAGATCACCGAGGCCGGCAATGCCAATGTCATGCCCTGCGAGCGGGGTGCCAGCTTCGGCTACAACACGCTGGTCTCCGACATGCGCTCCCTGCCGATCATGGCGAGTTTTGGTGCACCGGTCGTATTCGATGCGACGCACTCGGTGCAACAGCCCGGCGGGCAGGGCGCGACCTCCGGCGGCCAGCGCGAATTCGTGCCGACCCTGGCGCGCGCCGCGGTCGCCGTCGGCGTCGCTGCGGTGTTCATGGAAACCCATCCCGATCCGGACAACGCTCCCTCCGACGGCCCCAACATGGTGCCGCTCAGCGAATTCGAGGGCCTGGTCGCGCGCCTGCTGGAATTCGATGCCCTCGCAAAGGGACTCTAGACCTCTCGGCCCCGGCGCCTCTACCGGTATTCCCGCCGGTCCGGGATCGGCACCACGGGCGCTTCCTCCACCTCTTCCACACGGTCCAGGGGCGGCGCCCAGCGGCGTTCCTCCTGCAGGATCGTGGTCAGCGTGAAGGCGCGGCGGGCGGCATCCAGCCGCAAATCCTCGTAGAAGAGATTGAAGGGCGGAACGCGATATTCCTCCGCCAGACGGCGCGGCCGCCTGAGGTCGGCATAGTCGGGCCGTTCCACGAACAGGAGACCGTCTGCACATTGCGCCCCCGTCTGGCCGGGCACCGGTGCAGGCGTGGTGTCCGGCGGCAAGCCTTCCGCAGCCACACCCCCGCGATGCAGGCGGGCCGAGGCGTATTCGGTGGTGCGGGCAGACAGGATCGGGTTCACGCACAGAAGGCCGCGCCCGTCGACGAAGCCCAGCTCGCCCGCAGGCGTCCACGTCATCGACCGTTCGGTCATGATCCGGATGCGGCGTTCTTCGCTGGGTTGGACATAGGAATAGGCCACGACACAACGTACATCCTCGGCGGTCTCACAGGGGGGGATTTCAGCAAGGGCATGGCTGAACAGGTCCAGCGGCACAGGCGATTCGAGGATATAGGCGGCGATCATGCGCTCGCGCAGACCGGGATTGCCGGCCACCCGGTTGAGCAGCAGGCCCAGCACGTGAAATCCGCCCTGGCCCACGCCGGCGAGCATGATCGGCCGGTCATCGCCGGCGCGGAGCAGGAAGGCGTCGAACGCCCGTTCCACATCCTCATAGGCGAAGCGCCGCGCCAGGATGGAATCTTCGCGATTATTCATGAAGGTGTAGAGCGCGGCCTGGCGGTAGCGGGGGGCGAACAGCACACCGGAATTGGCTAAGGGCGCTGCATAATTGGGCAATACGGTGCGTACCACGGCCGCCACGGCGCTGGCCTTGTCCAGCTGGGCATTCCAGTTCGCCCCGCCGGTATAGGTGGTGGGATGGACAAAAAAGACCGCCGGCTCGTCCTCGTCGGTGAAATCGCCGCTGGCAAACCAGCCGCCGGTGCCGGCGTAATCGGCGCCCGGTGGCGGGGTGTAGGTCTGATACGGTTCGCCGGGATCCTGGAAGGTCTGGTAGATCTGGTCGCGCAACAGCCAGCTGGCCGCCGCAAGCAGCACGATCAGCGCGCCGATACCGGTCAGCACCATCCATCGGGCAATAGAAACGGGACTGGCCATCATCTGGGAAATCGCCTCCTGGAGGTACTGTCCATGGCGCGATTGCGCGCGATTGGCGGTCTCGCAACCATCACGTATTGTGGCCGCGCTGCGGGGGATTTTTCCCAAACGTGCACAGCACGTGATCTCTGAACGGGAGTGCCATGTTTCGCTGGCTTCGCAACTCTTTCCTGACCGGTATCGTGATCGCCACGCCGCTGGGCGTGACCTTCTACCTTATCGTGTCATTCGTCGGCTTCGTCGACAATGTGGTCAAGCCGCTCATCCCGGGACGCTACAATCCCGAGAACTATCTGCCGGGGGACTACACCATTCCCGGACTGGGTGTGCTGATCGCGGTGGTGCTGCTGACCGCGCTCGGCGCGCTGGCCGCGAACATCTTCGGACGCACCCTGATCGGCATCGGCGAGCGTATTGTCACCGGCGTGCCGCTGGTGCGCAATGTCTACGGCGCACTGAAGCAGATCGTCGAGACGGTCTTTTCCGGCAAGAGTAATTCTTTCCAGGAAGTCGTGCTGATCGAATACCCGATGAAGGGACTCTATGTCGTCGCCTTCGTGTCCGCCGGCGGAAACAGCGAGTTGCGCAAGCATATTTCCGAGGATGTGATCGGCCTGTTCGTGCCTACCACGCCGAATCCGACCTCCGGCTTTCTGCTCTACACGCCGCGCGCCAACACCATTCCCATCGACATGTCGGTGGAGGAGGCAGCCAAGCTGATCATCTCCTTTGGTATGGTCACGCCCGACAAGCTGCCCAAGGAAGTGCGCGACGGATTGCCGCCGGACGTGACTAACCCGACCTGAGCATGCGCACACCCTGGTCCTGTTCGAACAGGTAGAGCAGGACCCGCAGGGCATCCCCGTTCGGGCCGGTCAATTCGGGATCGCGATGCACGGCCAGCCGGGCCATGTCGTTTGCCCGGGCGATCAGATCGCCATGGGCTTCGAGGTCGGCGAGCCTGAATTCCGGCAATCCGCTTTGTCTCAGGCCCAGCGGATCGCCGGCTCCGCGCAGGCGCCAGTCTTCCTCGGCGATGAGGAAGCCGTCATCCGTCTCGCGCATGGTTTCCAGCCGGGCCCGCGCGGTTTCGCCCAGCGGTCCCTTGTACATCAACAGGCAGGACGAGGGCTTGTCGCCGCGGCCGACGCGGCCGCGCAACTGATGCAGTTGTGCCAGGCCGAAATTCTCGGCGTGCTCGATGATCATCACCGTGGCGTCCGGCGCATCGACGCCCACCTCGATCACGGTGGTGGCGACCAGAACATCCATCTCGCCTTTGCGGAAAGCCGTGGCGACGGCCTCCTTCTCGGCCGCTTTCATGCGACCGTGCAGAAGACCCACACGCCCGTCACCCAGCGTGGCGCGCAGATGCCGCCAGCGATCCTCGGCGGCGGAGAGTTCGGACTGGTCGCTTTCCTCCACCAGCGGGCAGACCCAGTAGACCCGGTCGCCGCGGGTAATAGCCCGGCGCACACCGTCCACCACCTCGTCGAGACGCTCCATGGAGATCAGCCGGGTTTCCGGCGGAATGCGCCCGGCCGGCTTTTCGTCCAGCCGCGAGACATCCAGATCGCCATAGACGGCCAGGGAGAGGGTGCGCGGAATGGGCGTGGCCGTCATCACCAGCGTGTCCGGCCTTTGGCCCTTGGCGGTCAGGCGCATGCGGTCGGAGACGCCAAAACGGTGCTGCTCGTCTATCACCACGAGGCCGAGATCGGCGAAATCGATTCCTTCCTGGAAGAGAGCATGCGTGCCGCAGACCACATCGACATCGCCGGAACGCATCCGCTGCAGCAGCGCTTCGCGCGTCTTGCCCTTGTCTCTGCCGGTAAGCGCAATGATCGAAAGGCCCGCCGGTTCCAGGAGTTGCGTCAATGTCTTGGCGTGCTGCCTCGCGAGAATTTCTGTGGGCGCCATGATGGCGGTCTGGGTGCCGGCTTCGGCGGCGCGCGCGGCGGCGAGGGCGGCGACGAATGTCTTGCCGGCCCCGACATCGCCGTGCAGCAGGCGGGTCATGCGCTCTCCCGATTCCATGTCCGCCCTGATGGCCTCGAAGGCGCGCGTCTGGGCGCCTGTGGGCGCAAAGGGAGCATGGCCAAGCACTTTCTCCACCAACCGGCCATCGCCCGCCAGCGCCCGGCCGCTCTGCGCCTTGCGGCGCGCGCGCACCAGCTGCAGCGCCAATTGCCGCGCCAGGACTTCGTCGAAGGCGAGGCGCGAGCGGGCCGGATGGTGTGGCCCCAGATCCCCGGCACTCTCAGGGGCATGCAGCATGCCCAGGGCCTGGCGGAAGGCGGGCCAGCCGCTTTCGGTGAGATACGCATCGTCCAGCCATTCGGGCAGGTCCGGGCAGATGGCCAGCGCCCCCCGGACGGCCTTGCGCATGGTCCTGGGCACGATGCCGGCCGTGAGCGGGTAGACCGGTTCCAGGAGCGCGGTCTCCTCGGCTTCCTCCTCGGTCATCACCAGGTCGGGATGCAGGATCTGGATTTCCGAGCCGTAACGATCGCAGCGGCCGGAAACGATACGGACCTCGCCAACCGGCAGCTGTCTTTTCAGATAGTCCGGACGTCCGTGGAAATAGACCAGATGGAGAAAGCCGGTCTCGTCGAACATGCGTACCTTGTAGGGCTGGCCCTGGCGCTGGCCGCGAATATGTTCCTCGACCTTCGCGCGCAGGGTGACGATCTCGCCTTCAGGCGCTTCGGCGATCGTGGTCTGGCGGGTGCGGTCGACAAGGCCGGTGGGTTTGTGAAACAGCACATCCTTCACCCGCGCTCCGGTCAGTTTGGCCAGCAGCGTAGCCAGCCGCGGGCCGATCCCGGGCAGGGTGGTGACATCCTGGAAGAGGGGGAAGAGAATTTCGGGGCGCATACCAGAGCGTGATCAGGTGAAGTGGAAACCGGCTCACCGGTTCGATCACGCGACCGCTAGAGAATCCAGGGCATGATCGCTTCTGCAGGAAACGATCATGCTTCACAGGCACTTTATCGGCAAGTTGCGCCGCTGCCGCCGGTCGACGTGAGCGACCGGGCGGACTATATGCGCCCATCATGACCGATCCCCACGACACTCAGCGCAAGAAGCTGCGCATCCGGGCCTGGCGCCGAGGCTTCAAGGAAGCCGATCTCATCCTCGGCCGTTTCTGCGACGATCATGTCGGCGCGATGACCGCGGACGAGCTGGACATGTTCGAGCGCCTGCTCGACCAGGCCGACCAGGACCTCTATGGCTGGATCATCGAACGCGCGCCGACGCCGGCGGAATTCGAGGGACCGGTGATGGATCGAATCAAGGCTTACCGGCCCCATGCCGACGCCGCCTATGGCGACGGCCCCAAGGCCTGACGACCGGCGGAACGGGAATGTCGGATTTCGAAATGATCGCAAGGGCCCAGGGTGCGGCCACCGTGTGCGGGGCACCGGAAGGACTGGACGCCCTGATTTTTGCCGGGGCGTCGCGCCAGCATGGCGGGCTCAATGTATTCGTTGCGCGCGATGACAGCCGGGCGGCCGCCTTCGTCTCGGCGCTGGAGTTCTTTGCGCCGGATATCGAGGTGCTGCGCCTGCCGGCCTGGGACTGCCAGCCCTATGACCGCATCTCGCCGTCCCCGCGTGTGGCTGCCCGGAGGGCGGCGACACTGGCGCGCCTGGCCTCGGGCGAATTCGGCCGGCCGGCCTTCCTGGTCACCACGGTCAATGCCATGGCCCAGCGCTGTTCGCCGCAGGCGGTTCTGGCCGGTGCCGGGATCGCGGTGAAGCCCGGCGCGAGTGTGGATGTGGAAGTGCTCAAACAGCATTTCGCCGTCAATGGCTATGCCCGCACCGCCACCGTGATGGAGCCGGGCGATTATGCCGTGCGTGGCGGTGTGGTGGATGTCTATCCGCCGGGCGCGCCGGAACCGGTGCGCCTTGACTTCTTCGGCGACACGCTGGAATCGATCCGCGCTTTCGATCCGGAAACTCAGCGTTCGACGCGCCAGATGGATGGTATCGCCTTCACGCCGGTCAGCGAAGTCCTGCTGGACGAAGCCAGCGTCTCGCGCTTCCGTTCGGGCTTTGTAAAGATATTCGGCGCGGTCAAGGACGATCCGGTATACGAACAGGTATCGGCCGGTGCGCGTCCGGCCGGCGTGGAGCACTGGCTGCCGCTCTTCTACGAAGACCTGGCCACGCCCTTCGACTATCTGCCCGGCGACGCGCTCATCTCCATCGACCATCTCGCCGAGGATGCGCTGGACGAGCGGCTGAAACAGGTCGCCGACTATTACCAGTCGCGCATGGCGGCGGGCGAGGCCAAGCATGACAGCGCGCTGTCGGCCCCGACCTATCGCGCCCTGAAGCCCGATGCTCTTTATTTCGGCGAGAACGACTGGACCGCCGCGCTCGAAGGCCGGGCAGTACGCCGCTATACCGCCTTTCGGGAGCCCGGCCCCCAGACGATCGATGCCGGGGGCAAGCAGGGGCGCACGTTCACCGCCGAACGGGCCGCACAGAACACCAACGTGTTCGACGCGGCCGCCGCGCATATCCGCGAACTCGGCCGGGCCGGAAAACGCATCGTGCTGGCCTCCTGGTCGCCGGGGGCTTCGGAACGTCTGGCCGGTGTGCTCGGCGAACACGGGATTTCCGGTATCCGTCCCTGCGAGAGCTGGGCCGAAGTCGACCGGCTGCCCGATATCGCCGTCGCCCGGGTGGTGCTGCCGCTCGAGCGCGGGTTCGAGACCGACATGCTGGCGGTCCTCTCCGAGCAGGACATTCTTGGCGACCGCCTCGCCCGGCCGCGCCGCCGCCGCAAATCTGCCGACATCATCGTCGAGGCGGGCTCACTGTCGCCGGGCGATCTGGTAATCCATGCCGATCACGGGCTGGGCCGTTTCATCGGCCTGAAAACCCTGCCGGTCCAGGAGGCGCCGCACGATTGCATCGAGCTGGAATATGCCGGTGAGGCGAAGCTCTACCTGCCAGTGGAGAATATCGAGCTTCTCTCGCGCTACGGGGCCGACGCGGAAAGCGCCCAGCTGGACAAGCTGGGCGGGGTCGCCTGGCAGGCGCGCAAAGCCAAGGCCAAGAAGCGGCTGCGCGACATGGCCGACCAGCTTATCAAGATTGCCGCGGAACGCATGGCCCGCAAGGCCGACCCGATCGAACCCGCCAGCGGGATTTTCGACGAGTTCTGCGCCGCCTTCCCCTATGCCGAGACCGACGATCAGCTCAACGCCATCGAGGATGTCTTCTCCGACCTGACAAAGGGCCGGCCGATGGACCGGCTGATCTGCGGCGATGTCGGCTTCGGCAAGACCGAAGTCGCCCTGCGTGCGGCCTTTGTGGTGGCCATGAGCGGACGTCAGGTGGCTGTCGTGGCACCGACGACCTTGCTGGCGCGTCAGCATTTCAAGACCTTCCAGGAGCGTTTCCGCAACTGGCCCGTCAAGGTGCGCCAGCTCTCGCGCCTGGTCTCTTCGAAGGAGGCCAAGGCCACGCGCGACGAACTCGCCGCCGGCAAGGCCGAGATCGTCGTCGGCACGCATGCGCTTTTGGCCAAGACGGTGAAATTCTCCGATCTCGGCCTGCTGATCGTCGACGAGGAACAGCATTTCGGCGTGAAGCACAAGGAACGCCTGAAGGAGCTGCGCACCGATGTGCACGTGCTCACCCTCACTGCGACGCCCATTCCGCGCACCCTGCAGCTGGCGCTGACGGGCATTCGCGATCTTTCCATCATCGCCACCCCGCCGGTCGACCGCCTAGCCGTGCGAACCTATGTGGCGCCCTTCGATCCGGTCTCGGTACGCGAGGCGCTGTTGCGCGAAAAATACCGGGGTGGCCAGGCCTTTTTCGTGGTGCCACGGATTTCCGATCTGGAGGAGGCGGTACAGTTCCTGCGCGAGAGCGTGCCGGAAGTCTCCCATGTTACCGCCCACGGACAGATGGCAGCCGGACAGCTGGAAGACATCATGACGGCCTTCTACGAGGGCCGCTACGACGTGCTCCTGTCCACCACGATCGTGGAATCCGGCATCGACATCCCCACCGCCAACACGCTTGTGGTGCACCGGGCCGACCGGTTCGGCCTGTCCCAGCTCTACCAGCTGCGCGGACGAGTGGGGCGGTCCAAGACCCGCGCCTATGCCTATCTCACCACACCGATGCGCCAGAAAATCACCGACGGGGCGGAGAAGCGGCTGAAAGTCATGCAGTCGCTGGACAGTCTGGGCGCCGGTTTCACCCTGGCCTCGCACGATCTTGATCTGCGCGGCGGCGGCAATCTCCTGGGCGAGGAACAGTCCGGCCATATCAAGGATGTCGGCGTGGAGCTCTACCAGTCCATGCTGGAAGAAGCGGTCGCCTCACTGCGCGGCGGGGGCAACGAGGCCGAAGACGGCGACTGGTCGCCGCAGATCAATGCCGGGGGTGCCGTGCTGATTCCGGACCATTATGTTCCGGATCTCGATGTGCGCCTGCAGCTCTACCGCCGTCTCTCATCGCTGGACACCAAGACCGACCGCGAGGCCTTCGCTGCCGAACTGATCGACCGTTTCGGCCCCTTGCCACAGGAAGTGGAAACCCTGATGCGCGTTGTCGCGGTGAAGTCGCTCTGCAAGCATGCCGGGGTGGAAAAGGTCGATGCCGGCCCGAAGGGCGCGGTAATCCATTTCCGCGGCGACAAATTCATCGACCCCGCCGGCCTCGTCGAACACATTTCGAGGAATCAGGCCCTGTTCAAGGTGCGGCCCGACCACAAGCTGGTCCTGCGCGCCGAATGGGATGCGCCGGAAGACCGTCTGCGCGCAATCGAGCGCGCGATGGCGCCGCTGGCAGATATCGCCAGCCGGGCGAAACAGGCCCAGGCCGAGGCGGCCCGGGCCTGATCCGGCCTAGCGCCAGCGGAAGCTGATGAAGAAACAGCCCAGGCTGCCCAGCAGGAAGACCAGGGCCGGGACAAGGAACCAGCGCAGCGGATTGGACAGCGTCACGACCTCGTTCTCATAGAGGTCGAAATACCGGCGTCCGTTTTCCACGTCCTCGTAATAGCCGCTGCCGCGATTGCGGTCGGTGACGACGTCGACCTGGTCGATCCGCTCGCGCAGGGCCCGGATCTCGTTATTACGGGGATCGTCGGCGGGCAGGGTGTGGCGGACCTGGTCGAACAGGCGCGGGCTCTCATCGGCGGCCAGCACGCCTTCGGAGCGGTAGTAGTAGAGCTGGCTGTCCCGCGACAGATCGATCCGCGAAACGCCCAGCGCGCCTCCGCCCAGCATCAGGAAGACGAGGCCGAGCAGCAGCCAGCCGCGGGTCAGGCGCAGGCGGTTGGCCTGGCCGGCAATCACTGCGGCACGCACCTCGCGGATTTCCCTCAGCCGGTCGAGCTCGGCAGCCGATACGCTTTCGCTGAGTTCCGCCGCATCGATGCCCAGCGCCTCGACCAGGCGATCGAAGACATCGTCGGAGGGATAGGAACGCCCGGTCTCCAGTTTGGACAGGTAGGATTGCTCGATATGCGCGCGGGCCGCAGCCTCGGGCTGGGTCCAGCCGCGGTCTTCCCGCTTCTGCCGCAAATAATCGCCGAATTTCATGATGATCCCCTGTTAGCGCCGCGGCACCTCCTGCCCGGCATTCGGGAAAGTCTTCTGAAGTCCTGCCGGAACTGACAGGAGAATATGCGGGACTATTGCGGAAACTGCAGGACTTTATCGAGCGTCGCGATCCGGTCAGGCCTGCGCGACGATCTGGGCCGGGCTTGCCAGGGCCCGCACGGCGCGTTCGATCAAGGCTTCCGCCGTCTCGCCCGGCCGCGATTGCACCGGTGCGGCGCGCACGCTGAGCCGGAAGGGCTGGAGCGGGTCTTCGCTTTCAAAGGCGGTGCATTCCGCGATCGCGGCGACCCGGGCGGCCACGCAATCGATGCCCGGCGTATCGGTAAAGGGCAGAACGGCTAGGAACTTGTCGGTTGAAAAACGTGCGGCGGCGTCCTCGGTACGCAGTAGATGGCGCAGCATGGCCGCAAACTGCCGGCGGGCTTTTTCCGCAGAGATGCTGTCCGGCGCAGCCGTGCCCTCGGGCAGGAGCACCTGCAGCGCCAGGAGAGCGAAGGAGGCCTCGTCGCGGGCGGATGCATTCAGGAGATCCTGGATGTGCGAGGTCAGGAAGCCGGAATTGAACAGGCCCGTATCGATATCCAGAGAACGGGGATCGCGGCAGGATTCCAGGGCTGATTTGGCCTCGCGCCGGCGCCGGCGTTCGTCGGTCAGCGTGAGAATGCGTTCGCGCATTTCCCGATCGTCCGATGTGGCCGGCAGAATGTCCGACACGCCGCGGGCAAAGGCCTCTTCGGATGCCTGGCTGTCGATTGTATCGGTCAGAAGCAAGACCGGCGTGTGATAGAGCCGCGCATTGCGCCGCATGGCCGAGGAAATCGTGAAGGCGATGTCGCGCTTGCCCATGGCGTTGAGAATGACGGCGTCGAAGGGCCGTTCGTGCAGATAGTCGAAGGCGGAATAGGAGGAAAACGCCGCGACGATCTCGGCATTGGCGGCCTCCATCGCATGCCGCAAGGCCATGAAGCGGGGCGAGGCATCGCCGACATACAGGATGGCAGGCGGGCTGTCCTGGCGCTCGAAGACCGGGCGGCGCTGGCCATAAAGGGCGGTCACCTCGGCCCGGCGCCGGGCAACGATTTCCATGGTCTGCAGACGGAAGAGGGCGCGTATGCGTGCGGCGATCTGTACCGCCGGTGCGGGATCGCGCAACCAGGCATCCACGCCGTCGCGCTTGGCCATGCCGGCGGGCCCGACGACGACAACCGGATGTTCGGTCTCCGTAAAGCGGGCAAAGGCTTTAAGCCCGTCATCCACATCGTTTTCGCATTCGGCAAGGATGATGCCGCCGGCCCAGGGGCGCGGCCGCCGGGCAGGCGGGCTGTCGGCACGGACGATCCGGCAATTCAGGGCGAGCCGGCCCAATTGCTCGGCCAGGCTGTCCACGCGCTCGGACAATCCGAAAACCAGGACGTCCAGCGTGCGTCCCATACGTCCCCCTGCCGACTTAATCGTCGTTGCTGTATTTCGCGAGTTTGTCACAAGTGCCACGCTTCTGGAACAGACGAATCAAAGGTTGGCGACATGAAACCTCAAGGTCCTCTAAAAGGCGTTAAAGTGCTGGAGTTTGTCGGACTGGGTCCGGCACCTTTCTGCGGCATGATGCTGTCCGACATGGGGGCGGATGTGGTGCGGATCGACCGGCCCGGCGCCCAGGGCGGGGGCGCAGCGGACGTTCTCGCGCGTGGCCGGCGCTCAATCGCCCTTGATCTCAAGGACGCGCGCGAACTGTCGCTGTGCCGCGATCTCATCGCCAAATGCGACATTCTCCTGGAAGGCTATCGTCCCGGCGTGATGGAGCGCCTGGGTCTGGGCCCCGACGTGGCGCTGAAGGGCAATCCGGCGCTGGTCTACGGCCGCATGACAGGATGGGGACAGTATGGACCGCTGGCCCATGCCGCCGGTCATGACATCAACTATATCGCGCTGGCTGGTGCCCTGGGCGCGATCGGCGACGAGGGCAGGCCCGCGGTTCCGCTCAATCTCGTCGGCGATTTCGGGGGCGGGGCGATGTATCTTGGCTTCGGTGTCCTGGCGGCGCTGCATCATGCACGCGCGACGGGCGAGGGGCAGGTGGTCGATGCTGCCATCGTCGACGGCGCGGTCTCGCTGATGGCGTCCCAGCACCAGCTGGCGGCCCTGGGCCTGTGGTCGACGCGGCGCGGCGCCAACCTGCTGGACGGCGCGGCGCATTTCTACACCGTCTACGAATGTGCCGACGGGAAGCATGTGTCCGTGGGGCCGCTGGAACCGGAATTCTATGCCCTTTTGTGTGAGAAGCTCGGCGTGGACCCCGGTGCGTATCCGGCCGACTGGGCCGGGCGCAATTGGGCCGAGGCGAAAACCCATTTCGCGATGCTCTTCAAGAAGAGAACGCGGGATGAATGGTGCGAACTCCTGGAAGGCACCGATGCCTGTTTCGCGCCCGTGCTTGATTACGCGGAATCGGCGGAGCATCCGCATATGGTGGAACGCGGGAGCTATGCCGAACTGGACGGTGTGCGCCAGCCGGCGCCGGCGCCGCGCTTTTCCCGCACGCCCGGTGCGATTCAGGGTGCAGCGCCGGTTCCCGGTGCCGACCGGGAGGCCGTGCTCTCCGACTGGGCAGTTAAGGGCTGAATTCAGTCCTCGAACACGCGTTCGGCCTGAGAGTTGTTCAGGTCCGCCCGTTCGCGCGCGGGTCCGTCGATCCGGGCATAGTCCAGGACCGCACCGGTCAGACGGGCCCCCGTGAGGTCGGCCATGCGCAGATCGGCATAGCGCAGCCGCGCGCCTTCCAGATTGACCGGCACAACACGTCCACCCGCCAGGCTCAGCGGGGTCAGGCGGGCGCCGCGCAGATCGGTGTGCTGCAGGAGGGCGCCGGCAAGGTCTGCGCCGCGCAGGTCCGCTTCGCGCAGATCGCAGCCGCGCAAGTCGGATCCGGCCAGGCGGGCGCCCTGAAGGTGAGCCCGCCGGAGATCGAGCCCGGACAGGTTCGAGCCTGCTGCCCGCAAGGCCGTGAGAGCGGCCCCCGCAAGAGGCGCCGCACCGGTGAGGTCCAGTCCGGACAGATCGGCCTCGTCCCCCGCGCGGCTCTCGACACGTGCGATATGCGCTGCAAAGAGGTCGTCGGCTGCCCGGTCCGGCGCACGCGTGGCCGGGGGAGCGGGCCGGTCGGGATGGGGGCCGGTCAACACGCCGTCGGTCACAGCCATCTCCATGCGGGCGCGGCTGTGGTCCGAACTGCGCAGATCGGTCTTGACCAGGCGCGAGCCGGCAAAGTCCGTGCCATCAAGGCGGGCTTCACACAGGCTGGCACCGTCCAGATCGGCGCGGTTCAACCGGGCGCGGGCGAGATCGGCATCGTCGAATACGGTCTTGCGGGCCGAACAGCCCGCCAGACGCGCACCGGCCAGGTTGGCGCCCGAAAGATCCGCCCCGTCCAGCACGGTTGCGCGGACGGACGCTGCACCTTCACTGCCTGGCCGCGCCAGTTCCCGAAAATCCGCACTTTGCAGGTGCGCGCCAACAAGCACCGCCGCCGCCAGCCGTGCACCGCGAAAGTCGGCCGCCTCCAGCACGGTCCCGATCAGGCGGGCGCCGCCCAGGTCGGCACCGGCAAATATGGCAGCGGTACAGTCGGCCCGGTCGAACCGGCAGCCGGAGAGGTCGGCATCGCGGAAATCGGCATCGCGCAGGTCGCGTCCGGAAAGGTCCAGTTTCGCCAGCCTGGCTCCTGCGAACTCCGCGCGTGCCCCCTGTTTCTGTCCGGCCAGGAAGCGCCCATGACGCTCGCAAGCCTGGTCGAGCGCTGCCTGGGTCCAGACCATGTCCGTGCGTGCATTCACCGGGTTAACCTGTGGCGGAAAGGAATGATTGCGATACCCAAGCCCGGGCATGCTGGCAAGGCGGGTATTGCGGGCAGGGCGAAAACTTCGTTCAGCTTTCCGTTCATGTCGGGTTCAGAGCGGATTTGGCACTGTCATGCTCGAGATCGGCGAACACCCTGTAGTCCCTCGCTCGTTGGCCGGTCTCGATATCGATTTAGATAGCCCTGAAACGCCGGTTGCCCCCAACAACCGGCGTTTCTTTTTCGCCGCATACAGGGGTGACAGGTTTTGTCGCGCGAACCTGTCAGAGTGATTTCCATCGACGGACACGAACCTGATGGAGAGCCTCATGGCCATCGCGATCAATGCCTATGTGGAGGGCGCCGGCGGCGCGCTGCGCAACATGGTCCCGCACCGTTTCCGGGACGGCTTCTACCGCATGCAGCGCCCGGGCGACACGATCGACTGCCTGCATGTGGAAGACCTGCGCTCGGTCTGCCGCTATCTGGCCAAGGGTTACCAGCTGGCGATGAGCTTGGCCGACGGTCATTCCATGCCCTCCTGGCTGCCGGCTGAACAGGTTCGCATCGCGGTTCGCTGAGCGGTCTTTTCGGGAGAAGCCGGCTGTATTGCATGAATACTATTCACCGCTATGGATAGATGGCGCGGGATGAAACAAAACGCCGAGGTCTGCCATGTCCACGACAATCATCTACCTGGTATCGAGTTTGTCTGTATCGGTCTGCCCGTCCGCCGGATACGTGCCCGGCAGCCCCATGACGATCGCCCCGAGCGAGGCCAGTATTGACGGTCTCGAGGTTGAAGGACGGATCCGGGCGCGGGGTGTTGCGGGCCTGGTCAGTGTTCCGGGCACATTGTCCTTCCGTGACGGTGCGCTGGTCTGGGCCGCCCAGGACACGATCGATTGCAGCGCCTACAATCTCACCCCGGCGGAGGATGGTTATCATTTTGTCGCGGAATACCGGATCGAGAACGACGAGCATGTGAGCTGGTCCGGCTGGACGGACGGGCAGGCCGTCCGTGATGTAACGGCCGTCTGGACGCGGGTCGAAGGCGATTTCATCCACGACCTTCTCCTGCCCGAACAGGTCACACTGCATTTCAGGCCGGACGACTAGGATTGCGCCACTAGGGCAGGCCCGGGAAGTCGCTGCGGCGGTAACCCTTCACGAGATCTGCGAGGGCCGGGGGTTCGAGAACGTCCACCTGGTCTCCCCAGGCATAGAGATGCCAGCACATTTCCAGGAGGCCGGAGGCCGTGAACCGCACGACCAGCGATCCGTCCTCAAGCGTTTCGCTGGTCTGCAGCGGGTGAAAGCGGAAGCGGGCGGCGTGGGGCGCGGCCCTGGGCGTGAATTTCCATACCACTTCGCCGTATTCGGCCTCGCTCTGGAAGACGCCGAAGGCGCGGTTGGCATAGGCATCGAGGTCGAAATCCTCGTCGCGGGCAAACCAGTCGTCGGTGACCTGCGCGGTTTCGATGTCCTCGACGCGGTAGTGACGCATCACCTTGTCGCCGCGGGCCACATCGCGCCCCACCAGATAGCGGCGTGCCCCCAGGAGCAGTCCGTAGGGCTCGATCCGGCGGATCTTGGCCTCGGAATCCTGGCGGCCGCGATAGGCGATTTCCAGGACGAAGGGCCCCTTGAGCGCCTGTGCGATAGCGCCGTCGATGCGCGGGTCGGAGACGGGTTGCGGACCGGGGCGAGCGGCATGACCCATGGCTTCCAGCAGTGCTTCCTCATCGGCTTCCAGCCCCGGCCGGCGCTTGTCGGGCAGAAGCATGTTGATGGTCTCCCGCAGCGAGCGCAGCTGGCCGGCCTCCCGGGTCAGACCCTGGCGCTCCAGCGCGGTTCCTGCCAGTTCCAGGGCGGCCACTTCGTCGGCCGTCGGGGCGAAGAATTCCGCCACCTTGCGCCGCGGCACGCGCCAGCGCTTGTGGTTTTCGCCGTCCATATAGTCCTCGGTGTCGGGAAAGACCCGCACCAGCGCCTCGGTCATGCGCTGGGCCGTGCGCCGCACACAGCCGAATTCGCGCTCGATCTCGGAAAGCGAGACGCCGGCATAGCCGGAGGCCATGCGAGCCAGTTGCAGCAATTCCACTGCCTTGGAGAAGGACATGGGGCTATCCTAGTCTGAAGAGCCGGACTATGTCCGGCCGGTATCGATTCCAGCACGGGCGGGAGCAGGGGGCCCCGGGACGGACGGATGATCAAGTCTCTGAATAAATCCGGTCTCAGATCGCACCCGGTCTTCGTCTTCCTGTCGATCTTCGTGGCCGCCGTCAGCCGGTCGATGGCGCGGGATGTCATGCTGTTTGCCGGCGGGGCATCCTATTTCGGCATGCTGGCCCTGTTCCCTGCCATGGCGCTGGGCATGTCGGTCTATGGCCTGGCCTACTCGATCGAGGATGCCGAGGCGCAGTTCGCCCGTTTTGCCGGGATCATGCCGGCCGGAGCGGAGGATTTCGTGCTGGAGCAGATGGGACGGCTGGCCAACGCGCCGATCTCGGCGCTGTCGGTCAACGGTGCCATTGCCCTGGCCATCGCGCTGTTCGCCGCCTCGCGCGGGGTGAAGGCGGTGATAGCCGGGCTCAATCATCTCGCCGAAGACCAGGACATCCGCAATGTCATCCATTTCAACATCCTGGCGATGGGCTCGGTGCTCATTGGCGGGGCGTTGCTGACTGCAGCCAACCTGGCCGTGCTCGTCGTGCCGGTCGTGCTGCGCCAGGTCTTTGAATTCCTGGGCCTGGAACCGCTCGATTTCGGCGGACTTATCAATGAGTGGACGGCGGCTGCAGCCTTCATGTTCGTGGCGCTGGAGCTGCTCTACCGCATGACCATGCGCCGCAGGTCGGAAGCGGTGACCTGGCGCGCCTCCACCTTCGCTGCTTTTGTCGTGACCCTGTTGTGGCTGGGCCTGTCGAAAGGCTTTTCGGCCTATGTGGCGCAACTGGTGGACTTCTCGGTCTATGGCTCGCTGGGTGCCCTTGTGGTCTTCCTGCTGTGGATTTATTGGTCGGCCTATGCGGTGTTCTTCGGCGGTGCCCTGGCGATCGAGATCGATTCCCGCCACCGCGCCAGACAGGCCGAATCCGGGGCAGAAAACCAGTCCGGCTAGCTTTTTGCTGCGGCTGCGATATAAAACATGAACCGAATATCAACTTCACACAGAGGTCTGCATGAAAAAGGTATATCCTGACGCCAAGGCCGCCCTGGACGGCCTGGTGTTTGACGGAATGACGATCATGGCCGGAGGGTTCGGTTTGTGCGGCATTCCCGAAAACGCCATCGCGGCCCTGCACGCCACGGGCGTGAAGGATCTGACCGTGATCTCGAACAATTGCGGGGTCGACGGGTTCGGTCTCGGTGTCCTGCTGGACAACAAGCAGATCCGGAAAATGGTCTCCTCCTATGTCGGCGAGAACAAGGAGTTCGAGCGCCAGTTCCTGTCCGGCGAGCTGGAGCTCGAATTCAATCCCCAGGGCACGCTGGCCGAGCGCATCCGCGCTGGCGGTGCGGGCATTCCCGGGTTCTTCACCAAGACCGGTGTCGGCACGATGATCGCAGAAGGCAAGGAACACCGCGAATTCGACGGCGAGACCTATATCATGGAGACGGGGCTCACTGCCGACCTCTCCATCGTCAAGGCCTGGAAGGCGGATCCGGAAGGCAATCTGGTCTTCCGCAAGACGGCCCGCAATTTCAATCCGATGATGGCCACGGCCGGCAAGGTCACCGTCGCCGAGGTCGAGGAAATCGTCGGCCTGGGCGAACTGGATCCGGACAGCATCCACACACCGGGCATTTTCGTGCAGCGCATCGTCAAGGGCGCGTTTGAAAAACGTATCGAACAGCGCACCGTTCGCGAAAGGGAGAGCGCATAATGGCCTGGACACGCGATGAAATGGCGGCCCGCGCCGCCCAGGAACTGGAAGACGGTTTCTACGTCAATCTCGGTATCGGCATTCCCACCCTGGTGGCCAACCACATCGCCGAGGATATCGACGTTACCCTGCAGTCGGAGAACGGAATGCTGGGCATGGGGCCCTTCCCCTACGAGGACCAGGTCGACCCGGACCTGATCAATGCCGGCAAGCAGACCATTACCGAGCTGCGGCGCACTTCCTATTTCTCCTCCGCCGACAGTTTCGCCATGATCCGCGGCGGACATATCGACATCTCCATTCTCGGTGCGATGGAAGTGTCCGAGACCGGCGATATCGCCAACTGGATGATCCCCGGCAAGCTGGTGAAGGGGATGGGCGGCGCCATGGACCTTGTCGCCGGCGTCAAGCGCGTTGTGGTGATCATGGATCATGCCAACAAGGCCGGCGAACCCAAACTGCTCAAGGAGTGCACCCTGCCGCTGACGGGCAAGGCGTGTATCGACCGCATCATCACCACGCTCGGCGTGTTCGATGTAAAGGGCGACCATCTCGAACTGATCGAGCTGGCCCCGGGCGCGACCCTGGAGGAAATCGCCGGGAAGACCGAGGCCAAGTACACCGTGTCCGACGCTCTGGTCGAACACGAAGCGGCTTGATCCGGTTTGACAGTCCAGACATGAGAAAGGCGGCTCCGACAGGGCCGCCTTTTTGTCTTTGAACTGGATATTGCCGTTGTATCAATGAAACACCTCGCTGTCTGAAACCCGCGCGTCCTGGTTAATCCCGTTGGTTTGGATCAAATTTGGTCGGTGTTTCTCTGAATTCCCGCTTGAGTCTCGTTCTCGATTATCGTGCTGCCTGCGACTGCGAACTGTCCCGAGACAATATTTAAAACCCGGCCGCCGACTGAGGTACCGCCAATCATAGAGAGGCCGATCGAGAGTGACTTGGTGAGGAGTGTCCAAACGCCAACGACGAACAAACCAAAAAGTAAAATGCCGCCCGCGAGATGGGTCATGACTCCGACAAACGACAATCCCATTCCCGGCTTGAACACCTCTTCCCCGGAAGCGTTCGAAGCGACAATCTTGCATTATTTGCCAAGGGTTTCGAAAGGGCTGGGTTGATGCGGTGGCCCATCAACACGCCACCACATTCACCGCCAATCCGCCCTGGCTGGTTTCCTTGTACTTCTCCTGCATGTCCACACCGGTCTGGCGCATGGTCTCTATGACCTGGTCGAGGGAGACCTTCATGTCCGCGGATGTGGCCTTGAGGGCCAGGCGGGCGGCGTCGATCGCCTTGATGGCGCCGATGGCATTGCGCTCGATACAGGGGATCTGCACCAGGCCGCCGACCGGGTCGCAGGTCAGGCCCAGATTGTGTTCCATGCCGATCTCGGCGGCATCCTCGATCTGGTTATTGTCCGCCCCCATGGCGGCCGCCAGCGCCGCGGCAGCCATGGAACAGGCAACCCCCACTTCGCCCTGGCAGCCGGCCTCGGCACCGGAGATGGAGGCGTTCTTCTTGTACAGCGAACCGATCGCCGCTGCGGTCAGGAAGAAGCGCTGCAGCGCCTCCTCATCGTCGGGATCGCGGTGATACTTGTCGAAATAGCGCGCCACGGCCGGGATGACGCCGGCCGCGCCATTGGTCGGCGCGGTCACGACCCGGCCGCCGGCAGCGTTTTCCTCGTTCACCGCCATCGCCCAGAGATTGATCCAGTCCATCGCGGCGAGGGGGTCCTCGTCCGGGCTTACCGGATTGGCGAGGATGTCGCGGTGAAGCTTGGGCGCGCGGCGTTTCACATTCAGCCCGCCCGGCAGGACGCCGTCTTCGGTCAGCCCCCGGTCGATACAATCCTCCATCGCCCGCCAGAGGCTTTCTATGCCCGCGCGGATCGTGTCCTCGGGCAGGAAGGTGCGTTCATTGGCCAGCATGATGCGGTGGATCGACAGGCCCTCGCGCTCGCCGGTCTCCAGGAGTTCGGCGGCCGAGTTGAAGGGGAAGGGCTCGCCCTCCTTCACATCGGCGGCGGAATTCTTGCCGGCCTCGGCCTCGTCGATGACGAAACCGCCGCCGATGGAATACCAGATCTCCTCGCGGATCACGCTCTCGCCTTCGCCATAGGCCTTGAACTTCAAGGCATTGGGGTGGAAGGGCAGGCGCACATCGCCGCGGAAATCCAGATCGCGCTTTTCTTCAAAGGGGATCTCGCTCCCGTTGGCGAGCTTCAGCGTCTTGTCGGCGCGGATACGGGCCAGCCGGTTCTGGATCGTGTCCGGATCGATGCGTGCGGGATCATTGCCCTCCAGGCCCAGAAGGACGGCGGTATCGGTGCCATGGCCCAGTCCCGTCAGGGCGAGCGAGCCGTAGAGCTCGGTCTCGAGGCGCAGGATGGGCGCTCCCCCGGCATCGGCCAGGGCCCGTTCGACGAAGAGTTTCGCCGCCTTCATGGGACCTACCGTGTGCGAGGAGGAGGGGCCGATACCGATCTTGAAGAGGTCGAAGACGCCGAAATGCATGGGGTTCACCGGGCTTGTGCGGGCGGGACACTAATACGTCTGCCCGCAAACGCGAAACGATCCTAAGGGGTTGGGGCGGAATTTCGCCAGTGCGGCAATACCGCAAATCCGATCAGGTCACCGCCGCGCGCACGCTGAAACGCGGTTCGCGCCATTCCCCGCTTTCCATGATCGACTGCAGGATCCCGGCCGCCCGGAACACGTCCTCATGACTGGTGTAGAGCGGGGTGAAGCCGAAACGCAGGATGTCCGGATCTCGGAAATCCCCGATCACGCCGCGTGCGATCAGCGCCTGCATGACCGGATAGCCGTTTTCGTGATGGAAGGAGACCTGGCTGCCCCGGATCGCCGGGTCGCGGGGGCTGGCAAGCCGGAATCCCATTTCGCCGACCCGCGCCTCGACCTGCTCGATAAAGAGCTCGGTCAGCGCAACCGACTTCGTGCGGACCGCCGCCATGTCGGCCGCGGCATGAATGTCCAGCCCGCATTCCAGGGCCGCCATGCCCAGGATGCTGGGCGAGGAGCACTTGAACCGGTCGATTCCCCCGGCCGGCACGTAGTCGTCGGAAAAGTCGAAGGGGCGGGCATGGCCCAGCCAGCCGGAGAGGACCGGCATGATCCGGTTCTGGTGCCGTTCGGCGACGAAAATGAAGGCCGGCGCCCCCGGTCCGCCATGGAGATATTTATAGCCGCAGCCGACGGCCATATCGGCATTGCAGGCGTGAAGATCGATCTCCAGCGCGCCTGCGGAATGGCACAGATCCCAGATCACCACGATGCCCTTGGCCTGCGCCGCCGCGGTGATGGCCTGCATGTCGTGCAGATATCCGGTCTTGTAGTGGGCCTGGGTGATCAGGAGTGCGGCGACATTGTTGTCGAAATGTGATTCCAGTTCGCTCGTGTCCACGAGTCGGTGCTCGATCGCGCCTGCGCTGTGCGCACTGAGGCCCTGCATCATGTACACATTGGTGGGGAAATTGCCCCGTTCCGACAGGATAACGGGACGGTCAGGGTTAAGTTGAAGAGCGGCCGACAACGCCTTGAAAATGTTGATAGAGGTCGAATCGGCGACGACGACTTCGTCCGGCCTGGCGCCGATCAGCGGCGCGATCTTGGCGCCCAGGCGGCGTGGATAGCCGATCCAGTCATGCCGGTTCCAGGACCGGATAAGGTCTTGTCCCCACTCAGTCTTCACGACCTGCGCCATGCGTTCCGGCGCCGATTTCGGCATCACGCCCAGCGAATTTCCGTCAAGATAGATCACCCCGTCGGGCAGTTCGAACCGGTTGCGGAAATCCGCCAGTGGATCCGCGGCGTCGAGAGATCGTATTTCTTCGATTGTTTTCATTGGTCAGCCGCCATCAAAGCGAGGTCCGCACGGTCCAGATTTCCGGGAAGAAACGCAGATCCAGCGCCTTGACCAGATAGGACACGCCGGATGTTCCCCCGGTACCTTTCCGATAGCCGATAATACGCTCGACCGTCTTCATGTGATTGAACCGCCACTGCTGGAATTTATGTTCCAGATCGACCAGCTTCTCGCCCAGCTCATAGGCTTCCCAATGCGTGTCGCTGCCGCGGTAGATGGTCTGCCAGACATCTTCCACGGCCGCGGAAGGTTCGTAGGGCTCGCGCCAGTCGCGTTCGACCCGGCTGGCCGGTATAGCATAACCCCGCCGCGCCAGCAGGCGCAGGGTTTCATCCCACAGGCTGGGCAGTTCCAGCGCCCGTGTCACCATCTGATGCGCTGGCGGATTGTCCTTGTGGACCCGGGCCAGCGCAGCGTTCTTGTTCCCCAGCCTGTATTCCAGCGTACGATACTGGAACGACTGGAAGCCCGAGCTCTGACCCAGCGCTTCGCGAAAGGCGAGATAGTCGGCCGGGGTCATCGTCGACAGCACGTCCCACGCATGGATCAGCTGTTCCTGGATGCGCGAGACCCGGGCGAACATTTTCAGCGCCGGCCCGACCTCGTCCTTCCGCAAGTGTGAGATTCCGCCTTCGACCTCGTGCAGAACCAGTTTCATCCACAGCTCGCCGACCTGGTGGATAACGATGAACAGCATTTCGTCATGTTCGCGGGTAAGCGGTTTCTGCGCACCCAGCAGCCTGTCGAGGCCGAGATAACCGCCATAGGACATTGCATCCTTGAAATCCCAGTGAATGTCCTCACCGGACACATCCACCCGGGATGTGAACTGGTCGCTCATGGCGCAACTCCCGTGGTTTGGCCGACTCATTGACGTCCGGCTTCGTGATTAGGGTTTAACGCGATGCGCGGCCGACCGCGAGCGGCGCTTGAAGCGGGAGCGGGGGGCGAATAGCGTTCCTGCGCCTTAAACGAGGGGGACGCGATGCTGGAAGCCGCCGAACAGACGGTCTGGGACATTGTCTGGCTGTACCTGCAATTGGGGTATACGCATATCCTGCCCAAGGGGCTGGATCACATCCTGTTCGTGCTGGCGCTCTTTTTCGCCTCCACACGGCTGGGACCGCTGGTCTGGCAGATTTCGGCCTTCACGGTCGCGCATACGATCACACTGGGTCTGGCCACGCTGGGCGTGGTCAATCTGCCGGCCTCCATCGTTGAACCGATCATCGCCCTCTCGATCGCATTCGTGGCCGTGGAGAATATTGTCTTCAGGGACATGACACGCTGGCGCCCGGCCATTGTCTTCATCTTCGGCCTTTTCCACGGGCTGGGCTTTGCCGGTGTGCTGGCCGAACTCGGCCTTCCCACCGGCCAGCTTGTGCCGGCGCTGTTGAGTTTCAATGCGGGTGTCGAAGTGGGCCAGCTGACCGTCATCGCGGCCTGCTGGCTGGCCCTGCGCTGGTTCCGCGAAGCCCCTTGGCATCCATGGCTGGTACGGATCGTGTCCGGCGCCATTGCCCTGATCGCGCTGTGGTGGGCCTTCGAACGGGTCTTCCTGGGGGGATAGGCCAGTATGAAAAAGGCGGCCGCAAGGGCCGCCTTTTCCGTTTCATGTGACGCAGTCTACCAGCCGCAATTGCGGTCCTGGTTTTCCTCCTGCAGGCGCTCCATGAGCGGCTGGAAGTAGGCGATGATCGCCGAACCGTCCATTTGCCGCGTGCCGGTGAAGGCTTCCAGAGCGTCCGGCCAGGGCTGGGCCGCCCCCATTTCCATCATGGCATTGAAGCGCTCGCCGACTTCCTCGTTGCCGTAGATCGAGCAGCGGTGGAGCGGGCCTTCCCAGCCCGCCATCTCGCAGGCCGCCTCGTGGAACTGGAACTGCAGGATGTGGCTCAGGAAATAGCGCAGATAGGGAACGTTGTTGGCAATGTGATACTTCGACCCCGGATCGAAGGCATCGGCCGGACGGTCGACCGGCGGCGTGATCCCCTGATAGCTGTTGCGCAGCTCCCACCAGGCCTCGTTGTAGTTCTCCGGCTGGATCTCGCCGCGCAGCACCTGCCAGCGCCACTGATCCATCATCACTGCGAACGGCAGGAAGGCGATCTTGTCGAGCGCCGTATCCATCAGCAGGCCGAGATCGGCATCGGCGCCGGGCATGTCGGATTCGTCGAGCAGGCCGATCTGGACCAGGTATTCCGGTGTCACCGACAGGGCGATGAAATCGCCGATGGCTTCGTGGAAACCGTCATGGGCACCGTTCTGGAACAGAAAGTCCTGATGGTTGTAGGCGCGCTGGTAGAAATTATGGCCCAGCTCGTGGTGCACGGTGACGAAATCGTCCGCATTGACGCGCGTGCACATCTTGATGCGCAAATCATCCTCGCTGTCGAGATTCCAGGCCGAGGCATGGCAGGCGACCTGCCGGTCGCGCGGCTGGGTGATCAGAGAGCGTTCCCAGAAGGTTTCCGGCAGTTCTGCCATGCCCAGCGAGGTGAAGAAGGTCTCGGCCGTTTCCACCATCTGGACCGGCGTGTAGCCGGCCCCTTCGAGGAGTTCGGTCAGATTGTAGGCCGGCTCGCTGTCGCCCACCGACGCCACGTCGGAGAGTGAGGACCAGCCCTGCGCCCACATATTGCCCAGCAGATCGGCCCGGATCGGACCTTCGGCCGGCTGGACCTCATCGCCGTAAAGCTCGTTCAGATTGGCGCGGACATGGCAGTGCAGCTCTTCATAGAAGGGCGCAACCTGGCCCCAGAGACGCTCCACCTCGGCTTCCATCTCGTCGGCCGGCATGTCGTAATTGGACAGCCACATCTGGGCGAGATTGTCGAAGCCCAGATCGCGCGCACCCTGATTGGCGATATCGACCATTTCAGCGTAATCAGACGACATCTGTGCGGGATCGTAGGCCCGGCGCCAGCCATTCCAGACATGGGCCAGGAATTCCGGATCCCGGCTCGTGCGCATGATGTTCTCGAGCTCGTTGTGATCGACCTGTTCGCCGTCGATCTCCATCGTGCCAGCCGAATAGGCCGTGCCCATGCGTGTGGTCAGTTCGGACAGGCGCGCGGCCGCCGCGGAATCGTTCGGCGCGGGCAGGGTGATGCCGGCCCGCAGCACACCCATCTTGCGCTCGGCATCCCCGGGCAGGTCGAGATCGGTGTATCGGGCCGTCTCGGTGGCCAGGCGCACGGCCATTTCCGTGGACTGGGTCGACATGCGCTCCAGCAGCCAGTTGGTGTCATAGGTGATGAAATTATTCTGCACCCATGCCGTGCGGGCCCCGAACTCGCTGAATTCGCGCAGCTCCGTTTCGGCATCGGCGAGGAACTGTTCGGCATCGTCGACGGTCGGTTCCGACGTGACCGCGGCGTCGGTCCCGGCGGCGGGATTGCCGACATCGGTGCCACTGTCCATGCCCTTGTAGACATAAAGGCCGCCGGCCACGAGCAGGGCGCCGATCGCGACGCCGCCCAGAAGTGCTTTCATGGTTTACTCTCCCCGTGCCCGCCTTGAGGCGGGCTCTGCTTACCCGGCGCCCATCCTCGACGGAACGGCGTTGCCGTCAAGCGCGTCGCGCCGAGGCGGCTTGCCGCATCACGCGTTCCATCCCGTCGAGAAAGGCGGAGCGGTCCTTCGGGCCGAAGGGTTTGGCGCCACCGGTCACCGTGCCCGCTTCGCGCAGATCGCTCATCAGGTTCCGTGTTGCCAGCGACGCGCCGATATTGTCGGCCGTCCACAGCTTGCCGCGCGGATCTATGCCCATGGCACCGGCCTTGATGCAGCGGTCGGCAAGGGGAATGTCCGCCGTCACGAACACGTCGCCCGGCGCGACATGTTCGGCGATCCAGTCGTCGGCCGCATCCAGCCCGCCCTCGACGATCACCAGCCGGGCCCATTGCGAGTTCGGCCGCCGCAGACCGCCATCGCACACGAACAGCATCTCGGTCCGGTGGCGTTCACCGACCCGGATGATCTCGTCCTTCACCGGACAGGCATCGGCATCGACATAGATGGTCACCGCAGCCGGCCCATCACGGCCAGCATGGCATCGAGATTGGCCGCGCCGAGCTTGCGGCAGCGCTCCGGCGACCAGCCGTGCACCGGATCGGGCAGATCCGCATTGTCCTTGAAGGGCATTTCCAGCGTCATCGCCAGGCAGCGGAATTCGTTGGCCAGGTAATTGGTGCAGATCGCAAGGTTTGCGCTTCCGGGGGCATCGACGGCATAGCCGTGCCCGGTCTGGAAGTCGGGGCTGGCGGTCTTGAGAGCGGTCTTGTAGCCGTCCAGCAGCTCCTGGCCCCTGGCATCGAAATTCGGAGCGCCTTCGCCGCCGGCGATGAAGTTGTAGGGCAGGGCCTCGTCACCATGGACGTCCAGGGCGAGATCGATCCCGGTTTCGCGCATACGCTCGAGGACATGAAAGACTTCCGGCGAGTTTTCCAGACTGGCCTTGTCCCACTCGCGGTTGAGATTGACGCCCCTGGCATTGGTGCGCAGATGCCCGCGTTTGCTGCCATCGGGGTTCATGTTCGGCACGATGTGGAAAACCGCCTTCTCGCGGAGTGTGCGCGCGACCGGATCCTCGTCATCCAGAAGGCGGGCCAGAAAACCCTCCATCCACCATTCGGCCATCGTCTCGCCGGGGTGCTGGCGGGCGGTGACCCATACCGTGCGCTTGCCTGTTCCGGGGGTACCGACCGTGAGGCAGTCCATCGTCTGGCCGTCCAGCGTTTCGCCGATCACCTCGAGATCGACCGCGCTGTGTAATTGAGCCCAGGCGAGCAGGTCCTGGTGGCGCTCCATGGAGTAGGGGGCGAAATAGGCAAACCAGACCGTGTCGCATTCCGGCGTGTGATGCAGGGTCAAAACGCCGTTCTCGTAGGATGTGTCGATGCGGAACCAGGTCTCGCGATCATAGGACGCGCAGGCCCGGTAGCCCGGCCAGCCTTCCAGATAGGCAGCACCGCCGGCATTCTCGATCGCCATGGTCAGCGGTGCGCCCAGGGCGCCGGTCACACGGAAGTGGAACCATTGGTAGAAGTCCGATCCGTTGTCCTTGCGGATCTCCAGCCGGATCCGGGAGGGATCGGCGGCATCGAGCACCTCGATATTGCCACTGTCAAAACGGTCGGTGATGTGCAGGCTCATGCGGCGGCTCCCGATTGCTCGCGAAAGGGTGACTGGTGCGAGACGCTGATAGACCATAATTGCGGGCACGAACATGGGCCGGGTGATGACCGGCCCGGGCTCTTGAATGGAGACAGATATGCGCAAGTGGGGTTCCCGGATCGTGTCGATCGGGCTGCCGCTTTTCGTCAGTGCGGTCTTTCTCGACTCGCTGCGTTACAAGTTCACCGGCGCGCCTGAGACGCAGGAAATCTTCGGCCGGCTCGACGATTGGGCGGCCAGCTGGGGAGCGCCGGGTCTGTTCGACCACACGGGGCTCTTCAGCCAATACGTTATCGGATCGGCAGAACTGTTTGCTTCGACGTTGCTATTGATTG
Organism: Maricaulis sp.; assembly: GCF_030149515.1. GTDB lineage: Bacteria > Pseudomonadota > Alphaproteobacteria > Caulobacterales > Maricaulaceae > Maricaulis. The sequence goes on along the minus strand of NZ_JASBRI010000004.1, from coordinate 4,066 downwards.
GATTTATACCCGTTTTGCGTCGTCTTCAGGTGCTGGGAAGCCTGCTCGGCCTGGCGATCATGACGGGCGCGGTGAGCTTCCACCTCTTCACCCCGCTGGGCATCGATCCGAACCAGGATGGCGGCGGCCTGTTCCTGGCGGCGTGCCTGGTCTGGCTGTCTTGCCTGACCCTTTTGATCCTGAAGCGTCAGGATGCGACGGGCCTGGCGTGCGATCTCCTGCGCGCAGTGCGCACCAGCCGGTAGCCCAGCAGGACGGCGAGAATACCGCCATGGATCCAGGGCATCGGCTGATTGCCCTTTTCCATGAAGCCGTGATGCAGGACAGCCAGGATCGCCAGCGGGTAGATGGCCCAGTGCACCTGCTGCCAAAGCCTGGGTCCGAGAAGCCGGATCGTGGCGTTGAACGATGTCGCGGCCAGAGGGATCAGCAGCAGGAAGGCTGCCATGCCGAGCGTGATATAGACGCGTTCGGCCACATCCTCCCAGAGGCCGGCCAGCATGCCGGCCAGACTCATCCCCGCAGCGATGAAGAGGTCGAGGCCGAGATAGGCGGCAATGTGGAGAAAGGCGTACCAGAAGGCCGCCAGGCCGATGCGCCGGCGCACCTTCATGATCGGCAGCCAGCGCGTCAGGTCCCTGAACGGAGTTACTGCCAGTGTGATCAGGAGGATGCGCAGCGCCGTATCGCCCAGGAAGCGGTGTGTCGTCTCGATCGGGTTGAACCCCAGATCGTGCGGCATTGCGGTCAGAAGCAACGTCCACTGCCAGCCCAGCCACAGGCCGGGCAGGGCCAGCAGCCAGAATGTCAGCGGTTTCAGCCAGTGCTGGCCGAAAACCCTCAGAAAGGCGTTGCGCGCCATGATCAGTGGTTCTCGATCAGGTCCATGCCGGTATAGAGGTGCGCGACCTGATCCCCATACCCGTTGAACATTTCCGTGTCGCGCCGGGCGAACAGATCGCCGCCGATGACGCGTTCGGTGCGCTGGCTCCAGCGCGGATGCGCCCGGTTCGGATTGACGTTGGAATAGAAGCCGTACTCGTTCGGGGCAGCGATATTCCACGAGGTGGGCGGCTGTTCCGGAACGAAGCGGATCTTCACGATCGACTTGATGGACTTGTATCCATACTTCCAGGGCACGACGAGGCGCACGGGCGCGCCGTTCTGATTGGGCAGGAGGTCGCCGTACAGGCCGACTGCCAGGAAGGCGAGCTCGTTCATCGCCTCGTCCATGCGCAGGCCCTCCACATAGGGCCAGTCGAGAACCGGAAACCGGGTGCCGCGCATTTCCTGGCGGTTGAGATAGGTCTCGAAGGCGACATAGCGCGCGTCCGCCGTCGGCTCGAACTGTTGCAGCACGGACGCCAGCGGAACGCCGATCCAGGGGATCACCATCGACCAGGCCTCGACACAGCGAAGACGGTAGATACGCTCTTCCAGTGCGTTGAAATCGACTACATCCTCAAGCGCAAAGCGCCCGGTGCGGGCCGCGTGCCCTTCGACCTCGATCGACCAGGGATCTACGGTCATTCGGTGGGCGTAGCGGGCGGGATCTTCCTTGGCGACACCGAACTCGTAGAAATTGTTGTAGCCGGAAACCGCATCGATCGGGGTCAGGGCATCGGACACGGAATAGTCTGTGCTCGTGTAGTTGAGGCCGCCATCGGCCGGCGCGTGCGGCGATGCCGGCCGGGCAGCGGCGGACGTGGGGGAATCGGCCTGCGTTTCCGATCCGTTGCAGCCGACAAGACCGGTGAGGGCGAGCGCGCCCCCCGCCGTCATGATGCGCCGCCGGTCGAGATAGAGCGATTTCGGTGTGACATCGGCTTGTCGGCCCTGCCAGGGTTTTCGCGGTCGGAACAACATGGGAAAGGGTCCTGATATGACTTCCGTATCGATAATAGGACAGATTTTCGCTGCGTCTTCCCGGGCAACGGATTTGTGAACGCGCATTGGTGCCATCAGCCGCATCGATTTTCTGGTGCCGGCGCAACAATCCGACGGTGTCAGCTGATCTTCGGCGCTCGCCGCTTGACGGCGGGCGGGACATGACAAACTGCTAGGTGAAGCAGTCTTACGGAACCGTCATGCCCCGCCAAGCCTCCCGTCCCGCCCTGCAAGTGCGCAATGCCGAACTGGCCGATATCCCCGGTGTCGTCGCCCTGAGCGGCAAGGTCTATACCGAGATGGGCCCATACTCGGACAGCATGATCCAGGGCCAGATCATCAATTTTCCCGAAGGCCAGGTCGTCGTCGAATACGAGGGCGAGATCGTGGGCTATGCCGCCTCCTTCATCATCGACGAGGAGGCCGCGCTGGCCCGCCATACCTGGGCCGAGATTACCGGAAACGGCTATGCCTCGCGGCACAATCCCAATGGCGACTGGCTCTACGGTATGGAGATCTGTGTCGACCCGGACCGGCGGCGCCTGCGCATCGGCCAGCGGCTCTACGATGCCCGCAAGGAACTCGCCGAGCGTTTCGAACTGAAGGGCGTCGTGTTCGGCGGGCGGATGCCGAACTGGAAGCGGCGGCGCAAGCAGTATCCCTCCGCCAAGGCCTATCTGGCCGCGGTGATCGCCCAGGAAGTCAACGATCCGGTGATCCGCTTCCAGACGCGGATGGGTTATGAGCCGATCGGCGTCCTGCGCGGCTATATGCCCGAAGACCGGGCCTCGGGCGGCTATGCCACCCACATGGTCTGGCGCAACCCCTACGCCGTGGAGCAGCGCAAGAGCGAAAGCGCCCCGCCCGGAGCCAAGGGTGCGGTGCGTGTGGCGACGGTGCAGTTCCAGCAGCGCCGCGTGTCGAGTTTCGAGGAGTTCATTTCCAACATCGAGTACTTCGTCGACGTGACCTCGGACTACCGGTCCGACTTCGTGGTATTCCCTGAATTGTTCACCCTGGCGCTCCTGTCGCTGGAAGAGACCCGGCTGACCCACGCCCAGTCGATCGAGCGGCTGACCGAATACACGCCGCACTTCATCGAAGCGATGCGCCAGCTGGCGATCGGGTACAACATCAATATCATCGGCGGATCCCACCCCACACGCACCGATGATGGCGACATCCAGAACGTGGCCTATGTCTTCCTGCGCGACGGATCGGTACACGCCCAGGAAAAGATCCATCCCACCCCGTCCGAACGCCACTGGTGGAACATCAAGGGCGGCGATCATATCGCGACGATCCAGACCGATTGCGGTCCGATCGGCATTCTTATCTGCTATGACGCGGAGTTCCCGGAACTGGCCCGCAAGCTGATCGATGCCGGCGCCAAACTCCTGTTCGTTCCGTTCTGTACGGATAACCGGCAGGGATATATGCGCGTGCGCTATTGTGCCCAGGCGCGCGCCATCGAGAATCAATGCTATGTCGTGATGTCCGGGAATGTGGGAAATCTGCCGGGTGTGGAAAACATGGACATCCAGTACGCCAAATCCTGCATTCTCACACCCTGCGACTTCGCCTTCGCCCGCGACGGGATCGCCGAGGAATGCTCGGAAAACGTGGAAACCGTGTCGATCGCCGATCTCGATCTGACCGATCTGGACTGGGCGCGCCAGGAAGGCACCGTCCGCAATCTGCGCGATCGCCGCTTCGACCTCTACGCCATTCGATGGAAGCGGTAGCCGTCCGCGAAGCCGGTCCGGGCGACCTTCCGGCTATCGACGCGATCGAAGCCGCCAGCTTCGACCGTGACCGCTTTCCGCGTCGCAATCTTGCCCGGATGCTGAAGGGCGGCCGGACCCGTTTTTTCCTGGCGGACGAAGGCGCCGGATACCTGGCGCTGAGCCTGCGGCGCGGCGGCCGCACCGGGCGGATTTATTCGCTGGCAGTCCATCCCGACGCGCGCGGACGAGGGGCGGCGAGCGCCCTGATCGCCGCCGCGCGCAAGCTGGCTCTGTGTGAAAGACTGCGTGCACTGCGCCTTGAGGTCAGGGAGAGCAATCTGGCTGCACGCCGGCTCTATGAGCGCGAAGGATTTTGCTTGCGTGAGCGGCGTCCGGCCTATTACGAGGACGGCGAAGCGGCCCTGCAACTCGAAGCGCTCCTTGATTCCCAG